>NZ_JBKIXC010000003.1:0-427500 GCF_046604225.1 Hydrogenophaga sp. RWCD_12
GGTGTCTCCGTCCTTGTCCGTCAGGCGGTAGGTATAGACCTCTTGCAGCGTCTCTCCAGGAGCGAGTTGCTGCACCGTGGTGTTGGCGTTGTTCAGCGTGTACGTGTACGTGCCGTCCGGGTTCAGAGCCACGGTGCCGAAGCTGCCCGTGGGCGAGCCAACGATCCCCGTCGTGTTCTGCGCCGGCGTGCCGTCACCGTTGGTGTCGTTGGTCTTCACACCGCCCGTCACCGTGGCCGTGTCTTCCGCAATCGTGGCGGTGTCGGCCACCGCCACCGGCAGGTCTTCCGCACCGGTGATGGTGATCGTCAGCGTCGCCGTCGAGGTGTCTCCGTCCTTGTCCGTCAGCACGTACGTGTACGTCTCCGCCAGCGTCTCTCCAGGGGCCAGCTGCTGCACCGTGGTGTTGGCGTTGTCCAGCGTGTAGGTGTACGTGCCGTCGGCGTTCAGGCTCACCGTGCCGTAGCTGCCCGTGGGCGAGCCGCTCAGCGCCGTCGTGTTCTGCGCAGGCGTGCCGTCACCGTTGGTGTCGTTGGTCTTCACACCGCCCGTCACCGTGGCAGCACCTTCAGCGATCGTGGCTGTGTCGTTGACGGCAACCGGCAGGTCTTCCGTGCCGGTGATCGTGATCGTCAGCGTCGCCGTCGAGGTGTCACCGTCCTTGTCCGTCAGGCGGTAGGTATAGACCTCTTGCAGCGTCTCTCCAGGAGCGAGCTGCTGCACCGTGGTGTTGGCGTTGTTCAGTGTGTAGGTGTACGTGCCGTCGGCGTTTAGGCTCACCGTGCCGTAGCTGCCTGTGCCCGAGCCCGTCAGCGCCGTCGTGTTCTGCGCCGGCGTGCCGTCACCGTTGGTGTCGGCCGTGCCGTCGGTCTTGACGTTGCCGCTGACGTTGGCCGAGCCTTCGGCAACCGTCGCCGTGTTTGCGGTAGCCACCGGGAAGTCGTCGACCGAAGTCACATTGATGTTGACCGTGTCGGTGTCGGAGAGGCCTGCCACGTCCGTTGACACAACCGTCAATACCGACGCGCCGAAGTAGTTGGCCGTCGGCTGATAAGCGATGGACGCGAGAGCTGCGTTGATCTGCGCTGCGGTCCCGGACAGTGTCAGCGTACCGCTTCCGTTGGCACCGGCGGAAATGGTTGCACCACCAGCCAGGCTGACGTTCATGATGCCGTTGGTGATGGTCAGCTGAGTGGTGGCCAGGTTGCCGTCGGGGTCGCTCGTGGACACCCCAACAATATTCAGAGTGCCGTCTTCGGGAACCGTTTGGGTCCCGGGAACCACGTTCACCGGGGGCCTGTTGTTCAGACCGAAGTCCAACGCGAGGTTGGTGCTCCCGACCTGAGAAACATCCGCATCGGCTCTGGTGGCACCGCCCGCCGTGGTGTAGGTGCGTCCGGTACCCAGGACGCCACCCGTATCCGTGACCTGGACGATGTAGTTGCCCGGCAGAACCCCGGTGAACAGATAGTTACCGGTGGCATTGGTGGTGTCGATTGCGAGCACCCGCTCACCCGCGTCCACAACCCCGTTGTTGTTGACGTCATCCACCAGCCGCACGGTCACGCCCGCAATGCCGGAGTCGGTGCCATCAAAGACGCCGTTGGTGTTGGTATCGGTAAAGATCCGGTCACCCAGGTTGGCGGTCGGCGGCGTCCAGGCCGCGGCATCGTTGAGCGATCCCAGTGCGGTCGTGCCATTGGTGGTGATGTTGACCGCCGTGCCGATGTTGGCGCCCGTGGTGGCGTTGATCTGCTGGATGCTTGTGCCCAGCACGTACACGTTGCCGGCCTGACTCAAAGCAACCTGCGTATTGGTCGACGGCTTGGAGATCCCCGTCGTGGTGGCCGTCACAGCGGTGCCGCCGGCATTCAATGAGTAACGCGCCAGGGTCGTGCCCTGTGAGCTCAACAGCGTGTTGGTTGCGGAGTCGTATCCAAGATCACCCCAGTCGTTGTTGATGATGTTGCTCACCAGGAGCGTGACCGATCCGGCAGCCGTGTTCACGCTGCGGCCGTCGGCGGACAACGCGATCCGGTAGATCGAATCGTCCGCCACAGTGCCGCCACCGTCACCACCCAAGTTGTTCTCGACACCCAGATAGAGTGCGCCGTTGGCGAACGTTGCACCCCCGCTGCCCAACCCGGTGGCGCCAACCGCGACGTTGCCCACACCCGCCGCATTGTTGGTCAGATCCGAGTCAACAAGGATGTGCGTGTTGTTGATGTAGTCGTACGCAAACAGCGCGACGTTGCCAGTGGCTGAGTCGTTCGAGCAGTAATAGATGAGGCCATTGACTTGGTCGACGGCAAGGGAGTTCAGCCCAGTTCCCGAGGTTCCGGTGGACACACCACCGACGGTGGCCGGAGCGGTTGTCAAAAGGGTGGCCTTGCCGGTGGTGAGGTCGATGCTGTAGATGTTCTTTGCCGCATCGGTCCCCAGAACCGCACCAGCGCCTACGTTGGCCGGGGTGGTGAGGACACCAGCCCACTCCGCCGCTGTGATCACGACAGTTTCGATGCTGCCGTCGCTGGACCGGGTTTCCAGCACCCAGTCACCGCCCAGCATCTCCGTGCCCGTCATGTCGTCCGAAGCGGCCACATCGGCACCCGTCGCGTCGGCCAGAGCGTCCACAAAGGCAATGCCCTCTGGGGTCGAGGAAACCTCGCAGCCGTAGAGAAGGATGTCCGCGTCCTGTGACAGCGAGGCCCTGATGACTGCCAACTCGTCGGCATGCTCCTCGGCAATCGAGGTCGTGTCCAGCACAGCATTGCCCAGCTCCAGTTGACCTGCGCTGCCGTGGCTGATGATGTGAATCGCGTCGATGCCCGTCTGACCCGCCAGGATTTCAGCCATCTGTTCGACGCCATCACGGTTGGCGTCGAGCACGTAAACCTGTCCCTGCACCCAGTCCAGGTCATCGACAATGCTGGCCGCCACCGAGTCGACGAAGATCACCTCGACACGAACCTGGTCAGCAGCCACGGCGACGTCGATCACCGCAGGTGTGGCATCGTCCGGATTGGTCTGCACTTGTGGGCGATCCGCCACTGCCATCGGCGTCGACGCCACGGGTTTGGCCACCGCGACCGCCTCGCTGGGGCGTTCCGCCGCCACCGTGGTGGTCGTGGTCGTGGCGGGAGCTTCTACCGGCGCTGTGGCGGCTCCAGTCGTCACAGGCACTGTGGTGACGCTCGTTGTAGCAGGAGTGGCAACGGATTCCGCAGGCACTGTCGCCGTGGTCGAAGCAGCCGAATCGGCGGTGTGGTTGTCATCCGCCAGCAACAACAGGTCCTGCGTCTGCGACTTGTCGGTATTGGTTTCAATGACCGTTGCCGGCAGGGCCGCATCAAAGACGATGCGCTGCTCCAAAGCGATCTGGCTGGAGAGGGCCCGCTCAGGCGCCCGCCGAGACTTGCGGGCCGAGGACACCTTGCGCCCGCCGGAAACGGCAACTTCGGAAGCCGCCACGTAGGTGCCCAAGGACTCGTTCCAGATCGACTTGTATGACTTGTTCATGCTGGTGCGTATTTTGTGTAACAAGACGCTACGGACTGCCCGCGCTTGTAACTTAGGTTGTACCTTTCTAGGGTACCAAAAAAAGGGAGCGGAAAGGCCCGTTGGAAGGGCTTGTGCTGCGCAAGAAGTACCTTTTTAGTAACTTCTTGCACATGAAATCGATATGCAGCCAACGAACCTGGAACGAAATCCAGGACAAGGGTTAACCCTTATGTTTTGATTTTTTCATTCCTGAAACAAAGGCCGGCAGATGAAGTACGGCCTCGGCATTCGACGATGAAAAACACCGATCGGCGGCCTCTCGCCACGGCAGCCAGAGTTGCGACCGGTGTTCCCGGGGATTGAGCGCCACCGGCATTGCCTCGGGAATGCAAAGCCCGAATACCCGCTCCGTGTTGAGCAAGACCCCCGGCGCATACCGGTGCAGCCACTGCGGGTAGATTTCGTAGACGTTTTCCAGCCGCCAGTCCGTCAGCACGTTTCCAGCGGCCTTGGCATCCAGCCCGGTTTCCTCCGCGGCCTCGCGTGCAGCTGCAACCTCAAACGCCTCGTCCTCGCGGTCCAACGACCCGGTGACCGACTGCCAGAACCCGGGCGAGTCGGCTCGCTCAATCAGCAACACATCCAGATCCTGGGTATGGATGACCACCAGAACGGAGCGCGGGATCTTGAATGTGGTCCTGATCGGAAGTTGCGCCATGGAGAAAAACAAAAAGGGCGCCCATGGCGCCCTTTCATCCTAGCTGAAGCCCTGCTCAGACCGCCTTGACCGCGTCAGGGTTGCGCAGGCGGATGTGCAGTTCGCGCAGCTGCTTCTCGTCCACCGGGCTCGGAGCCTGGGTCAGCAGACACTGGGCGCGCTGGGTCTTGGGGAAGGCGATCACGTCGCGGATGGACTCGGCGCCGGTCATCAGCGTGACGATACGGTCCAGGCCGAAGGCCAGGCCGCCGTGCGGGGGCGCGCCGTACTGCAGCGCATCCAGCAGGAAGCCGAACTTGAGCTGCGCTTCTTCGGGTGTGATCTTGAGCGCGTCAAACACTTTCTGCTGCACGGCCGCGGTGTGGATACGGACCGAGCCACCGCCGATTTCCCAGCCGTTGAGCACCATGTCGTAGCCCTTGGCGATGCACTTCTCGGGTGCGGTGACCATCCAGTCCTCGTGGCCGTCTTTCGGCGCGGTGAACGGGTGGTGCACGGCGGTCCAGCGGTCGGCTTCTTCGTCGTGCTCGAACATCGGGAAATCCACCACCCACATCGGGGCCCAGCGGTCTTCGAACAGGCCGTTCTTCTTGCCCAGGGCGCTGTGGCCGATCTTCAGGCGCAGCGCGCCGATGGCGTCGTTGACGATCTTGGCTTTGTCGGCGCCGAAGAACAGGATGTCGCCATCCTGCGCGCCGGTGCGGGAGAGGATCTCGGCGATCGCCTTGTCGTGCAGGTTCTTGACGATGGGCGACTGCAGACCGTCCTTGCCCTTGGCCAGTTCGTTGACCTTGATCCAGGCCAGGCCCTTGGCGCCGTAGATCTTGACGAACTCGGTGTAGGCGTCGATCTCGCTGCGCGGCATTTCGGCACCGCCACGCACGCACAGTGCGACCACGCGGCCGCCCGTCATCTGCGCCGGCGCGCTGAAGACCTTGAAGTCCACGTCGGCCATGACGTCGGTGAGTTCGGTGAACTCCATCTTCACGCGCAGGTCAGGCTTGTCCGAGCCGAAGCGGTGCATGGCTTCGCTGTACGCCATGATGGGGAACTCGCCCAGGTCCACGCCCAGAGTGTTCTGGAACACCGTCTTGATCATGCCCTGGAACATCTCGCGGATGTCTTCCTCGGTCAGGAACGATGTCTCGATATCGATCTGGGTGAATTCCGGCTGGCGGTCGGCGCGCAGGTCTTCATCGCGGAAGCACTTGGTGATCTGGTAGTAACGGTCGTAGCCGGCCACCATCAGCAGCTGCTTGAACAGCTGTGGGCTTTGCGGCAGCGCGAAGAACTGGCCGTCGTGCACGCGGCTGGGCACCAGATAGTCGCGCGCGCCTTCGGGCGTGCTCTTGGTCAGCATGGGCGTCTCGATGTCGATGAAGCCGTTGGCATCCAGGAACTTGCGCACTTCCATCGCCACGCGGTAGCGCAGCATCAGGTTGTTCTGCATGTAGGGGCGGCGCAGGTCCAGCACGCGGTGCGTCAGGCGGGTGGTCTCGCTGAGGTTGTCGTCATCCAGCTGGAACGGCGGCGTGACCGAAGCGTTGAGCACCTTGAGCTCGTGACACAGCACTTCGATCTGGCCGCTCTTGAGCTTGTCGTTGGTGGTGCCAGCCGGGCGGGCACGCACCAGGCCGGTGACCTGCACGCAGAACTCGTTGCGCACGTCTTCTGCGGTCTTGAACATCTCGGCGCGGTCGGGGTCACAGACCACCTGCACATAGCCTTCGCGGTCGCGCAGGTCGATGAAGATCACGCCGCCATGGTCGCGGCGGCGGTTGACCCAGCCGCAGAGTTTCACGGTTTGGCCCAGAAGGGCTTCGGTCACCAGACCGCAATAGTGGGAGCGCATGGCCATGTCGGTTCTTCTTTCAGCAGTGTTGCCACATCCAGTGGCAGGAAATTCAGTGATGGGCGGAAGCTTCCGCCGTCTTCAAGGCAGGGTTCTTGGGGCCCCCGGGCACGATCACGCCCATGGACACGATGTAGGTCAGCGCTTCGTCCACGGACATCTGCAATTCGACGCAATCGCTCTGGCGCACCATGACGAAATAGCCGCCAGTGGGATTGGGCGTGGTGGGCACGAAGACACTCAGAAATGCGTCTGGCAGGCCTTCATCGGTCGTCTGGGCGTGCAGATGCTGCAACACCTCGCCGCCCGGTGCGCCAGTCTGAAACCCGATGGTCCACATGCCGGTGTGTGGCCATTGCACCAGCACCGCCTTGCGAAAGGCGTTGCCCTTTTCGGAAAACAGGGTGTCGGAGATCTGCTTGACGCCCGAATAGATCGAGCGCACCACGGGGATGCGGTGCAGCAGGGCGTGCCACCAGTTCACCAGCTGGTTGCCGATGATGTTCGAGGCCAGTGCGCCGATGGACAGCACCACGACCAGCGCGAAGATCACCCCCAGGCCGGGGATGTGGAAGCCAAACAGCTGATCGGGCTGCCAGGCGGCCGGCAGGATGCGCAGCGTCTGGTCCAGCGTCGAGACAACCCACTCCAGCACCCAAAGGGTGATGATGAGTGGCACCAGAACCAGCAGACCGGCCAGCAGCCACTTGCGGACAGAGGCCATGCGATCCATTGGCATCAATGACAGGCGCAGGAACCGCCGCAGGGCGTGGACGGCGCAGCGCTGGCCGCTTCGGCCGGCTTGCTCTCGGCCGCAGGAGCAGCAGCGGCGCCAGCCGCCGGGGCGGCCGCGGCGCCGGCTCCACCCTTGAAATCGGTGGCGTACCAGCCCGAGCCCTTGAGCTGGAAGCCGGCGGCCGTCAGTTGCTTGCGGAATGCATCTGCTCCGCAGGACGGGCAATGGGTCAACGGCGTGTCGGAAATTTTCTGCAGGACGTCCTTGGCGTGGCCGCAGGACTCGCACTTGTAGGCATAGATCGGCATGGCTTGGGCAAAGGAAGTGACGGAAACCAACCCTGGGGGCGCTTCAGACCGGCCAAGCCGGTGGCGCCCCGGCTGGCCCGGGAAGTGGAACAAAACCTGAAATTATAGATGGGGGCCGTCTTTTCCGGGTTCAAGATCCCCGGTAAAAAGGACCTCGCCAGAGCTACAGGCGCAGCAGCAGGCGAACCAGCATCGGCAGGAGGATCAGCCCCAGCAGGAAGCCGATCCCTGCGTAGACGATGCCCTGCAGCAGCCGGTTGGTGCGGCGCTGCTCCGCCACCAGGCTGTCCAGCTCGGCGCGCAGCTGGTGCGGCCGGTGCTGGAGGTAGTCGTTGAGCAGCCGCGGCAGGGCCGGCAACAGCTTGGCGTACTGGGGCGCTTCTGCCTTGAGTTGCTGCAGCAGCTTCTGCGGGCCGACCTGCTCGACCATCCACTTTTCGAGGAACGGTTTGGCGGTGGCCCATAGATCCAGCTCGGGATCCAGTTCACGCCCCAGGCCTTCGATGTTCAGCAGCGTCTTCTGCAGCAGAACCAGTTGCGGCTGGATTTCGACATGGAAGCGGCGCGACGTCTGGAACAGGCGCATCAGCACCATGCCCAGCGAAATTTCCTTGAGCGGCCGGTCGAAATACGGCTCACACACCGCCCGGATCGCGGACTCCAGCTCATCCACCCGCGTTTCGGGCGGCACCCAGCCGCTTTCGATGTGCAGCTCGGCCACGCGCTTGTAGTCGCGCCGGAAGAACGCCGTGAAGTTCTGCGCCAGGTATTCCTTGTCGTACTCGGTCAGCGTGCCGACGATGCCGAAGTCCAGCGAGATGTAGCGACCGAAAGTCGCCGGGTCGACACTGACCTGGATGTTGCCCGGGTGCATGTCGGCGTGGAAGAACCCGTCGCGGAACACCTGGGTGAAGAAGATGGTCACGCCGTCGCGCGCCAGCCTGGGAATGTCGACGCCGCGATCGCGCAGTTCCTCGATGCGGTTGATGGGCACCCCGTTCATGCGCTCCATCACCATGACTTCGGTGCGGCAGTAGTCCCAGAACATCTCGGGAATCAGCACCAGGTCGAGGCCCGCCATGTTGCGGCGCAGCTGGGCAGCGTTGGCCGCCTCACGCAGCAGGTCCAGTTCGTCGTGCAGGTACTTGTCGAACTCGGACACCACCTCCAGCGGCTTCAGGCGCTTGCCGTCGGCCGACAGCTTCTCGACCCAGCCGGCCATCATGCGCATCAGGCTCAAGTCCTTCTCGATCACCGGCAGCATGTTGGGCCGCAGCACCTTGACCGCCACCTCCCGCCCGCCGTGCCGGCCGTCGCGCAAGGTCGCGAAATGCACCTGGGCGATGGAAGCGCTGGCCACCGGCGTCTGATCGAAATGGCTGAACACCTCGTCCAGCGGCTTGCCGAAGGCGCGCTCGATGGTGGCCACAGCGATCGCGCTGTCGAACGGCGGCACGCGGTCCTGCAGGCGCGCGAGTTCGTCGGCGATGTCCGGCGGCAGCAGGTCACGCCGGGTCGACAGCACCTGCCCGAACTTGACAAAGATCGGGCCCAGGCCTTCCAGCGCTTCGCGCAGGCGCTGTCCGCGCGGCGCATCGAGGTTGCGCCCGATCGAAACGATCCGGGTCAGCAGCCGCAGGCCCGGACGCTGGAAGCTGGACAGCACCAGCTCGTCCAGCCCGTGGCGCAGCACCACCCAGACGATGAACAGTCCACGCAGCAGCCGGGTCATGCGGAGTGTCCGTCGCCCCGACCCGCCCCGCCAGGAGCGCGGCGACCGACAAAGGCCTTCACGGCCGTCGCAGCGGAGCGTGCACCGCCCACCAGCGTGTGCGCCATCGCATCGCCCACCAGCCGAGAAAGATCCTCTTCAACGTCCCAGCGCACGTTGTCCACCAGCCAAGCCACTTCGGCCGCCAGTTGCACATCACCCTGGATGTCGACGCCTGGGCGCTCCCCGGCCAGCACCTTCTGCGCCAGTGCAAAGGGCGAAGCCTGCGTCAGGGTCACGTTGAGTTCAGGTTGGCGGTCGCCGGCCGGGCGTTCCAGCAGCCCTGCGGGCGTGGCGGCCAGGGTGAGATGAAAGTCGCCCCACTGCACCCGCACCGGCTTGCCCTGCTGGCGGCGCAAGCGTTGCTGTGCCTGAGGTTCCTGCATCAACACATGGTTGAGAAAGAGAACCACCCGGTTCTGCACCTCGTCGACCACCCACTCGGGAGGACGGACGCTGCCCAGCAGCGACTGCAGAAAGCCCAGGGGCGAACGGGGCGCGGACGAAGAGGTGGGGGAATCGCTTTGCATGATCCCCCGATTTTGACGGATAACCCGTACCCGTCAGGCCCGGTGGACCCGAGAGGTACGGTGCAGGCTCACTGCAGAGCCTGAACGCCCGCCACCAGCCAGCCGCTGTCGCCGGCTTTGGGTCGGGTGATGTTCCAGATCTCGCGGAACGGATTGGGACCGGCCGACAGATCCTCGCGAATCATCCCGGAGAACTCGACACTGGCGAGGTAGGCACTTTCCAGCTCCTCCAGCCCCAGCAACTGCGCCTCCAGCATCACCACTTCCGTGCGGTTCGGCTCGATGGCAGCGCGCTCGCGCTCGACGAGCTGGGTCTGGATTTCGGCCAGCATGCCGTCGGTCATCATGGCCCGCAGGCTGGCAACGTCGGCCCGGTCCCAGGCCTCCTGGAGATTGACAAAATTGGACTTGGAGGCCTGCAGGAAACCGTCGGCGTCGAACCCCTCGGGTACCGTGCGGCCCGCGCTGGCAGACGCAGCAACCTCGGCCACCGACTCCCAGGGGCGCGCCGACGCATCGTTGCCCACGTTTTTCGGACTGTATCCCTTGGGCTCCACCACCGGGCCACCGGGGCCGGAGGCCGCCAGCATGCCCACAGGCGTCGCCGCTGCACTCTTGCGCCGCAGAAGTCCGCGCATCGCAAGCCTCTTGCCCAAACCCCCTGTCCACCACGGCTTCATGTTCTTTCTCCCTCTGGTTCAACCCGTCAACCCGTCAACACTTGATCCCGAGATGCAGCGCCACCACACCGGCACTCAGGTTGTGCACGTCCACGTGCCCGAATCCGGCCGACTTCATGAGCTGGCGCAATTCTTCCTGGCCGGGATGCATGCGAATCGACTCGGCCAGGTAGCGATAGCTGTGCTCGTCATTGGCCACCAGCTTGCCCAGCTTCGGCAGCACGTTGAACGAGTACCAGTCATACGCCTTTTCCAGCGGCTTGGCGACGCGGGAAAACTCCAAGACCAGCAGTTTCCCCCCCGGTTTGAGGACGCGGCACATCTCTGCCAGCGCCTGGTCCTTGTGCGTCATGTTGCGCAAACCAAACGCCACCGAAACGAAATCGAAGCTCTCGCTGGCAAACGGCAGCTTCTCGGCGTCGCAGACCATGGTCGGCAACACCTGTCCCAGGTCGAGCAGCCGGTTGCGGCCTTCGCGCAACATGGCTTCATTGATGTCGGTGTGGACCACCCGGCCAGTGGGGCCGACGCGTTTGGCGAACGCCAGCGACAGGTCACCCGTGCCGCCCGCAATGTCCAGCACCTGCTGGCCCGGCTGCGGGTTGGCCACGGTGATCGTGTAGCGCTTCCAGATCCGGTGCAGGCCAGCCGACATGAGGTCGTTCATCACGTCGTACTTGGGCGCGACCGAGTCGAACACGCTGCGCACGTGCTTCGCTTTTTCCTGCTCGTCGACGGTCTGGAAGCCGAAGTGGGTGGTGGCCATGGAATGTGTCTCCGTCGGGGTCAGTGGCTGCCGCAGGCGTGTCCGCCCTTTTCCGGCATCGGTGCGTCGCGATCGACCCCGGCGGCCTGAAGCCGCTGGTGGTAATCGTTCCAGAGTTGTTCCTGCTGCGATCCCAGGAAATACAGGTAATCCCAGGTGTAAATGCCCGATTCATGGCCGTCGGAGAAGGTCGGCTGCACCGCATAGTTGCCGACCTGTTCCAGGGAGACAAGGCCAACTTCGCGCTTGCCGGTCTGCAATGTCTCCTGACCCGGGCCGTGACCCTGCACCTCGGCCGAGGGCGAATACACGCGCATCAGCTCGAACGGGATGCGGAACGTCTGTCCGTCCGAGAAGGCAATCTCCAGCAGGCGCGAGGCGCCGTGCACGGTAATGTCTTGCGGCGTCGGGGTGTCTTTGTTCAGGCCAGCCATGGAAATCCTTGTATTGATCAGACCAGTACGCGTTCGATACCGCCCTGGTTGGCGTGCGCGACGTATTCGGGCAGCCAGTTTTCGCCCAGTATCTGGCGCGCCATCTCGACCACGATGTAGTCGGCTTCCAGCAAGCCGTTCTGCAGGTCGTCGCCGTAGCGCGTGAGGCCTTGCAGGCAGCTCGGGCAAGAGGTCAGCATCTTGATGTTGGCCTTCTCGCCCACGGTGCCTGCGGCACGCAGCGTGGCTTCACCCTTGCGGATTTCTTCTTCCTTGCGGAAGCGCACCTGGGTCGAGATGTCAGGCCGCGTCACGCCGAGCGTGCCACTCTCGCCACAGCAGCGTTCGCTCTTGACGACGCCCTCGCCCACCAGGGCCTTGACAGTCTTCAAGGAGTCCTGCAGCTTCATCGGGTTGTGGCAAGGCTCGTGGTACAGGTAACCACCTTGCCCGGCCGGCAGGGTGATCCCCTTTTCCAGCAGGTACTCGTGGATGTCGATGATGCGGCAGCCCGGGAAGATCTCCTCGAACTTGTAGCCCTGCAGCTGGTCGTAGCAGGTGCCGCAGCTGACCACCACGGTCTTGATGTCCAGGTAGTTCAGGGTGTTGGCGACGCGGTGGAACAGCACCCGGTTGTCGGTGATGATCTTCTCGGCCTTGTCGAACTGGCCCGAGCCGCGTTGCGGGTAGCCGCAGCACAGGTAACCCGGCGGCAGCACGGTCTGCACACCCGCGTGCCACAGCATCGCCTGCGTGGCCAGACCCACCTGGCTGAACAGTCGCTCCGAACCGCACCCCGGAAAATAGAACACCGCTTCGGTCTCGGCCGTGGTGTCCACCGGGTTGCGAATGATCGGCACGTAGTCCTTGTCCTCGATGTCCAGCAGGGCGCGCGCCGTCTTCTTGGGCAGGCCACCCGGCATCTTTTTGTTGATGAAGTGGATCACCTGCTCTTTGACCGGCGCCGGGCCGAGCGTGGCCGGCGGCGCGCTGGTTTGCTTGCGCGCGGCGAGCTTGAGCACCTTGTTGGCCAGGCGCTGGGCCTTGAAGCCCACGTCCACCATGCCCGCACGCATGAACTTGATGGTCTCCGGGCTGGTCGCATTCAGGAAGAACATCGCCGCCGCGTTGCCGGGACGGAAGCTCTTCTGACCCATCTTGCGCAGCAGGTTGCGCATGTTCATCGACACGTCGCCGAAGTCGATCTTCACCGGGCAGGGCGAAAGGCACTTGTGGCAGACCGTGCAGTGGTCGGCCACATCTTCAAACTCTTCCCAATGCTTGATGCTGATGCCGCGGCGCGTCTGTTCTTCGTAGAGGAAGGCCTCGACCAGCAGCGACGTCGCCAGGATCTTGTTGCGCGGGCTGTACAGCAGGTTGGCGCGAGGCACGTGCGTCGAGCAGACCGGTTTGCACTTGCCGCAGCGCAGGCAGTCCTTGACCGAATCGGCGATGGCGCCGATGTCGCTCTGCTGCATGAGCAGCGACTCATGGCCCATGAGGCCGAACGATGGTGTGTATGCGTTGGCCAGGTCGGCCTGGCGCACGCTCGCATCGCCCGCGACCAGCGACTGGTGCGCGGCACCGCGCAGCAGCTTGCCCTTGTTGAAGCGGCCTTCGGGGTCAACCTTGGCCTTGTAGGCCGCGAAGGGACCCAGCTCGGCATCGGTCAGGAACTCCAGCTTGGTGATGCCGATGCCGTGTTCGCCCGAGATGACGCCGTCCAGGCTGCGCGCCAGCACCATGATGCGGGCCACCGCCTCGTGTGCGGTCTGCAGCATCTCGTAGTCGTCGCTGTTGACCGGGATGTTGGTGTGCACATTGCCGTCGCCGGCGTGCATGTGCAGCGCCACCCAGACCCGACCCTTGAGTACGCGCTTGTGGATCGCGTTGCACTCGTCGAGGATGGGGCCGAAGGCCGCGCCGGTGAAGATCTGCTGCAGCGGCGCACGGATCTGTGTCTTCCAGCTGGCGCGCAGGGTGTGGTCCTGCAGTTGCGGGAACAGGGACTCCACATCATGCAGCCAGGTGGACCAGAGCGAACGCACTTCACGCACCAGGCTCAGCGCCTGTTGCACGCGGTCTTCCAGCAGCTCGGCATTGGGCAGTTCGTTGGCCTCGTCGGTCTTGCCCAGGGGCAGGTTGCCCTTGGTAAAGAAGGCTTCCAGCGCTTCGCACAGCTTGAGCTTGTTGCGCAGCGACAGCTCGATGTTGATGCGCTCGATGCCCAGGGTGTACTCGCCCATGCGCGGCAGCGGGATCACCACGTCTTCGTTGATCTTGAAGGCGTTGGTGTGCTTGCTGATGGCCGCGGTGCGCTTGCGGTCCAGCCAGAACTTCTTGCGCGCCTCGTAGCTGATGGCGATGAAGCCCTCGCCGCTGCGGCCATTGGCCAGGCGGATCACTTCGCTGGTGGCGCGTGCCACGGCGTCGGCGTCGTCGCCGACGATGTCGCCAATCAGCACCATCTTGGGCAGGGTGCCGCGCTTGCTCTTGGTGGTGTAACCCACTGCCTTGAGGTAACGGTCGTCCAGATGCTCCAGGCCAGCCAGCAGCACGCCCGAGCGCTTCTGCTCGGCAAACATGAAGTCCTTGATCTCGACGATCGACGGCACGCCGTCCTTGGGATTGCCGAAGAACTCCAGGCACACGGTGCGGGTGTGCTCGGGCATGCGGTGCACCACCCAGCGGCCGCTGGTGATCAGGCCGTCGCAGCCTTCTTTCTGGATGCCCGGCAGGCCGCTCAGGAACTTGTCGGTGACGTCCTTGCCCAGACCTTCCTTGCGGAACGACTTGCCCGGAATCACCAGCTGCTCGGTTCGCACCGGCGTCTTGCCATCGGCCTCGAAATACTTCAGCTCGAAGGTCGCGACCTCGGCGTCGTGGATCTTGCCCAGGTTGTGGTCGGTGCGTGTGACTTCCAGCCATTGCGCCTGCGGCGTCACCATGCGCCAGCTCACCAGGTTGTCCAGCGCCGTGCCCCAGAGCACCGCTTTCTTGCCGCCCGCGTTCATGGCGATGTTGCCGCCCACGCAGGACGCTTCGGCCGACGTCGGGTCCACCGCGAACACATAACCCGCGCGCTCGGCCGCATCGGCCACGCGCTGCGTCACCACGCCGGCCTCGGTCCACACGGTGGCCACTGGCTGCTCATGCCCGCCGATGCGGATGTGCTCCACCTCGGTCATGGCTTCGAGCTTTTCGGTGTTGATGACCACGCTCTTCCAGGTCAGCGGGATCGCGCCGCCGGTGTAGCCGGTGCCGCCCCCGCGCGGGATGATGGTCAGGCCCAGTTCCACGCAGCCCTTGACCAGGTGCGCCATCTCGGCCTCGGTGTCGGGCGTGAGCACCACGAAGGGGTATTCCACGCGCCAGTCGGTCGCATCGGTCACGTGGGACACACGCGAGAGGCCGTCGAACTTGATGTTGTCCTTGGCGGTGAGCTTGCGCAGCACCTTGTTCGTGCGCTGGCGCAACGCCGCCATCTCGTCGAACGAGCGGGCAAAGCGGTCCACCGCTGCTTTGGCCGCCGTCAGCAACTGGCCGACCGACTCGTCGCGCGCCGGATCGTCCTGCGGCGTGCGGCGCTTCTGCACTTCACCCAGGCGGTGGTGCAGGGCCTCGACCAGGGCCGCACGGCGCTTGGGGTTGTCCAGCAGGTCGTCCTGCAGATAGGGGTTGCGCTGCACGACCCAGATATCTCCCAGCACTTCGTAGAGCATGCGGGCCGAGCGGCCGGTGCGCCGCTCTCCGCGCAGTTCGTCCAGCAGGTCCCAGGCCCCGGAACCGAGCAACCGCACCACGATTTCCCGGTCCGAGAACGAAGTGTAGTTGTAGGGAATTTCGCGCAGGCGCGGCGCGTCATCGGCGGCCGTCGCCAGGAGCGTAAGAGGGGTCGGGGCGTTCATGGGCAAAGGGGGACGGTCAGCAGGAAACGCTGAACCCGCGATGGTACCGCAGCCCCTATACGCGCACCTCTGGGGCGGGTACTGGCAAACTGGACCTTTTGACGCACCCGAACCCATGAAAAAACCCGCCCCTGCCCTGCCCGACTGGCCCTATCCGCGCTGGGTTGCCCACCGGGGCGCCGGCAAGCTGGTGCCTGAAAACACCCTGGCAGCGTTCCGGGAAGGCGCCCGGTATGGCTACCGCATGTTCGAGTGCGACGCAAAGCTCAGTGCCGACGGTGTGGTGTTCCTGCTGCACGACGACACCCTGGACCGGACCACCGATGGCCAGGGCATCGCGGGCGAGCAGCCCTGGTCCAGCCTCAGCCGCCGCGACGCAGGCGGCTGGCATTCCCGCCAGTTCGCCGGCGAATCGCTGCCCACGCTGGAAGCCGTCGCCCGGTTCTGCCGCGCCAATGCGTGCCTGCTGAACATCGAGATCAAGCCAACCCCGGGCCTGGAAGAGGAAACCGGCCAGGTGGTGGCGCTCGAAGCGGCACGGCTCTGGGCCGACGCGAACGTGCTGCCGCTGCTGACCTCGTTTCAGCCGCAGTCCCTGGCTGGCGCGAAGGCGGCGGCGCCCCATCTTCCCCGCGGGCTGCTGCTGGAAACGCTGTGGGACGGCTGGCTGGGCCACGCGCAGTCATTGGGCTGCGTGGCCATCGTGTGCGACGAGGTGCTCTGGGGCGCCGGGACGATGGCGGCCGTGCATGGCGCCGGCTTGCGCGCCCTGGCCTACACGGTCAACGAACCCCGGGAAGCCGTGCGCCTGTGGGCACTGGACATCGACGGGTTGATCACCGACCGCGTCGACCTGTTCGCGCCCGACTGATCCGTCGAGGGCGAGAAGACGCCGTCAGCGGCGCATCCACCAGCCCAGGGAACCCTGCGCCAGCACCAGCGCGGCGTAGGTCACCATCTTGCCGTCACGGCCAAAGACCACCAGCCCGGCCAGCAGCACCAGCACCCCGACCCCGGCCAGCACCGACCACTCGACCGCCGGCCGGTAGCGCACCGCCCGCGCATTTCTTCTCAGGCGCGGCACCGCCCAAAGAAGGGCCGCCATGACCAGGGCTGGGGCCATGAAATTGGCGAAGTGCCCGAACAAGGCAAAGAAGGTCATGGGGAATGGGTCCGCAACAGAGCAGGCAATTTTATAATCCGGCCCATGTCTGTCTGGGCGCTCGGCATCAACCACCACACGGCTCCGCTGGATCTGCGGGGCCGTTTTGCGTTCGCGCTGGACCAGATCCAGCCCACGCTGCACGGCTACCGCCAGAGTCTGGCGCGCCAGCCCGAGGCCACGCTGCTGTCCACCTGCAACCGCACCGAACTCTATGGCGCCGGCGAACAGGCGGCCGTGGAACCCACACTGGACTGGCTGGCCCAGACCGGCGGCGTCAGCACCCACGTGCTCAAGGAACACGCCTACGTGCTGCGCGAAGGTGAGGCCGCGCGCCATGCTTTCCGCGTCGCCAGCGGCCTGGACAGCATGGTCCTGGGCGAGGCCCAGATCCTGGGCCAGATGAAGGACGCGGTGCGCGCCGCCGACGAGGCCGGCGCCCTGGGCACCACACTGCACCAGCTGTTCCAGCGCTCCTTCTCGGTCGCCAAGCAGGTGCGCACCTCGACCGAGATCGGCGCCCACTCGATCAGCATGACCGCCGCCGCGGTGCGGCTGGCGAGCCAGCTGTTCGAAGACCTGAAAGACATCAAGGTGCTGTTCGTGGGCGCTGGCGAGATGATCGAGCTGGCCGCCACCCACTTCGCGGCCAAGACGCCCAAGAGCATGGCCATTGCCAACCGCACGCTCGAACGCGGCGAGGCCCTGGCCGGCCGCTTCGGTGCCCAGGTCCTGCGTCTGGCCGACATTCCCGAGCGGCTGCACGAATTCGATGCGGTCGTCAGCTGCACCGCCAGCACCCTGCCCATCATCGGTCTGGGGGCCGTGGAGCGCGCGCTGAAAAAGCGCAGGCACCGTCCCATGTTCATGGTCGATCTGGCCGTGCCGCGCGACATCGAGATCGAGGTCAAGGGCCTGTCCGACGTCTATCTGTATACCGTGGACGATCTGGCCAGCGTGGTGCAGACCGGCAAGGAAAACCGACAGGCTGCCGTGGCGCAGGCCGAGGCGATCATCGACGCGGGCGTGCTCAGCTTCATGCATTGGATGGAGCAGCGCGACCCCGCCAGGGGCGGCGTGGTGCCGCTGATCCAGCAGATCAACGCCCAGGCCGACGTCTGGCGCGCTGCCGAACTGGCCCGCGCGAAGAAGCTGCTGGCCAAGGGCGAACCGGTCGAAGCGGTGCTCGAAGCCCTGTCCAAGGGGTTGACGCAGAAGATGCTGCACGGCACCCTGGCCGAACTGCATGCGGGCGACGCCGAATCGCGCGCCGCCACGGCGCAGACGGTCTCGCGCCTGTTCCTGCGCGAAAAGTCCTAGCGACGACGGCCGGCACCCCCGGGTGCCTCCAGCACGGTTTGTCGGCCCCGTGCGTTCCCGCTCCGCCGTCGCCTCCTTTTCGCTTCCCGCATGAAACCCTTTGTCCGCGACACCCTGCTGCGCCAGAAAGCCCGCCTGCACGAGCTGGACGCCCTGCTCTCTGCACCTGATGTGGTGAACGACCTGGAGCGTTTTCGCATGCTCAGTCGCGAGCACGCCGACGCCTCGGTCGTGGTCGAAGCCTTCAACCGCCACCAGCAGCGCGAGAGCGATCTCGCCGCCGCAAAGGACCTGCTGACCGACCCGGACATGGCAGAGATGGCGCAGGACGAGATCGACGCTGCGCAAGCCGATCTGGAACGGCTGGACGCCGAACTTCAGCAATTGCTGCTGCCCAAGGACCCGGATGATGAACGCCCGGCCTTCGTGGAAATCCGGGCCGGCACCGGCGGCGACGAGTCCGCCCTGTTCGCGGGCGACCTGGCGCGCATGTACACCCGCTACGCCGACAGCCAGGGCTGGACCACTGAGATCGTGAGCGAGTCGCCCAGCGAACTCGGCGGCTACAAGGAAGTGGTGCTGCGCATGGCCGGCCGCGGACCGGGAACGAACGTCTATGGGCAGCTGCGCTTCGAGTCGGGCGGCCACCGGGTGCAGCGCGTGCCCGCCACCGAGACGCAGGGCCGCATCCACACCAGCGCCGCGACCGTGGCCGTGATGCCCGAGCCCGACGAAGCCGAGGCCGTCAAGCTCAACCCGGCCGATCTGCGCATCGACACCTTCCGCGCCAGCGGCGCTGGCGGCCAGCACATCAACAAGACCGATTCGGCCGTGCGCGTGGTGCACCTGCCCACGGGCATCGTGGCCGAATGCCAGGACGGCCGCAGCCAGCACAGCAACAAGGCCAAGGCTTTGCAGGTGCTGCAGGCACGCATTCAGGAAAAGGAGCGCAGCGAACGCGCCGCCAAGGAAGCCGCCACCCGCAAGGGCCTGGTTGGCAGCGGCGACCGCAGCGACCGCATCCGCACCTACAACTTTCCGCAAGGGCGCCTGACCGACCACCGCATCAACCTCACGCTGTACAAGCTGCTGCAGGCGATGGAAGGCGACCTGGGCGACGTGATCCATGCGCTGCAGGTGGCGCGCGGTGCCGAGCTGCTGTCTGAACTTGAGCAGCGGAACAGCCTGTGAACACCCTGACCGACGCTCTGCGACACGCCACCACTGCCGGCCTGGACCGGCTGGACGCGCAGATGCTGCTGCTGCACACGCTGGGGCGCTCACCGCACGACCGCGCCTGGCTGATCGCGCACGACAGCGACCCGCTGCCGGCCGAAGCCGACGCCCGCTGGCAAGCGCTGCTGCAGCGCCGCCACGCAGGAGAGCCGGTGGCCTACCTTCTCGGCGAAAAGGAGTTCGGGGGTCTGACGCTGAATGTGGACGCCCGCGTGCTGGTGCCCCGCCCCGACACCGAGGTGCTGGTGGAATGGGCGCTGGACGCCCTGCCCCTGGTTGGCGGCCAAACGCCCCGCCTGCTGGACCTGGGCACCGGCAGCGGCGCCATCGCTCTGACCGTCGCTGCCCGCCGCCCCGATGCGCAGGTTACCGCCACCGACGCCAGTGCCGACGCTCTGGCAGTCGCAGAGGCCAACGCCCGGCGGCTGGGCCTGCCGGTGCGCTTTGCCCACGGCGCCTGGCTGGCGGCCGTGCCGGGTGAATGTTTCCACGTGATAGCGAGCAACCCGCCTTACATCGCCGAGGGCGACCCGCACCTGAACGCGCTCTCCCACGAACCCATCAGTGCCCTGACCGCAGGCCCCGACGGCCTGGACGACATCCGCCAGATCGTGGCACAGGCTCCCTCGGCGCTGGTCCCCGGCGGCTGGCTGCTGCTGGAACACGGCCACGACCAGGCGGCCAGCGTCCGCGCCCTGCTGGCCGCTCAGGGCTTTGACGCCGTTGGCAGCCAACAGGACCTGGCGGGCATCGAGCGCTGCAGCGGCGGACTTTGGCCCGGCGCGCGATAATTCCAACCCTGTCTCCGGCAACATCCGGCCAACCTCCACCGAACCCAGGACGCCCACCATGAGCGACGCGCAAACCCAGATCGACCAACTGGTCAAATCCAACGACATCGTGCTGTTCATGAAGGGCAGCGCCAGCTTCCCGATGTGCGGCTTCTCCGGCCGCGCCATCCAGATCCTCAAGGCCTGCGGCGTGGACACCAAGTCCGTCAAGACCGTCAACGTGCTGGAAGACGACGGCATCCGTCAGGGCATCAAGGAATACAGCAGTTGGCCCACGATCCCGCAGCTCTACGTCAAGGGCGAGTTCATCGGCGGCTCGGACATCATGATGGAGATGTACGAATCGGGCGAACTGCAGAAAGCCATCAGCGGCCAGGCCTGAACCGCCCCCCTCTGACAAAGCCACCTTCGGGTGGCTTTTGTTTTTGGTGCACGCGAACGCACAGGCAAGAGGGGTTTTCCTGGGCTTATCCGGCGTTGAGCAGTGGCACGTCTTGTGCTTGAATGAAAGCGTCGCCGAATCCTCCGGAGAACCGCATGAGCTCTCACAGCCTGGTCGCTTCCCCCACCCTCGGACTGCCCATCGCCCGGATGCGCAGCGTGTTCAATGCCGACGCGGTCGAGCGCAAGCTCACGCAGCTGCAGGCCAGCGGCAACGAACGCGAACACGAAGGCCTGCGCAACACCTACCAGCGCATGCTGGAACGTGGTCCGCAGCGTTTCGCCGTCAAGCCCTCGGGCGTGCCCGACATGGCCCCCCTTTACGAACTCCTGCCCAACTTCACCGACGTGCTCGACGACGTCAAGCGCCACGTGGCGCTGAGCCAGGACAGCCACGACAGCCTGGAAGTGACGCCCATCCTGCTGCTGGGCCCGCCCGGCGTCGGCAAGACCCACTTCGCCAAACAGATCGCCGACCTGCTGGGCACGGGCATGAGCCTGGTGCCAATGAGCAGCATGACGGCTGGCTGGCTGCTGTCGGGTTCATCGTCGCAGTGGAAGGGTGCCAAGCCCGGCAAGGTGTTCGAGGCCCTGGTCGATGGCCAATATGCCAACCCGGTGATCGTCGTCGACGAGATCGACAAGGCCTCGGCCGACGCACAGTACGATCCGCTGGGTGCCCTCTACAGCCTGCTGGAACACGACACGGCACAGCACTTCGTCGACGAATTCGCCGAAGTGCCGATCGATGCCAGCCAGGTGATCTGGGTCACCACAGCCAACGACGAGCGCGCCATTCCCGAACCGATCCGCAACCGCATGAATGTGTTCGAGATCGCGCCGCCCTCGCCCGACGCGGCGCGCAAGATCGCGGCCCATCTGTACCGCAGCATCCTCGGCGAACACGACTGGGGCCAGCGCTTCGATCCTGAGCCTTCCGCCGATGTGCTCGATCAGCTGGCCTCGCTGGCGCCACGAGAGATGCGCCGCGCATTGGTCACCGCCTTCGGCAACGCGAGGCTGGACAGCCGCTACAGCGTGACGCCCGTTGACCTGCCCAAGGCCGGTGGCGGCAAGGCACGGATCGGTTTTCTCCAGTAGCCGGGAGGAGCGTTCAGACGCCCGGGTGCACCCAGTTGCGGGCCGCGGCAAACACGGCGTTCGGATATTCCGCCCGCCCCCGGCTGCCGTTGTAGCGCCCCAGCGCCAGGAAGCTGTCGCCACGCTCCCGGTCCAGGTAGTGGCGCAGGATCACGCAGCCAAAGCGGATGTTGGTCTGCATGTGAAAGAGCCTTGACGGATCGCCGTCACCGATCAGGCGCGACCAGAACGGCATGATCTGCATGTAGCCGCGGGCGCCGACCCGCGAAATCGCGAACTTGCGGAACGCACTTTCGACCTGGATCAGACCCATCACCATGGTGGTGTCCAGTCCCGCACGGCGCGTCTCGTACCAGACCGTCTGCAGGAACTCGATGCGGGTCTGGAAATCCGGCTTCTTGTGCCGCAGCCGGTCGCTCATCACACCCAGCCACCGGAGATAGGCCAGGCGCTTCTCGGTATCGGTGAACTCGGGCACCGGCGGTGCGCTGTTGGCGATGGCCGAGGCCAGGGCTGTGCGCACCGAATCGGCGAGCGGCTCCTCGACTTGGCCGCCGGCATGCACCGCCGCGGTGCCGAGGCAGCCTGCCGCGCCCAGTGCCGCACCACGCAGCAGACATTGCCGACGGTCCATCACCGACCAATCAACGCTCACGCGCCCAGACGGCCCCGCACGAAGGCCAGTGCCTCGGCTGCCGGCACCTTGGTGGCAGCCGCATCGCGGCGGTGCTGGTACTCGACCATGCCTTCCTTGAGACCGCGATCGCCGATGGTCACGCGGTGCGGCACGCCGATCAGCTCCCAGTCTGCAAACATCGCGCCCGGGCGTTCGCCACGGTCGTCAATGATCACGTCCACACCCGCTGCCAGCAGGCCAGCATAGAGCTCGTCGGCCGCGGTCTTGACTGCCTCGCTGCGGTCGGCGCCTACCGGGCAGACCACCAAAGTGAACGGCGCGATCGCATCAGGCCAGACGATGCCGCGCTCGTCGTGGTTCTGTTCGATGGCAGCCGCCGGCAGACGCGTGATGCCGATGCCGTAGCAGCCCATCTCGAAGTGTTTGGGCTTGCCGTCGGTATCCAGAAAGGTCGCGTTCATGGCCTTGCTGTACTTGGTGCCCAGGTAGAACACATGGCCCACCTCGATGCCGCGCTCGATCGCCAGCGCACCCTTTCCATCCGGCGACGGATCGCCTTCGACCACGTTGCGCAGGTCGGCCACCAGGTCTGGTTCGGGCAAGTCGCGGCCCCAGTTCACCCCCGTGGTGTGGAAGTCCGGCTCATTGGAGCCGCAGATCCAGTCGGCCATCACCGCCACCTCCCTGTCGGCGACGATCTTCAGCGGCTCCTTCATGCCTACGGGCCCCAGATAGCCCGGCTTGCAGCCGAAGTGGGTGTCGATCTCGGGAATGCTCGCGAAGCGGAAGCCCTTGTCCAGGCCAGGCACCTTGCTCACCTTGACCTCGTTCATGTCATGGTCGCCACGCAGCAGCAGCAGCCACACCTGGCTCTTGGCGATTTCGCCCGCCTCGTTGAGCTCGTCGGTGGCCAGGACCAGCGACTTGATCGTCGTTGACAGCGGCACCCCCAGATACCGCGCCACGTCGGCACAGGTGCTCTTGCCCGGCGTCGGGGTCTTGGTCATCGGATTGGCCGGAGCCGGACGCGGGCCGGCCGGCGCCAGCGCCTCGGCCTTCTCCATGTTGGCGGCGTAGTCGCTGGCCGGGCAATAGACGATGGCGTCCTCACCCGTGGCGGCGATCACCTGGAATTCTTCGCTCAAGTCGCCACCGATGGCGCCGCTGTCGGCCGCCACAGCGCGGTAGCGCAGGCCGAAGCGATCGAAGATCCGGCGGTAGGCGGCGGCCATCACCTGGTAGCTGGCCTTGGCACCTGCCTCGTCGCGGTCGAAGGAGTAGGCGTCCTTCATGATGAACTCGCGACCTCGCATCAGACCGAAACGCGGGCGGCGCTCGTCCCGGAATTTGGTCTGGATCTGGTACAGGTTCTTGGGCAGCTGTTTGTAGCTGCGCAGTTCCTGCCGTGCCACGTCGGTCACCACTTCCTCGCTGGTGGGCTGCACGATGTAGTCGCGCTCGTGCCGGTCCTTGATGCGCAGCAGCTCAGGGCCCATCTTTTCGAAGCGGCCGGTTTCTTGCCACAGCTCGGCGGGCTGCACCACCGGCATCGTCATCTCGACGGCGCCCGCACGGTTCATTTCCTCTCGCACGATCGCTTCCACCTTCTGGATCACGCGCAGCCCCATCGGCATGTAGTTGTAGATGCCGGCACCGAGCTTGCGGATCATGCCGGCGCGGGTCATGAGCTGGTGGCTGACCACCTCGGCATCGGCGGGCGCTTCCTTGAGTGTGGTGATGAGGAACTGGGAGGCTTTCATGGGCAAACCGCCGCCGATGGCGGCCAGGAGGCAATGGACAGGGATGGGGAAACGGGGCGAACCTGCAGCGCCACCGATCAGTATTTACCCGGCGTTGGGCCGCCGGCAGTGCTCAATCGGTACGCAATCTGTCATGCGCGATGCATAATCCAGACAGTTCAAAAATTTGGGGTTGATTATGCTTGACAGAGAAGGCTTCAGGCCCAATGTCGGCATCATTCTGCTCAACCAGAGAAACCAGGTGTTCTGGGGCAAGCGCATCCGCTCGCACTCCTGGCAGTTTCCGCAAGGCGGCATTGATCGCGGGGAGTCCCCGGAACAGGCCATGTACCGCGAACTGCATGAAGAGGTGGGCCTCAAGCCCGAACACGTCTGCATCGTCGCCCGCACGCGGGACTGGTTGCGCTACGAAGTGCCAGACCGCTTCATCCGCAGGGATGCGCGCGGCCATTACAAGGGTCAGAAACAGATCTGGTATCTGCTGCGCCTCATTGCGCAAGACTGGAACCTGAACTTGCGCGCCACCAACCATCCCGAGTTCGACGCTTGGCGGTGGAACGACTACTGGGTGCCTCTCGATGTCGTGGTCGAGTTCAAACGCGGTGTCTATGAGATGGCACTGACCGAACTCGCCCGTTACCTGCCCCGCAACGAAAACCGCAACCGTTATCTGCGCACCGGCAACCGCCCGCGTTCGCCGGAACATTCGTCGGACTGCGCGCCGAGCCCCTTGTTCAACGGCTCCGGCATGGAACTGCCGCCCGGCGCGATGTTCGATCCGGATCCGCAGGCAGGTTTTCAGGTCGCCGACGGCCGCAACAAGCTGGTCTGATCCGGCAAAGATCAGGCCTTCGACAACACCAGGTTGTCGCGGTGGATCATTTCCGGCTCGGCGGCATAGCCCAGCAGACGCTCGAAGTCTGCCGACGACTTGCGGCACAGCAACCGTGCCTCCGAGCTGGCGTAATTCGCCAGTCCGCGAGCGATCTCATTGCCTTGTGGATCGCGCACCGCGATGACGTCGCCGCGCGAGAAATCCCCCGCCACTTCGGTCATGCCGATCGGCAACAGGCTCTTGCCTTCGCCAACAATCTTGACCACGGCACCTTCGTCCACCACCACAGCCCCGCGCATCTGCAGATGGTCGGCCATCCATTGCTTGCGCGCCTGTTGCTTGGCGGTCTGTGCCACCAGGCAGGTGCCGATTGCCTCGCCCTCGCACAGGCGCTGCAGCACCTGTGGCTCACGCCCCCAGGCAATGACGGTCGAAGCCCCTGATCCCGCAGCCCGCTTGGCCGCCAGAATCTTGGTGATCATCCCGCCCTTGCCGATGCCCGAACCGGCGCCACCGGCCATCGTTTCGAGTTGAGGATCACCCGCACGCGCTACATGCACGAAGGTCGCTGACGGATCGCGGCGCGGATCGGCGGTGTACAAGCCCTTCTGGTCCGTCAGGATGATCAGCACGTCCGCTTCGACCAGATTCGCCACCAGCGCCCCCAACGTGTCGTTGTCGCCGAACTTGATTTCGTCGTTGACCACCGTGTCGTTCTCGTTGATCACGGGAACCACACCCAGCTGCAACAGCGTCAGCAAGGTCGACCGCGCATTGAGATAGCGCTCGCGATCCGCCAGATCGGCATGGGTCAGCAGCACCTGCGCACTGCCCACGCCGCATTCCCGCAGCTTGGTCTCGTACATCTGTACCAGACCCATCTGCCCGACAGCCGCAGCGGCCTGCAGCTCGTGGATTTCCTTGGGGCGCGACGTCCAGCCCAGGCGCTTCATGCCTTCCGCCACCGCGCCGCTGCTGACCATGATCAGTTCACGCCCCTGCTGCACCAGCGCAGCCAGCTCCTGACTCCAGTGGCCAATGGCTGTTTCGTCCAGCCCCCGACCTTCATTGGTCACCAGGCTGGAGCCCACCTTCACCACGATGCGGCGGGCGGTCCTGACCACCTGCGGTACCGCATCGAGATCGTTGATCGGAGCGTTCACAAAGCTTCCCACGTCTGCCATGGCGATCGGACCGTGTCGTTTCAGTCAGGTTGTTGTTCGTTGCCGGCGAAGCGCGGATCCACCTCCACCGGTGCCTGCGCGTCTTCGTGCACCTTGGCAATGTGTGCGTAGATCTTCTGCACCAGAAATTCGCAGCCTTCGCGGGTGAGCGCAGAAATCTCGAACACCTGGCCCTTGTGCTTCAGGCGCTTGACGATGTCTTTCACACGCGCCTCGCGCTCTTCGGTCGACACCATGTCCAGCTTGTTGAGCACCAGCCAGCGCGGCTTGGCATACAGCTCGGGATCGAACTTCTTGAGTTCGGCCGCGATCGCCTTGGCCTGTTGCACCGGATCGACGGCATCGTCGAAAGGCGCCACATCCACAAGATGCAGCAAGAGTCGGGTGCGCTGCAGATGGCGCAGGAACTGGTGCCCCAGACCGGCACCTTCCGAGGCGCCCTCGATAAGCCCTGGCACATCCGCCACGACAAAGCTCTTTTCCGGCCCCACACGCACGACACCGAGGTTGGGATGCAGGGTGGTGAACGGGTAGTCGGCAATCTTCGGGCGCGCATTCGAAATCGCGGCGATCAGGGTGGACTTGCCGGCGTTGGGCATGCCCAGCAAACCCACATCGGCCAGCACCTTGAGTTCAAGCTTGAGCGCACGGTGCTCACCCGGCCAGCCTGGCGTCTTTTGACGCGGCGCACGGTTGGTCGAGCTCTTGTAGTGCATGTTGCCGAAACCGCCGTCACCGCCCTTGGCAATGGTGACCTGTTCTCCCGGCTTGAGCAGCTCGAACAGCACTTCACCCGTTTCGGCGTCGGTAATGATGGTTCCGACCGGCATCTTGAGTGTGATGTCGTCACCCTTGACGCCGAACATGTCGGAGCCCTTGCCGTGTTCCCCGCGCTGCGCTTCAAAACGGCGTGTGTAGCGGAAATCCACCAGCGTGTTCAGGCTGGCATCGGCGAGGGCATAGACGTGACCGCCACGGCCACCGTCACCACCGTCCGGGCCACCGAACTCCTTGTACTTCTCATGCCGGAACGACGCGCAGCCGTTGCCGCCATCGCCCGCGGCGACATCGATCGTGGCTTCGTCCACAAACTTCATGATCCGTGCTTTCGAAAAGTCAAACAGAAAAGGCCCGCGTACGGCGGGCCTTTCCAAAGGGATGATGCCATCCGGTCAGCGGCCCGGGGGGCCACCGCATCACACAGGGGTGATGCTCACGGTCTGGCGATTCAGTGCGCCCTTGATGGCGAAGGTCACATGACCATCCACCGTGGCAAACAGGGTGTGATCCTTGCCCACGCCGACATTGGTGCCGGGGTGGAACTTGGTGCCGCGCTGGCGCACGATGATGGAACCGGCGCTGACCAGTTCACCACCGAAAGCCTTCACACCAAGCATCTTTGGCTTGGAATCGCGCCCGTTTCGCGTAGAGCCGCCGCCTTTTTTCTGTGCCATTTCAAATTACTCCTCAGGCTGCGATCGAACCGATCTGCAGCTCGGTGAAATTCTGACGGTGACCTTGGCGCTTCTGGTAGTGCTTGCGACGGCGCATCTTGAAGATGCGGACCTTGTCGTGCCGACCATGCGCCACCACCGTGGCCTTGACCGTTGCGCCAGAGACCAGGGGAGTGCCGACCTTCAGTTCGGTGCCGTTGCCGACAGCCAGAACCTGATCGATCACGATTTCCTGGCCCACTTCCGCAGCAATCTGTTCTACTTTGATTTTCTCGCCAGCGGCAACGCGATACTGCTTGCCACCGGTTTTTATGACCGCGTACATAGGAACCTCGTGAAGTTATCCCGGCAGACATTGCCCGGGAACTCGGCAGACGGACTTCCGCCGAACCAAAGATTCTATCACGGAGAGAAAAGTCCATCAAGCCCCGCCTCGACCCGTTGAAATGCTGTTGGATTCACGGCCAGCACCGTGAGAACAGCTTCGCGCGGGGACACGCCCCGAACACGGCGTTCCTATAATTCGCGCAGCGCTTCCTAGGCCGATTCCCGGTACCAGCATCTTGACCACCTCCAGTGTTACCTTCGACTCCCCACTTGACCTGATCCGGCCGGACATGCAGGTGGTCGACCAAGTCATCAGCGAGCGCCTGACATCCGATGTCCCACTGGTCAAGGAAGTCTCCCAATACATCATTTCCGCGGGTGGCAAGCGCCTGAGGCCCGCACTGCTGCTGCTGGTCAGCGGTGCGCTGGAGAGCCTGCACCCCCATCGCCACACGCTGGCAGCGGTGGTCGAGTTCATCCATACCGCCACTCTGTTGCACGACGATGTGGTCGACGAGTCCACCCTGCGCCGTGGCCGCGCAACGGCCAACGAACGGTTTGGAAATGCACCCAGTGTGCTGGTCGGCGATTTTCTGTACTCCCGCGCCTTCCAGATGATGGTGGACGTCAACAACATGCGCGTGATGCAGGTGTTGTCAGACGCCACCAACGTGATCGCCGAAGGCGAAGTGCAGCAATTGGTGAACATGCACGACCCGTCACTGGACGAAGCGGCCTATCTGCGCGTCATCCGGTCCAAGACCGCCAAGCTTTTTGAAGCTTCGGCCAGACTGGCGCCGATCCTGTGCGGCGCACCCACGGACGTCGAACAGACCTGCGCAACCTATGGCCAGGCCCTGGGTACGGCCTTCCAGGTGATTGACGACGTCCTGGACTACGAAGGGTCAGCCAACGTGCTCGGGAAGAACCTCGGCGATGACCTTCGAGAGGGCAAGGTCACGCTGCCGATCATCTGTGCGCTGAAAAAAGCCAGTGCGTCCCAGCAGGCATTGCTCAGAGATGCCATCGTGGACGGAGACCTTGAACACATGGACGACATCCTGCAGGTCATCCGTGAAACGGGCGCCCTGGAAGCCGCACGAGCCAGCGCATATGGCGAAGCTCAGCGAGCCATGAAGGCGGCCGAACGCCTCCCCGCCAATCACTACAGTTCAGCTTTGCTACAATTGGCGGCTGATCTGTTGGAGCGACGCTCCTGAAGTTCAAAACGCATCGTGCGGGCCTTGCCCGCGTGCATGTCGGGGTGTAGCTTAGCCTGGTAGAGCGCTACGTTCGGGACGTAGAGGCCGGAGGTTCGAATCCTCTCACCCCGACCATTTCTTTGGTCTTCCCCGCCCCGGCTCCGCCGGCTTCGCGGGTCCGAACGACACCTTCCTACAACGCTGCCTCCGCCGGAATGCCGGTTTTCGACACAGTTTGGGTGAATTGTGTCTTCCAAGTCGTTGATTTACGATAGATTACGCGTTTATGGCATCTGTCGACACGGCTCTCTCCGACACCCCATCCATGGCCCTGCCCGGCTTGGGTCGCGCGCTGGTGGCTGCAGGAAAGCTGGGCCAAAAGTCCGCGGAGGATCTCTACAAGAAGGCCCAGAGCGGACGAACCAGCTTCATTGCTGAACTCACTGGCTCTGGCGCGGTCTCTCCCACCGATCTGGCACACACCATGTCGGTGGCTTTCGCTGCACCCTTGCTGGATCTGGACGCCATCGATGTCCAGCGTCTGCCCAAAGGTCTGCTTGACGCGAAGATCTGCAGCGACTACCGGATCGTTGTTCTGAGCAAACGCAACAACCGTCTGATGGTGGCCACGGCGGATCCGGCCGACCAGCAGGCAGCGGAAAAGATCAAGTTCGCAACCCAGCTCGGTGTCGACTGGGTCATTGCCGAATACGACAAGCTCAGCAAGCTGGTCGATGCACAGTCCACCACCGCCACCGAGGCGATGGACAACATCATCGGCGGCGATTTCGAGTTCGACGAGCTCGACGCTGAAGTGGCTACCACCGACACCGACAAGAGCGCGACCTCTGAGGTTGACGATGCGCCGGTCGTCAAGTTCCTGCACAAGATGCTTCTGGACGCCTTCAACATGAGGGCCTCCGACCTGCACTTCGAACCCTATGAACACAGCTACCGGGTCCGCTTTCGCATCGATGGCGAGCTCAGGGAAATCGCATCACCGCCCATTGCCATCAAGGAAAAGCTCGCATCGCGGATCAAGGTGATCTCGCGCATGGACATCTCCGAAAAGCGGGTGCCACAGGACGGCCGGATGAAGCTCAAGGTCGGTCCGGACCGGGTCATTGATTTCCGCGTCAGCACCTTGCCCACCCTCTTCGGCGAAAAGATCGTGATCCGTATCCTGGATCCGAGCAGCGCCAAGGTAGGCATCGATGCCCTGGGGTATGAACCCGAGGAGAAGGAACGGCTGCTGGACGCCATCTCGCGTCCGTACGGCATGGTTCTGGTCACAGGTCCGACAGGTTCAGGCAAGACCGTGTCGCTCTATACCTGTCTGAACCTGCTGAACAAACCAGGCATCAACATTTCGACGGCAGAAGACCCGTCTGAAATCAATTTGCCAGGCGTGAACCAGGTCAACGTGAACGAGAAGGCCGGGTTGACGTTCGCGGCAGCGCTCAAGGCTTTCCTGCGCCAGGATCCCGACGTGATCATGGTGGGTGAAATCCGCGATCTCGAAACCGCCGATATTTCCATCAAGGCGGCGCAGACCGGTCACATGGTGCTCTCCACCCTGCACACCAACGACGCGCCAACCACGCTGACCCGCATGATGAACATGGGCATTCCCACGTTCAACATCGCTTCAAGCGTGATCCTGATTACCGCCCAGCGGCTTGCACGCAGGTTGTGCCCCAATTGCAAGGCGCCGCTGGATGTGCCGCGCAAGGCCTTGCTGGATGCTGGTTTCAAGGCCGATGAACTGGACGGCAGCTGGACCCCCTACAAACCTGTGGGATGCTCAGCCTGCAACAATGGGTACAAAGGCCGGGTGGGCATCTACCAGGTGATGCCGATTTCCGAAGAAATCCAACGCATCATCCTCAAGGGTGGCGGCGCGCTGGACATCGCTCAGCAGGCTGGGCGCGAAGGGGTCAGGACGTTGCGCGAGTCAGGCCTGCTGAAGGTCAAGCAGGGAATGACATCCCTGGAAGAAGTGCTCAGCGTCACCAACGAGTAAGTCGCCACTGAGCCAGAACACGAGGATCACATGGCCACCGCAGCAACAAAGAAACCGTCGGACTTCGTGTTCGAGTGGGAGGGGAAAGATCGCAACGGCAAGCCTGTCCGGGGCGAGACCCGAGCGATCGGCGAAAACCAGGTCCTTGCCGCCATGCGGCGCCAGGGGATCATCGTCACCAAGGTCAAGAAGCGCCGCATGCGCTCGGGCAAGCGGATCAAGCCAAAGGACATCTCGATCTTCACGCGCCAGCTGGCGACGATGATGAAGGCGGGGGTGCCGTTGCTTCAGGCTTTTGACATCGTGGGCCGTGGCAATCCAAACCCCAGCCTGTCCAAGCTGCTCAACGACATCCGTTCGGATGTCGAAACCGGTACCTCACTGAGCTCCGCGTTCCGCAAGTACCCGCTGTACTTCGACAGCCTGTACTGCAATCTGGTGGAGGCTGGTGAGGCGGCGGGTATTCTGGAAGAGTTGCTGGATCGCCTGGCAACCTACATGGAGAAGACAGAAGCGCTGAAATCCAAGATCAAGTCGGCGCTCATGTACCCCATCGCCGTGATCGTGGTCGCGTTTGTCGTGGTCGCGGTGATCATGATCTTCGTGATCCCCTCGTTCAAGCAGGTGTTCAGTTCGTTCGGTGCCGAGTTGCCAGCGCCGACGCTGTTCGTCATCGCGATGAGCGAGTTCTTCACCAAATACTGGTGGCTCATCTTTGGCGGGCTGGGCGGTGGGGTTTACTTCTTCATGCAAGCCTGGAAGCGCAATGAGAAGGTCCAGATGTTCATGGACCGCCTGTTGCTCAGGCTGCCGATCTTCGGTGCGCTGATCGAGAAATCCGTGATCGCCCGCTGGACCCGCACACTTGCCACCATGTTTGCAGCCGGCGTTCCTCTGGTGGAGGCGTTGGACTCCGTCGGGGGCGCTTCCGGCAACTCGGTCTTCCAGATGGCCACAGAGAGGATTCAGCAGGAAGTGTCGACCGGCACGAGCCTCACCAACGCCATGACCAACGCGAACATCTTCCCGTCCATGGTCCTGCAGATGTGCGCGATCGGTGAAGAGTCCGGCTCGATTGACCACATGCTGGGCAAGGCGGCGGACTTCTACGAAGCGGAGGTTGACGACATGGTCGCTGGCCTGTCCAGCCTGATGGAACCCATCATCATCGTTGTCCTGGGCACGATCATCGGCGGCATTGTGGTGTCGATGTACCTCCCAATCTTCAAGCTGGGTCAGGTCGTTTGATCATCGTGGCAAGCCTGCTGGACGCGCTGCCGCTGGGTGCGCTTGGGCTGCTGGTGGGCAGTTTCCTGAATGTGGTCATTCATCGCCTTCCAAAGATGATGGAAATGCGGTGGGCCGCCGAATGCGCTGAGCTCCAAGGTAGCCCTGCGATCCCGGACAGCGAGGCACCGCAGTTCAACCTGATGCTTCCGCGCTCTCGCTGCCCGCACTGCGGCCATCAGATCCGCTGGTTTGAAAACATCCCTGTCGCCAGCTATGTCGCGCTTGGCGGCAAGTGCTCCAACTGCAAGTCGCCCATCAGTGCGCGCTATCCCGCCATCGAATGCCTGACCGGCGTCCTGTTCGCCTGGTGTGGCTGGAAATGGGGTATCGGAGCGGAAGCCTTGGCCTGGTGCGGGTTTGCAGCCTCACTCGTGGCACTGACCTTCATTGACTGGGACACGACCTTGCTCCCGGACGACATCACTCTTCCTTTGCTGTGGGCCGGATTGTGTGCGGCAGCGCTTGGCTTAACTGCCACCAACCTGCCCAGCGCACTCTGGGGAGCGGTGTCCGGCTATCTGTCGCTCTGGTTGGTGTACTGGGGCTTCAAGCTGGTCACGGGCAAAGAGGGCATGGGCTACGGTGACTTCAAACTGTATGCGGCACTGGGCGCCTGGTTCGGCTGGCAGGCACTGATCCCGATCATCCTGATGGCGTCCGTGATCGGCGCGCTGGTCGGCATCGGCATCAAGGTGTTCTCGCAACTGCGGGAAGGCGGGTACGTGCCCTTCGGTCCGTTCCTGGCGCTCGCGGGCCTGACGTCGCTGTTCTTCGGGCCGCGCGCCATCCTCGCCACGTTCGGCCTTTGAAGCGCAGAGCATGCTCAGGCTGGGACTGACTGGCGGCATCGGCAGCGGAAAGAGCACGGTGGCCCAGATGCTGGTGCGGCAAGGCGCCACCCTCATTGACGCGGACGACATTGCCAAGCGTTGCACCTTGCCGGGTGGTGTTGCGATGCCCGCCATCGTAAGAAGGTTTGGGGAGCAGTTTGTTCAGCCGGACGGGGCCATGGACCGGGCGAGGATGCGTGAGCATGTCTTCGCCTATCCGCAAGCCAAGCAAATCCTGGAACACATCATTCACCCGCTGGTGCAGCAGGAGATCCGGCGTCAGGCCGAAGCATCGTCCGCAGCGCTCACTGTGTTCGACATACCGCTGCTGGTGGAATCGGCCCATTGGCGACACATGCTGGACCGTATCGTCGTCGTGGATTGCGCGGTGGAAACGCAGATCAAACGGGTGATGGATCGCAACGGCTGGGACAGGCAACAGGTGGAGGCGGTCATCGCACAACAGAGTTCACGTGCGCGGCGGCTGGCGGCCGCAGACTCAGTGCTTTGCAACGACCAGATTGATCTGGAAACACTGCGAAACCAGGTCCTCGGGCTCGGGCGACAGATCGGGCTATGATGTTCAGGCTCGCGAATGCCCTACCGCGCACCTACCTCCCGTGATCCTGTACGAATACCCTTTCAACGAGCGCGTCCGGACTTACCTCCGGTTGGAACATCTGTTCAACCGGTTGTCTGATCTGATGTCCCGCGCCGATCCGCTGGATCACCACTTCGCCATCCAGTCGATTTTCGAGATCATGGATGTGGCATCGCGCGCCGACATGAAGTCGGATGTGCTCAAGGACATCGACCGCCATCGCATTCAGCTGAACAGCTACCGTGGCAATCCCGCCATTTCAGAGAAGGTGCTCGATGAGGTGATCGGGCAGCTGGACAACAGCTTTTCCCAGCTCAACGCAATGGCAGGAAAAACCGGCCAGCCGCTGACCGAGAACGACTCGCTGATGGCCATCCGCAGTCGCATCGGTATTCCGGGCGGCACCTGCGAATTCGACCTGCCTGCTTATTTCCACTGGCAACACCATGCGCCGCAGCGCCGTCAGGCCGACCTGCAGCGGTGGGTCCAGACTCTCGTGCCGCTGGCCGAGGCCATTGCACTGCTGATGAAGATGATGCGCGACTCGGGCTCTCCGCACAAAGTGGTTGCCCCGGGGGGACAGTTCCAGCAGAACCTGCCCCAGGGTCGCACCTATCAGCTGCTCCGGCTGGCAATCGATCCGCGGCTGGAACTGATCCCGGAAATCAGCGGCAATCGTCTGATGCTTTCTGTGCGTCTGCTGCGGTTGGGTGAAGACGAGCGGCTGCATCCGGCGGGCGAAGACGCGGCGTTCGAACTGACGCTCTGCACCTGAGGGTTGGCACGTGACCACAACTTCGAAACAGGTCCAATGCCCGGCCTGCGGCGGTCCGAGCCTGTACGCACCCGCCAACCGCTTCCGGCCCTTCTGCAGTGAGCGCTGCAAGCAGATCGACCTCGGCGCCTGGGCCAGCGAACAGTTCAAGGTGCCGGAGCAGGCACCGGACAAAACACCCGATTTCGAACAGAACTGATCAGCGCTGGCTGTCACCTGCCAAGGCTTCTTCGGCCAGCCAAGCCAGCACGGGGACCGTGCCCGGCAACACGGGCTCGCAGCTCACCGGCAGCCGCTGCCAGCAGTAGCTCTGTCCCTCGTGCATGTGCAGGTCGCCACTCCACGTGGTCACCTTGCAGAACTGGAGGTGCACGAGAGCATGCGGATAGTCCACCATCGAGTCTCGCCACACCGGGGCCTCGCCGATGGTCACACCGATCTCTTCCTGCAGTTCCCGGCGCAAGGCCTGCTCCACCGACTCACCGGCTTCCAGCTTGCCGCCAGGGAACTCCCAATATCCCGCATAGGCCTTGCCCGCTGGTCGTGACGTCAGCAGATAGCGCCCCTCGCGATCGATGAGGATCCCCACCGCCACTTCGGTGACTGGACGGGGCGAGGCGTTTTCCGGAGCGCCGCCGCCATCCACGACGAACACTGCTGCGGACCGGCTCATGTGCCGCTGCGGTGGGAGCCCGCGAAATCGCGCGCGAACTGGTAGGCCACCCGGCCGCTGCGGGAGCCACGCTCCAGGGCCCAGACGAGTGCCTGGGGACGCGCTGCCTCGACTTCCGGCGCCGGCACACCGAACGAGGCCAGCCACTGGGCCACGATGGTCAGGTACTCGTCCTGGCTGAACGGGTAGAAGCTGACCCAGAGACCAAACCGCTCCGACAGGGAAATCTTCTCTTCCACCACCTCGCCCGGATGCACCTCGCCATCGGGCGTATGGGTGTACGAGAGGTTTTCCTTCATGTACTCAGGCAGCAGGTGGCGCCGGTTGCTGGTCGCGTAGATCAGCACGTTCTGTCCCGCCGCGGACACGCTGCCATCGAGGATCGACTTGAGTGCCTTGTAGCCCGCTTCGCCATCCTCGAAGCTGAGGTCGTCGCAGAACACGATGAAGCGTTCTGACCGGTCGGCGACCACATCCACGATGTCCGGCAGGTCCACCAGATCGGCCTTGTCCACTTCGATCAGGCGCAGCCCCTGCGGTGCGTATTCGTGGAGGCAGGCCTTGACCAGCGAAGACTTGCCAGTACCACGGGCACCGGTCAGCAACACATTGTTGGCCGGCAGGCCCTGCACGAACTGCAGCGTGTTGCGCTGGATCTTGTCTTTCTGTCCGTCAATTTCCTGCAGGTCGTCCAGCCGCATCACGGCGACATGGCGCACCGGTTCCAGCACGCCGTGGCCACTGCTGCGCTTGCGGTATCGAAACGCCACCGAAGCATTCCAGTCGGGCGCGCCCAGCGGCTGGGGCAGCACCGCCTCGATGCGTCCGATGAGTTGCTCAGCCCGCTGAAGCAGCCGTTCGAACTGCTCGTTCATGACCGGTAGTCGGCATTGATGGTCACGTAGTCGTGGCTGAAGTCGCAGGTCCACACGGTCTCAGTCGCGGTGCCGCGTCCGAGGCCGATGCGCACCAGGATTTCCGCTGCCTTCATCACGCGCTGGCCGTCTTCCTCGCGGTAGTCCGGGTTGCGCCCGCCTTGCTTGACGACATGCACATCGCCCAGATGCAGTTCGATCTTCGTGGCGTCCAGATCTCCGATACCGGCGTAGCCCACCGCCGCCAGGATGCGGCCCAGGTTCGGGTCGCTGGCGAAAAACGCGGTCTTGACCAGTGGCGAATGGGCCACCGCATACGCGGCCTTGAGGCATTCATCGCTGTTCGCACCGCCTTCCACCCGCACCGTGATGAACTTCGTGGCGCCTTCGCCATCACGCACGATGGCGTGGGCGAGGAATTGAGCAACTTCGGTCATTGCCGCCATCAACGCCCGCGCATCGGTGCCGTCCAGGTCCGTGACAGTCGCGTTGCCAGCCTTGCCGGTGGCTGCAACGACGAAAGAGTCGTTGGTCGACGTGTCACCATCAACCGTCACGCGGTTGAACGATACATCGGCCAGTCGCTTGGCCAAGCCATTCATCAGGGCCGGTGCCACCGCAGCGTCGGTGGCCACAAAGCCCAGCATGGTGGCCATGTTGGGACGGATCATGCCCGCGCCCTTGGCAATTCCGCTGACGGTCACCGTCTTGCCACCGACCAGCGCCTGACGGCTGATGGCTTTGGGCAAGGTGTCGGTGGTCATGATGCCTTCGGCGGCCTTCAGCCACTGGGCGCCCGCGGCACCATCGGCGCCGCCTGCATCGACCACTGCAGCGGGCAGACCCGCCAGCAGGCGGTCCAGCGGCAGTGGCTCCATGATCACGCCGGTCGAGAACGGCAACACCTGCTCGTGCTTCACATTCAGGGCCAGCGCAAGTGCCTGCGCCGTCTGGCGTGCGTGGGCCAGCCCTGGTTCACCCGTGCCTGCATTCGCATTGCCCGTATTGATGACCATGGCCCGGATGCCCTGCCCGACCGACAGATGCTCGCGGCAGACCTGCACCGGTGCCGCCGCGTAGCGGTTCTGCGTGAACACCGCACCGACGACGCTGCCCTCGTCGAGGAGAAACACCGTCAGGTCCTTGCGGTTGGCCTTGCGGATGCCCGCTTCAGCCACGCCAATCCGAACGCCGGCCACCGGCATCAAATCCTGGGCCACGGGAGCGGAGTAGTTCACAGCCATGTCTTCAATCTCCAATCAGGTCAGGGCGCCGTGGCAATGCTTGTACTTCTTGCCACTGCCGCAAGGGCACAGGTCGTTGCGGCCCACGCGCGGCACCTCGGCCACGACCGTGGCGGGGTCGGTGACAGACTCGGCTTCACCCGTTTCGGTCGGCGCCGTATACGTCACGTTGGCAATGTGCTCGGCACGCGCTTCCAGCTCTTCGGTCGCCTCGGTCACCTGCTCGGGCGACTGGATGCGGACATTCATCAGGACTCGCGTCACATCGTTCTTCACGCTGTCGAGCAGTTGGCCAAACAGCTGGAAGGCTTCGCGCTTGTATTCCTGTTTGGGCTGCTTCTGCGCGTAGCCTCGCAGGTGGATGCCCTGGCGCAGGTAGTCCAGCGCCGACAGGTGATCGCGCCACTGGCTGTCGATGGTCTGCAGCAGCACCATGCGTTCGAACTGCGTGAAGTTCTCGTCGCCGACCAGGGCCACCTTGTCGTCAAACCCCTGTTTGGCGGCGGCCAGCACGCGCTCTGCGATGTCGTCCACCTCGACCGATTCGGACGACGACACCCAGCTGGCGACAGGCACTTCAATGCCCCAGTCTTCGCGCAACACGCGCTCCAGACCAGGCAGATCCCACTGCTCTTCGACGCTGCCTTCCGGCACGAACTGGTGCACCAGATCGGTCATGCAACCGTCGCGCAGCGAGTCAATCTGCGCGCGCAGGCTCTCGGCGTCCAGAATGTCGTTGCGCTGCTGGTAGATCACCTTGCGCTGGTCGTTGGACACATCGTCGTATTCGAGCAGCTGTTTGCGGATGTCGAAGTTGCGCGCCTCGACCTTGCGCTGTGCACTCTCGATGCTGCGCGTGACCATGCCCGCTTCGATCGCCTCGCCTTCGGGCATCTTCAGGCGGTCCATGATCGCGCGCACCTTGTCGCCGGCGAAGATGCGCATCAGCGAATCGTCCAGGCTCAGGTAGAAGCGGGAAGAGCCCGGGTCACCCTGGCGGCCCGAGCGGCCACGCAGCTGGTTGTCGATGCGACGGCTTTCATGGCGTTCGGTCGCGATGATGCGCAGACCACCCAGGGCCTTGACCTTGTCGTGGTCGGCCTGCCACTGTTGGCGCAGGGTCTGCACCCGTTGCGCCTTGGCGACTTCATCCAGAGAATCGTCGGCTTCGACCGCAGCCACCATCTTTTCGAGGTTGCCACCAAGCACGATGTCGGTGCCACGACCGGCCATGTTGGTCGCGATGGTGATCGCGCCCGGGCGACCGGCCTGCACGATGATGTCGGCCTCACGGGCGTGCTGCTTGGCGTTGAGCACTTCGTGCGGCAGCTTCTCGGCCACCAGCAGCTGCGCGATGATTTCCGAGTTCTCGATCGACGAAGTGCCCACCAGCACCGGCTGGCCACGCTCGTGGCATTCGCGGATGTCCTGGATCGCGGCGACGTACTTTTCTTTCGTCGTCTTGTAGACGCGGTCGAGCTGGTCGGTGCGCTGGCTCGGCCGGTTGGGCGGAATCACCACCGTCTCCAGACCGTAGATTTCCTGGAACTCGTAGGCTTCGGTATCGGCCGTACCGGTCATGCCCGACAGCTTGGTGTAAAGGCGGAAATAGTTCTGGAACGTGATCGAGGCCAGCGTCTGGTTTTCCGGCTGGATCGCCACGCCTTCCTTGGCTTCCACCGCCTGGTGCAGGCCATCGCTCCAGCGGCGACCCGACATCAGACGCCCGGTGAACTCGTCGACGATCACGATCTCGCCGTCCTGCACCACATAGTGCTGGTCACGGTGATACAGGTGATGCGCCTTGAGAGAGGTCACCATGTGGTGCATCAGCGCGATGTTGGCGGGGTCGTACAGCGATGCGCCTTCCGGCAGCAGACCGGCCTGGCTCAGCAGACGCTCGGCATTTTCATGGCCCTGCTCGGTCATGTGGATCGAATGGGCCTTTTCGTCAACCGTGAAATCGCCTGGCTTGGTGACGCCTTCGCCGGTGCGCGGGTCGGCCTCGCCCTCCTGGCGGGTCAGATGCGGCACCAGCTGCTTGATGGCGGTGTACACCGGGGTCTGGTCTTCGGCCTGGCCGCTGATAATCAGCGGCGTGCGGGCCTCGTCGATCAGGATCGAGTCCACCTCGTCGACGATGGCGAAGTTCAGGCCGCGCTGCACGCGGTCCTTGGACTCGTGGACCATGTTGTCGCGCAGGTAGTCGAAGCCGTATTCGTTGTTGGTGCCGTAGGTGATGTCCGAACCGTAGGCAGCCTGCTTGTCCTCCCGCGGAGCCTGCGGCAGGTTGATGCCGACGGTCAGTCCCAGGAAGTTGTAGAGGCGACCCATCCACTGGGCATCGCGGCTGGCCAGGTAGTCGTTGACAGTCACGACGTGCACCCCCTTGCCGGACAGCGCATTGAGGTACACCGGCAACGTGGCGGTCAGGGTCTTGCCTTCACCCGTGCGCATTTCGGCGATCTTGCCGGAGTGCAGCGCAATGCCGCCCACCAGCTGCACGTCGAAGTGGCGCATCTTCATGACGCGCTTGCTGGCCTCGCGCACGACCGCAAAGGCCTCTGGCAGGATCGAGTCCAGCGTGGCGCCCTCGGCCACACGGCGCTTGAAGAGTTCAGTCTGTGCCTTCAGCTCCTCGTCGCTGAGCTTCTCGTACTGAGGCTCGAGACCATTGATGCGTTCCACCGTCTTGCGGTAGGTCTTGAGCAGGCGGTCATTGCGGCTGCCAAAGAGCTTGGTGAGGAAGTTTGTGGCCATAGGTGCGGGCAGGCGCCGGGCACGGGCCCGGGCAGGCGAAAAAGTCGAACAACTCCTGGCAGCCGACACGGCTGAACCCGGCACCTGCGAGGTGCTGGCAAACGCTGCTGTTTCAAGAGCAAAGAAGCGATTTTACCCGGCGCCCCGGGTTACCCTTCAGGGCTTGCGCCGAGGGCCTGGCTGCACCAGCTGCGCCGCCGCCAGCGTCTCGCCTGCGGCGAGGAAGCGCGCAGGGTCCTGCACCACCCCGGAGACCCAGACCTCGAAGTGCAGGTGCGGACCGGTCGAGCGGCCGGTCGAGCCCACTTCGGCGATCTTCTGCCCGCGCTTGACGATATCGCCCTTCTTCACGAACACCTTCGAGGTGTGGCCATAGCGGGTGATGATGTTGTTTCCATGATCGATTTCAACCATGTTGCCGTAGGCAGGATGCAGGTCCTGCACCACGACCACGCCACCAGCAGCCGCCACGATGGGTGTGCCGATGTCGGCCGGAAAATCCAGTCCGGTGTGCAACGCTGTGCGACCTGTGATCGGGTCGATGCGGAAGCCGAACGGAGAACCGATGCGTCCACCTGACACAGGCTCTTCCGTGGGCACGAGAGTCTGCTGGATGCGCTGGTCAAACAGGCGAGACTCGATCACCGTCAACCAGTCGACACCAGCTCCACTGGCACGATCAAGTTGATCCATCGCCTTCATCAGCTCATCCAGCGTCGGCTCACGGCCTGACACCAGGGCCCCCCCCGAGCCGGGCAAGGCCTTGAACTCTTCCGGCTTCATGCCTGCAAGGCCTGCAACCCGTTCGCCCAGAGACTGGATCTGCATCATGCGCGCCTGCATTTCCCCAAGCTTGCGCGCCATGGCCGAAAGGTTCTCGCGCATGTACAGATCCTTGGAGTCGACCTCTCCCTGGGTGACGATGCGGGCCACCGACTCGAAGCCAGGCCACCCCTGACGCACGCCATGGAGAAACACCCAGTGATAGGCCGCCACTGCCCCCAGCATCAGCAGAAGGCTGGCCAGCACGCCCGTGAGCGCCAGCTTGAGGCCGCTGAGGTGGAGGGCCTTGCTCTTGGCCAACCATGCGTCCGTGATAATGATGTGCACTTGTCACCTTTCCCGGCGGCCTTGGGCCACCTGCATCATTCGTCCCATGACCACCGTTCCACGAAAACACACCGTGTTCAGCCTGGAACAGGCTGTCGGGGCTGCGCCCAATCTGGCGGCGCTGCAGGAACGTATCCGCGTCTCGCGCGCCTGCCTGGAACTGGTCAAGCCGCTGATTCCGGCCATGCTGCACAAGCAGATCCAGGCGGGGCCGATTGGTGACGGCGAGTGGTGTCTGCTGGTTGGCAGCGCCTCTGCTTCCACCAAATTGCGCCAACTGTTGCCAGTCATCCAGAAACGGCTGACCGAGAGCGGCGCTCAGATCAACTCGATCCGGTTGAAAATCCAGCAACCGCAGCACTGAGCGGCGCCATCGCCGCTACTTGCCAGCAATCTGGTGCCGCTTGTCTGACTCGAACAGACGACCTATCGCTTACAAGGCGAGTGCTCTACCAACTGAGCTAAAGCGGCACGTGAGGGCAAAATTCTACTTGACCCGTTTGAGCTGCGGCCGGGTGCCGCCGCGCCCGGGGCCTGTGCCCGGTGGCTCGGTGCCGTCTGGTGCGTCCGGATCAGACGGCACGGGACGCAGGGTCGCTTTCTCCTGAGGTTCGTCGGAAGGCGGCGCATCCCCGGTCTCGTTGGGCGCAGTTTCCTGCCCCTGGTCCCCGGAGGGATCGGGCGGAGGAAACGCCATGCCTTGCCCGTTTTCACGCGCATAGATGGCCGTCACATGCGTCACCGGCACCACGATCTCACGGGCCACGCCACCAAAGCGCGCTTTGAACTCGATGAAGTCGTTTCCGAGTCGCAACCCGTTGGTCGCCTCGAAGCCGACGTTCAGGACAATTTCTCCATTGCGCACGAATTCGATTGGCACCCTCACCGAACCGTCCACGCGCACGGCGATGTGGGGCGCAAACCCGTTGTCCGTGCACCATTCGTGCAGAGCGCGAATGAGGTACGGGCGTGTCGAAGTCGGTTCCTGGTCGTCGTCGCGCGTCATGGAAGCGTCCGGAAATTACTTGCGCATCACCTTTTCCGAAGGCGTCAGCGCTTCGATGTACGCGGGGCGGGAGAAGATGCGCTCGGCGTACTTGAGCAGCGGCGCCGCATTCTTGCTCAGTTCGATACCGTAGAAGTCCAGGCGCCACAGCAGCGGAGCAATCGCCACGTCGAGCATGGAGAAGTTGTCGCCCAGCATGAACTTGTTCTTCAGAAACACCGGGGCCAGCTGCGTGAGGCGGTCACGGATGTGGGCACGCGCCTTTTCAAGGGCCTTTTCATTGCCCTTGCTGCTGCGCGACTCGAGCACGGAGACATGGGTGAACAGTTCCTTCTCGAAATTCAGCAGGAACAGGCGCACGCGGGCGCGGTCCACCGGGTCGCCAGGCATCAGCTGCGGATGCGGGAAACGCTCGTCGATGTACTCGTTGATGATGTTGGATTCGTACAGGATCAGGTCGCGCTCGACCAGGATCGGCACCTGCCCGTAAGGGTTCATCACGCTGATGTCCTCGGGCTTGTTGTACAGGTCCACGTCACGAATCTCGAAGTCCATGCCCTTTTCGAACAGGACAAAGCGGCAACGGTGGGAATAGGGGCAGGTTGTGCCCGAGTACAGGACCATCATGTTGGAGTCTCCTAAATACAAAACAGTGGTTTGCATGGCCGCGCTTCCGCGGAACCACAAACCACTGTGAAAAGTCCGGAGCATGCCGGCCGTTGAAGGCCGGAATGCCGGTCAACAAATTACTTGACGTCTTTCCAGAACGCAGCGTTCAGACGCCATGCCACGACGGTGAAGGCCGCCAGGAACAGCAGAACCCAGACACCCAGACGCACGCGGCTGTTCTGGCCGGGCTCGGCCATCCACTGCAGGTACGCCACAAGGTCTCCCACGTTCTGGTCGTACTCTTCCTGGCTCATCATGCCGGCCTTGCCCGCCGTCCAGCCCTTGAAGTGGTGCTCTTCCTGACCGTGGCTTTCAACCTTCTCAAACTCGGGCTTGCGTTCACCCTGCAGTTCCCACAGCGGGTGGGGCATACCGATGTTCGGGAACACCAGGTTGTTCCAGCCCGTCGGGCGGCCTTCGTCACGGTAGTAGCTGCGCAGGAGCGTGTACACGTAGTCGGCACCGGTGCCGGCGCTGCTGGCGCGCGAACGCGCAATCAATGTCAGGTCGGGCGGATTCGCGCCGAACCAGGCCTTGGCCAGCTTCGGATCGATGGATGCCTTCATGGTGTCCCCGATCTTGTCGGTCGTGAACGCCAGGTTTTCAGCGATCTGCTTGTCGGTCAACCCGATGTCACGCAGACGGTTGTAGCGCATGAACGAGGCCGAATGGCAGCTCAGGCAGTAGTTGACAAACAGCTTGGCGCCGTTTTGCAGGGCGGCCATGTCATTGGTGCGCTGCGGAGCCTTGTCCAGCGGGAAGCCGGTACCAGCGGCCAGCACCGCGCCGTTCAAACCCATGGCCAGCATCAGGCCCAGAAGGATCTTTTTCATCTTTTGGTTCTCCGGATGTCGCTCAGTGGGGCGTGAAGGTGACGCGGCTGGGCACCTGCTTGAACTCGCCCAGTCGGCTCCACCAGGGCATCAGCAGGAAGAAGCCGAAGTAGAACAGCGTACCCACCTGCGAGACGCGCTCACCGACCGGCGACGGCGGCTGCACGCCCAGGTAACCCAGGATCAGGAAGTTGATCACGAACACGGTGTAGAGCCACTTGTTCCAGCTCGGACGGTAGCGGATCGACTTGACCGGGCTGTTGTCGAGCCAGGGCAGGAAGAACAGGATGACCACGGCACCGCCCATGGCCACCACACCCCAGAACTTGGCGTCGATCGCCCACATGAGCAGGACGGTCACGGCCGCAGCCCCAACGGCTGCCATCTTGAAGATGCCTCCCAGTTTGGACTTGAACACCGCGTAAGCAGCTGCGAGCACCACGCAGAGCTCGAGTGCATACATCATCTGGCTGGTGATGGCACGCAGCATCGAGTAGAAGGGCGTGAAGTACCAGACCGGTGCGATGTGCAGCGGCGTGACCAGCGGATCGGCAGGAATGAAGTTGTTGAACTCCAGGAAGTAGCCACCGAGTTCGGGCGCGAAGAACACGATGGCGGAGAACACCATCAGGAACATCGACACACCGAAGATGTCGTGCACCGTGTAGTACGGGTGGAAAGGCACACCATCAGCCGGTGCCGACACCGACCAGCGGTTGCCCTTGGGGCCAGCCTTGATCTCGACGCCATCAGGGTTGTTGGAACCCACATCGTGCAGCGCCATCAGGTGAGCGACCACCAGACCCAGCAGCACCAGCGGCACGGCGATCACGTGGAAGCTGAAGAAGCGGTTGAGCGTCGCATCGCCCACCACGAAGTCACCACGAATCAACAGTGCCAGGTCCGGGCCAACGAAGGGGATGGCGGAGAACAGGTTCACGATCACCTGTGCGCCCCAATAGGACATCTGGCCCCAGGGCAGCAGGTAGCCCATGAAGGCTTCAGCCATCAGAACCAGGAAGATGCCGCAGCCAAACAGCCACACCAGTTCACGCGGCTTGCGGTAGGAACCGTAGATGAGCCCACGGAACATGTGCAGGTACACCACCACAAAGAATGCAGATGCGCCCGTGGAGTGCATGTAGCGGATCAGCCAGCCCCAGGGCACGTCGCGCATGATGTATTCGACCGACGCGAAAGCGACGGGAACACCGGCCGAGTTGACCGACGCGTCGGGCTTGAAGTGCATCACCAGGAAGATGCCGGTCACGATCTGGATCACCAGAACGAGCATCGCCAGCGAACCGAAGATGTACCACCAGTTGAAGTTCTTCGGCGCGTAGTACTCAGCCATGTCGCGCTTGTAGATGTAGAACGCCGACGGAAGCCGGTTTTCAAACCAGTTCGTGACTTTCTCTACGACGGGCGCGTCGGGGGAAATTTCTTTGAATTCAGCCATGGAATGCCTCTGTGGTCGGTTTGACTGCGGTGTGCAGTTCAGGCCTTTTTGTCTTCGCCAATCAGCAGCGTCGTGTCAGACAGGTACTGATGCGGCGGAACTTCGAGGTTGTCTGGCGCCGGCTTGTTCTTGAACACACGACCGGCCAGATCGAATGTCGAGCCGTGACAGGCGCAGAGGAAACCGCCAACCCAGTCATCGGGCAGGGACGGCTGGGGGCCGGGCGTGAACTTGTCGCCAGGCGAGCACCCCAGGTGGGTGCAAATGCCCACACCGACAAACACATCGGGCTTGATGGAGCGGTGCTGGTTCTTGGCGTATTCCGGCGTTGGCACCGACTTGCGCTCGGACTGCGGATCGGCCAGCGACGGCTCGATCTTCGCCAGTGCCTTCAGCTGCTCCTCACTGCGACGCATGATCCACACTGGTTTGCCGCGCCACTCGACCACCCGCTTCTCACCCGGCTTCAGCGTGGAAATATCCACTTCCACCGCAGCACCAGCGGCCTTGGCCCGCTCGGACGGTTGAAAGCTGGAGACAAAGGGCACGGCGACGGCGGCTGCTCCCGCGCCACCCATGGCGGCGGAGGTGATCAGCCAGGTGCGGCGGCTGCTGTCCACAGGCGCCGGGACGGTTGCTTCACTCATGGGGATCTTTCAAGGAGGGTTCGAGAGGTGGGCCCACTAGGGTCAACCCTGCATTGTACCGGAGCGTTACAGCCGATTTGACAGCTCTGGAAGGCACACTGCAGCGGCAATTTCAAGCGATGCCGAACGCACCCGATCAGTCAGGAAGAGGTAATACAAATGTGTTCTGTGCGAGAATGCCGTCGCCAATGTCGTGGACATTGGGCCTAATGCAACCAACGGAGAATCTCATGGGAATGATGCAGGAGTTCAAGGAATTTGCCCTCAAGGGCAATGTGATGGATCTCGCTGTCGGTGTGATCATCGGCGGTGCTTTCGGCAAGATTGTTGATTCGCTGGTCGGTGACGTGATCATGCCGGTGATCAGCAAGCTGTTCGGCGGCCTCGACTTCTCGAGCTACTACGTCGCCCTGGCCGGACAGGCAGCAGGCCTGCCACTTGCCGAAGCCAAGAAGGCTGGCGCAGTGCTGGCCTATGGCAACTTCATCACCATCGCGCTGAACTTCGTCATCCTCGCCTTTGTGATCTTCATGCTGGTCAAGCAGATGAACCGCATGAAGAAGGAAGCGCCCCCGGCTCCGCCCGCTGCCCCTGCCGAAGACATAGTGCTTCTGCGCGAAATCCGCGACAGCCTGCGCAAGTAACAGCGACTGTCCTGAAAGCCGCCTGCATCCGCTGGATGCAGGCGGCTTTTTCATTGGGCGCCAGCACTCATCGCAAACGCAGCGTCAATGGCAGCCAGCAAACTGGAGGGATCGGCCCGCCCGGAGCCTGCCAGGTCAAACGCCGTCCCATGGTCCGGACTGGTGCGGATCAGCGGCAAGCCCAGTGTTGTGTTGACGCCATGCTCCAGGCCCAACAACTTGATCGGAATCAAACCCTGGTCGTGGTACATCGCGACCACCACATCAAACGCACCCTGCCGGGCCCGCATGAACACGGTGTCCGGCGCGTGCGGACCGCTGGCATCAATACCCAGTGCGCGCGCCGATGCAACGGCCGGGCCGATGACATCGATGTCCTCGCGTCCAAACAAGCCGCCTTCCCCGGCGTGCGGGTTCAGACCGGCGACCGCAATCCGGGCTGTGGGCACTCCACAGCGGGAAAAGTGCGCGGCGGTGATCCGGACGGTTTCAAGGATCCCCTCGGTGCTCAGGGAACCCAGCGCCGCCCGCAACGACACATGGATGCTGACCAGCACGGTCGCGAGGCCGGGAGCACTCAGCATCATGCGCACCGGCACCCTGTCCACCGGTAAATTCTGGTGCTCGGCGGCCAGTGCCTGCAGGTACTCGGTGTGTCCCGGGTGGGGCAGCCCCGCGGCCGCGAGTGCCTCCTTGTGCACAGGCGCTGTCACCATCGCGCTCGCTTTCCCGGCGAGGGTCCAACGGGCGGCCGCGGCGATGCATTCGGCCGCCGCCTGACCAGCCACTCCGCTGAGCTGCCCGAACGGCACCAGTCGATGGCGCCCGCAGGCCTGAACGACGCGGATAGCCGGAACCTCTTCCTGCGGTGCATCCACTGCGCCTACTTCTCGCACCTGCGGCAGCACGCGCGCCGGGTCCATGGAGAGCAGTTCGCGTGCGCGCTCCATCGTCGGGACATCGCCGGCCACCACCACCTGCCCCAGCAAATCGGGGCGGCGTGCAAGCGCCTGTACGATGATTTCAGGGCCAATGCCGGCGGGATCCCCCATGGTGATCACCAGCGGCAGCTGACGCACCTTCTGCAAGCTCATTGCGTTCATGTCAGGCCGGATTGGGAATGTCGATGAACCGGTGTTCAATCCCGAGCCGGTCGGCCACATCCTGCGCCACAGCAGGCGCCCCATAGCGTTCCGACGCATGGTGCCCGCAGGCGATGTAGGCCACACCGGTCTCCCGCGCGTAGTGGGCTTGGGGCTCGGAGATTTCGCCCGTGATGAACAAGTCTGCCCCGGCAGCGATGGCCGCCTCAAAGTAGCCTTGCGCGCCGCCGGAGCACATCGCCACCCGCACCACCGGCCGCTCCGGCTCGCCCACCAGCACGAGTTCACGCCCCAGCGACCGGCGCACCCCGTCGGCGAACGCCCCTGCCGTGGTCGCCGGGCAGCGCCCCAGCACGCCCAGCGACTGGTCACCAAAGCGCCCCTCTCCCGCAACCTCGGACAAGGTCACGCCCAGGCGACGCGCCAGTTGTGCGTTGTTCCCGAGCACGGGATGGGCGTCCAGCGGCAGGTGATAGGCAAACAGGTTGATTTCGTTGGTCAGCAGGCGGGAGAGTCGTTGCTTCATCCATCCGGTCACCCGCCCGTCCTGACCGCGCCAGAAGAGTCCATGGTGGACAAAGATGGCATCGGCACCCGCCTCCACGGCCGCATCGATCAACGCCAGACTTGCCGTGACACCGCTGACCAGCTTGCGCACGGTGGCCCGGCCCTCGACTTGCAGCCCGTTGGGGCCGTAGTCCTTGAACAAGGCGGGCTGAAGCAGACCATCAAACGCTGCGAGCAAGGTTTCTCTGGTCACGCCATCGGGGCGAATTGCAGACTGGAACGACATTCGTACGAGCAATGAAAAAGGCCTGTCTTCCCGCCGGAATGGCGAAAAGTCAGGCCTATTCTGTCACTGCCACGCGCCGGGGCGCGCGCCGCGACGCCCCGCTGGGTCAGCCGCGTCCGCCCGCGGCGCGCTCTGACTCAGCCATCTTGCGGTTGAAGAACCGGTAGAACCAGACCGCCATGCCCAGCGTGAAGGCGATCACAGCCACGCTGAAAAGTCCATAGTCGGTCGAAAGAAGATCTGCCACGGCTTTCATTGGATGCTCCTGTCCTCAAAATCAACAGGTCACCATTGCAATCCCGATACCCCCCGGGTGCATTGACCTGCATCAATCGGCTTGAACTGAAAGTGGCGACAGTCATATACGGGACAATGGACGACCTCGATCCGCAATTCGCGCATCGGTTCGCCGCGACACTTCTCCGTCATGAAACGCCTCTGGCTGCTCTTTGCCCAAACCGTCACCGTTCTGGTTGCCGCCCTGTTCGTGGTGGCAACGCTCAAGCCCGAGTGGCTCAACCGGCGCTCGGCACTGCCGACGGTGGTGCCCGTGATCGAATCGCCGGCGGACAGTGCCGCCGCACCGGCCGGCGCGGGCACCAACAGCCTGCGCGAGGCCGCGAAGGTAGCCTCGCCTGCCGTGGTCAGCATCAACACCAGCAAGGCCCCGGAGAACCAGCCGCAAAGCAACGACCCGTGGTTCCGTTTCTTTTTCGGTGATCAGGGTCAAGGCCAGCCGCAGGCCGGGCTCGGGTCGGGTGTGATCGTCAGCCAGGCCGGCTACATCCTCACCAACAACCATGTCATCGAGGAAGCCGACCAGATCGAGGTGCTGCTCAACGATGGCCGCAAGAGTGCGGCGCAGGTGATCGGCACCGACCCCGAGTCGGATCTGGCCATCCTGAAGGTCACTCTCACGGACCTGCCGGTGATCACGCTGGGTGATTCGGACGCGCTCTCGATCGGAGACCAGGTGCTGGCGATCGGCAACCCCTTCGGCGTCGGGCAGACCGTGACGAGCGGCATCGTCAGCGCACTGGGCCGCACGCAGCTGGGCATCAACACATTCGAGAACTTCATCCAGACCGACGCAGCCATCAATCCCGGCAATTCGGGTGGCGCACTGGTGGACATCCGAGGGCACCTGATGGGCATCAATACCGCGATCTATTCGCGCTCGGGCGGCTCCATGGGCATCGGCTTTGCGATCCCCACCTCCACCGCGCGCACCGTCATGGAAGCCATCGTGCGCGAAGGCAAGGTCACCCGCGGCTGGATCGGTGTGGAGCCCCAGGACCTGACACCGGAACTCGCCGAGAGCTTCTCCGTTCCACCCGGCACCGGCGTCATCATCACCGGCGTGCTGCAGAACGGCCCGGCCGCCCAGGCCGGCATCCGCCCGGGCGATGTCGTCACGCATGTCGGCGAAAAACCGGTGAGCAATGTGGCCCAGCTGCTCTCGGCCGTGGCCGCGCTCACTCCGGGCACACCGTCGACATTGGATCTCGTGCGGAAAGAAGGCAAGCAGCGCGTGCAGATCACGCCCGGCAAGCGCAACCTTCCGAAGCCGCAAGCCGCCGGCAACCGCTGAGGCCGCCGATCCCGACTCAGGCCGTGTCGCTGGAGGCTTCTTCTTCGGGTGCCTTGGTGCTCTTGGCAAACCACATGGCGCCCCAGATGCCGAACTCGTAGAGCAGGCACATCGGCAGTGCCAGCGCCAGCTGGGACACCACATCGGGCGGCGTCACCACGGCAGCCACTACAAAGGCCACCACGATGAAGTAGCCACGAAATTCCTTGAGCTGCTTCACGGTGACCATGTTCATTTTCACCAGCAACACGACCACGATCGGCACCTGAAACGCCAGGCCGAAAGCCAGGTACAGAGAGAGGATGGCCTCAACGTACGAAGCGATGTCGGGCGTGGCGGCCACGCTCTTGGGGGTGAACTGCTGGATGAAGCCGAACATCTTGTCCAGCACGAAGAACTGAACGAACGCAATGCCGATATAGGCCAGCAGGCTGCCAATGATGATCAGAGGGACTGCAAACCGCTTCTCATGGCTGTACAGCCCCGGGGCCACGAAGGCCCAGATCTGGTACATCCACCACGGCAGCGACATGAGCAGTGCAGCCATGGCCAGCACTTTCAGCGGTACAAAGAACGGCGAGAACACGCCGATGGCGATCAGCTTCGCGTCCGGGGGCATGTGCGCCCGGATCGGTACGGCAATCAGGTCGATCAGCCCGCTGGGCCCAGGCCATACCGCGAGGACGGCCATGCATAGGCCCAAACCGATGACGCCGTAGAGCAGGCGGTCGCGCAGCTCCATCAGGTGCTGGACAAACGGTTGCTCGGAACCGGCGAGCTCGTCGGTGGACTTGTCAGGATCGGACATCAGCGGGGGGAAACGGAAGTGGAGCGCGGGCGGAACCGCGCCACACGGGCCGCACCAGACTGCGCGCGAGTGCGCACACCGGTGCGGGCCTTGTACCACTGTGGCATCGCGTTCTGCTTGATGCGCCAGTTCTTCTTGGGGTGCCTGTAGGTCGGGAAACTGCCGTTGCCCAGCGCGGAAAGGTCGCTACCCGACGACATCGCCGAGCCGTCCAGCCCGGTCGTGGCCTCGGACCACGACTTCTCGAAATCGCTGGCGCCGGTACTGACCGAAGACTCGACGTCCCGGGCCGCGGTCTCCATCGACTCCTTCATCTTCTTGAGCTCGTCGAGCTCCATCGACCGGTTGACCTCGGCCTTGACGTCGGCCACATACCGCTGGGCCTTGCCCAGCAAGGCACCCACGGTACGCGCGACACGCGGCAACTTTTCGGGGCCGATGACGATCAACGCCACCGCACCGATCAGCGCGAGCTTGGAGATTCCGAGATCAATCATGGAGCGGCAAGCAGCTTGAAGTCAGGAATGGCGACAAGCCGGAACAGGCAGCGCCACCCGGACTTCAGCTTTTCTGCTTGGCTTCGACGTCGATGGTGGTCTTGTCGCTGCGGACGTCCTGCCCCACCTGACCAGTCGGCAAGTCAGCGCTCGAACCTCCGTCCTTCATACCGTCCTTGAAACCTTTGACGGCGCCACCCAGATCGGAGCCGATGTTCTTGAGCTTCTTGGTTCCGAACACCATCACAACGATCAGCAGCACGATCAGCCAGTGCCAAATCGACAAAGAGCCCATGAAATTCTCCAGAAACAGATTGGTGAAAGAGCGACTGGCGCCAATGGTCGGATTCTAAGCCCCGCGATTGGTTCAACCCCGTGCCCACGGCCGCGGACCACCCATCACATGCCAGTGCAGATGCTGGACTTCCTGCCGCCCTTCGGCACCGGTGTTGCACACCATGCGAAAGCCCCCTTCGGGATAGGGGTTGCAGCCCTGCTCCAGTGCCAGCCTCGGCGCCAGCACCATCAGACGACCCATCCAGCCCTCATCGGCCGTGGTCAGGTGCGACATCGACGCGATGTGGCGCTTGGGGATGATCAGAAAATGCACCGGCGCCCACGGATCGATGTCGTGGAATGCGAAGAGCTCATCGTCTTCGTACACCTTGCGGGAAGGAATCTGGCCGGCAATGATCTTGCAGAAGATGCAGTTCGGGTCGTGGACGCTCATGGTCGGACTTGAGGATTCTTGATTCAGGCTGGCATCGGCTCGCTGGCATTCATCCGGACCATGCCCCTCACGATCCGATAGAGGAACCAGATGGAAATGATGGCCCAGGCGATCCATCCGGGCAGCACCAGCAGCAACCACAGCGGAATCGTCACCACGTACAAAACGGCAGCCCAGATCACGCTGCGGATGCGCCAGGAGAAATGGCTGGCCTGCCAGGTGCCCGCGGCATCACCCTTTTTCACCAGATCGACGATGAGGGCCACGATCAGCAAACCGGCTCCCACCTGGGCGCCCGGGACCACTGCCGCCACTGCCACGACCAGATGCAGCAGGTAGCTGATCCAGCCGACCGTCTTGAGCGATTCGGCTTTTTCGCGGTCGACCGCCTGCACGTCGATGATGTCGCTCATGTCGGATCTCCTGTTCAGGACTTCGGTTCGGCCTCACGCGCCACAGCCTTGCGCAGCGCCTTCTCTTCCAGTCCGCTCAGCCCTTCGCGGCGCGACAGTTCGGCCACCACATCGGCCGGCGCCTTGCCATAGTGGGCCAGCGCAATCATGCTGTGGAACCACAGGTCGGCCACTTCATTGACCAACTTCTGCACGTCACCACCATGGTCGCAATCCTTCGCGGCCATCACGGCCTCGGTCGCCTCTTCGCCGATCTTCTTGAGGAATGCATCCGGCCCCTTGTGCAACAGGCGGGCGACATAACTCTTCTCGGGGTCGCCACCATTGGCCGGCTTGCGGCTTTCGATGACCGCAGCCAGGCGTGCGAGGGAATCGGTGTCGGACATTGGGCTCACTTGTAGATGGATTCGGGATCTTTGAGGACCGGATCGACCGACACCCACTGACCGTTCTGGTGGCTCTGGAAGAAGCAGCTGTGTCGCCCGGTGTGGCAGGCAATCCCAGGCTCGTGTCCGAGTTGCGTCACCTTCAGCAGCACCACGTCGTTGTCGCAGTCCAGGCGGATGTCGTGCACCGTTTGCACATGACCAGACTCTTCACCCTTGAACCACAGCTTGTTGCGCGAGCGGCTGAAATACACCGCCCGGCCCAGCTCTGCCGTCTTCTGCAGCGCCTCGCGGTTCATCCAGGCGAACATCAGCACGTCGCCGGAGGCCGCTTCCTGCGCGATCACGGGCACCAGGCCCTGCGCGTCCCACTGGATCTGTTCGAGCCAATCCATCACAGCCTCACCGGAATGCCGCGCTCGGCCATGCGCTGCTTGGCCTGCGCCACGGTGTATTCGCCGTAATGGAAGATGCTGGCCGCCAGCACGGCGTCGGCACCACCCTGCTGCACGCCGTCGGCCAGGTGGTCGAGGTTGCCAACGCCCCCCGAAGCGATCACCGGCACGCTCACCGCATCGGCGATCGCGCGCGTGAGCTGCAGATCGAAGCCGCTCTTGGTGCCGTCGCGGTCCATGCTGGTCAAGAGGATTTCGCCGGCGCCGAAGTCCGCCATCTGCCGCGCCCAGGTCACGGCGTCCAGTCCGGTGTTCTTGCGGCCACCGTGGCTGTAGACATCCCAGCCTTCGCCTCGCGCTGCGACATCGTCACCATGGCGGCGCTTGGCGTCGATCGCAACCACGATGCACTGCGAGCCGTATTTGTCCGAGGCGTCACGGATCACTTGCGGGTTGCCGATGGCGGCCGAATTGAAGCTGGTCTTGTCGGCGCCGGCGTTGAGCAGGCGGCGCACGTCTTCCACCGTGCGCACACCGCCGCCGACGGTGAGCGGAATGAATACCTGCGAAGCCACGGCCTCGATGATGTGCAGGATCAGGTCGCGCCCGTCGCTGGTGGCGGTGATGTCCAGGAAGGTCAGCTCGTCGGCGCCCTGTTCGTTGTAGCGGGCGGCGATCTCGACCGGGTCACCAGCGTCGCGCAGTTCGACAAAGTTGACGCCCTTGACGACGCGACCACCGGTCACGTCCAGGCAGGGAATGATGCGTTTGGCAAGCATGGGAAGGATTGTCGCAGCGATTCGCGATGCGGCGGCGGGTCAGGACGGGTGAACGAGACTCAGGCGCTGGGTACCGGCCCAGACGCCACGGGGAGGCACCGACACCGGTGACAGCGCCTGCGCCGCCTCGATGCAGGCCATGCGGCGCTCGTCCCCGTTGGGCATGTCGGACATTGCAGCACACTTGTCGGCGCCAGGATTCCAGACCACGGTATCGGCCCAGCCGGACTGCTCGATGGTCAGCTCCTGGTTTCCGTCGGTCATCACCAGCGCTGCGGGAGCGGCGGGAAGGATGCGGTCGATCTCGCCGCGCAGGCTCAAGCCAGGTTCCACGCGACAGGGCGTGTCCGTCATCGAATCCCAGCCCTGCCGGGACGAGGGATCGGGCCAGCCCGTCACCGTCGCTGTCTCGGCGTCCGACAGTGCCAGGTAGGTGTGCAGCGCGCCGGTGAAGGGCAAAGGCTGCTGCCCCATGTTGAATACCGCAAGGGTCACCTCCAGACGACCCGGAGTGGGTGCCACGGTGACTTCCAGCCGGCAGTCGTGGGCCCACGGGCCGGCATCGGCAGGCAGAAGTTCGGCAGGGCGAAGCTCCAGCACCAGGCGCGGCGACTGCGCTTGCAGATCTGCCGCGATGAAGCTCCAGCGTGCCTGACGCACCCAGCCGTGCCGGGGCAAGGAGCCGCGCAGGGAAAACTGGGGCCAGCAGACCGGAATGCCTCCCCGGATGGCCGCATGCCCGTCCAGAACGGCCGTGGGACTCAGATACAGGCGTTCGCGCCCTTGGGCCACCCAAGAAAGCACCTGTCCGCCGTGCTCGGCGACCAGGACCCGGTCGCCACCGGGAAGGTGCAAAGCATGGCAATCCAGCCCCTGCAGCCGCACGCGCTGGTGCACGGGGTCTGCGCCCGGCGCGGTCATCCGTTGAGTTCGTCGGCCAGTGCCTGCGCCGTCGCGAAGTCCAAGTCGCCGCTGTAGATCGAGCGGCCGCATATCACACCCTCGACACCTTCGTCTTCCACCGCACACAGCTTGCGGATGTCTTCGAGGTTGGACAGACCGCCCGAGGCGATCACCGGAATCGACAGCGACTGCGCCAGCTTGACGGTCGCCTCGATGTTGATGCCGCTGAGCATGCCGTCGCGGCCGATGTCGGTGTAGATGATGGATTCGACGCCGTAGTCCTCGAACTTCTTGCCCAGATCGACCACTTCGTGGCCGGTGAGCTTGCTCCAGCCGTCGGTGGCGACCTTGCCGTCCTTCGCGTCCAGGCCGACGATGATGTGGCCGCCGAATGCCGTGCAGGCGTCCTGCAGGAAACCGGGGTTCTTGACCGCTGCGGTACCGATGATCACGTAGCGCAGGCCGGCATCGAGATAACGCTCGATGGTGTCCAGGTCGCGGATGCCACCGCCCAGCTGCACGTCGACCTCGGAACCCACTTCCTTGAGCACGGCGCGGATGGCCTGCTCGTTCTTGGGCTTGCCCGCGAACGCCCCGTTCAGATCCACCAGGTGCACGCGGCGTGCGCCCTTGTCGACCCAGCTGCGCGCCATCGCTGCCGGGTCTTCCCCGAACACCGTGGTCTGGTCCATGTCCCCCTGCTTGAGGCGAACACACTGGCCGTCTTTCATGTCAATGGCGGGAATCAGCAGCATGATGGTCGTCGGGTAAAGGCAGTCAGGGTTTCCAGGAGAGGAAATTGCGGTACAGCGCCAGCCCCTGGTCGGCGCTCTTCTCGGGGTGGAACTGCGTCGCAAAAATGTTGTCGCGGGCGATGGCCGACGCAAAGCGGCCGCCGAAGTCGGTTTCACCCACCGCGTGGGCCGGATCGGCCGGCCGCGCGTAATAGCTGTGCACGAAATAGAAGTAGGCGCCGTCCGCGATGCCGTCCCACAGAGCGTGCGCCTGCCCGCGGCCGAGGTCGTGGAACACCTGGTTCCAGCCCATCTGCGGCACCTTGAAGCGGCTGCCGTCTTCCTGAAGAAGGCCCGTCAACTGGAACCGCACCACCTCGCCGGCCAGCAGCCCCAGACCATCGGTCGGCCCCTCTTCGCTGCGGTCCAGCAGCATCTGCATGCCGACACAGACGCCGAACAGCGGTTTGTGGGCCGCGGCGTGGAGCACCGCCTCCTTGAGACCGGAGGCCGCCAGTTCGTTCATGCAGTCGGCCATGTGGCCCTGCCCGGGCAGCACCACCCGCTCTGCATCGAACACGTCCTGCGCGCGCGAGGTCACGACGACCTCGACACCGCTGTCGCGGGCAGCATGGATGACGGCCTGCGACACGGAACGCAGATTGCCGCTGCCGTAGTCCACCACGGCGACTGTCTTGGCTTTCATCAGAACCCGAAGGAAGGAAGATTCAGAGCGAACCTTTGGTCGAGGGAATCACGTCGCCCAGGCGTTCGTCGCGCTCCAGCGCCATGCGCAGCGCGCGGGCAAAAGCCTTGAACACGGTTTCGGCCTGGTGGTGGGCGTTCTCGCCGTGCAGGTTGTCGATGTGCAAGGTCACGCCAGCATGGTTGACGAAGCCCTGGAAGAACTCGTAGGTCAGCTGGGTGTCGAAGCCGCCGACCATGCCGGCCTTGAACGGCACGCGCATGTGCAGGCCCGGACGGCCCGAAAAATCGACCACCACGCGCGAGAGCGCCTCGTCCAGCGGCACGTAGGCGTGGCCGTAGCGGCGGATGCCCTTCTTGTCGCCCACGGCTTTGGCGAAAGCCTGGCCCAGCGTGATGCCCACGTCTTCCACCGTGTGGTGGCCATCGATGTGCAGGTCACCCTTGGCGTCGATCTCGAGGTCGATCAGCCCGTGTCGGGCGATCTGGTCGAGCATGTGGTCGAAGAAGCCGATGCCGGTGGACAGCTTGGCCGTGCCGGCGCCGTCGAGATTGACGTGCACGCGGATCTGCGTCTCGGACGTGTCGCGCTGGACGTCTGCCACGCGGGCAGGTGTGGCGTTGGAAGGGGTGGTCATAGGCTGGATTGCAGGGCGGTGATCATCTGCGTGTTCTCGTCGGGGGTGCCGACCGTCAGACGCAGGCAGTTGCCAAGCAATGGATGCATTTTAGAAACATTCTTGACCAGCACGCCGCGCGCCTTCAGGCCATCGAAAGCCTTCTGCGCATCCGGCAACCGCACCAGCACCATATTGGCCTCGCTGGGGAAGGGTCTGACGCCCGGCATGGCACCCAGCGCATCGACCAGGTGCCCGCGTTGAGCGCGAATTTCTGCCGCCTGTTGCGCAAACACATCGGCGTGTTCGAGCGCGAACAGTGCGCATTCGGCGTTGAGCACGCTCACGTTGTACGGCGGGCGCAGCTTGTCGACCTCGTGCACCAGCGCCTGCGGGCCGAGCATGTAGCCCAGTCGGACCCCGGCCAGACCGAACTTGGACAGGGTGCGCATCAGCAGCACGTTGGCGTTGGCGGCCGGGTTCACGCGAATCTCGTCCAGCCAGCTGCGGCTGGAGAACGGCTGGTAGGCCTCGTCCATCACCACCAGGCCACCAAAGCTGGCGGCCTCGGCGATCAGGCGGCGGATCACGCCCGCGTCCCAGAGGTTGGCGGTCGGATTGTTCGGGTAGGCGATGTAGGTGATCGTCGGCCGGTGCTGGCGCAGTGCGGCCAGCATGGCGGCTTCGTCGAGTTCGAAGTCGGCCGTCAGGCTCACGCCGTGGAAGGTCAGACCCTGCAACTGGGCGCTCATGGCGTACATGACGAAGCCCGGCAGCGGCGCCAGGATGCTCGCGCCCGGCACGTCGCAGGCCATGGCCAGCAGCGAGATCAGCTCGTCGGATCCATTGCCCAGCATCAGGGCACAGCCCTCGGGCAGGTCCACGTAGCGGGCCAGCGCCAGCTTGAGATCCTCGATGCGCGCACCGGGGTAGCGGTGGATCGCCACCGCACCCAGGCGCTCGCCCAAAGCCTTCTGAAGCGCGGGCGGCAGCGAGAACGGGTTTTCCATCGCGTCCAGCTTGACCATGCCGGCCGAGTCCTGGATGGCGTAGGCGTGCATGGACTGGATGTCCTGGCGGATGTTCCGCAGCGGATTCGGCGTGTCCATGGCGTTCATTTCGCCGCCCGCATCGGTGGCACGGTGGACAGACGCAGCTCGGCGGCACGGGCGTGGGCCTGCAGGCCTTCGCCGTAGGCCAGCTCAGCGGCGATGGTGCCCAGCTGCTGGGCGCCTGCTTCGCTGACCTCGATCAGGCTGCTGCGTTTCTGAAAGTCGTACACCCCCAGCGGGGAAGAAAAACGGGCCGTGCCGCTGGTGGGCAGCACATGGTTGGGACCGGCACAGTAGTCGCCCAGGCTTTCGCTGGTGAAGGCGCCCAGGAAGATGGCGCCGGCGTGCCGCAGCAGCGGCTCCCAGCGATGCGGATCGCGGCTGGACACTTCCAGGTGCTCGGGCGCGATGCGGTTGCTGATGGCGCAGGCTTCTTCCATGTCGCGGGTGAGGATGAGCGCGCCGCGGTCGTTCAGGCTCTTGGCGATGATGGCCGCGCGCGGCATGGCGGGCAGCAGGCGGTCGATGGCGGCCTGTACCGCGTCGATGTAGGCCGCGTCCGGGCACAGCAGGATGCTCTGAGCCAGTTCGTCGTGTTCGGCCTGGCTGAACAGGTCCATGGCCACCCAGTCGGCCGGCGTCGTGCCATCGGCCAGCACCAGAATTTCGGAAGGACCGGCGATCATGTCGATGCCCACCACGCCGAACACATGCTTCTTGGCACTGGCGACGTAGGCGTTGCCGGGGCCGGTGATCTTGTCGACCTTGGGCACGGTGGTGGTGCCGTAGGCCAGCGCGGCCACGGCCTGCGCGCCACCGATGGTGAATGCGCGCGTGACACCAGCCACGTAGGCGGCCGCCAGCACAAGCGGGTTTTTCTCACCCTTGGGCGTCGGCACGACCATGATGATTTCGCCCACCCCCGCCACATGGGCCGGGATGGCATTCATCAGCACGCTGGACGGATACGCTGCCTTGCCGCCGGGCACATAGATGCCCACGCGGTCCAGCGGCGTGACCTTCTGGCCCAGCAGGGTGCCGTCCTCGTCGCGGTAGGTCCAGCTTTCGCCGGACGCCCTCTTCTGCGCTTCGTGGTAGCTGCGCACCCGGCGCGCCGCCGCTTCCAGCGCGCCGCGCTGGGCAGCAGGCAACCCGTCGAAGGCCGCCTTGAGCTCGGTCTGCGTGAGCTCCAGCGCCTTGAGGCTGTCGACCTCCAAACCGTCGAAACGTGCGGTGTATTCCAGCACCGCGGCATCGCCGCGCGACTTCACATCCGCCAGGATGTCGGCCACCCGCTGCTCGATCGCGCCATCGGTCTCGGCGGACCAATGCAGCCGCGCCGCGAACTGCGCCTCGAAGTCGGAGGAGGCGGTGTTCAGTCGGGCAGGCTTGGCGGACAGACTCATGATGAAAGGACTTATTGGGAAACAGCGCGGGTTGCGATGGCTTGCGAGAACGCGTCGAGGATGGGGCGGATGGCCGCCTGCTTGAGCTTGAGTGCGGCCTGGTTCACCACCAGGCGCGAGCTGATGTCCATGATCCGCTCGACCTCGACCAGATTGTTGGCCTGCAGGGTCTTGCCGGTCGACACGAGATCGACGATGGCGTCGGCCAGGCCGGTCAGCGGCGCCAGTTCCATGCTGCCGTAGAGCTTGATCAGGTCCACGTGCACGCCCTTGCTGGCGAAGAAGTCGCGGGCGATCGTCGTGTACTTGGTCGCAACCTTCAATCGCGAGCCCTGCTTCACGGCCGAGGCGTAGTCGAAGTCGGCCGGTACCGCCACACTCATGCGGCACTTGGCGATCTGCAGGTCCAGCGGCTGGTACAGCCCCTGGCCGCCGTGTTCGATCAGCGTGTCCTTGCCGGTCACGCCGAGGTCTGCGCCGCCGTGTTCGACATACGTCGGCACGTCGGTCGCGCGCACCAGCACCACCCGCACATCCGGCTTGTTGGTCGGTAGGATCAGCTTGCGCGAGGTTTCCGGGTCTTCCAGCACCTCGATGCCGGCCGCCGCCAGCAGCGGCAGGGTCTCGTCGAAGATTCGGCCTTTGGAGAGGGCAAGTGTGATCATTTGATGCGCTCGATGTCCGCGCCGATGCCGCGCAGCTTGGCTTCCATCTGGTCGTAGCCTCTGTCCAGGTGGTAGATGCGGTCGACGATGGTCTCCCCCTCGGCCACCAGGCCGGCAATCACCAGGCTCGCCGACGCGCGCAGGTCGGTGGCCATCACAGTGGCACCCTGCAAGCGGTCGATGCCCTCGATCACCGCCACTTTGCCATCGGTCTGGATGTGCGCGCCCAGCCGCACCAGCTCGTTGACGTGCATGAAGCGGTTCTCGAAGATGGTCTCGGTGACCTTGCTCGAACCGGTGGCGATGCAGTTGAGCGCCATGAACTGCGCCTGCATGTCGGTCGGAAAACCGGGGTACTCGGTGGTGCGGAAGCTCTGGGCCTTCATGCGGCCGGAAGCGCGCACGCGGATGAAACCGTCGCCCGCCTCGATTTGGGCGCCGGCATCGCGCAGCTTGTCGACCACGGCATCGAGATGTTCTGCGCGGCCGTGGCGCAGCACCACGTCACCACCGGTCGCGGCCACCGCGCACAGGAAGGTACCGGCCTCAATGCGGTCGGCCACCACCTGGTGGGTGCAGCCGTGCAGGCGCTCCACACCCTGGATGCGGATCTTGCTGGTGCCGTGGCCTTCGATCTTTGCACCCATCGCGATCAGCATCTCGGCCAGGTCGGGAATCTCCGGCTCCTGCGCCGCGTTCTCCAGCACCGTCTCGCCCTCGGCCAGCGCGGCCGCCATCAGGAAGTTCTCGGTGCCAGTCACGGTGACCATGTCGGTCGTGATGCGCGCGCCTTTCAGGCGCTTCTGCCCTGCCGGCAGCTGGGCGACCATGTAACCATGCTCGACCACGATCTCGGCGCCCATCGCCTGCAGGCCCTTGATGTGCTGGTCGACCGGCCGTGAACCGATGGCGCAGCCGCCCGGCAGCGACACCTTGGCGCGGCCGAAGCGGGCCAGCAGCGGGCCCAGCACCAGCACCGACGCGCGCATGGTCTTGACCAGTTCATAGGGCGCCTCGGGGTTGAGCGAGTCCGGTGCCTGAAAGCTCATGCCGCCACGCTCGCCGTGGGTCTCGGTCTGCACTCCCATGTTGTCCAGCAGCAGCCGCATGGTGGCGACATCGCGGAGCCGTGGCACGTTGTTCAGGTGCACCGGATCGCTGGTCAGCAGCGTGGCACAGAGCTCGGGCAGGGCCGCATTCTTGGCGCCGGAGATGATCACCTCGCCGTTGAGCGGGCGTCCGCCGGTGATGCGCAGTTTGTCCATGAATCAGGGTCCGTTTCAGGCTTGGGCCGCCCATTCGGCGGGGGTGAAAGTCTTCATCGACAAGGCATGCACCTCGTCGGTCTTCATGCGCTCGCCCAGCGTGGCATACACGCGCTGGTGTCGCGCGATCGGGCGCTTGCCCTCGAATTCGGGCGAGACGATCACGGCCGACCAGTGGCGCCCGTCGCCCGAGACCTCAAGATGCTCGCAGGACAGTCCGGAGGCGATGATTTGTTGCAGTTGTTCGGCGGTCATGTTCGGTGCACTCTCAGTTTCGAATCTTGTATCCGGTGCGCAGCAGGTGCAGCGCCAGTGCGCTGACGGCGACCAGGGCGGTACCCACCAGGGCCAGGCTCGTCCAGGGCGAGACATCGCTCACGCCGAAGAATCCGTAGCGGAAGCCGTCGATCATGTAGAAAAACGGGTTGAGGTGGCTCACCTGCTGCCAGAACGCGGGCAGCGAGTGGATGGAATAGAACACGCCCGAGAGAAAGGTCATGGGCACGATCACGAAGTTCTGGAACGCCGCCATCTGGTCAAACTTCTCCGCCCAGAGGCCCGCGACGAGGCCGAGCGCGCCCAGCAGCGCCGCGCCCATGAAGCCGAAGGTGAGGATCCAGAGCGGCGCCACCAGATCGGGACGTGCATACCACCAGGTCACCGCCATCACGCCCGCACCCACGGCCAGCCCCCGCACGATCGACGAACCGACATAGGCCACGAACCAGGCCCTGTGCGACAGCGGCGTGAGCAGCAAAAACACCAGGTTGCCCATGATCTTGCTCTGGATCAGCGACGAGCTGCTGTTGGCGAACGCGTTCTGCAGCACGCTCATCATCACCAGACCCGGCAAGAGGAACGCGGTGTAGTTCACCTGCCCGTACACCTTGGCGCTGCCTTCGAGCACATGGCCGAAGATCATCATGTACAGAATGGCCGTGATCACCGGCGCCGCCACGGTCTGGAAGCCCACTTTCCAGAAGCGCAGCACTTCCTTGTAAAACAGCATCTGCCAGCCGGTCATGCGGTGGCCTCTTTCGCTTGGCCGGAAGCACGTTCCATGACTTCGATGAACACGTCTTCGAGATCGGCCTTGCGGATCTCCACGTCTTCGGCGGTGACCCCGGCTTCGCGCGCGCGGGCCAGCCACTGCTCGACCTCGATGGCGTTGTGCGCCGGCAGCTGCACCACGCGACCGGTGACGCGCGCCTGCCGCGCCAGTTCCGGCGGCAGCGCCTGGTCGGTCTTGAAGCGCAGCACGTTGGACGAGGCCTGGCTCAGCAGATCGGAGGTCTTCTCCAGCGCCACGACCTGCCCCCGCTGGAGCATCGCCAGGCGACCGCAAAGCGCTTCCGCTTCTTCCAGGTAGTGCGTCGTCAGCAGCACCGTGCTGCCCTGCTTGTTGAGCCGGCTGATGAACTGCCAGAGCGTCTGGCGCAGTTCCACGTCAACCCCGGCGGTGGGTTCATCCAGCACGATCACCGGCGGCTTGTGCACCAGCGCCTGGGCGACCAGCACGCGACGCTTCATGCCACCCGAGAGCTGGCGCATGTTGGCGCTGGCCTTGTCGGCCAGCCCCAGGCCCTCCAGCAGTTCGTCGATCCAGGCGTCGTTGTGGCGGATACCGAAATAGCCCGACTGGAAGCGCAGCGCCTCCCGGACATTGAAGAACGGATCGAACACCAGCTCCTGCGGCACCACACCGAGCGCACGCCGGGCGGCGGCGTAGTCGGTCTGCACGTCGTGTCCCTGCACCATGACCCGGCCGCCACTGGCTCGCACCAGCCCGGCCAGCACGCTGATCAGCGTCGTCTTGCCCGCGCCATTGGGGCCGAGCAGGCCGAAGAACTCCCCGGACTGGACGTCGAAGGACACACCCTTGAGCGCCTGCAGCTCGCCACGGGCCGAGGCATAGGTCTTGGAGACGTTCTGGAAGGAAACAGCGGGCATTGCGGAAGCGGGCCAGGTCACCGGACGCTGGCAGGACATCTGCTGACCGCGGGTGAACCCCAGATTTTATGCGGCCGCGCGCGGCGCCGCTGGCGTGTGCCTCAGGCGGGCAGCAGTTCTGCCACGCCGTACAGGGTGACCAGCGCCTGCAGGCGCTGAGGCATGCCCGTGATCTGCAGCGACTTTCCCTGCGTCAGCACGGCATTGCGCAGCTCCAGCAACACCGCCACCGCCGAGGTGTCGAACACCTTCAGCGGCGCGGCATCCAGCACCACCGGTGTCCCGCCCTGAGCCAACAGAGCCTGGCGCAACCGTTCAAGGGTCTGCGCAGCCTCGGGCAGCGTCAGCTGTTCGGGCAGGGACACGGAGGCGGGACCGGATGCACTCATGTCAGGCTTTCAGCTGGCCTTGCCCGAGGCGGCGCTCTTGTTGCGCTGCGCGAGGTTGGCAATCAGGCCGTCGATGCCCTTGGTGCTGATTTCCTGGGCGAACTGGGACTTGTAGGTTTCCACCAGCCAGACACCGAGAACGTTCAGGTCGTAGATCTTCCAGCTGTCGGGCGTCTTCTCCAGGCGGTAATCCAGCTGGATCGGCTCGCCCTTGCCGCGCACCTCGGTGCGGACCACCACTTCGGTGTCCTCGGGCTTGGAGCGCATCGGCTTGAAGCTCAGGGTGTGGTCACGCACCTCGCCCAGCGCGCCCGCATACGTGCGCACCAGCAAGGTCTTGAACTCGTCCTGAAGCTGCTTCTGCTGCTCGGGCGTGGCCTGGCGCCATGCGCGGCCCACGGCCATGGAAGTCATGCGCGAGAAGTTCACGTTCGGCATGATCTTGGCGTCCACCAGGGCGACGATGCGACTGATGTCACCCTTCTGGATCGCCGGGTCGGCCTTCACCGACGCCAGCACGTCGCTGGAGATGCGCTTGACCAGTGCATCGGGTGCTTCGGCCTCGGCCATCGCCAGGGGACTGACGAGGACGGCGGCGGCGGTGATCAGGCTGAAGATCCAGTGGCGGCGTTGCATGTGTGATTTCCTTTCAGAAGCGGCTTCCGGCGCCATGCCGGACTTGTACCTCTTGGGACCGGGACTGTACGGCACCGGTTCCGGTCAAATGTGTCGGGTCTGTAATTCTGACGTATCGTTTTGTGGGTCACTCGGACCCGTCTTTGAGGCCGATGCCCTTGTCGATCAGGTCCTCGATCTGGCTCTCGCGGCGCTGCAGGTAGAGCTCGCGGGTGAAGCTGTACTTGTCGAGTGCGGCACCTTCCAGCAGGGTCGTGGCACGCAGCAGGTTGGCGCGGGTTTCCACCGCGCGCAGCACATACAGCGAATTGCGGGTCGGGACATTGGACAGGCCCTGCACCAGGTCCCCGCTCGACTCGATGCTGAAGCCGGCGGCGTCGCGCACCGTGGACGGGCCAAAGATGGGCAACACCAGGTAGGGACCCGAAGGCACGCCCCAGCGGCCCAGCGTCTGCCCGAAGTCCAGACGCGTGCGCTCCAGCCCCATTTCCGAAGCGACATCAAAGATGCCGGCCACGCCAAAGAAGGTGTTGACGTTGAAGCGCAGGAAGTTCTCGGCCGCCTCTCGCGGACGCAGCTGCAGCGAAGCGTTGATGAACGACCAGACGTCGCGCAGGTTGTCAAAGAAGTTATTGACGCCCGTGCGGACCGGATCGGGGGTGATCTCCTGGTACACGGTCGCCACGGGCTTGAGCAGCGCGCCATCGACAGCATCGTTGAACTGCGTCACCGAGCGGTTCATTGGCTCCAGCGGATCGCGCGGATTGGCGTCCGGGCCGGTGGCACACGCCGCGAGCGTTCCGGTCATCACCAAGGACGCCGTCCAGCGAAGAATGTGTCCGCGATCGGGTCTCATGACCGTTCCTTCAGGTGAGCGCGTTCAGTGGCGGGCACCACCGTCACTGCGGCTTCTTCTCGCCACCGTCGGCGGCCTTGTTGAACAGGAACTGGCCGATCAGGTTTTCCAGCACCACGGCCGACTGGGTCTGCGTGATGACGTCGCCAGCGGCGAGGTTCTTCTCGTCGCCGCCCGGTTCGATACCGATGTACTGATCGCCCAGCAAGCCGGCGGTCAGGATCTTGGCCGACGAATCCTTGGGGAAACTCACGCCCTTGTTGACTTCCAGCGTCACCACGCCCAGGAAAGTCTGCGGGTCCAGTGTCACGCTGGTCACGCGACCGACGTTGACGCCGGCCGAGCGCACCGGTGCACGGGCCTTGAGGCCGCCAATGTTGTCGAAGCGTGCCTTGAGGGTATAGGTATCACCTCCGCTCGCGAAGCTGCCCAGGTTCGCCGCCTTCAGGGCGAGGAACAGCAGCGACAGCGCGCCGAGAACGACAAACAGGCCAACGAGGATTTCCGTACTTTTCTTGTTCATGGTTTCTCCCGGATCAGGGGGTCGAGAACATCAGGGCGGTGAGGATGAAGTCCATCGCCAGGACGCCCAGAGAGGCAGTGACCACGGTGCGGGTGGTGGCGTAAGCCACCCCTTCCGGCGTGGCCTCGGTCTCGAAGCCCTGGTAAAGGGCGACAACTGTGCAGATCACACCGAACACAAAGGATTTGATGATGCCGTTGCCGATGTCGCGCCAGACGTCGACACGGTCCTGCATGATGGACCAGAAGTTGCCCGAGTCCACGCCGATCAGCATCACGGCCACTACATACGCCCCAAGAATGCCGATGGTCGAGAACATCGCCGCCAGAAGGGGCATGGACAGCATGCCGCCCAGGAAACGCGGCGCCAGCACGCGCACCTTTGGGTCGATGGCCATCAGCTCCATGGCGGCAATCTGCTCGCCCGCCTTCATCAGCCCGATCTCGGCGGTCAGCGAAGTGCCGGCGCGACCGGCGAACAGCAGCGCCGCCACCACGGGACCGAGCTCCCGCACCAGCGCCAGGTTGACGATCAGGCCGAGCGACTCGGCAGCGCCGTAGGTCACCAGGGCGTAATACATCTGCAGGGCCAGCACGAAGCCAACCGACAGGCCGGAAGCCAGGATGATCACCAGCGAGCGGTTGCCGATGGCATGGATCTGGCCGACGACCAGCCCGAAGCGGCGCAGCGCGGCAGGCACGGCCCGCAGCAGCTCCAGGAAAAACAGCGCGCCATGTCCCCAGCGCGCCAGCACACCGAGCGTGGTCTGACCGATGCCTTGCAGGAAGTTCGCGATCATGAAGCCACCCTCGGGCCGAAATCTTCTGCCACCGACTTTGCGGGGTAGTGGAACTTGACCGGACCGTCGGGTTCACCGCGCACGAACTGCCGCACTTCCGGTTCGGTGCTGGCCATCAGCTCGGCCGGCGTGCCCTGCGCCACCACACGGCCGCCCGGCGCCAGCAGCACCACCCAGTCGCTGATCGCCATGCACTGCGGTACGTCGTGAGAAATCAGCAGCGAGGTCGCGCCTGTCACATCGGTCAGGGTACGGATCAGCTTGGCCGCCACACCCATCGACACCAGGTCGAGGCCGGCAAACGGCTCGTCGTACATGATCAGCTCGGGGTCCAGTGCGATCGCACGGGCCAGCGCCACGCGGCGGGCCATGCCGCCCGAGACTTCGCTGATCTTCAGGCCGGCCGCACCACGCAGACCCACGGCATTGAGCTTCATCAGCACGATGTGGCGAATGAGCTCTTCGGGCAGATCGGTCATCTCCCGCAGGGGAAACGCCACGTTGTCGAACACATTCAGGTCGGTGAACAGCGCGCCGAACTGGAACAGCATGCCCAGACGGCGGCGCAGCCGGAACAGCTGCGCCTTGTTGGACGTATCGATCACCTCGCCGTCGAACACCACGCGCCCGCTGGTGGCCGCGTGCACGCCACCGATCAGGCGCAGCAGCGTGGTCTTGCCACAGCCGGACCCGCCCAGCACGGCAGTGATCTTGCCGCGGGCGAACGTCAGGGAGAGGTCGTTGAGGATGGTCCTTCGGCTGTCGTAGCCGAAGGTGACATGGTCAATGTCGATGAAGGGGGTGTCGCTCATGAAGCCGAAAGTTTGACCGGGGATTGTCTCATGTGCGTTGACACCCTCCAGCCCACCCGCAACCATTCCCCCACGGGTCAGCGAGGCAGGTCGGACTGGCCCATCAGGAACTCGTCGACCGAGCGCGCAGCCTGGCGCCCCTCTCTGATGGCCCACACCACCAGCGACTGGCCGCGGCGCATGTCACCGGCGGCAAAAACCTTGGGCACATTGGTGATGTAACCACCGGTAAAGTCGGTCGAGGCCTTGGCGTTGCCGCGGGCGTCCTTGTCCACGCCGAAGGCGTCGAGCACGGTCGCGACCGGGTTCACGAAGCCCATGGCCAGCAGCACCAGGTCGGCCTTGTACTCCTTCTCGGAGCCGGCGACCTCGACCATCTTGCCGTCCTTGAACTCGACGTTCACGGTCTTCAGGCCGGTCAGCTTGCCGTTTTTGCCAACGAACTCCTTGGTGGAGATGGCGAACTCGCGCTGCAGGATGCCCTTTTCGGCGCTCTCGTCGTGGCTGGAGCTGGTGCGCAGCTTCAGCGGCCAGTACGGCCACACCAGGGGCTTGTTTTCCTGCTCGGGCGGCTGGGGCATGACCTCGAACTGGGTCACGCTCGCAGCGCCGTGGCGGGTGCTGGTGCCCACGCAGTCGGAGCCGGTGTCGCCACCGCCAATGACGATCACGTGCTTGCCGTCGGCGCGCAGCTGGTTCTTGAGCTTGTCACCAGCGTTGACCTTGTTCTGCTGCGGCAGGAACTCCATGGCGAAATACACGCCGTCCAGGTCGCGGCCGGGCACCGGCAGGTCGCGGCTCTGCTCGGAACCGCCGGTCAGCAGCACGGCGTCGAACTGGGCCTTGAGGTCTTCCGCGCTGATCACGGTCTTGGCGTCGTTGGTCACTTTGCTGCCGTCGGGCATGGCGCCGATCAGCGTGCTGGTCTTGAACACCACGCCTTCGGCTTCCATCTGCGTCTGGCGGCGGTCGATGTGCGACTTCTCCATCTTGAAATCGGGGATGCCGTAGCGCAGCAGACCGCCCAGGCGGCTGTTTTTCTCGAACACGGTCACGTCGTGGCCGGCACGCGCCAGCTGCTGGGCCGCGGCCAGGCCGGCCGGGCCGGAACCAACCACGGCGACCTTCTTGCCAGTCTTGTGTTTGGCCGGCTGCGGCTTGACCCAGCCATTGGCCCAGGCCTTGTCGATGATCGCGTGCTCGATGGACTTGATGCCCACCGCGTCGCCGTTCACGTTGATGGTGCAGGCCGCCTCGCAGGGTGCGGGGCAGATGCGGCCAGTGAACTCGGGGAAGTTGTTGGTGCTGTGCAGCACGGTGATGGCGTTCTGCCAGTCGCCCGAGTACACGAGGTCGTTGAAGTCCGGAATGATGTTGTTGACCGGGCAGCCGTTGTTGCAGAACGGCGTGCCGCAGTCCATGCAGCGCGCGCCCTGGATCTTGGCCTGGCTGTCGTCCAGGCCGACCACGAATTCCTTGTAGTGCTTCAGGCGTTCGGCAACGGGCTTGTAGCCCTCTTCCAGACGCTCAAATTCCATGAAGCCGGTGACTTTTCCCATGATGTGATCCTGCGTGGGTATAGGTTTTTATTTGGCGGGTGCGGCCTGCTTCTTGGCGCTGGTCTGGGCCTTGCCCGTGGCGGCCACGGCCGCCTTCTTGGCATGGATTTCACCCAGGGCGCGCTTGTATTCGGTCGGGAACACCTTCACGAACTTGGCACGCGCCTCGGCCCAGTTGTCCAGCAGCTCGCGGGCGCGCTTGCTGCCGGTCCAGCGGTTGTGGTCTTCCAGCAGTTTCTTGAGCTGGGCTTCGTCGGTCTGGTCGCGGTGCCACACGGCCTTGTCGATCGAGGCTTCCTGCTCGGCTGCTGGCAGCACCTTCTCCAGGGCGACCTGGGCGGTGTTGCAACGCTGCGCGAACAGGCCGTCTTCGTCGTAGACGTAGGCAATACCGCCGCTCATGCCGGCGGCGAAGTTGCGGCCGGTCTTGCCCAGCACGAGCACGGTGCCGCCGGTCATGTATTCGCAACCGTGGTCACCCGTGCCCTCCACCACCGCGGTGGCGCCCGACAGGCGCACGGCGAAGCGCTCGCCGGCCACGCCGCTGAAGAAGGCTTCACCGGAGGTGGCACCGTACATCACGGTGTTGCCCACGATGATGTTGCGGGTCGATTCGCCGCGGAAGTCGATGCTGGGGCGCACCACCACGCGACCGCCCGACAGGCCCTTGCCGGTGTAGTCGTTGGCGTCGCCGATCAGGTAGAGCGTGATGCCGTTGGTGAGGAAGGCGCCGAACGACTGACCGCCCGTGCCTTCGAGCTGGATGCGGATGCTGTCGTCCGGCAGGCCTTCGGGATGCACCTTGGTGACCGCGCCCGAGAGCATGGCGCCGACGGAGCGATTCACGTTGCGCGCGCGCTCCATGAACTGGACCTTCTCGCCCTTCTCGATGGCGGCCTTGCTCTTGGCGATCAGCACGTTGTCGAGCGACTTGTCCAGACCGTGGTCCTGGGTCAGGGTGTGCAGGCGCGGCACGTCGGCCGGCACATCCGGCGTGGCCAGCAGGCGGCTGAAGTCCAGGCCCTTGGCCTTCCAGTGCTCGATCCCCTTGCGCATGTCCAGCAGGTCGGCGCGGCCGATCAGCTCGTTGAAGGTGCGCACGCCCAGCTGGGCCATGATCTGGCGCACTTCTTCGGCAATGAAGAAGAAGTAGTTGACGACATGCTCGGGCTTGCCCGAGAACTTCTTGCGCAGTTCCGGGTCCTGCGTGGCCACGCCCACCGGGCAGGTGTTCAGGTGGCACTTGCGCATCATGATGCAGCCCTCGACCACCAGCGGTGCGGTGGCGAAGCCGAACTCGTCGGCGCCCAGCAGTGCGCCGATGACCACGTCGCGGCCGGTCTTCATCTGGCCGTCGGCCTGCACGCGGATGCGGCTGCGCAGGCGGTTGAGCACCAGTGTCTGCTGGGTTTCGGCCAGGCCGATTTCCCAGGGCGAACCGCAGTGCTTGATCGACGACCACGGCGAGGCGCCGGTGCCGCCGTCGTGCCCGGCGATCACGACGTGGTCGGCCTTGCACTTGGCGACGCCGGCGGCGATGGTGCCCACACCGACTTCGGACACCAGCTTGACGCTGATGTCGCTGTGCGGCGCCACGTTCTTCAGGTCGTGGATCAGCTGGGCCAGGTCTTCGATCGAATAGATGTCATGGTGCGGCGGGGGCGAAATCAGGCCCACGCCCGGCACGCTGTGGCGCAGCTTGCCGATGTATTCCGAGACCTTGCCGCCGGGCAGCTGGCCACCCTCACCGGGCTTGGCGCCCTGGGCCATCTTGATCTGGATCTGGTCGGCGCTGGACAGGTACTCGGCGGTGACACCGAAGCGGCCGGAAGCGACCTGCTTGATCTTGGAGCGCAGCGAGTCGCCGGCTTCGAGCGGGTAGTCCACCTCGAAGATGTTGCCCAGCAGGTCGGACATGGTCTGGCCCTGCTTGATCGGGATGCCCTTGAGCTCGTTGCGGTAGCGCAGCGCGTCTTCACCGCCTTCGCCGGTGTTGCTCTTGCCGCCGATGCGGTTCATGGCCACGGCCAGGGTGGCGTGCGCCTCGGTCGAGATCGAGCCCAGCGACATGGCGCCAGTGGCGAAGCGCTTGACGATCTCCTTGGCGGACTCGACTTCGTCGATCGCGATCGCCTTGGACGGGTCGATCTTGAACTCGAACAGGCCGCGCAGCGTCATGTGGCGCTTGCTCTGGTCGTTGATGATCTGGGCGTATTCCTTGTACGTGTTCCAGTTGTTGGCGCGCGTGCTGTGCTGCAGCTTGGCAATCGCGTCGGGCGTCCACATGTGCTCTTCGCCACGGGCGCGCCAGGCGTATTCGCCGCCGGTTTCCAGCATGCTGGCCAGCACCGGATCGTCGCCGAAGGCGCCTTTGTGCATGCGGATGGCTTCTTCGGCGATCTCGAACACGCCGATGCCTTCCACGCGGCTGGCGGTGCCGGTGAAGTACTTCGCCACGGTCTCGCTGTTCAGGCCGATGGCCTCGAACAGCTGGGCGCCGCAGTAGCTCATGTACGTGCTCACGCCCATCTTGGACATGATCTTGGACAGGCCCTTGCCGATCGCCTTGATGTAGTTGTAGATCGCCTTGTCGGCGCTCAGTTCGCCCGGCAGCTCCTTGTGGATCGCCTGCAGGGTTTCCATCGCCAGGTAGGGGTGCACCGCCTCAGCGCCATAGCCGGCCAGCACGGCGAAGTGGTGCACTTCGCGCGCGGTACCGGTCTCGACCACCAGGCCTGCAGTGGTACGCAGGCCTTCACGGACCAGGTGCTGGTGCACGGCCGACAGCGCCAGCAGCGCCGGCACGGCGACCTGAGTGCGGCTGACGCCACGGTCGCTGATGATCAGGATGTTCTTGCCACCCTTGATCGCGTCCACGGCCTCGGCGCACAGCGAGGCCAGCTTGGCTTCCACGCCTTCCTTGCCCCAGCTGACCGGGTAGGTGATGTCCAGGGTCTGGCTCTTGAACTTGCCCTGCGTCACCGACTCGATGTTCCGCAGCTTGGCCATGTCGGCCTCGTCCAGCACCGGCTGGCTCACTTCCAGCCGCATCGGCGGGTTGACCTGGTTGATGTCCAGCAGGTTCGGCTTGGGGCCGACGAAGGACACCAGCGACATCACGATCGCTTCGCGGATCGGGTCGATCGGCGGGTTGGTCACCTGGGCGAACAGCTGCTTGAAGTAGTTGTACAGCGGCTTGTCCTTGCCCGAGAGCACGGCCAGCGGGCTGTCGTTGCCCATGGAGCCGATGCCTTCTTCGCCGTTGGCGGCCATGGGGCTGAGCAGGAACTTGATGTCTTCCTGCGTGAAGCCGAATGCCTGCTGCTGGTCCAGCAGCTCGGGCGACACGTTCTCGGTGCCCTGTGACTGTGGTTCGGTCTTGGCGATGGGCAGCTCGACCGCGTCTTCACCGGCGACAGGGTGCTCCACGTCGTCCAGGCGGATGCGCAGGTTCTCGATCCACTGCTTGTAGGGCTTGCTGTTGGCGAGGTTGGCCTTGAGCTCCTCGTCATCGATCATGCGACCCTGCTCCAGGTCAATCAGGAACATCTTGCCGGGCTGCAGGCGCCACTTGCGCACGATCTTGTTCTCGGGGATTGGCAGGACACCCGACTCGGAACCCATGATGACCAGATCGTCGTCGGTGATGCAGTAGCGCGAAGGGCGCAGGCCGTTGCGGTCCAACGTGGCGCCGATCTGTCGGCCGTCGGTGAACACGATGGAAGCCGGGCCGTCCCAGGGCTCCAGCATGGCGGCGTGGTACTCGTAGAACGCGCGGCGACGCGGGTCCATCATGGTGTGCTGTTCCCAGGGCTCGGGAATCATCATCATCACGGCCTGGCTGATCGGGTAGCCGGCCATGGTCAGCAGTTCGAGGCAGTTGTCGAACGTGGCGGTGTCGGACTGGCCCGCAAAGCTGATCGGGTAGAGCTTCTGCAGGTCGGCGCCCAGCACCGGCGAAGACATCACGCCCTCGCGCGCCTTCATCCAGTTGTAGTTGCCCTTGACGGTGTTGATTTCACCGTTGTGCGCCACGTAGCGGTAGGGGTGGGCCAGCGGCCACTCGGGGAAGGTATTGGTCGAGAAGCGCTGGTGCACCAGGCCCAGGGCCGAGACGCAGCGCGGGTCCTGCAGGTCCAGGAAGTAGGTGCCTACCTGGTCGGCCAGCAGCAGGCCCTTGTAGACCACCGTGCGGCTGCTCATGCTGGGAACGTAGTATTCCTTGCTGTGCTTGAGCTTGAGCGCCTGGATGTGGGCGCTGGCGGTCTTGCGGATCACATACAGCTTGCGCTCCAGCGCGTCCTGCACGATCACGTCGTTGCCGCGGCCGATGAAGACCTGCCGCATGATCGGCTCTTTCTCGCGCACCGTCGGGGACATCGGCATGTCCTTGTTGACGGGCACGTCGCGCCAGCCCAGCAGCACCTGGCCTTCGGCCTTGATGGCGCGCTCCATCTCCTGCTCGCAGGCCAGGCGGCTGGCGTGCTCCTTGGGCAGGAAGATCATGCCGACGCCGTATTCACCGGCTGGCGGCAGGGTCACGCCCTGCTTGGCCATTTCTTCGCGGTAGAGCGCGTCGGGCAGCTGGATCAGGATGCCGGCGCCGTCGCCCATCAGGGCATCGGCACCCACAGCGCCACGGTGGTCGATGTTTTCCAGGATCTTCAGCGCCTGGGTCACGATGTCGTGGCGCTTCTCGCCCTTGATGTGGGCCACGAAGCCGACACCGCAGGCATCGTGTTCGTTGGCCGGGTCGTACAGACCCTGTTGCTGGAGTTGCTGCTGTTCGGCTGCCGTGGTCATGGCGCTTCCTTTTCTGGACAAGGGCGTGGCAAAAATTGCGCGGGACGCGAAGCTTAGTGCATTGCAACATCAATGCCAAGCAAATCAATCAGGGTCAGATTCTGATTAATGAAAACGAATATTTATGCTTTGAAAATAAGGGACAGATTAATATCAGGAACACGTTGTTGATTTACAATGATTTTTTCAACCTCAAGGGTTGGAGAGTTGCTTCGGCGGGCGTCCCGGCCGTGCCGGTGCGAGACGACGTGCGGTGTCACGCTGCAGCGATTCGACGAACTGGCTGTCACCCAGTGCCCAGCCGTGCCACACAGCATCCCCGATGGCACCCAACTGCGGCAGATCCAGGCCGCGATGCACCAATTCGGCGTAGGCGGCTTCCCGGGCAAAGGGCGTGTTGCCCAAGGTCCAGTACAAGGGGTGCGGCGTCAGACGCCGGTCGTGGGCCTGGCCGACGTGGTGCCGGTGGCTGGACCAGGCGTAGGCGAGCGGCTCGGCGCACAGACCTTCGCGCACCGGCTCGGTGTCCATCATGCTCATGCAGGCGAACAGGTGTCGCTCGGGCTGGATCAATGTCGACCGGTAGCGTCCTTCCCACAGCGTGCCGCTGCGCCCGTGGCGGGCGTTGAAGTGACGCACATAGGTCCGGCCGATGGCCTGCATCAGGGCTGGCACGCCTTTCTCGGTCTCGGGCGTGAGCAGCAAGTAGATGGCGCTGGGGAGCAGGACGTACCCGTGCACTGTCACCCGGTGGCGAGCGGCCTGCTCCCCGAGCAAATCCAGCAGCCGCAGCCGGTCCTCGTCGTCAACGAACACCGGCTGGCGGTTGTTGCCCCGGTGGGTCACCAGGTGCAACCGGCCGGGCAGGGTCAGGCGAGCAAGTCGGGCCACGAAGATCTCCAAGTCATCCGACCCCGATTATGGGGACACCGGACGCCTGGAGGCGCTTTCAGGGAAAGCGGCTGGGCTCGCCGACGATCAGTCGTGCCAGTTCGTCCAGCAGGGCGTGGTCCACCTGTGCGGCCGGAAGCACGTGCTGCACGATGTCCATGCCGTTGACACAGGCCAGGCGGAACTGCAGCCGGGCATTGTCCTGATCGGCGGTCACCATCACGTTGGCCCGGGCAGCCAGTTCGTACTCGAACACGATCGCCAGCAGGGCGTTGGATTCAGGGTGTCGCTGCTCGGTCCGTTCGTGGACCACATGACCGGCGGCCAGGCGGGACTGTACGCGCTCCAGATCGGGCGGGAAGTTGACGCTCACCGCCGCCCGACGCACATCGCCCGTGCGGGGCACGATCTGCCAGCCAAGGGCCAGGTAGTCGAACACTTCCTTGTCGCGCAGCATCTTCTTGCGGGCGTCGAAGCGGAAGCCGGCCTGCTTCATGCCGGGCCACATGCTGCGCTTGTCCAGACCCATCTGGGTCGACGCCGGCTCGATCACGTTGAGCTGGCGCGCCAGTTCTGAGAAGTAGCTCCAGATCCGGCTGCAGGCCACTTCGGTGGCTTGCGTGTTGGCTTCCACCCCTTGCAGCTGCTCCCCATGGTGGGACTGCAGAGACTGCGCCTGTCGTTTGAGCTGCTGTAGATAGCTCATCGTTTCACCCCTGTAGATGGTCGGTCCCCGGTGTTGCCCCGGCTCGCGGCAGTGTATCCGCGCTGGCTCCATGCCCGGTGCAGCCACCCGGCCACAAACAGTCCCAGCACAGAGCAAGCACCAGTCACCATCCAGGTCGATTGCCAACTGCCCATCCGCGTCACCCACCAGGCCACCAGGGGTGGCCCGGCAAACTGACCCAGCGAAGAGAACTGCTGCATCCAGCCCACGGTGGTCGAGACCGTGTCCTGGCCCGGCGCCAGGGTCACCGCCACGCCGAACAGCGTGCCCGGAATCAGCCCGCCGACCGCCGAAAACAGCAGCACCGCCAGGTACTGCCAGACCGGATGACCCTCCGCGCCAAATGCCACCCAGGCACCCAGCGCCATGGCCACGTAACCGGTCACCAGCATGGCCGCAGGTTGTGCACCCCGCGCGAGCCAGCGACCCGCCACGATGTTGCCGCTCATGTTGATGGCCGCAGCCATCGCACTCAGCACGGCCACCGTGCCCGCATCCAGCCCGGCAGCGTGGTAGATCGTCGGCAGGAACCCGACCACCGCCAGCCACTGGCCCGAGTACAGGAAGAACCCCAACGCCACCAGCCAGGGCCCGGGTGCACGAAGCGTCTTCAAGAGGCGCGGCCAAAGTGCTGCAACGTGCCCCGTTGGCGGCGGCCGGTCTGCGGGGACCCGAAACCACAACACCACGACCGCCACCAGACTCAATACCGACAACAGGACCCAGGCACCCCGCCATCCCGAGACCGCCATGAGCGGAACGCCCAGCAGCAGGGCCAGCGAAGTGCCCAGCGGCATGTAGGTGCCCCACCACCCCAACGCACGCGAAAGGGTCGCAGGCGAGGTCAGGTGCATGCGCAGCAGGCCAGGTGCCGGCAGCACCGCCAGCAGGAAGCCTGCCCCTTCCACCACCCGCGACAACAGCAGCATGCGGACATCGGGCGATGCAGCGCCCATCAGGCTGCCCAGCGCCAGCACACACAGGCCCCAGAGCATCACCCGCCGCGGCCCCTGCCGGTCGGCCAGCAGGCCAACGACCAGTCCGAGCGACATGCCTGCCAGCTGGACCAGCGAAAGCAGGAAGCCGGCCTGGACCAGATCCAGTGATAGCTCCGCCTGCAGCAGCGGAATCGCCACCGGCAGTTTGCCCACATGCAACGCGCAGCTCACCCCGATGCCGACCACGAGCGGAGCCACCGGCGCTTCGCCAACGCCATGGCGATCACGTGCTGGAGGCTTTTCCATGGCGTTCATGGATTCCCTCTCAGGGAAAGAGGTTGCGGCCGCTGAGTCGCTGATGTTCGCGGATGGCGAAGCGGTCGGTCATTCCCGCGATGTAGTCCGCCACCGCGCGGGCGGGCGACACACTGGATTGCGCAACGATCGCCGGACACTCCGAAGGCCGCTCCAGGTAGAGCGTGAACAGTTCGGACACCACGCGGGCGGCACGCTCGGTGGTTTCCATGACTTGTGGGTGGCGGTACAGGTTGCGGAACAGGAACTGCTTGAGTGCGTGCGACTGCGCTGCCATGTCCGGCGTAAACCCCACCAGCGGCTTGCGCAAGGCACGCACTTCGTCGATGCTGGCCACGCCTGACGTTTCCAGATGCTGCCGCGTGCAGTCGATGACGTCGTAGACCTGATCGCTGAGCATCAGCCGGATCGATTCGAACAGCAGGCGCCGCCCTTTCAGTGTCGGATGGGCATCCAGCGCCTGGCGCCGGTAGCGGTCAAACAGCGGCACATCGTTCATACCGTCGATTGTGAGCAGCCCAGAACGTACGCCGTCGTCGATGTCATGGGCGTTGTAGGCAATCTCGTCGGCGAGGTTGCACAGTTGCGCCTCCAGCGACGGCGAACCCCCTTCCACAAACCGGCGCGCAACGCCCGACGGATCGGTGCCGATCAGGCGCTCGGCGTTGCTGCGTGAGCAGTGTTTGAGAATCCCCTCCCGGGTCTCGAAGGTCAGGTTCAGCCCGTCGAACAGGGGGTAGCGCTCTTCCAGCTCGTCCACCACCCGCAGGCTCTGCAGGTTGTGCTCGAAACCCCAGTCGTCTCCGGCAACCGCCTTGTCCGGTTGCGCAGCCCGCATCGAGGCGTTCAGTGCGTCCTGGCCCGCGTGACCGAACGGGGTATGGCCCAGGTCATGGGCCAGTGCAATGGCTTCCACCAGGTCTTCATTGAGGCCGAGCGTCCGAGCGATGCTGCGCCCCAGCTGGGCCACCTCCAGCGAGTGGGTCAGGCGCGTGCGGAACAGGTCGCCTTCATGGTTGAGGAACACCTGGGTCTTGTAGACCAGTCGCCGAAAGGCGGTGGAATGAATGATGCGGTCGCGGTCGCGCTGGAACACCGAGCGCGTCGGCGCCTCAGGTTCGGGAAAGCGCCGGCCACGACTGGCGTATGGGTGCGCGGCGTACGGCGCCAGGCCGGGGAAATTGCGCATCGGGGGTGCAAGCGAATCGCTCGCCAGCGAAACCGCCCCTTCGTTCACGCCCGGCAGCTTTCTGCAATCACCTCAGCCACCAACCGGTCTGGGGCGCCCTGCACCACCGCCGTTCCGTGTCCATCCACGAGCACAAAGCGGATTTCTCCCGCATCGGATTTCTTGTCCAGCCGCATCAGCGACAGATAGCGTGCGGCATTGTCTTTGCCGTCGAGCACTGGCGCGGTCACCGGCAGCCCTGCGGCAAGGACCAGGTTTCGCAGACGCTGCACAAAGGCTTCGTCAGCCAATCCAACCCGGGCAGAAAGTCGCGCAGCCATCACCATGCCGCAGCCCACTGCCTCACCGTGAAGCCAAGCCCCGTAGCCCATGCCCGCCTCGATCGCGTGTGCGAAGGTGTGCCCGAAGTTGAGGATGGCGCGCAAACCCGATTCGCGCTCGTCCTGCCCGACCACATCGGCCTTGATCTCACAGCTGCGTCGCACAGCATGAGCGAGCGCTTTGGTGTCCCGGGAGCGCAGCGCCGTCATGTTGGCTTCGATCCAGTCCAGGAAGGCCATGTCGGCGATCGGCCCGTACTTGATCACCTCTGCCAGGCCGGCACTGAGTTCGCGCTCGGGCAAGGTGTTGAGCGTCGCCAGGTCGCACACCACGCGTTGCGGCTGGTAAAACGCACCAATCATGTTTTTGCCCAGCGGATGATTGATCGCTGTCTTGCCACCCACCGAGGAGTCGACCTGAGCCAGCAGGGTGGTCGGTACTTGAACAAACGGGACACCGCGCATGAACGCAGCGGCTGCAAAACCGGTCATGTCTCCCACCACACCGCCACCCAATGCAAACAAGACGGTCTTCCGGTCGCATTCGTTGGAGAGCAGCGCGTCGAAAATGAGGCTCAGAGATTCCCAGGTCTTGAACGCTTCGCCATCGGGAAGCGAGACATGCAACACCCTTGGATAGACCGGCGAGAGTACGGCGCGAAGCTGTTCGAGGTAGAGCGGCGCCACCGTCTGGTTGGTGACGACCATCGCCGTCGAAGCCTTGGGCAAGCCAGAAAAACAGGCGGTTGTCCCGAGAAGTTCGGTACCGATGTCGATCGAGTAACTTCGATCGCCCAAGGCGATGGAAACCTGTTGCAGGGCAATATCTTCAGCGGTGCTTTGCATACCCCAAGTGTAGGGCAGCAACCTCGGTGACCTTCGGAGTCGAACGGGTCCGGACGGTCCGGACCGAAGTCACTGTGCTGAGGGTTGCGGGTCCGCCAGCTCCAGCTGCATGACGATCATGTTGACCAGCGTGGCCACCGATGGGCGACCAGTATCAATGACGAAATGGGCCGCTTCCCGATACAACCCATCTCGCGCTGCATAGAGATCCTTGAGCCGCTGCAGCGGATCGGCCACCTGCAAAAGCGGCCGGTTGCGGTCGTGGCGCAACCGCCTGAACACCTCTTCGGGGGAAGAGCGAAGGTACACCACCCGACAACGCTGAAGAAGGTGCTCCCGGTTCACAGAGCGCAAGACAGAACCACCGCCAGTCGAAAGCACACACTGGGGCTGCTGTGTCAACTCATCGATGACGGCCTGTTCGACATCACGAAAGCGCTCCTCGCCTTCGCGTTCAAAGAACTCCCGGATCGTGCAGCCCAACCGTTGCTCAATCAAGTGATCTGAGTCGACAAACGGAATCAGCAGACGACGGGCAAGGTGACGACCTATGGTCGACTTTCCCGAGCCTGGCAAACCTATCAACGCAACAGAATACGGCAATTTCACCCAACAATTAACTACCCAATGAATTTCATTGCCTCAAATTCAGAGCAGCAATGCAAACCAAAGTTCTGTCATCAAAATTATGGGGTTGTTGCAGCCTCCGCAGGCTTCTTACCTTCAATCTTGTATGTGAAGGACGCCAGATTGGAGTGGTAGTCTAGAACGGTAACCACAACCGTACCACAAGCTTGACCTGTAGCTCTCACATTAAAAGTTGGGTCTTTACCTGTGGTTTCGGTCTTATCCACATATGCACTTGTCGTATCCGAATTGTGAATCCGATATGGAGCAACGCCACCGACAATCGTCACGGTAACTCCAGAATCAAGGACTCCACCAGTACAGTCTGAGTCACTAGTTCCTTGCAAGGTTAGGGTAGCAGTGCCCGGACTCACCCCATAAGTGGCATTTTGACCTGCAATGTCACCACCACCGCCACAGGACGCCAAGCAAGCCAACACCAAGGACGAACACACACCGACCATCAATCGATTCACAATATCATTAGACATCCATCACTCCTATATCTTTGACAATCAATCAGCGGCGAGCCAAGCTACCATCATTGATGGAGCGCGGCGTGATGAAAATCAACAATTCCTGCTTGCGTGAGGACTTGTTCTTGTTCTTGAACAGGTTTCCAACGATGGGAATATCACCCAGCAGCGGCACCTTCGCCACGTCTTCGGACTCATCTTCGGTGAAGATACCGCCGATCACCACCGTTCCACCATTTTCGACCAATACTTGGGTTTGAACATGCTTGGTGTTGATGGCGATACCGGCTGCAGTGGTTTCACCACGGCTGTCCTTGTTGATGTCCACATCGAGAATGATGTTGCCTTCCGGTGTGATCTGCGGAGTCACTTCCAGCTTCAGGTTGGCTTTGCGGAAAGCCACAGCAGTAGCACCGCTGGACGTCGCTGTCTGGTAGGGAAATTCAGTGCCCTGCTCAATCAACGCCTTCACCTGATCAGCAGTGACCACCCGGGGACTTGACACGATCTTCCCGCGACCATCCGCTTCAAGCGCAGAGATTTCAAGGTTTAGGAAACGGTTGGCGGCCTTGCTGAATAGAGATACGGCAAAGGCTGCAGGCAAGAAGCCACCTGCACCCGTCGAAGGCAGATTGACAAAGCTGGTGTTGACGGTATCCATAGTATTTTCTGATTCAACAGTGCTGCTGGAGACGGCGTTATAGCTGCCACCAATCGCCACACGAGAGTTGCCAGCAACGGGATATCCTGCCTCCCCACCACGCACGCCGCGGAGGTCGCTGCCACCCAAGCGCACGCCCAGAGACCGGCCAAACGTATCGTTGGCTTCCACAATGCGTGCCTCAATCAACACTTGTCGAACTGGAATGTCCAGCTTCGAGATCAACTGTTGCACCTGTTCCAACTTGGAAGGGATGTCCGTCACGAACAGTTGATTGGTCCGAGGTTCGGCCATGACGCTGCCACGGGCAGAAAGCAGACGAGCACTGGCACCTTGAGCGCCAGCCCCTGAATTGGAACCGCTTGCAGTCAGTTGCGCAGCGATGTCACTCGCCTTGGCATAGTTCATCTGAAAACCTTGAGTTCGCAGGGACTCCAGGTTTTCCACGGAAACCTTGGATTCGAGTTCCTGCTTCTCCCGGGCGGCGATTTCGTCCTTGGGAGCGATCCATAGAACGTTTCCGCTCTTTCGCATTCCCAAGCCCTTGGCTTGAAGAATGATGTCCAAGGCTTGATCCCAGGGAACGTCCTTGAGGCGCAGCGTCACAGCACCAGTCACCGAGTCGGAAGTGACCACGTTGAAGTTCGTGAAGTCGGCGATGACCTGCAGCAGGGACCGTACTTCAATGTTCTGGAAGTTCAGGGAAAGCTTCTCACCGTTGTAGCCAGGACCCTGGGTCAATTTCCCGGGATCCACCTTCTGCTCACGAATTTCGAGCACAAACTGGTTGTCGCTTTGATAGGCAGAGTGCTCCCAAAGACCCGTCGGGGTGACCAGCATGCGAACACGATCACCCATCTGGGTGGTCACCACCGATTGAACCGGCGTCCCGAAGTCAGAGACGTCCAGCTTGCGGCGCAAACCTTCTGGGAGCGAAGTCTTGAGGAAGTCGACCACCAAATCCTTGCCCTGCTGGCGGATATCAACCCCAGTCTGGTTGTTGGCCAGCTCCACCACGACACGACCCGCGTTGCCCGTACCGCGGCGGAAGTCAATGTCCTTCAGCACGGAAACCCCAGCATTGCTGCTTGCAGGAGCAAAAGTGGTCGGCTGAGCCAGGGTCGCCACTGGTGCGGTCGCTGCTGCCGGGCTGGGCGGTGCTTCCAGCACCAGCAGAAGGGTCTTGCCTTCCAGCTTGGCCTGATAGGCAGACGACGTTTTGAGGTTAATGACCACCCTGGTTCGGTCACCCGCTTGCACCACATTGGCTGAACGCAGATTTCCTTGACCGATTTCGATGGCATTGCGACCGATGCCATTGACCACACCCGGGAAGTCCAAGGCAATGCGCGCAGGCGACTGAATAGTGAAGCCGGCAGGAACCGCAGTCAACGGTTCCGCAGTCTCGATCCGGACGACCTCCACACCCGACTGAACACTCCCAGTCAAGGCTTGAATGGCGTTTTGGGCCAATGCGGCTGAGCACGACAGCGCAGAAACCACACAAAACGAAACCGCACGAAAGGCAGCAAGCTGCCCGTCACGCAGCGCAATTCGATTCATTTTGATCATTTGGTCGATTCCTCTTGTAATTGCAATGCTGCAGGTCGTTCAATCCACTCACCCGCAGCATCCTGCACAATTTCCCGCAGGACGATTTGGTTTTCCTCAACCTTCAGGATTCGACCGAAGTTTTGCCCCAGGTAGTTACCCGGCGCAACCTGATACAACAACGAATCCACCTTGACGAGCCCGACAAGCTTTCCACCCTTATTCAGACTGCCCACCATGCTCATGGTGTCCAGCGGGAATGCTTCCAGAGGCTGCTTGCGGCGATTGAGCTCTGGCTCGATCAATGCTGATTTTTCTGCTGGCAGAGACTGCCCGCTCTTGAGAATGCTGGCCAGCTTCTCGCTACTGAAGGGCTCGACAAATCGCTCACCACCATATGAATAGGGCTCAAATTTTGTCGGCTCGGGGAGGGGTTTTACGTCGGGCTTGATGGAGTTTCTTTCCTGCTGCATCCATGCACTCAACTCCTCCTGCTCTGACCCGGAGCATCCAACGAGTGCAGTCAGCGCAAGCAACGAGAGAACCAATGACTTCTTCATTTTGCGGCTCCTGCTTCCGGGCCGCCCGCCTTCGGCTTGCCTGTAGTAGCTTTCTGCTGAGAAGCAATTTCTTCTTGGTCGAGATACCTGAAAGTCTTTGCCACGCACTCGAGAGTCAAGAATCCGTCACGCTCCTTAATGGGAGCAATGGAAAGATTATTCAGCGTAACAATGCGAGAAAGATTGGCAATATCCGCAGCAAAAAGTCCAATGTCGTGATAACCGCCCGTGACCTTCACCGTAATCGGGAGCTCTGCGTAATATTCCTTCACAGACACCTGACCAGGGCGGAAAAGTTCAAATTGGAGACTGCGCCCGAGCCCAGCCTGGTTGATGTCTGACAGAAGAGCATCCATCTCTGCCTTGCTCGGCAATTGCTTCTCCAGCTGGCTGACGTACTGCTGCACCTGCTCGAGCTGCTTCTTGAGAGCATCCAGGTTGACGGCTTGCACCAGTTTCTTGCGGTAGTCGTCACGCAGGGACTGCTCACGAGCCTGCTCTGTGACCAGTTCTTCATCAACCGACTTGAGCCAGGCAAACCATAGAGCTGCCATCACTGCAACGCACACGACAACGAACAACAAATTGCGGGGAACTGCGGGCCACTGGGAAGGATCGTTTGGATCCAGCCCAGTGAACTGCGTTTTGAGCTTGTCCTGTACGGACTTAAGGTCGAAGTTGATTTTCGGTGAAGTGGCCATGATCCAAGGCTCCTCAGATTTTCCCGGGAGCCGCAGCAGGAGCGGTCGGCGTGGCAGGCGGTATCGCCGTAGCGTCAGTTGACTTCGCAGCCCCGCTGGTCGGGCGATTCAGGCCGGCACGAATGGTGAAATTCGATACCCTCCGCTGTTCGCGGCTGGATACTGCAGCGCTGGCTGCCACGATTTCCACCAACTCGGGCTTCACAAGCCACTTGGTTTTGGTCGACAGGCTGCGGAGCAAGTCTGAAACGCGCTCTTGAGACTGGGCGACGCCGGTAAGCAGCACGCTCTGGTTCTCTTGCTTCAGGCTGCGCAGATAGATGCCATCCGGCATTTCCCCAACGATCTCTTCCAGCAGATGGACTGGCATGTTGCGATCCGCCTGCAAGTTCTCAACCGCGGTCTGTCGAGCCCGAAGGGACGCAATCTGGGATTGAAGCGAGGCGATGTCCTTGATTTCGGCGTCAAGGCGGGAGGCTTCCTTCTGGAGAAAGGCATTACGCTCCTGCTGGTCTGCAATGCGACCCTGGTACCAAGTGTAGACAGCGCCACAAATGATCCCCCCCAACAGCGCCGACAGGGCCAATTGCGTGAAGAACTGGTCTTTCTGCTTTTTCCGCGTCGCTTCGCGGTGCGGCAGAAGGTTGATAAGGATCATTGGTGGAACCTCCGAAGGGCCAGGCCGGTGGAGGTGAGATACGAAGGCGCTTCCCGCGCGATCTTGCGTGCATGTACCGCGGAGGACATCTCCATGCCGTCGAACGGATTGATCACCATACAGGCGAACGAAGTCTGGTGGGTTACCGCCTCCGTCAAGCCAGGAAGCGCCGCACTGCCACCGGCCAGCAGAATGTGGTCAACCTTGTTGAACGGCGTACTCGTGAAGAAGAATTGCAGCGCCCGGCCGATTTCCTGGGCCATGCTTTCAATGAAAGGATCCAGCACAGAGGTTTTGTAGTCATCGGGCAGGTCCCCCGAGCGCTTTTTCGCCTCGGCCTCGTCGGCGGAGAAGCCGTATTGCCTGACGATAAGCTGCGTCAGCTGCGCACCGCCAAAGGCCTGATCGCGCTCATACAGAACATCGTCGTTGCGCATGACCTGCATGCTGGTGGTCAACGCACCAACCTCGAACAGCGCCACCAAGGAGTCCACACCTTGGTTTGGCAGTGTCTCGATCACGCGCCCGGCGGCCATCCGGGATGCATAGGGCTCAACATCCATGATCACTGGCTTGAGACCGGCGGCCTCCGCCAGTCCCTGGCGGTCCGACACCTTTTCCTTGCGGGATGCAGCGATCAGCACCTCTGCGTCGCCGGCAGAACTCGCGCTGGGTCCGATGACGCAGAAATCAAGGCTCACCTCGTCCAGCGAGAACGGGATGTATTGATTGGCCTCAGACTCGACTTGGGCCTCCAGCTCTTTCTCTGTAAGACCGCCGGGAAGAACGATTTTCTTGGTGATGACAGCGGAAGCGGGCAGGGCCAACGCAACGTTCTTGGTTTTGCTGCCACTCTTGCGGACCACCCGCCGGATGGCTTCGGCCACCTCGTCGAATTTTTCAATGTTGCCATCGGTGATCCACCCGCGCTCCAGCGGCTCGATGGCGCAGCGCTCAAGCACCAGTTCGCCAGACCGGTTGCGGCTGAGCTCGACCAGCTTGACACTCGACGAGCTGACGTCAATGCCCAGCAGCGGCGCCGGATCCCGGCTGAAAAACGACCCCAATGAGATCAAGGTGGCCCCCAGAAATGGTGGCGCCAGAGGGCGCCGGACTTAAGAAATCACTTCAATGCTAGCAGCAAGCCCTTTGTGCAGCAAAGAATTTACTTCTTTGGCATAAACAGAAACGTTGTCAAAAGCATACGCAAATTCTGGCGATGACCGCTCCTCGCACAGCCCTGACCGTCCAGCGGCGCGCGACACCCGACAATAGGAAGGATGCGGTTCGGCGCCCGTGCCACCGCTCGCGTTTCCAGATACCACTTTCACTGCCCGAACCGATTGCATGGCCAACGACCAAGACGCCGCACGCCCCTCTCGCCCCTCCGGCGGAACTGCATCGTCGCTGGTGCGCTGGATTGGCAAAGCCATCGCGACGACTGCCGGTCTACTGATCGCAGGAGGACTTGCCCTGCTGATGGGCATCGGTCTGGCGCTCGCCGTGGCTTACCCCAACTTGCCGGACGTCGCCGATCTGGCTGACTACCGCCCCAAGCTGCCCCTGCGCGTGCTCACCGCCGACGGCCAACTGATTGGTGAATTCGGGGAAGAACGGCGCAACCTGTTGACGTTCAAGGAAATTCCGGATGTCATGAAGAACGCGGTTCTGGCGATCGAAGACTCCCGCTTCTTTGAACACAGCGGCGTCGACTACCGGGGCATGATGCGCGCCGCTCTGGCCAACCTTGGCCAGGCCAAGAGCCAAGGCGCATCGACGATCACGATGCAGGTGGCCCGCAACGTCTACCTGTCGGCTGAAAAGAGCTACACCCGCAAGATCTATGAAGTGCTGCTGACCTTCAAGCTGGAACACCTGCTGACGAAGGAGCAGATCCTCGAGATCTATATGAACCAGATCTTCCTGGGTCAGCGCGCGTACGGCTTTTCCACCGCTGCCCAGACGTATTTCGGCAAGGAACTCAAGGACGTGACGGTGGCCGAAGCTGCCATGCTGGCCGGACTGCCGAAGGCTCCCTCTGCCTACAACCCGGTGACCAATCCCAAGCGCGCCCGGATCCGTCAGCTCTACATCATTGACCGCATGCTCGACAACGGGTTCATCACCCAGGAGCAGGCGCTGCAGGCAAAGAGCGAAGAACTCAAGCTGCGCCCGAACCACACCCAGCCCAAGGTCCATGCGGAGTACGTCGCTGAAATGGTGCGTCAGTCGATGGTGTCCCAATACGGCGACGAGGCCTACACGCGCGGCCTGGTGGTGACGACCAGCCTGCAGGGGAACGAACAGGAGGCCGCGTACCGGGCCGTGCGCCAGGGCATCCTGGATTACGAACGCCGCCAGCAATACCGGGGGCCTGAGCAGTTCATCACCCTGCCCGCCGACAAGGCTGCCCGCGACGAAGCCATTGACGATGCGCTCAATGAGCACCCGGACAACGACGACCTGATGTCTGCGGTGGTCCTGGAAGCCAACCCGGGCAAGGTGGTCGCCATCCGCCAGGACGGTGATGCGTTTGAAATCACCGGTGAAGGCCTGCGGCCGGCCACGTCTGGGCTCAGCGAAAAGGCCAGCCCCAGCATCAAGATCCGCCGCGGAGCCATCATTCGCGTCGTCAAGTCGACCCAAGGCGGCTGGCGCATCAGCCAGTTGCCCGAAGTGGAATCGGCGTTTGTGGCCATGGACCCGCGCAACGGCGCCATCCGGTCGCTGGTCGGCGGTTTCGACTTCCAGAAGAACAAGTTCAACCACGTGACACAGGCCTGGCGCCAGCCCGGATCAAGCTTCAAGCCCTTCATCTACTCGGCTGCTCTGGAAAAGGGCGTGACGCCCGCCACGGTGGTCAACGATGCACCGCTGTTTTTCTCTGCCACGGAAACCGGCGGCAAGCCCTGGGAGCCCAAGAACTACGACGGGCAGTTCGAGGGCCCGATGACCATCCGGCGCGCGCTGGCCAGGTCCAAGAACATGGTGTCCATCCGCGTGCTCCAGCTCGTCGGTACCCGAAGCGCCCAGGATTGGGTGACCCGCTTCGGCTTCGAGGCCGAGAAGCACCCCCCCTACCTGACGATGGCGCTGGGCGCCGGCACCGTCACCCCGATGCAGATGATCGCCGGCTACTCGGTGTTCGCCAACGGCGGCTACCGCGTGACGCCATCGCTGGTGACGAAGGTGGTCGAGCACAAGGGCCGCGTGTTGTATGAAGCTCCGGCGGCGGCGCCGTCCGAAGCGCAACGGGCCATTGACGCACGCAACGCCTTCGTGATGAGCACCCTGTTGCAGGAAATCACCCGCTCCGGCACGGCTGCCCGTGCCCAGGCCACCCTCAAGCGTCCGGACCTCTACGGGAAGACGGGCACCACCAACGATTCCATGGACGCCTGGTTCGTGGGTTTTCAGCCCACCATCGTTGGCGCCGCCTGGGTCGGCTACGACACGCCGCGCAATCTGGGCAGCCGCGAAACCGGTGGTGGCTTGAGTCTGCCGATCTGGATTTCCTACATGTCCGAAGCGCTCAAAGGCGTTCCCGTGGCAGAAATCCAGGCGCCGCCGGGCGTGATCCACGTCGGCAATGAGTGGTACTTCGAGGAATACGGCCCTGGCCACGGTGTGCGGGGCCTCGGCCTCAACGATCCCTGGCCTGGCGCAGCGTCCGGCGAATCGGCTGCCGGCAACGGTCAGGAAGGCGAAGCTGGCGGTACCCGCCCCGCCGGCGAGAGCGAGGACCGCCGCAGCATCCTGGATCTGTTCAGGAACTGAACACCAGTGCCTGGCCCGCCTGCTCGCTCGCGCAGCGGGACAGATGGGCAAAAAACTCGCCGTTGCCCTTGGTGTCCATCCAATGGCTGCCGTCCCACTTGTAGTGGAAGCCGCCGGAGCGGGCGGCCAGCCAGACCTCATGCAAAGGCTTCTGCAGGTTGATGATGATCTGGCTGCGGTTGGCAAATGTCAGCGTCACCATGCCACCCACGCGCTGGTTGTCCAGGTCGGTGTCGCTTTCGTCGTTGATGTGATCGCAACCGCGCTCCACGCTGCGCAGCAAGGCGTCGGCCAGGTCCTGATATTCCATGTCGGTCATTACAATGCCACCACTATGTCGAATCAAACCATTCTAGGTCGCCGCCCCGTTCGCTGCAGCGCCTTGGCCTTGCTGGTCGCCGCGTCGGTGATCGCTGGCTGTGGCCAGAAGGGTCCGCTGTATCTGCCACCGCCGCCAGGCTCGGCATCCGCTCCGGCTGCTCCGCAACCATCCAGCCCGGCTGCCACCGACAACAAGGTCAAGCCCGCGGACGCCGCTACCCCGACGGCACGCTGACCCGGCCAGCTGCGGCAGACAACCGCTGGCGCGAGACATGGCGCCACAAGCGCCAGCCCAGCAATACCGCAAAGACCGCGGCATATACCGCCACCTCGGCGAAGTTGTGCTTGGCGGCCCGCATCCAGAAGAAGTGCAGCACCGCCAGCAACGCGACCGCGTACACCGTGCGATGCAAGGCCTGCCAACGCGCCGCACCCAGCCACCGGATGGCGCGGTTGAACGAAGTCGCCGCCAGCGCCATCAGCAACAGCCAGGCCAGTGTGCCCACGAGAATGAACGGTCGCTTGGGCACGTCGACCAGCACCTCCTGCCAGTCAAACCCCTTGTCGAACCAGGCGTACGCCAGCCAGTGCAGGCTGGCGTAGAAGAACACAAACAGGCCCAGCATGCGGCGCAGCCGCGCGATCTGGGACCAGCCGGTCCAGACCCGCAGCGGCGTCACCAGCAGCACCAGCACCAGGGCGCGCAAGGTCCAGTCGCCCAGCGAGCGGATCAGCGCCTCCGCCGGATTGGCGCCCAGACGGTCCGAGAACGCCGCCCAGGTCAACCACACCGCCGGCAACAGCCACACCACAAACACCACCGGCTTAACCGCCGGGTATCCCAGCCATCGCATCAGTAGAACTTCTTGAGGTCCATGCCGGCGTACAGCTGGCCGACCTGGGCTTCGTAGCCGTTGAAGCGTTCTGTCTTGCGCCGCTTGGCGAGAAACCCGCCTTCGTCGCCGATGCGCCGTTCGGACGCCTGGCTCCATCGAGGATGCGGCACATCAGGGTTCACGTTCGAATAGAAGCCGTACTCCTGCGGCGCCGCAATGTTCCATGCAGTCTTGGGCTCTTTTTCGACAAAACGGATCTTCACCAGCGACTTGCCGCTCTTGAACCCGTATTTCCAGGGCACCACCAGCCGCACCGGCGCACCGTTCTGGTTGGGCAGCACCTCGCCGTACATCCCGAACGCCAACATGGTCAGCGGGTGGCGCGCCTCGTCCATGCGCAGGCCCTCCACATAGGGCCAGAGCAGCACGTTCGAGGAGACACCAGGCATCATCTGGCGATCGGCCAGCGTGACGAACTCCACGTATTTCGCGCTGCCCTGCGGCTCCACCTGACGGATCAGTTCGGCCAGCGAAAAGCCGACCCAGGGAATCACCATCGACCAGCCCTCGACACAACGCAGACGGTACAGCCGCTCCTCCATCGGCGCGAGCTTCATCAGGTCGTCCAGGCCATATGTGCGCGGCTTGTTGACCAAGCCTTCCACCGACACCGTCCAGGGGCGCGGTTTCAGCGTTTTCGCATACGCCGCCGGGTCGGACTTGTCTGTACCGAACTCGTAATAGTTGTTGTAGCCGCTGGCGTGTTCGTACTCGGTCGGTTTGTCGGCCGCCTGCGCTCCCGGGACACTGGAACGGACCGAAGGCAAGGGCAGCAACTTGCCCGGCGCACGGATCGCCGCCGCCTGCGCCAGCGCGTCGCGGGATGCCCAGGCCGCCAGCGCGGCGCCGCCCGCCCCCAGGGCCATGCGCTGCATCCAGGCGCGGCGGTCGAGATACGCCTCGCGCGGGGTGATGTCGCTGGGCACGGGATGCTGGAAACCGTCGTCGGTGGAACGAATGATCATGGCGAGCTCCTTAAAGGCATCCGTCGTACGAGGCGCCAGTGTCTTACAAAGTTCGCCGCAATCTGTGCCCACCAAAAGAAACACCCCGCCGCAGCGGGGTGTCGACCGGTCCGGCGCGTCAGGTCAGAGTTCGCCGTAGCTGTGCAGGCCCGACAGGAACATGTTCACGCCCAGGAAGGCGAAGGTCGTCACCGCCAGACCCACCAGCGCCCACCAGGCCGCCACCGTGCCGCGCAGCCCCTTCATCAGGCGCATGTGCAGCCAGGCCGCGTAGTTCAACCAGACGATCAGCGCCCAGGTTTCCTTCGGGTCCCAGCTCCAGTAGCCGCCCCACGCCTCCGCCGCCCAGAAAGCGCCCAGCACGGTGGCGATGGTGAAGAAGGCGAATCCGACAGCGATCGCCTTGTACATCACGTCGTCGAGCACCTCGAAGCTGGGCAGGCGCGCGGCGATGCGCTGGCGCACCGACAGGATGCCGCCCGCGATCAGGGCCGAAATGCCGAAGTAGATGAACCAGTAGCTGCTGCCCTTGGCAGCGGCCGCGCCCTGGCGGAAAACGACCGGCTCGAAGCACAGCACCACACCCAGGATCCACAGCGGCGCCAGCTTGTACCAGCGGCTTTCGGTAGCGCTCTGCTTGATCAGGTAAGCAAAGGCGAGCATGGCCGACAGCGCGAACGTACCGTAGCCGATGAAGTTGGCTGGCACGTGCAATTTCATCCACCAGCTCTTGAGCGCGGGCACGAGCGGCTGGATCTGGTGGGCTTCGCGCACCACCGTGTACCAGAGCAGGAAACCCACCGCGGCGCTGACCACCAGCATCACAAAGGCGCCCATCGAACGCGTCTTGTACTGGTCTTCGTAATACAGGTAGAAGGTGGCTGTCATCCAGCAGAACAGCACGAACACTTCATAGAGGTTGCTGACCGGGATGTGGCCGATGTCGGGGCCGATCTGGTGGCTCTCGAACCAGCGCACCATGGTGCCCACCAGCGCCAGCGTCACCGCGACCCAGGCCACGCGCGAACCCAGCATTTCGAAGGTGTTGCCGTCGCGCGAGAACATGCCGATCCAGTAGAACACCGTGCTCATGAAGAACAGCATGCTCATCCAGAGGATGGCCGACTGACTGGAGATGAAATACTTCAGCATGAACACCTGGTCGGCGCGCGTCAGATCGGCCGCACCGGCAGGCGTCTGGTACAGCCAGATCGCCAGCAGCGACAGCGCCGCCACCACGGCCATCAGCTTGCCCAGCGGACGCCAGAACCAGCCCAGCCAGATCAGAGAGGGCACCGCGCCGAGCAGGATGCCCTTCTCGTAGACGTCCATCGCGCCTTCATAGCGGAAGAAGGCCCAGGCCGCGCCGGCCACGATCAGCGCCGCGAACAGCCAGTCCCACGCCTGTTTCCCCGCGAGGAAGGCGTTGCCGCTGCCGGAACCTTGCCGGTCGCTCTTGAGCTCAAAGGTCTGTGTGGCGGTGTTCATGCATTTCCCTTCAGCAGTGTCGACTTCAACTGTTCAAATTCCTGGTCGGATTCCATCGTCTTGCGGTTCGACGACAGGGCCATGGTGGCATGGCTGGCTCCGTCCGTGCCAGGGGCAAGCCAGATCCACAGGCGCCGCTCGCGCACATACAGCATGGCGAAAACGCCCAGGATGAGCAACACGCAACCCAGGTAGACGATGGTCTGCCCCGGTGCCCGGGCCACCTGGAACACGCTGGCCTGCACCTGCTGGAAATCCTTGAGCTCAAACGTCATCGGCGCCGGGTAGTAGAAGCTGTCGCTGAGACTGAGCACTGCGCGAGACATGAATTGCTGCGCTGCATCGTCGCGCGGCAGCGGAGCCAGCCCCGCCTTTTCGCGACTGACCTGCAGCAGCTCAAACAAGGCCCCGTTGAGAATGCGCACCAGCACCTCGCTGGCCTTCTCGCGCTCGGCCTCCGGCACATTCGCTTCCAGGAACGCGGACACCGCCGGCAGGCCACCACGGATGTCGGCATCCTGGCTGATCGCACCCGTCTTGGGTGGCGCCATCTTTTCGGTGCCGGCAAACAGGGCAATGGCGCGCTGGGCCGAGCCTTCCAGCGCCTGACTCAGCTCGGGCTTGCCCGGCTCGACCGCCGTCGCCGTGTAGCGGCGCACCGCCTCGGCCCGCAGTGCCGGATCGGCCAGCGCCGAACGCAGGCGCACGAACCCTTCGATGCTGTCCTTGTCGTCGACCGGCACACGCAGGTAACGCATCTGCTCGCCTGTCGATTCGCGCGCGCCCATGAGGAATACCCGAGCGCCGTCGAGCTCCATCGGCAGCATGTAGTTGTGGAACTCCGTCGCCTGGCCGGACGCGTCGCGCAGCTTGTAGGTGATGCTCGGCCCGACGTTGCGCAGTTTCTTTTCGGAACCTGTCTTGTGGCCCGAACCCAGGCGGCTTTCGATCGCATCGCGCAAATCGACCTTGCGCACGTCGGTGGCCCCGCTTTCGGCGTCCTTGCCGAAGTTCTCCACGTTGATCACACGCAGCCCGGTGTACTCCAGCGTCAGCTTGCTGTCGCCATTGCTCAGGGCGGTCGTCGCGCCGATGGTGCCCGAGACCTCGAACGGCGCAATCACCGCGCCCATCGGATACGCCTGCAGCGTCACCTTCGAGCCGCCGTCGTCGAAGCTGGACTGGTAGATGTTGATGCCGCGGTGGCTGGCCGGGTGGTTCACCTCGACGCGCGCATTCTTCTTTTCGCCGGTCTCGTGGTCGTGGATCACGATGTCGCTGGCGAACAGCTTGGGCATGCCGGTCTCGTAGTACTCGACGATGAACTTCTTGAGTTCGACCGAGAACGGCAGGTCCTGCAGCAGCACGCCGTCGGACTGGCTGAGGATGGCGGTACCCGAACTGGTGCCCTCGCTGACCATCAGGTTGCCTCGGAAGGTCGGGTTGGTGGGCGAGAGGCGGTGCTGCGCTGGCACGTCGGCGATCATGCCGCCACCGCTGTACGGCGTCTTGCCGTTGAACCACATCTGCGCCCGCACGATCAGGTCGCCATCGAGCAGACCACCCAGGCACACCAGCACGATGGCGCTGTGGGCGGCGAGGTATCCGATCTTGTTGGCCGTGCCCTTCTTGGCCGCCAGCATCCAGCCCTGGCCTTCCGGCGTGTCTCGCGACTGAAGCTTCACCCGCCACCCCGACGAAATCAGCGCCTGGCCCAGGCCGCGGGCAGCAGCCTCGGGCAGGCCCGCCAAGGCGCCTTCGGCCCGGTTCGGAAACGAACGCAGGCTCTGCTCGCGGATGTTTTCCTTGAAGGTCCTGAAGTCGGCAAAGATCTTGGGCGTGTTTCGGGCGATGCACAGGCTGGTGCTGATCACCAGAAACGCCAGAATCACCAGGAACCACCAGACGCTGTACACGGTGAACAGTCCAGCCTTGCCGAACACCTCGGCCCAGAACGGGCCGAACTGGTTGACATAGTTGTTCAGCGGCTCGTGCTGCTTGACCACCGTACCGATCACCGAGGCGATGCAGATCACCGTCAACAGCGAAATCGCAAAGCGCATCGACGACAACAGTTCCACCACGTTGCCGAACACGCGGGATCCCGAGCGGATCTGGAGGCCTTGGGTGGATGCAGTCATACGTCAGAAACAGAAACAGGGCGGTTCCGGCAGAACCAGAACACACCCTGCTGAGAGTTGTCGAGAGTCTGAGGGTTCAACCGGGATGCCAACTTTCCCGATTGTTCCGCCAAATATTGTTTGAGGCTTAAGTCCCCGGACTCTCCGGGGCTGTTGCGATCAGCGCAGACCGGCGATGTAGTCGGACACGGCCTTGATTTCCGTGTCGTTCATCTTGGCGGCCACACCCAGCATCTGGGCGTTGTTGCCACGGGTGCCGGCGCGGAATGCCTTGAGCTGGGTGCTGGTGTATTCAGCGTGCTGGCCCGACAGGCGCGGGTACTGGGCCGGAATGCCGGAGCCACGGGGGCCATGGCAGCCGGCGCAGGCGGCGATCTGGCGATCCGGAATGCCACCGCGGTAGATGCGCTCACCGGCGCGGACGAGGTCCTTTTCGGTGGCGAAGCCGGTGGTGGCCTTCTGATCGGCCAGCCAGAAGGAGACATTGCGCATGTCTTCATCGGACAGGGCGGAAGCCATGCCCTTCATGACGGCGTTGTCGCGCTTGCCCGACTTGAACTCCTGCAGCTGCTTGAGCAGATACTCTGGGTGCTGGTGCGCCAGCTTCGGATTGGCGGGCGTGGTCGAATTGCCGTCAGCCGCGTGGCAGGCCACACAGACCTGCCCGAACGTGGCAGCACCCTTGGCCAGATCGGGCTTGGTGCTCTGAGCATGTGCGCTGAACGACAGGACGAGCGCGGCGGCGCAAAGAAGTGATGCAGGCAGTTTCATGTCTGGGGCGATCGTCGCAGGGGACGGCGTCGGGTTGATGGATTTGGCAACTGGTCTGAGAACAACCCAATGATTTTACAATGTCCCACCGGGAAAACCCCCAAATGACTCCACCCACCAGTACAGCACCACCGGTCAGGCGCCCGGACCCCAAGATCGCCCACGGCTGGCTGCACACTGCGCGCTTCCTGACCACCGCCCCCCAACTCGAGCACCTTCCGGCCCTGGACCTGCCGGAAATCGCCTTCGTCGGACGCTCCAATGCGGGCAAATCCACCTCGATCAACACGCTGACGCAGCAAAAGCGCCTGGCGTTCGCGTCCAAGACCCCTGGGCGCACGCAAAGCATCAACCTGTTTGCCCTGGGCAAACAGGGCGAGACCGATGCGGTGCTGGCCGACCTGCCAGGCTATGGCTATGCGGCCGTGCCACGGGAAGCCAAGCTGCGCTGGCAACGCGTCATGGCCAACTACCTGGTCACGCGGGAAAACCTCAAGGCCATCGTGCTGCTGTGCGACCCGCGCCTGGGACTGACCGAGCTGGACGAGGCCCTGCTGGAAATCATCCGGCCGCGCGTTGAAGCAGGCCTGAAATTCCTGGTGCTGCTGACCAAGGCCGACAAGCTCTCGCGGGCGGAGGCCAATAAGGCCCTGTCGATTGCGAAACTGCAGACCGGTGGCGGCGAAGTGCGCCTGTTTTCTGCCCTGAAGAAGCAGGGCCTGGACGAAGTGGCGCAGTTGCTGTGGGACTGGGCGCACGAACCCCGGCCTCTGGCGACCACCGAAAGCGCTGCCGAACCCCTGCCAGAGCCAGAGCCAGACCTGTAAACCGCAACCGTCAGCGGTAGTACGAGGGCTCGCCGGCGGGGCGGGTCTTGAACCGCTTGTGCACCCAGTAGTACTGCTCGGGAGCCTCGGCAATCCATGTCTCCAGGTCGCGGTTCATCCGCGCCGTGTCGGCCAGCACATCCTCGGTCGGAAAGTCCTGCCACGGCGGCAACACAGTGATGTCGTAGCCCTCGGGCGTGAGGCGGCTGAGGATGGGCAGCACACGCGCCCCGCCCATGCGGGCAAAGCGCGACAGCGACGGAATCGTCGCCGCCGTCACGCCGAAGAACGGCACGAACACCGAGTCGCGCGGCCCGTAGTCCATGTCGGGCAGCATGTACAAAGGCTCACCCGCGCGCAGCGCGCTGACCAGAGCCTTGAGTCCGGCATTCTTGGCCACGATGTGCGGCTCGCCGAAACGACGCCGGCCTTCGGCCATCCACTGGTCCATCACCGGATTGCGCTGGCGGGCGTAGAGCCCGCAGAACCGCCGCTGCACATGCGCCGTCAGAGCGATCCAGCCAGCGTCCATGCCCACGAAATGCGGTGCGAACAGCAGCGTGGGTGCCGTGCTCTGCAGCTCCCCGACCGCGCCCGTCAGGCGCAGACGGCGTCGCACCAGTTCCGGACTGCCGCCCCAGATCCAGCCACGGTCCAGCCAGGCCTGCACGAACAGCACAAAGTGCCGCTGCACCATGGCGCGGCGCTGCGCGGCGTCCAGCTCCGGAAAGCACAGGCCGATGTTGATCTCGGCGATGCGGCGCCGGCGCCCCACCAGCCAGTACAGAACCCCGCCCAGCCCGGCCCCCAGCGCCCGCAGCCACGACAGCGGCAGCACGCGGGTGACCCGCAGCATGCCCAGCACCAGCAGGCCAAGCAAGGTCTTGACCAACGGTTTGCGGGGAGCGGCGGCAGCGGTGTCTGTCATAAAACGACTGGTCTTACGAGTCTTGCGCCTTTTCCGCCTGCAGCCGGGCCGCGTGGCTGATGCCGGCCGGCGCCTTGTAGCGGTCGTACGACCACAGGTATTGGGCCGGACATTCCCGCACCAGCGATTCCATCGCGGCGTTGATCTGCTGTGCTGCTTCGAGGGGGTCCTGCGACATCTGCCCCCCCGCACCGGGCCGGAACGGACGCAGATGTACCCGGTAGCCGCGCCCCCACGAAAGGCGCTCGCCCCAGATCAGCAACACGCGCGCTCCCGCCGTGAGTGCCAGCCGGGCCGACAGGGTCATGGTGTAGGCATCGCGGCCGAAGAACGGCGCCCAGACACCCTGCCCTTCGGGCGGCACCTGGTCCGGCAGAAGGCCGACGCCCTGGTGCTGTTTGAGCGCCTTGATCAGCTGCTTGACCCCGGCCAGCGTGGTCGGCGCGGTCGAGAGTCCGGGCCGGCTGCGGGCCGTTTCCATGATGTCGCGCAGCCAGGGCTGGCGCGCCGGGCGGTACAGCACCGTGATCGGCAGCCGGTCGCCGAACCGCTGCGCCACCAGTTGCGCGGTGATCTCGAAGCAACCCAGGTGGGGGGTGAGGAAGAGTACCCCGCTGCCGTCAGCAATGACCTCTTCGACCAGGGCCATGCCATCCCACTCCAGATGCACCGGCCCGCCCAGCCACAGGCGCGGCAGCTCGGTCACCATCTTGCCGGCCTCGGCCACCGACGCCAGCGCCACCGACCGCGGGAAACCTGCCAGCCGGGCATGCTCGAACAGCTTGCGCCGGTAGCGTGACGACAGCCCGAAACTCAGCCAGCCCAACGCCCAGCCCAGGGCGTGCAGCACAGGCAGGGGCAGGCGCGACAGGAATCGGAACAGCGACGGATACAAGATGGTCAGAACGAGAGCAGACGGGCGATTGGACCGGAAACCCCGATCTTTTCAGGGCTTGCCGCACCGGGGAGTGATTCGCCGGATCGGTTTAAAATCAGCGACATCGCCGAGTTATTGAACTAATTGCGGGGCGATTCACAAATTCCGCTAAAGCGTTCGCCGAACCCAGAAGACCGGCAACGCCGGTTCAACCACACTGGAGTTTATATGGCGAACGATTTCCTCTTCACCTCCGAATCCGTCTCCGAAGGCCACCCCGACAAGGTCGCCGACCAGATCTCGGACGCGATTCTCGACGCGATCTTCAAGCAGGACCCCAAGAGCCGTGTGGCAGCCGAGACGCTGACCAACACCGGCCTTGTCGTGCTGGCCGGCGAGATCACCACCAACGCCAACGTCGACTACATCCAGGTCGCGCGCGACACCATCAAGCGCATCGGCTACGACAACACCGAGTACGGCATCGACTACAAGGGCTGCGCGGTCATGGTCTGCTACGACAAGCAGTCCAACGACATCGCACAGGGCGTGGACCACGCCTCCGATGACCACCTGAACACCGGCGCCGGTGACCAGGGCCTGATGTTCGGCTACGCCTGCGACGAGACGCCCGAGCTGATGCCCGCGCCGATCTACTACGCCCACCGTCTGGTGGAGCGCCAGGCCCAGCTGCGCAAGGACGGCCGCCTGCCGTTCCTGCGTCCGGACGCCAAGAGCCAGGTCACGATGCGCTACGTCGACGGCAAACCGCACTCGATCGACACCGTGGTGCTGTCCAGCCAGCACGCGCCCGAGTGGAGCCTGGGCGACAAGATGAAGCCCGAGTTCAACGAGGCCATCATCGAAGAAATCATCAAGCCGGTGCTGCCCAAGGAATGGCTGCAGAACACCCGCTACCTGATCAACCCGACCGGCCGGTTTGTCGTCGGTGGCCCGCAGGGCGACTGCGGCCTGACGGGACGCAAGATCATCGTCGACACCTACGGCGGCGCCTGCCCGCACGGTGGTGGCGCGTTCTCGGGCAAGGACCCGTCCAAGGTCGACCGCTCGGCAGCGTATGCCGCGCGTTACGTGGCCAAGAACGTGGTCGCCGCCGGCCTGGCCAAGCAGTGCCAGGTGCAGGTGGCCTACGCCATCGGCGTGGCCAAGCCGATGAACATCACGGTCTACACCGAAGGCACCGGCAAGATCAGCGACGAAAAGCTCTCGGCCATCGTCGCCGAGGTGTTCGACCTGCGTCCGAAGGGCATCATCCAGATGCTCGACCTGCTGCGCCCGATCTACGAGAAGACCGCCGCTTACGGCCACTTCGGCCGTGAAGAGCCCGAGTTCAGCTGGGAACGCACCGACAAGGTCGAGGCCCTGCGCGCTGCTGCCGGCGTCTGAACGCCACATGATGGCGATGTGCCGGCTCAGCCCGGCACGTAGGTCAGGTTGGGCAAGGCACGGAACTGCAGCCGTGCCACCGCCGCCGCCTTGACGAGCCAGACCGTGCCGCCGTTGACCACCGTCGCCGCGCCTGTGACGACGGTGGGCTTGAGGTAGCGGTCCTTGGGCAGCATCCACACCATTTCGCCCAGGCTCACCGGGTGGCTGGCATCGACGCGCGTCGCGCCAGTCGCCAGCACCGTTTCACTCCAGGAGACCTGGCGGCGCTGGGTCATGAAATCGGCCAGACGCGGCATGGTGTACCACTGGAACTTGGCTCCTTTTCCCTGGGCATAGTTCAGCAGGTTGTTCAGCACGTCGCGCCACTGGTTGGCCCCCGGCGGATGGGCATAGACCAGGCGGCTGGTGTCGTGTGCGATGCCGAAGTCCACCAGCGCGCGGTACCAGTCGATCACGTCCTGCTTGGGCACCTGGTACTCCTGGAATTCCTCGAAGGTCGCGTACAGGCCCTGCGGTGTGACGGGAAAGACATACAGCGCCGGATTGAGCAGCGCGCCGTCACGGTACTGTCGCGTCGCACCCAGGCCGGTGTGGCCGCCGAAATAGGTGCCCACCACCCCTTGCTGCTCCAGCCAAGTCATGGCCCACAGCGGGTTGTTGCCCTGCGGCGCCGAGTAACTGCGGGCGCGCTTGCCCACCACACCGTCCACCGCGATCTGGTTGAGCTGCAGCAGCGGCAGATAGTCGGTGGCGTTGGTTTCGGTGGCGCCTGCGCCGTAGAAGTCGTGCACCCAGCCGCCGTGCGAGCCGATGGCATGGCCCTTCACGTCCAGGTGGCGCAGCAGTTGCTGCGCCACCAGGTTGTTGTTCAGATTCCAGCCAAGGCCATCGCCGGGCACGATGGCGTCTGGGCCGGCCGTCATTTCCATGGAAAACGGCCCCTTGTTGAAGACGCCGGCAGTCTCCAGCGCCAGCGAAGGCGCCTGCGCGGCCTTCGAGTCGAGGTGCCAGTCGAAGGTCAGGCCGGCCACCCCATTGGGCATGCCCGAGAGCCGGGAGCCGTGCACGACGTGCTGCATGAAGTAGTTCAGGAAGCCGTGCATGGGCAAGGCGTCGGTGCGTCCCTTGAGATAGCCCAGCGGCAGGTTGACGAACAGCACCTTGCCGGCGCCGACCTTCTGCACGCCCGCAACCAGCCCGAAGTCGGGCGCGCTGGCCAGCGTGGTGCCCCCGTACACACCGGTGGTGACGTAGCTGGGGTAGATCAGGTGCCCAAGCAGATAGCCGTGGTACGCGTCGAGCCCGTCGACGGCGAGCGCCTTGGCCACCGGCACAGGTGTCGCCTCCCCCGTCGTGGACTCGCTCACCGGATGCGTGGCGCTGGCCTGCGTGACCTTCGGTGCCTTGAAGGCCTTGCCGTACCGGATCGACACCTGCCGCGCAGTGCTCAGGCCAAAGGCCCGCCCCGCACGCACCTGTTCAGTCGCGGCGGGCAGGTTCTGGAACTGCTGAGGGTCGAAGCCGCGCACGCCGCCCGGGTCCACCAGACTGACCGGCAGGAACAGCGATTCGCCAGCCGTCACGCCAGCAGCAGTGAGCAGGCGCGGAACCGCCGGCTTGGCCGTGCCGCGCGCTGTGCCCACCTTGGCGGTCAGCCCCACCGGCGGATACGGCATGGACTTGCCTGGTGGCACCAGCAGCTCGCGCAGCGTGCTACGCATCGCGGTCACTGGACCCAGCCCGACGGTGCGGTCCAGCAGCGTGTCGTACAGCACATAGTCCACACCCGCCAGATCGCTCAGCCGCGAGCGGGGAACCGGGTACACCGGCTGCCCGTTGCCGTTGAGCGTCAGTGCGGCGAAGTCAAAGGTGAGAAAGGTTCGCCCTCCCCGGGTCGTGTAGTCGCGCACCGCCGCCACCAGCGCATCGGTCGCGACGGTGTGCAGCTGGTCTGGCAGCACCAGGCCGGCGTAACGCAGGGCACCGGCCGATCCCATGGCCAGGAACTGGGCGTCGGTCACGACCGCCAGACGCGTGCCCACTTCCGATGCGGCGTCGGTCCAGCTTGTCACGCGGTCGTCCGCCGTCGGCTGATCGTCGGGCACCAGCAGCATCAGCAGGCCAGGATCGGCGACGCCTCCATTGAAGGCCGAGGTCGCGGCGACGGCCTTGCGTTCGGGCGAGTTGAGCTCGACCCCGGGAGTCATCACTTCTCCGGATGCATCCACCACCGCCGTGATCTCGGGCACCTGCACCGCAGACGGGATTTCTTCCGTCTGCGGCGTGGCCACGGTGGCATCCGTCCCCCCTCCGCCGCCACAGGCCACCACGGCGCCGGCCACCCACAGTGGCAAGCCCCAGCGCAACACCCGACGGACGGTTGCAGCGCTCCCGGACAAGCTGGCCGAAGAGGTCGAAATGGGGGTGAGCATGGGCACTTCCTGAGGGATGGGAGAAAGCGCGATTGAGCGCTGCCGCCCCAGCAAACACCGTTCGTTGCACCGCTTAGCCCTGACTTTTTGCAACAAATAATGGAAGTGTGCACCAACATCTTTCAAGATGACACGCGCCTGCCGACCGGCCCGCTGGTTGGGTCCCTCCCCGCCCCAGACCGGTTCGATTGAATTTTTCCCACTGGTATCCGATATGACTGCTACACACGTTTTTGCCTGGCATTGCAACGATCGGAGCCCCCACCATGGATACCCCTGTCTGCCCTGAACGGACCGACACCGCCCATCCCGAACTCGAGCGCCTCGTCGCCTTGCGCACGCAGGAGCTCAAGATCGCCCTGGAGCGCGCCCAGTCGCTCTACGACCAGGCACCCTGCGGCTACCTGTCGCTGGACACCGACCTGCACTTCGTCAACATCAACCGCACCCTGCTGGACTGGCTGGGCTACGAGCGGGAGGACCTGGTCGACCAGCTCGATCTCGGCGCGCTGATCGACGGCGACCGCGTCTCGCTGGTGCGCCACCGCATGGAGGACCTGGCACAGAACGGCCGCAGCGAACCGCTGGAGCTGGAGTTCCAGCGCAAGGACGGCTCCCGGTTCCACGCGCTGTGCTCGTCCACGGCAGTGGTCGATCCGCAGGGGCGCTTCCTGTACAGCAACACCACGGTGGCCGACATCAGCGAGCGCAAGGCGGCCGAGCAGCGGCTGTCGGCGCACGACGACTTCCTGCGCAGCATCACCGACCGCGTACCTTCGCACCTCGCCTACTACGACAAGGACCTGATCTGCCGCTTCGCCAACACGGCGCACGCCGCCCGCAGCGGCAGGCAGGCCAGCGAAATGGTGGGCATGCACCTGAGCCAGCTGGTCGAGCCGGCGCAGCTGCCCGACATCCTGCCCCACGTCGCCGACGCGCTCAACGGCCAGAAGCAGACCTTCGAGGCCGAGCGCCAGGAGGCCGACGGTTCGCGCAGCTTCTACGAGATCCACTACATCCCCGACTACCAGCACGACGTGGTCGAAGGCATCTTCATCGAGCTGCACGACATCACCGAGCGCCGCCGCACCGAGGAGTTCGTGCTCGAAGCCAACCGCGACCTCGAAGACCGGGTGCGCGAACGCACGGCCGAACTGTTCCAGAGCGAGCAGCGCTACCGCCTGATGGTCGACGCGATCCAGGACCACTGCATCTACTTCGTCGACGAGCAAGGCGCCGTGACCGAGTGGACCGAGAGCGCCCAGCGCTTGCACGGCTTCACCCGCTCGCAGATGGTCGGCAAGCCCTACCTTCGCCTGCTGGCGGTCGACAACGCCGGCGAAGACGAGGTCGATCCGGCCCAGGTGCTGCGGCTGGCCACGGCCCACGGCCAGTGGGAAACCCGCGGTTGGCGCCTGCGCGACGACGGCTCGCGCTTCTGGGCCCACACCGTGCTTACCGCGCTGCGCAACGAGTCGGGCGAACTGCAGGGCCTGTCGTGCATCTCGCGTGACATGACCGCCGCCAAGAGCCTGGAGGACGTGATGAACGACCTCAACCGCGAGCTGGAGAAGCGCGTCGCCGAACGCACGCAGCAACTGGTCGCGGCCAACAAGGACCTGGACGTGTTCTCGCACATGGTCTCGCACGACCTGCGCGCGCCACTGCGCCACATCAGCAGTTTCGTCACCCTGCTGCAGGAGCAGCTGGGCGAAGTCAACGATCCGATTGCACTGCAGTACCTGAACTCGATCACCAAGGCCAGCAAGCGCATGAGCCACATGATCGAGGGCCTGCTCGAATACGCCCGCCTGGGCCGGGTGGCCATCGAGGCGCAGCCGGTGCCGCTGGCCCCGCTGCTCGAAGGGCTGATCGTGCACCTGAAGCAGGAAAGCCAGGGCCGCCACATCGAGTGGGTGGTCGAGGACGACCTGCCGGTGGTGCGCGGCGACGCGATGCTGCTGGCCCAGGCCTTCGGCAACCTCTTGAACAACTCGGTCAAGTACACCCGTCCGCGCGAGAAGGCGCGCGTCGAGATCGGCTGGAAGGTCAATCCGGTCGGTGGCCGCACGTTCTACGTGCACGACAACGGCGTCGGCTTCGACCTGGAAAAGGCGCACAACCTGTTCGTGATGTTCCAGCGCCAGCACCACTCGATGGACTTCGAAGGCACCGGCACCGGACTGGCGCTGTCGCAGCGCATCATCGAGCGCCACGGCGGCCGCATCTGGGCCGAGACGGCTCCCGGCGAAGGTTGCACCTTCTACTTCACGCTGCCGTTCGAAGGCACGGAACCGGAGATGGACTTCCCGCGGTCCGCGATGGCCGATCTGCCGCTCTGACGGCGCCGCCTGCAGCCCCGCTCAGGCGGGTGCCTGCTGCCGGCCCGGCAGGTGCATCACCACCTTGCGCGGCTTGCTGCCCAGGCGGTCCAGCGCCCGGTGCAGCCGCTGCAGCAACTGCTCGTCGGGCGCGTCACCGCCTTCGTCGTCGGCCTCCGGGGGCGCCGCCGACACGAGCCGGAACTTCAGCGACAGGTCGTTGGGCAGGGTCGGCACCCGCTCCAGCCCCTTGGCCACCACATGTTGCGCCACCAGCTTGAGCAGGTCGGGCTTGACCGGCCCTTCGATCAGCACGGCAAAGCGCGTGTCGGACACACGGCAGACCGTGTCCACATCGCGCACCACGCTGGCCAGTCGCGATGCGGCCACCACCAGCGCCCGGTCGCCCGCCTCGCGCCCCTCGCGCACGGCAATCTCGCCGTGGTTCGACAACTCCACCAGCAGCAGACCGCACTGGTGCTTGCCGCGCCGCGCCCGCTTGAGCGCGTCTCGCAGCCGCAGCCGCAGCACCGGCATGATCGTCAGACCGGTCAGCGGATCGGTGCTTTCCATGGCGCGCAGCCGGGTGCGGTTCTCGCTGAAATCCTTGGCGCGGCGATGCAGGATGTAGAGCAGCAGCGGGATCTCGATCGCCGAACCGATCAGCACGGCGTACTGCGTGGCCCAGCTGTCGGGCAGCACGCCCGCGCTGCGCAGCGCCGGGAACGGATAGCCCAGGTGCACCGGCAGAAAGCCCAGCAGCAGCCAGCCGGCGTAGGTTTCGCCCTTGCGCCAGGTCCAGAAGCACAGCGAGATGCTCAGCAGCACCGACAGCAAACCGTACAGGTTGAGCAGCTTGAAGGTGGCGGGGCTCAGCAGCATCGCGTACACGAAGGGATAGAGCAACCCGAACAGCGACCAGGCCACCACGAAACGGTCGACGCCACGGTGGTGCCGTGACACGGCACAGGCTTCGCGCACGAACCAGATGCCCGAGCCGGTGAGCCAGAGCATGAAGAACGCCGGCGCCATGTCGTTCCAGGCCGCCCATTGCGGCCAGAAGAACAGCCCCGCAATGCCGGTGTAGGACGCCTGGAAGCCCAGCATGCAGGCGACGTAAAAACAGTAGGCGACAAAAGCGCGGTCGCCGTAGAGCCGGGCGTGCACCCAGCCCAGGAACAGCACCAGCAGGCCGAAGCCGAGGTAGCCGCCGATGAACAGGAAGGTGGTGTAGCGCTTGGTCTGCAGGTTTTCTTCGGTCAGCAGTTGCAGCCGCGGGCTGGTGGGCGTCGGCGAATTGACGATCCGCAGCCACAGCGGGCCGGCGAGCGTCGGATCGACCGCAAACACCGGCGTCTGGTCGGGATGGTCCCATTGCGCCACCGGCAGGTGATCCCCCGAGTGCTGCACGACCCAGGCGCCATGTGCGTCACGCGCGTGCAGGCTGACCTCGTTGTTGAACGCCGAAGCGGTGAGCAGCAGGTACCAGCGCTTGCCCGGATCCAGCGCGGCGGGCCGGATCTGGATCCAGAGCGCCGCTTGCGTACCCAGGTCGAACGACCGGTCGTGCGCCATGTCTTCCAGGCGGTCGGCATTCGCCTCCACCTCGTCGGCCGTGGCCTGCCCGGTGGCGTCGATCCAGAACCGGGTCTGCAGGGTGACGTCGCCCTCGCCGGGCACCGGCATGGCCAGCGCCGGCCAGGCCAGCAAAGACAGCCAGAGGCAGAGCAACCAGCGCAGGCCACGGGCAGCGAGTCCATGGCGGGCGGCTGGTGCAGACCAGGAGATCCGGGAGGCGGGCATGGACGGATCGTAATGGCCGACCGAGTTGATCGTGATCTTCATCACCAAAACCCGACCGATTTGGGCTCAGGTTGTCGCATCGGCGCCGCGCCGCTGCAGCCCGTTCCAGTCGCCAGTGGTCGTCAGGCGGTCTTCCACTGCATTGATCCAGCCCGGCGCCTGACCGTCTTCGCTCCAGGCCGACAGCGTCGAGCGCATCGGCTGCAACACGCGGTCGGGCAAGGCCAGCGGCCGGGTCTGGTCCATCAGGAAGTGGGTCAGCAGGTGGTAGCCGACCACCCGCGTGAGCAGGCGCGAGAGCGAGAACCCCGGCCACAGCAGGCTGCCGATGCCGTCGACCAGCCCGACCAGCAGGCGCCCCAGCTGGAACACCAGCCGCACCAGCCAGGACACCCTTGCGTCCACGCCGATCCGGTTCGCCGTTTCTGGCCCCACCAGCCAGCGCGTCAGCGGCACCGGCAGATGCCGCAGCACCGGGATTCGGATCGAGCGCGCCATCGCGTCCATCAGCGCCTTGCCCAGCGGCGGCCGCACATCCGGCTGGCCCGGCAGCAGATGGGCCTGCGCCTGCATGCGCTCGAACAGCGCCGCGGCCTCGTCCATGGTCCAGGCCATCAGCTCGCGCCGCACGCCCAGCACATGACCCATCACGTTCCAGGCGTGCAGGTAGGCCTCTTCGTCCTCGCGGGGCAGCGCCTGGCCCAGGGTGCGCATGCCCTTGAGGAAGCTGTAGCTGAAGGTGAGCAGGGTGTAGGCCAGCTCCACCTGGTGGCAGGGCAAACCCTGCGCGTCGACGTCCCAGCCGTGGGCCGACAGCGCCGAGAACATCGGGCTGGCCGCGGCGTTGGCGGCCGACGGCTGCACCTTGCCGCGCACCTGTTCCGGGTCGCCGTGCAGGATCAGGTGGCGGATGGTCGCGTGGATCAGCCGCACCTTGAGCACCTGCGCCACACCCGCGCCCTCGGGGTCGGTCAGGCCGCCCTTCATCATCACCGGGAACACCATGGCCGCGGTCTGGCGGATGCGGTGTTCGGTGTGCTGTTCCAGCTGGCCGGCGATGTGCAGCACCTCGGCCAGTTGCGGCAGCACATAGCACTCGGGCAGGCTGGAGCAGAACAGCAGGGTGCACGACAGCGGCCCCTGCTCCATGAAGATGGCCTCGGCCCGCGCGACCTTGGCGGTGTCCGTCCAGTCAGGAAGTCGCCGCGCCTGCGCCACGTAGTCCTGCAGGGCCTGGGTGACCGCCGGATCGGCCGGCGCGCCCTGCACCCAGTCGCCCGCCAGCGCAGCGTTGTGTGTCCACAGCGCCATCAGCCGGTTCGCCTGGCCGATGCGCTGCAGGCCCTCGCCAGTGGCCGCACCGCCCTTCTCCCAGGGACCGATCAGCGCCGCCACGGCCCGGTCGGCCAGCGGATCGGCCACCAGTTGCATCGGCGCCAGATCGGGCACGGCGCTTTTCGGAGCGCCCGCAGAATCCGTTGCCGTCCGCGACCAGCCGTACCACGCGGCCCAGGCCACCAGCACCGGCAGGCCCATCGCGAAGAATGCAATCGCCCGGATTTCCACCGGATGCCCCAGGAAGAACTGGAACACCAGCCCCGACGCGTAGACCAGAATCGGCACCAGCACCGCCAGCGCCGCGCCATCGGCTGGCGGCGGCGAGCGCCGCGGCGGTGCGATGGCCTGGAAGCTGCAGAGAATGAACAACGCCACCGCCATCCAGCCGGCGAAGCCCTGCAGCGTCTCGCCGAACCAGCCACCGTCGGTCTTCTGCATGATCCAGGCCTTGAGCACGAAGACGAAATACGGGTCGGCGCCAAGGTCGAACGCGGTGATCACCATCGCCCCCAGCCAGGCCGTCAGCAGGCCGCTGCGCAACGTGGGCTGGGTGTGCACCGGCTGGCGCCAGAGCATCAGCGACGCCATCACGTAACCGATCAGGCTGATCGCAAACCACATCAGCGGAATCGCCAGCGGCACATCGCCCAGCCGCGGGCCGAGCACCTCGGTGTAGGTGTAGCGGCCGAAGAACCAGCCGCGGGTGGAACCCATCTGCTCGGCGAACCAGCCCAGCGCCAGCGCCAGGCCAGTCAGCGCCCAGGCACCGCGCGCGCCCAGCAGCCGGTGCGCCGACCAGGCGCAGGCCCAGAACATCGCCACGCAGGCGAACACCAGCGCCAGCGTCAGCGGCGGCCAGCGCCAGGCGGTATAGCCGAGCAGCAGCACCGAGCCGGCAGCGGCCAGCCGGTACAGCAGACGGTCAATGGAAGCAAAGGAATGGGGGGAGCGGACGGACGCGGGGGCAATGGACGACACCACAGGCAATGACTCTCAATGCATGCGTTGACCCCCTGAACCGCAGCGATTGGACCCGATGTGTGATCCCCATCACTACGGGTTTACCCTTGGTTGTCGGCGGAATGCGTCAGCGCGGCACCAGGAAGGTCGTCTTCTCGTCCAGGCGGATCGCCGCATCGTTCTGCGACTGCAGCTTGAACCAGATCGGGTGCGAGCCGCTCTGGGCGCCCGGCGGGATCTGCACCCGCACCGCCAGCGTGCGCACCTCGGTCGGCAGCACATCCACCGTCGGGTCGGAGGCCAGCGTGATGCCGTCCATGCCCTCCACCGCCAGCTTCACCACCTGCTTCTCCTCCGTGGCATTCATGATCTGCAGGCGGTACACGTTTTCGATACGCCCCTGCTCGACCATGCGCGCCAGCGCGCCACGGTCGCGGATCACGTCGACCTTCATCGGCACCCGCAGATACAGGCTCACGCCCACCGCCACCGCGATGGCGGCCAGGATGGTCGTGTACACCAGCACCCGCGGCCGCAGGGCTCGGCGGATGATCTGCGCCTTGTCCCAGCCGCCGGTCATCGCGTTCTGGGTCGAATACTTGACCAGTCCGGGCGCGTACCCGAACTTGCCCATCACCTCGTCGCAGACATCGGCGCAGGCACCGCAACCGATGCACTCGTATTGGAGGCCATTGCGGATGTCGATGCCTGTCGGACAAACCTGCACACACAGCGTGCAGTCCACGCAGGCGCCCAGGCCCTTTTCCTTGTAGTCCACCTTCTTGCCGCGCGAACCGCGGGGCTCGCCACGGGCGGTGTCGTAGGTGACGATCAGCGTGTCCTTGTCGAACATCGCACTCTGGAAGCGCGCGTACGGACACATGTACTTGCAGACCTGCTCGCGCATGAAGCCGGCGTTGCCGTAGGTCGCGAAGCTGTAAAAGAAGATCCAGAAGGTCTGCCACGCGCCCAGTGTGCCGGCCAGCATCTCGGCCCCCTGGCTGCGGATCGGCGTGAAGTAGCCGACAAAGGTGAAGCCGGTCCACAGCGCGAACACGATCCAGGCCAGGTGCTTGGCGCTGCGACGGCCAAACTTGGCGCCCGAGAGGGGGGAGTCGTCCAGCCGGATGCGCGCCGCGCGGTCGCCCTCGATCGTCTTCTCGATCCACATGAAGATCTCGGTGTAGACCGTCTGGGGACAGGCGTAGCCGCACCACAGCCGCCCGGCGACCGCCGTGAACAGGAACAGCGAGAGCGCCGACATCACCAGCAGGCCGGTCAGGTAGATGAAGTCCTGCGGGTACAGCACCAGGCCGCCCAGGTAGAAGCGCCGCGAGAGCAAATCGAACAGGATCGCCTGCCGCCCGTTCCAGTTGAACCAGGGCAGTCCATAGAACAGGATCTGGGTGAACCAGACCAGCGCCCAGCGCCAGGTCACGAAGGTGCCGGTGACCGAGCGCGTCTGGATCTTCTTGCGCGACTCGTACAGCGACACCTCGATATCGTCGGCTTCGACATCGGCGGCAGGACGGGCGTCCGGGAGAACTGTGCTGTTGGACATGGATCGGTCTCGTGGTGGGTCACCAGCCACTGTCCAAGATTCGTGCCAGGCCGTCCATCCCAACAGAAACAGGCACTTGCGCGCGCCGTCGGCCCCCACCGCCACTACCTGCCACGCAACTACTGCCATATTTGTCAGTCATGGCAGTGAATGACCTTATCGGTGCCGCCTCTATTGAAAACGGTGCTTCCCGCCCTTATCATTAGCACTCGCTGGAGTTGAGTGCTAACACCCGATTCCCAGTCGATCCGCGGGGCTTCGCCCCATGGCCAGTGGCCCCGCCCATCTGACCCCCAACTTTTGATCCATCCCAGGAGATGCAATGAAACTTCGTCCTCTCGCCGATCGCGTGATCGTCAAGCGCATTGACAGCGAAACCAAGACCGCCTCCGGCATCGTCATCCCCGACGCCGCCGCCGAGAAGCCCGACCAGGGTGAGGTGATGGCCGTCGGCCCGGGCAAGACGAACGACAAGGGCGAAACCAAGGCCCTGACCGTCAAGGTCGGCGACCGCGTCCTGTTCGGCAAGTACTCTGGCCAGACCGTCAAGGTCGACGGCGACGAGCTGCTGGTCATGAAGGAAGACGACCTGTTCGCGGTCGTCGAGAAGTAATCCTTCTCTCATCCATCCCCATTTACTGAATCGGAGAAATCAACATGGCAGCTAAAGACGTCATTTTCGGCGGCGAAGCCCGCGCACGCATGGTTGAAGGCGTGAACATCCTGGCCAACGCGGTCAAGACCACCCTGGGCCCCAAGGGTCGCAACGTGGTGCTCGAGCGCTCGTTCGGCGCCCCCACCGTGACCAAGGACGGTGTGTCCGTGGCCAAGGAAATCGAACTCAAGGACAAGCTCCAGAACATGGGCGCCCAGATGGTCAAGGAAGTTGCTTCCAAGACTTCTGACAACGCCGGTGACGGCACCACCACCGCCACCGTGCTGGCCCAGGCCATCGTGCGCGAAGGCATGAAGTACGTGGCCGCCGGCATGAACCCGATGGACCTGAAGCGCGGCATCGACCGTGCTGTCGAGTCCCTGATCGCCGAGCTGAAGAAGGCCTCCAAGCCCACCACCACCAGCAAGGAAATCGCCCAGGTCGGCTCCATCTCCGCCAACTCCGACTCCAGCATCGGCGACATCATCGCCAACGCGATGGACAAGGTCGGCAAGGAAGGCGTGATCACCGTGGAAGACGGCAAGTCGCTGCAGAACGAACTCGACGTGGTCGAAGGCATGCAGTTCGACCGCGGCTACCTGTCGCCGTACTTCATCAACAACCCTGAAAAGCAGTCCGCCCTGCTGGACAACCCGTTTGTTCTGCTGTTCGACAAGAAGATCAGCAACATCCGCGACCTGCTGCCCACGCTGGAAGCCGTGGCCAAGGCCGGCCGTCCGCTGCTGATCATTGCCGAAGACGTCGAAGGCGAAGCCCTGGCGACCCTGGTGGTCAACACCATCCGCGGCATCCTGAAGGTTGTCGCCGTCAAGGCTCCTGGCTTCGGCGACCGCCGCAAGGCCATGCTGGAAGACATCGCCATCCTGACGGGCGGCAAGGTGATCGCCGAAGAAATCGGCCTGACCCTGGAGAAGGTGACCCTGGCCGATCTGGGCCAGGCCAAGCGCATCGAAGTGGGCAAGGAAAACACCACCATCATCGACGGCGCCGGCGCTGCCGCTGACATCGAAGCCCGCGTGAAGCAGATCCGCGTGCAGATCGAAGAAGCCACCAGCGACTACGACCGCGAAAAGCTGCAAGAGCGCGTGGCCAAGCTGGCCGGCGGTGTGGCCGTGATCAAAGTTGGCGCTGCCACCGAAGTCGAGATGAAGGAAAAGAAGGCCCGCGTGGAAGACGCCCTGCACGCCACGCGCGCTGCGGTGGAAGAAGGCATCGTCGCCGGTGGTGGCGTGGCCCTGCTGCGCGCCCGTCAGGCCGCTGGCACCATCAAGGGTGACAACGCCGACCAGGACGCTGGCATCAAGCTGGTGCTCAAGGCCATCGAAGCGCCCCTGCGCGAGATCGTGGCCAACGCCGGTGGCGAGCCGAGCGTGGTCGTCAACGCCATCCTGGGTGGCAAGGGCAACTACGGCTTCAACGCCGCCAACGACACCTACGGCGACATGATCGAGATGGGCATCCTGGACCCGACCAAGGTGACCCGCACCGCGCTGCAGAACGCTGCTTCCGTGGCGTCCCTGATGCTGACCACCGAGTGCATGGTTGCCGAGTCCCCCAAGGACGACGCACCGTCCATGGGTGGCGGTGACATGGGTGGCATGGGCGGCATGGGTGGCATGGGCATGTAATTGCCTCGCCCGGCCTGAGGGCTTCGGCCCTCACCCGAACAAAAGCCCCGCAAGGCAACTTGCGGGGCTTTTTTCATGGGCGCAATGTCAGGCGTTGCGGTGCGGGCCGGCCAGTGCGTCGCGCTCGGCCAACGGCCGGAACAGCCGCCACCACGCCAGGCTGATGCCGATGGTGCCCAGGCCGCCGAGCACCACCGAGCCGACCGGGCCGAAGGCCGCTGCCGTCACGCCCGACTCGAATTCTCCGAGCTGGTTGCTGGCACCGATGAACAGCGTGTTGACCGCCGCCACACGGCCCCGCATCTGGTCCGGCGTTTCCAGCTGCACCAGCGTCTGCCGCACCACCACGCTGACCATGTCGGCCGCGCCGGAGACCGCCAGCGCCAGCAGCGACAGCCAGAACGAGGTCGACAGGCCGAACACCACCATGCACAGCCCGAAGACGGCCACCGCCACCAGCAGCTTGCGGCCGACACGCCGCTCCAGCGCAAAGTGCGACAGCACCACGCCGGCCGCCAGCGCACCGACCGCCGGTGCCGAGCGCAGCACACCCAGCCCCTCGGCACCGACGTGCAGGATGTCCTTGGCGAAGATCGGCAGCAGCGCGGTCGCGCCGCCCAGCAGCACCGCGAACAGGTCCAGCGACACCGCGCCCAGCAGCACCGGGTGGCCCCACACATAACGCACGCCGGCCAGCAGCGTCGACACACTGACCGGTTCACGCGCCACCGGCTGGCGCTCGTAACGCACCCACAGACAGGCCAGCGCCGCGCCACAAAACAGCGCTGTGCAGACGATGTAGACCGCATTCACGCTGGCCGCAAAGATCAGCCCGCCGATGGCCGGACCGCCAATGATGGCGGCCTGCGTGCCGGTGGAGGTGACTGCGGTCGCGCGGGCCAGAAGCGGCGCCGGCACCAGCGACGGCAGCAGCGCTTGCTGTGCCGACATCTGGAACGGCCGGATCGCCCCCAGCACGGCCGACAGCACCAGCAGCCATTCGCGCGAGACGGCGAGCGCCAGCGTTCCCGCGACCAGCAGCACCGCCACCACCGCCTGAACGGACAGGCACACCGCCACGATGCGTGCCCGGTGATGCCGGTCGGCCGCGTGACCGGCCGGCAGGGTCATGGCCAGGGCCGGCAGGAACTGGAACAGCCCGACCAGCCCCAGGTCCCAGGCACTCGCGGTCAGCTCGTACATGTGCCAGCCGATGGTCAGCATCAGCATCTGCATGCCCGCCACCGCCGCCACGCGGGCACACCAGAAGCGGACAAAGGAGGGGTGAGCGAGCAGTTCGGGCATGCGTTCGAGGCTAGCACGCACGCACAGCCCCTTATGCACTGAACGACAATGCACCGTCAGCTGTCACACACCCCTTGCATGACCACCGATCACGCGCCGCTCACGCCAGACACCCCATCCGAAGCACCACCATCGCCACCACCGATCGACGGGTCTGACTCACCCGCCGAACCGCCGCCGGTACACGCGCCCGTCGGCCCGTCTTGGCGGCGCTGGTGGACCGAAGGACTGCGCGCCATGCTGTTGCGCCCGCTGCGCGAACTGCCGGTACATGTCGGGCCACTCGCCATGGCCGCCGTGCTGGTGCTGACCGCCTTGCTGATGCTGGCGGCCGACCGGGCAGCCTATCCCCAGGCGATGGACTTTTCGCCATACGGCTGGGGCTGGAGCCAGATCCACCTGCTGTTTCCGCTGGCGGTGGTCTGGTGGGTGTTTGCGTCGACGCGGCGGGGCCGCCGGCAGGACAGCCCGGTGGCGGCCTGGGTGCTGCTCAGCCAGCTGGCCATGGTCGGCCCGGCGCTGGTGATGCGGGGACTGGCTGCCGCCACGGGCCACGGCTGGATGCCCGCGCTGGCCCGCCAGGAGTGGGTCGGCTGGACCCTCTATGGCCTGTGCATGCTGTGGGTGCTGGTCATCTTCTGGCGGCTGGCGCAGGCACTGCACCAGTGGCGCGCCGTGCGGCTGGGGTTGCCGGCGCTGGTCCTGGGGGTGATGGTGCTGCAGAGCTGGACCCTGCGGACTTCCGCCTGGGAGCCCCGGCTGGACGCCGACAACGAGAACCGCCCCCAGCTGACCCTGAGCCAGTCGGTGTTCCTGGCGCAGGAAGCGCTGCTGCAGAAAACCCTGTCCGGTCTTGAGGAACGACCCGCCGCCGACGACATCCGCGTGTACGGCCTGGTCTACGCGCCCTATGCCCAGGACGTGTTCCAGCGCGAGAGCGACATGGTCGCCGAACGCATGGTCCGCCGCCTGGACGCGAACGGCCGCGTCGTGCGCCTGCTCAACCACCCGGCCGCGACCGAACAATGGCCCTGGGCCACGCCGCTAAACCTGCAACGCGCCATCCAGGCGCTGGCGACCCGCATGGACCGCGAGCGCGATGTGCTGGTGATCTACATGACCTCGCATGGCGGGCGCGACCACCACCTGTCCTCGTCGCACTGGCCGCTGGAGGTGGACGAGCTGACCGCCGCACAGCTGCGCCGGTGGCTGGACGACGCGGGCATCCGCTACCGCGCGATCGCGGTGTCGGCCTGCTACTCGGGCGGCTGGATCGATCCGCTCCAGGGGCAGGACACGCTGGTGATGACGGCCGCCGACGCGCAGCACACGTCCTACGGCTGCGGCAACCGTTCGGAACTGACCTTTTTTGGCAAGGCCGTGTTCGGAGAGTCGCTGGACCGCATGCTGTCGCTGGAGGCGGCCTTCGCCGACGCCGTGCCGCGCATCAAGGCCCGCGAAGTCGACGCGGGCAAAGACGACGGCTTTTCGAACCCGCAGATCGCGGTTGGCGAAGGCTTTCGCGCGCAGTGGGCGCGCTGGATGGCATCACGCGCTGCCGCGGCCGACGGCACGCGTTGAGCGCAGGCTCCGCGCCGCCCGGTATCAGGCCACCGTCTCCCAGCACCCGCTGCGTTCGGATCGCCAGAGCGCATCGATCACCTGCGCCTGGGCCACGGCATCGGCGAGTCCGTCGCCAGCCGGCGGCCCGCCTCCCCGCAGGCGGCGTGAAAACGCTTCGACTTCCAGCCGGTACTGGTCGGCCGCAGGCAGGGTCTCCACCGTCACGCTGCTGCCATCCAGCCGTCCTCCGACATCGAGCGCCAGCCGCATCTGTCCGCCACGCTCGGCGTTGAACGGAACAAACAGCTCGATCCGTCCGAGGGTGCCCACCACCTGCGCCCTCTGGAACGGCACGCACTGGGTCGACACCGTGAAACTCAGCTGCCGGCCCGCACCGAAATCCAGCAGCGCGCTCGTCAGCCGGTCGGTCCCGAGCACCGGGTCCCGGTCGACCAGCGACACGGCCCTCAGAGGTTCGGCTTCGAACAGATAGCGGCCGGCCAGAACCGCGTAGCAGCCAATGTCGTACAGCGCGCCGCCGCCCATCGCGGTCTGGTTGCGGATGTTGGCCGCGTCGTCGTTGAAGTACGAGAAAAACACCTGGACCGCCCGTGGCACGCCGATGCGCCCGGCCTGCACCAGGTCCCGCGCACGCTCCCATTGCGGGTGGTGGCGCACCATGAAGGCCTCTTCGATGTGCACCCGCGCCGCGGCAACCCTGGCACTCTGCGCCTCGGTGGTGTTCAGGGCAAAGGGCTTCTCGCACAGCACATGCTTGCCGGCCGCGGCGGCCTGCAAGGTCAGCGGAACGTGCAGATGGTTGGGCAGGGGGTTGTAGATTGCTTCGATGAAGGGATCGGCAATCAGCGCCTCATAGCTGCCGTAGGCCAGCGGAATACCCGCCAGACGCGCGGCGGCCTGGGCCGAAGGCAACGACCGCGAGGCAACGGCGCGCAGTTCGACCAGCGGGCTCGACAGCATCGCCGGGATCACCTGCTCGCGCCCGATCTTCGAGGTCCCCAGAATGCCCCAGACCACTGGCTTCATGCGGCCCTCCCGGTAGCGGTATGTGGTTGCATCACCGGTGATCCATCCACTCAGCGGAACAGGTAGTCCTTGTAGTACCCGGAGGTCACAAGGGCTTCGCGCCAGTTGGCCACATCCACCACGACCGGCTTCAACAGCAGGGAACGCATCGTCTTGACGCCGTTGTCGTAGGTCTTTTCGTCATTGACCTGCGGCTTCTTGTTGCTGAGCACTGCCTCCGCCATGGACGCCGCCGCCAACGCCAGCTGGCGGGTGTCCTTGAACACCGTGAACGACTGCTCCTTGCGGATGATCGAGCGCACCGATTGCACGTCGGCATCCTGGCCGCTGACCACCGGCCAGGGCTTTCCTTCGGTGCCGTAGCCCTTGAGTTTCAGCGCTTGCAGCAGCTCAATCGCAATGCCATCGTTGGGAGCGAGCACCGCATGCAGTCGTTGTTTCACGTACGTCTTTTCCAGGATCTTCTCGAACCGGAAGCGCGCCGTCACACCGCTCCAGGCCTGGGTCGAGACCAGATCCATCCCCGTCTGCCCCGACCCGACGATCAGTTGCCCGTTGTCCAGATAGGGCTTGAGCACCGACATCGCACCGTTGTAGAAGAAGAACGCGTTGTTGTCGTCGGGCGACCCGCCAAACAATTCGATGTAGAAGGGGCCGGCGGTCTCGCCCAGCTTGAGCCGACGGACAATCTCCGTCCCCTGCAGATAACCCACGCCGAAGTTGTCGAAGGTCGCGTAGTAGTCAACATGCGGCGAGTTGCGGATCAGGCGGTCGTAGGAAATCACCGCGACCTTCTGGTCCGCCGCTTTCTTCAACACGGGCGCCAGGGCGGGACCGTCGATGGGCGTCACGATCAGCGCCCTCGCTCCCTTGCCCAGCATGCCGTCGATCTGCGCGATCTGGGTCTGCACGTCGTTGTTCGCGAACTGCAGGTCGGAGACCAGTCGCATGCCGTTGAACGAGCGCGCGAGCGCGAGGCCGTCGATGACCCACCGCTGCAGTGCCAGGGTGGGCATGGCCAGTCCCACATCGATCTTGGTCTGGGCCAGCAGCGGGCGGGCGGCGACCGCGCCTGCGGCCAGGGCGGACAGAAGACATTGGCGACGTGAGATCAAAAGGAACTCCAGCAGGCAAAAGTCGGTAGACCACCTCCGGGCAGCCGGCGATCAGAGATAGCGGTTGAGCAGGTTCTCCAGGTATTCCTGTCGCCCAGACACCGGCCGCGTGTCGTGGTTCTGTTCCAGGGCACGCGCCGCCACCTGGTCCAGACCGAAACGACCGGCCATCAGGTCCTGACCAAAGGGGGTGTTCCAGCCAGCGTAGCGGGCCTCGACGTGGCGGGCCAGCTGGCCGTCGGTGATCATTTCTTCTGCGATCAGCAGTGCCCGCGCCGACACGTCCATGCCGCCGATGTGACCGTGGAACATGTCCTCGGCGTCGATCGACTGGCGGCGCACTTTCGAATCGAAGTTCAGCCCGCCGGTGGTGAAGCCGCCGCCCTGCAATATCAGGTACATCGCCAGCGCGGTCTCGGGAATGTTGTTGGGGAACTGGTCGGTGTCCCAGCCGCACTGCATGTCGCCGCGGTTCATGTCGATGGAGCCGAAGATGCCCAGATCGATGGCGGTGGCGATCTCGTGCTCGAAGCTGTGGCCCGAGAGGGTGGCGTGGTTGGCCTCGATGTTGACCTTGATTTCCTTTTCCAGGCCGTGGCGCACGAGGAAGCCGTAGACCGTGGCGGTGTCGAAGTCGTACTGGTGCTTGGACGGCTCGCGCGGCTTGGGTTCGATGAGGATCGTGCCTTTGAAACCGATCTTGTGCTTGTAGTCCACCACCATGTTCAGGAAGCGGCCCATCTGGTCCAGCTCCTGGCCCATGCGGGTGTTGAGGAGGGTCTCATACCCTTCGCGGCCACCCCAGAGCACGTAGTTCTCGCCGCCCAGTTTCAGCGTGGCGTCCATCGCCTCCTTCACCTGCAGCGCGGCCAGCGCGAAGATCTCGGGATCGGGGTTGGTCGACGCACCCGACATGAAGCGGCGGTGACTGAACAGGTTGGCCGTGCCCCAGAGCAGCTTCATGCCGGTCTGCGCCTGCTTGGCCTGCAGCACGTCCACCATCTCGTGCAGTTGGTTCACGCTCTCGCGCGGCGTCGCTCCTTCGGGCGCCACGTCGCGATCGTGGAAGCAGTAGTACGGCGCACCCAGACGCGCGAAGAAGTCGAATGCCGCGTCGGCCTTCATGCGTGCCGCCGCCATCGGGTCGGCCACGCGCTGCCACGGGCGCTCGAAGGTGCCGTCGTAACCGAACGGGTCGAAGCCGTTCCAGCAGAAGCTGTGCCAGTAGCAGACAGCAAAGCGCAGGTGGTCCTCCATGCGCTTGCCCAGCACCAGGCGGTCCTTGTCGTACCACTTGAAGGCCAGCGGGTTGTTCGACTGCGGGCCTTCGTAGGCGATCGCGGGAATGTCGGAGAAGTAGTTGCTCATGGTGGTCTCGGGTGAAATCGTTCGGTGGAAGTCGTCAGGGCCTGCGGTACAGGCTGCGAAACTGGGCGTGGCGGTGCTGCAGCAACGCGCGCTCAGACGGATCGGGGAGATAGGTCGCGTCGATGGGCGGTGCCTGGCACATCTCGTCCAGCGACCGGCCAGCGGCCAGGGCGCCCAGGCGCGCGGCGCCGAGGGCACCACCGACCGCGGAGCCGCTGTGGGTGACGATCTCGACATCCAGCGCACTGGCCAGCATCTGGGCCCAGAAGGCGCTGCGGGCGCCCCCGCCGACCAGCGACAGGCGCGAGACGCTGCTGCCAGCGGCATTGAGAGCGGCCAGGCCATCAAGCAGGCCGAAGCTCACACCCTCCATCACCGCGTAACCCAGGCGCGCGGCATTGGTGTCGAAGTCCAGACCGTGAAAGCTGCCGCGCACCTTCGCATCGTTGTGTGGCGTGCGCTCACCGCCGAGGTACGGCAGAAACAGCGGGGCAGCCTCGCGTTCGCCTGCAGTCAGGCTTGCCGCCCGCGCAGCCACCTCGCCGGCGTTCGCCGCGCCCAACAGGTCGGCCACCCACTGCAGCGCACTGGCGGCCGAGAGCATCACGCTCATCTGGTGCCAGCGGCCTGGGACCGCGTGACAGAAGGCATGCGTGGCGCTCGCCGCATTGGGCTGGTAGTCGGGCGTGACCACGAACAGCACGCCACTGGTGCCGAGCGAGAGAAAGCCCTGGCCCGGCTGTACCGCGCCCATGCCGACAGCGCTGGCGGCGTTGTCGCCCGCGCCACCTGCCACCACCGTGCCCGGCCGCAGGCCCAGCGCCTGCGCCACGTCGGCCTTCAGCCGTCCACCGGCTTCGCTGCCTTCGACCAGGCGCGGCATGTGCGCGCGCGTCAGACCGGTGAGGGCCAGCAGTTCGTCGGACCAGTCGCGGCGCCGCACATCGAGCCAGAGAGTGCCGCTGGCGTCCGAGAGGTCGCTCACGTGTTCGCCGGTCAGCATCAGCCGCACATGGTCCTTGGGCAGCAGCACCTTGGCCACGCGCTGGAAGACCTCGGGTTCGTGGCGCGCGACCCAGCGCAGCTTGGGCGCGGTGAAGCCGGGCATCGCCAGGCTGCCGCCAAGCTCGCTCAGCGCGGGGAGCTCGGCCATCATTTCGCTGCACTCGGTCGCGCAACGTGTGTCGTTCCAGAGGATGGCCGGGCGCAGCACGCGGTCCTGGTCATCCAGCAGCACCGCGCCGTGCATCTGGCCCGAGAGCCCGATGGCTTCGGTCGCCGCGTATTCGAGCGAATGCGCGGCGCGCAGGCTGGCCAGCGCCGCCTGTGTGGCGATCCACCATTCGGCGGGGTCCTGTTCGCTGTGGCCAGGCTGGGGCCGCGACACGCTGAGGGCCGAGCCCGCCGAGCCGATCACGCGCTGGTCGGGGCCGAGCAGCAGGGCCTTCACCTCGGAGGTGCCGATGTCGATGCCGATGTACATGTTGAAGAGGTGTCAGTGGAGGACCAGATGCGTCCCGGTGGGCCAGTCGGATTCGGTCTCGCCCGGCGCGGCCACGTTGGCGCGGGCGTGCATGGGCCGCAGTTCGTGGTGGAGCACCAGCGCCGCCGCTCCGACGGCCGACGCCAGCAGCGCATACCGCGCGGGCCGGACCACAGGCGCCGGAACGCCCGCGCTGGCGGCGTAGGCCAGCAGGGTGTCGCGCGCCTGCCGCACGATGCCCGGGTACTGCTCGCAGGAAGGTCCGCCGACCACCAGCGCGCCGGGGTTGAAGGTGGTCCACAGGTTCTGCAGCACGACGCCGAGGTAGACACCGCCCTGCGCGGGATCCGGCAGGCGGTCCAGCGCGCGGGCGCCGAAGAAGGTTTCGGCACAGCCCCGGCGTCCGCAGGAGCAAGGCAGGCCATCGACCTGCAGGATGCTGTGGCCGATTTCACCGGCCATGCCCTGCAGGCCGGTGAACAGGCGGTCGTTGAGCACGATGCCCGCGCCCACGCCGGTGCCACAGGTCACGAAAATCAGCGAGTCCATGACATCGCCCTCGCTGAACTCGTACTCGCTGAGTGCGGCGGTATCGGCTTCGTTCTGCACGTGCACCGCGACCGGTGGAGCGCCCGCATCGGACAGCGCCTGCGTGATCAGCGGCAGGAACCCCACGTTGCGCCAACCCAGGTTGGGCGCGAACCGCACGGTGCCGGTGGCTTCATCAAACGCTCCGGGCAGGCCGATGCCGATGCCCGACACCAGCAAGGCCCGCTCGGCGAGCACCCGGTGGGTGCGAACCACCAGTTGCGCCACCTGGCGACACACCGGCTCGGGCTCGCGTTCCGACAGGGACTCCTCGATCGACCAGATCACCTCGCCGGTGAGCGACACCGCCACCACCCGCAGAGATTCCACGGCGACTTCCACCCCGATCATGGCGCGGCGGCTGCCGTCGATGCGCAGCGGCGTCGACGGCCGGCCCAGGCCCTGCGCGGCGGCGATGCCGGTTTCGGTGATCCAGCCTTCGTCGATCAGTTCGCGCACCAGCAGACTGACGGTCGATTTGGTCAGCCCGCTTTCCTGCGCGAGCTGCGCGCGGGAGAGCCCGCTGCGCCGCCGCAGCAGCCGCAGCAGCACGCTGCGGTTGATGCGTTTGACAAGTTGCTGGTCGCCGGTGGTCTTCATGGGATTCTCAGGAGGAGAGGCTGGCCTCAGACACTGTGGGCCTGCGCCTTTCCGTCGGGTTGTTTGCCAGCGATGATCATGCCAAGCACTTCGTCCTCCGTGACCTCGGCGGTCCGGTAGGCGCCGACCATGCGCCCGTTCTTCATCACCGCCAGCCGGTCGCTCAGACCAAAGACATCCGGCATGTCGTGCGTGATCAGGAAAATGCCGACGCCCTCGGCCTTGAGCTGGCGCACCAGGTTGCCCACCATGGCTGTTTCCTCCGGCCCCAGCGCGGCGGTGGGCTCGTCCATGATCAGGATGCGAGCATTGAAATAGATGGCGCGCGAGATCGCGACCACCTGCCGCTGACCGCCCGAGAGACGGCGCACCGGCGTGCGCACATTGCGGAAGTTTTTGTTCAGACGATGGAACACCTTGCGGGCCTCGGCGTCCATGCGGTGATCGTCCAGCGTGTTCCAGCGGGTGAGCAGTTCGCGGCCGAGAAACAGGTTGGCCACCGCGTCCAGGTTGTCGGCCAGGGCCAGCGTCTGGTAGATCGATTCGATGCCACAGCGCTGGGCGTCGACCGGGGTGCGGATGTGGGCCGGCTGGCCATTGATCAGGACCTCACCGCTGTCGATCGGGTAGGCCCCGGCCAGCATCTTCATCAGCGTGGACTTGCCCGCGCCGTTGTGGCCGAGCAAGGCCACCACTTCGCCGGGGTAGAGGTTGATGGACACATCGTCGACCGCGCGCACGCCGCCGAAGGATTTGCCGATGTGGCGCATTTCGACCAGCGCGCTCATTGGGTATCTCCGGTCAGGCGGCGGTAGACCACGTCGAACACCACGGCGGCGATCAGCACCTGCCCGATGATCACGTAACGCAGGCCGATCGAGATGTCCAGCAGCAGCAGGCCGCTGTCGATGCTCTGCATGATCAGCGCCCCCAGTACCGAGCCGAGGATCGAGCCGCTGCCACCGGCCAGCGCCGTGCCGCCGATCACCGCGGCAGCGATCACGTACAGCTCCATGCCGGTGCCCAGCGAGTTGGTGCCGGCGTTCAGGCGGGCGATGGACACCATCGCCGCGATCGTGATGAGCACGCCCATCAGCGCAAACAGCATCAGTGTCACCCGGCGCACCGGGATGCCGACCAGGGCCGCGGCCTCGGGGTTGCCGCCCATGGCGAACACGTAGCGGCCAAAGCGGGTGCGGTGCACGATGAAGGACAGCACCAGGGCCACCGCGCCCCAGATGAGCACCGGTATCGGCACACCTTGCGGCGCTTCCTTGTTGGCGATCTGGTAGGCGTTCATCGTCGCGACGAAGGCCACCACGATCACCGCGGGTACCGCCGCCACCAGGACATCCAGCCACAACGGCGGGTTGGGCACGTCGTAGTTCGCCTTGGCGCGGCGGCGCAGCCAGGTCATCACGCACAGCGCCGCCACCAGCACGGCCGCCAGCACCCAGCTGGCCTGCACGCCGATGGCGCCGTCGTAGCCGCCACCGAGCCTCTGGAAGAAAGCGTCGTTGACCGGCTGGGTCTTGCCGTCGGCGACCAGAAAGGCGGCGCCCCGGAACGACATCAGGCCGCCGAGGGTGACCACGAACGAGGGCACGCCCAGCATCGCGGTCAGTGCGCCCTGGTAGAGCGACACGGCGATGGCCACGGCGAGGCCGGCCAGCGAGGCCTCGATCCAGTGCCATCCGGCCGAGTACATGAGCGTGGCGATCAGCACGCCGACAAAACCCATCACCGAGCCGACCGACAGATCGATGTGGCGCGCCACGATCACCAGCACCACCACGGTCGCGACGATGCCGACCACCGCGGTCTGCTGCGCGATGTTGTAGAGGTTCTCGGGCGAGAGGAAGAGCCCGCCCGAGAGGATGTTGAACACGATGGCGGTCGCCACCAGGACGAGCCCCATCAGCACCAGCCGCCAGTCGACAGCCAGTTGCCTGAGAACGTTGGAAACAGGACTCACAGGAATGCTCCGCCAAAAAAAGACCGCGGGCTGACCCAGCCCGCGGTCCGAGGGCCCCCATCCATCAGGAGAACGAAAGGATCACTTGCAGGCGGCCGGGCCCTTGCCCGCGTCCACGCCCTTGCACAGGTCTTCCTTCTTGATCCAGCCCGCCTTGACCACCAGGTCCAAGTTCTTGGCCGTGATCGGCACTGGCTTGAGGAACTGTGCCTGCAGCGACACCTTCTTCTCGCCACCGGCCCAGGTCGTTGCACCGCTGACCTTCTGGCCCTTGGCCAGGGACACGGCGGCGGATGCGGCGTCACGACCGAGATCGCGCGCGTCCTTCCAGACCGAGACCGTCTGCGAGCCCGAGGCGACGCGGTTGAGCGCCGCGTGGTCGCCGTCCTGGCCGGACACCGGGATGCCCTTGATGCCCTTGGCGGTCAGTGCAGCGACCACACCGCCGGCCGTGCCGTCGTTGGAAGCCACCACGGCGTCGATCTTGCCGCCGGTCTTGGTGATGATCTGTTCCATGTTCTTCTGCGCCACTTCAGGCTTCCAGCCGTCGGTGTATTCCTCGCCGACGATCTTGATGTCGCCCTTCTTGATCGCCGCTTCCAGCACTTCCTGCTGGCCGCCGCGCAGGAAGTTGGCGTTCGGATCGGTGGGCGAGCCCTTGATCATCACGTAGTTGCCCTTGGGCTTGGCTTCGAGCACGGCGCGGGCCTGCATGCGGCCGACCTCGACGTTGTCGAAGGTGATGTAGAACACGCCGGGCGCCTCGATCAGGCGGTCATAGGCGACCACCGGAATCTTCTGCTGGCTGGCCTTGTTGACGGCCGGCAGGATGGCGTCCTTGTCCATCGCCAGGACGATCAGCACCTTGGCGCCCTTGGCGATCAGCGAGTCGACGTCCGACAGCTGCTTCTCGGGCGAGCCACCAGCATCGGCGCTGATGTAGCTGGCGCCCAGCTTGGCCAGCTGGTCCTTGATCGCCTTCTCGTCGGTCTTCCAGCGCTCTTCCTGGAAGTTGGACCAGCTCACACCCACCACCTGGGCCATTGCGCCAGCGCTTGCCAGACCCAGTGCCAGGGCGGTCAACGTTGTCTTCAGTTTCATCCTTGTCTCCAGTGAACGGCCCGACTGCGGGGCCTGCGTTGTTGAACGGACTTGTTGTTCCCATTGCACCGCTGGCTCCTCGCTCACAGCCATTTAGTACGGACAACAAACTAATTATTCAATCCGGATCCAGCGAGCTCCATTGGGACAAACCCGACATAGTTCATCGACCGAACTTAATAAGATCGGGCGCACCCCCAGTCTTCGTCGAAGGTCCCGCGTGCGTCTGATCTGCCGGCCCCTGCCCAGGCTCTCCCTTCCCCTGCTCCTGCTGCTTCCCCTGCTGTGTGCAGCGGCGCCGCCCGCGATCCCGCGTTTCGCCGAGGAAACCGAAAGCGCGGGCCTGCAAAGCCGCTTCGAGGGCGAAGAGGAATACATGGTCGGCGGCGGCGTCGCGACCTTCGATTGCGACGACGACGGACTGCCCGAGCTGTACGTGACCGCCGGGGTCGGGAAGGCCAAGCTCTATCGCAACCGCAGCCCGCGGGGACAGGCGCTGAAGCTGCAGGAGTTCCGCTCCGGCCTGGAAACCACCAACGCCATCGGCGCCTACCCGCTGGACATCGACGGTGACCGCATCACCGACCTGGTGGTGCTGCGGGTCGGTGAGGTGCAGGTGTTCCGGGGCCTGGGTCAATGCCGGTTCGAGCGGGCCAACGAGGCCTGGAACCTGCATTCGGCCAACCAGTGGCACACGGCGATGTCGGCCACCTGGGAACGCGGCCAGCGCTGGCCCACCCTGGCGATTGGCACCTACTCCGACCGCAGCAAGCCCGACTTCCCCTGGGGCACCTGCACGCCCACCCTGCTGGTGCGGCCGCGGGCGGAAGGCGGGTTCCAGCCGGCCACACCGCTGCTGCCTGGGCACTGCGCGCTGTCCATGCTGTTCTCCGACTGGAACCGCTCCGGCACGGCATCGCTGCGGGTGAGCAACGACCGCGAGTACTACAAGGGTGGCGAGGAGCAGCTCTGGCGCCTGCCGGCTGGCGCCGCGCCTGCGCTTTACACCAGCGCCGAGGGCTGGAAGCCGCTGCAGATCTGGGGCATGGGCATCGCCAGCCACGACCTGACCGGCGACGGCTACCCCGAGGTGTTCCTCACCAGCATGTCCGACAACAAGCTGCAGACCCTGGAAAACGGCGCCGCGCAGCCCCGCTATGTCGACATCGCCTTCAAGCGTGGCGCCACCGCCCACCGCCCCTACGTCGGCGGCGATGTGCGTCCATCCACCGCCTGGCACGCCCAGTTCGCCGACCTCAACAACGACGGCCGCACCGACCTGTTCGTGGTCAAGGGCAACGTCTCATCGATGCCGGACTTCGCGGCCCTGGACCCCAACAACCTCCTGCTGCAGATGGCCGACGGGCAGTTTGTGGAAGCGGGCCACACCGCCGGGCTGGCCAGCGTGCTGCGCGGCCGCGGCGGCATGGTCGTGGACTTCAATGGCGACGGTTTGCTGGATGTGGTGGTCGTCAACCGGGGCGACCGGGCGCAGCTGTGGCGCCAGTTGCCCCCCGAGGCACCGGATGCGGCGCACTGGCTGCAGCTGCGGCTGCAGCAGGACGGCGGCAACCGCGATGCGGTGGGCGCCTGGGTCGAGGTGCGCCTGGGCGAAGGTGACAGCGCGCCGGTGCTGCGCCAGGAACTGACCGTGGGCGGCGGTCATGCCAGCGGGCACCTGGGCTGGATGCATTTCGGTCTGGGCACGGCCAGCCGCGTCCAGCTGCGCATCCAGTGGCCCCATGGCGACTGGAGCGCCTGGCAGACCGCCGAGGCCGACCGCTTCTACCTCGCCGGCCCCTCGGGTCTGAGCCTCTGGAGGGCACCATGATGCGCTGCCACCTGTCCGCCTGGTTGCTCGGCCTGTTCGGGCTGTGCGCACTGTGGGCCAGCGGGTCCGCGAGCGCACAGACCCCGGCCATCCCTTCACCGCCGGCCGAGCGCTACAGCGCGGAGGTGGCCACCGAATGGTTCGGTCTTGCCCTGCAACTGACCCAGCAGACCCCGGGCATGAGTCCGCCGGTAGCCTCGCGTGCGCTGGCCTACCTGGGTCTCACGCTCTACGAATCGGTGGTGGCCGGCATGCCGGGATACCGCAGCCTCGCGGGCCAGCTCAACGAGTTGCAGTCGCTGCCCATGACGCAACCCGACGAGCCGCTGCACTGGCCCACGGTGGCGCACTCGGCACTGGCGAGCATGACGCGCATGATGTTCCCGCACGCCAGCGCGGAGAACCGCATGCGCATCGACCTGCTGGAGCGCAGCCTGCCGCAGAAGCTGGCGCGCGACTTCGACCCGCAGGTGGTGGGCGCCGAGGTCCGGACGCGATCCGAGACCTTCGGCAAGCTGATGGCCATGGCGGTCATGACCTGGGCAAGGACCGATGGCGGGCACGAAGCCTGGGGGCCGCTGCGCCGCCACCAGTCGAACTACGTGCCGCCCAGCGGCAGCGGGCAGTGGTCGCCGACACCGCCGAACTTTGCCCCCGCACTGCTGCCCTGGTGGGGCACGGTCCGGCCGTTTGCGCTGCCGCGCGCCGATGCCTGTCCCGCGCCGCCGCCGCCGGCCTATTCGGAGCAGGCCGGCTCCGCGTTCTACAAGGAGACCGAAGAGGTCTACCGCATCAGCCGGGCCGCCACGCAGGAGCAGCGGCAGGTGTCGCTGTACTGGGCCGACGACCCGCTGAAGACGCCCACGCCCGCCGGTCACTGGTCGTTCATCGCCACCGACCAGCTCAAGGAAAGCAAGGCCAGCCTGGCGCGGGCGGCCCTGGTGTATGCACGGCTGCACGTGGCCATGGCCGACGCCTTCATCGCCACCTGGAACACCAAGTACGCGGTCAACCTGCTGCGGCCGGTGACCGCCGTGCAGCTGATGATCGACAGCCAGTGGGTCCCGACGCTGATGCACACACCGCCGTTCCCCGAATACCCGTCCGGCCACTCCGTGCTGTCGTCGGCCGCCGCCGAGGTGCTGGAACACGAGTTCGGTGCCCGCACGCGCTTCACGGACAACACACACAACGACCGCGGCTGGGGACCGCGCAGCTTCGCCAGCTTCCGCGCCGCGGCAGACGAAGCAGCGCTCTCGCGCCTGTACGCCGGCATCCACTTCCGCAGCGGCATCGAGGGCGGCAAGAGCCAGGGCCGTTGTGTGGCCTCACGGGTGGTGGGCCTGGCAATGGCGCCATGAGCACCAGCCGCTCGGTTTTGCTGACCAGCCTCTGCGGCGGCCACACCGTCCACTGGCTGGACGACGGCCGCCAGCGGCTGGGGCTGGTGCCGGGCATGGGCGGCAGCGTGGCCACCTGGATGCTGCACCCGTCCCCCACGGCGTCCGGCCACCCGGGTCACACGCCGTTTCATCTCTGGCGCCCATGGTTCGGCGACCCCGATCCGTTCTCGGTGGCCTCGCTGCCGCTGGTGCCCTGGTCCAACCGCGTCAGTGGCGGCGGCTTTGAACTCGGCGGCCAGTTCCACCCGTTGCAGCCCAACCGCGCCGGCGAGCCCTACCCGATCCATGGCGAAGGCTGGCTGCAGCCCTGGGAGGTGGTGCAACACGACGACCGGCAGCTGGTCATGCGGCTGACGTCGGCCCGCTTCATGGACAGTCCGTACCACTACTGCGCCACGCAAAGCTACCGCCTTTTGCCCGACGGCATCGAGCAGACGCTGTCGGTGACCCATCTGGGCGAGCAGCCACTGCCCTACGGTCTGGGGCAACACCCCTGGTTGCTGCGCACGCCCGACACCAGACTACGGGCGACCGTGACAGGCGTCTGGCTGAGCCATCCGGATCGCCTGCCGCGCGAACACAGCAGCGTCCTGGGCACATGGGATCTGCAGCACGGCATCAGCGCCCACGGCGCTCTGATCGACAACGCCTTTACGGGCTGGCAGGGTGCGGCCCGCATCGAGTGGCCGGAGGCGGGTTGGGCACTGACGGTGCGCGAGCCCGCCACGACCCGCGACGGCGTCCTGCTGGTGTTCCGTCCGGAAGCCGGACCTACCTTCTGCGTGGAACCGGTGAGCCACCCGATCGATGCTTTCCACCTGCCGGGTCAGCCCGGGCTCTGCTGGCTCGGTCGCGGCGAATCGACGGAGCAGCGTCTGCTGTGGCAGTTCGAGCGGCTGAGCCGCCCTCCCGTCAGCGCATCATCGCTTCGAGCTTGATGGTGTCGGCCACGAAGGCGCGGATGCCTTCGGACAGCTTCTCGGTCGCCATTGCGTCTTCGTTGAGCGCGAAGCGGAAACCGGCTTCGTCGTACTGAACGAACGGGATGTCCATCGTCTTGGCGGCCTCAGCGTTCAGAGCCAGTGCCAGCGGCGCCTCGCTGGCGGCCAGTTGCGCCAGCAGGTCGGGGCTGATGGTCAGCAGGTCGCAGCCCGCCAGCGCCGTGATCTGACCGACGTTGCGGAAGCTCGCACCCATCACCTCGGTGGCGATGCCATGCTTCTTGTAGAAGTTGTAGATCGCCTGCACCGACTTCACGCCGGGGTCGTTGGCACCGGCCATCGCGGCCTCGTCCCAGCTGGCGCCCGCCTGCTTCTTGTACCAGTCGTAGATGCGGCCGACAAACGGGGAGATCAGCTGCACCTTGGCCTGGCCGCAGGCCACCGCCTGGCAGAACGAGAACAGCAGCGTCAGGTTGGTGTGGATGCCGTCGCGCTCCAGCCGCGCGGCGGCCTGGATGCCTTCCCAGGTCGAGGCGATCTTGATCAGGATGCGGTCAACGTGCACGCCCTCGCCCTGGTACAGGTCGATGATGCGGCGGGCGCGGGTGACGGTCGCTTCGGTGTCGAAGCTCAGGCGCGCGTCGACCTCGGTCGACACCCGGCCCGGCACGTGTTTCAGGATCTCGATGCCGAACGCCACCAGCAGGCGGTTCATGACTTCGTCCTTGCCCTGGGCGCCGTACTTCGACACCGCATCCTGCAGCAGGTGGGCGTACTCGGGCTTCTGCACCGCCTTGAGGATCAGCGACGGATTGGTCGTCGCGTCGCGGGGCGAATAGGCGGCGATCTGGTGGAAATCACCGGTGTCCGCGACCACGGTGGTGAGCTGTTTGAGGGCGTCAAGCTGGTTCATCGCGCCATTATCGGGTGTAATAAGGTTTCATGACCGACTGGTAACCCAGTCTGAAACCGGTTCGTAACTCCTGACGGCGCCCCACCATGCTCGACCGCATCAAAGCTTCCATGCCTTCCCTGGCGCCCGCCGAACAGCGCGTGGGCAAACTTGTGCTGCTCGATCCGCGCAGCTTTGCCAGCCTGCCGGTCTCCGAGCTGGCCGACCGCGCACACGTGAGCAAGCCGACCGTGGTGCGCTTCTGCCGCAGCATGGGTTACGACGGCCTGTCGGACTTCAAGCTCAAGCTGGCCGGCACGGTGAGCGAGGGCGTGCCCTTCATCCACCGCAGCGTCGACGTGGACGACAAGGTCGGCGATGTGCTGGTCAAGGTGATCGACAACACCGTGGCGGCGTTCCTGAAGTACCGCAACGACGCCTCGACACACTCGATCGAAAAGGCCGTCGACGCACTGCTGGCGACCTACAAGAACAAGGGCCGCATCGAGTTCTACGGCGCCGGCAACTCGGGCATCGTGGCGCAGGATGCGCAGCACAAGTTCTTCCGCCTGGGCATCAACGCCATCGCCTACAGCGACGGCCACATGCAGGTGATGAGCGCTTCCCTGCTGGGCCCCGGCGACTGCCTGGTGATCGTGTCCAACTCGGGCCGAACGCGCGACCTGATGGACGCCGCCGACATCGCGCGCAAGCATGGCGCGACGGTGATCGTGGTCACCGCCAGCGGCTCGCCCCTGGCCACCGCCGGCCACATCCACCTGGCCGCCGACCACCCCGAGGGCTACGACCGCTACAGCCCGATGACGTCGCGGCTGATGCACCTGATGGTGATCGACGTGGTCGCGACCTGCCTGGCATTGCGCATCGGCGGCAACAAGCTGCAACCGCTGCTCAAGGAAATGAAGAACAACCTGAGGAGTAAGAGATACGCTTGACCGTGCGCGTTGCGCACAGGTCCAGCGTCCCCCTGCGCCGCTTCGCGTCTTCCCCCAGAGGGGGACGATGCCTGCGGCTCGGCAGAGCCGAAGCCACGGCATCCTGGACTTGAAGACCCTTCACGCCACCATCTCAGGATGACGGGCGCTCCCCGCAGCGAAATAAAGGAGGAGGCCCGCGCAGTGGGCCGGGGGACATTCGCGGAGGGGAGCGCCCGTCGTGCGCGCCAACGCCCAGATGTCTGAGCGTCAGATCCGCCCTTCTTCCACCGCGTGACACGCGATGCGGACACCACCAATCGCCTGCAGCACCGGCCGCTCCACGCGACAGCGCTCGTTGACATGCGGACAGCGCGGATTGAAGGCACACCCGGCCGGCGGGTCCAGCGGATTGGGCACCTCGCCCTGCACCGGCGTGCGCGCACGGCCGGTCTCGTGGATCTTCGGGATCGCGTCCAGCAACATGCGCGTGTAGGGGTGCCGCGGGCTGTCGAACAGCGTGCGCTTGTCCGCCAGTTCCACCAGCCGCCCCAGGTACATCACCCCCACGTGATCGCTCACGTGCCGCACCACCGCGAGGTTGTGGCTGATGAACAGGTAGGTCAGGCCCTGCCGGCGCTGCAGGTCCTTCATGATGTTGAGCACCTGCGCCTGCACGCTCACGTCCAGCGCCGAGGTCGGCTCGTCGCAGACGAGGAAGTCCGGCTGCGTGGCGAGTGCGCGCGCGATCGAGATGCGCTGGCGCTGCCCGCCCGAGAACTGGTGCGGGTACTTGAGCGCGTCCAGCGGCGACAGCCCGACCGACTGCAGCAGTTCGCCGACCCGCCCGCGCAGTTCGCCGGCGCCCGACAGCAGCCCATGCTCGATCAGCGGTTCGCCCACGATGTCCTGCACCCGCCAGCGCGGGTTCAGGCTCGCATACGGGTCCTGGAAGATCATCTGGATGCGCCGCCGCAGTTGCCGCCCCTGCGGTGTCTTGAAGGCCGCGTGCGCGTCCTGCCCGTCGAACTCGAAGCCGCCGCGCGTGGGCGCGTACAAGCCCACCAGCAGGCGGGCCACCGTGCTCTTGCCGCAGCCCGATTCGCCGACCAGCGCCAACGTCTGCCCGCGCTGGATCTCGAAGCTCACCCCGTCGACCGCGCGCAGCAACTGGCGCGGCTTGCGCTCCAGCACGCGGTTGAGCCATGGCACCGAGACGTCGAAGGTCTTGGCCAGATCGGTGGCGCGCACCAGCGGCGCCTCCGAGGCCATGCGGTCTGTCTCGCTCACGACGACGTCCTCCCGTTCGAGCTGTCGTGCAACCAGCACGCCACGCGCGTCGCATCCGCCGGCAGCAATTCAGGCCGCTGCTCCCGGCAGCGATCGAAGGCCCGCTCACAGCGCGGGTGGTAGGCACAGCCGGCGGGAATGGCGTTGAGACGCGGCATGGCGCCATCGATCTGGTGCAGGTGTTCGCGGTCTTCGGTGATGTCGGGAATGCAGCCCATCAGCCCCGCCGTGTAGGGATGCGCCGGCCGGTGGATCACGTCGTGCACCGGACCGATCTCGGCGATGCGTCCCGCGTACATGACCGCCACCCGGTCGCAGGTCTCGGCAATCACGCCCATGTCGTGCGTGATCAGCATGACGGCCGCGCCGCGCTCGCGGCACAGCGTCTTGAGCAGGGTGATGATCTGCGCCTGGATCGACACGTCCAGCGCCGTGGTCGGTTCGTCCGCCACGATCAGCCGCGGCTCGGCCGCCAGCGCCAGGGCGATCACGACCCGCTGGCGCATGCCGCCGGAGAACTGGTGCGGATAGTGGTCGATGCGCTGCTCGGGCGCGGGAATGCCGGTGTCCCTGAGCAGCTGGATGGCGCGCTGTCGGGCTTCGGCCTGGCTCACCGGCAGGTGCGTGGTGATGGTCTCGAACAGTTGCCGACCCACGGTGTAGAGCGGGTTCAGCGAGGTCAGCGGGTCCTGGAAGATCGCGCCGATCTGGCGGCCGCGCACCTTGCGCAGTTCCTGTGGCGGCAGGTTGTCGATGCGCCGTCCTTCCAGCAGGATCTCGCCACTGGCGATGCGCCCCGGCGGCTCGAGCAGACCGATGATGGCCGCGCCGGTGAGCGACTTGCCCGCGCCCGACTCGCCGACCACGCCCAGGATCTCGCCCGGCGCGATCTCGAACGACACACCGTCCAGCGCCCGCAGCGTGCCTCGGCGGTGCGGAAACTCGACGACCAGGTCACGCACTTGCAGCAGGGTCATCTCAACCTCGGGTTGAGTGCGTCGCGCAGCCAGTCGCCCAGCAGGTTCACCGACAGCGAGATCAGCACCAGCATTGCGCCTGGAAACACGGTGATCCACCACTCGCCGGAAAACAGGTAGTCGTTGCCGACGCGGATCAGAGTGCCCAGCGAGGGTGAGGTGACCGGTGCGCCGACGCCGAGAAAGGACAGCGTGGCCTCGGTGATGATGGCGGTGGCCACATGGATCGTGGCCAGCACCAGCACCGGCCCCAGCACATTGGGCAGCACATGGCGCCGCATGATGCGCAGCGGCGGCACGCCGATCACCTGCGCGGCCTGCACATACTCCTTGCGGCGCTCCACCAGGGTCGATCCGCGCACCGTGCGCGCGTACTGCACCCAGCCGGTCAGCGTGATCGACAGCACCAGCACGCCAAACGCCAGCGAGTCCTGCGCCTGCGGGAACAGCGCGCGACCGACACCCGCGATCAGCAGCGCCACCAGGATCGGCGGGAACGACAACATCACGTCGCACAGCCGCATCAGGAACGCGTCCATCCAGCCGCCCAGAAAACCGGCCAGCAAGCCCAGAAACACGCCGATTGCCACCGACAGCAGCACCGAGGTCACGCTCACCGCCAGCGAGATGCGCGCGCCGTACATGACGGCCGACAGGATGTCGCGCCCCTGGTCTTCGGTACCGAGGAGGAAGTCGGGGTTGCCGCCCTCCATCCATGCCGGCGGCAGCCGCGCATTGGAGAGCTCCAGCGTCGCCAGGTCGAACGGATCGTGCGGCGCGACCCAGGGTGCGAACAGCGCACACCCCACGCAGACCAGCGCAATCAGCGCCGCCACCATCGCCATCGGCGAGGAGCGGAAGCTGTGGCCGACATCGCTGTCGAGCCAGCGGCGAGCAAAAGCAATCAACGCAGGACTTTCGATCTCAAATGTCAGGGAAACGGAGGGGGAGCCTGTCAGGGGCCGGCGCGGAACCGGCTTCGCCGGGCCGCTGACCGCGTCCCCCTGGGGGGAAGCCGCGCAGCGGCGCAGGGGGGTTACTTCACGCTCATGTAGCGGAACGGCATCTGGTTGTCGGCACGCTGCGTCAGCTGCACGTTGTCGCCCACGCCCCAGGCCAGTGCCTGCTGGTGCAGCGGCAGATGGCCGATGTCGTCGGCGTGCAGCTTGAACGCCTCCTTGATCATCGCGTCGCGCTTGGCCTTGTCGGTCTCTGACTGCACCTTGACCGTCAGCTCGTCCACCTTCGGATTGCAGTAGGCGCCGAGGTTGAACTGGCCGGAGCCCTTGTCGTCGACGCAGCGCATGATGGCGTTGAGCACGTTGTGCGCGTCGTAGGTGCTGGGCGACCAGCCCAGCAGGTAGAAACTGGTGTCGCGCTTGAGGATCTTGGGAAAGTAGGTGCCCTTGGTCTCGACCTGCAGGTTGATCTTCACCCCGATCTTGGCCAGGTTGGCCGCGACCGCCTGGCAGATGTTGCTGTCGTTCACGTAGCGGTCGTTCGGGCAGTTCATGCTGACCTCGAAACCGTTCGGGTAGCCGGCCTCGGTCAGCAGCTTCTTGGCGGCGTCGGGGTCGTAGGGCAGGCGGCCGCCCGTGCTGGCGTCGTAACCGTTCACGCCCGGACCGATCAGGTGGGCCGCCGGTGTGGACGCCCCACGCATCACGTTCTTCTGGATGCCGTTGATATCGATGGCCTGGTAGAAGGCCTGGCGCACCCGCTTGTCCTTGAACGGGTTCTTGCCCTTGATGTTCGAGTACAGCAGTTCATCGCGCTTCTGGTCCATGCCCAGGAAGATCCAGCGCAACTCGGGGCCCTGCAGCACCTTGGCCTTGCCGCTGCCGTTGATGCGCGCCACGTCCTGCAGCGGCACCGGCTCGATCACATCCACCTGCCCAGACAGCAGGGCTGCGGCGCGGGTGGCGTCGTTGCCGATCGGCGTGTACTCCACGTTGACCACGTTGCCTTCGATCTTGCCCCAGTAGCTGCCATTGCGCACAAAGGCAGTCTTGACGTTGGGCTGGCGCTCCCGCAGACGGAAGGGGCCGGTGCCATTGGCGCGGAACGACGCGGCGTTCTCGATGCCCTTGCGGCGGTCGACCGGCTTGGTGGCCTGGTTCTCTTCGCACCAGGCCTTGCTCATGATGTAGAAGAACGAGAGCTGGTCGGGCAGGATGGGAAACGGCGACTTGGTCTCGATCTCGACGGTGAAGTCGTTGATCTTGCGCACTTCCTTGAAGTCGTTGGTGTAGGAGCGCATGTCCGAACCGTCGCCCGCGCCACGCGCCAGGCTGAACACCACGTCGTCGGCGGTGAACGGCTTGCCATCGTGGAATTTCACGCCCTTGCGCAGTTCGAAGCGCCACACGGTCGGCGCGGTCTGCTTCCACGACGTCGCCAGCGCCGGCACCAGCTTGAGGTCCTTGTCGCGGTTGACCAGCGGCTCATAGATGTTGCCCAGCACGCTCAGCTGCAGCGACTCGTTGAGCGAGTGCGGGTCCATCGAGAGCGCGTCGCCCTGGTTGCCGATGCGCACGGTCTGCGCCGAGGTGGCGCCTGCGGCCGCAGCCAGCACGAGCGCGGTGATCAGGGACGTCTTGAAATTCATGGCTCTCTCCTGGAAGTGGTCAAAGGATTCAGTGTTCTTCGGTCTGCAAGGGCATGCCCTGCTCCACCAGACCCGCGTGCAGCGCCGCACCCAGCGGCAGCACCTCGTCGTTGAAATCGTAACGGCTGTTGTGCAGGAAACAGCTGCCTTCGCCGCCCTGCCCCAGCCGCAGGTAGGCGCCGGGCTTGACCTGCAGCATGAACGAAAAATCTTCCGCGCCCATGCTTGGGTCCATCTCGGTGTCGACGTGCTCTTCACCCACCAGCGCCTGCGCCACTTGGGCGGCGAACCGGCCCTCGTCGGTGCTGTTGATCGTGGCGGGGTAGATGCGTTCGTATTTGACATGCGCCGTCGCCCCCAGGCCCATGGCCACGCCCGAGCAGACCTCGTTGAGCCGCCGCTGGACCAGCGCCTGGATCTCCGGGCTGAAGGTGCGCACGGTGCCGACCAGCGTCGCCGAGCCGGGCACCACGCTGAAGGCGCCGAGATCACCCGCCTGCATCGCACACAGGCTGATGACCGCGCTGTCGACCGCCCGCACATTGCGCGAGACGATGCTCTGCACCGCCGTGATGATGTGCGCCGACACCACCACCGGGTCGACCGTCAGATACGGATGGGCACCATGACCGCCCTTGCCGGTGATCTCGATCGTGATCCGGTCGGCCGCCGCCATCATCGGGCCAGGATTGACGCCCACCGTGCCCGGGCGCATCTGCGGCCAGTTGTGCATGCCGTAGACCGACTGCACCGGAAAGCGCTCGAACAGGCCGTCTTCGATCATGGCCTTGGCGCCCGCGAAGCCTTCCTCTCCCGGCTGGAAGATCAGCACCGCCGTGCCATCGAAGCGCCGCGTCTCGGCCAGGTAACGCGCTGCTCCGACCAGCATCGCCGTGTGGCCGTCGTGACCGCAGGCGTGCATCATGCCGGCCTTGGTCGACTTCCAAGCGAAATCGTTGTGTTCGGTCATCGGCAGCGCGTCCATGTCGGCGCGCAGCCCGATCAGGTGGCCGCTGGTGCGCTGCCGACCATGGATCACTGCCACCACACCGGTCTTGCCGATGCCGGTGTGGATCTCGTCGACACCGCACACCTTGAGCGACTCGATCACGCGCTTGGCGGTGTAGTGCTCCTCGAACCCGATCTCGGGATGCGCATGCAGGTCGCGGCGCAGGGCAGTCAGTTCGGGATGGTAGGCAGCGATGTGCGCAAAGGCTCGCCCCTGGGCACGGATGCGTGCGGTGTGTGGCATCAATGGGCTCCCGACCGTTCGACGCGCAAGCGGGGATCGACCGCAAAGTACAGCAGGTCGACCACCAGGTTGATGACAACAAAGATCAGCGCGATCAGGCAGAGGTAGGCCGCCATCACCGGGATGTCGGCAAAGGTCACTGCCTGAATGAACAGCAGGCCCATGCCGGGCCACTGGAACACCGTCTCGGTGATGATGGCAAAGGCGATCAGGCCGCCGAGCTGCAGGCCCGTGATGGTCATGACGGGCACCAGCGTGTTCTTGAGCGCATGGCCGAAATGCACTGCACGGTCAGAGAGCCCCCGCGCCCGCGCGAACTTGATGTAGTCGGTGCGCAGCACCTCCAGCATCTCCGCCCGCACCAGCCGCATGATCAGGGTGAGCTGAAAGATCGCCAGCGTGAGCGCCGGCAGAACGATGTGGTGCCAGCCCTTGGCCGTCATCAGCCCGGAACTCCACCAGCCCAGGGACACCACGTCTCCGCGGCCGAAACTCGGGAACCAGCCCAGATTCACCGCGAAGACCAGTATCAGCAGGATGCCGATGAGAAACACGGGAAGGGAGACACCCAGCAACGAGATGGTCATCAACAGCTGGCTCAGGAAACTGCCACGCCGCAGGGCGGCATACACCCCCATCGGAACACCAACCGCCAAGGCCAACGTCGCCGCGACAAAGGCCAGCTCCAGCGTGGCCGGCAGGCGCTCCGCGATCAGGCGGGACACCTTGGCCCCCTGGCGCAGACTGATGCCGAATTCGCCCTGGACCGCGTTGACGAGGAAGTGCCAGAACTGCACCACGAAGGGTTGGTCCAGGCCGAGGTCGGAACGCAATTGCCGGATCTGCTCCGGGGTGGCATCCTGACCAAGCAGGAACACGACCGGGTCACCGACGAACTGGAACAGCATGAATGCGATCAGTGCCACGCTGACCATCACCAGCACAGCCTGCACCAACCGTCGCAGGATGAAGGCGGTCATGTCCTCTCAACCATCCAAGCCAACGGCACGCCGCCTGGAGCTCCGGCGCGAATTTGGAGAGAGGTCAGACTCGTCATGCTCAGGCACTTTGCCGGGGTTGGAAGACCTTGTTGATGCGTGACAACCCTATCACAAGGTCACCAGCTAGCGCGAGCCCAGCTTCATCGGGCCGTACCAGGCGCGCAGGCGGGAACGGGTGTTGTCCGTATCGGTCATCAAGGCCACCGCCCGCAACGGTCCGGGTTCCTCGCCGAATGCACGGATGAAGTCCGAGCGCACATCGCGCCGGTAGTCACGCCAGCGGCCCACATGCGCCGTGCCGCTTTCCACAACCACCTTGCGGATGCGGTCCGTGCGCGGATTGATGACCACCGTGTCCGGCGCGTCCTCATTGCTCCAGACGTACATGAGCGTCGCGTAAGGCAACTCCTCGCCAGTGAGCAGGCGGCTCATCTCGGAGAGGCGGTGGGTACGGGCCGATAGCTTGCTGCGGTCACCATCAAAGGCCAGCAGGATGCGTACCGGTGCGTCCTCGTTTTCGGCCTCATGCAAATTGGCTCCCTCGGGCAGTCCTTCGACCATCCACGAAAAGTCGATGTGCCCCACCTCCAGCCCGCCATGGGTGAACTGGCGCCGCAGAATGCTGACCGACTTGTCGGATTGGACCGACAACGCCGCCCTGTCTTTCTTGCGATCAATCTCGAAGCCGGCGTATCGCTTGCCCGGCAGCCGGAACGGCTTCCACGGGTCACCTCCCGAGGGCGTGTGCAACAGATCGGTCACCGCGGCATTCCACGCTGCACTTTGCATGTTCTCGGTATCGACATCCGCTCGGGACGCCTGGGACAAAGACGATTCATCGCCGCCCGCCATCCCCGCGCAGCCCGCTATCGCAGCGCAAATCGCGCCTGTGACCAGAATCTTGAACACAAAGCCCCTGTGACTGAAAACCGAGTCCGATGCATCCTCAACTGATTGCGTCGGTGGTGACATTTTGTTTCTGTGCAGCGTAGTCTACCGCCAGCCCGCACGCTCATCCCTTGTGCAGGGGAAGCTGCTCTGGCAGTAAATCGCTACATTTTTGCCCGTGGCACCGAGTCGGTGACCATGGCAGGCTCCCATCAAGGGCTGCCTTTCAACGCAATCAAGGAGGAAATACATGTTGAAGCGTTTGTTCACCCTTTTGATATCCATTTGCGCAGCGACTGCCTTTGCTGCGGTGGATGTCAACACCGCTGGCTCAGCAGATCTGGACAGCGTGAAGGGCATCGGCCCGGGTACGTCGTCGAAGCTGCTGGAAGTTCGCAAGAACGGCAAGTTCAAGGATTGGCCCGACCTGATCGCCCGCATGCCTGGCATCGGCGAGAAGCGCGCGGCCAAACTGTCGGCTGAAGGCCTCACGGTGAATGGCGAAAGCTTCAAGGCAGTGGCAACCACCACCACCAAGCCTGCGGCAGACAAGCCGGTCAAAGCCGCAGCTGCACCGACCCCCAAGCAGTAAGGCATCACCCATAAAAAAAGCCACTTGGCGAGATGCCAAGTGGCTTTTTAACGTTCTGACTCAAGCGGCCGAAGCCGCAGTCATCAGAAGGTGTGCTTCAGACCGAAGCCGTAACGCGTGTCAGGACCGGTGTTCTTGGTGTCCAGGAAACCGCCGTACACGGTGGTGCGCTTGGACAGCGAGTAAGCAACGCCAACACCCAGACCGGACAGACGCTCGGCACCGTCGGCCTTGGAAGAAGCGTAGCCAGCAGACAGCGTCAGGTTGGCACCCAGCGGCACGTCAGCGCCGAAGGACAGGTCGGTGGTCTTCACGCTACCGGCCTTGACGTTGCCGTAGCCAGCCAGCAGCTTGGCAGCGCCCAGATCGTAGGAAGCGTTCAGGCGGGTGAACTTGGTGTCGCCCTTGGCGGTGGTGTCCTTTTGGTAAGCAACGCCAGCGTACACGGGGCCGCCGTTGTACTGAACGTGGAAAGCGGTCGACTGGTTGCCGGAGCCTTCCTTCAGGTTCGTGCTCAGAGCACCGCTCACGCCACCAAAAGTGGGGGTGGCGTAGTAGATGCCATTGGAGGGGTTACCAACGTAGCCGGTAGAGGCCCACACGCTGTTGACAGGCGACAGAACCGAGTCAAAGACCGGGCTGGCAGCGCCGGAGATGTCGTCGTAGGCGGACCAGATCTTGCCCAGCTTGAATTCGCCGAAGCCGCCGGACAGGCCAACGTAAGCCTGACGGTCAAACGAAGAACCAGTGGTACGTTGCGTGCCGGTGTCGACGTTGAAGCCGTGTTCCAGCAGGAAGTTGGCCTTCAGACCACCACCCAGATCTTCCGAGCCCTTGAAGCCCAGACGGCTGCCGCTCACGCCACCCGAAGTCAGGGCAGCGGAAACACCCTTGTCCTTGTGCAGCACTGCGTCAACGACGCCGTACACGCTGACAGAAGACTGAGCTTGTGCGAAACCAGCCACCGAGCTCAGAACGGCCAAAGCAATCAGAGATTTTTTCATTGCAATTCCTTAAATGCTGGGCTCCCAGAGCCCGGTTGAACAACTGACATGTCATCGTAGCGCGTTGCGTTCGAGCCCTCGGGGGAAAACCCTTAAAAATTTCCCGTCTTGTGGGGTTTTGACCACAAGAACACGCCGTTTCGCCGCGCACAGTAAGAAAAAAAGCCTGCCTCGTTTCCAAGACAGGCTTTCCTGCTTTGATTTCATCCGGTGACAAACACCGGAAGCCATCAGAAGTTGTGGTGCAGGGTCAGATCGAGACCGCCGACCTTCTTGTTGGTGCCCTTGACCACAGCCTTGCTGTCGCGGCCGTAGGTGAATTCCACCGCGGTGCGCTTGCTCAGCGGGTAGTAGTAGCCCAGGCCCAGTTTCTGGTTGGTGGTCGTGGTGTCGTTCTTGGCGCGAGCAAAGCCCACCAGAACCTTGCCAGGACCGGCAGGGATCGTGGCACCCAGCAGCAGACCCTTGGTCTTGGCGCCAGCAGCGGTCTTGGCGTTGCCCAGACCGAAGGCCAGCTTGGCGACACCCAGATCGTAGATGGCATAAGCGTTGGTCAGCGTACCAGCGACGCCCTTTTCGGTACCAACACCCACGTCCAGAGGACCGTTGGCGTAGCCCACAGCCAAGCTGTTCTGGGCCTTGGCAGCGCCTTCCTTCAGACCGGTCGACACGGCGACGTTCACGCCGCTGAAGCTGCCGCTGTAATGGATGATGTTGGCCGTGCGGATGAAACCAGCCAGGGTGGTGGTTTGCATGCCGACGCCGCGCAGAGCGCCTTGGCCGTCGCCGCCGAACGGATCCGGCTTGTTGTTGGCACCCAGGAAGTTGGCGCTGTAGTAGCGGCCCAGGCGGATTTCACCGAAGGAACCAGCCAGACCAACCGTCGACATGCCGTTCCAGAAGGTGGCAACAGCAGGGGTCTTGCCATCGGCGGAGGCGGGAGTGAAGCCAGCATCGGTGCCGGTGTCAGGACGGAAGCGGTGCTCGAGCTGGAACTTGGCTTGCAGACCGCCACCCAGATCCTCGGTACCACGGAAGCCCAGACGGCTGCCGTGCGGGTCGCCCACAGCGGCGGACGAACCATTGGCCTTCTCCAGGCTCACGTCAACCTTGCCGTAAATCGTCACGGAGGACTGTGCAAAAGCAGCGCCGGTGGCAGCCACTGCGGCCAGAGCAATCAGGGTCTTTTTCATTGAGGGTATCTCCAAGGTTAATAAAAGGCTCGTCGGTCTTAGGCCCCGAGCCAACCTCCGTTACGGGAAGTTTCACGATTGCACCAGAAGGCTCCCGGCCGCGCAAAGCTTTCACCCGGGTTTGTCGTGCAGGGACAACAGGAATTCACCCTACTAGTAGAAATACTTAGAACGTTAGTTCGCCAACAAATAAGCGCAGATGCATCAAAATTCCGCATCCATATCAGCAGATCACACGAACACCAACTCCATTCATGGACAGCCTACTGATCGCCGCCGACTCTGCTTTGCGTACCCTGTTTGCACAGCCCCGGGCAACCCGGCCGTGCAATACCCTGCCCGAACGCGACGGCCCTGCGCTGAGCGACGACGATCGGAAGTTGTCCGGCGCTCTCATGCGCGTCAACCACGTCGGCGAGGTTTGCGCACAAGCCCTGTACACCGCACAAGCGCTCGCGGCGCGGCAGAGCAACGCTCCGGGACGCGAGCCCCTTGCGCGACAGCTTGAAGCAGCCGGACGGGAAGAAACAGATCACCTTGCCTGGACCCGGGAGCGCCTGGACGAACTGGGTTCACGCCCCTCGTTGCTCAATCCGCTCTGGTATGCCGGCGCTTTCGGTATCGGACTGGTGGCAGGCCGATTCGGCCCGGGGGTCAGCCTCGGTTTCGTGGTCGAAACCGAGCGTCAGGTGGAAGCCCATCTGGCCTCCCACATGGAGCGACTGCCTGCCGCCGACCAAGACTCGAAGGCCATCGTGGCTCAGATGAAAGCGGACGAAGCCAGACACGCCCGCGAAGCCCAGCGCGCTGGCGCTGTCGAATTGCCGGCCCCGGTCAAGGCGGTGATGCGTGCAGCGGCGCAAATCATGACAACGGTCGCACACCGCATCTGAGCAATCACCAGCCGGCTCAAGCCTCCACCAGATCAAATCCGGTGGTGATTTCGGCTGTTTTTCCCAGCATGATGCTGGCGGAACAGTATTTTTCGTGGCTCATCGCAATGGCCCGCTCCACGGCCGCTGGTGGAATGCCTTTGCCGGTCACGGTGAATTGCATGTGGATTTTCGTGAACACCTTGGGATCTGCGTCGGCCCTCTCGGACGTCAATTTGACGCTGCACCCTCGCACATCGTGGCGGCCCCGTTTGAGGATCAGCACGACGTCATAGGCCGTGCATCCCCCGGTTCCGGCCAGCACGGTTTCCATCGGACGAGGCGCCAGGTTGGCGCCTCCGATTTCTGGCTTGGCCGCATCCGGCGCCCCGTCCATGGTCAGCACATGGCCACTGCCCGTTTCGGCCACAAAACCCATGTTCGATCGCGTCCCGGACCCACCGGTCCATGTCACCGTGCATTCCATCTGATTTGTGTGTGATTTAGTTGACGGGCTTCGAGAGGTAGCTCACTAAAAAGTAGCAAAACGAGCCACAAACATGTTGCATCGCAGCATGCTCCCGGTATACTGCAGGCATTGTATTGAAGGTTGTCTCCTCTGCCCTCCACGGGTGGATTCAAACCCGGACCGGCTCAGCCAGTCCGGGTTTTTTTTCGCCATGTCTGCCTCGGTATCATGGTCGGCACAGGAAAACCCATGACTTCACGCCCCTCCAAGCCACGCATCAGTCCGCCTGCGGACACTCCCCTCACCCCGGCTGACTATCTCAAGAAGATCCTCACCGCCCGTGTCTACGACGTGGCGGTCGAATCCGCGCTGGAGCCGGCGCGCAATCTCAGCAAACGCCTGCACAACCAGGTATTGCTCAAGCGCGAGGACCAGCAGCCGGTGTTCAGCTTCAAGCTGCGTGGCGCATACAACAAGATGGCGCACTTGTCGCCGGCGCAGCTGAAAAAGGGCGTGATCTGCGCCTCGGCGGGCAACCACGCGCAAGGCGTTGCACTTGGTGCCAAGCGACTTGGCGCCCGTGCCGTGATCGTGATGCCGACCACCACGCCCCAGGTCAAGGTCGATGCGGTCCGATCGTTTGGCGGCGAAGTCGTGCTCAGCGGCGACAGCTACTCGGACGCCTACGCCCACGCGCTGCGGTTGCAGAAGAAAGAAGGCCTGACCTTTGTCCACCCGTTTGACGACCCGGACGTGATCGCCGGCCAGGGCACGATCGCGATGGAGATCCTGCGCCAGCTGCAGAGCATCGGCTCGGACAAGCTGGATGCGGTGTTCGTGGCCATCGGCGGTGGCGGCCTGATCTCCGGCGTGGCCAACTACATCAAGGCAGTGCGCCCCGAGATCAAGGTGATCGGCGTGCAGACGGTCGACTCGGACGCCATGCTGCGCTCGGTGAATGCCGGTGAGCGGGTGACACTGAACGATGTCGGCCTGTTTGCGGACGGCACCGCAGTCAAGCAGGTGGGCGAAGAAACCTTCCGTATCGCCAGGGGCTTGGTCGACGAATTTATCGTGGTCGACACCGATGCGGTGTGCGCGGCGATCAAGGACATCTTTGTCGACACACGCAGCATTGTCGAACCCTCGGGCGCGATGGCCGTGGCCGCCATGAAGCAGTACGTCGCCAAGCACAAGACCAAAGGCGAGACCTACGCTGCCATCCTGTGCGGTGCCAACATGAATTTCGACCGGCTGCGCTTCGTGGCCGAACGCGCCGAAGTGGGCGAGGAACGCGAAGCCCTGTTCGCGGTCACCATCCCCGAAGAGCGCGGCAGCTTCAAGCGCTTCCTGGAGTCGTTCGAGGGCCTGCCCGGCGGGCCACGCAACGTCACCGAATTCAACTACCGGATCAGCGACGACAAAACCGCCCACGTGTTTGTCGGCCTGACCACGCAAGGTCCCGGCGAATCGACCAAGATCGCAGGCCACTTCCGCAAGCGCGGCTTCGAATCGCTGGACTTGACCCACGACGACCTGGCCAAGGAGCACATCCGCCACATGGTCGGCGGCCATTCGCCGCTGGCCAATGACGAGCGCCTGCTGCGTTTCGTGTTTCCCGAGCGGCCAGGTGCGCTGCTGAAGTTCCTGAACCTGATGCGTCCGGGCTGGAACATCAGTCTGTTCCACTACCGCAACCAGGGCGCCGACTACGGCCGCATCCTGGTCGGGCTGCAGGTGCCGCCCAAAGACGACAAGGCATTCGCCAAATTCCTCGACACCCTGGGCTATCCATCTGTCGAGGAAACCCACAATCCGGTGTACCGTCTGTTCCTCAAAAGCTGAACTTCTGCCATGAACACACGGCCAGCCCCGCTCTCGGAACTCCCTGCCGACAACGAAGTGACGGCCGCCGGTCCTTCGTGGCCCGAGGTGCAGCCGACCACCAACCTGCAGCTGGACCTGATGGTCCAGCACCATCTCACCGGTCCGACCGAGTCAGACCACGCCTTCGGGCACCTGGAGGTGCTGGCCAAGCAGTTGGCCTGTATCCAGCACAGCGACCAGAGCCTGCAGAACATCCGGTTTGAGGCACCCCAGCTGGTGGTGTTCGCTGCCGACCACGGCATCGCCGACGAGGGTGTATCGGCCTTCCCGCAGGAGGTCACCAAGCAGCGGGCTTTGGCGCTCCTGACCGGCAAGAGCCACGTGAACGCGCTCGCCGACCTGCATGGCTTTGCCGTCACGCTGGTGGACGCAGGCGTCGGATCGCACATCCAGCTGCCACCAGACACCGAAGCCGCGGTGCCGCTGCTGCTGCGCAAGATCGGCTACGGCACGCGCAACATGGTGATCACCCAGGCAATGTCGGTCGCGCAGGCCCGCGCGGCGATTGTGGCCGGCATGGACGTCGTGCGGCACCTGCCGGGCAATGTGGTTGCGCTGAGCAACATTGGTGTGGCTGGCAACGCCAGTGCCGCGCAGTTGCTGTCGCGTCTGTGTGGCGTGCCGCTGGCAGACGCCTGCGGCAAAGACATGGCGCAGGACGAAGTGCGGGCGCAGCGAAAGCTCGAACGGCTGTTTGCCGCCGCCAGCCGCCATCGCAAGGCCACCGCGCCGCTGGACGTGCTGGCCGCCATGGGAGGTTTTGAAATCGCCATGCTCTGCGGCGCGATCCTGCAGGCAGCGAGCGAACGGCGCGTGGTGTTGCTGGACGGATTTGTGGCCGGGGCAGCGGCTCTGGTGGCGCGCTCTCTGGTGCCCGCTTCGACCGACTACATGGTGTTTGCCCAGCGATCGGCAGAACCCGGCCACCGCCTGCTGCTGATCCACATGCAGGCCACGCCGCTGCTGGACATGAACCTGCGCACCGGTCAGGGTGCGGGCGCGCTGCTGGCCTGGCCGCTGCTGCTGGCGGCGCAGCGCCTGATCGAGCGCTGAAGAAACAAATGCTCACACAGCCGCGTCGGAGCTTTCCGAGCGGTCATTCCTTGAGTTCGGGAAGGCTCAGTTCGAATGCGGCCGGGTCGCCTGCCCGGGCACCCAGCCGGACCTGACGCTGGTCCACCGTCAACAAGCGCACCTCGCCATCGACCACATCGCCCACGGACACCGGCCGGGGTGGCTGGGCATCGACAGCGATGAGCGCCGCGCCACGCTGCCCCGGCTGTCCGACCAAGCCCATCAGCTTGAAACGAGAGGAAACAGGTGGTGCCACCGGTGCGTTGACTGGCGCCTCGGGCTGCGCGCCCAGCGCGCGCGCGACAGCCGCGACATCGGCCTGCAACGGATTGCCCGCCATCGCCGCGACGGGTGCCAGTGGCGCCCGCCCCCAGACCTGCAGCAACCAGTACGCGGTGACCAGCGCCGCCAGCAGCCACAGAATCCCCGCTGTCGCTGCAGGGGCCAGACGGCCACCACCGGATGGAGCCAAGGCCCCTCCCGATGGGCGAAACGGGCTCGAAGAGAAGGCGCGTTTAAGCATGGGCGCATTATGATCCACGCACTTCGGCAACCGGCCCTGCAAGACAGGCTCCGGGGGCCGCCTCCGGCAGGGCAGACATGGCCTGCCACCTGCGCTTCCGGGAGTCCGTCTTGAATTCTGTTTCCGCCCCCTCGGCAACACCCCTCACCCCGCTCACCGTCACGGTGCGCCGTCTGCAACGCGGCTTCACCCTGATCGAACTGATGGTCGTGCTGGTCATCATCGGCGTGCTGGCCGCGCTGATCGTGCCCAACGTGCTGGACCGCGCCGACGACGCGCGTGTCACCGCCGCCCGTACCGACGTCAACAACCTGATGCAGGCGCTCAAGCTCTACCGCCTGGACAACCAGCGTTATCCGAGTGGTGCGCAAGGCCTGACCGCGCTGGTGGCCAAGCCCACGGCCGCGCCGGCCCCGCCAAACTGGCGCCCCTACCTTGAAAAGCTGCCGGCCGATCCGTGGAACCGCCCGTACCAGTATGTGAACCCCGGCCTGCACGGCGAAATCGACGTGTTGTCGCTGGGGGCAGACGGCCAGCCGGGCGGCGAAGGCAAGGACGCGGACATCGGCAGCTGGCAGTGAAGCCAAGGTCGCGCGGTTTCACCCTGCTGGAACTGCTGATCGTGGTGTCGATCGTGGCACTGGCCACCGCGGGCGTGAGTCTCTCGCTGCGCGACACCAACGCCACGGCGCTCGATGACGAAGCAGTCCGGCTGGCCGCCATGTTCGAATCCGCGCGGGCGCAATCCCGCACCAGTGGCGTACCGGTGCGCTGGCGCAGCAACGCGCAAGGCTTCGAATTCCAGGGCATCACCACCAGTGCCGATGCCCGCGACTCGCTGGCGCGCCCCCGCACCTGGCTGAACGAACAGACGCGTGCGCGGGTGATCCAGCCCCCGGGTGCCAGCGGGTTGCTGCTGGGTCCGGAACCGCTGATCGCCGCGCAGCAGATCGAACTGGCGCAGGGCGACCGGCGTCTGGTGCTGGGCACCGACGGCCTCGCTCCTTTCGCGGTCGTGCCCGCGGCAGCTCCATGAAGCGTCGCGCGCGTGGCTTCACGCTGATCGAGATCCTGGTGGCACTGGCCGTGGTGGCGGTGGCACTGGCCGCCGGCTCGCAGGCCACTTCCGCCCTCACCCGCACCGCCGCCCGGCAGAGCGACCAGTGGCTGGCCCAGCTGTGTGCGGAGAACGAACTGATCCGGCTGCGGCTGCTGCGGCAACTGCCGGGCGTCGGCGAGACCACCAGCGAATGCAGCCAGGCTGGCCGAACGATGCAGTTGCGCGTGGCGGTGCAGCCGACACCCAACCCCAACTTCCGCCGCATCGACGCGATGGTGGAGTCCACCGTGGACGGCACCGAGGTCCGCCTGCTGAGTCTCTCGACCATCATGGGACGGTACTGACATGCACCGTCCCCGCCCGCGCGGCTTCACCCTGATCGAGTTGCTGGTGGCACTGGCCATCATGTCCATGCTCGCCCTGCTCAGCTGGCGGTCGATCGACGGCATGAACCGGGCGCAGACCCTGACCCGCGAACGCGCCGACGGGCTGCTGCGGCTGCAGGCGGCCCTGGGCCAGTGGAATGCCGATCTCGACGCCGTGGTCGATACCGACGAGCTCAACCCGCTGGAGTTCGACGGCAAGGTGCTGCGCATGACCCGGCGCGACGCCGCCGAAGGGGGCGTCGAGAGCGACGGGGTACGGATCGTGGCCTGGACCCGGATGCAGCGCGGCGACATGGCGGGAGCGCAGTGGGCCCGCTGGCAGTCGGCCCCGGTGCGCCGGCGCGACGAGCTGGCGCAGGCCTGGCAACGGGCCTATGAGTGGGCCGAAACGGGCAGCAGCGTACAGGCGGCCGACTCCCGCGACAGCGCCGTCACGCTCGGCGCCATCGACCAATGGCAGCTCTTCTACCACCGCGGCGAGACCTGGGGAAACCCGCTCTCGTCCGTGGGCAATGAAAGCCCGGGCAGCGCCGCGGGTGGCAACGACACCCTGCCCAACGCTGTGAGGCTGGTGCTCACGCTGAGCGCGGGTCAAGGACTGGCGGGCGCGGTGACCAGCGACTGGATCCGCCCGACCCTCGTGACAGGGCGGTCTGCTTCATGAAGCGGCAACGCGGCGCCGCCCTGCTGCTGGCGATGCTCACCGTCGCGCTGGTCGCCACGCTGGCGTCGGCCGCCCTTTGGCAGCAATGGCGCTCGGCCGAGGTCGAGTCTGCCGAGCGGCGGCGGCTGCAGGCCAGCTGGATCCTGGTCGGGGCACTGGACTGGGCGCGCCTGATCCTGCGCGAAGACGCCCGCGCCAACCAGAACACCGGCGCCGCCGACCACCTGGGCGAGCCCTGGGCCACGCCACTGGAGGAAGCCCGGCTGTCGAGCTTCCTGGCGGCCGACAAGAACAACAGCGCCGAAGAGCTGATGCCAGCCTTTCTGTCGGGCGAGATGATTGACCTGCAGTCGAGACTGAACTTCCGCAACCTGGTCAGGACCGTCGGTGCCGGCGCCCAGGCCAAGGCCGAGGTTTCGCCCGCCGATGTGACCACCTTCACGCGGCTGTTTTCGCTGCTGAACCTGCCCGCCTCCGAGCTCACGGTCGCCACGGCCAACCTGCTCAAGACCACCCAGCAGGCCGTGAGTGATCCCCAGCCCTCGGAGTCGCCGCTGTTGCCGCAGCGCTATGCGCAGCTGCGCTGGCTTGGCCTGAGCGCCCACACGCTTACCGTGCTGCAGCCACACGTCACCGTGTTGCCCGAGCGCAGTCTGCTCAACCTCAACACCGCCAGTGCCGAGGCACTGAGCGCCAGCATCGTGGGTCTTGACCTGGCTCTGGCACAACAGGTTGTTACCAGCCGGGCCTCGACGCCGTTCACCGACCTCAAAAGCGCGATTTCGCGGATTCCTAGCGCGACCGACAAGACCGTGACAAGCCAGAACCACGACGTGCGCAGCCGGTTCTTCGAGGTGCGCGCCCGGCTGCGGCTGGACGACACCCTGATCGAGGAACGTTCGCTGGTCCAGCGCAACGGCATGACCACGCAGGTCCGCTGGCGCGAACGGGTGGCGGCATCGTGAGCCTTCCCCATCCTGTCCCCGGCATGCGGCTCTCTAGAATGCAGGGCTGTCTGTCCCACCACCCGCGCCGCGGCCCGATACCGACGTGCTGATCCTCACCCCCACCGACTTCTCGCTCAGTCTGCCCACACCGACCTCGGTGCTGGACTGGGTGAGCACGCCCAATGGCCAGCAGGCCGGGGAACACGGCAGCAGCGCCGCGGCCCTGTTGCCGGCCGACGACGACGTGGTGCTGGTGTTGCCGCCACGCGCCGTGTCCTGGCACCGGATCGCGTTACCCAAGGTCGCCGGTGGTCGCTTGCGCGCTGCGCTCGATGGCCTGCTGGAAGACCGGCTGCTGGACGACACCGGTGAACTGCACTTCGCACTGGAGCCGGGTGGCAAGCCCGGTCAGACGCTGTGGGTCGCGGCCTGCGGCAAGGCCTGGCTCAAGGCCTGGCTGCAAGTGCTTGAAGGCGCCGGGCGGCCGGTGGCCCGCATCGTGCCTGCGGTCTGGCCGCTGGGCGCAGGAGCGGTCCCGTCGGCCGAACACTGGGCCCATGCGCAAGGTGGCCGCGCCTGGCTGGCCAGCGCGACATCGCAGGGCGTGACCACCCTTCCATTGCCGGCCGAAGGATCGATGGGCGTTTCGGACAGCGCCGAAGACGCCCGCTGGCAGACCGAGCCCGCAGTCGCTGCGCAAGCGGAACGCGCCCTCGACCGACGCCTGGATTTGCTGCCCTTGCACCTTCGGCTGCTGCGCGCCGCGCAGGGCGAATGGAACCTGGCGCAGTTCGACCTGAGTCTGTCGGGCAACGCGCGCCGCGGCCAGCGACTGAAGCAGTCGCTGCGCCAGTTTGTCAGTGCTCCCGAATGGCGCCCCGCCCGCTGGGGCCTGGTCGTGCTGCTGCTGTCGCTGCTGGGGGGCATCAACGCGCTGGCCTGGATGGAACGCAACAGCCTCAAGACCAAGAAGGATGCCGTCTCGCAGGTGCTGCAGAAGACCTTCCCCGAGGTGACGCTGGTGCTTGATGCGCCAGCGCAGATGCGCCGTGCGCTGGTGCAGCTGCAGCAGTCCAGTGGCGTGCTGTCGAACGACGACCTCGAGGCGATGCTGGCCGCGACGGCCGCTGTGGCGCCCGAAGCGTCGCCGGGCAGCATCGAGTTCGCGCCGGGCGACTCCAAGCTGGGCACATGGACCGTTCCCGAAGACCGCTTGCAAGTTCTGATGCAGGCCCTCAACGCGCGCGGCTGGCAGGCGAGCCTGGACGGCAGCACCTTGCGCATTCGACCGAAAGCACCCTGATGGCTGGCCCCGCAAGAAAACCCGATCTCTCGCCCCTGGCCAGCCTCGGTCAGCGTCTGAGCGTGACGATGCAAGGCCTGTCGCCGCGCGAACAGCGGCTGGTGCGGATTGCCGCCTGGGTGGTCGGCCTGGGCCTGCTGTGGTGGGTCGGGCTGGCGCCCGCGGTCGACACGCTGCGCCAGTCGAAGGCCCGTCATGCCAAGCTCGACAAGGAACTGGCCCTGGTGCAGGCGCAGGCCGCCAGTGCCGAGGTGCTGCGCACGCAGAACGCCACCCCGCCGCCCGGTCGCGAGGCCGCGCTGCGAGCGCTGGAGGAAGCGACGCGTGCGCTGGGCGCCAATGCCAGCCTCGCGCAGCAGGGCGACCGCGCCACTGTCACCCTCAAGGGCGTCGCACCCGGCGCACTGGCGCAATGGCTGCAGCAGGTGCGCGTCAATGCGCGCGTGCTGCCGGTGCAGGCGCAGATCCAGCGTGGCGACCAGTCCGCGTGGTCAGGACAGATCGTGCTGGCCGGCCCCGGCCTCGGGACGGGCAACTGATGGCGATGCAGCGCTCACGCCGCTGGGCCTGGTTCGGTGCGGTCACCGGACTGCTGGTGGCGACCGTCGTGTTTGCGCCCGCCGCCTGGCTGGGCAGTGCACTGGCCAGCCTCACCGACAACAAACTGCAACTGCTCAACGCACGCGGCACCGTGTGGAACGGCCGGGGCGACCTGCTGCTCAGCGGTGGCACGGGCAGCAAGGGCCAGACCGCCTTGCCCGAAGGCATCCGCTGGACACTCGGCCCTGGCTGGTCGAATGGGCCGAGCCTGCGCGCGCGCGTGAGTTCCCCCTGCTGCACCGAGCAACCCATCGCGGTCACCTTCAAGCCCGGACTGGGCAGCGCCGCCGTGCAGTTTGACGCCTTCAGCAGCCGCTGGCCGGCGGCGATGCTGGTGGGTCTGGGCACGCCATGGAACACGCTGCGTCTCGACGGTCAGCTGCTGCTGCAGTCGCCCGGGTTTGCCGTGGCCTGGAACAGCGGCCGCCCCAGCCTGCAGGGCCAGATCGCCGTCGAGGCGCAAGACCTGGCGACCCGTGTCTCCACCCTGCGGCCCCTGGGCAGCTACCGGGTCGAGATCCGGGCCGGCGCCGACGACCAGGCCAGCCTGTCGCTGGCCACGCTCAGCGGCGGATTGCAGCTGCAGGGCAACGGACAGTGGGTCGGCGGACGGTTGCGTTTCCGGGGCGATGCCCAGGCCGCGCCCGGCAACGAGACCGCACTGGCCAACCTGCTGAGCATCATTGGCCGCCGCGAAGGCACGCGCTCCCTGCTTACGTTCGGATAAGGGTCCACACAGGACTTCGCGATAGGATCAACCCATGAAACCGACCCTCTCTCCCGCCGCGCTCGCCCTGGCCATCGGCCTGGCCCTCGGCACGCTGGGTGCACCGAACATCGCCATGGCGCAGTCCAAGCGCGCCGCCGAACCCGTCACCCTGAGTTTTGTCGGCGCCGAGATCGAAGCCGTCGCCCGCACCATCGCCACCATCACCGGCCGCAACGTCGTCGTCGACCCGCGCGTCAAAGGCACGATCAACCTCTCGACCGACAAACCGGTGGCGCCCATGGTGGCACTCAACCAGTTCGCCGCCGCGCTGCGCCTGCAGGGCTTCTCGCTGGTGGAAACCGGCGGCCTCTACAAGATCGTTCCTGAAGCCGACGCCAAGCTGCAGAGCAACACGGTCAACGCCGCGCCGGTCGAGAAACTGCCCGCGAGCAACCAGATCGTCACCCAGATCTTCCGCCTCAACCACGAGTCGGCCAACAATCTCGTGCCGGTGCTGCGGCCGCTGATCGGCCCCAACAACACGATCAACGTCAACCCGGGCAACAACTCGCTGGTCATCACCGACTACAGTGACAACCTGCAGCGCATCGGTCGCATCATTGCCGCGCTCGACGTGGCTGGCGCCACCGATGTCGAGATCATTCCGTTGCAGCACGCCGTGGCGGCCGACCTCGCACCCGTGGTGCAGAAGCTGATCGAATCCAGCGGCGGTGCTGCAGGCGCTGCTCCCGGGCAGGCCGGCGATGCTTCCTACAAGACCACCCTGCTGGCCGAGCCCCGCAGCAACAGCCTGATCCTGCGCGCGGCCAATCCGGCCCGGCTGGCACTGGTGCGCTCGCTGGTGGCACAGCTCGACCGTCCGACGGGCACCAGCGCGGCCGGCAACATCCACGTGGTCTACCTCAAGAACGCCGATGCGGTCTCGCTGGCGACCACGCTGCGCGCGGCGATGGCCGGCGAGAGCGGTGGCGGCGCAGCGTCCGGCGGCACCACCACCGTGCGCAACGCCGCAGGCGGTGCCAGCAGCACGACCAGCCCGGGCAGCTCCAGCGCGGCGACCGCCCCGGTCACAGGTTCGGCCGGCCCGTCCACCGGCGGCCAGATCCAGGCCGACCCCGCCACGAACGCGCTCATCATCACCGCGACCGAACCGCAGTACCGCCAGTTGCGCGCCGTCATCGACCAGCTTGATGCGCGCCGTGCGCAGGTCTATGTGGAAAGCCTGATCGCCGAGGTCAACGCCGACAAGGCGGCCGAGTTCGGCATCCAGTGGCAAGGCCCGCTGGGCAACCTGGGTGACAACACCGTCGGCCTGCTGGGCACCAACTTCGGCACCGGCGGCAACAACATCCTGACCAACCTGCTGCCGATCGCCCAGGGCGACACCTCCAAGATCACGGCGCCGGGCACCGGCCTGAACCTGGGTGTGGCGGCGCGCCGCAACGGCGTCTACCTGCTGGGCTTCCTCGCACGCTTCCTGCAGACCAATGGCGACGGCAACATCCTGTCGACCCCCAACCTCCTGACGCTGGACAACGAAGAAGCCAAGATCGTGATCGGCCAGAACGTGCCCTTCGTGACCGGCCAGTACACCAACTCCAACAGCGGCACCTCGAGCTCCGGCACCGTCAACCCGTTCCAGACCATCGAACGCAAGGACGTGGGCCTGACCCTGCGCGTAAAGCCGCAGATCAGCGAGAACGGCACCATCAAGATGACCATCTTCCAGGAGGTCAGCAGCGTGCAGGCCTCGTCGGTCAACTCCACCACGGGCCTGATCACCAACAAGCGCACCATCGAGTCGACCGTGCTGGTCGACGATGGCGGCATCGTGGTGCTTGGCGGCCTGCTGCAGGACGAATACTCGGGCAACCAGGACAAGGTGCCGGGCCTGGGCGACATTCCCCTGTTTGGCAACCTGTTCAAAAGCGAAACGCGCGGCCGCAAGAAGACCAATCTGATGGTGTTCCTGCGCCCGGTCGTGCTGCGCGACGCGCGCGCCACCAACAACTTCTCGCTCGACCGCTACGAGCTGATGCGCTCGGTGCAGAAGGATGCCCAGCCGGCTTCGAGCGAGTTGGTGCGGGTCAACGAGGCGCCGGTGATGCCGCCGCAACGCGCGCCCGAAGCCACGCCGGTCAGCCCCGCTCCCACCAAGTGACCGCCTGGCGATGAAGCATCCGCTGCCCTACGCCTTCGCGCGCGAACACCTCTGGCTGCTGGAGGACGACGGCGGTCAGCTCACGCTGCACGGCAGCACCACCCCGGCGACCGACGATGCGGCACAGACCCGGCGCCTGTCGGCGCTGTCGGAGATTCTGCGCAGCCACGACGTGGGTGTGATGCAGTGGGAACCCGGCGAGATGCTGACCCAGCGCATCAGTGCTGCCTACGCGCAGGGTGAGTCCAGCGCCGCGGCGGTGGTCAGCGAAGTGCAGAGCGATGCCGATCTGAGCCGCATGATGCAGGAGCTGCCGGCGATCGAAGACTTGCTGGAAACCGCTGACGACGCGCCCATCATCCGCATGCTCAATGCGCTGCTGACGCAGGCCGCGCGCGACGGCGCCAGCGACATCCACATCGAGCCCTTCGAGCGCCACTCGAGCGTGCGCTTCCGCGTCGACGGCACGCTGCGCGAAGTCGTGCAGCCCAACCGCGCGCTGCACGCCGCCCTGATCTCGCGCCTGAAGATCATGGCCGAGCTGGACATCTCCGAGAAGCGCCTGCCGCAGGACGGCCGGATCTCGCTGCGCATCGGTACCCGCGCGGTCGACGTGCGCGTCTCGACCCTGCCCAGCGCCCACGGCGAGCGGGCCGTGTTGCGTCTGCTGGACAAGAGCGAGAGCCGCCTCAACCTCGAAGCGGTCGGCATGCAGGGCGATGTGCTCTCGCGTTTCGAACGGCTGATCCACCAGCCGCACGGCATCATCCTCGTGACCGGCCCGACCGGTTCGGGCAAGACCACCACGCTGTACGCCTCGCTGCAGCGGCTGGACGCGACGCAGCAGAACATCATGACGGTCGAGGACCCGATCGAATACGAGCTGCCCGGTGTCGGCCAGACCCAGGTCAACGCCAAGATCGATCTCGACTTCGCCCGTGCCCTGCGCGCCATCCTGCGCCAGGACCCGGACGTGGTCATGATCGGCGAAATCCGCGACTTCGAGACCGCCCAGATCGCGATCCAGGCCTCGCTCACCGGTCACCTGGTGCTGGCGACGCTGCACACCAACGACTCGGTCAGTGCCGTCACGCGCCTGACCGACATGGGGGTGGAACCCTTCCTGTTGTCGAGCTCGCTGCTGGGCGTGCTGGCCCAGCGCCTGGTGCGCCGCCTGTGCACGCACTGCCGCCGCCAGGATGCCACCGGTCGCTGGCAGCCGGTGGGCTGCGCGCACTGCAACCAGACCGGCTACAAGGGCCGCACCGGCATCTATGAGTTGCTGGTCTGCGACGACCCGATCCGCGCGCTGATCCACAACCGCGCCGCCGAGAGCGAACTGCTGACCGCCGCCACCGCCCAGGGCCTGCGTTCGATGCGCGCCGACGGCCAGCACCTGGTCGACGAGGGCGTCACGTCCGAAGCCGAAGTACTGAGCGTCACCCGGGACTGACCCCTTCATGCCCGCCTATTCCTTCGAGGCGCTGGACGCGCAAGGCGCGACGCAGAAAGGCCTGATCGACGCCGAGACCGCCAAGGCCGCGCGCACGATGCTGCGCGGCCGCGGGCTGGTGCCGCTGGCGGTCGATCCGGCCGTGGCGGCAGGCAATGCGAACAACGAAGGATTGAACATCACCCTGTTCGGTGGCCGCACGTTCAGTGCCACCGGGCTGGCCGTCTGGACGCGCCAGCTTGCCGGGTTGGTGTCTTCGGGCCTGCCGCTGGAACGCGCGCTCTCGGCGCTGTCCGAAGAAGCGGAGAAAGACGAACAGCGCCGGCTGGTTGCCAGCCTGCGCGCCGAAGTCAACGCGGGCGCGTCGTTTGCGACCGCACTGATGCAGCACCCGCGCGAGTTCTCGCCGATCTACACCGGCGTGATCGCCGCGGGGGAACAGAGCGGCCAGCTGGGCACGGTGCTCGAACGCCTGGCCGACGACCTGGAAACCCGCGAGGCGCTCAAGAACAAGCTGATCGGTGCCTCGCTTTATCCCGCCATCGTCACCCTGGTCGCGATCGTGATCGTGATTTTTCTGGTGAGCTACGTGGTGCCGCAGGTCGCGGGCGTGTTCGCCGGCAGCAAGCGCGCCCTGCCCTTCCTCACGGTCGCGATGCTGGCGATCAGCAGCTTCGTGCGCAGCTACGGCTGGGTGATGCTGGGGCTGGTGATCGCGGCTGGCGCATCGGTGGTGCTGGCCCGCCGCAACGACGCGCTGCGCCTGCGCATGGACGCGGCGTGGCTGCGCCTGCCGCTGGTGGGGCGCCTGGCACGCGGCTACAACGCGGCGCGGTTTGCCGGCACGCTGGCCATGCTCTCGGGCGCCGGCGTGCCCATCCTGCGGGCACTGCAGACCGCCGCCGAAACGCTGTCGAACCGCGCCATGCGTGCCGACGCGCTGGACGCGCTGGTGCTGGTGCGCGAGGGCGCGCCGCTGGCCTCGGCGCTGGCCAGCAAGAAGCGATTTCCGCCGCTGGTCGCGATGTTTGCGCGCCTGGGCGAACAAACCGGACAGTTGCCGGTCATGCTGCAGCGGGCGGCCGCACAACTGGGCGCCGAGGTACAGCGCCGCGCCATGCACATGGCGACCATCCTGGAGCCGCTGCTGATCGTGGTGATGGGTGCGGTCGTGATGCTGATCGTGCTGGCGGTGCTGATGCCGATCATCCAGTTGAATCAACTTGTGAAGTGATCCTGCCATGCCGGTGACGCTCGACGGACAACTGGTGGTGGCGATTTCCTCGCGGGCGCTGTTCGACTTCGAGGAAGAGAACCGCGTCTTCGAGACCGGCGACGACCGGGCCTACATGAAGCTGCAGCTCGAACGGCTGGAGCAGCCCGCGCCGCCGGGTGTGGCTTTCTCGCTGGTGCAGAAACTGCTGGCCTTCAACGACGCGACGACGCAGCGGGTCGAGGTGGTGATCCTCTCGCGCAACGACCCGGTCTCGGGCATGCGCGTGTTCCGTTCGGCGCAGCACTACGGTCTGCCGATCCAGCGCGGCAGTTTCACGCGCGGCCAGCCGCCGTGGCGCTACCTGCGGCCGCTGCGCGCCAACCTGTTCCTCTCGACCCACCTGGCCGACGTGCGCGCCGCGCTGGACGCGGGTGTGCCCGCTGCGCAGGTCTATCCGCAGTCGGTGCACGCCAGCGACGCGCACCCGCACGAAGTGCGCATCGCCTTCGACGGCGACGCCGTGCTGTTCTCCGACGAGGCCGAGCGCGTCTACCAGCGCGAAGGGCTCTCGGCCTTTCAGGCCCACGAAGCTTCCCACGCCGGACAACCCCTGGCTGGCGGACCGTTCAAGCCCTTGCTCGAAGCCCTGCACCGGCTGCAGGCCGAGGGCACGAACGCCATGCATGTGCGCACGGCCCTGGTCACCGCGCGCAGCGCCCCGGCCCATGAGCGCGCCATCCGCACGCTGATGGAATGGGACATCCAGGTCGACGAGGCCATGTTCCTGGGCGGTCTGCCCAAGGGAGAGTTCCTGCGCGAGTTCGAGCCCGACTTCTTCTTTGACGACCAGACCGGTCACATCGAGTCCGCCTCGCTGCACGTGCCGGCCGGGCATGTGGCCTCGGGCGTATCCAACGCCTGAGGCACGGAACCCTCACACCGATCAGGGGTTGATCCGGACCAGACGTACTCCGGTGGGGTCGGTGCGACCGGTGTAGCCCACGGCACCGGTGGTGAAGCCCACTGCCCAGGCGCCAGCCGTGTTCGCGACCAGTGGCGTCGAAGACCATGCCGCCGTCTGCCCCAGCGCAGGGAATGCGGTGGTGTCGATGCGCGGTGACGAAGTGCGCGTGCGATCGACGAGGCTGCCCAGTTCTTTGACGTTGGGCAGACGCCAACCGCTCTGGTCACGGGCATGCACCAGGGCCTGCTCCTGCGAGAAGCTGCCGGCGGTGCCCGTGCAGGTGCTGCCGTTCCAGACCATGCCCTCCAGGCAACGGCGCCATTGCAGACCGGTGAGTGCATCGTTGACCAGGTTGTTGGCGGCGTCGCCCGCATAACTCACGCTGCTGAAGCTGAAGCGCGGACCATTGAGCATGCTGCCGCGCACCAGCCGCACGTAGTTGGCGTTGCTGGTGCTGTCGGTGAACACCATGCCGTCGGCAAAGGACGTGGTGAAACCGTTCGACCCCGACGAGGTGTCGGACGACCAGTACTTGCCGGACTGCGTGCCTGCCGGCCCCTTGGGCAGCGCCATGGGCGGGGTGGTGTCGCCATACCGCACCATCGTCTGCAGCTCAAGGGCCGTGGGTAGTCGCCAGTCGGAGAAGCCACAAACGGCCAGTGCGTTGACCGCCGCCACATAACTGCTGGCATCGGTGGCGGCGTTGTTGCCCAGGCGGGTATAGGTGTTGGCGCCGGCGCGGGTGCCGGAGCCGGTCTTGCCTTCCCAGACCAGGCCGGTGATTTCGTCCGCCATGCACTGGTCGCTGGTGAATCCGGTCAGCAACAGGAAGCGCATGGGATTCAAGTTGATGCGGTGCCCGTCCTGCTGGGCGTTCAGGCTGGTGGTCACGCTGTCGGTGCAGGCGACCAGGGTGTTGCTGCCCGCCTGCAGACACTGGACGCTGCCCACGCCGGTGTTCGGCAGCTTTTCAGCCCGCCAGTTGGTGTCCAGCACGTAGTAGCCGATGCCCTCGAAGCTGTAGGTCGCCGCGAGGTTGGCGATGATGCTGTTCTTCTCGGCTTCGTTGGCCGTATAGAAGTGGAAGCCCTTGCTGGGCACGAAGAAGCGGTAGAACGGGATCAACCCCTGACCGGCAACCTGGCTGGCATGGTAGGCCACGCCTTCGTAGGTGAAGTGCGGCAGCGTCGCCACCACGTTGGCGCGCTCGCTCTCGCTGATGGTGTAGAAGTGCACGCCGGTCTGCGTGTTGTAGAAGCGGTGCACGGGCGAGAGGCCGGGCGAGAACGCACTGGCCACCGAGAAGGCCGCGCCTTCCAGACTGAACGGCGGCGAGAGCGTGGCGACGATGTTGTCGCGTTCGGTGGTGTTGGTGGTGAAGAAGTGCGCGCCGGTGCTGTTGTTGTAGAAGCGGTAAACGGGGATGCGAGTGGCCAGCGCCTTTCGGGAGACGGCACCGGAGTCGTAGGCGCTCTTGGCCGCGATCTGGCCGGGTTTGAGTTCATCGAGTGCAGTCGCTGAGCCGGAGGCATCGGCGGCCACGGCCGCCTTCTCGGCGGCGGCCAGCTCGGTGCTGCTGAGAGCGGCGCCACGGGCGAGCGCCTGCGTATCGGCAGTGGTGGACAGACTGGGGGTGGTGTCTGCCGAGGCTGCGGCGCTTCTGTCGTCAGCGCTGCCGGATTGACTGCCGCCGCAGGCGGCCAGCAAGCAGCTCAGCACCACGACAGCAAACCAGTTGGTGCGGAGCGAACAGGTCGAGGTCGGTGTCTTCATGGGAGTTTCTTTTGATGTGAACGCCAAGGGCGGCTGCGCCGCCACCCATCACTGACTGGCACGCACCAAACGAACCGCGTCGGTGAAGGTGCGGGCGTCGATGTAAACGCTGCCACCTTCGTTGAAGGAGGCGCCAGCGTCGAAGCTGACGTTAAGGGCCCGGCTGGGGTCGCTCACATAAGGGGAAGACGTCCAGACAAAGCTCACGCTGGCTGAGTGAAATGCTGCCGGGTCGATGCTCGAACCGCTCCTCACGCTAAGGTCGACCAGGCTGACCAGTTCCTTGATGTTGGGCAGGCGCCAGCCGCTCTCGCCTCGGGCGTGCGCCAATGCCTGTTCGTGGTTGAACGCGCTTTCAGTCCCCGTGCAGGCGCTGCCGCTCCAGACACGCCCCTCTTCACAGCGGCGCCATTGCAGCCCCGTCCATGCGTCGTTGACCACGTTGTTGGCCGCGTCGCTGCCGTAGACGATGGTGCTGAAGGTGAAGCGGGTGCCGCTGGGGGTGTCGCCGCGCACCAGACGCACGGCGTAGGTTCCGGCGCGAGGAAGGGCAGATGACGCCCCGCCACCGACCGCCCAACCCACTCGCCAAGCCCGGGTGTTGTCGGTACTCCGTACATCGGAACTCCAGTAGTCGACCAGCGCGGTGTTACCGAAGTAGGTGGTGTTGATGGGCGCGACGCCGGCCTTGCCGTAGTCCACCAGACCCAGCAGCTCTTGCCGAGTGGGCAGGCGCCAGTCGCTGAAGCCACACAGGTTCAAGGCATTCACCGCCGCCACATAGCCGCTGGTGTCGGTGGCGGCACCGCCGCCCAGGTTGGTGTAGGTGTTGTCCTTGTCGCGCAGACCGCCGTCGTCGGTCTTGCCTTCCCAGATCAGCCCGGTGACATCGGAGCGCACGCAACTGGTCAACGCCTGCCCCGCTACGGAGCTGTAGAACATCCTGTTGATCGCTGCCCGGTGACCGTCCTGCAGCGGATTCAGGTTGCTGGCTTCCGGCGTGCTGCAGGCCACCAGCACGTCGCTGCCCGCCTGATAGCACTTGCTGGCGGTCACGCCGCTGTGCGGCAACTTCTCGGCCTGCCAGTTGGTGTCCAGCACGTAGTAGCCGATGCCCTCGAAGCTGTAGGTCGCCGCGAGGTTGGCGATGATGCTGTCCTTCTCGGCTTCGCTGGCCGTGTAGAAGTGGAAGCCCTTGCTGGGCACGAAGAAGCGGTAGAACGGGATCAGCCCCTGACCGGCCACCTGGCTGGCATGGTAGGCCACGCCTTCGTAGGTGAAGTGCGGCAGCGTCGCCACCACGTTGGCGCGCTCGCTCTCGCTGATGGTGTAGAAGTGCACGCCGGTTTGCGTGTTGTAGAAGCGGTGCACGGGAGAGAGGCCGGGCGAGAACGCGCTGGCCACCGAGAAGGCCGCACCCTCCAGACTGAAGGGCGGCGAAAGTGTGGCAACGATGTTGTCGCGCTCGGTGGTGTTGGTGGTGAAGAAGTGCGCGCCGGTGCTGCCGTTGTAGAAGCGGTAGACGGGGATGCGCGTGGCCAGCGCCTTGCGGGCGACGGCACCGGAGACGTAGGCGCTCTTGGCCGCGATCTGGCCGGCGGGAAGTTCGTCCAGCGGAGTCGGCGAAGGCGATGCATCGGCGGCCACCGCCGCCTTCTCGGCAGCGGCCAGTTCAGCGCTGTTCAGAACAGCGCCGCCGGCAACTGCGGAAGATGCCCTGCCCTCCGCCGTTTCCGGCGAGCCGCTGCCGCCGCAGGCGGTCAGCACAGCAGACAAAACAACCGTCACCAGCGAGCGGGTGAGGAACGGACTGAACAAAGGACGGGGCTTCGACATCGGTTGCTCCTGTTGGTCAGCCGTCACACGGGAGCGCAGGGGTCGACGGTGGCCTTGTGGCCTGAAAAGACCTTCAAGCAGGTATCGGTCGGAGGTGCTGGGGCCGGTGCGGGCGCCGGTGCGGGCGCAGGAGTCGGCGCTGGGGCAGGAGCAGGAGTAGGCGCAGGAGCGGGTACTGGAGCTGGCGCCGGTGAAGCCACTGGCGCCGGTGCGGGTGTGGCAGCCGGCGCTGGTGCAGGTGCCGGCTCGGGAGCCGGGGCTGGCGTTTGCGCCACGACAGGCGCTGGCGCCGGCGCGGGAACGGGCGAGGCCTTGGACTTCGTGTTGGCGGCGCCCAGGCCCAGCTGGAACTGCCCATTGAGCCAGTCGTAGCCAACGGTCAACGCGCCATGCCGGAAGGTGTAGCCCACGCTGGTGTCGAAGCCCCAGGACTGCGTCGCGGCCCAGGGAAAGTAACTCACGCCCACCGCGGCAGCCAGCTTGTCGCGGCGGTCTGTCGACAGCAGCTTGACGGTGAAACCGGTGTCGCCGCCGAAGTTGTGACTGATGCCGAGCATCACGCCTGGCTCGGCATGGGCAGGCATGCCGACGGCACTGCAGACAGTGGCAACGACGGTGGCCAGCAGGGACTTTTTCATGAACTTCTCCGGACGGTGTGGGGTGGGCAGGAACGCTTTCATGCTATGGACCGCCCCGGCACCGCGATACCCCAGAACATGGGTGTCGCCCTCCGCAAAGGGGGCGCTAAGATGAATCGACCCGAGAACTCCGCCCCGTGAACGACACCACCACCGCCCGCCCCACCGACGATCACTGGCGCATCGTGCTGCTGGAGGACGACGAGCGCCTGCGGGGGTTCTTTGAGCAGAGCATCCGCCAGCACCCGGCGCTGGAGCTGTGTGGCTCCTTCAACCGGCTGCGGGAGGCGCAGGCCTGGCTGGAAGAGAACCCGGTCGATCTGCTGCTCACCGATCTGGCGTTGCCCGATGGGCACGGGCTGGAGCTGATCTACCGCCTGCGCAAGATGCAGCCCAACTGCGAAACGCTGGTCATTTCGGTGCTGGGCGACGAAGACACGGTGCTGGCCTGCGTGGAAGCCGGCGCGGTCGGCTACATCCACAAGGACACGCAGCCCGACGACATGGGCCAGATCATCGTGGACGTCAAGCGCGGCGCCTCTCCGATATCTCCCATGCTGGCGCGCAAGCTGCTCCAGCGCCTGCGGCAGTCCGACAGCGCAGAGCCTGCGCCATCGGTCCCGGCTGCGGCAGCGGTTGAGGCCGTGAGGCTGACCGCTCGCGAGACCGATGTGTTGCGGCTGATCGCGCGCGGCTACACCTATGCCGAGATCGGCGAGATGGAAGGCATCTCCAAACACACGGTGCAGATGCACATCAAGAACCTCTACGGGAAGCTGGCCGTGAACTCGCGCGGCCAGGCCGTGTACCAGGCTGGTCTGATGGGTCTGGTGGGGCCGCCCGGATCGTGACGGCACCGGTCCCAACCGTCCGCCCGCGGTGGCTGGCGCCGCTGGTGGTGCTGGGCCTGCTGCTGTCGCTGCTGTGGCTGCTCACACCGGGGCAGGCGGCGCCCGGGCCCGGAGCGCAGCTGCTGGACCACGCGCAACGCTTCACACCTCCTGATTCGAACGCCATCGAACAAGCCCTGCCCCTGCACTGGGACATCACGGCACCGGGCCAGCAAGCCACCACCGAGTTGCGGCTGCGCTTCGATTTCCCGGCCACCAATGCCAGCCCGGCGGAACCATGGTCGCTGCTGATCCCGCGGCTGGGCAATGCCTGGGCCATCGAACTCAACGGCCAGGCGCTGGCCAGTGCCGGCCGGCTGGACCAGCCCGGCGACGCCTGGGCCGCCAAGCGGCCGGTCTGGCTGACCCTGCCGACGGTGCTGCTGCAACCGCAGAACGAACTGCGCATCCGCCTGCGCATGGACACCGGGCGGCGTGCGGGTCTGTCGCGCCTGTGGGTTGGCCCCACCGCCTCCCTGCTGCCGATGCGGGACCGTGAGGACTGGCTGCGGTCCAGTCTGCCTCAGGCCGCTTCGGTGCTGAGCCTGGTCGTGGCCACGCTGTGCATCCTGCTCTGGCTGCAGCAGCACGATCCGCTGTATGCCTGGGCCGCCCTGGGGGAACTGGCGTGGGCGCTGCGGGTCGCGGACTCCTGGTGGGAGGCTTCACCACTGGGCTGGCCCGCCTGGGGGCTGTTCGTGCTCGGCCTGATCTGGATCTGGTCTGGCGCGCTCTACCAGTTCATCGCTGCATTGCAGTTCAGTCCCCGACCGCGCTGGGAGCGCAACACCATCTACGTGAGCCTGCTGGGCGGACCGCTGGCCTATGGTGTGAGCTGGGCCCTGCACACGCTCCGTGGCCGCGATGAAATGGCGCAGCACCTCGGCCCCCTGGCCTATGGCCTGGGCTCGGGCCAGCAGACACCGATGTTCCTGGTGGTGTGGATGCTGGGAACCTTGCTGTTCTGGGCGGTGTTGAACGTTCGCCTGGCGCGCGAGGTCTGGCGCAAGCCCGACCTGTCCAGGGCGCTCGTGGTGATCGCGCTGGCATTGAGCCTGATGGCCATCGGGCGCGACATCTACGCCGGCCGGGCCAGTGCCCTGCACTACGAAGAATCGGCATGGGCGAAGTACGCGGCCGTGACACTGGCGCTGTCGGTGCTGGTCATCGTGAGCCTGCGCTTCCAGCAGGCGCGCGATGAGCTGCTTCGCCTGAACAGCAGCATCGGCCAGAAGCTGGCGCAGCGCGAGGCCGAACTGACGGAGCAGCATGTCCAGGTGACCGCCCTCGAACGGGATCGCGCCGCCGCCGAGGAGCGCACCCGCATCCTGCGCGACATGCACGACGGCGCCGGCGCGCACCTGATCGCCGCCATCCACCAGGTCGAGAGCGGGCAGGCCACGCGTCAGGAACTCCTGCAGACGCTGCGCGAGTCGCTGGACCAGTTACGGCTGAACATCGACGCGATGCACCTGCCGCCCGGCGACATCAACGCCCTGCTCTCCAGCCTGCGCTACCGGCTTGAGCGGCGCATCCAGGCGGCCGGCCTGCGGCTGGTCTGGCGCGCCGACGAGCTGCCGTTGATCGCGCACTTCCAGAGCCAGCAGCTGCGCCATGTGCAGTTCATCGTTCTGGAAGCCATCTCCAACGCCATCCAGCACGCCCAGGGCAGCCGCCTGACCATCTCGGCCACTGCCGACCCCACGCATGTGGTGCTGGAGATCCGAGACGACGGTGTGGGCGCTGGGGCCGGTGCCGGCAACGGCCTGCGCAGCATGCGGGAGCGCGCCGCCCTGATCGGCGCGGCGCTCGAACACCTCAACGACGCCCCCGGCACGTGTGTGGTGCTGCGCCTGCCGCTGCAGCCGCCGGTATAGCATCGGCCACGCCCAGAGTTTCGGCCCTGGCTGTGTTTTCGCCGGAGAACCCCGCATGACTTCACCCACCAAGTTCCAGAACTTCCGCGCTTTCCTGCGCAAAGCCCTGGCCCTCGCCCTTCCCTACTTCAACTCCGACCAGAAGTGGAAGGCACGCGGCCTGCTCGCCGCCATCGTCGCGCTCAACCTGGGCGCGGTCTACATGCTGGTACAGATCAACGAGTGGAACCGTCTGTTTTACGACGCGCTGCAGAACAAGGACCAGCCAGCGTTCTGGCGCGAACTCGGGCGCTTCACCTACCTCGCCTTCGGCTTCATCATCATCGCGGTCTACCGCTTCTACCTGCGCCAGGTGCTGGAGATGCGCTGGCGCGCCTGGATGACGGCGCACTACCTCGACCGCTGGCTCGCCGACAAGGCCTTCTACCAGCTCGAACTCAACCGCTTTGCCCAGGACACCGACGCACCACCGGACAACCCCGACCAGCGGATTGCCGAAGACATCAACAGGTTCACCAGCGCCACGCTCGGCCTGTCGATGGGACTGCTCAACGCCATCGTCACCCTGGTCAGCTTTGTCGGCATCCTCTGGACACTTTCGGGCAGCTTCTCGTTCGACTTCCAGGGCAGCGCCTACACGATTCCCGGGTTCATGGTCTGGATGGCGGTGCTGTACTGCACGGTCGGCAGCGTGATTGCGCACTACATCGGCCGGCCCCTGATCCGGTTGAACTTCCAGCAGCAACGCGTCGAAGCCGACTTCCGCAACCACCTGGTGCGCATGCGCGAATACAGCGAGTCGATCGCGCTGGACCGCGGCGAGCCGGTCGAGCGGCAGTTCCTGGGTGATCGCTTCAGCGCGGTGCTGGGCAACTACTGGCAACTCATCAAGGCGCAGAAGCGCCTGATCTGGTTCACCAACGGCTTCGGCCAGGCCGCCGTGGTGTTCCCCTTCATCGTTGCGGCGCCGCGCTTTTTCAGCGGCGCCATCCAGCTCGGTCAGCTGATGCAGATCTCGTCGGCTTTCGGCCGGGTGCAGGACTCGCTGTCGTGGTTCGTCGACAACTACGACAGCCTGGCCGCCTGGCGCGCCACGACCGACCGACTGACCAGCTTCGAGGAAAGCTTTCAGGCGCTGCAGAAGGCGCCCCTGGAAACCACCGAAGCGACCGTGCCCGACACGCTGCAGATCGACCAGATCGACCTCGCCCTGCCGGGTGGTGTGGCCCTGTTCTCGGCGCACGGCCTGCGGCTGCAGGCGGGGGAGAGCGTGCTGATCAAAGGCCCGTCGGGCAGCGGCAAGTCCACGCTGTTCCGCGCGCTGGCCGGCATCTGGCCCTGGGCCAAGGGCAAGCTGCAGCGCCCGGCCGATTTCGACCAGCGCGTGATGTTCCTGCCGCAGCGGCCGTACTTCCCGGTCGGCAGCCTGCGCCAGGCGCTGGCCTACCCCGAACCGGTGAACCACTACGGCGATCAACAACTGAAGCAGGCGCTGGCCGACGCACTGCTGCCGCACCTGTCGACACGGCTGGACGACGACGACAGCTGGGGCCAGAAGCTCTCGGGTGGCGAGCAGCAGCGGCTGGCGATTGCCCGCGCCCTGCTCAAGCAGCCGCGCTGGCTGTTTGTCGACGAAGCCACCAGCGCCCTGGACGAAGCGGCGGAACGCACGGTCTACGAACGCCTGCAGGCACTGGTGATGTCGCAGAACGGCGCCCTGGTCTCGATCGCACACCGGCCGGGCGTGGCCGCGTTCCACGCGACGCAATGGGTGCTGACGCCGGGCGCCGGCGAAGGCGACACGCGCTTTCGCATGAGCGAAGCCTGATGGTTGCAGCCTGAGGGCTTCGGTCTAGGCGGCGCGCGGGTACTGCAGCTCGGCCCGCAGACCCGAGCCGTCGGGTCGGCGCTCGTTCACGCTCACGCGCACGCCCGACCGGTCTTCCCGGACCACCAGCTCGACCACGCCACCCTGCTGCAGCGCGTGGTCAACCAGCTGGTCGATCTCCTGGCGCATCGCCAGCACCTGGCCAGGAACGCGGTGCGTGGGCACGCCGGTGCGTCCGCCCGCATCGACCAGCAGGCGCACCCGCTGGCCGCGGGCATGCCGTTCCGCCACCAGGCGCACCACAAGGGCACCCAAGTCCAGCGGATCCTTGTTGACCTCGACCGCAGGTATGCCCGCCATGGCGCGACTGGCCACTTGCCTGGGCAGGCGCGGCAACTGGGGCTGTGGCTTCGAACGCCACAGCGCCGAACGCAGTTCTTTCAGGATGGAGACGAGGGCGGGCATGGTGCGACCCAGTGTAGGAACCGGGGCGCGGCGAAAACGCCGGAGTTGCGGGGAAAAACCCGTTCAATCCCGCGGCTCGGGCAAGCCATGGACGAGGACAACCGGGGGTTTCTACCAAGGCCTCGCACCCGAGGGTGGCGGACCTGTCAGCATCGCCGCTGATTTTTCAAAGTCCCATTCCGTGCAAGCTTCTGCCGCCGACTCCCGCCATTCCGCCCTTCCCGCTGCTCCGACCACCCGCCCCGGCCCGGCCATGTGGGCCATGGGCATGGGCGCCTTTGCCATCGGCACGGGCGAGTTCGTCATCATGGGACTGCTGCCCGAGGTCGCCAAAGACATTGACGTCACCATTCCGCAGGCCGGCCACGTCATCAGCGCCTACGCGCTGGGCGTGGTGATCGGCGCGCCGGTGCTGGCCGTCGCGGCCGCCACGTGGGGCCGCCGTGCACTGCTGGTGGCGCTGATGCTGGCATTTGCGCTCGGCAACTTCGCCAGCGCCGCGGCGCCCGGCTATCTCTCGCTCAACGCGCTGCGCTTCCTGACCGGCATGCCGCACGGCACCTACTTTGGCGTGACCGCGCTGGTGGCCGCGGCCCTGGCCCGCCCGGACCAGCGGGCGCGCGCGATCGGACTGGTGATGAGCGGGCTGACGATCGCGACGCTGCTGGGTGTGCCGCTGGCGGCCTGGCTGGGCCAGCACTTCGGCTGGCGGGCGGCGTTCGTGCTGGTCGGCGCCATCGCCCTGCTGGCCGCCGGTCTGATCCATCGCCACCTGCCGGTCATGGCCGCGCCCGCCGGCGCCAGCCCGCTGCGCGAACTGGGTGCGCTGCGCAACAAGCAGGTCTGGCTCACGCTGGGCATCGGCGCGATCGGTTTCGGCGGACTGTTCTCGGTGTTCAGCTACGTCAAGCCGACCATGATCGAGGTCGCTGGCCTGCCGCTGGCCGGCGTACCGGTGGTGCTGGCGATGTTCGGTCTGGGCATGGTCTCGGGCAATGTGCTGGGCTCTCGCCTGGCCGACAAGGCGCTGATGCCGACCGTGGGCGGCATGCTGGTCTGGTCGATCGTGGTGCTGTTGGCCTATGTTTTCACCGCGCAGCATGTGGTGCTGGGGGCGATCAACGTGTTCCTCATCGGCACCACCGTCGCCATCGGCCCGGCGCTGCAGATCCGGCTGATGGACGTGGCCGGTGATGCGCAGGTGATGGCCGCGGCGCTCAACCACTCGGCCTTCAACACCGCCAACGCGCTGGGTGCCTGGCTCGGCGGGCTGGCGATCAGCGCCGGGCTCGGCTGGACCTCGACCGGCTGGGTCGGCGCCCTGCTGGCGGCGGCAGGCCTGGGCATCTTCGGCTGGGCGCTGGCCGATGCGCGCCGGCACCCATCGCAAAAACACAAAGGGCCGGTGCGGTTGGTGTGAGCGAAGGCCGGGCGGCAGCCGTCAGGCAGCCAAAGCCCCCATCGCCCAGGCCAGCGCACAGGCGATGACCGTGCTAGCCGCGATCGAACCGATGAAGCTGCGGGTCAGGAAGCCGCCAGCATCTGGTTTGAAGAAGGTGCGCAAATCCCCGGTGTAGAGAAAGTACGCCAGCTGCAGCACCAGCGGCAGCAGCAGGATCCATTGGCGCGTGTGCCACCCGAGGTCTCGGGTCAGGAACAGCACCGCCGCAGACACCAGAAACAAGGGCACGGCCAGCGCGGCCTGAACCACGGGCGCCACACCGACCTCGCCGCCAGGAAAACGGCTGCGCGTGACAAGCACGATGTTGATCAGGAACGCCAGCACCACAAGGCCCAGCAAGTAGAAATACAGAGAGTCCATGGTGGCGGGTTCCAGATGCTCAGGGGGAGACGGGTGCGTGACAGGCCACGCACAGCTTGTTGCCTTCGGTGTCCCGGACGTAGGCGCCGTAGTAGTGCGCGTGGTACTCGGGCCGCAGGCCCGGCGGACCTTCGCAGCGACCCCCGTGGGCCAGGGCGGTCGCGTGGGCACGGTCGACGGTGGCATGGTCGTCGGCCAGGAAGGCGGTCATCTGGCCGTTGCCCGGTGCGTGCGCCTGGCCATCGAAGGGCACGCCAATCAGGAACAGCGGGCGCGGACCCGGCGAAGACTGCCAGCCGGCCCAGGGCCGCTCGGGCTCGCAGAAGCGCTCGGCCACGCCCAGCACCGGCATCAGCGCCCGGTAGAAGGACAGCGCGCGGGGAAAGTCGGACACGCCGATGAAGATGTGGGAGAACATGCGCTGCTCCGTTCAGGGTCGCCAGAAATACGGCACCGCCGCGATCGCCGCGCCGACCAGCAGCGTCATCAGCGTGCCGGTGACGAAGTACGGAAACACCATGAGTGCGACACCGCTGAGCAGCGGCGATATCGCGCGCTGCTTGCGCCCGTACAGCGCGTAGCCGGCGCCCAGTGCTCCGAAGAACACTGCCAGCAGCAGTGAGGTGGTGTCGGCGTTCGGGTTCATGACAGCATTGCCTTCGCGCGCAGTTCCTGCAACGTCGTGGCCAGCAGGCGCAGGCCGAAAGCGCCAACCAGCGCGCCTGCCCCACGGTTGAAGGCCCCGCGCCATCGCTGGTAGCCGGACTGGATGCGGCCATGCGAAAACGCCAGCGCGAGAAACACATGCCAGACCACCGCGTTGCACCAGACCAGCAGCACCGCGCCGGCCAGCACGCCCACACCCGGCGAGGGCGGCAGCGCGGTCGCGAACACACTGCCGAAGAACAGCGCGGTCTTGGGGTTGAACACATTCGTGATGAAGCCCATGCGGAACGCGGCGGCGCGGCTGGTCGTCACCGCCGTGACCTCCTGCGCCACCGCGGCCGGCGAGCGCCAGAGCTTCCAGGCCACGTAGCAGAGATAGATACCACCCGCGATCTGGAACGCCTGGCGCAAGGCCGGGTGGGCAGAGAACACCGCCCCCATGCCCAGGATCGCCAGCGAGGCCCAGAGAAAGGTGACGGTCGTGATGCCCGCGACGGCGGCGAGCGACACACTGCGCGCGCTGCCCGCGGCCAGCTGCGCGATCAGCACGAAATTGACACCGGGGGTGGCGAGCACGACCCAGTGCAGGACGGCGATGGTGAGGAAAGTGGAAAGCATCATTGGTCTCCCAGTCGCTTGGGCAGCTTTTCCTTCAATTGCGCCGCCAGCGACTTTGCCTCTGCCTCATCTAGCCCAGTTCCCAGGCGAATCGTGCGGGCACCATAGTCAAACGCCAGCCATCCGTCCTTGGAGGAAAACAAAGGAAACAGTGGCGTTGTCCAGGCCGGGGGGTTGGAAAACGCCGAGCCCTGCCTTGGGACCACGCGCAAATCCCTGACATCGGCCAACCGGTACGAACGCGTCCAGCCCATACCGGCGGCCTCGATGCGATATACAAGCGACGTCGGACCGATGTCCACGATCTCCTTGCCCGCCAGTTGCCAGAGAATCGTACTGGCCACAGATAGGCCACCAAGCGTCCACCCGATCAGCCACGCCACGATGAACAGCTGTACACCACCGGGTGAGCCGCTGAGCATCCTGATGGCAGCGGCTTCCCCAAGCGCCCACCCCACCGACCATGCCATGTAGAACAACAGCATGAGCCAGAGGCGCCGAGCTGGAATCACGGCCCGCAAACCATCGGGCCGCATTTCAATGTCGTAACGGGGTAGTTGCAGGGGTACGTGCATAGCGATGGGGAGTGACAGCGAAAGAACTGCCAGTATTCACGAAATTGGCAACGCCGAAGCGATGAGGAGAAGAATCATGAATCCCTCCTCCCGCCGATCCGTTCCGCTTCGGCCTGGGCCTCCTGCCGAAGCGCACCCCATGGACATGCCTTTGCAAACTCGCTCAGGACATGGCCCGCTTCCTCCACTTGCCCCGCAAGCATCCGATCGTCCGCCTGCACCGCAGCTGCCATCCATGCCCGCTCCCAGTCGCGCTCATTGGCTCGCAGGTCGAGCACCACCTCGGCGAACTGCTCCGGCGTCAGCCGGGGTGGCACGTCCTGGCCGCTAAGACACAGCGCCACGTGCGCGCGCAGCAGGGCCTCGGTGTCCGGCGAACACCGACGCGCGATCTCGTTGCGGTCGTGGATTGCCAGATCGTGGAACCACGCGATCGACGCCTGGCGCCGCGCCTTGTCGTCCACGCCGTCCATGCTCAAAACGCCAACTCTTCTGCCGTCACCACCCGGTTCTTTCTGCCCGGGTAGGCCACCCACTGCATCACCACGTTGAACTCCCGCACGATGTCCTTGGCCTCGACCGCCTCGCCATTGCCCATCGGCATGGTCTTGGCGATGTGGGCGTCGCCAATCAGGCTCAGGTCGTAGCCGCGCTCCAGCGCCCCGTAGGCGGTCGCGCGGATGCACCAGCTGGTCACCGCGCCACACAGCACGATGTGCGACACCCCGCGAACGGCCAACTCGGATTCCAGCGTTGTCTTCTCGAACGAAGAGTTGAAGTTCTTGTAGACACGCACGTCTTCGGGCTGCGGCACCAGCGCCGGCACCCATTGCCATTCGGCGCTGCCCTTGGGCAACTCCTCCTCGTCGTGCTGCACCCAGATCACCGGCACACCCGCGTCGCGCGCCTTGCGCACGGCGAGCGCGATGTGATCGATCTGCTGCGAAACGTCGCCGGCTTCGGCGACGACGCCCACCTGCACATCGACGACGAGCAGTGCTGATTGGGTACCTGGGCGGATGGTGGCCATGAGAGAACTCCAATTCAAAAAGTCAAGGTCATGGAGCGATGCGGCGGTAGCGCCCCGCCCCGGGTTCGCCCGCCTCGCGAAGGATCAGTCGCTTGCCATCGGCGGCCATCACCGTGAACGTGTAGCTCAGCGCTGGCTCCGAGGGAACCCGGACTTCCAGCCTGCACCCCTTCAAACTCCACTGACCGTCGGTGATCTCGGGTCGCTCATGCAGCCACGAATGGAACACCCGCCGGCCATCTTCCACCGCCAGCTCCATCTGCTCGAATGCACCGGCTCGGGAGACCCGCTCCCAGGAACCCGCCAGGGACTTCTCGGTCACGGCGCAACCGGCCCAGGACAGGGCGGGAGCCAGAGCACATACCGCTGCAGTGGCGAACTTAACTTGAGACATGTGGTGGTTCAAGGCGGCCTCAGGACTTGCTGACGCAACGAAACTCCAGCTTCGCGCTTCCCGCCCGCACGAACGGAATGGGATCGACGGACTCACTATGTATGGTTTCAACGCCCCGACTGGTGGTCGCGCAGTGCGCGTTGGCCTCAACATAAAGTTCAGCCAACACCCTCGCGCCCGAGGCACCCGGCGCCGCACGGTCTTTCGCAACCATGAACGTGTCTCTGTCCATCGGTATGACGCCAGTGCTGGAACAAGCGCCGCCCACCGAGGAAAAAGCCAGCAGCAACGTGCCCCCAAAAGCCCTCTTTGTAGCCATCGCACTCACTCGTTCGACTCCCCGAAAAAACAAGGCAGATTCGGTCGAATGTCCGATCACTCCGCCCGATACCGCTCCCACCCGCGCGCCCGCAACTCACACGCCGGGCAAGCCCCACACCCATAACCCCACTCTTGCCGGTGCTCCCTGTCGCCGAGGTAGCAGGTGTGGGTGTGCTCGACGATCAGGTCCACCAGGGCGTTGCCTCCGCCGACCAGGCGCGCGGACTCACCCAGCGCTTCTGCCATGCGCCAGGTCTCTGCCTTGTCGATCCACATCAGCGGGGTGTCGATCAGGAAGCGGTGGTCCATGCCGAGGCTGAGGGCGACCTGCAGCGCTTTCATGGTGTCGTCGCGGCAGTCGGGGTAGCCGCTGAAGTCGGTCTCGCAGACGCCAGTGACGATGACCTGGATGTCGCGCCGGTAGGCGAGCGCGGCGGCCAAGGTGAGGAACAGCAGGTTGCGGCCTGGCACGAAGGTGTTGGGCAGGCCGCTGGCTTCCATCTTGAAGGCCATGTCGCGGGTGAGCGAGGTTTCGCTGACCTTGCCGAGCACGGCGAGGTCCAGCAGGTGGTCTTCGCCCAGGCGTTCGTTCCACGCCGGGAACTGCTCACGCAGCTTCTGCAGCACCACTTGCCGCGCCTGCAGTTCGACGCTGTGGCGCTGGCCGTAATCGAAGCCCAGGGTCTCGACGCGCGGATAGCGCGCGAGCGCGTGAGCCAGGCAGGTGGTGGAGTCCTGTCCGCCGGAGAACAGGACGAGGGCGCTGGTGTGGTGGGCGGTGCGGGTCGGGGCGTTCATCCGCCCATGGTAGCGGCAGTGCGTGGGGGCACTACACCCCTCTCAGGGGTGCCTGCGGCTCCGGTGCCAGGCCGTGGTCGCGGCTGGTCGAGAGCATGCGCAGCAGGGCGCGGTTGGCTTGTTCCAGCGAGACCTCGTGCTTCTCGCAGACGCCGGCCAGCGCCTGGATGCTGTCGGGTTCGCCCTGCGCGCGCGCGATGTCGAGCAGCGGGTGGTACGGCCCCCCGTGGCTGACCAGGGCGTCGGCCACTCGGTCGTTCAGCGGCAGGCGGTCGATCAGATTGGCCAGTGGCTCGTGCATCAGGCGGTCGAGCTGGGCAAAGATGGCGGTGGTGTAGACCTCGGCGCGCAGTTCTTCTTCCGCGCCGGGGTCGAGCAGATGCTGTGCGAGACGCGCCCGCATGACCAGGCCGTAGCGCACGGGGTGCATCGCCAGGTCGGTGTCGGCGCCGGCCAGCTGGTCCACCAGCCAGTGATCCAGTGCCGAGAAGCCGAACATCATGATCGCGTGGCGCAGCGAGTCGATTTCGTGGCGGCCGCCGTAGGCTGCGGAGTTGACGCGGGAGAGCAGTCGGTAGACCAGCACCGGGTCCTGCCGCACGTAGCGCTCGATGCGTTCGATCGAGGCGTCCTTGTCGAGCGCCTGGCGCAGCAACCGGATCACGATCTCGTCGCAGGCGGGGGGGGTGTGGCGACTGGCATAGAGCACGTCGTCGTCGGGCCAGCCCAGGATGCCCCAGGCGCCCGCTTCGTCCAGGCAGTGGTCGGCCAGCCCCCGGTTGCAGACATTGCGGTAGATCTGCCCGGGACGGATCGGTGTCGGGTGCGGCGGCATGGGCTGGCCTTCGACCGGCCGGGACTGCAGCGCCTCGAGCGCGTCTTCGGCGCTCAGGTGCAGCAGGCTGCGCGCGTCCAGCGGTGCGACGAATTCGCGCCGCACCTCGGCCAGGTCGCCGCGCCGCAGCAGCTGGTGGCCGTGGCGGGTGGCCATCGAGAGCATGGCCATGCTCTCGGTGTGTTCGAACAGCACGGCCGGCACTTCGAGCCAGGTGTTGGGCACCGGCGCGCAGCGCAAGGCCTGCTGCAGCAGTTCGGGCGAATCGAGCGCCAGCACCAGCACCGGCGCATTGACCGGCCAGTCGTCGCCCAGCACCTGCATCAGGTGGGCGGCGTCGACCGAGGCGGGTTCGGTGGGCAGCACCGACAGCCGCACCGCCGCGAGCAGGCGCCGCCGGTTCCAGACCGGCTGGTAGGCCATGGCGACGCTGTCGAGGACGGTGTGGCTCATCGGGTTGTTTCGCTGGGTGTCAGCTCACGTACTGGAACAGTGAGAGCTTCTGGATCGAGGCGTAGGACTTCATCGCGGCCTCCAGGCCGACCTGCTGCGCCTGGAACTCGGAGATGCCCTTGACCATGTCGAGGTCTTCGAGTGAGGACTTCTCGGCGGTGTGGTCAACCTCGCGGTCGCCCAGCAGGTCTTCGATGGTGTCGGCGCGGTTGAGCCATTCACCGGCCTGGGCGCGTGCGAGCAGCACCCGGTCGTGGCCAGCGTCGAGCTCGGTCAGCGAGCGGCCGAGGTCCTGCGTGCGGCGCGCGCTGTCGCCGGTGTCGTTGGTGGGGGTGCGCAGCGCGTCGATGGCGTCCTGCATGACCTTGAACAGGTCGGTCGGTGAGTCGGCGGGCGCGATGGACATGGTGTCGCCGGCCTTGGGTGCGCCGGTGAGCTGGAACGACATGCCGTCGAACTCGACCTGCATGCCGGCGGTGTAGGTCACGCCGGTCTGCCCGGCGACCGGTGTCGCGGTGGTGAGGTCGGTCACGCTGTACTGGATCACGCCGGCAACGTCGGCAAAGTCGATCTGGTAATCGTGGCCGGTGAGGGTCGAGAGATTGGTCACCTTGCCGATGTCGCTGCGCGCACTGCCGGTGTTGGCGGCGCCCTGGTCGAGCACGAAGGTGCCGTTGCCCTGGGGCACGCGCATGAAGACGGTGTTGCCGTCCATGGACTGCGGCAGCCGCACGTCGGTCGCGGCCTGCTGGCCACGCTGGCCGTCGAAGCGCACCTGGCCGCTGCCGCTGCCATATTCCTGCACGAACGGCGTGCTGGAGCCGCCCAGGCCACCGAACAGGCTGCGGCCGGCGCTGTCCTGCCGGTTGGCCACGGAGAACAGCTGCTCGCGCAGCCCTTCCATCTGCGCGGCCAGCGCCTCGCGCTGGGTATCGCCGTAGGCCGCGTTTCCGCCCGCCACCATCAGGTCGCGCACGCGCTGGATCAGGTCGCCAGCTTCGCCGAGTGCGCCTTCGGCCTGCTGCATGGACGTGCGCGAGGCATCGATGGCGCGCTGGTCGGAGGTGATGCGCGAGAGCCGGGTCTGCACCGACTCGGCCAGGGCCGCAGCAACCGGGTCGTCGCTGGCGCGCACCACGCGCTTGCCCGACGAGATGCGCTCCTGCTGCTCGACCAGGTCGGACTGGCGCTTGGTGAGCTGGGAAATCGTGGTGTCGTAGGAGTGGGCGGTGGTGACGCGCATGGGGGTCATGGTGGTTCTCCTGGCGGTCAGCGCACGGTCTGCAGCAGGGTGTCGAACATGCCCTGTGCGATCTGCATGTACTTGGCGGCTGCCTGGTAGGCCTGCTGGAACTGCAGCAGGCGGGCAGCCTCCTCGTCGAGGTTGACGCCCGCGACCGCGGCGCGTGCGCTCTCGGCGCTGGAGGCGACGCTGCCCGAATAGTCGGCGGCGAACTTGGCGCCCTGCACCCGGGTGCCCATGTCCGTCAGCAGCGAGGCGTAGCCGTTGGACAGCGAGGCGCCTTCGAAGGTCGCCAGGTCGCGCAGTGCCAGGATGCCGACCGCGTTGCCGGCGTTCTGGCGCTGGTCGGCCGAGGGCGAGGGCGTGATGGCGAAGCTGTCGCCCGCGGCGGGCACGCCGCGCAGCGTCAGGCTCCAGCCGTTGAGAACGATGGGCTTGCCGGGCGTGTAGTTGTAGCTGGCCGGCGGGCCCACGTTGTCGGGCGGCGGATTGCCGGGGCCCAGGCCGGTGGCGGTGAAGCTGCCGTCGGCCAGGAAGGTCAGCGTGACCGGGTCGGTCAGGTTGGCCGAGGGCTCGACGGGATACATGCTCTGCACGCTGACGCCGCCGATGTTGCCGCTGGCCGGGCTGACCACCACCGGGCTGGCCACAGCCAACCGGTCGGCGGCGCTCACGCTCATCTGCATGTTGCGCGCCACGTCGCCAAACGGCTTGACCAGGAAAACGTCGCCCGCAGCGCCGGCCCCCGCATCCAGCTGGAAGCTCAGGCCGTCGAGGTCGGCGGGCAGGCCGGCGAACGAGGTGATTTCGCCATCGGACAGACGCACGATGTCGACGCCTGCGGCGGTGAAGTTCAGCTGGTAGTCCGAGGCCCGCAGGGCGCTCGGGTTGCTGACCTCGGCGTGCAGCGTGGCATTGCCGGTGTTGGTGCCGGCGGCCAGGCCTGCGGCGTCGGCGATCGGCACGAAGAAGTCGGTGCCGGTATCGCCGCGCAGGTCCACACCCAGCTGGTGCTGGGTGTTGAGCAGGGTGTTGGTCGCCAGGGCCATGCGGCCCATCACGTTCTGCACATCGTGCAGGTCCCCGTTGAGGAACTCGAGCACGCCACCCAGCTCGCCGCCGAGCGCACTGTCGGGCAGCTTCATCGTGGTGCTGACCGACTGGAACACGATGGTCGGGCGGGAAGAATCCGGGTCGCCCTGCTGCACCGCCAGCGACGAGGCCTTGCTGCCCATCACCAGCGGCTGGCTGCCGGCGACGAACACGCTGTAGCTGCCGTCGTCGGCCGCCAGCGTGGTCACCTGCACGTACTTGCTCAGCTCGCCGATCAGGCTGTCGCGCTGGTCGAGCAGGTCGTTGGGCACGCCCACGTCGCCCTGGCTCTCGATGATCTGCTGGTTGATCTTGGCGATGTCCTTGGCCAGGCGGTTGACGTTGGTGACCGTGTCGCCGATCTGCTGGCGCGCGCTGGCGGCGAGCATGTCGACCTGGCCGGCGGTGTCGCGCAGGCGCGAGGCGAATTCTTCCGACTGGCTGAGCACGGCCGAGCGCGCCGCGAGGTTGGTCGGCGACGTGGAAACGTCGGACCAGGCGTTGAGCATGTCGTTGAGCGCCACACCCAGGCCGTTCTCGCCGGTGGGGAACAGGTTCTCCAGCTGGTTCAGCCGCGCCAGCCGCTGGGAGTCGGCCGACGAGACGGCGCTGGCCAGCTGCGATTCGCGGGTCAGGTAGGCATCGTGCGAGCGCGTGACGTTGTCGATCTGCACGCCCATGCCGTAGAAATTGCCGCCCAGGGTCTGGTACCCGGCGGTGACCATGGCCACGTTCTGGCGCGAATAGCCGGCCGTGTTGGCGTTGGCAATGTTGTGGCCAATGACCTGCAGGGCCGACAGGTTGGCGTTGAGCGCCAGGTTGCCGATGTTGAGGGCCGAGGAAGACATGGTGTTTCCTCAGGCCTCAGCTTTGCGCGCGCTGCAGGTTCAGCGTGGTGTTGATGGCACGGCTGAGCTTGGACGCGTACTGCGGGTCGGTGGCGTAGCCCGCACGCTGCAGGCTGGACGCAAAGCCGTGCACCGAGCCGATCTGGTCCATCGCCTTGTCGTAGCGCGGGCTGCGCGTGATCAGGCGGGCGTAGTCGCGGAACGAGTCGGCGTAGGAGTCGTAGGCGCGAAAGCGCGCCGTGGTCTTGCGCGGCACGCCGTTGACGTATTCGGTGGTGCTGACCTCGGCGACCTTGCCCTTCCACGAGGGCGTGGCCTTGATGCCGAACAGGTTGTAGGACGGTGTGCCGTCGGCGTTTCGGATCTCGCTCTTGCCCCAGCCGGTTTCGTGACCGGCCTGGCCGATCATGTAGCTGGCCGGGATGCCGGACTCGCGCGCCACAGTGGCGGCGGCCTGGTTGTGCAGGTTGACAAAGGCCGCCTGGCGCTGGCCGGACGGCAGGCCGCGAATGCTGGCGTTGCCGCCGGCCGGGGCGCTGCCTTCGACCATGGCAGGTGCCGATCTTTCGACAGGCGCGTACTTCAGCAGGGCCTTCATGGCCGAGCGGTTGAGCGGCTTGAAGCTCTGGCCTTCGACCGCGCCACCGGCTTCGACGCCCGACGCGTCGGCGCCTTCGGCGCTGCCGCCCTTCATCTGGCGGCTGAGCTGGCGCTCGATCGAGGCGCTCAGGCCGCCGGGCAGGCCCGAGAGCTGCACCGCCATCTGCTGGTCGAGCAGGTCGGTGCCCAGGTCGCTGCCCTGCCCTTCGAGCAGGCCCGACTTCTGGGTCGCTTCGCGCATGCTCTTGATCAGCTCGCGCATGAACAGCGACTCGAACTGTTTGGCCGCTTCCTTGAGCGCACCCTTGCCACCGTCGCCTTCTTTGGCGGCGCTGTACTTCAGCGCATTGAGCGCGCCGGGATCGGCGGCCAGGCCCTGGGTGGTGGGTTGCAGCGTGGACATGACGGCCTCAGATCACTTCCAGTTCGGCGTTCATCGCGCCCGCGGCCTTGATCGCCTGCAGGATCGCCAGCAGGTCCTGCGGCGTCGCGCCCAGGCCGTTGAGCATGCGCACCAGGTCGGCCAGCTGCGGCGCGGCATCCATCTTGATGAGCGCACCGGCGTCCTGGGTGATCTTGATGTCGGTCTTTTCCGCGGTCACGGTCTGGCCCTGCGACAGCGGGTTGGGCTGGCTGACCACCGGGGTCGAGCTGATGCTGACCGAGAGGTTGCCATGCGCGACCGCGCAGGGGCCGAGCGTGACGGCCTGGTTCATGACGATGGAGCCGGTGCGGGTGTTGATCACCACGCGGGCGGTCGGGATGGTGGCCTCCAGCGGGATCTCTTCGATCTCGGCCAGGAAGTTCACGCGCTCGTCCGGGTTGGCCGGCGCGCGCAGCTTGACCACGCGGCCGTCGACCGCACTGGCGACACCCGTGCCCATGCGGTCGTTGATCGCCTGCGCCACGCGGCGGGCGGTCTGGAAGTCGGCCGAGTTCAGGCCCAGTTCGATGGTGTCGCCCATGGCGAACGCGGTCGGCACCGTGCGTTCGACCTGTGCGCCCGAAGGAATGCGGCCCGCGCTCAGGTGGTTGATCTGCACCTTGCTGCCGCCGCCGGAAGCGCCAGCACCGCCGACCAGCAGATTGCCTTGCGCCAGCGCGTAGATCTCGCCGTCGGCGCCCTTGAGCGGCGTGGTGATCAGCGTGCCGCCGCGCAGCGACTTGGCGTTGCCCATCGACGAAACGGTGACGTCGATCGTCTGGCCCGGCCGCGCAAATGGCGGCAGCTGCGCCGTCACCAGCACCGCCGCCACGTTCTTCATCTGCGTCTTGGCGTCCGCCGGCAGGGTCAGTCCCAGCTGCTGCAGATAGTTGGTCATGCCCTGCGAGGTGTAGGGCATCTGTGTGGTCTGGTCGCCCGTGCCGTCCAGGCCGACCACCAGGCCAAAGCCGGTCAGCTGGTTGGTGCGCACGCCCTGCACCGCCGCGATCTCCTTGATCCGCATGGCGTGGGCATCCATCGGCCAGCCCAGCCAGACCACGACGCCCACCGCCAGCGCGCTCCAGCCCAGCAGGCGGCGCAGCCACAGGCCGCGTGCGTTGCGGCGAGCGAACAGGGTCCGGCGGAAACCGGATTCGAGCGGGATGGGGCTGTGCAGCGGGTTCATGAGAAGGATGCTAGGCAGCCTCAGAACGGGAAAACATTCAAAAAGAACCGTCCCAACCAGCCAATTGAGAGCGCTTCATCCACTGCGCCTCGTCCTCGCGACTCGATCCGGGCGTTGGCGACCTGGGTCGAGGCGATCACATTGCCCGGCAGGATGTGGCGCGGATCGACCGTGCCGGAGAAGCGCAGCACGTCGACGTTGCTGTTGATCCCGATCTGTTTTTCGCCAGCGACCAGCAGGTGGCCGTTGGGCAGCACTTCCTGCACGGTGACGGTGATCGTGCCGGAGAAGTCGTTCTGGTTGGCGTTGTCGCCCGTGCCGGCGAACTTGTTGCTCGAATCGGCGCCGAGGTTGAAGTTGCGGTCGCGGCTGAGTTCCTTGGCCACAATGCCGGGGATCGCGGTGACCGAGCCGGAGACGTTGCCGGTGCGGTTGAGGTTGGCCGACGAGGACTGGCTGGCGGCGACCTTCTCGGTGATCGTGATGGTCAGGATGTCGCCGGGCATCCGGGCGCGCGGGTCTTCGAAGGCCGGCCGGTAGCGCGCGGCCATGAACAGGCTGCCGCCAGTCTGCGCCGGCGACGGCGCCTGCACATACTGGATCGGCCGCACCGGCACCACATCGACCGGCTTGGTCATGCAGCCGGTGAGCACGATGGAGACGAGCAGCAGGAGGTATTTCATGGGCGTGCTCACAGCTGGCCCAGGCGCTGCAGCATCTGGTCGGATGTCTGGATCGCCTTGGAATTCATTTCGTAGGCGCGTTGCGTCTGGATCATGGTCACCAGCTCCTGTACCACGTTGACGTTGGAGGTCTCGACATAGCCCTGCATCAGGGTGCCCATGCCGGCCGAGCCGGGCGCACCGGTGGTCGGGTTGCCCGAGGCCACGGTCTCGGTGTAGAGGTTCTGGCCGCGCGGCTCCAGGCCGGCCGGATTGATGAAGTTGGCCAGCTCGAGGTTGCCCAGCTGCTGCGGCGTCGCGTTGCCCGGCACGGTGGCGGTCACCACGCCGTCCTTGCCGATGGTCACGCTCTGCGCTTCGGCCGGCACGGTGATGTCGCCGGCGATGGCCAGGCCGCTGGAGGTCACCAGCTTGCCCTGCGCGTCGACCTGCAGGCTGCCGTCGCGGGTGTAGCCGGTGGTGCCGTCGGGCAGTGCGACCTGCAGGAAGCCCTGGCCGTTGATGGCGATGTCCAGCTGGTTGCCCGACTGCTGCAGGCTGCCCTGGCTGAACTGGCGCGAGGTGGCGACGGTGCGCACACCCAGGCCCAGCTGCAGACCGGTCGGCAGGTTGTTCTGCTCGGTATCGGCCGCGCCGACCTGGCGCAGGTTCTGGTACATCAGGTCCTCGAACACGGCGCTGGCGCGCTTGAAGCCGTTCGTGGACACGTTGGCCATGTTGTTCGAGATCACGTCCAGCTGGGTCTGCTGGGCCTGCATGCCGGTCTTGGAAATCCAGAGTGAGTTGATCATGGTGTGCTCCTATCAGCCGTTCATGTTGAGCAGCTGCGCTGCGGTCTTGTCGTTGGTTTCGCCGTTCTGGATCATGCGCATCTGCATCTCGTACTGGCGGGAGACCGCGATCATTCCGACCATGGCCTCGATGGGGTTGACGTTGCTGCCTTCGAGCGCGCCGCCCATCACGCGCGCATTGGGGTCGGCGTCCAGCGGCTCGCCCTGCACGGGGCGGAACAGGCCGTCCTCGCTGCGGTGGATCTTTTTCTCGTCGCTGGGCGTGACCAGCTTGAGCTTGGCCACGCGGGTGGGTGCCTGGTCACCGACACGGGCGGTCAGCGTGCCGTCGGCACCGAAGGACAGCTGCGCATTCGCCGGCACGCTGATCGGCGATCCGCCGTCGTCGAGCACCGGCAGGCCGTGGGCATTGACCAGGGCGCCGTCGGCGCTGACCTCGAAGGCGCCACCGCGGGTGTAGGCCTCGGTGCCGTCCAGGCCCTGCACCGCGAACCAGGTGTTGTCGCGCGCGGCGACGTCCAGGCTGCGGCCGGTCTGGTTCACCGGACCCTGGACCTCGGAATGCCCGGCCGTGGCTTCGAGCGCGAAGACCCGCGAGCTGGTGCCATCGCCGCGCACCGGCACGGCACGGAAGGTCGCCAGCTCGGCGCGGAACCCGGGCGTGGACGCATTGGCCAGGTTGTTCGCCAGCAGCTGCTGCCGGTAGGCAGTGGCGTTGGCGCCGGTCATGGCGGTGTAGATCATGCGGTCCATACAGAGCTTCCTTTGGCCTTTGTCCCCGGCTTTCGTCGCGAGGTGCCGCGGAACCGGCTTGGCCGGGCCGCTGGCGCCGCCCCCTTGAGGGGGTCACGCGAAGCGTGGCAGGGGTGTTTCGTTTAGCGCATGTTGAGCAGCGTGCTCAGGATCTGGTCCTGCGTCTTGATGGTCTGGGCGTTGGCCTGGTAGGCGCGCTGGGCGGTCATCATGTTGACCAGCTCGGCCGTGAGGTCGACGTTGGAGTCTTCCAGTGCCCCGGGGCGCAGGTAGCCCAGCTTGCCCTCGCCGGGCGCGCCGCGCACCGGTTCGCCCGAGGCGAAGGTCTGCGACCAGTTGCCGCCGCTCATGGGCGAGAGGCCCTGCACGTTGCGGAAGTTGACCAGGGCGATCTGGCCGGCGGCCTGCGACTGGCCGTTGGAGTACTTGGCGGTGATCACGCCAGCCTCGCTGATGCCCAGGCTGGTGAGTTCGCCGGGGCGGTAGCCGTCCTGCGTGAGGTTGTTGATCGCGAAGTCGGCGCCGAACTGCGTGGCGTTGTCGAAGTTCAGGTCGATCATGAAGGTCTGTGCCGGGTCGTTGGGCGAGGCCAGCTGCAGCTGCGGCACCACGGTCGCGGGATCGAGCGTGCCGTCGGCCAGGAAGCTGATCGCGAACGGCACGGAGGCGGCAGGGTCGGAACCGTTGACGCTGGTGTAGACGTCCCAGGTGTTGTTGGCGGTCTTCTGGAACACCAGGCCGACCGGGATCTCGATGCCCTGCGGGTCGTAGGCGTTGAACGAGGTCGCGTAGGTGCCCAGCGGCGTGGGCGGCACGGCGGCAGCGGCGATGGGGGCGCGGGCATCGACGTTGAATTCGACGCTGGCGGTGGTGGTCTGCTTGGCCGGGATCGGGCCGCCGGTGGGCAGGGTCAGGGGCACCGATTCGAAGCCCTGGCGCACGCCGGCCACATCGGTCGGATAACCCATCAGCTGTCCGCCCATGTTGGTCACGATCTCGCCGTCGCGGTTGAGCTTGAACATGCCGGCGCGCGAGTAGGACATCGAGCCGTCGGGCATGGTCAGTTCGAAGAAGCCGTTGCCGTTGATCGCGACGTCCAGGTCGTTGCCGGTGACCGTGATGTTGCCCTGCGTGAACAGCTGCGAGACGGTCGAAACCTGCACGCCGATGCCGGCGTTGATGCCGCCGGCCGAGTTGATCGAGCTGGCGTAGATCTCGCCGAACTCGGCGCGGGAGGCCTTCATGCCGACGGTGTTGGCGTTGGCGATGTTGTGGCCGATCACGTCCAGGTTGCGGCTGGAGGCGTTCAGGCCGGAGAGTCCTTGCTGGAATGCCATGGTGGTGTCCTTCGGGGGGTGGTGATCTGGAGAAAAGTCGGGATGGCGGTGCTCAGATGAAGCCGCGCACCTGGTCGTAGCTCAGGGTGCGGCCGTTCTGCAGCTGCAGGCTCATGGCGCCGTTGTTCAGGCCCACGGAGGCGATGCGCACCCGCTGGAGTTCGGTGTCGGTGACGGTGGTGCTGCCGCTGGTGGCGCGCACCGCGAATTTCGCGACCTGGCTCGGATCGATGGCACCGGCGTTCCACTCGAAGCCGTGCTGTCCCGCGCTCTGTGCGCCCAGGTCGATGGTGTCCAGCGTTTCGCCGCTCTTGCCGATGATGTCGACCTTGACGCTGCTGGCGGCGCCGTCGAGCGTGAAGGCGCCCTTGCCGGTGCCGCCGTCGAAGGCCAGCGCGTCGCCTTCGACCAGCGCGTCCTTGCCGATCAGCGTCGTGCCCTGCATCGCCTGCGAAGAGGCCATCTGGTCGGCCATGCCCTTGAGCGTCTCGTTGAGCTGCTGGATGCCGCTGACCGTGTTGATCTGCGCCATCTGCGTGGTCATCTGGGCGTTGTCCATCGGGTTGAGCGGATCCTGGCTGTTGATCTGCGCGACCAGCAGCTTGAGGAAGCGGTCCTGCATCGCCTGCGGGTCGCTGGTGTTGTTGCCCCCGGTGCCGGTGGTGCTGCCCACGGTGGTGCCTAGGTTGCTCAGGTCCAGTGAGGTCATCATGGTCATGGTTCAGGTTCCCTTCATTGGCCCATCTGCAGGGTCTTGAGCAACAGCGACTTGGCGGTGTTCATCACCTCGACGTTGTTCTGGTAGGAGCGCGAGGCGGCGATCATGTTGACCATCTCCTCGACCGGATTGACGTTGGAGTGCGTCACATAGCCCTCCTTGTCGGCGCTGGGGTGCTTGGGGTCGTAGACGCGCTTGCCGGGGGTCTCGTTCTCGGTGATGTCCTTCACCTTGACACCGGCCGTGGCGTCGTCGCCCATGGGCACGGTCTGGAACACCACCTGGCGCGCCTTGTAGCTCTTGCCGTCTGGGCCGGCGACCGCGTCGGCGTTGGCCAGGTTGCTGGCCACCACGTTCAGGCGCTGGGCCTGCGAGCTGATCGCACTGCCGGAGACGCCAAAGATCGAAAACATGGACATGAGGTTCTCCTTACTGGCCGGTGATCGCGGACAGCATGGTCTTCACGTTGGAATTGATGAAGCGCAGCGTCGACTCGTAGCGGATCGTGTTGTCCACGAAGTTGGCGCGTTCGCGGTCGAGGTCGACCGAGTTGCCGTCCTGCGACGGCTGTGTCTGCACCGAATAACCCATCTTCGGGTCGCCGGGCTGCGCGCCCGAGAGGCGCATGTGTCCTTCGGCGGTCTGCACCAGGCCCTGGCGGTTGCTGCCGCCGGTGGCGTCCTTGAGGGCGGCGGCGAAGTCGAAATCCCGGGCGACATAGCCCGGGGTGTCGGCGTTGGCGATGTTGCTGGCCAGCACCTGCTGGCGGTGCGAACGCAGCATCAGCGACTGGCCGTAGGCGTCGAGCCGGGCGGTCATCTGTTCGAGCATGGCGTTCTCCAGAAGGGTTGACAGGTCGGCCTGCGAGGGAGTAAGCGGCCGGGTTGCGGACAAGTGTGCGAAAACTTGAGGGTTGGCAGCGCCGAAAGAAAGCGCGTGTTTGGCCGTCATTTCGGTCCTTTGCGCTGGGAAGTTCGCTCATACATTGATCACATGGACAACTGTCTGACTTCCTTCTTCCGCCGGCTGGGCTGGCTGCTGGCCGGCCTGCTGGCGAGCGGCTTCGCGCACGCGCAGGCCAGCGGCGCCAACGCGCAGCTCGAACAGATGGCGCGCGACTGGGTGCAGCCTGCGCTGGCCGCGGCGGTCGGCGTCGACGGTGGCGGCCGGCTGCGGCCCGAGATCGTGATGGGTTCGCTGGACGACCGGCTGCAGCTGGCGCCCTGCGCCCGCATCGAACCCTACCTGCCACCGGGCACCCGCCTGTGGGGACGCAGCCGGGTCGGCCTGCGCTGCCTTGAAGGCCCGGTGCGCTGGAATGTGTTCATGCCGGTCACCGTCAAGGCCTGGGGCCCCGGCTGGGTGGTCAAGCGCCCGATCGCGGCCGGCACGGTGCTGGCTCAGGAAGACGCCGAAATGGCCGAAATGGACTGGGCGGAGCAGCCCTACGCGGTGCTGGCCAACCCGGAACGCTGGGTCGGACTGCAGGCGGCCTATGCGCTGCAACCCGGCCAGGCCCTGCGCCAGAACATGGTGCGCCCCACGCCGGCCTTCGGCCCGGGCGCCCAGGTCCGGGTCAGCAGCGTGGGATCCGGCTTCCAGGTGGTGGTCAGCGGCGAGGCCCTGACCGCTGGCGTGCAGGGCCAGAGTGTCCGGATCCGTCTGGGCAGCGGCCGGATCGTCACTGGCACGGTGCGCGACGGCCAGACGGTCGACGTGCGTTTGTGAAACCTTTTTTACCCAGATTCGGCGAGGATTTTGTGATGTACTCCACAAAAAAGGGCTCAAGTCCTCCCGTTTTTGAGCCGATAGTCATTCCACAACGCCCCGGATACGGGGTCTGGAGAGTGAAATGAAAGTCGAATCGTCTTCACCGGATTCCTATATTGGTTCCGTCGCGGGTGGCCCCCAGAAGGCCTCCGAACGCCCGAGCGCCGGCGCTGAAGCGGCTGCTGCCAGCGGCGCTGCCGCGGCGGCGTCTGCCCAGCCCCAGTCTGGCGTCACCGTCACCCTGTCCTCGTCGGCCACGCAGGCCCTCTCGGGCGCAGGCAACAACGATGTCTTCAACGCCGACAAGGTCGAGGCCATGAAGGCCGCGATTGCCGACGGCAGCTTCAAGGTCAACGCCGAAGCCATCGCCGACAAGATGCTGTCCAACGCGGCCGAAATGCTCGGCGCCAGCGCCGGCGGCTCCCGCACCTGATCTTCAAGGCAACCACCATGAACCTGCGCCCCAGCACCCATCCCTGGATCGTCGCCCTGCGCGTCGGCCTTGACGGTCTGGAGAAGGCGCTGCTGCAGGGTGATGCGCCGGGCGTTGAACGCGCCAGCGCCCATGTGCAGAGCGTCCTGCAACGGGCGCCGAAGACGGCCGACCTGGCCGTGCCGGGCAGCACGCTGCGCGAAGACATGATGGCCGCCGCCCAGCGTTTCGGGCAATTGCGCCAGGCCGTGCTGCGTGCACAGGCCCAGAGCCAGCGCGCCGTCCACAGCCTGCTGCCGCAACAGGCTCCGGGCACCTACGGTCGCCTGGGCGGCCAGCACGCCTCCACGGGTGGCGCAGGCCGGGCCTACCTCTCCGCCTGATCCCTCGCGGCCGCGCGGCCGCCAGAGTCTCCCCGCCACGCCGACATCTGTCGGCGTTTGTCTTGGCGCGTCCCTCGATCTCTGCGTAACATGCGGTTACGTTGGGAGTTCATCGCACGGCAGGCGCAAGACCTGCCCACCAGAGGGCATTGGTCATGCACCGCACCCCGTCACGCCGGGAGCTCGTGGGAGAAAACCGCCTGTTCGGCATCGAACTGGTGCGCATCGCCATGGCACTGGCCATCGTGGTCTGGCACTACCAGCATCTGGCCATGGTCGCTCACCCGGCCGTCGCCTTCGTCAAGGAACAGCAGCCGTTCTATGGCGGCCTGCGCTGGCTCTATGAATACGGCGCCTTCCGCGTGCCCACCTTCTGGAGCATCAGCGGCTTCATCTTCTACTGGCTCTACCGCGAGTCGATCCCGGCGCGCAGCGTGACCGGCCGCGACTTCCTGGTCCTGCGGATCTCGCGCCTGCTGCCCATGCACTGGCTCACCCTGCTGGCGGTGGCGCTGCTGCAGGCGCTCTACCACCAGACCAACGGCAGCTTCTTCGTCTACACCGTCAACGACCTGCGCCATTTCGTGCTCCAGATCTTCCTGGCCAGCGACTGGGGATTCCAGTCGGGCTACAGCTTCAACGGCCCGATCTGGGCGGTGTCGGTCGAGGTGCTGGTGCTGGCCCTGTTCTTCGTGTTGCTGCGCACGCTGGGCGGGTCGATGCGGGTGGCGCTGACCGTTCTGGCGATCGCGCTGGCGCTGCGGCTGTCGCTGCAGGTGCACTCCCCGGTGGTCGATTGCGCGATGTATTTCTTCGCCGGCGGCGTCGCGGCGCTCGCGCTGGCCCGGCACGAAGCGATGGTGCGCTGGCGCCGGCCGGTGGTTGGCGCGGTGCTGGTGCTGGGCGCGGCCGGTCTCTGGCTGCTGGACCAGCAGCAATGGCTGACCGATTTCGCGCTGCGGCCCTTCCTGCTGCTGGCTTACCTGCCGCTGCTGATCTTCCTGATCGCGCGCCCGGTGGCCGTGCCGGCGGTGATCACACGCCCGGTGCGCCAGCTCAGCAACGCGACCTACACGATCTACCTGCTGCACTTTCCGTGGCAGCTGCTGCTGGCCTGCCTGTTCTCGGCCACGGACACGCCAGTCCCGTTCTACAGCCCCTGGTTCTTCGGCGCCTTCATGCTGTCGACGGTGGTCTTCTCGGTCATCGTCAACCAGCGCTTCGAGCAGCCGGTGCAGGAATGGCTGCGCCGGGATCAGGGCAGACGCAGGCGGGTGGCGGTCACGTCCTTGTGATCCATGCCGTAGGCGTAGCCGTGGGCCTGCAGCCAGTCCAGCGCCTCGCGCACCTCGGATTCCTGCAGGTTGTAGTACTCGAAGTTGATCACCTTGGGCTGCAGTCGGTCGATCGGAAAGCTCTGCAGGATCGCCCAGTCGTGTCCCTCGGTATCGATCTGCAGCAGGTCGATCGCGGTGATGCGGTGCTCGGCCAGCACGCGCTCGAAGGTCGTGCAGGGCACCGCTTCGCGCACCGTGTTGGCCTCGACCAGCGCGCGCGTGGCGGCGTCGATCTTCTTGCCCCCCAGCGCATTGCGGTCGTTGTAGAACGATGAGATGCCCAGCGCCCAGTCGGGCAGCTGCCCCTGGTTCACCACCGATTGCGGGATGCGGTACATCTCGCGCGAACCCTCCTGCGTGTCGATGGCCGCCTGCACCAGGGTGAGCCCGTCGCAGCCAGCGTAGTTGCGCCGGAGATTCTCAAACATGTCGGGCAGCGGCTCGAACAGCACGCCCTGCCAGGCCTGGTTCCGGATGCGCTTGTGCAGCGGATCGAACTTCACGCCGTCCATGGCGCCAACCTGCAGGAAGAACACGCGTTCGCCGGCCTCGCTGCGCAGCGCGTGCAGGTAGTCCATCAGGCGGCCGAGGTCGGTGTTCACGCCGGGCCAGACATCGACCGGACGGCCGCCGGCCTGGGTTGTGTGGCGCACCGGCACGTCGTAGTCGTGGCACCAGGCCCGGTCTTCGCGCCGGCTGCGCACCAGCGCGTCGGGCACCACCGGCTTGGGCCGCTTGTTCACCACCGCGCGCGAGGCCTGGTAGTGCGTGACCACCGGCGCCGCACGCTGCGCTTCGGCGGCCGGGTTGTCGAAGATGTGGGTGTAGGGCTCGGGCAGCCAGCCGGTCACCAGGGTGCCGTCGCCGCTGCACTCGGCCCAGGCCTGATCCAGCAGCATCTGGTCCCAGATCAGCGGGCGCAGACGGGACAGCTCGATCCAGCGTTCGAGCAACCGGATCGACGCGTCGCTGCAGGAAAAGTAGGCGGTACCGCTGGCGAACTCCCAGCCGTCGTACTTGTGCACCGCGAAGTCGAAGGCCGGCGGCACCGAGGGACGGGCATTGAGCCGCGCATCGGCGTCGACCCACAGCACCGGGCGCTGCAGCTCCAGCAGGCACTGCAGGATGAAACCAGGCTTGAGGCTGCAGTTCGCCTCCCACGAGCCTGCGCTGTCGATGCCGACCACGCAATAGGGCACGTCGCCCAGCGCTTCGATCGATTCGATCAGGCCGCGCGCCTGCTCTTCGTAGGGCGTGTTCTTCGTGTAGAAGCTCACCACCACGGGGGCGTCGTGCGGCTGCAGCACCGGCAGCACCGAAGGCACACCGACCCAGAGGTGCTGCCCGTCGGCGTCGATGCTGCACAGCGCCTCGTAGCCCTGGCGCAGGTCGGCCTGGCTCCGGTCGTGCCGGGCGATCACGCACAGCGTGTCCGAGCGGTGCACCAGGGCGCCGGCCTGCGGCTGCAGCGTCAGCGGCTCGGCCAGACCCAGCTGCGCCAGGCAACTGGTCAACACCTCCATGGCGGCTTCGGTCGGCGGTGCCATGACCGGCGCCTCGTTCGCGGGCTGCCCCTGGTCTTCTCCGGTTGTGGTGGCCCAGAGTTGCAGGAACTGTTCGATGCGCGCCGGAAAGGCCGCATCCACCGGCCGCTGCAGGCGCGCCAGATGCGCGGCCCACTCGGCCGCGCCGCGGGCCACCGCTTCCGGCTCGGTGTCGATGAGCAGGCTCTCGAACTGGAAGGCCACCTCGGCGCGCAGCCGCTCGAAGCGCGCCGGCCAGGCACTGGCATCGAGCACCGTGTCGAGAAAGCCGTCGGCGTTGCCAGGTTCGCCCATGACCGGCGGCAGGCCGTCGCGGCAGAGCGCGCTGCGTCCCAGCAGCCCGAAGGGCTTGTCGAGAAAAACAGCGTCGAACTGCAGTGTGGCGAGCGTGAAGAAACAGACGTCGGCCGCGTCCAGCAGACTGCTGACGTCCTCGCGCACGCCGATCACGCGAGGGTCGCCTGGCAGGCGCAGGCAGCGCCCGGCGGCCGCATTGAAGGGATGTTCCTGCACCAGCAGCCAGTAGCCGCGTGCGGTCAGCGCCTGCGCGAGCGCGTCCAGACGCTGCTGCAGCAGCGGGCCAGAGAGGTCGTGCAGTTCGCGCACGGTCGCGTTCGCCATCGTGTTCATGCCGGGCTCGCCGTGCGTGAACAGCACGGCCACCTTGTCCCCGGACGCCATGCCCAGTTTCTCGCGCAAGGCCTCGCGCCCCATCCGTTCGGTGCCGGCATAGCGACCCAGGCTCGACGCCTGGGTGGCGCGCTGGCGCAGGGCATCCAGCACCAGTGGGTGCGGCCGGTAGCGTTCGCGCTGGCGGGCACTGGCCAGGCTGGTCGAGAGCTCGCCCAGCAGGTGGCTGCCGCCGAGGTCGAACATCAGCGTGTTGCGCACCCAGCCGCGCTCGCCGGACCAGTACGGCACCTCGGCCGCCCGCGCGCTGTCGCGCAGCACCCGGGTCAGCGGATTGAGCGCCTGCCAGCCCAGCACCGCCGCCGGGCGCAGGGTCTGGAGCAGGTCGCGCAGGAAGGCCTGGGCCAGCCGCAGGTTGTCGCGCGCCGTGTCGTGGTCGCAGCCGTACCAGCCGACCGCGTCGTGAATGTCCTGTTCACTGACCGCTTCACCCGCCGACGGCAGCGCCGCGAAATGCCGGACGAAGCCCGTCAGCTCGAACGGCATGTCGATCACGTGCAGCGACGGATCGCGCACGGGCGTGGTGCTCAGCAGCATGAGCGCGTGCCCGCGCTGCGCGAGCTCCTGGGACAGCGCTGACCAGAAGGCTTCGACCCTGGGGTCGACCTCGGCCGGCACGCAATGCATGGCCAGCACCAGGCCACCGGCCAGGTGCTCTGCGCCGGCGCTGGCCGACCAGGGCGGCTGCAGGGCGGCGTAGGCCGGCGCAGCGTAGTCGATGGAGAGTTCGAGGGCCGGCTTGCGGCCCGTCATCACCCACCACTCGCTGTCCGGCGGCAGGTCGGTGTCCACCGGCACTTCGCGCAGCGTGCGCGCCAGCGGCGCCCACTGGTTGCCCTGGATGCGGCGCTTGCAGCCGCTGGCGATCTGCTGGTGCAGCCGCTCGCGCACGAAGTGGCGGGCGAACTGCTGGCGCAGCGTGTCGAGGGTGTAGACGTGCAGGTGGTGCGGGTTCGGGTCCTCGCCAGTTTCGTCGGACCAGTCGTTGGGCACGCTGGCGATGATGCGGCCGCCGGGACGCAGCAGGCGCGAGAACTCGGCCAGCAGGCCCTGCGGGTCCTGCACATGCTCCAGCGTCTCGAACGACACCACCACGTCGAAGCTGTCATCGGGCCAGGCCGCGAGATGATCGGGCAACCAGCCCTGCACGTACTCCAGACGTGCCTCCGCTGCGGCATAGTTGGCGCGGCCATAGTCGATCGCGTAGTCGCTGCCGTCGACGCCGGTCACGCTGTGGCAGCGGGTCAGCTGCGACAGCACGTAGCTGCCGTAGCCCAGGCCGCAGGCGGCGTCGAGCACCCGGTCACCGGCGCGCACCAGATCGGCCGCCAGGTGGTAGCGGATCACGTGCGCGTCCGAGCGTTCGCCGGCCTCGCGCAGCATGTCCATGTGCAGGTCACGCTCCTCTTCCAGCGCCTGCAGGGGATAGGCGAGGCGCGCGGCTTCCGGCGGCTTTTCCAGCGGCAGCACCAGCGGCCCCGCGTCCTGCTGCAGCGCCTCGTAGTCGAGCATCAGGTAGTAGGAAGGGTGCTTGCGCAGACCGCTGGCAAACGCCAGGCGTTCGAGCGCCTTGCGCAGCACGGCGCCTTGCGCCGGCGATCCCAGCAGCACCAGCACCAGCCGCCCGGCGGGCGCCGCCATGAAGCGCGCCAGCGCCAGTCGCCAGCGGTCGCCGTCGAACGCCGCGCCGCGCACCACCCACACGCAGGTCGCCTCCGTGCCGGCCGCGAACTCGGGCAGTCCGGCGGTGTCGGGTTTGTGGTGGCTCCAGTGGCGGGGCAAGGTCGACAGCCCGGCGTCGTGCCGGTCGGTGGCACTGGCGTGCAGCGCGGCACCGCCCTCGATCGCTGTCACCACGTGCGCCAGCAGCGCTTCGGGTCTGCGGTGTTCCATGTCCATCTCGGTGTCCTTGTCTTGAATGGCGCTGGCTCAGGCCGCGAGCGGTTCGACGCGGCTGGCGGCGCCTTCGGCGGCCCGGTCGCTGGCGGTGGCTTCGACCCGGACCAGCGGTCGGTAGACCACCCGCACGAGGAAGCGGCCGTGGTCCTTGGGCGCACAGGCGGGGAGGAACAGCATGGCCCCAGGGCTGCACTGCAGCAGGCCACCCGGTTGCGCGCTGACGCCGTCGAACAAAACGTCCCTGCCGATCGCCAGCGGGAAGGTCTCGCACGATTCGGCCATCGAGACCTTGCACACCGACTCGATCTGCAGCCACTGGTAGCGGTGGCCCAGCAGCACACTCATGTCGAACGAAGAACTCATCGGCAGCGAGGCGCTGAAATAGCCGTCGTGCGTCGCATGGGCCTCGACCACGCCCAGCGAGTGGTCGGTGGCGTTGGCCACGAGCGCCGGCACCGTCTCGCGGCGCAGGCTGGCGTCGCTGGTGGAGAGCCCGTAGCCATAGCGCTGCAGCGACATCAGCGTGATCGCCAGCGAGATGTCCATGTGGCGCAGCTCCATCGGGTAGCTGATGCGCAGGCGGGTGAAGTCGCGGTTCATCAGCGCAAAGCCTTCGCGGCGGAACTCTTCCAGCCCGGTCTCCAGGTCGGCGGTGGCCAGCATCAGGTCGGTGCCCAGGTTGAAGTCGAACTCGAAGGCCGAGAGGCATTCGGTCTCCTGCGCATCGGGCAGGTAGATCAGGCGGCCGAGATCGGCCACCACCTGGCGCGCCAGCTCGAGTCGGTCGGCGGCGGGCTTGCAGCGCGGCGGCACCGCCGCCACGTCGTGCACGAAGCGCAGGCAGGCGTCCTGCATGCGGTCGACCGTGGCCGACTGCATGGCTTTGGCGCCCGAAGCGCCGTACACCGGCGCACCGTCGTCGGTGTAGTCCACCGTCGAGGGTTCGGCCATGGTGCACATCATCTCGAACAGGCCGATGTAGGCGGTCAGCGCAACCATCAGGCGCTCGTCGGCCCAGTCCGGACCGATCAGGCCCTCGCGGTCGACCTGCCCGGGCAGCGAACGGCTGGCGATCAGGTACAGACCGTGCAGGCGCACGCCGTATTCGTCCTGGAAGATCTCGCGCAGCCGGGTCTGCACCGTGCCGCTGTAGCCGAGGTCGACGAACACCAGGGTGTCGCCGCGCTGCACGCCGGTCGCGCGTTGCACGTGCGTCCACAGGCGGGCGCGAAACTGTGCCGACGCTTCGAAGATGGAGCGCAGCGTGTCTTCGCGCAGCACGCGGCGCGCGAAGGCGTCTTCCGGACGGCTGGCGTTGCGGCTCTCCGCGAGGATGGACTCGGCCAAGGCCGGCGGCAGCAGCAACTGACGTGTCAGCGCCGGCATGCTCTTTTCCGACAGCGACCCCGCCAGCAGGTTCACCACGTCGTCGCGCTCGCGCAGGGAAGCGGCGTTGGCGGTGAAGCGCGAGAGCCGCAGCAGCGGCCATGCATCACCGGTGAGCGCCTGCATGGCGCGGGCTGGCAGGTGGCCGTCGCGCAGCAGGAAGGCCGCCTTCACCGGCGCGCCGTCGGCCGCCAGGGCTGCAACCCGCTCGCGCACCCAGGTGGCGAATGCATGCATGACCGGCCCCAGCGTGCCGTAGCCGATGCGGTCGCGCACGTCGGCGGCCATGAAACCGTGGCGGGTGGCCAGCTGGGCGTGGAAGCTGCTGGGCATCGCGGCGCTGCGGTGGATCTCCGGCATCAGCTGCAGCGCCGCGCGTTCGCGCTGCTCCAGCTGGGCCACCACCGCCGGCACGTGGTGGCGCAGATGCACCCCGACCATGCCCTGCTGCTGCGGCGCCCACAGGTCGGCCTTCGGGTTGTCGCCCAGATGCCAGACCTGGGCGGGCTTGAGCTTTTCGCGCTGCAGCACCACGCCAAACATGCCGTTGACCTTGGAGCCTCCGCACTCGCTGGAGCAGTGCACCTGGGCAATGAGTCTGTGCTCGTCGCCCATCAGCGCGGCCAGCAGTTCTCGCAGCTGCACGTGGGAAAAATAGGTGTCGCTGACCACGATCACGCGCAGGCCGCGCGCTTGCGCCGCGCGGATCAGCGCCAGGGTCGGCTCGAAGACGAAGCCATGCGCCTTTTCCGCCTCCAGCTCCAGCGCCACCCAGGGCGCGCGCTCGGTCTCGCTCAGGGCGGGCAGCAGTTCGCGGTAGATCTCCTCGATGCTCACCTCGCGCGTGCGGGCCAGCAGGTGTTTGCGTCGGCGCGCGGCGTCCTCGGCCTTGGCGCGCAGCGGCGCGGTGATGCCGTGGGCCTGCCAGAGCGCCGAATCCTGCAGCGCGAAGAAGACGTCGGTGGGTTTGGCGACCTTGCGCCAGACGATGGTGTCGAAGCAGTCCAGCGACAGCACACGCACACCCTTGGGCACGGCGTCCAGCAGCGTGGGCAATCGGTCGGCGGTGATCTCGGTCATGGTGAACAGTCCGTCTCTGGGGCGATGTGGCCACTGTAGGCAGCCACGCCGCAGGCAAAGGGCCGATCACCGGGCCCCCGACCCGCCAGTTCACCGGATTGGAGCGTGGGGCAGCGACCCGCGCAGCGGCGGCGCATGGGGGCGACGAATTCAGCGCCGGGCCGCCCCAAGCTGAATTCGCACCCCCTCGGGGGGCAGCGACCCGCGCAGCGGCGGAGCGTGGGGGTTCAGTGCTCGCGCAGCTTGGAACGCAGGCGGGCGATCGACTGGCTGTGCAGCTGGCAGATGCGCGACTCGGTCACGCCCAGCACTGCCGCAATTTCCTTCAGGTTCATGTCGTGCTCGTAGTACATCGACATGATCTGCTGCTCGCGCTCGGGCAGGTTCTTGATCGCCTCGACCAGGGCCATGCGCATGCGCTGGTCCTGCAGCAGCGAGGACGGGTCGGCCTCGTTGTCGCCCATGTGGCGGTCCAGGAAACCTTCTTCATCGTCGTCGCGGCCGCTGATGTCTTCGAGGTAGACCAGCTGGGTGCCGCGCACCTTGGCCAGCATGTGCTGGTAGTCGGGCAGCGTCATGCCCAGCTCCTTGGCGATTTCCGATTCCATTGGCGCCCGGTGCAGCTTCTGCTGCAGGCGGTGCACTGCCTGTTCGATGTCTTTCTGGCTCTTGCGCGAGCCGCGGCTCATCCAGTCGCCTTCGCGCAACTCGTCGAGCATGGCGCCGCGGATACGCTGGCTGGCAAAGGTCTCGAACTGCACGCCCTGCGTGGGTTCGAATCGCGCGATGGCTTCGGTCAACCCGATCATGCCGACCTGGATCAGGTCGTCGACCTCGACACTGGGTGGCAGCTTGGCGATCATGTGATGGGCCAGGCGCCGCACCAGCGGGCTGTACTTGCGCAGCTGGTCGTCGCGGTTGAGGGTGCCTTTGGCGGTGTACATCGTCGTCAGCTCCAGAGTTGGGAACCAGCGCCCAGGAAGGGCGATCCCGGTCCGGCGTACCGCGCGTCGCGCAGTCCTTGGGAGGTGTCGGGCCGCTGCGGCCGGCCCAGGGCGCACTCCTGCACGCCGGTCGCCCACACGAGCGGATTCCAGCGTTCCACGTCAATGCCCAGGTGTTTGCGAGCGCAGTCGGTCACGCCGGCCAACACCGGGTGCACCGGCGGCTGCGCCCGTTCGTGGTCCAGCGGCGCAAGCACCGGGGTGGCACCCGCCATGTGCAGCAGCTTGATCGCGCCGTAGGCGTCGACGCTGGCCTGTGGCCAGGGCAGCACAGGCACCAGCACGCGGGCCGAAAGGTTGCTCACCAGCGGCGCCAGTGCGTGGGCCGGGCCGAACATCAGCAACAGGGCTTCGGGTGCGAAGGGCGAGAGCAGTCGCGAGAGCGCGACCGCGCCACCGGCGGCCAGCGCCGTCTGCTGCAGGGTCTTGAGGCCCAAGGCAGCGGGCATCACCAGCCATTCGTGGCCTTCGCCCGGTTGACCCAGGCCCGAGATCGAGCCATCGGTCAGTGCGTGCTGCAGGCCCAGGTGGCTGCCGTCGTTGTCGCGGCGTGCGCTGGCTTCGGTGGCGGTCGCATCGACGATCACTGGCAGGTAGCCCAGGCCCTTGAGCTGCATCGCCAGCAGGCACAGCAGTTCGTAGGCGCCGGCGGGCTGCGCCGGGCTGGCGATCGGCATCATGGCCGGACCGCGCCGCGGTGCGGAGGTGCGCAGGCCGGCGGCCTGGTCGGTGCCGATCTCAAACATGCGAGCCTCCCAAATGCACGCCTTGCGTCGCACCCTGCGAGAAGTAGAAGCCCATCTCGGTGGCCAGCGGGTCGTAGGCCGACTTGCCTTCGGTGCCCAGCGAGATGCGGACCATGGTCGCGGCGTCGGGGTTCTGCCAGTCTTCGGGCACGCGCTGGCCGTTGGCGACGCCGCGCAGCACCACCTGGTGGCGGATCAGGGCGTCGATCGCCGGGCCGAGCTTGACGGCTTCGTCGACCTTGGAGAGCACCACCCCGTGCAGCGTGCTGGCCTTGAACGAGGTCAGCACATCGTCCAGCGTGTCGCCGTGAGCGCCCGCGTTGAGCACCAGCACTTTCTTGACGGCGGGCATGTCCAGCACGTCGAGCATTTCCTGGATGCGCTGGTCGCGCTGACCCAGGCCGGCGGTGTCGATGATGACCATGCGCTTGCCCGAGAGCAGATTCAGCAGGTCCTTCAGCGCGGCGCGGTCGTGCGCCAGGTGGGCGACGACACCGAGCATGCGGCCGTAGGTGCGCAGCTGCTCGTAGCCCGAGACGCGGTAGGTGTCCAGCGTGATCAGGCCGACGCTGGCAGCGCCGTACTGGCGCACGCACTGGGCGGCGAGCTTGGCGGCGGTGGTGGTCTTGCCGACGCCGGTGGCACCGATCAGGGCAACCACGCCGCCCTCGTCGCACAGGCTGGCACCGTTGGGTGCGGTCTTGAGGTTGCGGGTCAGGGTGTCCATCACCCAGCGCACCGCCTGCGGGGCGCCCGAGTCGGCCGGAATGCGGTCGAGCACGGTGCGGGCGATCGCGGGCGAGTAGCCGGCGCGGATCAGCTTGAGCATCAGGTTGGACTGGATCGGGTTCTGCTTGGACGAACCCAGCCAGGCCAGGGTGTTGAAGCGCTCCTCGATCATTTCCTTGAGCGCGGAGAGTTCGACCGCCATGCGCTGGTCACCCATCTGGGGGGCGGCCATGCGCGGGGCCTTCGGGGCAGCGTCTTCCCAGGTCGGCGCGGGTGCCGGTGCACGGGTGCGGATCGGTGCCGGTTCGGGGTCGGCCATCTGCAGGCGCGGTGCAGGACGCGAGGGCGCCATCGTGGCCGGAGCGTGGGCTGGCATCGGGGTCGGCGCGGGGGCGCGCGGCGCGGCCATGCGTGGCGCCGGGGCAGGTGCTTCTTCTTCGGGCATGCCCATTTCGGCGCGGCGCTTGCGCAGCATGCGTTCGCGCACATATTCCTGGAACGACAGCGTGCTCATCGCCATCTGTTCGGTGTCGTTCTGCACCGAGTCGGCGAAGGCCGGTGCCTGGGCGGCGGCGCGGGTGCGGATCGGCTGCATGCGCTCGCTGCGTTCGGGCGCGGCGGGTGCGGGGCTGATCGACGCCAGGCTCTCTTCGGCCGCGGCCATCACCTCGAAGCCGTCGTCGGTGGCGCGGCTGGAGAGGATCACGGCGCTGTCGCCGAAAGCGTTGCGGGCCTTGGCCATGGCTTCGCGCGAGGTCGACGCGGTGAATCGCTGGATGTTCATGCTGCAAGCTCCCCAAGAATCGGGCCGATGCGGATCAGGTGGGTTTCAGGAATTTCGCTGTGGGCCAGGACCTGCAGGCGCGGCGCGGCGCGGCGCAGCAGGCGGGCCATGGCGTTGCGGATGGCGTCGGGCACCAGCAGACAGGCGGGCACACCCTTTTCTTCCTGGCGGTTGGCGATGTCGGCGGCCGACTTCGAGAGCGTCTCGGCCACGCCGGGGTCCAGCGCGCCGGCGCCGTTGCCGGTCAGGGCCTGCATCAGCAGACGCTCCAGGCCGGGTTCGATCGCGATGACTTCCAGTTCCTTGACGGAACCGCCGTAGATCTGCTGGACGATGGCCGGCGACAGGGCGGTGCGCACGCGGCGCGCCAGTTCGACCGGGTCGGTGCTGGCACCAGCGTGTTCGGCCAGCGATTCGATGATGGTCCGGATGTCGCGCACGTGCACCGACTCTTCCAGCAGCAGCTGCAGCACTTTCTGGAAGGTGGCAATGGAGACCATTTTCGGCACGACTTCTTCGATCAGTTTCGGGGCCAGGCGGGTCACGTGTTCGACCAGTTCCTGGGTCTCCGTCCGGCTCAGCAACTTGGCGGCCTGGACTTGCATCAAGTGTGAAAGATGGGTGGCCAGCACAGTCTCGGAATCAACCACCGTAAAACCCGCCATTTGCGCGTGTTCCCTTTGCTTCTCGTCGATCCAGTGCGCCGGCAGGCCAAACGCGGGGTCGGTGGTGGGGGTGCCGATCAGCGGTGTGCCGATGCCGCCCGGGTCGATCGCCAGGAACATGCCGGGGAACACCTCGCCCTCGCCCACCACCACGCCACGCAGGGTGATGCGGTAGCCGCTGGGGCGCAGCTCCAGGTTGTCGCGCACGTGCACCGCCGGCGGCAGGAAACCGACTTCCTGCGCGAACTTCTTGCGCACGCCCTTGATGCGGGTGAGCAGGTCGCCCTGGCGGTTCTTGTCGACCATGGCGATCAGGCGATAGCCCAGCTCCAGGCCCAGCAGGTCGACCGGCTGCAGGTCGTCCCAGGTGGCTTCGCCGTCGCTGGTCGGCGCGGGCGGCTGCTCGACCACCGGCGGCCGCCGCTCTTCCTGCAACCGCCACCAGGCCAGGCCACCCATCAACAGCGCAAAGGTCAGGAACACCACGTGCGGCATGCCGGGCACGATGCCCAGCAGGAACAGCACCGCGGCGGTGATGCCGGTCACGCGGGAAGACATGAACATCTGGCCGATCAGCTGGTTGCCGAGGTCCACATCCTTGCCCACGCGCGAGACCACCATGGCGGCGGCGACCGAGATCAGCAGGCCGGGGATCTGCGCCACCAGCGCGTCACCGACGGCCAGCAGGATGTAACTGTCGGCAGCCTCGCCGGCGGACAGCCCGTGCTGCACCACACCGATGATCAGTCCGCCGACGATGTTGATGAACAGGATCAGGATGCCGGCGATCGCGTCGCCGCGCACGAACTTGGAGGCACCGTCCATCGAGCCGAAAAACTCGGCTTCTTCGCCCACTTCCGCGCGGCGGCGGCGGGCTTCCTTCTCGTCGATCAGGCCGGCGCCCAGGTCGGCGTCGATCGCCATCTGCTTGCCGGGCATGGCGTCCAGGGTGAAGCGGGCCGACACCTCGGCGATGCGCTCCGAGCCCTTGGTGATCACCACGAAGTTGATCACCACCAGGATCGCGAACACGATGAAACCGACCGCGAAGTTGCCGCCGATCAGGAAGTGGCCGAAGGCCTCGATCACCGCACCGGCCGCGCCCGGACCGGTGTGGCCGTGCATCAGCACCACCCGCGTGGAGGCCACGTTCAGCGACAGCCGCAGCAGCGTCGTCAGCAGCAGCACTGTCGGAAAGACCGAGAAGTCCAGCGGACGGCGCATGTAGGCCGCCACCATCATCACCACCAGCGCGGTCGCGATGTTGAGCGTGAAGAAGGTGTCGAGTACCCAGGGCGCCAGCGGCAGCACCATCATCGACAGCACGGTGATGACCAGCAGCGGTGCGGCCAGCCCGTGGGCGACGGCGGCGTGGCGTCCGAACCACTGCTGCAGGAATTTCAGTTGGGCGTTCATTCAGCGGCTCCCGGGGTGGCGGGTTTCTTCCAGTGCGGATCGAGTTCCTTGGGCACTTCCGGCTGCGGCGGATCGCCGGGCATGGCGCCGCGACCCGCGAGGGCGGCGCGCAGCTGGTAGACGTAGGCCAGCACCTGGGCGACCGCCGTGTAGAGCGCCGACGGAATCTCCTGGTCCAGCTCGGAGTGGGCGTACAGCGCGCGCGCCAGCATGGGCGACTGCAGCACCGGGATCTTGTGTTCCTTGGCCACATCGCGGATGCGCAGCGCGAGCAGGTCGGCGCCCTTGGCGATCACGCGCGGCGCGGTCATGGTGGCGTCGTCGTACTGGATCGCCACGGCGTAGTGGGTCGGGTTCATCACCACCAGGTCGGCCTTGGGCACGGCACCGATGCTCAGGCGGTTGGCCAGCTCGCGCTGGCGGCGCCGGCGCTGTCCCTTGACGTGCGGGTCGCCTTCGTTTTCCTTGTGTTCGCGCTTCACTTCCTCGAGCGACATGCGCAGCCGCTTGGCATGCAGGAATTTCTGCATCGGGAAGTCGATCGCCGCAAACACCAGCACCACCACCAGCAGGATGCCGACGCCGGCGCGCATCCACAGCCCCAGCTGGCCCAGACCGCTTTCCAGCGGCTGCATCATCAGGCTGGCGAAGGCACTGACGTGCGACGAAAGGAACTGCCAGCCCACCGCGCCGACCACGATGGTCATGACCATCAGCTTGGCGGTCTCGAAGACCTGCTGCATCGAAAACAGGCGCCCGATGCCGTCGAAGGGATTCACGCGCGAGAGGTCGGGCATCAGGCTGTGGGTGGTCAGGGTCCAGGCGCCGGACGCAAAGGCCGACCCCAGCACCAGCACCAGCATCACCGCGCCCAGCGGCAGGAACAGCCACAGGCCGAGCGTGAGACAGGCCTGCAGGTATTCGAGCAGCAACTCCGGCTTGAGCAGGGAGGCGTGATCAAACCGCAACTGGGTCTGCAACCCGTCCCGCAGGCGGCCGAACCCCGCCGGCAGCAGGAACATGACCAGCACGGCGCCGCCACCGAGCACCACCAGGTTGGTCAGTTCCTTGGAACGCGGAATCTGACCTTCCTGGCGTGCCTTCTTCAGGCGGTGCGCGGTCGCCGGTAAATTCTTGTCCGAGCTGGAGGAAGACATCGATCTGACTCAACGGGGGGGTTGGTCAGATTGTGGAAGTCGGGTCGAAAGACGAAAGCACGAAAAGGCGGTGAAGCACCGCCCTATTCCCCCAGCGAAAACCGGTGGAGTGCGGGCCTAGAAGCCCAGGGAAGCCAGCAGGTCGTCGACGTCCTTCTGGTCGGCCACCACATCGGTGCGGCCTTCGGTGCTGACCACGGGACCTTCGAGGGCATTGATGTCGTAGGCCTTGTCCTGTCCGGGGGTGCCGGAAGGCGCCGACTGCAGCAGCAGGCCCAGCAGCTGTTCCTCGATGGTGCCGGCCAGCTGCACCACGCGGGCGATCACCTGGCCGGTGAGGTCGTGGAAGTCCTGGGCCATCATGATCTCGGTCAGGCGCGCGTCGCTCTTTTCGCTCAGGGCGACCACGTCCTTCGACCAGTTCAGCAGCTCGGGCATGGCCCGGGACAGCCCCGGCACGGCGGCGATGGTGGCCGACAGCTGGCGACCACGCTCGGCAATGATCTCCTGCTCGGACTTGGCGCCCTCGACATGGTTGAGCACCTTTTCCGCCGCTTCACCGGTCAGGCGGGCGATGTATGAGAGACGGCTCTGCGCGTCGGGCAACTGGTCGACCGTGCCCTTGAGCTTGTCGGCAAAGCCGAGCTCCTTGAGGGCATCGTGCAACTGGCGCGTGATCACACCCAGTTGCTGGAACATTTCCGGATTGCCCGGGCTGTTGGTGCTCGGTGACATGGCGGCTCCCGATTGGCTCAGAGGCCGAGTTTCTTGAAGATGTTGGCGAGCTTGTCTTCCAGCGTGGCCTTGGTGAACGGCTTGACGATGTAGCCCGCCGCGCCGCCCTGCGCCGCCATCACGATGTCTTCCTTGCGCGCCTCGGCTGTCACCATCAGGACCGGCAGGTGCTTGAGCGCCTCGTCCTTCTTGATCTCGGCCAGCAGCTGGAAGCCGTTCATGTTGGGCATGTTGATGTCGCTGACAACGAAGTTGAAGTTGCCGTTGCGCAACTTGTTCAGCGCGACCGCCCCATCCTCCGCCTCGTCGGCGTCGGTGTGTCCGATCTCCTTGAGCAGGTTGCGCACGATGCGGCGCATGGTGGAGAAGTCGTCAACGATCAGGAATTTCATCGGGGTGGACATGGTGAGGTCTCCGGTCAGGAAACAATGGCGATTCAGCGGGGCTTGATGGGCCCGGCCTCTTCCCTGGGTTTCGGCACTTCTGCCAGTTTCTGAAGGTCGGGCAGCCCAAGGGGCATGCGCCGGGCGGGGGCGGGAACGGTTTCGGCGACCGGTGCGGCCTGCGCGGCAGGTGCAGCAGGCGGCGCCTGGTTCACCGGCGGGGGCGCCGGGGAGACGGGAGCGGGGGCGGGCATGGCTGCAGCGGCCGGTTCGACCGGTGCTGCCGCCGCCACCGGTGCGGGCGCAGGCGCGGCATGGGGCACGGTGGCACCGTCGCCCTTGGGCGCCATGCGCTCCTCGGCCTCGCGCGTCATGACCAGAATGCTGATGCGCCGGTTGATCGCCGCGGCGGGCTGGGTCGGCTCCAGCAGCCGGCTGGAGGCCAGCCCCTCGATGCGCGCGATCTTGTCGTCCGGCAGTCCGCCAGACACCAGCTCGCGCCGCGACGCGTTCGCCCGGTCGGCCGAGAGCTCCCAGTTGCTGTAGCCGCGGTCGCCGCTGCCATAGGGCGTGGCGTCGGTGTGGCCGGACAGCGTGAGCCGGTTCTCGATGTCGCCGAGCGCCGAACCGATCTCGCGCAGGATGTCGCGCATGTAGGGTTTGACGATGGCGCTGCCCGAATCGAACATGGGCCGCGCCTGGTCGTCGACGATCTGGATCTGCAGGCCGTCGGGCGTCTGCTCCATGCGGATCTGCGCCCCGAACTCCGCCAGCGCCTGGTTGCTGGAAATCATCTCGTTGATCTTGGACTGCAGCGCGTCGATGCGCATCTTGTCCTGGCGCGCCAGCTCGGCCCGCGCCATCTGGGCGCCGACCTCCTTCACGGCCCGCTCGGCGTCGCCGCCGTCGACCTGGCCGGCGGCCTTGGACAGGTCACGTCCGCCACCGGGCAGGATGCTGTCGCTGTTGCCCGAGCCGTCGCCGCCCATCAGGGCGACCTTGAACGGTGTGTTGAAGAATTGCGAGATGCCCTGCAGGTCGCCCTTGGCGGTCGAACCCAGCAGCCACATCAGCAGGAAGAAGGCCATCATGGCCGTCACGAAGTCGGCGTAGGCAATCTTCCACGCGCCACCGTGCGCCGCATGCCCGCCCTTCTTGACGCGCTTGACGATGATCGGCTGTAGTTTTTTCCCGTCGGCCATGAAGCAGCTCCCGCGCTCCGCGCGTTACTTCTTGCCCTTGACGTGGCCTTCGAGCTCCGAGAAGCTGGGGCGCACGTCGGAGAACAGCACCTTGCGACCGAACTCGATCGCGGTCGACGGGGCGTAGCCCTGCATCGAGGCCAGCAGCGTGGTCTTGATGCACTGGAATTCCTTGGAGGCTTCTTCGACCTTCTGCTCCAGCAGGCCGCCCAGCGGCTCCACCACGCCATAGGCCATCAGAATCCCCAGGAAGGTACCGACCAGGGCCGAGCCGATCATGCCGCCGAGCACCGCCGGCGGCTGGCCCACCGAGCCCATGGTGTTCACCACACCGAGCACGGCGGCCACGATCCCGAAGGCTGGCAGGCCACCGGCCAGACGACCGATCGCCGCGACCGGCGCGTGGGCCTCCTGGTGATGGGTCTCGATTTCGGCGTCCATCAGCGATTCGATCTCGTGCGCGTTGAGGTTGCCCGAGACCATCATGCGCAGGTAGTCGGTGATGAACTCGGTCACGTGGTGGTCGGTGCCCACGGTCGGGTACTTCTTGAACAGCGGCGACTGGTCGGGGTTCTCGACATCCTGCTCGATCGCCATCAGGCCTTCCTTGCGGGCCTTCTGCAGGATGTCGAACTGCAGCGCCAGCAGTTCCATGTAACGGGCCTTGGTGTACTTGCTGCCCTTGAAGCACTGGCCCAGACCGGCGGCCGAGGCCTTGACCACCTTCATCTGGTTGTTCATCACGAAGGCACCGAGCGCCGCCCCGAGGATGGTGGTGATTTCAAACGGCAAGGCGTGCAACACCACGCCGATGTTGCCGCCGTGGGCGATGAAGACACCGAAGATGCAGGCCATCGAGACCAGAAAACCGATGATCACGAACATGGTGGAACCCTGTACAAAGAGAGGAGCCGCCGCACACTGTGGCGCCGACCCGTGAATGCCTTTTCTATCGGTCCAACTCTAGGGGTGATTGAGGAGGCCCATGAACGCAAAAAGGACCCTCGCAAGGGTCCTTTTCGGCGTTTGGGGAAACGGCGGGTTCAGTGCAGGCGCAGTCCACCCGAGGCACTGCCCTTGCCGGCGCGGGCCGGTGGCTCGCACAGGCCGCAGACGAAACTCTTGGCGTTTTCGTACGGCTCAGTCACGAAGTGGCCGCCGCAGCAGGAGCACTTGGTCAGCGTCAGCATGCCGTTGTCCACGAACTTCACCAGGCGCCAGGCGCGGGTGACGGAGAGCAGGGGTTCGATCGCGCTGGCCTGCATCTGCTCGCTGTAGAGGCGGAAGGCCTTGATCACGGTATCGATCTCTTCCAGGTCGCTGGTCTTGGAGAGGTACTCGTGGATGTTCAGGAACAGCGAGGCGTGGATGTTGGGCTGCCAGGTCAGGAACCAGTCGGTCGAGAAGGGCAGCTGACCCTTGGACGGCGACTTGCCGGCCACTTCCTTGTACAGACGCAGCAGCCGCTCGTACGACAGGCTGGTCTCGTACTCCAGCACCTGCAGACGGGCGCCCAGCTGGATCAGGGCCACGGCGCGTTCAATGTCGCGGGACTCGTTGAGGATGCTTTTTGCGGTGGCCATGAGGTGCTCCAGAGAAGAACGAGAGAAGGGTTTTCAACCGAGGGCGCCGGGGAACCGGCTCCGCCGGGCCTCCAGCGCCGCCCCCGGGGGGTGACGCCGCAGGCGGCGCGGGGGGGCCAATCAATGCGTGGTATTGGCCATCGACTCGGCGAAGCGGCCGGCCATCAGGATGCTGGCGTGCAGCTGGGTCGTGGTGGCGTTGTCGACCTTCTTGACGTTGTGGCTGGTCAGCAGGTTCCACACCAGGTCGTCGTCCACACGGAAGCGGCACAGCAGCATGTTGCTCGAAGCGATCTTCAGCAACTGCGCGGTCGACAGCATGCCCAGCAGGTCAGCGGCCTCTTCGGTCAGACCCAGGCGGTACAGCGCTTCGGCGCGGTCCTTGCGGATCAGGTTCTGCGCCAGCATCAGATAGGTCAGATTGGCTTCGCGGATTTCGGCCAAGAGTTGTTCGCTGTCCATGTCGTTTCTCCTTCGGTGTCCTGTCGGCGGTGCGGGCGGGGTGCTTACATCTGCTGACTTGATGTGTGTAATTGTGTCGACCGTAAAAAAATCTTGAATCGGGAAATGGCTGTTCGGTCTGTCGGCGCCCGCCCGACACCGTGTCGGATTTCTTCCTACATCTTTGGTGTTCATTTGCATCCGGCCTGTGCGCACGTGATGCACCGCTGCCGCACGTCCTAAGGCAGGAACAGCGGCGCACATGCCTTGCTTATTTCAGCGATCCGGTGTAGGCCGGGGCTAAAGAATATGTCGGGGCCACCGAAAAGCTTCTCAACGAACTTCTAAAAGGTTCGTCGTCCGGCAAGCAACGCGGCGAGACGGCAATCGGTCCCCAAGGGCCATCCGGCTTGCTGCAATGGGCACCGGTCATGGCGGCCCTCCGCAAGGGGGGCGTTGAGATCGGCAGAGATGCCGGATTACCTTTGTCCAACTTTAGGAGTTAAACATGAGCAGCACCATCAACACCAACGTGCAATCGCTGAATGCACAACGCAACCTGAACGCTTCGAGCGCATCCCTGTCGACCTCGATGCAGCGCCTGTCTTCCGGCCTGCGCGTCAACAGCGCCAAAGACGACTCGGCCGGCCTGGCCATCGCCGAACGCATGAACGCCCAGGTCAAGGGCATGAACGTGGCCATCCGCAACGCCAACGACGCCATCTCCCTGTCGCAGACCGCTGAAGGCGCTCTGGGCAAGGTCGGTGACTCGCTGCAGCGCATGCGCGAACTGGCTACCCAGTCGGCCAACGCCACCAACTCCACCAGCGACCAGGCCAACCTGGACGCCGAGTACCAGGAGCTGGCCAAGGAAGTGACCCGCGTGCTGACCGGCACCAAGTTCAACGGCACCGACCTGCTCTCCACCGCCGCCACCCTGAACTTCCAGGTCGGCGCCAACAACGTTGCAACCGACCAGATCGACATCGCCACCGGTGACCTGACCGCCGGCGCTGGCATCACCGCTGTGGTCGGTGGCGACATCACCTCGGCCGCCAATGCCAAGGCCGCCATGGACGACCTGGACGACGCGATCGACGAGATCACCACCGCCCGCGCCGGCTTTGGTGCCGGGCAGAACCGCTTCGAGTCGGTGATCTCCAACCTGCAGATCGCTTCGGAGAACACGGCGGCATCCCGCGGTCGCATCATGGACGCTGACTTCGCCACGGAAACGGCCAACCTCTCGCGAGGCCAGATCCTGCAGCAGGCCGGCACCGCGATGATTGCCCAGGCCAACCAGCTGCCCCAGGGCGTGCTGTCCCTGCTGCGTTGATCGGTCGACCGGCAGCGTCACACCCCCGGGTGTGACGGGCCGCAGCGGTGGCAGCGTCCTGCTGCCCCGCTGCGCTCCCGTTTCCAGCGGGATGCACAGACCGCATGCCTTTGCGTGCGGTGCGTCCATCCTGAACGAGGTCCACCATGGCCACCATCTCTTCTCCAGGCATCGGCAGCGGACTCGACGTCCAGAGCATCGTCACCCAGCTGGTGGCGCTGGAGAAAGCGCCGCTGACCCAGCTCAAGACGCAGGCCACTTCGCTGCAGACCCGGATGTCGACCTACGGCACCATCAAGTCGCAGGTCTCTGCGCTCGGCGACGCCGCCAGCAAGCTCTCGACCAGCAAAGGCTGGAATGCGGTCACCGCCACTTCGTCCAACAGCGCCGCCGTCGGTGTGACCGCTTCGTCCGGAGCGCCGGCCAGTTCCTTTTCCATTTCCGTCCAGCAACTGGCCAAGGCCCAGTCGACCGCTTCGTCGGCCGTCGCGGCAGACACCGCCATGGGCACCGGCAGCATGACCATCGAGCTGGGCAGCTGGAGCGGCAACGCCTTCACGGCCGGCAGCGGCACACCCGTGACGGTCACCATCGGCTCGGGCGAAGACACCCTGGCCAAGATCGCCGCCAAGATCAACGACGCCAATGCGGGCGTGAGCGCCACGGTGCTCAAGGACGCCTCGGGCGAACGCCTGCTCATGCGCTCCAAGGACACAGGCGCCACCACCGGGTTTCGCGTCTCCGTCACCGACGACGACACCAACAACACCGATGCCTCGGGCCTTTCGCGCCTGGCCTATGCGGCCGGCAACGCCAACGGCATGTCGCAGACACAGGCGGGGCAGAATGCCCTGGCCACCGTCAACGGCGTGTCGATCAGCTCGACCAGCAACAAGCTCTCGAACACCCTGCCCGGCCTGACACTGCAACTCTCGCAGGTCACCACCGCACCGGTCGAGGTCGACGTAAGCACCGACCTGGAGGCCATCCGCACCAACGTGCAGGCCTTCATCGACAACTACAACACCCTCAACAGCACCATCGCGAACGCCACGCGCTACGACGCGAGCACCAAGGTCGCGGGCGCCCTGCAAGGCGACTCGACCGCGACCGGCCTGCAGAACGCGCTGCGCAGCATGATGCGTTCGGTCACGTCCAGCACGCCGTTCTCGCGCCTGTCCGACATCGGCATCGAGATGCAGACCGGCGGCAAGCTCACGCTCGACAGCGAAAAGTTCGACGCGGCGCTGGACAACCTCGATGGCCTGAAATCGCTCTTCACCGCCAGCACTGGCTCGGCCACCACCGAAGGCTTCGGCCTCAAGGTCAAGACCTTTGCCGAAGGCCTGGTCGACTCCGATGGCCTGCTGAGCAACAAGACCAACTCGATCCAGAGTTCGATCAAACGCAACACCGCCGAGCAGGACCGGGTCAACGACCGCGCCTCGCGGGCCGAGGTCCGCTACCTGGCCCAGTACAACGCCATGGACGCAGCGGTGGCCAAGCTCAACGGCCTGAATTCGTTCGTCAGCCAGCAGATCACGATGTGGAACAAGGCCTGACGAACTGTCGCCTGCAAGTGCTTGATAACCCCGAGTTTTTCCCACCAGATGTCGATCGCAAAAACTACAGTCCCCGCAGCAGGTGCCGATACAGATAAGCATCAGCCACAAGGAATCGACACCATGTTCACTTCTGCCAGCACACGCGCTGCATCGGTCTACAAAAGGGTTGCCGCAGAGACCAGCGTCCAGGGCGCAGACCCGCACCAGCTGGTCGACCTGCTGTTCGACGCACTGCTGCAATCGCTGGCATCGGCCCGCGGCGCCATCTCCCGTGGCGACATCCCGGCCAAGGGCCTGGCCATCAGCAAGGCCGTGCGCATCATCGAAGAAGGCCTCAAGGCGGGCCTGAACGTGCGCGGCGGAGGCGACCTGGCGCTGAACCTGCAGGCGCTCTACGAGTACAGCATCCGCCGCCTGACGCTGGCCAACCTGCGCAACGACGCCGCCCCGCTGGAAGAAGTCACCCGCCTCATCGAGCCGGTGGCCCAGTCGTGGAAACTCATCCGGGGCCCGGGCCCCGCCTACCTGCAGCCCGTCTCGGGCCGGGGAGTCTGATCATGGAGCACAGCTTGCTGGACTACTACAAAGCCATCGAGAACGCCAGTCAGCGCATGCTCGAAGCCGCGCGCAGCGAGAACTGGGACCAGATCATGCATCTCGAAGGTACCTGCGCCGTGCTGATCGCCCAGCTGCGCCACAAGTCGCGCAACCTGCAGCTCGCCCCCGAAGAGCGCAAGGAAAAGGCCCGCATCATGCAGCGCATCCTGCGCACCGACGCCGAGATCCGCTGCCTGGCCGAGCCCTGGCTGAACGATCTCGAACAACTGATGGACACCAAGCAGGTCCATTGAGGGCACCCCTCCGGAGCGCAGTGCCTGTGTCGAGGATGCGGCGGAACCGGCTCCGCCGGGCCGCTCGCATCGCCCCCCGGGGGGTGACGCCGCAGGCGGCGCGGGGGGAGTGTCAAACACTCATATTCATGATGTCTGTGTAGGCCTGGACCATCCGGTTGCGGACGTTCAAGGTGGCCTGGAAGCCGATCTGGGCCTTCTGCATGGCCAGCATGGTTTCTTCCAGGCTGACGTTCGGATTGCCCTTCTGCACTTCCATCTGCAGGCTGCTGGCTTCGTTCTGCGCCTTGCTCACCGACTGCAGTGCGGTCTTGAAGTTGTCGGCAAACCCGCTGCCGACCCCGCCTACCCCGGCGGACGAGCCTGCGCCGCGTGCCGACGCGCTGCGGCCGACGCCGGTGGCGGCCTGGCTGTTCAGGGCATTGATTCGAAGGTCCATGGCGGTGTCCTTTCAGGCGGGCGGAAACGGAATCCAATCGTAGGGATTGGCCGGTTTTTCCGGGTCGGGAACAGGGGGGGAAAGTCCGCCCTTTTCATGGCTATGCGCGGGAGAGCGGAACCGGATACTCGGTCGCAACAGGGGTGATTTCCCCTCTTGAGACCCACTTCCAAGCCCTTCCGCCATGAGCAACGCCGTCGCCGAACTGGACCTGCCGCCCGACCAACGCAGCGCACTCAGCGCCGGTCTGTCGAAACTGGACAAGTCGCAAAAGATCAAGCTCGGCCTGGGTGCCTTCGGCCTGCTGGCGATCGCCATCGCCCTCTTCTTCATGGGTCAGCAGCCCGACTGGAAGATCCTCTACAACAACCTCAACGACAAGGACGGCGGGGCCATCATCGCGCAGCTGACGACGATGAACGTGCCCTACAAGTACACCGAGGGTGGCGGCGCCATCATGGTGCCGTCGGACAAGGTGCACGACACCCGCCTGCGCCTGGCCTCGCAGGGTCTGCCCAAGGGTTCGGTCAACGGTTTCGAGCTGATGGAAACCAACCGCTTCGGCATGACGCAGTTCCAGGAGCGCCTGACCTTCCAGCGCGGCCTGGAAGGCGAACTCACCCGCTCGATCCAGTCGCTCTCGTCGGTGCAGGCCGCGCGCGTGCACCTGGCGCTGCCCAACCAGAACGGCTTCTTTCGCGAGCAGCAGAAGCCCAGCGCCTCGGTGCTGCTGACCCTGCACCCCGGCCGCACGCTGGACAAGGCGCAGATCGCGGGCATCGTGCACCTGGTCGCCGCCAGCGTGCCCGAGATGAACCCCAAGGCGGTCAGCGTCGTCGACGACGCCGGCACCCTGCTCTCGGCCAGCCCCGACCAGTCGGCCCAGGGCGCCGACCTGCAGAAGCTGCAGTACACGCAGCAGATCGAGCAGCTCTACACGCGCCGCATCCTGGACATGATCGAGCCGCTGGTCGGCGTCGGCAACGTCAAGGCCCAGGTCAGCGCCGACGTCGACTTCTCGCTGGCGGAAGCGACCTATGAGCAGCACAAGCCCAATCAGGGCGCCGACACCGCCGTCGTGCGCAGCCAGCAGACCGTCGAGGACGGCACCCCGCCGCAGGCCAAGCCGGCCGGCGTGCCCGGCGCCACGACCAACCAGCCGCCAGCCACCGGCACCGCCCCGGTCAACGGCGCCGCCGCCCCGCTGGGTGTCGCCAGCAACGGCGACAAGGCCGGCACCATGCGCAAGGAATCGGTCACCAACTACGAGATCGACAAGACGGTGCGCACCGTGCGCGAGTCCAGCGGCACCGTCAAGCGCCTGAGCGCCGCCGTGGTGGTCAACCACCGCAGCAGCACCGATGCCAAGACCGGCAAGGCCACCACCACGGCGATCCCGCCCGAGCAGATCGAGCAGATGACCGCGCTGGTGCGCGAGACCATCGGCTTCAACAAGGACCGCGGCGATTCGGTCAACGTGGTCAACGCCGTCTTCAACATCGCCAAGCCGGTCGAAGAGCCGCCGGTGGCCTGGTGGAAGCAGCCGGAGAACATGGAGCTGGCACGCAGCCTGGCCTGGCCGCTCGGCGGACTGGGCGTGGCACTGCTGATCCTGATGGGTCTGGTGCGCCCGGGCATGAAGGCCCTGAAGACGCCGGCCAAGACCCCGTTGACCCCGGTCGTGCCGCAGCTCGACGCCCTGGTCAACGAGACGCCCGAGCGCCCGGGCCTGCCGGTGCCCGCCATCAACAACGAACCGACTCCCGAGCAGGTGCGGCTGGCCGACGCCAAGCGCCTGGCGCTGGAGAACCCGATCGCCGTGGCCAACATCGTCAAGGGTTGGGTCAACGGCGAGCAGCCGGCCTGACCGTCCACCCATTCACGCGACAGAGAAATCCAAATGGAAGACCAGGGTATCCAGGACGCCGCCATCTTCCTCATGTCCATCGGTGAGGAAGAAGCCGCCGAAGTGTTCAAGCACCTCTCGCCCAAGGAAGTGCAGAAGCTCGGTGAAACCATCGCCGCCATGCGCACGGTCTCGCGCGACCGTGTCGAGCAGGTGATGGGCAAGTTCACCGACGAAGCCGCCTCGCAGAGCCTGCTGGTCTCGGACACCAACAACTACGTCAAGTCGGTGCTCAAGCGCGCCCTGGGCGACGACAAGGCCTCGCTGCTGATCGACCGCATCATGCAGGGCAGCGACGTCTCGGGCATCGAAAGCCTGAAGTGGATGGACCCGCAGTCGATCGCCGAACTGCTGCGCAACGAGCACCCGCAGATCATGGCCGCCATCCTGGTCCACCTGGACAGCGACCTGATCGCGGGGGTGCTCAAGCACCTGACCGAGCGCATGCGCAACGAGGTGATGCTGCGCATCGCCACCCTCGAAGGCATCCAGCCGACCGCCCTGAACGACCTCAACGAGGTGCTCTACAAGGTGCTGGCCGGCGGCGACAAGGTGCGCAAGACCTCGCTGGGCGGGGTGCAGACCGCGGCCGACATCCTCAACATGCTGGGCACGGCCATCGAAGGCACCGTCATCGAATCGATCCGCGAACAGGACGCCGATCTCGCCCAGAAGATCACCGACAAGATGTTCACCTTCGAAGACCTGCAGAAGCTGGACAACAAGTCGGTGCAGATGGTGCTCAAGGAAGTGTCGACCGACATGCTGGTCATCGCGCTCAAGGGCTCCAGCAGCGAGCTCAAGGAACTCATCCTGGGCAACATGTCCAGCCGCGCGGCCGAAGGCTTGCGCGACGACCTCGAATCGCGCGGCCCGGTGCGGCTGTCCGAGGTCGAGGGCCAGCAGAAGGAAATCCTCAAGATCGTGCGCCGCCTGTCCGACGAAGGCACGATCGTGATCGGCGGAGGTGGCGATGACGGCTTCGTCTAAGGCGACGCCCAAGACCAGCCCGCACTCGCGCTTCATCCCGCGCGAGGAGATCGACGCCGTTTCGGCCTGGCGCTTTGCCGCCGTGGACGGCAGCGACGAGCTGCCCCCACCCGTGGAGTCCGAGCCGGAGCCGGAACCGAACCTGCTGCTGGAGCAGGCGGTCGCCGAGGCCCGTCAGCAGGCCTTTGCCGACGGCTTCGCCCACGGCCACGACGCCGGCGGCAAGGAAGTGCGCGATGCGCTCGAGGCCGCGATGCGCCGCAGCACCGAAGAGACCGGCGCTCGCCTGGGCCAGCTGCTGCACAGCATGACCGACCAGCTGATCGGCTGCGAACAGAAGATTGCGCGCCAGATCCTCGACCTGGCCTGCGACATCGCGCGCCAGGTGGTGCGCCAGGAGCTGCAATCCAACACCGGCCACCTGCGCGCGGTGATCGGCGAGTCGCTGGAGCTGATCGTCGAAGACGGCCTGCCGGCCACGGTGCGCATGCACCCGGACGACCTGTCGCTGATGAAAGACGCCCTGATGGAAACGCTGGGCGAGAACGCTCCCGAGTTCGTGGCCGACGTCACGATCACCCCCGGCGGATGCCTGGTGCAGACCCCGAGCGCCATCGTCGACGCCACGGTCGAGAAGCGCTGGTCGCGCGCGGTCGGCAACCTCGGACTGGATGAACCCTGGGACGCGGAGGAAGACGATGAGTGAGCCGGACAACACTTGGGACCGGTTCATGGCCGACCTGCGCACCAGCGCCAACGTGCAGACCCCGCTGGAGGTGCGCGGCACGCTCACGCGGCTGGCCGGCCTGGTGCTCGAAGCGGTGGGCCTGCGCGTGCCGGTGGGCTCCCAATGCCTGATCGCCAACGGCAAGCGCGAACCGGTGCTGGCCGAGGTGGTCGGGTTCTCCAGCGACCGCGCCTTCCTGATGCCGGCCGGCGACACCCGCGGCCTGGCCAGCGGCGCCAGCGTCACGCCGCTGGCGCCGTTCCGACCGGTGCCACGCCTAGGCCAGGTCAACAAGGCCCCGTCTGCCGGCGACCGCGGCCTGCTGCGCCTGCCGCTGGGCCGCGGCCTGCTCGGCCGGGTGGTCGACTCGCACGGCCGCCCGATGGACCACATGGGCCCGATCACGCACGTCGACATCGAACCGATGGACCAGACGCCGCTGAACGCCATGGACCGCGACCCGGTGCGCGAACCGCTGGACACCGGCGTGCGCGCGATCAACGCCCTGCTCACGGTCGGCCGCGGCCAGCGGATCGGCCTGTTCGCCGGCTCCGGCGTCGGCAAGTCGGTGCTGCTGGGCATGATGGCCCGCTACACCAAGGCCGACGTGATCGTGGTCGGTCTGATCGGTGAACGTGGCCGCGAAGTCAAGGAATTCATCGAAGACATCCTGGGCGACGACGGGCGCAAGCGCTCGGTCGTGGTCGCCGCACCGGCCGACGCACCGCCGCTGGTGCGCATGCAGGGCGCGGCCTACGCCACGGCGATCGCCGAACGCTTCCGCGACGACGGTCTGCACGTGCTGCTGCTGATGGATTCGCTCACCCGCTACGCCATGGCCCAGCGCGAGATCGCCTTGGCCATCGGCGAGCCGCCGGCCACCAAAGGCTATCCGCCTTCGTGCTTCGCCAAGCTGCCGCAGCTGGTCGAACGCAGCGGCAACGGCCTCAACGGCAAGGGTTCGATCACCGCCTTCTACACCGTGCTGACCGAAGGCGACGACCAGCAGGACCCGATCGCCGACGCGGCCCGCGCCATCCTGGACGGCCACATCGTGCTCTCTCGCGCCCTGGCCGAATCGGGCCACTACCCGGCCATCGATGTCGAGGCCTCGGCCTCGCGCGTGATGCACAACGTCGCCAGCGCCCACCACCTGGAGCTGGCGCGCAAGTTCCGCAACAACTACTCGCGCTACATGAAGAGCCGCGACCTGATCCAGCTGGGCGCCTACGCGGCCGGCAGCGATCCCGAGACCGACCGTGCCATCGTGCTCTACCCGGGCCTGCAGCGTTTCCTGATCCAGGACATGCGCGAGGCCGCGACCATGGGCAACAGCCTGCAGCAGCTGGCCGTGGCGCTGCAGGAAGACAAGCCCAACCCGCGCGACGGCGCCGGCCTGCGTGGCCGCACCCACCACAACCCGTATGAAGGAGCCAAGGCATGAACAAGCTGCAGACACTGAACAAGGTGGTGGACCTGGCGGCCCGGCGACGCGACGACGCCCTGCAGGCGCTCGGCCAGGCCCAGCGGGAACTGCAGGCGGCGCAGGACCAGATGAACCAGCTGCGCAACTATGCCGACGAGGCCCTGTCGCGCTGGGCCACGCGCAGCACCTCGGGCGGTGTCGACGCTGCCCTGTTGCACCACCACCGCCAGTTCATGGAGAAGATCACCCACGCGATCGAGTTCCAGAAGTCGGTGCAGCGCAGCCGCGAAGAGATGGTCGAGAAGGTGCAGGCCCAGGTCTATGCGGCCGAACGCGACGTCGCCGGCCTGCGCAAATACGCCGAGCGCCAGCAGGCGGCCATCGACCACCGGGTGATGCGCCAGGAACAGAAGACCACCGACGAGATGGCGCTCACCATCCACCTGCGCCAGAGCCGCGCCCAGGCCCAGGGGCTGCGTTCATGAGCACGGCCCCCGCCTCCTCACACGCGTCCACGGCTGGTGCCGGCCACGCCGCCGGTGCACGCGCCGCGCATGCAGCCGCGCGCAAGCCCGGCGCCCACGGCACCGGCACCGACCACTTCTCGATGCTGCTGTCGCTGCTCAGCGCCAGCGATCCCTCCGGACTGCCGGCCATCATGGGCAGCGCCGACGGCAGCACCGCGCTGTCCGCCACCGACGCCCTGGCCACCGACCCGAACGCTGCCACGGCCGCCGACGGCAGCCACCTCGCCGCGGTGATGCAATGGATGGGATTGCCCCAGGGGCAGGCTGCCAAGCGCACAGCCGTCACCGATGCCGATACCGACACCGGACTCGCCGCCGCGGGAGGCCGCAGCGGCAAGGACTCCGACGCCGCCGGCATCCTGACGGGGCAGACCGGCAACGTCAGCACCCGCGCGACCGGCCAGGGCGACGCCTTGCCGGCGGGCATGCAACTTCTCGATCAGGCCGAGTCACCCGACAGCGCCACGCTCGCAGCCCTGGCCTCGACCGAAGGCGTGGCGGCCGAAACCGCGTCACCGGACCAGCTCGTCAACGCCAGCCTGGCCAACGCGACCAGCGCCACCTCAGCCCGGGCCAACCCGGGCGCCGGGCGGCTCAGCGCCCATGCCCCGGCCGGCGCGCATGCGCAGGCCAGCCCCGCCCCGTCGACCCAGGCCCTGCAACAGGCGCCGGCGTCGGTGCAGATCGATCGCCTGCAGTCCCGCGGGGACAACACCGCCACGGCCATCGCCAGCACCCGTTCGACCGTGACCCTGGACGAGCGCTTCAGCGCCACCACCCCCACGGGCGATGCCCTCGGCGCGGGCGCCGCCAGCAGCGCCGCCGCCACGGCACCGGCCTCGACCGGCGCGGGGTCTTCCGGCGGTGACCTTTCCGGCCAGACCGGTCACGGCGGCCAGGACACCAGCGCCGCCGCATCGTCCTCGGGCAACGACAGCAACCAAAGCGGCGACAGCAACCCCGACGACGGCGCCCTGTGGGCCGCCGAAGAGCGGGCGCAGAACGAAGAACGCCTGGACAGTTTCACTGCCCCCACCCTGCACGAGGCCAAGCTGCGCGTGGGCGACGATGGCAGCGATGCGATCGACATCCGGCTCTCGCTCTCCGGGCAGGAGCTCGACCTGGGCTTCCGCACCGACAGCGCCGAGGCGCGCGCCGCGCTGGCCGACCATGCCGAGGGCTCGCTGGGCGAGTTGCTGCAGCGCAGCGGGATCCAGCTCGGCGACGTCAGCGTCGGGGCCCAGAACGGCCAGGGCGCGGGCCGCGACGCCCGCCACAGCGCCGGCCGCACCACCTCCGCAGGCCGCATTGAGCGGTCCGGATCGGCGCCAGCCGACACGCCGCTCACTCCGCTGCGCCCCCGCACCGACGGCAACCGGCCGCTCGACACCTTCGCCTGAGAACCGCAAACCGGGGCCGCAGCGGCCCCGAATAGGCGGTTTTCCGGGCGCTATTCGGGGCTACGCCCAAGAGGCCGGACTCCAATAATTCCTCCACAGCCCACCGTTTCCAGCGGTGCGCACCGCCCCCCGTCGGGGCGACTTTCCGGAGGAAATCCATGTCTGCTGCCGCCGCCACCGCCGATGCCGAAGCACCGGCCAAGCCCAAGAGCAAGAAGCTGCTGTTCATCATCATCGGTGTGGTGGTGCTCGCCCTCATCGGTGGCGGCGCTGCGTTCTTCCTGATGAAGAAGAGCCACGCCGACGAAGAAGGTGCCGATGGCGCCGATGCCACGGCACACAAGGCACCGGCCCACGAGGCCAAGCCCAAGCGCGACCCCAAGGTTCCACCCACCTTCCTGCCGCTGGACGCCATGGTGGTCAACCTGGCCGATCCGGGGGGCAACCGCTTCGCACAGATGGGCATCACCCTGCAACTGGCCGACGCCCACACCGGCGACGAGATGAAGGTCTACATGCCCAGCATCCGCAACGGCATCCTGATCCTGATCTCGCAGCGCACCGCCGACGAGCTGCTCAAGGCCGAGGGCAAGGAGGCGCTCACCTACGACATCATTGCCGAGATCTCCCACGTCATGGGCTACGAATACGAGCACCCGAACGCCGAACCCGAGACCGACGCCAAGGGCAAAAAGAAGAAAAAGCGCGAAGTCAACAACCCCATCGAGGGTGTGCTTTTCTCCAGCTTCATCGTGCAATAACACCGACGCCGGTCCAACGCCATGTCCGAATCGTTTCTGTCCCAGGAAGAAGTCGACGCGCTGCTCGAAGGCGTGACCGGCGAGAGCCAGAAGGTCGAGAAAGAAGCGCCACCCACCGAAGGGGTGCGCGGCTACAACCTCTCAAACCAGGAACGCATCGTTCGCGGGCGCATGCCCACGATGGAGATCGTCAACGAACGCTTCTCCCGCAACCTGCGCATGGGCCTGTTCAACTTCATCCGCAAGAGCCCCGAGATCACGGTCGGCCCGGTCAAGGCGCAGAAGTACAGCGCCTTCCTGCGCGAGCTCGTGGTGCCGACCAACTTCAACATCATGTCGGTGCGCCCGCTGCGCGGCAACGGCCTGGTGGTGTGCGAGCCGACCCTGCTGTTCGGCGTGATCGACAGCCTGTTCGGCGGCAACGGCAAGTTCAAGACCCGCATCGAAGGTCGCGACTTTTCCCCGACCGAGCAGCGCGTGATCGCACGGCTGATCGAGGTCGTCGCCGACGAATACAAGAAGGCCTGGCAGGGCGTGTATCCGCTGGAACTCGTCTACCAGCGCTCGGAGATGCAGCCGCAGTTCGCGACCATCGCCACCGCCAGCGAGATCGTCGTCACCACCAGCTTCTCGCTGGAAATCGGTGACCTGACCGGTTCGCTGCACGTCTGCATTCCCTACGCCACGCTCGAACCGATCCGCGACGTCCTGTACTCGACCGTGCAGGGCGACGCGATGGAACTGGACCGCCGCTGGGTGCGCCTGCTCTCGCACGAAATCCAGGCCGCCGAGCTGCAACTCGTGGCCGAACTGGCCCGCACCGACGCCACCATCGAACAGCTGCTGGCCATGCAGGTCGGCGACTTCCTGGAACTGGAACGCGTGCCGTCCATCCAGGCCAAGGTCGAAGGCGTGCCGCTGTTCGAGTGCCAGTACGGCACCCACAAAGGCAAGTACGCGCTGCGGATCGACCGCAAGCTGCGCGGTTCCGAAATGACCTGGCTGGGAGACAACCATGTCCACTGACACACCCGACACCATGAACGAAGACAGCATTGCCGACGACTGGGCGCAGGCCCTGGAAGAACAGGCGTCCTCCGGCGCGACGGTCGAGCCCGCGCCCGCGTTCGACGCTCCCAACGCACCGTCGGCCAACACGATGCCACCCGGTGGCAGCAACGCGACGCAGGACATCCAGATGGTGCTGGACATCCCGGTCCAGCTGTCGGTGGAGCTCGGCCGCGTGAAGGTGCCGATCAAGTACATCCTGCAACTCGCGCAGGGCTCGGTGGTCGAGCTCGACGCACTGGCCGGCGAGCCGATGGACGTGCTGGTCAACGGCTACCTGATCGCGCAGGGCGAGGTCGTCGTGGTCAACGACAAGTTCGGCATCCGCCTGACCGACATCGTCACGCCGTCCGAGCGCATGCGCCGGGTGAGCAAGAGCTGAGGACCGGTGGATGATCCAGAACGCCGCTCCCGCCGTGGTGCTGCTCATCGTCATGGTGGGCATCGCCTGGCTGCTGCAACGCTACCGCCGCCACCTGCCCGGTGCTGCGCACCGCGCCGGTCCGGCGCTGCAGGTACTCGGCGGCGTGGCGCTCGGCCCGCAACAGCGTGTGGTGACCGTGCAGGTCGGCCAGGGTGAGCAGGCGGTCTGTCTGGTGCTCGGCGTGTCTCCGGGCAGCGTCACCGCGCTGCATCAGATGCCCCTGCCGACCGCCGCCAGCGAACCGGTCGACGCCGCGCCGCCCGCCACCGGCTTTGCCGCACGGCTGGCGCAGATCCGGAAGGGCGGTCATGCGACGTCCTGACCCGCGCGCACTGCTGCGCGCCGCTGCTCCAGCGCTGGTCGGCGCCCTGCTGTTCGCTGCGCCCGCCTGGGCCCAGCAAGCGAACAACGGCGCCCTGCCCATCGTGGTCGGGCAAGGAGCCAGCGGCAGCACCTACTCGGTGCCGATCCAGACCCTGCTGTTCTTCACCGCGCTGAGCTTCCTGCCGGCGGTGCTGCTGCTGATGACGGGCTTCACCCGCATCGTGATCGTGCTCTCGCTGCTGCGCCAGGCCCTGGGCACCCAGTCCGCGCCGCCCAACCAGGTGATCATCGGCCTGTCGCTGTTCCTCACCCTGTTCGTGATGGGACCGACGCTGGACAAGGTCTACACCGAGGCCTACGAGCCCTACACCACCAACAAGATTCCGTTCGACCAGGCGCTGGAACGTGCGCAGGGTCCGATGCGCGAATTCATGCTCAAGCAGACGCGCCAGAGCGACTTCGAGCTGTTCGCCCGCCTGGCCAAGCTGCCCGCCGAGGTCAAGGCCGAAACCGCGCCGTTCCGCGTCATCGTGCCGGCCTTCGTCACCAGCGAGCTCAAGACTGCCTTCCAGATCGGCTTCATGATCTTCATCCCCTTCCTGGTGATCGACATGGTGGTCGCCAGCGTGCTGATGTCGCTCGGGATGATGATGCTTTCGCCGGTGCTGGTCGCGCTGCCGTTCAAGCTGATGCTGTTCGTGCTGGCCGATGGCTGGAACCTCTTGCTGGGCTCGCTCGCCGCATCGTTCGCCACCTAAGGAAACCCATGGATCCCCAAGCCGCCCTCACGATGGGGCAGAACGCCCTCTACATGGTCCTGATGCTGGCTGCGCCGGTGCTCGGCGCCGTGCTGGTGGTCGGTCTGCTGGTCAGCCTGTTCCAGGCCATCACCCAGATCCACGAAGCCACGCTGTCCTTCGTGCCCAAGCTGATCACCGCGATTGCCGTGTTCGCGGTCGCCGGACCCTGGATGCTCACGACGCTGGTCGAGTTCATCCGCAGCACGATCATGGCGATCCCGAACCACGCGATCTAGATGTTCACGTTCAGTGAAGCGGACATCATGGCGCTGGTGGCGCCGGTGTTCTGGCCCTTCCTGCGCATCCTCGCGGTCTTCTCCAGCGCGCCGATCTTCTCGGCCCGCTCGGTCCCCATGCGCAGCCGCGTCGCTCTCGCGATGCTGGTCGCCATCTGCGCGCAGGCCGCCCTGCCCGACCAGCCGGTGATCGGGCTGGCCGACGCCAAGGCCATGGGCGTGGTGCTGCAACAGGTCGTGATCGGCGTGGCCATCGGGCTGGCCGTGCGCATCGTGTTCGCGTCGGTCGAACTCGCCGGCGAAATCATCGGCCTGCAGATGGGCCTGAACTACGCCGGTTTCTTCGACCCCACCACCAACCAGAGCACCAGCGCGGTGGGCCGCTTCTACGGCAACTCGACCATGCTGCTGTTCGTGATCCTCAACGGTCACCTGATGGTGCTGCAGGCCGTGGTCGCCAGCTTTGAGACCTTCCCGATCGGCACCGACGCCTTCGAGGTGGTGGCGCGCATGCGGCTGCACGAGCTGGGATCGGTCGTGTTCCGCTACGGCCTGTGGATCGCGCTGCCGATGGTGGCCATGCTGCTGTTCGTCAACGTGCTGCTGGGCGTCATCTCGCGCGTCGCGCCCCAGATGAACGCCTTTGCCATCGGCTTCCCCATCACCCTCACCGTCGGCCTGCTCGGCATCGCCGTCACGCTGCCGATGATGGAAGGCCCGGTGGTCGCGCTGATGAAGCTGGCGACCGGGATGTTCATCGGCGGGTGAGCCGGTCGCTCAACGCGACAGCACGTAGGCCACGATCGCGTTCGCATGGCCGTGGCCCATGCCGTGCTCGCTTTTGAGCCAGGCGACCATCTCCATGTGCTTCATGCCCTGGAGACCCCCCACGAGCTCCAGCCAGTGGGCGATTGGCCGGCCGTACTTCTTTTCGATCGAAGGGAAGTACGAGGCAGGGCCTTTGGGTTTGTCTTCGGTTGCCATATTGATCGCTCCTGTTACTCCCAACGGACATCCCTCAGCTTCCACTCGGAGCCGTGGAGCACCCACTGCAAATGCACCGAGTATGGCGATGCCCGTTCGGGAATCAGTCCCTGTGCCCCGGTGAACACGACCTGCGCCTCGGTGACGCCGAAGCCCGACCCCGGTGGGTCGATGCGACTGCTGCGCGTGACCGCGATGACCTTGACGTTGGCATAACGCAGGAACATCAAGGTCATCGTCTTGCGTGCCCACTCTGCGTCGTGTTCATCCTGCGCACGGAAGTCCTGATCCAGCATGGCCAACACTGCCTTGGTCTCTTTCGCTTCGAGGTGGTCCTGCAGTTGCTGGACCGAGGCTTCTAGCGCTTTCTGGGGGTCGGGTGTACCGCAGGCGGTGAGCAGGCCGACGGCGGTCGCCAGCAGGGTGAGAGAGGCGGTGCGGCGGTGCATGGTGATGCTTCGATTGGGAAGGGGTCAGGGAGCTGTCCGAGCCCGCCCCTGTAGAGCCATGTCAATTACCGCTCGCATTCACCTTCGCTGCAAGATAGAAGGCTCGGCACATCCTGACAAATCCGAACGAGAACACCAGTGCAAACACCGAGTAAAAGATGGCCGAAACCAGCTGAGCGACCGGTCCGAACGTCCACTCAAGACTCCCGCCCGAATACAGCTCCAAACCCCACCAAAGCGGTAACAGCAAGACGCTCGTCAGTACGCTGAACCTTCCTGGCAACCGGGTCTTCACCGCCACCATCGAAGCTGCGCCCACCAAACACACAAACGCCAGTGCCGCCAGAGAAACACTGACACCCGAGATGACGGCCAGCAGTTCCACCTCGTCCTGGGTTGGAGACCTCACCATCTGGTACCCCTGAACGTCGCTGGTCATATGACACCTATCAACCTTCCTTCAGTCGCACTCACACCAGACTGTTCCGGATCGCGTAAACCGTCAGTTCGGCATTGTTCGCCAGGTGCAGCTTCTCCAGCACGCGGGCGCGGTAGACGCTCACGGTCTTGGGGCTGAGCATGAGTTCGTCGGCGATCTCCGAGAGCTTCTTGCCCGAGGCGATCTTCTGCAGGGTCTGCAGTTCGCGCTCGGACAGGCTGGCGTGCAGCTCTTCGCTTTCGGGTGCGTTCAGGTTGTCGACCAGCATCTGCGCAACGTCGGGCGTGACGTACTTGCGGCCCTGGTGGACGGTGCGGATGGCGGCGATCATCTCGGCCGGTTCGCCGGCCTTGTTGAGGTAGCCCCGCGCGCCAGCGCGCAGGCAGCGGATCGCGTACTGGTCTTCGGGGTACATCGAGACCACCAGGGTCTTGACCGCCGAGCCCTCTTCGCGCAGTGCCGCCAGCACCTCCAGCCCGCCGCGGCCGGGCATGTTGAGGTCGAGCACCAGCACGTCGCACTCCGTCTTGCGCATCTGTTCGCGCAGCTCCGGGTAGCTGCCGGCCTCGCCGACGACCTGGATGTCGACCGCCTCCGAGATCGTGTCGCGGATGCCGCGCCGCACGACAGCGTGGTCGTCGCACAGGATGACTTTGATCATTGTTCTTCTTCCCTGGTCTTGTTGGATTCTTCGCCGTCGGCGCCGACGGCCGCCGCTTCGTCCAGCGGCACCGACAGGATCACCGAGGTGCCGCGGGACGATGAACTGATGTCGAGCCAGCCACCGACCTTGGCGGCGCGCTCCTTGAGCCCCAGCAGGCCGAAGGACTTGGCCTTGCGCAGCGCGTCGGTGCCCATGCCCTGGCCGTTGTCGCTGACTTCGAGGGTGAGAACGCCTTCGCGGTCGCTCAGGTCGATGTCGACCTGGGTCGCACGGGTCGCGTGTTTGGAAACGTTGGTCATCGCTTCCTGTGCGGTGCGGTAGGCGACCAGTTGTACCTCGCGCGGCACGTCGATCTGTTCCGCCGAGCGCCGCACGCTGACACGCACGCCGGAGCGTTTCTCGAAGCCGGACGCCAGCCACTGCACCGCCGCGACCAGCCCCTGATCGAGGATGGGCGGGCGCAGGTTCATCATGATGCGCTGGCTCGCGCCCAGCGCGTGCTGCAGCATCTCCAGCGCGGTGTCCATGTGCTGGCGCACGTCGTTGTCCAGCGCGGGGCGGCGGGCGATCCAGGAGAGGTCGAGCTTGACGGCTGCCAGCGCGCCGCCGATGTCGTCGTGGATCTCGCGCGCGATGTCGGCACGCTCCTGCTCGATGCTGGTCTGCAAGTGTTCGGCCAGCTCGGCCAGGCGCCGCTGGGACTCGGCCAGCTCGGCGTCGGCCCGGCTCCTGGCGCGACGGGTTTCACTGACCTCGATCGCGCGCTGGATCACGTGCGCCGCGCGGTTCATGCTGTCCTTGAGCAGGTAGTCACTGACGCCGCGGTGCATCGCCTCGACGGCCGCGGCCTCGCCGATGGCGCCCGAGAGGATCACGAAAGGCAGGTCGTGCCCACGCGCACGCATCCGGTCCCAGGCATCGAGCCCCGAGAACCCCGGCAGGTGGTAGTCGGCCAGCACGATGTCGTACTTGCCGCTGGCGATTTCGCGTTCGAAGTCGTCCAGGGTGTCGACCAGAAAGATCTCGTTGGGCAGGCCGCTGCGCTGCAGGGCGAACTTGACAAGGGCGTGATCCACGCGCGAATCCTCCAGGTGGAGGATGCGAACCGGACGGTGTTCGGGGGTATCGGTCATGCCGCTCGCAGGGATGGGGGCCGTCTCTGGCCGGATTCCACAGGGATCGAATTGGCGCTGAATTCGGGCCGTTATCTGCCGATACAGCTGCTCTCGGACCGAGAAAATTGTACTGCCCCGACGCACCAAGGCCTTGAACAGCCGGGCCTGTCGGCACTGAGAACCAAGGACCTACCCATGACGCCGCAAACCTCGCCGTCTGTCTCCCTGCCCGTGAACCTGGTGGCCGACCTCCAGGACTCCCTGCTCATGGCGATGACCGATCTCAAGCGTCTGGAAGGGCTGCTGGACCACGCGACCGGCAACCTGCTGGAGCGCTTTTCCACTGCCAACCATGCGCTGGGCAATCTGGCCGCCAGCAAGGACACCGACGACCTGCTGAGCATCCGCCACAGCCTGCACCAGGCCGTGACCGAGCTGCAGTTCCACGACATGGCAACCCAGCTGATCGTGCACACCGGCAAGGTGTTGCAGGGTTGCGCCTGGAAGCTGGCCGACGAAACCATGGAGGCGGAAGAAGGCGAAATGGCCATCACGCCGGACCCCATGCCCGACCGGCCCAGCCCGGTGACGCAGAACGAGATGGACGCCGGTTCCATCGACCTTTTCTAAAGCCGCCCCCCCGTTTGCCGATATCGGTTCGAACCACGGAGAACCCTCATGCAATCCATTCTTGCCGTCGATGACTCGGCTTCCATGCGAAAAATGGTGTCTTTCACCCTCACTGGCGCCGGATTTCACGTCGTCGAAGCGGTGGATGGCCAGGACGCTTTCGAGAAGGCGCAGGCCCACCACATCGACCTGGTGCTGACCGACCAGAACATGCCCCGCCTCGATGGCCTGGGCCTGACCCGCAAGCTGCGGGACCACCCCAAGTTCAAGACCACGCCGATCCTGATCCTGACCACCGAGTCCAGCGACCAGATGAAGCAGGCGGGGCGCAGCGCTGGCGCCACGGGCTGGCTGGTCAAGCCGTTTGATCCGGGTCGCCTGATCGAAGTCATCCAGAAGGTCATTCGCTGACACGTCGCCAGGCAGGCTGCGACCAAGGAGTTTTTCATGGGTGAATCGATGCAAGAAAGCACGTCGGCCGGTGGCAACATCGACCTCAGTCAGTTCTATCAGATCTTCTTCGAGGAAGCGGGCGAGAATCTGGAACAGATGGAGCAGATGCTGCTCGCACTGGACCTGGAACAGGCCGACGACGAAGAGCTCAACGCGATCTTCCGCTGCGCACACTCGATCAAGGGCGGCGCCGCCACCTTCGGCTTTGCCGACGTGGCCGAGCTGACGCACCAGATGGAGTCGCTGCTGGACAAGCTGCGCCGCCACGAGCTGCAGCCCACGCCGCCGATGGTGGACGTGCTGCTGGAGTCGTCGGACGCGCTCAAGCTGCTGCTGGCCCGCCACCAGGGACAGGGTGTGGAGCCTCCGGCCACCGCCGACCTGGTCGCCCGCATCAGCGCACTCGCCCATGGCGAAGGCGCTGCGGCTCCCGTCGTTGCCCATGCGGCGCCAGCACCCGCTGCATCCCCGGCCGCCGCTCCGGCGCCCGTCGCCAGTCCCGCCGCAGCCGACGGCGAACGCCACCTGGTCATCCGCATCGGCCCGCTGGACCACCCCGAACAGGCCGACGGCATCGTCGAGCTGTTCCGCGACATCTCCGGCCTCGGCCGCATCGAAGCCTTGCCCGGCGACGACCCCAAGGTCCGCGCGTTCGATGTGTTCACGCGCTCGGCCGACACCGACCTGCTGGACCTGTTCACCTTCCATGTGAGCAAGGAGCAGATCCAGATTGCCGCAGCGGGAGCCCCTGCCGCGACAGCCGCAGCCGCGCCCGCACCGGCGAAGATCGCCGGTGAAGGCACGGATTTCGGCTTCTTCGACAACGCCCCCGGCACGCCCGGCGAAGCACCGGTTGCCGCCGACGCCCAGGCCGAGCCGGCACCGGTCGCGGTCGCGCCCGCACCGGTGCCTGCGGCGCCGGCCAAGCCGGCTGCCCGCGCCGACGCCCGCGCCCCCGCGCAAGGTGGTCTCGAATCCAGCACGCTGCGCGTGTCGGTCAGCAAGGTGGACCAGCTGATCAACCTGGTCGGTGAACTCGTGATCACCCAGGCCATGCTGGCGCAGAAGAGCCGCGAGCTTGACAGCACCGTCAACCAGCAATTGCTGGCCGGGCTGGTCGACCTCGACCGCAACACCCGCGACCTGCAGGAAGCGGTGATGTCGATCCGCATGATTCCGATGTCGGTGGTTTTCAACCGCTTCCCGCGCATGCTGCGCGACCTGGCCGCCAAGCTGGGCAAGAAGGTGGAGCTGATCACGCACGGTGAAGCCACCGAGCTGGACAAGGGCCTGATCGAGAAGATCACCGACCCGCTGACCCACCTGATCCGCAACAGTTGCGACCACGGCATCGAAATGCCCGACGAGCGCCTGGCCAAGGGCAAGACCGAACACGGCAACATCACGCTGTCGGCCTCGCACCAGGGCGGCTCGATCCTGATCGAGGTGCGCGACGACGGCAAGGGCCTCTCGCGCGAGAAGCTGCTCAAGAAGGCGCGCGAAAAGGGCATCGACGCTCCCGACTCGATGCCCGACTCCGAGGTCTGGGCACTGATCTTCGCGCCCGGCTTCTCCACCGCCGACGTGGTCACCGACGTCTCCGGCCGCGGTGTCGGCATGGACGTGGTCAAGAAGAACATTGCCTCGCTGGGCGGCACGGTCGAGATCGACTCCGCCGAAGGCTACGGCATGAGCGTCAAGGTGCGCCTGCCGCTGACGCTGGCCATCATGGACGGCATGAGCGTGCGCGTCAGCGACGAGACCTACATCCTGCCCCTGTCCTCGGTCATCGAATCGTTCCAGGTCAAGGCCAGCGACATCAACACCGTGGCGCAGGGTGCGCAGCTGGTCAAGGTGCGCGACGAATACATGCCGGTGATCGAGCTGGAACGGGTCTTCAGCGTGCCGCGCTTCGAGTTCAACGGCGACAGCCCGATCATGGTCGTGGTCGAAGCCGACGGTTCGCGTGTCGCCCTGATGGTCGACGAACTGCTCGGCCAGCAGCAGGTGGTGATCAAGAACCTGGAGTCCAACTACCGGCGCGTGCCCAACGTCTCGGGCGCCACGATCCTGGGCGACGGCAAGGTCGCGCTGATCCTGGACACCTCCGGTCTGGTGCGCCGTTCGCGCCACTGACCGCGGTTCCCCCACACCACAGGACCACCGATGCTGCAGCAGACCCGCCCTTCCTCACGGCCCCCGGCAACGGTGCTGGACCTGCCGGCGTTCGAAGACGGACCGTTGTCGCAAGGCCGCGAGTTTGTCTGGTCCGACGCCGACTTCGGCCGCATCAAGGCACTGATCTACAAGAAGGCCGGCATCAGCCTGCACGACGGCAAGCACGCCATGGTCTACAGCCGCATCTCGCGCCGCCTGCGCGAGACCGGCCACACCAGCTTCAAGACCTACCTGGACGCACTGGAACAGCACGACGGTCCCGAGTGGCAGGAGTTCATCAACGCCCTGACCACCAATCTGACCGCCTTCTTCCGCGAGCAGCACCACTTCGGTGTGCTCGAAGAACTGCTGGCCGCGAAACGGTCGCACCCCTGGCGCATCTGGTGCTCGGCCGCCTCCACCGGCGAAGAACCCTATTCGATCGCGATGACCGCGGCCGAGACGCTGGGCGCCTCGGGCAACTTCCACCTGGTCAACAGCGACATCGACACCAAGGTGCTGGCCACCGCTGCCCGCGGGGTCTACAAGGCCGACGGGGTCAAAGGCCTGAGCGCCGACCGACTGCAACGCCACTTCATGCGCGGCAAGGGCGGCAACGCCGGCCTGATGCGCGTCAAGCCCGAGCTGCAGAAGCACATGGAGTTCCTGACGGTCAACCTGATCCAGGACTTGCCGTTCCGCGAACCCTTCGACATCGTGTTCTGCCGCAACGTGATGATCTATTTCGACGCCACGACCCAGCGCCAGGTGCTGGAACGCATCCACCGGGTGATGAAGCCGGGCGGCATGCTGTTCGTCGGTCACGCCGAAAACTTCAGCGATGCGCGAAGCCTGTTCTCGCTCCGCGGAAAGACGGTCTATGAGCGCATTTGATGCCACCCCGCAGAGCGGGCTCCGTTCGACCCAGCCGCCGTCCTTGTCGGGCCTGGCCAGCCGGCCGACACCGCCCGCGGCTTCCCGCAGCCGGCTGGACGTGCTCAAGGCCCGTCCGGCCAAGCCTGGCGAAGCTTCGTTTTTCTACCGCGATCACCACTTCAACGTCGACACCGTCAAGGTGCTGCCCGGCGAGTACTACGTCACCACCGACGACATGATGATCATGACGGTGCTGGGCTCGTGCATCGCCGCCTGCATCTGGGACCCGAAGGTCAAGGTCGGGGGCATGAACCACTTCATGTTGCCCGAAGGCGCTGGCGACACCTCGGGCCGCTATGGTTCCTACGCGATGGAACTGCTGATCAACGAAATGATCAAGCTCGGCGCGCGCCGCGAATCCATGCAGGCCAAGGTGTTTGGTGGCGGTCAGGTGATGCACAGCTTCACCACGATGAACGTCGGCGAGCGCAACACCGCCTTCGTGCTGGACTACCTGCAGACCGAACGCATCGCGGTCATCTCCAAGGACGTGCTGGACATCCATCCGCGCAAGGTCTGCTACTTCCCGGCCACCGGCAAGGCCATGGTCAAGCGGCTGGCCCATTCGCACCCCGAAACGCTGGAAAAGCAGGAAGTCCGGGGCAACGCGGCGACGGTGGCCACCACCACGTCGGGCGGCTCGGTCGACCTGTTCTGAGGGAGAAAAACAATGGCAAAAATCCGAGTGGTGGTGGTCGACGATTCCGCACTGGTGCGCAGCCTGCTCACCGAAATCATCAACCGCCAGTCCGACATGCAGTGCGTGGGCGCGGCGAGCGATCCGCTGGTGGCGCGCGAGATGATCCGCGAGCTCAACCCGGACGTGATCACGCTGGATGTCGAGATGCCGCGCATGGACGGGCTTGAGTTCCTCTCGCGCCTGATGCGTTTGCGGCCGATGCCGGTCGTGATGGTCTCCACGCTGACCGAACAGGGCGCCGACATCACGCTGCGTGCGCTGGAAATGGGTGCGGTCGACTACGTGGCCAAGCCGCGCATCGGCATCACCAGCGGCCTCAACGAGCTGGCCAGCGACATCGTCGACAAGATCCGCATCGCTGCCGCCGCGCACGTGAAACGCCTGGGCCCGGCGCCCGCGCCAGCCGCTGCGGCGGTGTCGCACGGTGCGCCACCTGCCGAAGCCCCGCGCGCGCCGCTGCCGCGGATCTCGACCGAAAAAGTCATCTGCATCGGCGCCTCCACCGGCGGTACCGAGGCCATCCGCGAAGTGCTCACGCCCCTGCCGGCCGACTCGCCGGCGATCGTGATCACGCAGCACATGCCGCCGGGTTTCACCACCAGCTTTGCCGCCCGGCTCGACTCGCTGTGCAAGATCCGCGTGGAGGAAGCGCGCCACGGCCAGCGCATCCTCCCGGGTCACGCCTACATCGCCCCCGGCGGTCACCACCTGCGCATTGACCGCAGCGGCTCCAACTACGTGGCCGTGGTCGAGGACACCGAACCCGTCAACCGGCACCGGCCCTCGGTCGAAGTGCTGTTCCGCTCCGCCGCCCGCGTGCTCGGCCCCAATGCGCTGGGGATCATGCTCACCGGCATGGGCGGCGACGGCGCGCAGGCGATGCGCGAGATGAAAGACGCCGGCAGCTACAACTATGTGCAGGACGAAGCCAGCTGCGTCGTCTTCGGCATGCCCCGCATGGCGATCCAGGCCGGCGCGGCCCACGAAATCCTCCCCCTCAACCAGATTGCTTCGGCCGTGCTCAACCGCCTGGCCAGCAACCCTGCCCTGGTGCGACACCGCATCTGAGGCCCATTCAAAACCAGTGTCCATCCACGGAGTCGTTGTCCCATGAAAACCCGCCGTCTCTTCCACGTCAGCGCCCTGCTCTGCGCGCTGTCGCTGTCCGGTGCCGCCCTGGCCCTGGACGCGCCCAAGGAGCGTCCCATCCTGGCCGTCAGCGGCAAGATTGCCGAGAAGAACGCTGGCGACGTGGCCCGCTTCGACATGAAGATGATCGAAGCCCTGCCGCAGCACACCTTCACCACTGCCACGCCCTGGTTCGACAAGCCGGTCAAGTTCACCGGCCCGCTGCTGTCGGACGTGCTGGCCGCCGTCAAGGCCAGCGGCAGCACGATCAGTGCGGTCGCCATCAACGACTACAAGATCAGCATCCCCGCCGGCGATGCCGCCAAGTACAAGGTCATCGTGGCACGCCAGATCGACGACAAGCCGATCCCCGTGCGTGAAAAGGGTCCGCTGTTCGTGGTCTATCCGTTCGACAGCAGCGCCGAGCTGCGCACGTCCACGTACTACGAACGCTCCATCTGGCAACTCAAGGCACTGGATATCCAATGAACGTCACATTGCCGAATCTGGCCCGCTGGCAAGGTCGGCAATGGGCCCTTGCGCTGTCGGCGTTTCTGATCGTGACCCTGACGCCACTGGGCTGGATCCAGTGGCGCCAGTACAAGCTGCTGGAAGCCGCCTCGAACAACCAGGTCGACTCGATCATGTGGCAGGCCTACCAGCTCGAGCGCGAGATGGGCCGGCTGGAGCATTCCCTCATGGATGCACAGAAGTCGACCACCCCGGTGGACGGCTTCGAGCTGCTCGAGCGCTACGAAGTCTACCTCAGCCGCATCGAACTACTGACCAAGATTCCCCGCCGCGACCTGCTCGACAAGTCGTTCGAGTACACGACGGCCATGGGCAAGCTCAAGGAATTCAACACCCTGGCCGACCAGCTGTTTGCCGATCCCCAGGCCCTGGCGGCCAGCAAGGAAAAGCTGGCGAAGCTGGACGACGCGGTGGAACCGCTCAAGCCGGTGCTGGGTGAGCTCACGCGCGAGGCCAATCGCGCGGTCGCCCGGTACGTCGACGAACGCAATGCCCAGCTGCAACAGCAGGGCATGCTGGTGATCGGCCTGGCGGCCGCCCAGATCGTGGTCATGCTGATCTTCGTGGGGCTGCTGGTGCGGCACATCCGCAAACAGCATCACCAGTACGCACGGCTACAGAAGCTCAGCCGCGAACTCGCCGACGCCCGCGACCAGGCCGAGGCCGCCAACCACGGCAAGAGCATTTTCCTGGCCAACATGAGCCACGAAATCCGCACCCCGTTCCAGGGCCTGCTGGGCATGCTCAACCTGCTGGACAACGCCTCGCTGAGCAGCCAGCAGCGCGACTACCTGGGCACGGCCCGCGACTCGGCGATGCACCTGCTGGGCGTGCTCAACGACATCCTCGACGTCTCGACCATGGAGTCCGGCACGCTCAAGCTTTCCGTCGCACCGATCCACCTGCCCAGCGTGGTGCACGAGGTCGATGGCCTGATGCAGGTCTCGGCGCGCGACAAGGGCCTGGAACTGAACATCTACGCCGCCGCCGACCTGCCGCAATGGGTCGAGGCGGACGCCACGCGCCTGCGCCAGATCATGTTCAACCTGATCAACAACGCGATCAAGTTCACCAGCGAAGGCAGCGTGATCGCCGAGCTGACGCGGGCACCTGCCGGGCAATCCGGCGTGGTGCTGACAGTGCGCGACACCGGCATGGGCATGGACGAAGAAACAGTGCTGCGCCTCTTCACCCGCTTCTACCAGGCCGACAACTCGCTGCGCCGCCGCATCGGTGGCACCGGGCTGGGTCTGGAGATCTCGCGCAACCTGGCGCGCATGATGGGCGGCGACATCGAGGTGTCCAGCCAGCTGGGTGTGGGCTCGTTGTTCACGGTGCGGCTGGACCTGCCGGAAACCAAGGCGCCGGTCGAAGAACAGCCGACCTCGATGCTGTCGACACTGACGCGCAAGCTGCGCGTGCTGGTCGCCGAAGACCACCCGATCAACCTCAAGTACATGGCGATCCTGCTGGAGAAGATGGGCCACGAGGCGGTCTTCTGCGAGAACGGGCAGGAAGCCCTGGAACTGCTGGCCCGCGACAGCTTCGATGTCGTTTTGCTGGACTACCACATGCCGGTGCTCGACGGCCTGGCGACCACCGAGGCGATCCGCAAGCTCGACAGCCCGGTGTCCGAGATCAAGGTGATCCTGGTCACGGCCGACGTGGTCAACGACACGCGCAAGCGGGCGACCGAGGTGGGCGTCAACGAGTTCACCAGCAAGCCGCTGCAGTCCGACGACCTGCAACGCGCGCTGCGCCGCTGCGGCCTGCTGGACGATCCGGGAATGACGGTCGAAGAGATCGATCCCGCCACCTTGCGCGGTTCCACCAGCCCGTTCCCGCTGTCGTCGTACGAAGTACCGGTGCGCATGCCCGACCTGAGTCACGCTGCGGTCGGCCTGATCGACAGCGAGTCGTACCGCGAGATCCTGGACATGATGCCCGAGGAATCGCTCGACGAGTTGCTCAAGACCCTGTTCGATCCGCCGGAAGGCACGGTGCACGTGCTGGCCCAGGCCATGCTCGACCAGGACCGTGAAGCGACCGGCTACAACGCCCACAAGCTCAAGGGCACAGCGATGCTGATGGGCTTCCGTGCGCTGGTGAAAACTTCGGCCCAGATCGAGCACATCGCCACCCAGACCGAAGACCCGGTGTCGCCGGAACTCGGCCAGCAACTGCTGCGCGAAGCCGACCTGACCCAGAAGGCGCTGCGGCATTTCGAACTGCGCCAGGCGGCCTGAGTTTTCCGCCCGGTCACTTCTATCAGGCCCAAACAAAAAGGCAGGTCATTTGACCTGCCTTTTTTGTGTGCCGGTGATCCGGCGATCTGAGTCGGTGCCGGTTCACACCCGCTGGTTGATCAGACTTCCGGCCCCGAGCGGCTCCCAGCTGCCGGCGCCCTGTTCGGTGTAGGCCGTGGGTTCCAGTTCGCGACGCAGCGCGGCCGGAATCGGCTCGATGCCGGGCAGCTCGACCTGCGTCTGGATCGCTGGAGACGCAGGCTTTGGTGCGGCCGTGGGCTCGACGCCAGAGATCGCCGGGAGGGCGCCCACCGCAGCGCCGTCGCCCGGGATGGCGTCGGTCTTTTCACGGCCCAGCACCACGTCGACCACCGCCGCACTGGCTTTCCACACCGAGGCCAGCACTTCCTTGAGCTGGACCTTCTGTTCTTCCTTCTCGCGCGCCTTCTGCTCTTCTTCCAGGCGCTGTTCGTTCTGGATCCTGTTTTCTGCGGCACGGTCGGCGACCGACATTGCGTCGCCGTCCTTGTGGCCGCGCGGCAGCAGGGGTGCCGGCTGTGCAGCTGGCGCGCCGGAAGTTGTTTCGGGCGTCGCGCGGCTGACCGCCGGCGCGGACGCGCCTTGCGGCTTCTGGCCTTGACGGCCGGAATCGGTCTGCGCATCGCCGGAGGACGATGGCGCGGCGCCGACCGCAGGCACGGCCTGTACCGGCGCCGTCGGCATCGGCGGCGCGGTGGGCCAGCTCACGGGCTGGCTGGAGCTGATGTTCAACATGGTTAACCCCTCTTTCGGGTTGGGCGGAAGTGGCTTTTCCGCTGTTCCCAAGGGTTTTCGACCATCTAAACCGGAACTTGAGGGGTATTCACCCCCCAATTTCAGCTGGCAGCGAATTCTTTTTCGTGCATCCAGGCGGCGTGCTTGGGCGCCCGCTTGGTCTTCGACCACTCGTTGAGCATGTCCCACTTCACCTCGTCGAGCTTCTTCATCATCTCTGGCGTGGCGGTGTTGGCCGCCAGCTCCAGGCGGTGGCCGTTGGGATCGAAGAAGTAGATCGACTTGAAGATGGTGTGGTCGGTGACGCCCACCACCGGGACGCCGGCCGCTTCCAGCCGTGCCTTGGTGGCTTCGAGCTCGGCCACGGTGTCGACCTCCAGCGCGATGTGCTGCACCCAGTCGGGCGTGTTGGGGTCGCGCCCCATCTCGGGCGCGTTGGGCAGCTCGAAGAAGGCCAGGATGTTGCCGCCGCCCGCGTCCATGAACAGGTGCATGTAGGGGTCGGGCGCGTGGGTCGAAGGCACCTGGTCTTCGGCGATGGCCAGCACGAAGTTCATGCCCAGGTGCTTCTGGTACCACTCGACGGTGGTCTTGGCGTCCTTGCAGCGGTAGGCGACGTGGTGGATCTTGCGGATGTTCATGGAGGGTCTCCTTCGGGTGTTCCGTGGTCGGATTGGCTGGGTTCAGACGCCTTCGCGGGCGATCGCGAGCGCCTGCTTCAAAGCGGAGATGTCACCGACCTGGTTGGCCAGCAGCAGGATCAGCTTGGCGTTCAGCATCTGGCTCTGTTCGTCGCTGAGGTCGCGGTGGGTCTCGATCAGCGCTTCGTAGAAATCGTCGCCGGGCGTGAAGTCGCGAAAGTAGCGCTGACCGGGTTCGGCGAGATTGGGTTGCAGTTGCAGGGTCATGAAAGGTCTCCTCGAAGTCAGGCAGCGACGGCTTCGGGCTGGGAAGCGGCAATGCCCAGGGTCTGCCCGGTGGCGCGGGCCAGCGCGGCTTGCACGGCGGCCAGGTCGGTGCGGCGCCAGCGCGCGGCCACGTGCTGGTCGGGGCGGATCAGGTAGCTGGTGCCCGGACGGGCGTCGTAGCGCTGGGCGAACAGGCCGTCGCGGTCCTGCAGCACGGCAAAGCCAACGGCCGTTCCGCCGTGCGGCGTCACCAGCACCGTCTCGACCGGCACCGCGCCGGCGGACAAGGCCGTGGCCTGCGCGCGCAGCGACGGTTCGAGCTGGCCCGGGTCGTCCACAAAGGCCAGCAGCACGAAGCGGTTGCCCAGCTGGTCGAGCAGCCAGGCGTCCTGCCCGGCCACGCGCACCGGCGCGTCGTCCAGCGGCGCACCCGGGACCATGTTGCCTTCGAAGGCGTCCACGTCGGGTGTGTTCAGCGCCGAGTGCACCAGGAAGGCGGGCACAGAGAGACGCCCCGAGTTCACCAGCTTGCGCGCAAACGGCTGGGTGCGCGCCAGCTCCAGCGCGGCGTTGCGGAACAGTTTGCTGACCGCGCTCTTGGGCGTGATGAAGTCGGTCGATCGGGTGGAGTTGCGGATGTTCTCGTCGGCCGCATACGTCCGGTCGGCGTCGTAAGTGTCCAGCAGCGCCTCGGGCGCCTGGCCCTTCATCACCAGCGCCAGCTTCCACAGCAGGTCGTCGGTGTCCTGGAAGCCGGAGTTCGCGCCGCGCGCACCAAACGGTGAGACCTGGTGCGCCGCGTCGCCGACGAACAGCAGCCGGCCGTGGCGGAAGCTCTTCATGCGCCGGCACTGGAAGGTGTAGATGCTGGCCCACTCCAGTTCGAACTCGCGCTCATCGCCCAGCATGGCCTTGACGCGCGGGATGATCTTCTCTGGCTTCTTCTCTTCTTCCGGGTCGGCGTCCCAGCCGAGCTGGAAGTCGATGCGCCAGACGTTGTCGCTCTGCTTGTGCAGCAACACCGACTGGTTGGGGTGGAACGGCGGGTCGAACCAGAACCAGCGCTCGGCCGGGAAATCGGCCTTCATGATCACGTCGGCGATCAGGAAGCGGTCCTTGAACACATGGCCCTCGATGTCCAGGCCGAGCTGGCGCCGCACATTGGAACGCGCCCCGTCGGCCACGATCAGCCAGTCGGCGTCGATCTCGAAGTTGCCGTCGGGTGTTTCGACGCTGACGCGTGCGCCGTCGTCCAGCGGCTGCACGCCAGCGACCTTGTATTTCCAGCGCAGGTCGGCGCCGAGCTCGGTCGCGCGGTGAACCAGCACTTCTTCGAGGTGGTACTGCTGCAGGTTGATCATGCCCGGGCGCTTGTGGCCGGCGTCTGGCACGAGGTTGAAACGGTAGACCTCTTCTTCGCGCATGAAGGTGCGGCCAACGTTCCAGCTCACGCCCTTGTCGACGATGGGGTCGCCGACACCGAGACGGTCGAGGATTTCGAGGGCGCGCTTGGCGTAACAGACGGCGCGCGAGCCGAAGGAGACGCTGTCTTCTTCGTCGAACAGCAGCACGTCCAGTCCCTGCAGGCGGGCATCGATGGCCGCGGCCAGGCCGACCGGGCCGGCGCCGATGACGATCAGCGGTTTGCGCTGGGGCGCGCCGGCAATGAGGTCTGCCGGGCCGCGGTAGGGGAAGGTGGGGTAGGTGTAGGTGCCCATCGAGGTGTGTCTCCTGCGTGGTCTGCACCGGCGTGTTCTGGTCCGCCGGCCGGGTGGTTTGGTCCGGGGCGTACTGTAGCTCAGAATTTCTTATTGGTAAATACGTTTCTCTAAACGTAATTTCTTTTGCACCGGCAGTAGCGGCTCTATCGGCGTTTCTCGGCAGCATCTCTGCAGGCCGAAAGCGGTCTGGCGCCCTGCGCCGCTCATGTCCCCCGACGGCCTATGGCCGTCTCCTCCTTTACTTCGCTCTGCAGGGCACCAGACCGCTTTCGGCGAGGCATTGCAGGCGCGCCCACATTGGTTTCCCAACATTTGTGCGAGCGCCAACGGCGTGGGGCGACCGACGCAGCGAAGTAAAGGAGGAGGACCGGCACAGCCGGTCCGGGGGACATGAGCGGAGTTGGTCACCCCACGTCGTTGGCGCAGAGAGAGGGGGAGTCAAAAAGTGCGACGAGTGAAGAGAAGCCGCCAGAGAAACCAAAACTACTCGTCCTCTTCAGACAGCGCGACAGGCTCCCGCACCACCGTCACCGGCACGGGCGAATGGTCCACCAGATGCTGCGTCACCGACCCCAGCAAGGCCGCACGCAAGCCACCGCCCGTACCCGCCGCCATGATCACCGCATGACAGCCGTGTGTCTCCACCAGATCGACCAGCGTGTTCGCCGGATCGCCCGTGATCACCACCTGCTCGACCTTCTGCCCGGCCGCTTCCAGCAAGGCCACCGCCGGACGCAGCAGGTCGTGGCCCGCCTCGGCATTCACCTTCTCCAGCACTTGCGGATCGTGCGCCACCACCATCTCGTACAGCGTCGCACTCTCCTGGACGTTTGCGACCACGAAGTGCGCCCTCAGACCCGAGTGCACCAGGCGCATCGCGTGGTTCACCGCCAGCAGCGCATGGGACGAACCGTCGACCGGGATCAGGATGTTCAGCATGGTGCGTTCCTCCGTCGGTTGGGACACACTGACAGGGCATCAGCGCGTGGATTCATGATGCCACGCAAGTTCTTCGCACACCATGACCTCCCTCAATCCACATCCCGATGTCATCGTCATCGGCGCCGGCATGGCCGGTGCTTCCGTCGCCTGGTGGCTCGCGCCGCACGCTCGGGTCCTGTTGCTCGAAGCGGAAAGCCAGCCCGGCTACCACTCGACCGCCCGCTCGGCCGCGCTCTACATGGCCAGCTACGGCTCGGCCCAGGTGCGCGCCCTCACTCGTGCCAGCCTCGGTTTCTATGTATCACCGCCCGACGGGTTCTGTGAACACCCCCTGCTTTCTCCGCGCGGAGCGATGATGGTCGCCACGCCCGAACAGATGCCTGCGCTGCAAGAACACTGGGCCATGCTGGCGCCGATCAATCCGCTGGCGCAGCGGCTCTCGGGTGCGGAAGCCGTCGAACGGGTGTCGGTGTTGCGGCCGGAATGCGTGGCTGGCGGCGTTTACGAACCTGACGCGGCCGACATGGATGTGCACGCGATCCACCAGGGCTTCCTGCGCGGCGTGCGGAGACACGGCGGCGAGCTGGTCTGCGGCGCGCCAGTGACTGCGCTGCAGCGCCGGGGCGGCGTCTGGACCGTGCGCTCCGGCGAGCGGCAGTGGCAGGTACCCGTGGTCATCAATGCGGCCGGCGCCTGGGCCGAAGTAGTGGGCCGGCTGGCGGGCGCACTTTCCATCGGCCTGGTGCCCAAGCGGCGTTCGGCCTTTGTGTTCCAGCCGCCGACCGGTCTGGCCTGCGCAGGCTGGCCGCTGGTGTTCGGCGCAGCCGAAGACTGGTACATCAAACCCGACGCCGGCCTGTTGCTCGGGTCGCCCGCCAACGCCGACCCGGTGCCGCCGCAGGACGTGCAGCCCGAGGCGCTGGACATCGCGATGGCGATCCACCGTATCGGCGAGATGACCACCTTGCAGATCACGCGCCCGGTGCGCACCTGGGCCGGCTTGCGTTCCTTCGTTCCCGACGGCGGCCTGGTGGGCGGCTTCGACGCGCAGGCCGAAGGCTTCTTCTGGCTCGCCGGCCAGGGTGGCTACGGCATACAGACCGCGCCTGCGATGGGCGAAGCCTGCGCCGCACTGGTCCGCGGTCAGCCCCTGCCCGGTCGCATTGCTGCACAAGGCCTGACGGCGGACGACCTGGGCCCGGCGCGACTGGCGGGGTGATCCAGCAGCCACAAAGTCTCAAGGTGCAACGCGGTGTGACGATGAACCTGTCAACACTGACAGTGGCAGGCATCCCTCTTTGTGATGTGATGCGCTGGCGTTTCCGAACCTCCACACCTGACATGGACAACCAGACACCGGAACTGTTCACTGCTTCGGCCTGGGGCTGCCTTCCCCCGGCTGCCGCGCGCCTGCAACCGCTGTCCGCGCGGGAGCCGGACAATCTTGGGCCAGGCACCCCCTTGTCGCCGCCCGAGCCGACCCTTGTCGAATCGCTGGGTTTTCCGCGCGACACGCCGCCCCGCCTGCTGGCCCGGGTGCTCGAAGACATCCATGCCACCGCGCCCGGGCACCGCGTGGACCGGCTCTACACCCCCGGCGTGCTCAGCCGCCTGTTCAGCCAGTCGGCCGCGCAGGCGTCTTATGCCATGGCCATCCTGTCGATCGTCGAGTCGCGCCACTACGCTTCGACGCTGGAGCAGCTGCGGAGCGCCTGACGGTGCCGCGTAAGATCGCGGCTCCATCCCGCCGCCGATCGCTCCCGTGAACTCGGATCCCCCGAATACCCCGTCGCTGCAGGCCGAACCTGGTCACCTGATCCGCCGCGCCCACCAGCTGGCGGTCTCGGTGTTCCACGACACCCACGGGCGCCAGATCACTCCCGTCCAGTACGCGGTGCTGCGCGCTCTGCAGGACGCGCCGGGCATCGACCAGGTGACGCTGGCCGACAAGGTGGCGCTCGACACCTCGACCACCGCCGACATCGCCACCCGCCTGGAAGCCAAGGGCTGGATCGTGCGCGAACTGCTGCCCCGTCGCCAGCGCGCCCTGCGGCTGACGGCCGAGGGCGATGCGGTGCTGGCCGAAATGCTGCCGCGCGTGCGGCCCATGTATTCGCGGCTGCTGGATGCCCTGGAGCCGCAGGAGCGCGACGAATTCCTGCGCCTGCTGGGCAAATTCGTGCACCTCAACCAAAGCGGCGCAGACAGCAGAACCCCGGGAAAACCCGAAGCCTGAACGGCTTTTCAACGCCCGGCGTCCTGCCTACAATCCGCTTCATTCAGCATACTGAATGAAGTCATTCCAAGCCCGCCGACACAGGAGACACACATGTTCCCCCTCAACACCTGGTACGTGGCCTGCGCGGCCCACGAAATCGCCGACAAGCCCCTGGGCCGCACCATCTGCAACCAGGCGATCGCGTTCTACCGCGCCCTGGAAGGCAAGGTCGCTGCGGTGGAAGACTTCTGCCCGCACCGCGGCGCCCCGCTGTCGCTGGGCTTCGTCAGCGAAGGCAAGCTGGTCTGCGGCTACCACGGGCTGGAAATGGGCTGCAACGGCAAGACCATCGCGATGCCCGGCCAGCGCGTCGGCGGCTTCCCCGCCATCCGCAGCTTCCCGGTCGAGGAGCGCTACGGCTTTGTCTGGATCTGGCCCGGCGACAAGGACAAGGCCGACCCGGCACTGATCCCGCACATGGAGTGGCACGACAACCCCGAGTGGGCGTACGGCGGCGGGCTGTATCACGTGAAGGCCGACTACCGGCTGATGGTCGACAACCTGATGGACCTGACGCACGAGACCTATGTGCACAGCAACAGCATCGGCCAGCCGGAAATCGACGAGACGCCCTGCAAGACCACGGTGAACGGCGACGAAGTGGTCACCAGCCGCTTCATGAACGACATTCCCGCGCCGCCGTTCTGGAAGGCTGCGTTGCGCGCCAAGGGCCTGGCCGACGACGTGCCGGTGGACCGCTGGCAGGTCTGCCGCTTCACGCCGCCCAGCCACGTGATCATCGAGGTCGGTGTCGCCCACGCCGGCCATGGCGGCTACGACGCGCCGGCGGATCACAAGGTCTACAGCAAGGTGATCGACTTCATCACGCCCGAGACCGACACCTCGATGCACTACTTCTGGGGCATGGCGCGCAAGTTCAAGGCCGATGACGCGGCACTGACGGCGCAGATCCGCGAGGGCCAGGGCAAGATCTTCTCGGAAGACCTGGAGATGCTGGAACGCCAGCAGAAGAACCTCAGCGCCTTCCCGGAGCGCGCGCTGCTCAAGCTCAACATCGACACCGGCGGCGTGCAGTCGCGCAAGGTGATTGATCGCCTGATCGCCGAAGAGAAGGGTGAACCGGCATGAGCGCCACCATCCGGGTGCGCGTGGCGGAGCGGCGCGCGGAAGCGCTGGACATCTGCGGTCTGGACCTGGTGGCCGCCGACGGGAGCGCGCTGCCAGCCTTCACCGCCGGCGCCCACATCGATGTGCACCTGCCCGGTGGCCTGGTGCGGCAGTACTCGCTGTACAACGCACCGGGTGAGACACAGCGCTACCGCATCGCCGTGCTGCGCGATGCTGCCTCGCGCGGCGGCTCGGCGGCGGTGCACGAACACCTCCAGCCCGGCACCGAACTGAGCATCGGCCAGCCGCGCAACCTGTTTGCGCTCGACGAATCCGCCCCGCACCACCTTCTGCTGGCCGGCGGCATCGGCATCACGCCGCTGCTGTCCATGGCAGAGCGCCTCTCGGCCATGGGCGAATGCTTCGAGCTGCACCACTGCACCCGCTCGCCCGGGCGCACGCCGTTCCTGCAGCACATGGCCGCATCGCCGTTTGCACGCCACGTGCAGCACCACCACGACGACGGTGCGCCCGAACAGAAACTGGACCTCGCGGACACCCTGGCGCGGGCGCCCGCAGGCACCCACCTGTATGTCTGCGGACCGACCGGGTTCATGGACGCCGTGCTCGCGGCGGGGCGCTCCGCCGGTTGGCCCGAAGAGCGTCTGCACCGCGAATACTTCGCGGCAGCACCCGCAGACAGCAGCAGCGACGGCAGCTTTGAAATGGAGATCGCCAGTACCGGCCGCGTGGTGCCGGTGTCCGCCGGCCAGAGCGCCCTGGCGGCCCTGCTGGCCGCTGGACTGGACATTCCGATGTCCTGCGAACAGGGCGTCTGCGGCACCTGCCTGACCGGCGTCAAGGCCGGCACGCCCGAGCACCGCGACCAGTACCTCACGCCCGAGGAGCGCGCGGCGAACAACCAGTTCCTGCCCTGCTGTTCGCGCGCCAGCAGTGCGCGCCTGGTGCTCGACCTCTGATCAGTAGCGGTCGGTGCGCTCGTTGAGCACGCACCAGTACAGCTCGATCTGCTCCGCCACCTCGACGAACTTGCTGAAGCTCACCGGCTTCTCGATGTAGGAATTGACACCAATGTCGTAGGCGGTCTTGAGGTCGCGGTCTTCGCGCGACGAAGTCAGGATCACCACCGGGATGCGCCGGAAGCGCTCGTGCGTCTTGAGCTGCCGCAGCACCTCCAGCCCACTGACCTTGGGCAGGTTGATGTCCAGCAGGATCACCGCCGGCACCTGCTCGCCCGCCTCCCAGCGCGGGATGAAGGCCAGGGCTTCTTCGCCGTCGCGGGCGATCTGGACGTGGTTGGTCAGGCGCTTCTTGTTGAAGGCGCGCAAGGTCAGGTCCAGGTCCATCGGGTTGTCCTCGACCAGCAGGATCGGCGGCGGCTGCAGCGAAGCGTTCATTCGGGAAACTCCAGATAGAAAGTGGCTCCGGCTCCGGGCGAGCTCTCGGCCCAGACCCTGCCGCCCATGCGCTGCACGGCCTTGGACACCAGCGCCAGTCCGACGCCGGTGCCCGGAAACTCCTCCGCGCGGTGCAGCCGCTGGAAGATGCCGAACATGCGATCGTGGTATTTCATGTCAAAACCCACCCCGTTGTCACGTACCCAGATGACACGGCGACCCGCTTCCAGACGCGCGCCGATCTGCACCAGCGGCGGATGGCTGTCGCGGCTGAACTTCAGGGCATTGCCGATCAGGTTGCGCAGCACCACCTGGATGCCTTCGCGGTCCAGCGGCAGGGTGAAGCTGGTCATGTCCAGCCGGATCTGAGCACCCTGGCGCTCGATGTCGTCCTGATAGCCGTCCAGCACCGCATCGACCAGCCCCTTCACATCGACCGGTTCCGGCGCCATGTCGCGCCGCTCCATGCGCGAATACTCCAGCAGGTCGGAGATCAGCTCGCCCATCTGCTGCACGCCCTGGCGGATGCGGCGCACGAACTGGTGCCCTTCTTCGTCCAGCTTGGGACCGTACTCCTCCACCAGCAACTGGCTGTAGCCATCGATGCCCCGCAGCGGCGCCTTGAGGTCGTGCGAGACGGTGTACGAAAACGCCTCCAGCTCCTGGTTGGCCTGGCTCAGCTGTGCCGTGCGCTCGGCCACCCGCTGCTCCAGCTCCTGGTTGATCTGGCGCAGCCTCTCTTCGGCGCGCACCGACTCCGTGATGTCCAGCAGGGTGCCGATGTAGCGCGGCTTGAGGCCCTGTTCGTCGCGGTTGATGCGTCGTGCGGTGCGACGCATCCAGCGCATCGGCCCTTGCTCGGGGTTGGTCCGGAACACGAAGTCTTCCGGTGGGCCGCCTTCGCGGATGCGTTGCATGTCCGCCACCACCTGCGGACGGTCATCCGGGTGGATGCGGTCCAGGTACTGCTCGTCGGATGGCGGCCGGGACGCGGGCTCCAGCCCCAGGTTGCGGAACAGCTGGGCCGAGACCTTCAGGCGCTGGGTCTGTGCATCGCCCGCCCAGCTGCCCAGCAGCGACACGGTTTCGGCTTGCTCCAGCATGTCGCGCAAGTCTTTGGCCGCCTGGTCGGCCAGCACCCGCTCGGTGACGTCCATCGTGGTCCCAAAGATGCGCAGCACCTGCCCGCTCCCATCCCGTGCAACACTGGCCCGCTCCTCGACATGGCGCACGCCGCCCGGCGTGACGATGCGGTGCTCGATCTTCATCACGTCCGAACCCTGGTGGGAACCTGTGCGCTCGACATGGGCCTTCACCCGCGCCAGATCGTCCGCATGCACCACGTTCAGGTAGGCCTCGATGCTGGGCGTCACCTGGCCGGGCTCATAGCCCAGCACCCTGAAATGGTGATGGGACCAGCTCACCCGCCCCTCGGGCAACTCCACGCTCCAGCTGCCGATCAGCGCCACCGACTGGGCTTCGTCCAGCCGGGCTCTCTCCAGACCCAGTGCGGTCTCCGCCGCCTTGCGCTCGGACATGTCGCGCAGGATCGCCGACAGGTACATCAGCTGGCCATCGGGGCCGTGGTGGGCCATGATGAGTTGCGACATCGGCACTTCCTGACCCTGGGCGTCGTACACCGCCGTCTCGCCCAGCCAGCGGCCGTGCTGGATGGCGGCCGGAATCCCTTCTTCACGCACCTTGGTGGCTGCCCATGGCGGATGCACACGCTCGATCACATCGGCCAGTGGCGTGTCCAGCGGCAGCCCCAGCATGTCGTAGCCGGCCCGGTTGAAATAGAACACCCGACCTTGTGGATCGGCCATGCTCACGATGTCCGAAGTGGCCTCCAGCACCGACACCAGCCGGTCGCGCTCGTGCTGGGCCTCGACCAGCTCGGTCTCGTCCAGCACCATCCCGACGCAGCGCACGAACTGCCCGTCTTCGCGTTCGAACTCCGCGCGCACGTGCAGGTGACGCACACCACGGACGGGGTTCAGGATCCGGCAACGGAGATCACACGGCTGACCGGTATCGGCACCCCGACGGACCGCCTCCCGCACCAACGCCCTGTCCTCCGGCACCACCAGGGCGTCAGCCTCTTCCAGGGTGAACTCCGGTCGGTCGGGATCGGTGCCGTAGATCACCAGGGCATGCGGCGAAGCAATGAACCTGCGGTTGCGCAGGTCCAGCGTCCAGCTGCCCATGTGACCAATGCGCTGCGCCTTGAGCAACTGATCCTGCATCTGCTGCAGCGCCTGTTCGTACCGCTTGCGTTCGGTCACGTCCTGGATGGTCGAGAACAACTGCCGGACCTGCCCACCCTCGTCGTGCACCGCACGCACGTCGATCTCGGTGTGCACCAGGTGCCCGTCCTTGCGCACGAAGCGCTTGGCCATGCGGTACCCGCTGCGCCGGCCAGCGATCAGCTCGTCGAACAGTGACACGTTGCGCTCCAGGTCTCCCGGCGGCGTCATCTCGGCCCAGTTCATGCGCAGCAGTTCGTCCCGCGAATACCCGAGGATGTGGCACAGCCGGTCGTTGACCTGCAACCAGCGCTTGTCGGCCGGGGAGGAGATCGCCATGCCCAGGAACGGCAGCTCGTAAAACATCTGCAGCAGCCCGGCTTGTTCCCGCTGGGCCCGCTGGGCTTCCTTGCGCTCGGTCACGTCCAGCAGGATGCCGCTGATGCGCACCACCTCGCCGCGTTCGTCCCGTTCGTGGCGGGTATGGTCGCTCACCCAGGCCGTGGAGCCATCGGCCCGATGGATGCGGTACTCCTGTCGGTACTCGTCGGGGCCTTCGGCGAGGAACCGGTCCACCTCGTCCCCCACCCATGCGGCATCGTCCGGATGCAGCAGGGAGGCAAACGGCACCTTGCCCTCCACCAGCGCCTTCGGGTCATAGCCCCACTGGCGGATGTTGTCGTTGACGTAGTGCACCGGCCAGCCGGGCTCCCGTCTCCACTCGATTACCACCAGCGGCGAACGGTTGACCAGTTCGCTCATGTGCAGGGCAACAGCCCGGTCGGCCTGCAGCTGTTCGGCCATGCGGTCGGCGGCCCGCCCGATCAGCGCCAGCTCGTCGCGCCCGTCGATCCCCGAGCGCACCGTCAGGTCTCCCGCCCCCATCGCACCCAGTGCGCCCGCCAGGCGCAACGCCCGCCGGAACCACATCACGTGCAGCAGCAGCGCCAGGAGCCCCGCAAAACCCAGCGCCGCACCCGCCTCGATCGACAGATCTCGCAGCGCAGCCTGCCGGTGTTGCGCCAGCGGAATGGTGATGTCGACCAGCGTGACCAGACGGTGTCCGTCCAGCAGCGGCACCCAACCGGTGATGAGCGGGTGGTCCTTCACCTGGACCATGTCGATCGCCGGACGCACTGGCCCCTGCAACAGCGCGGCCACCAGATCGCGCTGCTCGACCCGCGCCAGCGCCTGGTCCAGTGGCACACCGATGTCCGAGCGGGAGAGGGACGCCAGCACCCGGTTGCTGCCATCGACCAGGTAGGCGTGACTGAGACCGTCCAGCACACCCAGGGACGACACGATGCGACGCAGCATCATCGTGTCGCCATTGCCCAGACCGATGTCCAGCCGGCTCTGTTCGATGCTCAGCCGGTCCCTCAGGCGCTCACGCTCGAACTCGACCACGTCGGTCGAGATGTGGTGCATCTGCCCCAGGTACCTCAGTCCGATCGCCCCCAGCGCCAGCAGGAAGATCATCAGGGGCACCATCCGGTGCCCCGCCATGCCCAGCAGCGCCTGGCGCAGCGCCCGCCTCATGGCTGGCGCTCCTGCAGGCCGCGCAAGCGCTGTGCCCAGTCTTCATCGAGCAGGCGTCCCCAGTCGGGCGACTCCTTGAGCAGCCCCATCAGTTGCAGGGTGAGCGCGAGCCCTTCGGACTGCTGGCCCAGCTCGCGCGGGTGGCCCGACAGCAAGGCCAGACTTTCCTGGGCGCTGTAAAACCGCAGGCCCTGCAGGGTTGCCAGATAGTCGGCGGGCGTGAGATCGACACCGACAGCGAGCACCTGGGCAGCGAGCTGCGGTTCGCGCTGCATGGCCTGCAGCCCGCGCTGCCAGCCGGCGGCCAGCGCCTCGACCTGATCGGCATGGCGGGCCAGCACCCGTTCATGCACCACCAGCACGTCGACAATGTCTCCCGACATCTGGCGGCTGTCGAAAATGGCGGAAAAACCCGCCGCCCTCATGGCACCAGCCAGAGGTTCGAACGTCACCGCCGCATCGACACGTCCCGTGCGCAGGGCGGTCAGATGCTGGGAAGCCTCCATGTTCTGGACGGCAACCTCGTGCGGCTGCAGGCCACCGGCTTGCAGCAGACGCTGCAGCATCAACGCGCCGACCGTGGTCTTCTCGACCGCCAGGCGCCGGCCACGCAACTCGGCTGGCGACCGGATGTCCGACCGTGCCACCACCACATCGGCACCGGCGGACGCCGACAACACCGCCACGATGCGGACATCCACGCCCTCGTCGGCCAGGCGCAGCGCCTCGTCCAGGGTCAGCGCAGCCCCGTCCAGCAGTCCGTTGCGAAAATGGCGCAGCGCCTCGGAGCTGGACGACAGCTCGACCACCTTGACCAGCTTCGTGTCCAGCAGGGCCTTGTCGCGGGCCAGCACCAGCGGGTCGTAGCCGACCCAGGGGTTCATGCCCACCTTGAGGGGGGGCGTTGGTGCCGGCTGGCAGGCAGTCAGCGCACTCGCCAGGGCCGCGACACCCAGCCCGGACAGCAGCCGGCGCAGGCAACGCCACACGAACAGCGGCACGACCCGCGTGTCGCACGGGGTCGGCGACCTCCCTGTTGACGGTGAAACGTGGGTCATGCGTGCGTTGGGCGACAGCAATCCTGAATCATTTTGTCACCTTCATTCTCGACGACAAACGGATTTGCTGCGCCCGTGCGCACCCTGTACACCAAAGCGCTAATGGATGGCTGAGCCCTCAATCAAAAGCGCTCAACAGCCAGTCCTCCGGCCTATTCCACGGTCACCGACTTGGCCAGGTTGCGCGGCTTGTCGACGTCGGTGCCCTTGGCCAGGGCCGTGTGATAGGCCAGCAGCTGCAGCGGCACCACATGCAGCAGCGGACTGAGCGCGCCGTAGTGTTCGGGCATGCGGATCACGTGGATGCCTTCGCCGCTGGCAATGCGCGTGTCGGCATCGGCCAGCACATAAAGCACGCCGCCACGTGCGCGCACTTCCTGCATGTTGCTCTTGAGCTTTTCCAGCAGAGCATCGTTGGGCGCCACCGTCACCACCGGCATCGCGCTGGTCACCAGGGCCAGCGGGCCGTGCTTGAGTTCGCCGGCCGGGTAGGCCTCGGCGTGGATGTAGCTGATTTCCTTGAGCTTCAAGGCGCCTTCGAGAGCAATCGGGTAGTGCAGGCCGCGGCCCAGGAACAGCGCGTTGTCCATGCGCGCGAAGTCCTCGGACCAGCTGATGACCTGCGGCTCCAGCGCGAGCACGGCCTGCAGCGCGACCGGAAGGTGGCGCATGGCCTTGAGGTGTTCGGCTTCCTGCTCGTCGCTCAGGCGGCCACGCACCTGCGCCAGCGCCAGCGTGAGCAGGAACAGGCCCGCCAGCTGGGTCGTGAACGCCTTGGTCGAGGCGACGCCGATTTCCACGCCGGCGCGGGTGATGTAGGCCAGCTTGCACTCACGCACCATCGCGCTGGTGGACACGTTGCAGATCGTCAGCGTGTGCGCCATGCCCAGGCCCTGCGCGTGGCGCAGTGCGGCCAGCGTGTCCGCCGTCTCACCGCTCTGGCTGATGGTGACGACCAGGGTCTTCGGGTCGGGCACGCTGGTGCGGTAGCGGTATTCGCTGGCAACCTCGACCTGCGTCGGGATCTGCGCGATCTCTTCGAGCCAGTACTTGGCCGTGCAACCGCTGTAGTAGCTGGTCCCGCAGGCCAGGATCAGCACCCGGTCGATCTGCTTGAAGATGCCGTAGGCGCCGTCACCGAACAGTTCGGGTGTGATGCCACCCACGCCTTCGAGCGTGTCGCCGATGGCGCTCGGCTGCTCGAAGATTTCCTTCTGCATGTAGTGGCGGTAGGGCCCGAGTTCGGCCGCACCGCTGTGCGCATGCACCGTCTTCACCGGGCGCTGCGCCGCGTCGAAGCTGCGGCCCTGGCCGTCGGCCACCCAGTAGCGTCCCAGCTGCAGGTCGACCAGGTCGCCCTCTTCCAGATAGACGATCTGGTCGGTCACGCCCGCCAGCGCCATCGCGTCGCTGGCCAGGAAGTGTTCCTTGCCGCCGTCGCCGACCCCGAGCACCAGCGGCGAACCGGCGCGTGCGCCGACCACGCGGTGCGGCTCGTCCTTGTGGAACACCGCCAGCGCGTAGGCGCCGTGCAGCTGGGCGATCGCCGCCTGCAATGCCGCAAAGATGTCGCCGTTGTAGAGCGAGTCGATCAGGTGGGCGATGACCTCGGTGTCGGTCTGGCTCTCGAACACGTAACCCTTGGCCTGCAGGGCGGCGCGCAACTCGTCGTGGTTCTCGATGATGCCGTTGTGGACCAGCGCCACCCGGCCAGCCGAGCCGTTGCTCGAGGTGTTGCCCGGCCCGTGGCTGAAGTGCGGGTGCGCGTTGTGCACCGCCGGGGCGCCATGCGTGGCCCAGCGGGTGTGGGCGATGCCGGTGCCGCTGGCGATGTGCTCGGCCTTGACCTGCTCGATCAGCTCGGCGACGCGGGCCGTGCTGCGCGCGCGCCGCAGGCCGTCAGAGTGCACCGCCACCCCGCAGGAGTCGTAGCCGCGGTACTCCAGCCGCTGCAGACCCTGCACCAACACGGGAACCACATCTCGCCCCGAAACGCCCGCCACGATGCCGCACATAGTCCGTCACTCCAGATGATTGTTGAATCGACAGGGTGAATGCTAGGAGTCGCACGAAGAAATAGGCTTTCAAAAAGATTTCCTTCGTAGAATTTTCAGCCGACAATTCTCAGGAAGATCTATTTATTTCATTTTAAGTCATTTGATGGAACAAGAATTTCTTGATGCCACCGACCTGCGCCTGCTGGAACTGCTGCAGGACGATGCCAGCCGGCACAACCAGGCGCTCGCGGCGCTGGCCCACGTGTCGCCTCCCACCAGCCTGCGGCGCATCAAGCGCCTGCGCGAAGCCGGTGTGATCGAGCGGGAAGTGGCCATCCTGAATCCGGAGCGACTCGCGACCGTGACGGGCCATGGCCTGACCGCCCTGGTGGAGATCACGCTGGAGCGCCAGGGTGCCGAGCACTTGGATGCGTTCGAAACCCATGTAGTGCCCGACCCCGCGGTGCAGCAGTGCTACCGCGTCAGCCCCGGCCCGGACTTCATGCTGGTCGTGCACACCCGCGACATGCCGGCCTATCTCGCTCTGGCGCAGCGCCTGTTCACAGCCAGCGCCAACGTGCGCAACGTCAAGGCCTTCTTCAGCGTCAAGCGGGCCAAGTTCGACCCGCGCCTGCCGCTCGTCGCCTCTGCCGGCACACCGTCGACCCACGAGTAACAAAGGGTTAATTGGCTGTTTTCAAAGTAACACCAACCTAGAATCGCCACACAAAAATTTTGATAGCAGACCGGAGGTTTCATGTTGCCGTTGTGGATCGCATTCTTGCTGGCTGTGGTGCTGGTTGCCGGTGGCATCTGGGTGTACCGGCGCTACTTCCGCAAGGTCTCCGGTCGCGAAGACCGTTACACGCCCGAACGCATCCTGACCCCGGAACAGGTCAGCATGCTGGATTACTTGCGTGACACCTTTCCGGACCAGGTCGTGTTGCCTAACGTGGGGCTCAAGGACATGCTGTCGGTGCGGCGCGCCAGCGACCGCGAACGCGCCATGGACCGCCTCCGCAGCGAGAAGGTCGACTTCGTGGTCTGCGATGCCGAAGGCCGTCCGGTGTTTGCTTTCGATGTCGAGCAGTACCACCTGAGCGATGCCAAGGCCAAGGCCCACCGCATCAAGATCAAGAACCGCATCCTCAAGACCGCTGGCGTGCGTTTCCTGTTCCTCAAGAACAGCATCCACCGCATGCCGGCCCCGAACGACTTCCGCCGGCAGCTGGATCTGGCGGCGCTGCCGCGCCCGAAGCAGCAGGACGCCGAACACGGCGAGAGCATGCGCCAGCAACTCGAATCCAAGATGTCCGAGTACGACACGCTGGTCTACCCGAACACCGGCTTCAAGGAATCCGAGGTGATGGGCCTGAGCGGCCTGATGGGACTGGGCGACGCCAAGGCCGATCGCAAATCCGAGCGCGACCGCCAGATCGAGAACGTGCGCCGCCGGGCCTGACCCGCACGGACACAGCCACCCGCGAGGGCTGACGCCGGTTCCGGCCTCAGCCCTTTTTCTTGGCCGGTCGTGACCAGTTCGGAATCACCACCTGCCGGCCACGCGCCACGCTCAGCGCGCCGGGCAGCGTGTCTTTGGTGATGGTCGAGCCACCGCCGACCGTGCCGCCCGCACCAATGGTGACGGGCGCCACCAGCACGCAGTTGCTGCCCACATGCACATCGGCCTCGATCACGGTGCGGTGCTTGTTGGCACCGTCGTAGTTGGCGGTGATGCTGCCGGCGCCGTAGTTCACCCGCTCGCCGACCACCGCATCGCCCAGGTAGGCCAGGTGGTTGGCCTTGGCGCCATCGGCCAGGGTTGAGTTCTTGACCTCGACGAAGTTGCCGATGTGTACTTCGCGACCGAGCTTGGCACCCGGGCGCAGGCGGGCAAACGGCCCGATCAGGGCACCGGACCCGACCGACACGCCGGCCTTCTCGCCCTCGATGTGGGTGAAAGGATGAATGACGGCACCGTCGCCGATCACCGCATTGGCGATCACGCAATTCGCGCCGATGCGCACGCCGGCCCCGAGCTCAACGCGGCCTTCGAACACGCAGTTGACGTCGATCTCCACGTCCTGGCTGCAGACCAGTTCGCCGCGCACATCCAGCCGCGCCGGGTCGGCCAGCCGCACGCCCTGCACCATGAGCACGTCGGCAACGCGGCGCTGATGCGCGCGTTCCAGCTCGGCCAGCTGCACCGGGCTGTTGACGCCCGCCACCTGCAGCGCATCGGTGATGCGGTGCGCCTGCACCGTCAGGCCATCGGCCACCGCAAACTTCACCACGTCGGTCAGGTAATACTCGGCCTGGGCGTTGCGGTTGTCCAGCCGAGCCAGCCAGCCACGCAGCAGCTTCGTGGGCACAGCCATGATGCCGCTGTAGATCTCGGTGATGGCGCGCTGCGCTTCGCTGGCGTCCTTGTGTTCGACGATGGCCGTCACCGAACCGTCGGCTGCGCGCACGATGCGCCCATATCCGGTCGGGTCGGGCATTTCCAGCGTCAGCAGGGCCAGCCGCTGACCGCCGCACAGGTCGAGCAAGGCCTGCAGGGTCTCCGGTTTCGTCAGCGGCACATCGCCGGACAACACCAGTGTCACGCCGTCGTCGGCCAGCACCGGCACCGCCTGCTGCACGGCGTGCCCGGTGCCCAGTTGCGGCTCCTGGCGAACGAACTGCAACTTCAGCGCCGCGCCAGAGTCCAACGCCGGAGCGATCAAACCGGCCTCGACCTGATCGGCGCCGTGGCCGGTGATCACGACCACCGAACGCGCCGATACCCGGGCCGCCGTGTCGATCACATGTTGCGCCAGTGCGCGTCCACCCAATCGGTGCAACACTTTGGGCCTGCTGCTCTTCATGCGCGTGCCTTTGCCGGCCGCCATCACCACCACATCCACAGGGAATGACATGAATACCTTTCCTGAGGCCACCAAGGGCACATCCAACTATCCGAGGATTATCGCCCGCGGCCTCCTGCTGGCCCTGCTGCTGCAGCTGCTTTCGGCCTGCAGCATGCTGCGCCTGGCCTATGGGCAAGGCCCCAGCCTGGCCTACTGGTGGATCGACGGCTACGCCGATCTCAGCGAGCTGCAGACGGTGCAGATGCGCAAGGACATCGACGGCTTCTTTGCGTGGCACCGGGGCAGCGAGTTGCCCTACTACGTCACCAGGCTGCAGCAATGGCAGCAACTGGCCACCGCCGAGAGCAACACCGACCTGGTGTGCGCCCAGTTCGATGTGTTGCGTGCGGCTTACCTGCGTGTGGTCGACCGCAGCCTGGAGCCCATGGCGCGACTTGCGCTGACGATGACGCCAGCCCAGCTTCTGCACCTGCAGCGCAAGTACGCCAAGAACAACCAGGAGTACGAGCGCCTGTACATCCGCGTGAACAACGAAGAGCGCATCGCCCACCTGATGGACAAGGCACTGGAGCGGTACGAGCCGGTGTACGGCAGCCTGAACGATGCCCAGCTCAAGCTCCTGCGCGAGCGCATCCGCCAGTCACCGTTCGATGCGGTGCGGGTGAATGCCGAGCGCGTGCGCCGGCAGGCCGACCTGATCAAGACCCTGCGTGAACTGCAGGCCGACCGCAGTGCCACGGTCGCGACGGCCACCAACGCGCTGCGCCGCTGGCACGAACGCGTCATGCAGTCACCCATCCCGGGGTTTGCTGCCTACAGCGATGGGCTGGTGCGCAACGGCTGCGAGCAGTTTGCCGCGATCCACAACACCACCACGCCCGAGCAGCGTACCCACGCGGTGCAGGTGCTCAAAGGCTACGAGACCGACCTGCGCGCGGTGGCCGCGCCGTACTGATCACGGCGCGCAACGGCCAACCGTGGGGACTCAGGCCAGCCACCAGACCGCGGCCAGCGAGACCACTGTGACCGGCAAGCCGGTGACGGCGTGGCGCTTCCAGTCGAGCGTGATCCCCTCCTTGGCAGCCAGGTCCGCCACGATGAGGTTGGCGATCGACCCCACCAGCAGCAGGTTGCCGGCGAAGGTGCTGACCAGCGCCAGCCGGATGCCCGCAGCCGCCGGGTCGGCACCCAGGTGCGGCAGCAACAGCATCACCGCCGGCACGTTGGACACCAGGTTGGACAGCAGCGTGCCGACCACCAGCAACGCGCCAGGCTCCGACAGGTGCACCCCTTGCGCGCCCAGCCAGGCCACCGCTTCGTTGGCCAGCCCGGTCTGCGCGAACGCATGGTTCACGACAAACAGGCCGATGAACAGCAGCAGCAAAGGCCAGTCCACATAGCCCATCACGTCGGCCGAATGCAGGCGCCGGCTCAGCAAAAGCACCGCTGCGCCGACCAGGGCCGCGACCTCGCGGTTCCAGTCGGTGAACAGGAACACCCCCATCAGCAGCACCGCCACGGTCAGCCCCTTGGTGGTCTGCCAGCGGTCGAACGGCGCCTCGTCACCAGCGCCCGGTATCCGTTCAGGCGGCCGGGACGGCACAGGCGCTCCAGCCCTGGCACCTGGCCCGAATGCCAGCCACGCCCACAGCAGCAGCAGGCTGACACCGACAGGCAGTACCGCAGCCTTCAGGTAGCTCCCGAAAGGCAGCTGCAGCACCGAGCCGATCAGCATGTTCTGCGGGTTGCCGATCAGCGTCGCGGCCGACCCGATGTTCGCGGCGCAGGCCAGCCCCAACAGGAACGGCACCGGGTGAAGCCCACGACGCAGGCACAGCCGGGCCACCACCGGCGTCATGGCCAGGCAGACGATGTCGTTGGAAAACACCGCCGACAGGACACCCGCCACCACGATCAGCGCCGCCAGCAAACCGGCCCGGGACAGCGGCAGCGCGCCCACCCGGCGCGTCACCTCGGTGTAGAAGCCGCCCATCCGCATCTGGGCCGACACCACCATGAAGGCAAACAGCAACACGATCGTCGGCAGGTTGACCGACTGTGCCGCCTCTTCCAGCGGAATGCCCGACAGCGCAATGACCGCGATGGCCCCCAGCAGGGCCACGCCCGAACGGTCGAGCTTTAACCGCGGCAAGCCACCGAGGAACATGCCCAGGTAGACGATGGCAAAGACCAGGGCAACGCCCCAGCGCGCGGTGTCGGTCGATGAAAAAGCGGAGGAAAGGGCCATGAAAGCTACAGATGGATACACGATTGTCGGCGCCAGAAGGTGGCCCGCCGCCGGGGCAAAGGCATTACCATCCTTGGAATCAGCCTTCGGGAGCACCGCATGACGATATCCAACAAATGCTTGAGCCTCTGGAAAATCTACCTCGCCAGCCTGCTGGCCCTCGCGCTGACGGGCTGTCTGCCGGTGCCGATTTTCGAGGTCACGCCCAGCACCGCGCGCGCCGGCACCGAACTGACCTTCGACGCCTCCGGTTCGGTGGTCGCCACCGTGCCCGAAGGCAATGTGGCCGTGGGCTGGTCCTGGAGCTTCGGCGACGGCGAGACCGCCAAGGGCGAAACGGTGACCCACACCTATGACAAGGCCGGCACCTACACGGTCAAACTGACCGTGACCGACAGCGCCGGGCGCGAGGCCTCGATTGAGGAACCGCTGGTGGTCAAGGAAGCACTGGTCACGACCACCACTGACACCACTGACACGACAGACAGTACCGACTCCAGCACGACGACCACGACATCGACCACCGCGACGACCGCGAAGTAGGTCGCGTTAGCCCACAACAAAAAACCCGCCAAGGCGGGTTTTTTGTTGTCTGCGAAACGCTGCGATCAGCCCTGCAGCGACTTCCACATTTCCATGTCGCGCTCGGCGGTCCAGATGCGCGGATTCTTGATGCCTTTGGCTTCGTCGTAGGCACGGCTGACGTCGAACGGCAGGCAGTGTTCGTAGATGAACACGTGGCCGAACACCGGGTCCATGCTCTTGCGGGTGTGGGCCATCGCGCCCTTGAGGTCCATGTTGGCGGCCGCCGCTTCCTTGCCGGCCTGGAACAGGGTGGTGACCCAGCGCTTGGTGTAGTCCAGCGCCTTGTTGACATCGGCGTTGCCCTTCATGGCTTCGCCGCGGCCGGGCACGATGAACTCGGCGTTCAGGGCGCGCAGGGCTTCGAGCGTGGCAGGCCACTCTTCCAGTTGCGCGTCACCGGTGTAGACGCCGGCTTCGTACTCGACCAGGTCGCCGCTGAACAGCACCTTTTCTTCCTCGACCCAGGCGATTGTGTCGCCGCGCGTGTGGCCATGGCCGGGGCTCCAGATCTGCACCACCACGCCGCCCAGGTTGATCGAAAGCTTGCCGGGTTGCTCACCCTTGGTCGGATCACCGCCGCCGATCACCATGCTCGGCCAGGTCAGTCCGGGCACCGAGTCGGCGCCGCGGAACAGGCGCGGGAAGCGCTCCATCTCGCTCTGCATGTCCTGCGCACCACGCTCCTGGATCAGCTCCAGCGTGCCCTGGCTGGCGATGATTTCGGTCGCGCCTTCGGCAAAGTAGGCGCTGGCACCGAGCACGCGCACCGCGTGGTAGTGGGTCAGCAGCACGTACTTGATCGGCTTTTTGGAGACTTTGCGGATCTGCTTGATCAGGTCGCGCGCCATGGCCGGGGTGGCGGTGGCGTCGCTGACCATGATGAATTCGTCGCCAATGATCACGCCCGAGTTCGGATCGCCTTCGGCGGTGTAGGCCCAGCAATGCTCACTCAGCTGTTCGAAGGTGATCTTCTTGTCTTGCAGGTCGGCCTGCGAGGCGAAGGCTTTGCTCATGGGATGGTCTCCTGTGGGATGTGTGAAGGGCGCCGGCGGCGAACCGAGGAATTTTACTTAATCGAAATCGATTACGGATAAGTAAACAAAAGACCCCGCAGTTTGCTGGGGTCAACCCAGGCCGCGTTCCAGTACCGCCACCACCTCGTCGGCGAACGCGGCGTAGCTCATCGGCCCGCCCGGGCGCAGCCAGGTGAAGGTCCAGTTGATCATGCCGAACAGCATCATGGTCAGCGCGGTCTGGTTGACGGGCGTCACGCGGTCCGGGTAGGCGCGCTTGAGGAAGCGGGTGAAAGCGGCCACAACATCGCGCTGGCGGTTCAGGATCAGCTCGCGCTGCACCTCGCCCAGGAACTTGGTGTCCGACACCAGCGCCACATGCCGGGTGGCCGAGCTTTCGTACTCCGTCAGGAAGGCACGCACCAGTTCATTGAGGGCGTCGCGCTCGGACAGATTCTTGCGCTGCGCGCGCGCCTCGGCCTCGCCGATCAGCGCCAGCAGGCGCTGGGTGTAGCGGTCCAGCAAGTCGAACAGGATCGCTTCCTTGCTTTCGTAATAGTGGTACAGCCTCGCCTTGCTGGCGCCGCAGGCGGTCGCGATGTCGTTCATGCTCGCGGCCGGGAAGCTCTGGCGCGCGAAGCACTGGGCGGCAACGTCGAGGATTTCCTCGCGCTTGAGGTCGTGGGTAGCGGACTTGGGTCTGGCCATGAAACATTGTCCCACCCCCGCGCCGCGCTTCGCGCGTCACCCCCTCAAGGGGGCGGCGCGAGTGGCCCGGCGAAGCCGGTTCCACCGCGCCCTGGATCAATGCCCTTCACTCGGCTGTGCTGGCGTTGTCCGTGTTCCCTGACTACGATGCCGGGATGGCGACCCGACCCATCTCCGATCCCCTTGTGCTGCATGCCTGCGAGCTGTTGTCCTGCCTCGGCCCGGTGCAGGCCAGGCGCATGTTCGGCGGCTACGGGCTGTCGGTGGACGGGATGAACGTGGCGATCATTGCGTACGACACGCTGTTCCTCAAGTCGAACGAGCAGACCAAACCGCAATGGCTGGCGGCTGGTGCGCGGGCCTTCGAGTACGAGGCGCGCGGGGAAATGCGCCAGACCCACTACCACACGCCCCCCGACGAGGCGCTGGAGTCGCCGGCGCTGATGGCGCCCTGGGCCCGGCTGGCGCTGGAGGCGGCGGTCGCCGCCCGCCAACCCAAACCGCGCCGCCGCAAGCCTTCAGGACCGCAGTGACTCCAGCGGCGTGAGCACCCGGCCACGCCCCGCCACCAGAAACTCGCCGTAGCCCAGTAGGCCACGCAGCACCCGCGCCAGCGCCAGCCCCGACTGACCCATCGCCGCCCCCAGCTCGCGCAGGGGCAGCAGCACATCGCGGCCGAACCTGTCGGTCTCCATGGCCGGCGCCGCAGCCTCGGTCCAGTCAAAGCACACAGGGTCCGACGCACCGCGCGGTGCCAGCGGCTCCATCACCAGCCGGGCACCCGCCGGCACCAGCAACACGTCGCCGTCCTGCAGGAAGCGGTCGCCCGCCCCATCCGGCGACATCACACCCGGTTCACCGAGCGTGACCCAGACGCGACCGCGCCGGATGCGCAACACCGCCGTGTCCTTCGGGCGCAGGCTCATGGCGCAACCAGGGTGAAGGCGCCAGGCACCGGCCCGGGAAGCGCTGGCAGCGGGAGAGAGGGCAGGGGAAACGGGGTAAACGACGGCAGACATGAGGCACTCCTTGGACTTCGACACGGATGCCATCTTCCCGCCGGCGTGTCGACACGTCCAATGAAATGGGGCTAAGCTATTGATTCCGCATCCGCATCAATCGACCCGCCCGCGAGGCGCACCGCCCATGACGCTGCCCCCCAGCCACCCCCGCACCCGGCCGATCTCCGCCGGCAACCTGCGGGCCTTCGAAGCCGTCGCCCGGCACCTGAACTTCCGCGCCGCCGCCGAGGAACTTTCCCTCACGCAGAGCGCGGTCAGCCGCCAGATCCAGGCGCTGGAGGACGAGGTCGGCACCGCCCTCTTCCTGCGCCACACGCGGGCCGTCGAGCTCACCAGCGCTGGCTCGATCCTGCTGCGGGCGTCGAACCTTGCGCTGGAAAAGATTGATGCGGCCGTGAGGCTGATCCGCCAGAGCGCGGGGCGCCGCAGCGTGGCGATCACCACCTGGGCTTCGTTCGCCTCGATGTGGCTGATTCCGCGCCTGGAAGCCTTCCAGCGCGAGCACCCCGACATCGACATCCGCATCGACGCCACCGACGCTGCCGTGGACCTTGCCACCGCAGATGTCGACCTCGCGATCCGCTACGCGGCGCCCGAAACCATCACAGCCGGCGCGGTCCGGCTGTTCGGCGAACAGCTCACGCCGGTGGCCAGCCCCTGGCTGCTGCGCGAACACCGCATCGCCAAGCTCGACGACCTGGCCAAGGTCACCCTGGTGGAGGCCGGCGACGCACACCGCACGCGCCACCTGGAGTATCTGACCTGGCAGCGCTGGCTGGACCATTTCGCACCCGCCACGACCGGCAGCCCGCGCACCCGCGCCAAGGCCCGCCTGTCGCCGCAGCGCTGGCTCTACTTCAACTACGCCAGCCAGATCGTGCAGGCCGCGCTCACCGGCCAGGGCGTGGCGCTCGCGCGCCTGCCGCTGGTGGCCGAGAGTCTGGCCAATGGCGACTTGGTCGAACCGTTGCCGAAGATGCGGCTGGACTCCCCGCTGGTGTACTGGCTGGTGGTCGCGCCGCATACGCACCAGCGGCCCGAAGTCAAGGCGTTTTGCGAATGGCTGCTCAGGGAAGCCGAACGCACGCGACAGGCGATCGGCGACGTGCCCGACCCCGACACGGTGGACCACATAGACTGACGCAATTCAGAGGCATGCCAGGCTGTTGTCGGCGCGGCGCTGTGAAGCTGGGTGGCCTGAGTCAGGAAACGGCGTCAGCGGCCCGATCGGTGGCCGTGCGGCATCTGCCAGCCCGTCCCGTCCAAGGGTACCGAGCAGACCACCACCGTTTTTCAGGAAGCAGAAGTTCTCGAACGGAACACCCACCGGCAGTCGCGGACGACCGAAGCGTGTGTTCTCGGGGTAGATGTATTCGCCGACAGGGGCGGTGTACTGGCCAGAGTCCAGACCACCGGCAACCTTCACGCTGGAGTGACCTTCGATGCGGTAACGCACGTCGCGGGTGATGGGAAGAAAGTTCGCCTTGGCGGGCAGCGTCACCCGAACGCGACCAATCTGTGCCACCGGGCTCGGCGTGAGTGTGGTCAGCCTGCGCTCGACTTCCGTATTGCCAACCACGTCGATCACGAACACCTCAACCCGGCGGGACGGATCGGTGGTGAAACCGACCGTGCGAAAGCGCGAAGTCTCTTCCTGGTCGATACCGGGGAATACCTCGCCAAGCGTGCCCACCAAAGCCTCCTCGATGAAGACATAGGCCGGGTTGGCTCCTGGAGAGGTGTAAATCCCGGCCATCGCGTGGACCGCATGTGCCGCATGAAAGAAGGTGCCGGTGCCGGGACTGTCTTCGGTGAGCATGCCGTTGAACGTGATGTAGTCGCCCACCACCAGCGGGGCGGCGCGGCCGGGTTGGCACCCCGGCTGGGCTGGCGCCGTCGGCTCGGCTGGAATCAGCCCGCAGGTGAACCGACCGGTGTCTGGCGCCGGCGCACGGTTGGTCAGCGGGCAGGCCGGATCGATGGCCGGAGGCGCAACACGGGGGATGCACATCGGAAAGCCCGTGTCCGCCGACACCGGGGCGTTGCCGGGGTCGGCCGCAAAGCGTTCATCCATCGCTGTCCCACCCACCTTCGCCGCGTTGGCAAGACCGTAGCGGCCGGCCGGGTCGTTGATGCGGACGCGCGCGACCGCCAGGCCGCTCGCCGGGCCGACGAGCAATTCACCCTTGGCGTAGTCGATCGCTCGGATGAAGCCAGCACCGGCGTTCAAGTCCTGCTGCGTGATGTTGACCCAGCCGGCCACGTAGGTGCCGCCAACGATATTGCCGATCACCTGCACCTCGAAAGCCACCGGCGGGCGGGGTACGTCCTTCAGGGCCAGTCCACTGGGCTTGACGGCTGGGGAGAGCGCTGGAGCGCTGCCGGGGTGCGGGCCGCGGAACAGGTCGTTCAACGTCAGGTACTGACCAGGCATCTTGATCAGCAGGTTCCGTGGGAGCACCACGTCAATGCCATTGATCTTCATGGTGCCTGCCGACAGAGGGTCTGCCAGGCTGGTCACGTCGAGCTCCTGCAGGTACCCGAGCATCGAGAACGATGCGTTCGGCGTCTGCGCGGCAGCGGGCGAGGCCTGCAACGCCAGCAGCGTCCACGCGAGAAAGACAAGTCCGCGGAGACCGCGGCGTTCAGCGGCGTGTGGTTTCATGGGGATTCTCCCTCCAGAGGTAAGTCATGTCGAAACCGTGTCGCTGTGTCGGACTGAACGTCACCGAAAGGCCGACAGCGGGCTGAAAGCGGTGCAGAGAGTCCAGAGCACGTGCGAACCGTGCGGTGTCCACACCGCGGCCACTGCGCGCAAGCGCCTCGACAAACACCTGTGCGGCGGTATCGCCCAGAACCGCCCACAGCGTGGCGCCAGGCACCGCGGAGCGCTCTTCGGCAAGTGGAGGCATCGGCAGGGCCAGTACCTCTGTAACTGCACGACCGGCCTCTGAGGACGGTGGACCGGACACGACTGCCAGCGTCCCCAGACAAGCTGTGGCTGGGGCCGCCTGCAGTTGCGCACGTACACGTTCGATCAGATGCGGAGCCAACAGGGCGACGACCGGCAGCCGCCCTACCGTTCGCACCACAGCGTCGATCTGTGCATCATCGGCCACGCTGCGAACTCGCAGGCCAGGCAGTTCGCTCGCCAGTTCGCGGGAGAGCGCCGCTCCAGGAGGATGTAGCACGAGCCCTTCGCCGTTGGGCCCGCCGCAATGCGTCGAGAGCTCGGCCACCAGCCGGCGGACTTGCGCGTTGATGCTCGGCAGCAGGTACGTGAGCTGGGGCTGCGTCACGTCAGCGTGCGGGACGCCGAGGGTGGCGACCATCGGCACGTCATTTGCCCACAGCAACGCCCGCAATGCCGCGTCTGGCTCGGGAAGCAGACTGCCGACGAAAGCGAAGATGCCATCACCGGACGCCTGCCAGGCATTGCGTGCCGCAAGTGAGGCGCTCGCAGCATCCGGGCCGGCATCAAACACGCGCAGTTCGATGCGCCGGCCGAACACGCCGCCAGCGGCGTTCGTCGTGTTGAAGCGCCTCGTCAGCGCTGCATGCACCTGTTCTCCGACCCAAGCCTGCGGCCCGCTGAGAGGCAGCACGCTGGCAACGACAATGCGGTCCCCCTTGAGACCGGGCACTGGATCCGCATCGGTTGCGAGAACGCGCAGGTAGGCCAGCAAGGCGCGCTCTTCCTCCGGTGTGAACGCATAGCGTGGCATCGGCGCCTCCAGCGTCCGTGCCTGCCGACCGACTCCGCGTTCGAGCGCACCGAGAACGGCATCCGCATCCTGGTACGCGGACTGGTTGCCACGCGCCTGCATCAGCGATTGCCACCGGATCGGCGGTACTTCGACGCCTGCTTCACGCCGCGCCTCGCCCCGAAGACCGTGACACGAAGCGCATGCTGCGCCAGGAAGCGCTACACCCTGCACGGTGGCAGGAGCCGATGGCGCCAGCTCACCTCGATACAGCGCGCGCCCCTGCCGCACCAGCGCGTTTTCGTTGTCTGCGGCGGCGGCAACCAGGGTCGACAGTGCGAATGACAGTGCGCAAGCCGCACGAAGGAGCCTTGGATTCATGTGCGCAGCTCCTCAAACAGCCGCGTGGTCATCGCAGGCGGGTTCAGCGCAGACGTGCGCGCCCACCGACCCTTTACCTCATCACCGAGCCATAGCAGAGAAGAGTGCTGGTCGGCAGCGCCAGATGAAACGCCGAAGGCGCCGAGCACACTGCGTACCGGGGCCGGACTGCCCGTGAGCAGTACCCAGCCAGCCGCTGCACCCAGAGGCAGATCAAAGCGTCGCGCATAGTCCCGCAGTTGCGGCGGGCCATCACCGAGCGGGTCGACGCTGATCGAAACCACCAGCACGTCGCGCAACGCCGGAAGCGTCTGCCACTGGCGCGCCGCCTCGCGCAGCAGTGCGGTTTGTGGCGGACAGACGGTGGTGCAGCCAGTGAAGAAGAAGCTGACCACCACCGCCCTGCCACGCAGGAGCTCGGGCAGGCGCAGGGCGCGACCATCCTGATCCAGCAACGACACGTCTGGAACAGCCGGAGCGGGCAGCCAGTTCGCTGCACACGCCCCCCGCGGCCACACTGCACCGCCCATGGCGCCACAGGAAATCGCAGCAACGGCACGGCGGCGATTCATCATGGCGATCGCTCCGTGGGTGCCGCGCCGCCGATTGCCACAGGCAACGCCGGAGGCCAGACCATCCTACCGATCCGGCCGCGTTCGTAGCCCAGCTCAACGGCTGGCGCATGCACCATCAACTCGAACTCAGCGGTGGGCAGCGCTGCCAAAGTGGCTTTGTATCTGCCACCGCCCAGGCCCATGGCGCGGGCGCGCACCTGGGCGCCACCGCGCAATTGCATGGCGAGCACACGCACGTCCGGAACGTCAATCGGCTTTCCGAGAGCATCGGCAAGTCGGAACTCCACCACCGCACTACGCTCATCCAGCGGCCGCACGGCCATGAGTTGCAGCACAGGCGCCGTGGCTGCCTCAGCGGCCACTTCGGCGCCTCGGGCCTCGACGACGAAACAGGCAGTGACGGCCGGGCGCAGATTGCGCACGATAAGGTCATAGCGTCCTGCTCGGGTGATGCGCGATGTGGCCTCGAAGCGGCCGGTTGCGCGCTCGGCGAGGCTGGTGTCGAGCACACGCAGAGCACGCGCCTGGCGGCGGTAGTTGCTGAAGCTGCCCACCGGCACCATCATCCCTTCGGCGTAGCGATAGATGCTGCCATCGCCAGGACTCGCGACGAGCATCCCGTTGCCTTCAGGTGCAATAGCGAATACCGATGCGACGTTCAATGCCTCCGGGACATCGCCAGGTTTGCTGCGACCCATCGGTACCGCCACAGCTTGCAGGCGACCGCTGCGCGCCTGCGCAAGATTGACCACCATCACGTTCGGAGAATCCTCAATGCGCAGATAGGCGAACTCGCGCGAAAACGCGATCTGGTCGGGCCTGCCCGGAACGGCAAGACGGGCGACCACCCGCGGTGCAGCCAGGTCGACCAGGCTCGCCTCATCGGTGCGCGCATTGAGCACGAAGGCGCGGCGACCGTCGTCAAACAGTCCAAGCGCCACCACGCCACGTTCCAACGCCACGGTCGAAGAGACCGCCGCAGCGCCCGGATCCACAAGGCTCAGGGAGGCTCCGTTGATCGAAAGCACGGCGAGCCGCTGCGCGGCCGGACTCCATGCGGAGGCGACCGGCGTTTGACCGACGTCGACCTGTGCGGTCACGACCAGCCGCGTGCGTTCGATGAAACTGACGCTGTTGCTCTCGGAGTTGGTGACAGCGATCCAGGGCATTCCCGCCTCGGCCGTCAAGGTGTGAAGTCCCCGGCCGACCTGCACGCGCGCCACCTCACGTCCGCTGTCTGCATCCAGTGCCACCACCTGGTCGGAACCGTCGAGCCCGACCCAGACACGCCCGCCATCCTCATCCAGCGCAAGGCGCGTCGGCAGACTTCCCGCGCCAGTGGCAACAGTGCCAATCAGTCGCCGGGTACCGACATCGACGATCGCCACCTCGCCTCGATCGCGCAGGCTGACGAACAGCTTCTGTGTGCGCGGCGCAACCACCCAGTCGTGGCCGCGTCCCGGCAATGCCACGATCGATTCGAGTTTGCTGTTCTGCAGGCCGACGTGCGGATTGATGAACGCGATCGTGTCGTCCTGGTTCAGGGTCACAAGGCGGTAGCCATTCAGGTCGACATCGGCACGCGCACCGAGCGAGCCTGTGGCCAGCGTGGCCGCCTTCTCGTCGCAACTGCGTTCGGAGGCCACTGCCTCCGAACGGCGGGCCAGCATCCAGGCTCCCGGTCTAGCCCCTGGGACTCCAAGGCCACTGGCCGCATCAGTCAGCGCGATCCTGGTCATGGCCATACCGTCGTCGGTCTGGGAGAACCGGAGCTCGACCGCGATGCCACCCTGCTCCACCGTCTGTGCCCCAACGCTTTGACCAAGGGCAGCGACAACGAATGTCAGCACCCGCATCGGCTGGAGCAAGCGCCGGGCGTTCATGTCGCGGGCTCGAAAAAGAGGTGATTGATCGCGACCCGAAGGAAGTCGACCTTGTTCGCAGGATCGACCACGTCGAACCACGCCTCCGAGATGCTCCGGCCACCGATTGCACGCGCCCCCATGAACGGTGCACTGCCGCGCTGACGGCTCAGCGTGGCGACTTCTGCAAACGACTCCCATTTGCCGTCGTCAAGCCTGACCGCCATCTGAGCGAGGTAGTCGCGCCCCACCGGCCCCGACGCCGAGACCTGCGAACCAAGCCCGCGCAGAGGCGGGTCGAACAGCAGGTGAATGGGCATCTTCCCGGCGAGGTTGTCGCCAAGCAACACCGGGTCACCACTGGCAAAGTTGTAGTTGAACCCTTGCACCGTGCAGCGCGAAAGCGCCACCGGTGGCCCACCGATATCGACCGTGATCGTGCCCTCGTTGAAGTGGTAGGACTGGAGTGACTTGGTCATCGCTTTCGGTACGTCGACCGGACCCTGGCCGGGATGGTCCGTCCAGTCCAGAAAGAAGGCGTCAGAAAACTCGTTTGGGTCACTGTGAAAGCTCACATCGGCCATGGCAGGAACTCCTTGGATTGGTGCAGCAACGGTCAGCGCACCGGCGAAGCCGGCAATACGCGCAACAGGCCCCAGATGCCACCGTCGTAGACAAAGCTGGCCTGGCTGCGCCACAGATAGTCCATCGGGACCTCCCCTCGACCGCCAGCGTGCAGCAGGAGATTCACACCCATCAGCGGGCCGATGCCGTTGTAGCTGCCTTGCACCGTCCATGCATCCTGCATGGCGCTGGCATGGGTCCCGCGCAGTTCGTTGGATCCGAAGTTCCACGGCGCGGGATCCCAGTCGTGGCCGTGCAGGGTGAACGCCTGCTGCCGCGTGTGACCGCCCGGGTGCACGACGCGCATCCGCACCTCGCGGCCGGCGCGCGCGACAAACAGCGGCGTCTCAGGGTCGCAGGCGTGGCGGCCGTCCTGCGCGAGCAGGTCGATACCAGCCTGGCAGCGCACGACCTTCGAGGCCTTCGCGAAGCCCTGCGAGGCGAGCAGCGCGTCGGCCTGCGCTGGGGTGAGCGGCGAAGCGACGGCGTCGTTGCGGTGCGCCTTCGAGCTGAGTACGCCGCCATATTCGAATTCGTTGCGCTCCTCGAACTCCATCGATGGGTCGCCGCCACGGCGCGCCCACAGCGGCTCGGTGCGGTAGTTGACGGCCTTGATGCCGTAGTCGTCGGGCTCCTCGGCGCCTTTCAGGTTGGGCACCAGGTCGCCCTTGATCTTGGCGTCGACCGCGTCCTGCAGCACCAGCACGAAGTCGCGGTAGCGGCGGCCGTTCGCGGTGCAGATGGTGGCGCTGGTGTCGGTAGCGCGGTCAGCGGCACGTTCGTTCGCATCGTCCGATGCACACACGCGACTGCCCTGCGGGCCGATCACGAGCGCACCGATCGCACCATGGGCGGGATGCTTGACGACGTCGCCGAAGCTGCTGATGGGCAACGCGCCAAACTCCAATGGCGCGCTCTTCTGCGTGCCGTCGGCCTTGAGCTGGTAGTCACCGGCGTACCAGACCATCGGCTTGCCGGTGCAGTTCTGCTCGGGCTGGCCGGCGCGGCACGGTGGCACGAGGTTCCCCTGCGGACTCACCGATGCGGGTATGCCTGCAATGGGTGCAGGGCCACCGAGCGGCGTGGGCCTGCGGCCGGGACGTGTGGGCGCGGTCGATGTGGCGGCCTCGTTCGCCTTTTGCAGTTCGAGCGCGTTGACGCCGATGTTCGCGCCGTCGGCAAGCAGCCCATAGCGAGCGACCATGGGAGCCGACAAGCCGACACTGGACGACATCTTCAGCTGGTTGTAGTTGAAACCGTCGAGGATCATCGACATGAAGTTGTCGCTGAAGTGCGCGGTGGTCTCGACACCGCCAACCACCGGGCCGTCGGGCAACGTGGCGGGGAGGTGGTTGCGCACCACGACTTCCATGCAGGCTCCGGCCGGCGCGCGCAACACCAGCGGCTCGATGCGCCTTTGCCCGGCCTGCACTTCAGCGCGCAGCCGCGCGAGCACCTGGTCGTTGCGTTCGTTCACGCTGAGGCCGCGCGGTTCCTGCTCGCCGGGCCGGCGGTTGTTGCGCACGAAGACGATCGCATTCGGGTCGTCCAGGCCGACGCGGCGGTTGTAGGCGACGCCGCGCTGGCCGGACTGGCCGCAGGTACCGGTGAGGTCGCAGGCGCGCACCGCACTGATGTCGAAAAACAGTCGCTCCTCCCACGCCTTGCTCTTGCCTTCGGGCGTGCAGACCTGAGTGTCGCGGTCGCTGGCCGAGGGCATCGGCGGCAGCGGTATCGGCGAGCCGGCGAGCGCGTTGAGCCGCGCGACGCCGGGCTGCGGTGCCGCCGGCACCGGGTCGGGCGACTGCTCGGATACCTGAGCGCCGTAGCTGCGCACCAGGCCCCACATGCCGTCCCAGAGCTGGTCGACCGACGAGCCCAGATACATCGTGTCGAGCCGCGGCGTCGCGAGCGGATTGACCTGGATGTCGAACTCGAAATGTTCGGAAATGCCGAGCGGCTGCGCGCCCGTGTGGCCCGAGCGAGGGTTGTCCGGTTCCTTCAGCCACTTGTACCCTGTCATCGCGAACACATGCTGCGCTTCCTGCGCGCCCTGTATCAGGCGAACGAACAGCGGGTCGCCCTCGTAACCGGGCAGGATCGGCGTGGCCGGGTCACCCATCACGCGCCATGGCTCGATACGCTTGAGGCGACAGTCGCCGGGCAACTGGTCGACCGGGTAGAGCGCGCAGTTGAACTCGCGCCGCCAGCGTTCGACGTCGGCGAGCGCCTGGTCCACCTTCGGCGCAAGCGGCGTGGCTGCGAGCACCCCGCGCGAGGTGGGCGAAAGCGTCGCACCGTAGCTGCTGGACGCGATGGACCGGTCGCGCCCGGCATGCGCACGCGTGCTGAACACATTGGCCATGTCGCCCGTGCAGAGCAGGTCGCCTTCGGCACAGGGCTTCTGCTGGTAGTGAAAGCCACCGAGCAGCGGATCGGGCGTGCGCTCGGTCACGCGCAGCGGGACCGGCTCATTGCGGTAGTTGATGAGCTGCGTGCCTGGGTCTTCCGACGAGATGGCCAGCGGCATGGGCCGGTTGATCGCCACCTGGCGACGACCGAAACGCAACCCCGACAGGTCCCGCTGCTCGGGGTTGATCGGCTCAAGCGCCGTGTTGTAGAGCACCGAGAAGTCGGCGAAGGCGAGCGCGAATTCGCGGCGCGTATCGCGCGTGCGCAGGTTCTTCGTGCAGGCGGTGTCGGCATGCGGGTCGAGCGGGTTGGAGTTCTTGCGCGCGCCGCCGAAGGATTCGCCCGACAGGCACAGCGGCGAGACGATGTTGACGCGGGTCGCAGTCGGCCCGCCGTCGTCGCGCAGCGCGAGCGGTTCGCGCAGCTCCTTCGGGCCGACGCTGGCCACTGTGGCCCGGGCGCGGCATTCGCCGTCGAAACGGTCGGACAGGTTGGCGCCGCCGATCACCTTGGCGCGCTCGGCGGCGGCCACGGCAGTGTCGCCGCTGCACAGGCGATCCCAGTTCAGATCGTTCGCTTCGAGGGCGAGCCACACCGAGTTCGAGGGCTCGATCACGAGCGCGGCGTACAGGCCGTGCTGCTGGTGCGAGCTGGGACCGAAGTGGTCGTGCGTGAAGACGGTGCGCAGCGTGTAATCGCGTCCGGCGCCGGCGGCAGGCGGCGTGCGCGTGTCGAAGATCGGGTCGGCGTACCAGCGCTGCACCGTGCGCTGCGCGCCGCAGAACGGGTGCTTCTCGGCGAGTTCCTTCAACGGCATGGTGTCAGCGTTCGGCGGGCAGGTGCCGCGCTGCTTCAGCGCCTCGCAGCGCATGTCGCCGGCGGCGCACGGCGCCTCGAACAGTGGATGCGTCTTCATCGCCAACGGTGCGTCGCCTCGCTTGGCAGCCGCCACGTTGTAGGCATGAATGCGCTCGCGCACCTCTTCCGGCGAGTAGGTGCCGTCCTCGTAGTTCCAGCCATTGCCGGAACCATCGGACGAGGTCACATCGAACTTCACGAGGTGGATGTGCTGGCCGATGGTGTCGGTCGGCGTGTAGATCTGGAAGTCGTCGAGCGCGAGCGCGTTCGGCACGAAGTTGCTGTGCCGGAAGTTGATGCAGTCGCCGGAGTTGGCGCGGAAGAACAGCGGCTCGGGCAGGCGGTCGCGCGTGTTGGGGTCGATGATGTCCTTGATGTCCTGCTCGAGCGCGAGGATGCGCGCCTGCGGGTCGAACCAGCCGTGGCGGTTGACCGTCAGCTCGGTCTGGATCACGCCGACCTTGTAGTTGCGCCGCGGCGCCTTGTCCGGTGCGGGGCACGGGTCGGCGAACGGCGCACCGGCCACCGGCGCGCGGCCGTTGACCATGAAGTGGGCGGGGCCGGCGGCCAGCGCCGGCTGGCCGGCCACCGGCGCGGCGCGGCTGGACACGTAGGCCTTCGGTTCCTGCGTCCACTGCGGGTGCGGCTGCGTGGCCACGGTCACCGGGGTGAAGCCGGGTGCGTTCAACGTGCCGGCGTGGAAGTCCATCGCCACGCGTTCGGCCGGTTCGCCCTTCGGGTCGAGCAGCTTCATGCCGCCGAGCTCGGCCCATTCTTCGGCGAGGCCCAGCGCATTCGGCTTCGGAATCTGCGCGGCCACGCGTCGCGCGTTGAGCTGCGCCGTGAGCGAGCCCTTCGCGAGCGCGGCTTCCATCACGTCCTGGTTGGCGAGCGCGTGTTCGGTGCGGTTGCCCTGCGCTTCCCATCCGGTGAGGACGTGGCGTTGCAGGCCGCCGTCGGCATAGCGGCCGGGGGCGATCTCGTCCATGTCAAGCGGCGGCTGCGGCGGGCGGTGGCCCGCCTGGCCGGCGACGTAGAACGGATAGCCGGCGAAGGTCTCGGTGGGCATCAGCGCGAGCACCGCGCCGGGCAGCGGCACGAGCGCGGGGTTCTCGGTGCCGCCGGCCACTTCGGCGTCGGGCAGGTTGCGGTTCGCGCCGCCGTCCTCAAACACATCGTGCGCGCGCCACAGCTCCCACATGCCCTGCGCGAAGTGCGGGTAGAGGTGGCAATGGAAGATGGAATCGCCTGGCGAGAGGTTGCGGTTGCCGGTGCCGCCGAACTCGATCTCGTAGCTGAAGGTCGCCCCGGGGGAGATGGTCTGCGAATCGAGGTAGGTCGAGCCGGGCGCACTCGCGTCCATCACCCACTGGTGGGCGTGCAGGTGGAAGACGTGCGTCTCCTTCGGCCCGGCGTGGATGTTGCGAAAGCGCACCGGATCGTTCAGGTACGAGTGGTGCACGTTCGACGGGTCGTCGGGGTAGAGCGCGCCGACTGGCCGCTTGCCGTCCGCGCCCCAGCGCAGCACGAGCGCCGGGTCTCCATTCGCCCAGGAGCTGAGGAAGAACTCCTCGGCGCGACACTCCGGACAATCCTTCACCGGGCCGGTGCGGCGGTTGCGCGCGACGACCATCGCGCCCATGCCACCGACACCGTAGTTGATGCCCATCCCGTCCTTGATGTAGTGGAGCGGATTGGACTCGTCCTCCAGCTCGGCGAAGGCCTGCACAGCCTTGACCTCGTCGTGCATGATCACCGTGAACTCGCGGTAGGAGCGTCCGCAAGTGGTGCCAAACGCGTAACGGTCGCACGGACTGTTCGGAGAGGTCGTGTCGTGGTGGTCGGGTCCGGGGCCGGTGAGCACGACCATGGCGTTGAGATCGCTGTGCACGATTTCGTTGCCGTCGAGCATCGCCAGTATCGGTGTGCCGCGCTTCGGGCCGGCGACATAGCGTGCGCCGTCGTAGTCGAGTCGGCTGTATGGATGCGCACCAGCCGCGACCGGCCGCGATGCGGCGGCCAGGTCCGCGTGCGTGACTTGCGAGCGGTACCACTTCGCGCCGCGAGGCTGCACATTCACGGCACCGAACAGACCGGCGCCGAGCTGCCCGCCGTCGCCCTCGCCACCGACCGTGGCTCCGGTGGAATAAGCGAAGTAGGTACCCTCGCGAAACGCGCGCATTCGGTAGACGGCGCTCTGCCCCGGGTAGACCTGCCCGCCCTGCTGCGACAGCCGCGCGCGCAGTGCGGCCGGCGTCGCGGGGTTCACGGTCGCGAGGTTGAGGCCGACGTTGTCGCCGTCGGTGCTGCAGAGCCAAGGGTGTGCTTCCGTGGCCACCGGACATTCGCCTGCCGGTACAGGCACGACATCGAGCCCGTTGACGTGGAAGGCGGCGGCGCGGGTGTGCGGCAGGTCGTTGCTGATCGCCTGAGGACGCACAAGGTCGCGCCCGGTGGGTGCGCCGCTGCTTGCGTTGTAGACAGTGCCCGGAGGGCTTTCGAGGTGCGCAGGCACCGCGCCCCCATACTGCTCGGGTCCCTGTGAGCGCTCATCGGGTACGCCACGCATCAGCAGGTTGTGAAATCGCACCTCGAGGCAGTCGCCTTCGTTCGCGCGCAGCACCAGCGGGCGAGGGCGCTTGTCATCGCGCAGCTTCACGTGGCCCGGGGCTTCGGCGATATTGGCGTCGACGACCGGCGTGCCATCGGCAATGGCCGGGTGTCCGTGAAACACGACATCACGCCGCAGCGCAAACAGCATGCCGGCCGGGTTGAACGCTCCGTAGCGGTTCAGAACGATCGCCTGTTCAATCGCAACGACTTCGGCGGAAAGCATCCTCTCGCACTGCGAAGCGTGAGCACCCACGGTGCTCAACCCCAGGCCAACCAGCATGACCAGACCCCTGCAACGGACCAGGACAGCGACACGAGACGGTAGCGTGAGCATCATCCTCTCCTCTGCAATGCGGGTGGACAATCAATCGCGACCTGGGGCTCGTCAGTCTGGCAATTTCTAAGGTTCTGGAGCTGGGCAGCGTTGAAAGGAATGTGATCCGAAACGCATGGGACCACAAGCGCAGGACGGCCTCTGTGCCATGCAGACGTCCCCCAATGTGGGGATCGAACGGCTTCATGACGAGATCAGGATCGATCCCTGCACCTACCGGACTTCGTTGCGCATTGGTGCACACTGCTGCGTTCCCGATTTGCACCCAGAGTCCCATGACGCGCCCTTACTCCGCCCAAGGCAATCTCCGCAGCATCGTCAACATGATGCTGGCGGTGATGTTCTTCTCGCTCATGGACGCGGTGCTCAAGGCGCTCTCGGCGCACTACCCACCGCTGCAGATGGCCTGCCTGCGCGGGCTGACCGCGCTGCCGCTGGTGCTGGCCTGGATCCAGTGGCGCCGTGGCTGGGGCCGGCTGAAGAACCTGCGCTGGTCGCTGCACATCCTGCGCGGTTGCCTGGGCATCACCATGCTCTCGCTGTTCACGCGCGGTGTGAGCGAGCTGCCGCTGTCGGCGACTTACACCATCTTCTTCATCGCACCACTCCTGATCACCGCGCTGTCGGTGCCGGTGCTCAAGGAGCGCGTGCCCCAGGCGCACTGGTGGGCCATCGGCGTCGGCTTCGTCGGCGTGCTGGTGGCGATCCGGCCCAGAGGCGGCGACCTGCAGGCGGGCTTTGCCTCCACCGGTGGTCTGGCCGTGATGACGGCCGCCTTCTGCTACGCCGTGGCCGCCGTGGCGGGCCGCCTGCTCAGCCGCACCGACAGCACGGAATCGCTGATCCTGACCATGATGATCTTCATGAGTGTCGGCGGCGGCCTGATGGCCTGGTCGAACTGGAAGCCGGTCTCGCTGGACCACGCCGGGCTGCTGCTGGCGCTGGCGGTCACCGGCTTTCTGGGCCAGCTGACCATCAACGAGGCGTTCCGCAGCGGTCAGGCCAGCGCGGTTGCACCCTTCGAGTACACCGCCCTGGCCTGGGGCGTGGGGCTGGACTGGTTGATCTGGCACACGCTGCCTGCCGCCCACACCTGGGTCGGCGCGGCCATCATCATCGGCAGCGGCCTGTATCTGGTGAGCCGGGAAAAGCGCATCAGCGAAGTCCACGCCACGGCCGAACACCCCTGACGCACAGGCAAGTCAGCCGAAGCGTTGCCGCACCCAGGTGCTGACCAGCGCCACGCCCTGCTTGAGCTGCTCCGGCTGGCCCTGAAAGTAGTGGTTGGCGCCAGGAATGACCTGCATGGTTTTGTCGGCACTGCCGGCGGCTGCGAACATGATTCCGATGTCGGGCTGGGGCACGGCGTCGTCGGCGCCATGTTCGATCGCCAGCAACGGCACCGCGATCTGCCGCGCGCAGGCCTCGCCGTCGGCACGCGAGTCGTCGATGGACCATTGCGACAGCCAGGAGCGCAAGGTCGAGAAGCGCGCCATGCCCACCGGCCCGGTGTTCACCGTTTCTGGCACCCCCAGGTAACAGCGCCCCACCGGGCGGCCGTTGGGGTCGATGGAACCATCGAGGAACCGCGGATCGGCCAGCGTGCGGTGCGTGACAAAGCCCCGCTCCAGCTCGGCACCACCCCGCTGCTTCAGCGCCTCCAGCGTCTCTTTCACACGGGCCGTGATGCGGCGCATGCGCGACAGCTGGGCTGCGCGGTAGGCCGCCAGCCAGTCGGCCGGGTATGGTGGCTTCACCGGCAGATCGGGCGCATACAAGTCGAAGGCCAGGTCGCGCCGGTCGGGGTCGGCCTCGTCGGTCACGGACGGATCGATCCAGTCGCGCAGGCACTGGGCCCGCGAGCGGTGCGCAGCCTCCAGCACCACCGCGTCGGCCGGGATCAGGCCGGCGCCCACGATGTCGACCGGGTCACCGGCCGGGGTGTGGGTGATCGTCGGGTGCTCGGCCTGCGACTGGTAGAACAGTGCCAGCGAGCCCCCGCCCGACCAGCCCATCAGCACGACGCGCCGGAAGCCCAGCACCTCTTTGGCGTGGCGCACGCAGGCACCCATGTCCAGCGCGACCTTCTCCATGATCAGCGCGGTGTCGTTCTTGGCATAGCGGCTGCCCATACAGAGCACCGGATATCCGGCCGTGGCCAGCTCTGGCGGCAGCGGCAGCAGCTGCAATGTCGAGCTGGGATGCATCATCAGGAACACCTGCTCGCGCGAGGCGCCCGGTGCGCTGATCAGCACCCCTTCGAGGTTGACCGCGCCCTGGCTGCCCGAGAAGCCGTAGGTTTCGGTGAAGGCGCTGGTTTCGCGGTAGGCGATGTGCACCCACTGGTGCTGCAGGCACGCCACCGCTTCAGCCCTTCAGGGGCCACATCACGCCGGTGTCGGCGAGGATCGCGTCCAGCGGCACGTCGTGGATCTCCGGCTGCAGGTCGGGCAGGTAGGCAAAGTCGTAGCCCAGACCCACGGTGAACGGCTTGGGCTGCAGCGAAGCCAGGGTGCGGTCGTAAAAGCCGCCGCCGTAACCCAGCCGGTAGCCGCCGGGCCCGTAGCCCACGCACGGCACGAAGATCAGCGTCGGCTCGATGATCTCGGTGTCCTTCGGTTTCGGGATACCGTAAGCATCCTCTTCCATCGGGCAGCCGGGGTACCAGCTGTAGAAGGTCAGGGTCTTGTCGACCTTGTTGACCACCGGCAGGCCGATGCGGCGCTGGCGGGCGGCGCTCTGGGCGTCTTCCTCCAGCCCGGCTTCCTGCCAGCGGAACAGCGCCGGCAGCGGGTCGAACTCGCCCTTGATGGGCCAATAGGCCCCGATCACGGTGTCCGGCCGGTGGATCAGCCAGACCCGCATCACGCGCTGCAACAGGTCGTTGCGCCAGGCACGGTCGGCCAGGTTCTGGCGCTTCTCGATCAGCTGTTTGCGCCAGCCGGGTTTGGGGCCGGGTGCCGATGGGTCTTTCGCGGGGCTCACTGGGTTGTTGTCCATAATCGCCGCATGAAACTGATGCGCTTGAAACAGGGGGTTCTGCCCATTATGGCCGCCCTGCTGCTGCAGAGTGCAGCCTGGGCGCAGACCAGCGCCGACAGCGCGCTGCTGGAGATGCGCGAGGCCTTCCGCCGCAACGCCACCTCGACCCTCACTGCCCTGCTGTGGCGGGTGCAGGGACACCCGCTCGAACCGATGGCGGTGTACTGGGAAGCCAAGGCGCGCCTGGAGTCGGCCACGCCGGCCGACATGCGTTCGGCCATGGCCCGCATGGCCGGCACCTACTGGGAGGACCGGCTGCGCGCCGACTGGCTGCTGCAACTGGGCAAACAGCGCGACTGGACCACCTTTGAGACCGAGCTGCCGCGCTACCGCATGGGCGACGACAAGCAGATCCAGTGCTACGCCCTGATGCTGGATGCCGTGGCGCGCCGCCGCCCCTCCGACGAGGTCGCGCGGCAGGTCGCAACGCTGTGGCACGCCCAGCCCCAGGCCGAAGACGGCTGCGCCACCGCCGCCAAGGCCTTCCTCGACAGCGGTCACCTCAAGCCCGAGGTGGCCTGGCAGCGCGCCCGTCTGGGCATGGAAGGCAACAAGCCCGCCATCGTGTCGCAGGCGGTCAACCTGCTCAACCCGGACTGGGTGGTGATGGTCAACTCCATTGCCGCCGAACCGGCGCGCTACCTGAACGAGAAGATCACCGCCATCCGCCCGCGCACCAAGGAGCTGGTGACGCTGGCCATCATCCGGCTGGCCAGCCTGGACCCTGCCGCCGCGGCGCGCGAAATGGACCACACCCGCTGGAAGGCGCAGCTGACCGACGAAGAGCGCAGCTGGCTCTGGGGCGTGATCGGCAAGCGCATGGCGCAGACCACGGGGCTGCAGGACCAGGCGCTGACGGCCTTCGCCAATGGCCAGGACCGCCACATGCACGCCGACCACCTGGCATGGAAGGTCCGTGCCGGGTTGCGGGCCGGCGCCTGGGGCCATGTGCGCGACGCCATCGCGGTGATGGATGAACCGCAGCGCCAGGAACCGGCCTGGGTCTACTGGCGGGCGCGGGCCACGCAGGCACTCCGGGAACCCGACGTGCTCACCGCCCACATCGTCGCCGGCGGCCTCTACCGCCAGATCGCCGGCGGCCAGGGCTTCTACGAGCAGCTCGCGCTGGAAGAACTCGGCCGGGCCTGGGTTGAACCGCCGCCACCGCCACCGCTGACCTCGCAGGAACTCGCCTTCGCCCAGACCAATCCCGGTCTGCAGCGCGCGCTGGCCGCAATGCGCCTGGGTCTGCGCACGGAAGGCGTGCGCGAATGGAACTACACCACCAACCTGCACACGCGCGGCGGCATGGGCGATCGCGAGCTGCTGGCGGCGGCCGCGCTGGCCTGCCAGCTTGAAATCTGGGACCGCTGCATCAACACCAGCGAGCGCACGCGCGAGGTGCAGGACGCCTCGCAGCGTTTCCCGATGCCGTTCCGGCCCCAGGTCGTCAAGCGCACCAGCGAGATCGGCCTGGACCCGGCCTACGTCTACGGGCTGATCCGGCAGGAGAGCCGCTTCATCACCGAAGCGCGCTCGGGCGTCGGTGCCTCCGGCCTGATGCAGGTGATGCCGGCGACCGCCCGCTGGACCGCGCGCAAGATCGGCCTGACCGACTTCCAGCCGCACCAGATCGCCGACCGCGACACCAACATCCTGATCGGCACCGCGTACTTGAAGCTGGCGCTGGACGACCTCGAAGGCTCGATGCCGCTGGCCGCCGCCGCCTACAACGCGGGTCCGGGCCGGGCCCGGACCTGGCGCCAGGGTCCGACGCTGGCCGGCGAAATCTGGGCCGAGAACATCCCGTTCGAGGAAACCCGCGACTACGTCAAGAAGGTGCTGGCCAACACCACGCACTACGCCGCGCTGATCACCGGCCAGCCCCAGTCCCTGCGTTCGCGCCTGGGCATCGTCGGCCCGTCGGCGCATCCGGAAACCTACAACCGCGAGCTGCCCTGATTTTTTGGCACACTCGACCGGTCCCATCTTCACGGAAACCACCATGGCCAGCAGCACCGCCAAGACCAAGCCGACCGCCCCGGAAGGCACCCCCGCCACGTTCCGTGCGGAACATCAGCGCGACGTGGTCAACCGCCTCAAGCGGATCGAGGGCCAGGTGCGCGGCCTGATCGAGATGGTCGAGTCCGGCCGCCCCTGCGAGGACGTGGCGCAGCAGATGTCGGCCGCCCGCAAGGCGATGGACAAGGCCTTCTACCGGATGATGGCCTGCTCGGTGATGGAAGCGGTGTCGGTCTCCGAGTCGGAAGACCAGACCCTGCGCGAGGTCGAGCGCTCGACCCGCATCCTCGAAAAATACGCCTGAGCTCCATAAGGCTCTGCCGGTCCGAATCAATCGGGCCGTGTTTTGGCATCAATCCGGTCCGCGGCCGGCCTTAGCATGGCGTCTCCATTCACGGAGGACTCCATGTCACTGCAGCTCTACGTCGGCAACAAGAACTATTCGTCCTGGTCCATGCGCCCCTGGGTGCTCTTGACCCAGGCCGGCATCCCCTTTGAAGAAAAGATGGTGCGCTTCGACGCGTTCGACGCCACCTCCACCTTCAAGACCACGGTGTCGGCCATCAACCCGGTCGGCAAGGTGCCGGTGCTGGTCGACGACGGCTTCGCGGTCTGGGACACGCTGGCGATCGCCGAGTACGTGGCCGAGCGCTTTCCCGAAAAAAGTCTCTGGCCCGCCGACGCCAAGGCACGAGCCCGGGCGCGCAGCGTCTGCGCCGAGATGCACAGCGGCTTCACCGCCCTGCGCAACCACTGCCCGATGAACCTCGAAGCCTCGCTGCCCGAGATCGGCCGCATCGTCTGGCGCGACCAGGCCGGCGTGCGCACCGACGTGGCGCGGCTGACGGCGATGTGGACGGGCCTGCTGGCCGAACACGGCGGCCCGATGCTGTTCGGCGGCTTCACCGTCGCCGACGCCTACTTCGCGCCCGTCTGTACCCGGCTGCGCACCTACGCGCTGCCGCTGGAGCCGCAGATCCAGGCCTATGTCGACCGTGTGCTGGCGCTGCCCGGCGTGCAGGCCTGGACACAACAGGCGCTGGCCGAACACGATTTCATCGCCTTCGACGAACCGTACCGGGCGAGGTAAAGCCCCCACGCTCCACCGCTGCGCGGGTCGCCGCCCCCCGAGGGGACTGATCCGGCATGGGGCGGCCCGGCGCCGGATCTATGAGCCCCCACGCCCCGCTGCTGCACAGGTCCGCCCTACACTTGCCGGATGGACATCTATCTGGTGGGTGGCGCGGTGCGCGACGCCCTGTTGGCGCGGGACACCGCAGCGGCTGCCCATGTCGACCGCGACTGGGTGGTGGTCGGTGCCACGCCCGGTGACATGGCCGCCGATGGCTATCTGCCGGTGGGCAAGGACTTTCCGGTGTTCCTGCATCCGCAGACCCGCGAGGAATACGCGCTGGCCCGCACCGAACGCAAGACCGCACCGGGCTACCACGGCTTCCACTTTCACACCGATCCCGGCGTCACGCTGGAAGAGGACCTGGCGCGGCGAGACCTGACGATCAACGCAATGGCGGTGGCGCAGTCGCAGGCCGATGACGTACTGCGCGCCACCGTGATCGACCCCTACCACGGCCAGCGCGACCTGCAGGCGCGCATCCTGCGGCACGTGACCGGCGCCTTCGCCGAAGACCCGGTACGCATCCTGCGGCTGGCACGTTTCGCGGCCCGTTTTCCCGATTTCACGGTGGCGCCGGAAACCCGGGCCCTGATGGTGCAGATGGTGAACGACGGCGAGGTCGACCACCTGGTGGCCGAGCGCGTCTGGCAGGAACTCTCGCGCGGCCTGATGGAGCAACGCCCCAGCCGCATGTTCGAGGTGCTGCGCGATTGCGGCGCCCTCGCCCGCCTGCTGCCGGAGGTGGACCGGCTCTGGGGCGTGCCGCAGCGGGCCGACTACCACCCCGAGGTCGACACCGGCGTGCACCTGATGATGGTGCTCGACATGTCCGCGCGGCTCGGCGCCAGCCTGCCGGTGCGCTTTGCCTGCCTGTGCCACGACCTGGGCAAGGGCACGACGCCGGCCGACGTGCTGCCGCGCCACATCGACCACGAGGCCCGCAGTGCCGATCTGCTCCAGGGTGTCTGCGAGCGCTGGCGCGTGCCGCGCGACAGCCGCGAACTGGCCGACGTGGTGGCGCGCGAACATGGCAACGTCCACCGCAGCGAGGGCCTCGACGCTACCCCCACGCTGCGCCTGCTGGAGCGCTGCGACGCACTGCGCCGGCCCGAGCGTTTCGTCGACGTGCTGCTGGCCTGCGAATGCGACGCCCGCGGGCGCCTGGGTTTCGAGGAGCGCCCGTACCCGCAGCGCGAACGCCTGCTGCTGGCGCTGCGTGCAGCGCTGTCGGTCGACAGTGCCGCCATCGCACAGCAGGTCTCGCAAGCCCATGCCGGTGCCCGCGACCTCGGCCTGCGCATCTCACAGGCGCTGCACCTAGCCCGGTGCCGCGTGGTGGCACAGGCCCTGTCGCCCGCGCCGTCGACACCACTGCCCGGATAATCCCGCCCATGGCGCATTTGCTGATTGTGGAAGACGACGAGTTGCTGCGGGACGGCCTGGGCGCACAGCTCATGCAGGCCGGCCACCGCATCGACACCGCGGCCGACGGCGAACAGGCGCTGGCCCGGCTGGAATCCGGTGCCTACGAAGGCGTGGTGCTCGACCTGGGCCTGCCCAAGATCGACGGCCTGACGGTGCTGCGGCGGCTTCGCCAGCGCCTGCCTGCGCTGCCGGTGCTGATCCTGACGGCGCGCGACGGCATCGAGGACCGCGTCGAGGGGCTGAACGCCGGTGCCGACGACTACCTGACCAAGCCCTTCAACCGCGACGAGCTGCTGGCCCGCCTGCAGTCCATGCTGCGCCGCGCCAGCCTGCCCGCCTTTGGCCCCAGCCCGCAGGTCCCCGCGCCGCCGCCCTCCCCCGGCACCCTGCGGGTCGACCCGGTGCTGCCACGTGCCTGGCTGGGCAGCGAGCCGATCGACCTGACCCAGCGCGAATGGTCGCTGCTGGACCTGCTGGTGCGCCACACCGGTCAGGTGGTCAGCCGAGAAGACGTGCTCTCGGTCTGGCAGTCCGATCCCGGCGAGGCTGGCGTGAACTCGAACGCGCTGGAGGTCTATGTGCACCGCCTGCGGCGCAAGCTGGCCGGGTCGACGCTGAACATCCGCAACATCCGCGGCCTGGGATACCTGCTGGAAAACACCGGCGCGCCATGACGGCCGCGACCACCACCCGGCTCTCGCTGCGGCGCCAGCTGCTGCTGTGGCTGCTGCTGCCGCAGCTGGTGCTCTGGGCCGGTGGTGGTCTGCTGGCCTACCGGATCGCGCTGTCCTACGCCGAAAAAGGCATTGACCAGTCGCTCACGCAGTCGGTGCGCGCGCTGGCGCGCCAGGTCAAGCCCATCGGCTCGGGCCTGCTGATCGACTTCCCGCGCGCGGCGCAGGACGTACTGGAACAGGACCCCAAGGACCGCATCAGCTACACCGTCTCGTCGCCGCCGGGCCAGTTCCTGCTGGGCAACCAGAAGCTGCCGCAGCCGCCGGCAGGTATCGGCGGCACCGAGGAACCGCTGCTGTACGCGTCCGAGATCGACGGCAAGCCGTTGCGCATCGTGGCGCTGGACGTCAACTACGGCGAGACCGATGCGCCGCAGACGCTGCGCGTGCAGGTCGGCAAGAGCCTGGCCGTGCAGCAGCGCATCGCGCGCGAGCTGATCGCCGACATGCTGGCGCCACTGCTGGCAGCGGGCGTGCTGCTGAGTCTGGCGGTCTACGGCGGCATCCAGCGTGGCCTGACGCCACTCACGCGCCTGACCGCGCAGCTGGAGAACCGCTCGGTGAACGCGCTCTCGCCCATCGGAATGACGCAGGCGCCCAACGAGGTGCACGCCCTGGTGCAGGCCATCAACGGCCTGCTGGGCGAGGTGGCGCGCAACGTGAACCAGGAAAAGCGCTTCATCAACGACGCCGCCCACCAGCTGCGCACGCCGCTGGCCGGCCTGATCAGCCAGGTCGAACTGGCGCAGCGCGAGAACACCGATCCGGTACTGGGCGCGCGGCTGGGCAAGGTGCTCACGGGCGCCGAACGCAGCGCCCACCTGGTGCACCAGCTGCTGACGCTGGCGCGCACCGAGACCACGGCGCGGCGCGAGCCGCTGGACCTGGCCGCGCTGGCGCGCGAGGTGGCGCGTGAATGGACACCGCGCGCGGTCGCGGCCGGCGTCGACCTGGGTTTCGAAGGCGCGCAGCACCGCACGGTGCAGGGCGACGCGCTGCAGCTGCGCGAGGCCATGGCCAACCTGATCGACAACGCCCTGCGCTACACGCCGCGCGGCAGCGCGGTCACGCTCAAGGTCGAAGCCGACGGCGAAGCCACCCGGCTGCTGGTCGAAGACAACGGGCCGGGGCTGTCGGAGGCCGACATGGCCCATGTGTTCCAGCGCTTCTGGCGCGCCAGCGAACATCCCGGCGGCTGCGGCCTGGGGCTGGCGATCGTGAGCGAGATCGCGCGCCGCCACGGCGGCCAGGCGCGCGCCGAGAGCGTCAGCCCGCAGGGTTTCCGCGTGGTGCTGACGCTCGCCTGATCAGAAATCGATGCGGTTGCCGGAGGCGCGGTCGAACCAGTTGTTGTGCCGGCCGCTGACCGACATGCCAACCGTGTCACCCACATTGACCTTGGTGTTGGCCGGCTCGCGCACCGTCACCATGCCGGCCGCCGTCTTCACCACCACGTAGGTGTCGGCGCCGGTCGGCTCGACCAGGAACACCTCGCCGCGCCAGGTAGCGTCGTCGGCCAGGTGGATGTGCTCGGGCCGCTGGCCCAGCGTGACCTCGGGGCCGGCCGGACATGGCAGGTCCAGCGCGCCACCGGCGAACACGAAGCGGCCGTTGTCACCGCTGCGCTCGATGCGGCCGTCGACGAAGTTCATGGTCGGCGAACCGATGAAGCCGGCCACGTAGGTATTGGCCGGGCGGCGGTAGATCTCGTCCGGCGTGCCGATCTGCTGCAGGATGCCGCCCTTCATCACCGCGATGCGGCTGCCCAGGGTCATGGCCTCGATCTGGTCGTGGGTCACGTAGACCGTGGTGATGCCGCTGTGCTGGTGCAGGCGCTTGATCTCGGCGCGCATTTCCACGCGCAGCTTGGCGTCCAGGTTGGACAGCGGCTCGTCGAACAGGAACAGCTGCGGGTCGCGCGCCAGGGCGCGGCCCATGGCCACGCGCTGACGCTGGCCGCCCGAGAGCTGGGCCGGACGGCGGTCGAGCAGGTGCTCGATCTGCAGCATGGTCGCCACTTCCTGGATGCGCTTGTCGCGCTCGGGCTTGGGCACCTTGCGCATTTCCAGCGCAAAGCCGATGTTGTCGGCCACGGTCATGGTCGGGTAGAGCGCGTAGCTCTGGAACACCATGGCGATGTCGCGCTGGGCCGGCGGCATGCCGATCACGTTCTTGCCACCGATGTGCAGTTCGCCTTCGGTCGGCTCTTCGAGGCCGGCGATGATGTTCAGCAGCGTGGACTTGCCGCAGCCCGAGGGCCCGACCAGGATCAGGAATTCGCCAGGAGCGACATCAATGTCGATCTTCTTGAGCACTTCGACCGTCTTGTCGCCCTTGCCGAACGCCTTGCGGATGCCCTTGATGTGGAGTGGTGATGCCATGAATTTCAACCTTTGACGGCACCGGCCGTCAGACCTTTGACGAAGTACTGGCCAGCCAGCACATAGACGAGCATGGTGGGCAGGCCGGCGATGATCGCCGCGGCCATGTCCACGTTGTAGCTTTTGACGCTGCTGGTGGTGTTGGCCATGTTGTTCAGGCCCACGGTCACCGGCTTGCTGTCGGCGCCGCTGAAGGCGACCCCGAACAGGAAGTCGTTCCAGATGTTGGTGAACTGCCAGATCAGCGTGACCATCATGATGGGCGTGGACATCGGCAGCACGATGCGCCAGAAGATGCGCCAGAAGCCCGCGCCGTCGATGCGCGCGGCATTCACCAGCTCGCGCGGCACGGCCGTGTAGTAGTTGCGGAAGAACAGCGTCGTACCCGCCATGCCGGCCAGGCAGTGCACCAGCACCAGACCGCCGATCGAGGAAGACAGGCCCAGCATGCCCAGCACCTGGCTCATCGGCAGCAGCACCACCTGGAACGGCATGAACACGCCGAACAGCAGGAAGCCGAACAGCACTTCCGAACCACGGAACTTCCACATGCTCAGCACGTAGCCGTTGATCGCGCCCCAGGCGGTCGAGATCAGCACCGCCGGCACCGCCATCACCACCGAGTTCATGAAGTAGGGCTTGAGGCCCCGGCAGTCGACGCCGGTACAGGCGGTCGACCAGGCCAGGGCCCAGGCTTCGAAGTTCAGGCCGTGCGGCAGGCTCAGCAGGTTGCCGCTGCGGATCTGCTCGGCATCCTTGAGCGAGGTGACGATCATCACGTACAGCGGCGCCAGGAAGAACAGCGCAGCGACCAGCAGCAGGCCGTAGACAGCCACGCGGGAGAGGGACAGGGGTTTAGCGGTCATGGGGCTTGCTCCGCAGTTCGGAATAGAGATAGGGCACCACGATGGCGGCGACGGTTGCCAGCATCATGGTGGCGCTGGCCGCGCCCAGGCCGATCTGGCCGCGCGTGAAGCTCATCGTGTACATGAAGGTCGCGGGCACGTCGGTCGCGTAACCGGGACCGCCGGCCGTGAGGGCCATCACCAGATCGAAGCTCTTGATCGACAGGTGCGAGAGCACCAGGATGGTCGAGAACACCACCGGGCGCAGGATCGGCAGGATGATGCGCCAATAGATCAGCGGCAGCGAGGCACCGTCGATCTGCGCGGCCTTGATGATGCTGTCGTCGATGCCGCGCAGGCCGGCCAGGAACAGCGCCATCGCAAAGCCCGCCGACTGCCAGATGCCCGCGATCACCACGCAGTAGATCGCGTAGTCGGACTGCACCAGCCAGTCGAAGTTGAAGGTCGCCCAGCCCAGGTCGTGCATCAGCTTCTGCAGGCCGTCGCTGGGGTTGAGGATCCACTTCCAGGCCGTGCCGGTCACGATGAACGACAGCGCCATGGGGTAGAGATAGATCGTGCGCAGCCAGCCTTCGGCGCGGATCTTCTGGTCCAGGAAGATCGCCAGGATCATGCCGACCAGCATCGAACCGCCGACGTACAGGATGCTGAAGATCGCCAGGTTCTTCAGCGCCACGTACCAGCGGTCCATCGACCAGAGCTGCACGTACTGGTCCAGGCCCACGAAGGTGTCGTAGTTGGGCAGCATGCGCGAGCCGGTGACCGACAGCACGCCGTTCCAGATCATGAGCCCGTAGATGAAGGCGAAGCCCAGCACGAAGCTTGGGGTGATCACCAGCTTGGGCAGGAGGTTTTCGAAGGATTTCATCGCGGTGTCTTCAATGCGCCGGCCGCAGGGCCAGCAGTTGTTTCTGTGCGTCGTTCACGGAGAGTTGCGGGTTGTTCCAGAAATCCGAGACCAGCTTGCGCATCGCTGCCTGCTGCCCCGGGGCCAGTGCCATGCCATGCGCCACCGAAGGCACCAGGGTGCCTGCCTTGGCGGCCTTGGAGAAGTCCCCGGAGGAGACTTTGGCGCATTCGTCGAATTTGTCCATCGCCACGTTCTGGCGCACCGGAATCGAGCCCTTGCGGAGGTTGAAGCGCTCCTGGAAGTCCTTGCCCATCAACAGGAAGGCCAGGTAGCCCTGCGCCTTCTGCGCTTCCCAGCCCTTGAGCTGGAACATGGCGAAGGAGTCGACGTTGAAGGTGAAGGCCTCGGCCGTGCCCGGCGCCGGGAAGCAGCGGAAGTCCTTGCCAGGCTGCTGGCCGGCGGCGAGGAACTCGCCCTTGGCCCAGTCGCCCATGAACTGGAAGCCCGCCTTGCCCTGGATCACCAGTTCGGTGGTGACGTTCCAGTCGCGTCCCCGCGAAGCGTCGTCGACATAACCACGCAGGCGCCGGAAGGTGTCCAGCGAACGGCGCATGGTGTCGCTGCCCAGCGCGGCGGGCTCGAGCTTCACCAGCGCACTGTCGTAGAACTTCGGCCCGCCCACGCCCAGCACCACCGATTCGAAGGTGGTGAAGTCCTGCCAGTCCTGGCCGCCATGGGCCAGGGCGATCAGACCGGCCGCCCGCACCTTGTCGGCGGCCTTGAAGAATTCGTCGAAGTTGCGCGGTGCTTCGTTCACGCCGGCCTTGCGCAGCACCTCGGCGTTGGCCCAGAGCCAGTTGACGCGGTGCACATTGACCGGCACCGCCACATAGCGGCCCTTGTATTTCATCTGGTCGGCCACGACCTTGGGCAACACCTCGTCCCAGCGGTCGAAGGACGCCATCGCGTCGAGGTTGCTCAGCACATTGAGCGACGCCCATTCCTGGATCGCCGGCCCCTTGATGTTGGCCGCCGCCGGGGGGTTGCCCGCGAGCACCCGCGCCTTGAGCACGTCCATCGCGTTCTGCCCGCCGCCACCGACCACGGCGAAGTCTTTCCAGCTGTGCCCGCGCTGGGCCATCATGCCCTTGAGCTCGGCCAGCGACTTGGCTTCACCACCGGAAGTCCAGTAGTGCAGCACCTCGACCTCGCCCGCCCAGGCACCCAGGCAGACGCTGGCCAGCAGCGACGCGACGACGCGGCGGAAGCGGTGGGACTGGGGCATGGTGGGCAAGGAAGAAGTGACGTTGTGCATCCGTCCGGCAACAGACCGCCCGCACCCCGCCGCAGGTGCGGGGTGAACAGGCAGGACTGTTGCGGGAGGGAGGGGCTTACTTGGTCGCGGCGGCCTTGGCGATGTTCTTCACACCGTCGGCAACCGAGATCTTGTCGTCGTTCCAGAACTGGCTGACGGCGTCCTTGATGGCGCCTTCGGCGGCGGGGCTGACCGCCATGCCGTGGGCGATCGAGGGCACCAGGCCACCGCTCTTGGCGGTGTCGACGAAGTCCTTGCTGGAGAGCTTGGCGCAGTCGTCGAACTTGTCCATCTTCATGCCCAGGCGGACCGGGATGGAGCCCTTGTTCAGGTTGAAGACTTCCTGGAACTCGGTGCCCATGATGGAGGCAGCCAGATCGCCCTGGGCCTTCTGTGCGGCGGCGTCCTTGAGCTTGAACATCGCGAACGAGTCGACGTTGAAGGTGTAGGCATTGGCCGTGCCAGGAGCGGCGGCGCAGATGTAGTCCTTGCCCGGCACCTTGCCGGCAGCGGTGAACTCGCCCTTGGCCCAGTCACCCATGAACTGGAAGGCGGCCTTTTCCTGGATCACCATGGCCGTGGCCAGGTTCCAGTCGCGGCCGGGAGCGGCGGGGTCGGTGTAGCCCTTGATCTTGCGGAAGGTTTCCAGCGACTTGGTCATGGTCGGGCTGGTCAGGGCCTTCTGGTCCAGCTTGATCAGCGCGTCCTGGTAGAACTTGGCGCCACCGACACCCAGCACCACCGATTCGAAGGTGGTGAAGTCCTGCCAGTTCTGGCCACCGTGGGCGACGGCGATCAGGCCGGCCTTCTTGACCTTGTCGGCAGCGGCGAAGAACTCGTCCCAGGTCTTGGGCGCGCCCGTGACACCGGCCTTCTTCAGCACGGCGCTGTTGGCCCACATCCAGTTGACGCGGTGCACGTTGACCGGCGCGGCGACGTAGTTGCCCTTGTATTTCATGACATCGGCGACCACGCCCGGCAGCAGGCTGTCCCACTTCTCGGCCTTGGCGACGGCGTCCAGGTTGGCCAGCACACCTTCGTTGGCCCATTCCTGGATGCCGGGTCCCTTGATCTGCGCGGCGGCGGGCGGGTTGCCGGCAACGACGCGGCTCTTCAGGACGGTCATGGCGGCATCACCACCACCGCCGGCCACGGCGAAGTCCTTCCAGGTGTGGCCCTTGCCCTGCATGATCTTCTTGAGCTCGCCCACCGACTTGGCTTCACCGCCCGAGGTCCACCAGTGCAGGACCTCCACCTCGCCGGCAAAGGCGGCAGAGCCGGCCATGGCGATAGCAACAGCGGTGGCGAGTTTCGAGAGTTTCATCATCATGTCTCCAGTAAAGAAGGGACGCCGGACCCGCATCTGGGCGCGGCGCGGTTCGATCCGGAGCGGCACCATGCCGCCGGATTCATTAATTTTTCATTAATTAATGAATCCGGGCATCAGGAGTAACCCTGACCCGCTGTGACAAAGTTTCAGTGGCGGCCGTCGAGCGCCCGCGCCGCACCCAGCAGGGCGGGCGACTGCGGTGACGTGATGACCCAGACCGGCATGCCTTGCAGCAGGCCGGTGAAGCGGCCCTTCTGCTCGAACCGGGCCCGGAACGGCGAGGTGTCGAACCAGGCGCCCAGGCGAGGCACGATGCCGCCGCCGACGTAGACGCCCCCGCGCGCGCCCAGCGTGAGCGCCAGGTTGCCGGCCACCGAGCCGAGCATGGCGCAGAAGAGGTTCATGGCTTCCAGCGCCTGCGGATGGCCGGCCTGCAGGGCGGCCTCGCTTACGGCTTTGGCACTGTCCAGACCGTGCGCGGTGACGCCGTCGGCCTCGCACAGGATCGCGCAGGTGTCGACCAGCCCCTGGCCGCAACACACGCGTTCGGCGGAGGCGTGGCCATAGCGCCGGATCAGGCCGTCCATGACGGTCCGTTCGCGCGCCGTGGTCGCCGGCAAGGTGACGTGACCGCCCTCCCCTTCGAGCGGCACCCAGCCACCAAAACCGTCGGGCAGCAGACCCGAAACCCCCAGGCCCGTGCCCGCGCCGACCAGGCCCATGGCCACGCCCGGCACGGCCTCGCCACCGCCGACCTGGCGCAATTCGTCGGCCGGCAGGTCGGGCAAAGCCAGGGCCAGGGCGGTGAAGTCGTTGAGCAGGCGCAGGTTGTGCAGACCGAACTCGGCCTTGACCGCCGACTGCGAGAACGCCCAGTCGTGGTTGGTCATGCGGACCATGTCACCGGTGATCGGGTTGGCGATCGCGATCGCCACCGAGGCCGGTGCGCCGCGCCCCAGTCCGTCGAGATAAGCGTGCATGGCCGCCTGCAGCGTCGGGTACTGCGCGCCGGGCAGCACGCGCACGTCGGTGATCGGTGCGCCGGGTGCCGCCTGCCAGGCAAAACGGGCATTGGTTCCACCAATGTCGGCCAGCAGGCGGGTGGTGTCGGGAGAGGTCTGGAGCATGGCATCGGGTCCGGGGAAGGTCCCGGAATTATGCCGGAGCCGTAACCAAATTACAGCCCTGGCACCGCCAGACGCGAGGTCTTCAACCCAGGTGAGACCGGGTCCAGCGCACGATGTCGGCAGCCCCCATGGCGCCGGGCTGGCGCGCCACCTCACGCCCGTTCACGAACAGCGCCAGCGTCGGAATGCTGCGGATGTTCAGCCGCGTCGCCAGCGCCTGCGCCTCCTCGGTGTTGACCTTGGCCAGGCGCACGCCAGGCTCCAGTTCGCGGGCCGCGGCCTCGAATTGCGGCGCCATCGTGCGGCAGGGGCCGCACCACGGCGCCCAGAAATCGACCAGCACCGGCAACTGGGAACGCCCGACATGCTTGTCGAAGGCCGCTTCACCGAGTTCGACCGGATGGCCGCCGAACAGCGGGCGGTGGCACTTGCCGCAATCGGGCGCCTGGCGCAGATCGTCCGCCGCGACGCGGTTGGTGGTGTGGCAGTGCGGGCAGACGACGTGCAGGGATTCGGTGGTGGTGTTCACGGGTGACTCCATGGATTCCCCTGTAGATGGGGTTGCCCGTCGACGCTTCAAGAGACACCCTGCGGGGTATCAGATGACCTGGCCGATCAGGCTCGCGATGAAGCTCAGCAGGATGGTCGTCGTCAGCGGGATGAACCACTCGCGACCGAAGGCGCGAAAGCGCAGGTCGCCCGGCAGCTTGCCGAAACCCAGCTTGTGCAGCAGCGGCGTGAACCAGCTGATCAGCAGCAGGGCCAGAAAGATGACGATCATCCAGCGGATCATGGTTCTGTCCTACAGCCGGTGGGTGCGGTCGCCGCTGGAGAACCCGATCGGATCCCAGCCCTGCGCGCTCGCTCCGGGGGCCAGACCGATCACCTTGAACAGCTCGCCCATCTCGTGTTCGTTCACCAGCTTGCCCAGCATCGCGTTCTCCTTCGGAGCGGCGTGTTTCGCGGCATCCAGCAGGCCGGCGTTGATCAGGAAACGGCCCTGCGAGGTGTAGCCCAGCACGGACAGACCCGCATCCTGCGCGGCCAGCGCGATGCCGGTGAAGTTCACGTGCGCCGTGATGTCCTTGAGGCCGAGGTCGGCCAGCGGATCGTCGTCGCTCTTGTGCGCGCGGTGGCAGATCAGCGTGCCCATGTGGCGCTGCGGGTGGTAATACTCGGCCTCGGGGAACCCGTAGTCGATGAAGAACCCTGCGCCGCGGGTCCAGCGTTCGGCCAGGGTCCGGATGAAGGCCTCACCCTGCGCATGGATTTCGGTCAGGTAGTCGTGAGGACCTTCGATGTCCAGCGGTGGCCGCAGGTCCGTTGGCCGGTCGCCCCAGGCCAGCCGGCCATCGTCGGCCAGCACCACACCCCGCTCGTGCCACACACCGTCGGACTGCCCGCCCACGCGGCGCAGCAGTTGCACCGGCATCGCGTCCAGCACCTCGTTGCCCAGCACCACCCCCTCGAAGGCCTCGGGCAGGCGGTCGGCCCAGTGCACGCGGCCTGCGTGGCGCGCCAGGGTGGCCTGCTGCCGCTCGCGCAGCGTGCCCGAGAGGTCGACGATGGTGTAGCGGCGCGGCAGTTGCCCCAATGCGTCCAGCGCATCGAGCACCTGCAGCGCCAGCGCCCCGGTGCCGGCGCCGAACTCCCAGACCTCGTCGGTTCCCGTCGCCGCCAGGGCCTGCGCGACCTGCCGGGCCAGCGTCTGTCCGAACAGCGGCGACAGTTCGGGCGCGGTCACGAAGTCGCTGCCCTGCCCCGCCACGCCCTGCGGCATCTGGCCGAACTTCGGGCTGCGGTTGGCGTAGTAGCCCAGGCCCGGCTCGTACAGGGCCATGGCCATGAAGCGGTCGAACGACAGCCAGCCGCCGGCCGCGCGGATGGCCTCGGCCACCCGGGCCCGCAGGGTGCTCGTTAAACTGGAAGACTCATTCACGGTGTCGGTACTCACCCGCCCATTGTCCTAGATCGGTCGTCCGCCATGCCCGGCACCTCCCCGCCCACCGCGTCTCCCCACCCCACCGCCCTGGTCACCGGCGCGGGCCGCCGCCTCGGGCGCGAGATCGCGCTGTCGCTGGCGCGCGCCGGCTGGAACGTGGCCGTGCACCACCGCCACTCGGTCGCCGAGGCACAAGCCACGGCCGGTGAATGCGACGCGCTCACGGGCCGCCCGGGCAGCGCGCAGCCGTTCTACGCCGACCTCAGCGACGAAGCCGGCGTGCGCGCCCTGCTGCCGGCGGTGGCGCAACACTTCGGCGCGGTCGACGCGGTGGTCAACAGCGCCTCGCTGTTTGAACACGACGACGCGACCAGCTTCGGCTTTGCCGCCATGGAATCCCACCTGCGCAGCAACACCGGTGCGCCGATCCTGCTCGCGCAGGCGCTGCACGCGCACCTGGTCGCGCGCGAGGCCGAAGGGGCGGTGGTCAACCTGCTGGACCAGAAGCTCTGGAACCTCAACCCCGACTTCCTGAGCTACACGCTGTCCAAGGCGGCCCTGGAAACGGCCACCGGCATGCTGGCCATGGCGCTGGCACCGCGGGTGCGCGTGGTCGGCGTGGCGCCCGGCCTGACCCTGACCAGCCACATGCTGTCCGACGAGAAGTTCCAGGCGCTGCACCGGCAGTCGCCGCTGGGCCGCTCGTCCACCCCCGAAGACGTGGCCGCCACGGTGGTCTTTGCGCTGACCAACCGCTCGATCACCGGCACCACGCTGCTGGTCGACGGCGGCCAGCACCTGATGCGCTTTGCGCGCGATTTTTCGATGATGTGAGGCGACACCGGCATGAACACCACGAACCACACCGGCACCCAGATCCTCACGCTGACCGGACTGCGCTTCGACGCCAGCCTGGGCATCCTGGAGCACGAGAAGACCGCGCCGCAGCCGATCCAGGTCGACGCCGAACTCAACCAGGGCACACAACCGCTGCTGCCGCACGACGACGACATCAGCCATGTGCTGGACTACCGCAAGGTGCGCCAGATCATCATCGACGAGTGCACTGCCGAGCACATCAACCTGCTGGAGAGCCTGATCGGCAAACTCACGCGGCGCCTGATGCAGTTGCCCGGCGTCATCGGCGTGCGGGTGAAGATCGCCAAGCTGGAAATCTTCGCCGACTGCGAGGTCGCGATTCGCATGGAAAGCGGTCAGTGGTGATCAGGCCGGGCTGCGCTCGACCAGTTCCCGCAGCAGGCGGTTGAACCGCTCGGGCTTTTCCAGCTGGGGCGTGTGCCCGCAGTCATCGAACACCACCAGATCCGAGCCGCGCGCGATGGCGTGGGCGCGGCGGGAATGATCGACCGGCAGCACCGTGTCGTGTTCGCCGTGAATCACCAGCACCGGCAGGCCCTGCAGCTGGCGCAGGATCTCGTGCGAACGCTGCCACACACCGGGGCGCTGACCCTTCAGGGTGGTGAGCCCGCGCAACAAGGCCAGAAAGTGCTTTCCCCCGCCTGGCCGGTGGATGTTGCGCTCGATTGCGGTCCGGACCTCGGGTGTGATCGCCGTGGGGCGGTGCACGATGGCCTTGATCTGCTGCGCCACGGCCATCGGGCCCGGCCGGTTCATCAGCTCGCCCAGCAGCGGCAGCGTCATGAGGCGGAACGCCCCGAACACCTCGGGCCCCAAGGCCGCCGAATTGGCCAGCAGCAGCGACCGGACACGGCCCGGCGCCTGCGCGGCCATGCGCAGGGACATCGCCGCGCCCAGCGAGTTGCCCACCAGGTGCGCCTGTTCGACCCCCAACTGGTCCAGCAGCTTCCAGGCCACGGCCGCCAGGCCTTCGAGATCCAGGGCGTCTGCCCGCTCATCCGACAGGCCGTGGCCGGGCATGTCCCAGGCGATCAGCCGCACCGATGAGCCGAGGACCTCGAACTGGCGGTGCCAGAACTCCAGCGACTCGCCAATGCCGTGTGTCATGAGCACCACCGGCCCGGAAGCACCGCTGTCCCGGTAGCGGATCCTCGCGCCATCCATCGATGCGAACTGATCGGTCATCGTGCTTCCTTCAGAAAGGGATGGTGGTCTTGATCCAGAACGAGGTGCCTTCGCTGCGCGAACGCACCGAGAACTCCTTGCTCAGCTTCGCGGTGATGAACCAGCCCTTGCCGCTGTCGTACTTCACGTTGGGTCCGACCGAATAGGCGCGCCCCTTGGAGCCCGGCACCGACTGCCCGTTGCGCTTGTCTTCCGACAGCTGCTGGTAGAGGTTGCCGCCCACGCCCACCACCCAGCCATTGCCCAGTCCCCAGCCCAGCGCGTAGTCGATGTTGAGTTCGCTGCCGGAGCGGTAGCCGGTGTCCTTGTTGGTGCGGTTGAAGCTCATGCCGATCTTGGTGTCGGCATTCAGTCCGTTCGGATCGATCCAGGAGACCAGGTAGGCCGGCTGGATCGACGCGTAGTTGCGGCCGATGTTGACCGGCCGCAACGCGTCGTAGCCGCCCACCGGCAGCACCACGTCCACGGCCGCGACACTGTGCAACTGGGGCGAGTGGTGCCAGGCAACGCCGGTGCCCAGACTCACATCCCCCAGACCGGAACGCGACGACGACTGGCCAGCGGCGCTGACCTTGACGTTGACCAGCGGCAGGATGGCGTGGGCCACCAGCTGACCGCCCATCACCGGCGTGTCCGTCACCCAGGCAATGCGCGTCGCGGCCGCGGTGGCCTTCACCTTGAAGCCGGGCACCGGCACGGCGTTGCCCTGACCGTCGTTGAGGCGATCGGCGCTGTAGACGTTGACGTACTCCAGCACATAGACGCCCGGAGGCGGCGCCGCGCCGGCCAGGTGGTTCTCGGCGCCGATCGGATAGCTCGATCCGCCGCCTTCGGTGGCGAAGCTCGCCGACGTGGCGCCCAGCAGGGCCAGGGCGGTCAGGGACACGGTGGTCTTTTTCATGAAGTCTCCTCTTGTGGTTGAAAAAAATGGGTGTTCAGGGTGGGCCTGCGGTCAGGGGTGGTGCCTGTATCCAGACCGGGGCGGCGATCTTCCAGAGCCCGTTGCGCCAGGCAACGGGCAGGCTGGCGCGGTTGGGCGCATGGGCCGGGGCCTGCCCGACGTGGAAGGGCATGCCCAGGAAAGAAAGTTCGGTCGGCGGCAGCTCGCGCAGGGCGCGGGCGAACGAGGCGCGGGTGACGGGCCCGGGAATCTGGCGCGCCACGCGCACGAAGAGCTGCGCCGACACGTAGCCGCCCTGCGACAGGGCGCTCAGCGGCAGGCCGCCCTCGCGCATCACGCGTTTCCAGTCCAGCATCGCCAGCGAGGCGCTCTGCCAGGGCTCGAACTCGGCCATGGCGTGCACGCGCGCCTTCGGATCGCGGATGGCCCGGGCCACCTGGTCGGTGTAGGCCGGGGTCAGAAAGATCCAGTCGGTCTCGCCCAGGCCCTGCTTCTGGGCCTCGGCGAGCCAGCGCAGCACCGTGGGCTCATGGCCGGTGAACACGATGGCATCGCAGCGCCGCGCCAGGCGCTCGCGGATGGCGCCAGCGAAGTCGGCATCGGGCGGCATGAATGCCACGTCGTCCAGGGCGGCCTTCATCGAGGGCTTGAGCCGCTCCAGCGAGCGCTGGTAGCCGGCCGCCATGCCGGGCAAGTCCAGGATCGTCACGCAGACCCGCGCCTTCTTCAGGTGCTCGACCGCAAACGCGATCGCGTTCTCCAGGCCCAGGTAGGGCCCGTTGTTCATGGGCACGATGTGCGACGAGGCAAAACACTCGGGCGCCACCGATGCCCCCTGCAGCGACACCAGCCCGGCGGTCGCGTAGGCGGCGGCGTTGACCGGGCAGTCGAACAGGCCCGAGCCGCCCACCAGGGCCACCACTTCCGGGTCGGCGATCAGCTTCCGGGCAGCACCGGCCGCGGTCTGGGGGCTGGGGCCTTCGTCCAGCGACAGGTACTCGATGCGCCGGCCGTTCACGCCGCCCGCGGCGTTGACGGCGTCGAAGTAGCGGCGCGCCGCCTGCGAGGACTCGGGGAAGCCCGCCTGCACGCCCAGCGCGCTCACGGCGCCGACGCGGATCGGGCGCTCGTTCTGGGCCGGCGCCGCCGTGGCCAGGGCGGCCAGCAGCGCACCCGCCACCCACCGCCAGGCCGAACGTACGGAAAGCAGCGACCGCACAGCCGTCTCCGCTCAGAGGTAGGTGGAAGCCAGCCCGCCGTCCACCGGCAGGTTGACACCGCTGACCCAGCGCGACGCGTCGCTGCACAGGAAGGCGATCACCGGCGCCACCTCGTCGCTGAAGGCGGGGCGCTTCATGCGGTGGGCGTCTTTCTCCACGCGCTCGCTGCCCAGCATCTGCACGAAGTCGCCCAGGATGGGCGTGAACACCGGGCCGGGCGCCACGCAGTTCATGCGCACGTTGTGCTGCATGAAGAGCTTCTGCGACTGGGTGTACGTCCAGACGATCAGCGCTTCCTTGAAGTACTGGTAGCAGGTCTCCTGCGCCACCGGATGCTGGTCCAGCCAGGCCTGGCCTTCGGCGAACGATGCGGTCTGCCCCAGCGCGCGGTGCGGCTCCAAGCGGGCCGGCCATTCGGCGCCCAGGATGGAAGCGATGTTGACCACGCTGCCACCGTCCATGCGGTCCAGCAGGTCCAGCGTGAGGTGGCGCAGGCCAAGGTAGTTGACCTTGGCCACCAGGTCCACGGGCGCGGTGCCCGGCACACCGGCGATGTTGCACAGCGCGTCGATGCGCCCGGGCAGCTGGGCGATGGCGGCGTCGATGGCCTCGGGGGTGGACAGGTCGGCCTTGACGAAGCCGTCCAGGGTCAGCAGGGGGTCGTTGCGGTCGACGCCGATGACGCGGGCGCCCTGCAGGCGCAGCAGCTTGGCGGTGTCGCTGCCGATGCCCGAGCTGACGCCGGTGATGACGATGGTTTTGCCTTGCACGCTCATGGTGTGGAACTCCTTGGGAGGTTGGTGATGGAAAGGGAGGGATCGGTTGGTTGGTGCCGGCGGGCGCGCCAGGCGTCCCAGACACCGGCCAGGCCGCGCGGCAACCAGAGCGCGAACACCATGGCGACGGCACCGAGGCCCGCGAGGTACCAGGCGCCCAGGTGGCCCAGGCTTTCCTGCAGCACGAACAGCAGCAAGGCACCGACCAGCGGGCCCCACTGGCTGCGCAGGCCGCCGACCAGGGCCATGAACAGCATCAGCACCGACCACTGCACGCCGAAGTTGGTGCGCGGCAGAAAAGTGATGGCCGACGCCAGCCAGGCCACGCCGGCCAGCGCCGCGCCGAAGGACGCCAGCACATAGACCCGGCGCCGCGTGGGCGTGACGCGCACGCCGAGCGAGGCGGCGGCCTCGTCGTCTTCGCCGATGGCGCGGGTGGCGGTGCCGACCGCGCTGCGCAGCAGCCAGGCGGTCACACCCAGCATGAACACCAGCGAGCCCAGCGCCATCCAGAAACCGAGGTTGCGGCGCAGCTCGGGATCCACCTGGTTCAGCGCCAGCAGCGAGGTACCGGTCTCGCCCTGCACGATCGGATCGAGCATCACCAGAATGCGGATCACCTCGGCCACCACCCAGGTGGCGATGGCGAACTCACCTTCCTTCAGGCGCAGCACGAAGAAGGACAGAACCCAGGCCACCACCGCGGCGCCCACGGCACCGGCGAACAAGGCTGGGTAAGCCGACCAGCCGCCGTCGACGAGGCGCAGCGCGAAGTAGGCGCCGAGACCGAAGAACGCCTGTTGGCCGACAGAGACCAGACCGGCCTGCCCCGCCAGCAGACCCCAGGTGGTCGCCAGCAGCATGAAGATGAACAGCGTCGTGAGCTTGTCAATGGTGTTGGCACCCAGCATCAGGGGCAGCGAGGCCAGCACCAGGGCCAGCGCCAGCATCCAGAGAATGGGTTGATGTGTGGAGCGCTTCATGGCTGTGCCTCCAGCGCTGTTGTCACCGCAGCGGGCGGCGTCTTCCGACGGGGCACGGGCCAGACCGACAGCCCCAGGCCGTGGCGGTACTGGCCCCACAGCCGGCCGCCCAGCACCGCCAGGAACAGCAGATGCCCGCCGAGCTGAAAGCCCTGCGGCGAGACCAGCGCGCCGAAGCTCTGCGCCAGGCCCAGCAGGATGCCGCCCAGCAGCGTGCCCCAGAGCGAGCCGATGCCGCCGATGACCACCGCCTCGAAGGCCATGATCAGCAGCAGGGGACCGGCGTAGGGTTCGATGGTGGCGCGGGTGGCCAGCATGGCGCCGGCCAGCGCCGCCAGCCCGACCGAGATCGCGGCGGCGGCCCGGTGCACGCCGGCCGCATCCACGCCGCACAGCGCGGCGGCCTCCGGGTCGGACGCCGCAGCGCGGATGGAGCGGCCCAGGCGCGTCCAGCCCAGCAGGGCCTGCAGCCCGGCCAGCACCGCCACGCCCAGCACCAGGGTCAGCACCGGCAGCTGGCCGACCACGATGTCGCCCGGCAGCGTCCAGCTGGCCCAGGACAGCTCGCCCAGCGCGTCGGCCAGCGAGCGCGCCTCGGAACCGAACACGCCGTACAGACCGTTCTGGATCAGGGCACCCAGCCCCATGGTCACCAGCAGCGGCAGCAGCACACCCGAGCACAGCGTGCGCGCCAGCACCCACTGCTGCAGCAGCATGCCGACCGCGCCCATCACGGGCACGGTCACGAGCACCGCCAGCCAGGGCGACCAGCCCAGGCCGACCAACCAGAGCACGAGAAAGGCGCCCAGCATGGCCAGGTCGCCGTGCGCCAGGTTGATGATGCGCATGACGCCGAACATCAGCGAGAGTCCGGCCGCCAGCACGGCGTAGTAGCCCCCCAGCAGGGTGCCTTGAATGAGGGCGTCGATCATGCAGCGTGCTCCATGCCGAAATAGGCGTCGGTGACGGTCTGGCGATCCAGGTCGGCGGCGGGCGCGGCGAGCACGATGCGGCCCTCGCGCAGGCACAGCACCCGGTCGGCGAAGGCCATGGCGCGCGCAAGGTCCTGCTCCACCAGCAGCAGGGTGGTGCCGGCTTCGCGCCGCAGTTCGGCCAGGTGGGTGTAGACCTCGTCCACCGCGCGCGGCGACAGGCCCAGCGAAACCTCGTCGATCAGCAGCACGGCGGGGTTGGTCATCAGCGCGCGGGCGATGGCGGCGGCCTGCCGCTGCCCGCCCGAGAGCGCGCCGGCGGGCCGGTTCATCAGCGGCGCCAGCGCGGGCAGGGCCTGCACCACACGCTCGATGGTCCAACCGGCATCGCCCTCGCGGAGCCGTCCGCGGTGCTCGCGGGCCAGCAGCAGGTTCTCGCGCACCGTCATGTCGGCAAACAGGCGCCGACCCTCGGGCACCAGGGCCAGCCCCTGCTGCACCCGGCGGTGCGCCGGCAACGCGGTCACCTCGGCGCCGGCCAGGAGGACACTGCCCCCGCCGGCGGGATGCACGCCCGCCAGGGTGCGCAGCAGGGTGGTCTTGCCCGCGCCGTTGGAGCCCACCAGGGCGACGGTTTCACCGGCCTTCAGCTGCAGCGACACCTCGCGCACGGCCATCAGCTGGCCGTGGCTGGCGCACAGGTTGCGCGCTTCGAGCAGCACGCTGCGGGACTCATTCGGGTTCATGCAGGCACCCCACCGAGATAAGCCTCGACCACACGCGAGTCGTTCATGACCGTTTGAGGATCGCCTTGCGCCAGCACCGTGCCGGCGTCCATGCAGACCAGCCGGTCCACCACCTTGAGCAGGGCGTGCAGCACATGCTCGATCCAGACCACGGTCAGCCCTTCGTCGCGCAGCGAGGCCACCAGGGCAGACAGCGTGACGAGTTCGGCTTCGGTCAGGCCGCCGCCGATCTCGTCGAGCAGCAGCACGCGCGGCTTCGTGGCCAGGGCGCGCGCCAGTTCCAGCCGCTTGCGGTCCATCAGTCCCAGGCTGGCCGCGGTGCGCTGGCTCAGGCCCGCCAGCCCGCAGCGCGACAGGCTGTGCCGCACCGCCGCCTCGGCCTCGTGCCCGCGCAGGCCGGCGCCATGCTGCGCCGCGACCAGGGTGTTCTCATACACGCTCAGGCCCAGGAAGGGCCGCGGCACCTGGTGCGTGCGCGCGATACCGGCGCGGCAGCGGCGCGCGGCATCCCAGGCGTCGATGGGCTGGCCATCGAAGGCGACGCGGCCGCTGCTGGCCGGCAGCGTGCCGGCCAGCACGCCGAACAGCGTGGTCTTGCCGGCGCCGTTGGGGCCGACCACACCCAGCGCTTCGCCGCGGCGCAGGCGCAGGTCCACACCGTGCAGCACCTGCAGGCGGCCGAAGTGCTTGCACACGCCTTCGGCTTCGAGGATGGCGGTCTCCGACACGTTCAGGCCCCGAGCTGATAAGGCTTCATCGCAGCGGTCAACGGCACCTTGGGGTGGTCGGCGTTGGAGACGATCTCCAGCCCGAACTTGTTGGCCCCGCCCTTGCCGCGCAGCCACTGCACGCCCACCAGACCGGTGGTTGCGCAGTTGGGCACCGGGCCGGCCGTGAAGTCCACCGGGCCGACCGCGGTGTCGGCCTTCAGGCGCGACATGGCCTGCGCCAGCGAGGCGCGGTCCTTGGGGTCGGCCGCGCTGCGCAGCGTGGCGACGGCGGCGTCGAACAGCGAGGCGGTGGCGCCGATCTGCTGGTTCCAGGCCTTGCCGCTGGCCTTTTCGTAGGCGTCCGCCAGCTGCGTGCTGGTCATGCCCGTGGCCGGCGACGCGAAGGGGAAGCTGCGGTGCCAGTAGGCGCCCGCGTGCAGCCCATTGCCCAGCTGGCCCAGCGCTTCCAGCTCGGCCGCGAACAGGCCGGCCTTGGCCATCTGCACCACCTTGACCTGTTTGGCCAAGCCGCGCTGGGCGGCCTGGCGCCAGAACACGGCGAAGTCGGGCGGAAACGGGAAGGTGTTGAAGATCTCCACGCCTTCCTTGCGGAACAGCGCGATCTGGGCCGAGAAGTCGGTCAGGCCGTTCTGGTACGGGCCGGCGTCGACCACGGTGAAGCCGGCCTTCTGCAGCGCGGGAATCAGCATGCCGCGGATGGCGTTGCCATCGGCATCGGCGGGCAGCAGCATGCCCACCTTCCGGTTGGTCGGCACCTTGCTCCACTGGTCGGTGTAGAGCTTGGCGAAGTTGCCCACGCCGAAGCAGAAGTGGTAGGTCCACTTGAACGGCGAGGGCTCGCCCGGCTTGGCGCCACGGCCGAAGTAGAAGGCCTCCCAGGGGCTGGTGGTCGAGAGCGCGGGCACACCCGCGGCCTCGCAGGCGTCGGCCACCGGGTTCACCGTCTCGGGCGTGGAGGTGGACAGCACGAAGTCGACCTTGTCGCTGTTGATCAGCTCCTTGGCCATGGCGGCGGCGCGCACCGGGTTGCTCTGCGTGTCCTTGGCGATGAACTCGACGCTGTAGCGCTTGCCACCGGCCTCGATGCCACCGGCCAGCTGCTTGCGCACCTGGTCGAGCACGAAACCGTCGCCTTCGCCGAACAGGGCCAGCGGGCCCGAGCGCGGGCTGACCACACCGATGCGCAGGGTGTTGCCCTGGGCCCGGGCGAGCATGGGGAAAGCGCCCAGGCCGGCGGCGGCCAAGCCGGCGGAAAGAACATGGCGGCGCGAAGCGCCACCCTCGGTACGGGGTGTCTGGAAAGTCATGTGTGTCTCCTGGCCGGTGCTTCGGGGCACCGGTCCGTGTTGTGGGAAAAGCCGGATGTCACCGCCCGGCGCGGAACCGGGCGGTGGTCAATGTCAGAACGGGAACTGCGGTACGGCCGCCTTGACCGTGACCCACTGCCAGCGCGTGTACTCGTCGATGTCGGCCGGTCCGCCAACGGCGCTGCCGTTGCCGCCCAGGCCCGGGCCGCCGAAGGGGTTCGTGCAGTCGTCGTTGACGGTCTGGTCGTTGATGTGGACCATGCCGGCGTTCAGCCGCTCGCCGATGGCCATGGCGCGGCCCACATCGCGGCTGATCACGGCGGCCGACAGCCCGCCCTGGCTGTTGTTGGCCAGGGCCACCGCCTCGTCGTCGGAGCCAAACGTCACCAGGTTCACCAGTGGACCGAAGGGTTCGTCGTCGAAGCTGCGCATGCCCGGCTTCACGCCGGAGAGCACGGTGGGCTTGTAGCAGAGGCCCTCGTGCGTGCCTCCGGCCTCCAGCGTCGCGCCCTGTTTCACCGTCTCCTGCACCAGCGCGTCAAAGCGCGCCAGTTGCCGGCTGTCGATCATCGGCCCCAGGGCGACCTGACCGCTGGCGCCATCGCCCACGGGCAGGTGCGTGGCCTTGCCGACCAGCCGGGCCTTGAGGCCTTCGGCGACAGACGCGTGCACCAGCACCCGGTTGCTGGCCATGCAGATCTGGCCCTGGTGGAACCAGGCGCCGAACGCGGCGGCGCTGGCGGCCGCGTCCAGGTCGGCGTCTTCCAGGATGATCAGGTTGTTCGCGCCGCCCAGCTCCAGCGACACCTTCTTGAGGTGCTTGCCAGCCAGCTCGCCGATGCGCCGTCCCACGTTGGGCGAGCCGGTGAAGGCGATCATGGGCACGCGCGGGTCCGTCACGAGCGCCTCGCCCGCCTCGGCGTTGCCCGGCAGCACCTGCAGAACGCCGGCCGGCAGGCCCGCTTCCTGGAACACCCGCGCGATGATGAAGCCGCCGCTGGCGGGCGTGCGCACGTCGGGCTTGAGCACCACTGCATTGCCCAGCGCCAGGGCCGGCGCCACCGAGCGCAGGCTCAGGATCAGCGGGAAGTTGAAGGGCGAGATCACGCCCACCACGCCGTGGGGCACGCGGCGCGCGATCGACAGGCGGCCGCTCGTGCTGGGCAGCACATGGCCCTGCGACTGCATGGGCATGGCGGCGGCCAGACGGCACAGCACCACCGCCTCGCGCACCTCGTGCTGGCCCTTGGGGATGATGCCGCCGGTCTCACGGGCAATCATCAGCGCCAGCTCGTCGAAATGCTGCTCGAACAGGGCGGCGGCACGCAGCAGGAGAGCGGCACGGTCGCGCGGCGGCGTGGCGGCCCAGGCGGCCTGCGCGGCGTGGGCGCGGCCGACGGCCGCCTGCATGTCGGCGGCGCTGGCCACCCCGGTGCGCCACAGTGGCTGACCGGTCGCCGGCTCCATCACGTCCTGGCTGCTGGCCAGGTGCGTGTTCCAGCCGCCGTCGAAGGCCGTGCCGTTCCAGCAGGCCGCGTCGGCCCAGTCGATGTGTTCCGAAACACCCATGTCTGTCTCCTTGTGGTTGAGGTTGGTGTGCCGGGTGTTCCCCGGCTGTGCCCTGCGTGCTTTGCAACGGGCGTACCAGTCGCGGACCGCCCCAGCGCCGCGCCCCGCCCCCAGGGCCTTCGCTTCATAGGGGAAGCTCCGGACAAACCCTGACCGGTCTCAGAAGGGTCATTGGGGCCCATTCACCGGGAAAACATCACTACAAAGAACCACAAATGAATGCCAACATTGAATGTCTACGTTCATTTCTGGTGATTTCATGCCCGGTCCCCGCATCTCACTGGCCCAGCTCCACCGCGCCACCGGCGCCACCCGACCGGCGCCGCCCACCCAGGTCCCGTTCTCCGGCCAGTGGCGCTTCGACCTACAGCAGGTCGACGGCAGCAGCCACCCGACCGTGGCCGACCTGAGCGAATGCCTGTTCTTCTCGCCCGGCGACGGCCGCATCTGGCTGCAGGACCAGCGCATGGTGCTGATGCACGCCGAGGCCCTGGGCGGGCTGCGACGCGAGCTGATCGAGACCATGGGGCTGGACAAGGCGCGCGGTCTGCTCACCCGCATGGGTTACCTCAGCGGCGCGCGCGACGCCGAGCTGGTGCGTCGCCAGTGGCCGGACGCCGAACCGCCCGTGGCCGCCGTGGCCGGCACCCGCCTGCACGCGCTGGAAGGCGTGGTGAAGGTGGAAGTGGTGCGCGTGAGCTACGACGCCGCCACCGGCGACTACCAGGGCGAGTTCCTGTGGCACAACTCCAGCGAGGACGACGAGCACATCGCGGTCTATGGCGTCGGCGGTTCGCCCGCCTGCTGGATGCAGACCGGTTACGCCACCGGCTATGTGAGCACGCTGTTCGGCAGGCTGATCCTGTTCCGCGAGGTGGCCTGCCGCTCGGCCGGCGATGCCCAGTGCCGGGTCATCGGCAAATCCGTGGAGCTGTGGGACGACCCGCAGGAAGACCTGCGCCATCTGCAGCTGGGCGACGATGGCGCCGACGCCGAACCCGCCGCAGCGCCGCTGGGGCCCTGGGCAGACCCGGGCAACAGCGGCGGTCAGGACCCCACCCTGGTCGGCGCATCGTCCGCCTTCAACGCCGCGTTCCACATGGTGCGCCGCGTCGCGCCCACACCCGCCACCGTGCTGTTCACCGGCGAGTCCGGCGTCGGCAAGGAGATGTTCGCGCGCAGCCTGCACCGCAGCAGCGACCGCGCCAGCAAGCCTTTTGTCGCCATCAACTGCGCCGCCATTCCCGAGACCCTGATCGAGTCCGAACTGTTCGGCGTCGAGCGCGGCGCCTACACCGGGGCTGGCGCTTCCCGCCCGGGTCGCTTCGAACGCGCCGACGGCGGCACGCTGTTCCTGGACGAGATCGGCACCCTCAGCCTGGTGGCGCAGGGCAAGCTGCTGCGCGCCCTGCAGGAAGGCGAGATCGAACGGGTGGGCGGCACCAAGACCCTGCGCGTGGACGTGCGGCTGGTGGCGGCCACCAACGAGAACCTGCGCGAGGCGGTGCGCCAGGGCCGCTTCCGGGAAGACCTGTTCTACCGGCTCAACGTCTTCCCCATCCACCTGCCGCCGCTGCGCGAACGGCGCGACGACATCCCGCTGCTGATGCAGCACTTCCTGCACCACTACCGCGAGCGCTACCAGCGCGACGTGCCCGGCTTCAGCCAGCGGGCGGTCAAGGCCCTCTTCAACTACGGCTTTCCCGGCAACATCCGGGAGCTGCAAAACCTGATCGAACGGGCGGTGATCATGGTGAACGACGGCGAGCTGATCGACGTGCACCAGCTCTTCCGGGGCGGAGAAGACCTCGGGGAAGGCGTGCTGTCGCTGCAGTCACCCGCCCCCGGCGACAGCGGAGGACGCCTGGTCGGTGCCCCGAACCGTGCCCCGGCCGACACCACCGCCGTCCCCGGCCAGACACTGGAAGAGGCCGAACGCCAGTGGATCGCCGCCGCGTTGCGGCGCACCGGCGGCAACATGGCCGCTGCAGCACGTCAGCTGGGCATCACCCGCGCCACCCTGCTGCACCGCGCCCGCCGCCATGGCCTGCCCATTGGCCGCAGCGCCAGGGCCTGATCATTCTTCATGGAACAAAGAAAAAGGCCCCTTGCGGGGCCTTTTTGCTTCAGGACGCCGGAAACGGCATCACTTGAAGTTGTACTGCACGCCAACGCCCAGATAGACCAGGTCCTTCCAGTGACGCGAGTCGTCGGAGCTCTTCTTCAGGAACATGTCCAGATCGCTGCGCAGCGCCAAGTTCTTGCTGAAGGCATGGGTCAGGCCCAGGCCCAGGATCGGGCGGGTCTGCGAACCTTCGACATCACCGGTGTGCTTCACGCTGGCCACACCCAGCTTGCCGAACACACGGGTGGCTTCACCCAGGTTCGTGCCGGCGGTGGCGCGCAGCCCCAGGGCGCGGACCTTGGACTCGACACCGTTTTCGAAGTCGTGGCCACGGCCGAACTGGGCAAACGCTTCAGCGCCCCAGATCTTGTTGATCTGGTAACCCACGCCGCCTTGCAGGGCCAGCTTCGTGTCGTGGTCGTCGTGTTGGGCGATGCCGGCGATCGGGCCGTTGCTGATCAGGTCGCGCTGGGCACCCAGGGTACCGAACACGTACGGGAAGGACACCACTTCGGCGGCCTTCAGGACCGGAGCGGGTGCCGGAGCCGGTGCCACCACGGGAGCGGGGGCCGGCGCGGGAGCCGGAGCCACCACCGGAGCGGGAGCCGGTGCCGGAGCCACGGCGACCGGGGTCGGGCGCGGCAGCAGGTCGGAGAAGTGGTTGTCGCACTGACGCATGGTCACGCGAACGATCTTGCCGTCCTTGTCCTTGTAGGCGTTGATTTCCATGGCCGGGCTGAACGGGATCCACTTGCCCTGCAGAGCCTTGCTCACGCCGCCGCGGCCGCGGGCCGTGGCCACGCCCTTGTCGCAGGCACCCTTGGAGTAGTTGGGGCTCAGGTCCTTCAGCAGGATCGAGGACACCGACACTTCGCCCTCGCCCAGCTTCGGCTTCTGTTTGGTCTGGGGCTTGTAGAACTTGGCCTTGCCGCTCTGAATGGCCGCATCGCAGGCTTCAGGAGAGGCGTAACCCGTGTTGCCGTCACGGTCGGTGGTCATACCGGCGGTCTGGGCGGTGGCGACAGAGGCCAGGGAAGCCAGCGCAGCGGCAACAGCAACCCGGTGAAGAACGTAGGACATAAAGACTCCAAATAAAATCAATGGCTTTCCCGCGGTCAAGCACGGATCAAGCGGATCGTGCGGCGCCCTCAAAGATGCCGCCCTCCGTCCGGAAGTGTACCTTTCGACTTATTCCGAACCTTGACCCGACACAATTTTGTGCTGCAGTGCGGCAGATTGTGCATTGCAACACGCCACCGCGCGACAAGCTGTTGCGTTTGACGCAACGCCGGCCCACCCAACCCGAGGCCCCGAACCATGACCCCAGAAAAACTCGCTTTCGAAAACAAGAAGCTCGAAAAGCGCCTCTGCCGCGAGGTCGGCCGCGCCATCGTCGACTACAACATGATCGAGGAAGGCGACCGCGTGATGGTCTGTCTCTCGGGCGGCAAGGACAGCTACGGCCTGCTCGACATCCTGATGAAGCTGCAGAAGCGCGCGCCGGTGAACTTCGAGCTGATCGCGGTCAACCTCGACCAGAAGCAGCCCGGCTTCCCGGCCCACATCCTGCCCGAGTACCTGAGCCAGCTGGGGATCAAGTACCACATCGAAACGCAGGACACCTACTCCATCGTCAAGGAGAAGATCGAGCCTGGCAAGACCATGTGCAGCCTGTGCTCGCGCCTGCGCCGCGGCATCCTCTACCGTGTGGCGCGCGAACTCGGCGCGACCAAGATCGCGCTGGGCCACCACCGCGACGACATGCTGCAGACGCTGTTCCTGAACATGTTCTTCGGCGGCAAGCTCAAGGGCATGCCGGCCAAGCTGGTCAGCGACAACGGCGAGTTCATGGTGATCCGCCCGCTGGCCTACGTGCCGGAGAAAGACCTGATCCGCTGGGCCGAGGCGCGGCAGTTCCCCATCATTCCCTGCACGCTGTGTGGCAGCCAGGAGAACCTGCAGCGCAAGCAGGTGGGCAACCTGCTGCGCGACTGGGACAAGCAGTTCCCCGGCCGGCTGGAGAACATGCTGCACGCCCTGCAGCACGTGGTGCCCAGCCACCTGATGGATCGGGCGCTCTACCCGTTCCAGACCATCAAGACCACCGGTGCACCGGTGGAAGACGGCGACCTGGCCTTCGACGAAGAACCGCTGCAGGCACCGCCCCGCGCCGTGGACGAAGACGCGGCCGAAGGGAACATTGCCGCCCCGCGCACGGTCATACCGATTGCGGCGGTCGAATCCTGACCGCCAGACACCGGGAACTCCATGCTTCGACAACTGTTCACGCTGATGCTGGTCTTGTCGCTGGCGGCCTGCGCCGGCCCGCAGCGCGTGGACAACACGGTGCAGAGCTTTGCACGCTGGGAGCAGCCGACCGGCGGAGCGACTCCCGTGGTGCCGCAAGGACCTCAGCGCTACCGCTTCGAGCGCCTGCCGTCGCAGGGCGACGGTGCTGCCGCGCAGGAACAAAGCACCCTGGAAGCGATGGCCCGTCAGTCGCTGGAGGCCCACGGCTGGACCCTGGCCGAGAAAGACGCCGACGCACGCTGGACGGTCCAGCTGTCGACCAGCACCACCCGCACGCGCGATCCCTGGGACGACCGGCGCAGCGGCTGGTCGGTGCATGGCCAGATCCTGGCGGGCAACGGGCATTTCTTCTGGGCGCCGATGTTCATGTTCCCGGCCGACCCGCCGGACACTCTGCGGCAGGTATCGCTGCTGGTGCGCGCCGCGCCGGGTGGTCAGGTGGTCTATGAAACCCGGGCCGAACACGACAGCCGCTGGAACTCGACGCCGGCACTGTGGCAGGCCATGGTGAATGCTGCGCTGAAGGATTTTCCCAAGCCCCCGGCCGGTCCGCGCCGGGTGGAGGTCGATCTCCAGCGCTGACCCGGCGCCCGCGGGCCTGGCGCCGTCAGCGCGAGGGCTTCTCCATCAGGGCGCGGACGGCCTCGGCCAGCGCGTCCATGCTGTCCTGTTTGCCCAGCACGTCGGACACGCCAGCGGCGGTTGCCGCCGTGATGAGCTGCTCGTTGACATGCCCCGAGACGATGGCCACGCGCTGCCCCGGCCGCAGGCTCCGCACCGCCTGCGCCAGCTCGACACCGCTCAGCCCCGGCATGTTCTGGTCGGTCACCAGCAGGTCGACCGGGTCCGGGTTCGCCTGCAACCAGGCCAGCGCCTCTTCGCCGGAGACGAAGGTGGTGACGCGGTAACCGTGCTTGCGCAGCAGCCGGCCGGCGAGGAACGACAGCGCTTCGTAGTCGTCGACATAGACGATGTGGTGGTGCGTCGCGGCTGGCGCCGGGGCCGGCTCGACGGCCTTCACCGGTGCGTGGACGGTCTCTTCCGCCGCCGCCAGCGGCAGGTAGACATCAAAGCGGGCCCCTTCGCCCGGCGCGCTGCGGATCGCGATCGCGCCGCGGTGCGCCTTGACGATGCCGTGCACGACCGACAGCCCGAGACCGGTGCCTGCACCGGGTGCCTTGGTGGTGAAAAACGGTTCGAAGATCCGGCGCTGGGTTTCCAGGCTCATGCCCGGACCATCGTCACTCACGCTGATGCGCACGTGCTCGCCCGGTGTCAGCCCTTCCAGCCCCATGGCCGCCGGGTCGTCCAGCCGCACCGCGTCCAGCCCGACGGCGACCTGGCCCGGGCTCTTGCCCATGGCCTGCCAGGCGTTGGTGCAAAGGTTCATGAGCACCTGCTGCACCTGCGTCGCGTCGGCCATCACGGTCAGCGGTGCGTCCTCCAGATGGGTGACCAATTGCACGCCGGCCGGCAGCAGCGACCGCATCAGCGCCAGCGTCTCTTCCACCAGCGGCCGCAACGGCTGGTGCCGCAACTCCTGCGACTGGCGCCGGCTGAAGGCCAGGATCTGCTGCACCAGCTGCCGGGCGCGGATGGCGGCGCGGCTGATTTCGGCCAGGCTCTCCTGGGCCAGGTGCTCGGGCCCCACGTCTTCGCGCGCCAGCGCGAGGTTGCCCAGGATCGCGGCCAGCAGGTTGTTGAAATCGTGCGCCACACCGCCCGCCAGCGTGCCAATGGCTTCCATCTTCTGCGACTCGCGCAGCTGGGTTTCAAGCAGCCGCTGCTGGGCTTCGGCCTGCTTGAGGTCGGAGATGTCGGTGTGCGTGCCCACCATGCGCAGCGGTTTGCCCAGTTCGTCGCGCTCGATCACCATGCCGCGCGAGAGCACCCATTTCCAGCTGCCATCCTTGCAGCGGATCCGGTGTTCGTTGCGGTACAGCGGCGCCCGACCCTCGAAATGGGCCTGCCGGTCAACCCGCATCTGGGCCACGTCGTCCGGGTGGGTGCGTTGGTCCAGATCCAGCGGATGGCTGGCAATTTCACCGTCGGTGAAACCGTACATCGCCTTGATGCGCGGGGAGACATATTCCTCACCGGTGAGCATGTTCCAGTCCCACACGCCATCGCCCGCACTGTCCAGCGCCAGCTTCCACAGCGCCTCGCTCTCGCGCAGCGCCAGCTCGGCCTCCTTGCGGGCGGTGATGTCCAGCAGGATGCCGACCCGGATCTGTGCGCCCGGCTCCCGGGCCACGGTGTCCGAGCGCCGGTACAGCCATCGGATGCTGCCATCGGGCAGCACGATGCGGAACTCCAGGCCGTGGTCTTTTTCTCCGGCATGGATGCGTCGGATGTGGTCGGCAAAGCGCTGGGCGTCGTCCGGATGCCGGTAGCGCGCCAAGATGCCCGTTTCAGCCAGCACCTCTTCCGGCGAGAGCCCGTAAATCTGCCGCACGCCTTCGCTGACAAAGCGGTAGCGGGCCTCGCCGTCGTCGGTGACGCGAATCACGAAGGCCATGCCGGGGAGCTGCCCGGTCAGCAGGCGCAGCTGCGCCTCGCTGTCCTGTTGCGCCTGCTGGGCCGCCATGCGGTCGGTGATGTCTTCGACCGTCCCTTCGTAATAGATCAGCGCGCCCGCCGCGTCGAACACACCGTGCGCGTTCTCGCTGACCCAGCGGTGTTCTCCGTCCTGGTGCCGAACGACTTCGGAGATGAACCCCCGCACGAAGCCGTCGCGCTCCAGCAGCGCCCGAAACGCGGCCCGCCGCCCCGGCTCGACATACCAGTCGCTGTCGGCGTGATTGACGTCGGCCAGCATGGCCGGTTCGTCCTCGTAGCCGTTGAGCTGCACCAGCGCCGGATTGGCACGCAGCATCAGCCCCTGGGGCGAACTGCGGTACGCACCCATGGGCAGGAACTGGAAGAGCGAGGAAAAATCCGCAGCCAGCGCCGCGTTGAGCTCGTTCATTCCGGCATTGTCCCGCCCTGCGCCGAAAGCCGATCCCCGGAACTGCCCGTGGTCAGCCCGCCAATCCGGCGCTACAGTGACTTATTGCCAGTTTCCGAGGTCCATTGCCTTGCACATCACCCGCATCCTCGCCGTGCGCCACGGCGAAACCGACTGGAACCGCGACACCCGCATCCAGGGCCACACCGACATCGCGTTGTCCGACAAGGGCCGCTGGCAGGCCGAGCGCCTGGCCCAGGCGCTGCGCGACGAGCCGATTGCCGCCTTCTACGCCAGCGACCTCTCGCGTGCCTTCGAAACCGCCGCCACCACCGCGCGCGCGCATGGCAAGCCGGTACAGGCGCACAAGGGCCTGCGCGAGCGCGCCTTTGGCCACTTCGAAGGCCTGACCTGGGCCGAGATCGAGGCGCACCACCCGCAGGACGCGCTGGCCTGGCGCAAGCGCGTGCCCGACTTCGCGCCGCCCGGCGGCGAATCGCTGCTGCAACTGCGTGAGCGCGTGGTGGCCGCCGTCGACGAGATCGCGGCGCGGCACCCGGGCGAGCAGCTGATGCTGGTGGCCCACGGTGGCGTGCTGGACATCCTGTACCGCGCCGCGACCCGGCTGGAGCTGCAGGCGGCGCGCACCTGGGACCTGACCAACACCGCCGTCAACCGCCTGCTCTGGACGCCCGAGGGCCTGAGCCTGGTCGGCTGGGCCGACACCAGCCACCTGCAGGACGCAGCGCTGGACGAGAGCACGGCCTGAGCCCATCCCTGATCGAGCGTCCATGAGTCCGAACCAGGTCATCGTGCTCGCCATGCCTGTGTTCCTGCTGCTGATCGCGGTCGAGTTCGCCGTCGGCCTGCGGCGTGGCCGCAACACCTACGCGCTGGCCGACACGCTTTCCAGCATTGGCCTGGGCATGCTCAGCCGGGTCGCTGACGTGTTCACGCTCGCGCTGCGGCTAGGCATCTATGTCTGGGTGCAGGACCACACGGCGCTGTGGAGCGACGACGGCTTCTGGACCTCCCCCGCCGGCTGGCTGCTGGCGCTGGTCGTCTACGACTTCCTCTACTACTGGAACCACCGCATCGGTCACGAAGTCGGGGTGTTCTGGGCGGCGCACGTGGTGCACCACCAGAGCCAGCACTACAACCTCTCCACCGCGCTGCGCCAGCCCGCCAGTTACGCGCTGCTGGGCTGGGTGTTCTACCTGCCGATGGCCCTGACGGGCGTGCCGCCACTGGTGTTCGCCGTGGTGGGCCTGGTCGACCTGCTCTACCAGTTCTGGATCCACACCGAGCAGATCGGTTCGATGGGCCGCTTCGACCGCTGGTTCGCCTCGCCCTCGAACCACCGAGTGCACCACGCCGTCAACGACCGCTACCTCGACAAAAACTACGGGGGCATCCTGATGCTCTGGGACCACCTGTTCGGCACCTTCGAACCCGAAGACCCGGCCGAACCCTGCGTGTACGGCACCCGAAAGCCGCTGCAGAGCTGGGACCCGGTCTGGGCCAACGCCGAGGTCTACGCCGGGCTGGCCCGCGACAGCGCCCGGGCGAAACGGTGGCGCGACAAGCTGCAGGCCTGGCTCAGGCCGCCCGGCTGGCGACCGGCCGACGTGGCGGCGCGCTGGCCGGTGGCGCCGTTCGAGATCGCGGCGGTGCAGCGCTTCGACCCACCGGCCTCCCGGGCCGCACAAGGCGTCGCCGTCGTCCTGTTCGTGGCGCTGCTGGGCGGCATTGCGTACTTTCTCTGGACCGCCGACACGCTGGGCCTGCGCGCCCAGATCGCCTGGGCCGCCGGCCTGACCACCGCCCTCTGGGTGCAAGGCGCCCTGCTGCAAGGCCGGTTCTCAGACCGCCCACACGTCTGAGCCCGCACCCGAATCGCCATGCTGCACTACATCGTCCACACCGGCAGCGTGCCCTGGCAGGAACAGCTGCGCTGGATCGCCGGCATCCTGCTGGTCATCGCCGCCGTGTTCCTGTTCTTCTGGTGGCGCCGCCGGGCAGGTCGGCCTGCCCGGGGTGACTTTGCCGCCCTGGCGCAGGCGCCAGAGATACAGGCCGCACTCGCCGCCCAGCAGACCACCGCGGGCCAGGACGCCGCCGCGGCCTGGCAACAGACACAGACCACCCTGCAGACGGTGCGCCGCGGCACCGAACGCGGCCTGGCCCTGGTGTTCTGCCTGCTGGCCGCGATGGCCTGTTTCTTCACCGGACTGATGGCCGCGATGTCGCTCACCGACGGCTGGAGCGGCCTGGGCTGGGGGACCTTGATGCTCTGGGGCCTTTGCGTGCTCTGCGGCTGGTTCGCGCGCGTGCAGTGGCGGGAGTTCCGCGGCCAGGCCTGACGGTCAGGGGGCGGCGCCCTGCGCGCGGTTGAGTTCGTTCAGGCGCCGGTTCAGCGCCGCCACGCGCTCGCGGACGTGCTGCGGATCGACCGTGCCGCGCGCCCGGCCCACTTCCAGCTCCATCATTTCCAGCACCGCGCCTTGCCGCTCGCGCAGGTTGTCCAGCGGCGGGATGGGGGGCTCGGGACGCAGGCCCTGCAGCGTCTGCCCCACCGCGCGGTAGGCCGGGATGTGGCGCTGCTCCAGCGCGACGATGAACTGGTCGCCGGTCAACCGGCCTTCCTTCTGCCCCTTGGCGTCCTCGTGCAGGGCCTGCTCGGCCGCGCGCATCGCTGGCAGCACGGTGCGCAGGGCGGCCTGGGTGCGGAACAGTTCGCGGTGGTCGACCCCGGGTCGGGCGGTCCACACCAGCGCGGCCACCGCCATCGCGGCAACCCCGGTCGCCAGGAGGCGGCGCTGGCGCCGGTGCGCCGCGCTCGCCTGGGTTTCCACCCGTTCGACCAGCAGCCAGGCCATCACCGCGCCCGCCAGCAGGCCACCGACGTGGGCCGCGTTGTCGATGCCTTCGCGCGCGAAGCCCTGCCCGAGCATGATCACCACGAACACCGCCTGGCTGGTCATCAGCCGCGAGAACACGCCCTTGGGCACCCGGTGGCGGTGCTGGTACACGCCCGTGACCAGCGCGCCGAGCACGCCAAACACCGCGCCCGACGCCCCGACCGAGACCGCCTGCTGCGACGAAAAGTGCAGGCTCAGCGCGCTGCCCGCCAGCGCCGAGACCCCGTAGATGAGCAGGAACTGCCCGTTGCCGTACCAGCGGCCGACCTGCCGCCCGGCGTCCCACAGCGCCCACATGTTCAGCGCCAGGTGCAGCACGCCCGCGTGCAGCACGGTCGCAGTCAGCAGACGCCAGAGTTCGCCGTCGCGCACCACCGCCGTGGCCGAATTGGCCCCCCAGGCAAACAGGTCGGCCGACAGCGGCTTCATCGGGCTCAGTCCACCCATGACGGTCGCCAGCCAGACCGCGCCGTTGAGCGCCATCACCGCGTAGAGCGCCCAGAGCGAGGGCGTGACGGCCTGCAGTTGCTCCTCGAACGCCTCCTCGGCCACCGCATCGTCCATCAGCGCGCGTCCGGCCGCCTGCGCCTGCGGGCCTGCATGCCGACGGAATCCCTGCATGGCCGCGCCGATGGCTCGCTCGCGGTCCGCCGTGCGCAGAGCGCCCAGGCTCAGGTTGCGCTTGAGGCCGAAGCCGAGCATCGGCCGGGTGCGCGCCAGCCAGGGCGAGCCAGGCCGCAGGACAAAGGTCAGGATGTGCTGCCCCTGCACGCTGCCGTACTGCACGTCGGAGATCTCGGTCCAGGGAATGGTGTGGCCGTTGAACAGCCGGGCCGTGACGCCCGCCGGCCCGACAACCAGCAGCGGCGCCGGGCCGACGAGCTGGCGCAGAAGCACGGCACCCACAAAGCCGAAAAACGCGGCCATCCCCCCCAGCAGCAAGGCCTTGGTGCCCATCGACATCGCAGCCGCGCCCATCAGCGCCGCCATGCCGATCGACAGCAGCCCCAGATTCAACGACCCGCTGCGCCAGGAGGCGTGGAATGCCTCGGCTCCAGATTGGGTTTCCGACGCCATGCCGAACCGCCCGTGCGGCTTATTCGCTGAACAGCGCGCCGTCGTTGGCTGGCGGCGCCACACCCAGATGGCGGTAGGCCGCCAATGTGGCGATGCGCCCGCGCGGCGTGCGCTGCAGGTAGCCCTGCTGGATCAGGTAGGGCTCGATCACGTCTTCGATCGTGTCGCGCTCCTCACCGATGCTGGCCGCGATGTTGTCCAGCCCGACCGGCCCGCCGTCGAAGCGGTGGATCACGGCTTCGAGCAGCTTGCGGTCCATCAGGTCGAAGCCCTGCGGATCGACGTCGAGCATGGCCAGCGCGCGGTTGGCGATATCGCTGGTGATACGACCGTTGCCCTTCACGTCCGCGTAGTCGCGCACGCGGCGCAGCAGGCGGTTGGCGATGCGCGGCGTGCCGCGCGAGCGGCGCGCAATCTCGAAACCGCCGGCCTCGTCCATCGGCGCATTCAGCAGGCCGGCGCTGCGCTTGACGATGCGCGCCAGCTCTTCGGCGGTGTAGAACTCCAGCCGCGCGACGATGCCGAAGCGGTCGCGCAGCGGGTTGGTCAACATGCCGGCGCGTGTGGTGGCACCCACCAGGGTGAAGGGCTGCAGGTCGAGCTTGATCGAGCGCGCCGCCGGGCCTTCCCCGATCATGATGTCGATCTGGTAGTCCTCCAGCGCGGGGTAGAGGATTTCCTCGACCACCGGGCTGAGCCGGTGGATCTCGTCGATGAACAGGACGTCGTTGGGTTCGAGGTTGGTCAGCAGCGCCGCCAGGTCCTTGGGCTTTTCCAGCACCGGGCCACTGGTCTGGCGCAGGTTCACGCCCAGCTCCTGCGCAATGATGTGAGAGAGCGTGGTCTTGCCCAGGCCGGGCGGGCCGAACAGCAGCACGTGGTCCAGCGCCTCACTGCGCTTCTTGGCCGCGCCGATGAAGATCTCCAGCTGCTCGCGCACCTTCTGCTGGCCCACATATTCGTCCAGCAGCTTGGGGCGCAGCGCGCGCTCGATCGCCTCTTCCTTGGGCGAAACGGCGGCGGCCGACACCACACGGGGTGCGGGGGCGAAATCGTCGGTCTGGATGCTCACGGCGGTGGGTTCGGTCGGGGGTCTCAGGGGTGCCTGGAAGGGTCGCACGACTATACCCGCCGATGCGCGGCCTCAAGTCCGGCGCGGACGGGTCCGATATGGCAGACAGGCCCTTTCTGCAGCTCCCCGAAGAACCGCCATGAACACCCGTCCGACACCCGCTCTCCTGCCCTCGTTGACCCTGCTGGCCAGCCTGATGCTGACCGCCATGCCCGCCAGTGCGAACAGTGGTCACGAGGCCCCTGCCGCACCAGCGCCTCGCGCGGCAGCGCCAGCCGCCGCAGCCCATGGGGCCCCGGCCGCCGCTCCGGCAGCACCCGTCGCCGCCGAAGCCGCACGGCCGACCTCCTCGCTGGCACAACAGGTCCGCGCCGCCGTGACCGCACACCAGGCGGGCCAGGTGAAACAGGTCTCGCTGGTCATCAACCCGGCCGACGCCGCCCGCACCGCGCCCCACGCGGCCCGCGTCGCGGCGGCCCAGAGCGGCCACGGTGCCGCCTCCGGCAGCAGCCGCGAGTACATCCGCGCCAAGGCCGCCGCCCTGGCCGGCCATGGCGCGGCAGCCGGCGGCGGTGGCCATGAGGCCCACTGGGACTACGCCGGCGAAAACGGGCCCGAGCGCTGGGGCCAGATGAAGCCCGATTTCAATGTCTGCGCCATCGGCAACCGCCAGTCGCCGATCCACATCCAGACCACCGACGCCGTGCCCGGCCCGGCCGAACCGATCGAGTTCCGCTACGGCCCCAGTGGTGGCAGCGTGGTCAACAACGGCCACACCATCCAGGTCGACGTGACGGGCCACAACTACATCAAGGTGCGCGGCACGCCCTACAAACTGGTGCAGTTCCACTTCCACCACCCGGCGGAAGAAAAGGTGAACTACAAGGGCTTCGCCATGGTGGCGCACCTGGTGCACAAGAACGAAGCCGGCCAGCTCGCCGTGGTTGCGGTGCTGCTGGACGTGGGCGCCAACAACCCGTTCATCCAGAAGGTCTGGACCCGCATGCCGCTGGACACCAACGACCGCGTGCAGCTGCCCGACGACCTGCTCAACCTCAACGAGTTGCTGCCGACCGACCAGCGCTATTACCAGTTCATGGGTTCGCTGACCACGCCGCCCTGCACCGAAGGCGTGCTCTGGCAGGTGCTCAAGCAACCCGTCACGCTCGGCCCCGACCAGCTCAAGCTGTTCACCAAGCTGTTCCCGATGAATGCCCGCCCGGTGCAGGCGGTCAACGGGCGACTGGTTCGGGAGGGCACGTAACCTCCCGCGCCGCCGCTGCGCGGGTCGGGGCGCCTATTTCGCCAGCGACTTCAGCGCCAGCTTGATCCCCTCGCTCACCCCCACGCCCGCCGGCAGGGCCTTCAGGGCGGCGGCGGCGTCCTTCTCGTTGTAGCCCAGCGCCATCAGTGCCTGCTGGATGTCGCTCGCGGCGTCACCCACAGCAGCGGCACCGCCGGCCAGAGGCAGGTCGGCGCCCAGCTTGCCCTTGAGTTCGAGCAGCAGGCGCTCGGCGGTCTTCTTGCCGATGCCCGGCACCTTGACGATGCGACCAGCTTCCTGCGCCGTCACCGCCTGCGCCAGTTCGGCCACCGACAGGCCCGACAGCACCGAGAGCGCGGTGCGCGGCCCGATGCCGCTGATCTTGACGAGCTGGCGGAAGGCCTCGCGCTCGCTGGCGGTGCCAAAGCCGTAGAGGATCTGCGCGTCCTCGCGCACCACGAAGTGCGTCAGAAGCGACACTTTTTCACCCGCCGCCGGCAGGTTGTAGAAGGTGCTCATGGGCACATCCACCTCGTAGCCGACGCCGTGGCAGTCGATCAGGATCTGGGGCGGGTTCTTTTCCAGCAGCGTGCCGGTCAGCTTGCCTATCATTGAGGACCTTTCTGCAATCAGCCCGGGATTATCCGTTTTGCTCCTCCGCCACACCTTCTCTCCGCCCGACAACACCCGCATGGCCCACCTGTGCGGCCCGATGGACGGTCACATCCGCAGCATCGAGGCGGCGCTGCAGGTCAAGATCGCGCACCGCTTCGAGCAGTTCCGCATCGAGGGGCCCAAAGCCAAGGCCAACCAGGCGCTGGAGGTGCTGCAGGCGCTGTACGAGATGGCCAAGAAGCCCATCGCCGAAGAGAAGGTGCAGCTGATGCTGGCCGGCGACACGGCGCTGCCGACCGTTCCCGGTGAAGCGGCGGGCGTGCAGACCAAGCGCGGCGAGGTGCGCGGGCGCACCACCAACCAGGCGCGTTACCTGGAGAACATGTCCACCCACGACATCACCTTCGGCATCGGCCCGGCCGGCACCGGCAAGACCTACCTGGCCGTGGCCTGCGCGGTGGATTCGCTGGAGCGCAGCGCGGTGCAGAAAATCGTGCTGACGCGCCCCGCCGTCGAGGCCGGCGAAAAACTGGGTTTCCTGCCCGGCGACCTCGGCCAGAAGGTCGACCCCTACCTGCGCCCACTGTACGACGCGCTGTACGACCTGATGGGTTACGACAAGGTGATGAAAGCCTTCGAGCGACAGCAGATCGAGATCGCGCCGCTGGCGTTCATGCGCGGTCGCACGCTCAACCACGCCTTCGTGATCCTGGACGAGGCGCAGAACACCACGCCCGAGCAGATGAAGATGTTCCTCACCCGCATCGGCTTCGGCAGCAAGGCCGTGGTGACCGGCGACGTGAGCCAGATCGACCTGCCGGCCACGCAGCTCTCGGGCCTGATCGACGCCGAACGCGTGCTCAAGCGCGTGACCGGCATCGCCTTCAACCGCCTGACCAGCGCCGACGTGGTGCGCCACCCGCTGGTGGCCCGCATCGTCGACGCCTATGAGGCGCGCACCGCTGGCGTGGCCGAGGTACCTGCCGCCCGCGCACCGCGCCGCAAGAGCGTCTGAGGAAAAGCACCATGGCCCTGCCCGCCCTTTCTCTCTCGCTGCAGTTCGGCGACATCAAGGATGCCGCGCGCCACCGCGCGGCCCTGCCGCGCCATACCGTCATCCGCTGCATCCGCCATGCGCTGGACGCCGACGCCGAAATCACGGTGCGCATCGTCGACGCCGACGAAGGCCAGGCGCTCAACCGCGACTTCCGCAAGAAGGACTACGCCACCAACGTGCTGACCTTCGACTATGCGACCGAACCGGTCGTGATGGCCGACCTGGTGCTCTGCGCCCCGGTCGTGGCCAGGGAAGCGAAGGAACTGAAGAAGACGCTGGCCGCCCACTACGCGCACCTGCTGGTGCACGGCACCCTGCACGCCCAGGGCTGGGACCACGAAACCAGCGAAGCCGACGCGGAAGAAATGGAAGCGCGCGAGATTCAGATCCTCGCCGGCCTGGGGCTGAAGAACCCGTACCGCTGAATTCTTCTCCCCCGTTGTCTCCCCCTTTGGGTGATTGACGGCACCACCGCCGCGGCATACAACCCGCGCAGGGCCAAATGCCCTGCGGAGGATGGAACATGGCGGGCAAGGCGGTGGGGACACCCGAAACAGTCTTCGATCCGGATCGGCGCCTGCCGGCCTCCGCGCTGGCGCGTTTCGTGGCACTGGCCGGCGCTATGCCGGACACGGTCGCTCCGATGCTCGCGAGCGATGCGCCCGCCTCGACACCACCGGAGCTCTCGGCAATGGGTGACGCCTGGTGGCACATCGACCTCGACCAGGCGGCTGCGCTGGGCACACGGCTTGAAGCGGTGCCAGACATCGGCGCGTTCTGCACCGGGCTGGACCAGCTGTGGTCGCAAGCCGCCGCCGCAGGCCCGGTGCGCGGTCTGCTCTCGGGTGGTCCGGCGGATCTGGACGCCGTCTGGCTCACCCAGCTCCTGGCGTGGCACGGACCGATGGGCGCCGTGACTTTCGACCATTCGCAGTGGCGCGCGCCGCTGTTCGACTGGCCACTGAACGTCGGGTTACCGCCGTCGGCCGAAGGGCGATCGCTCGCGCAAGTCCTGCAAAACGGCTGGTTCCGCGAACTCTACGAGCCCTTGGTCGTGCGCGGCGGAGAGGCACTGGACGTCCTGCTGTATCCCGGACCGCTGTCTCAAGCGCTGCGCTCGGCACGCCGCAGCACGCAGCGCTGCGCGGGCCTGGTGGTGGTACTGGGTCCGTTCGACCAGGCGGCGGGAGCAGACGCGTTGCGCGAACTGGCGCAGTGCTGGTCCGCGGCTGCGGTGGTGGTGTGCGGGCTGGACGCGTCGCATTGGTCGCCGTGGTTCTTCGAGCTGGTCGCCGCGCTGTCGCACAACCTGCCAATCCCGCAGGCGGTGTTCGAGGCCCAGCGGCGGGCGCTGCCGCAGGCAGACCCGTCCCTGCCGGTGGTGCTGTGCGATGTGGGCTACGCCGACCACAGCCGCCCGCTGGAGGTGGCCAGGCGCCTGGCCGACGTGCTGCGGCGGCAATCCGACGACCGTCCCTTGACCGCACCGCCCGAGGTGGGTCCGGTGGCGGAGGCGACACCCGAACTGAGCGCGGCCAGCGCCATTGCCAATGCCCTGGAATCGGCCGCCGAACAATGGCCCTGGACCAGCGAAACCCAAGGCACCACCCTGCTGGTGCGCACCCGGCGTGCGCTGGAACAGCAACTGGGGCCGATCGAGCTGCGGCGCGATCCACGCTTCCACGCCGCCACGGCCAGGATGGAGCCGCCCGAGGCCATGACCGGCGACGAGCCGCCGCCGACGGATGCCCCAGCCGAACCGGCACCACCGCGGCACGTGAAATTCGATCTCTGGCCCGTGGATGCGGCCGAGGCACCCCGCGAGCCCATGCCATTGACCCCCGAGGCCGACCATCGGCTGGAAGTGTTCATCGCCGAGCTGGGCGTGGCCGCACAGGGCACGGCCGACGCGCCGCTGGACGAACGCCTGCTGCCGCCCAGTGCCGACGGCCACGAACTGACCATCGTGTACTGCCCGCTGTCTCCGACCGATGAGTTCGAAGGTAAGTCCCACACCCCCGCGCCAAGCATGGCCACGCTGCACCTGCCGCCACGCGGCACCAGCACTCGGGCGGTGTTCACGCTGCGATGCGGCGCAGCGGTCGCAAGCTTCCGCGCGCGCCTGATCGTGCTGCACGCGCAACGGGTCATCCAGTCACTTCTGCTGTTGCCCGACGCCACGGGCGGGCTCACGCTCTCGGTCGAGAACCGCTACGCACCCGGCCTCGACAGCCCCAGCGCCGACCACCCGGCCGACCTGGCTTTCCTGATCAACGACAACGCCGACGGCGTCTCGGGGCTCACCACCATGGCGCCCGACCGGGCCTCGTTCCTCACGCCAGACGGCATGAAGGAATCGATCGCGCAGATGCGCAAGATCCTCAACGCCGCGGTACAAGCCGAGGCCGGCAACACCGACCAGCGGCTGGACCGCCCCGAGCTGCTCGACCTGATGCGGCAACTGGCCAACCACGGCGCCGTCATCGTGGAAGAGCTGTCGATGCAGCACCCGCTGGCCTTGCTCGACGCCGCGCGACGTGTGCAGGTCGTGGAGGCGGTGGACCAAGCCTACTTTCCGGTCGAGTTCCTGTACGCAGGACCCGCGCCCGAACCCGGCGCTGCGCTGTGTCCGAACGCCCGGGCCGCACTGGCCGATGGCAGTGGCGCGGTGCACGACCAGTGCCCGCACCGCCTCGACGAAGGTCATGTGTGCCCGGTGTCCTTCTGGGGCTTTCGCAAGTGCATCGAGCGCCATGCGCCCAACGGCGATGCGGCCACCGTGGTGTCGGTACCGGTGCCCGGGCAGGAGCGGCTGGGTCCGTTCACCTCGGCCCTGCTGGCCGCGAGCGACCGCGCGCACGACGAGATGGAAGGGCCGGATGGCCTGCCGGCCGCCGTGGCGGCGCGGGTGGCAGACGTGACCACGGTGACCACCTGGGCCGACTGGAAGGCGCAGGTGATGGCGCGCCCGCGCGACCTGCTGCTGCTGATGCCGCACTCGGACAAGTCCAGCGTGTTCGCCGGCATTCCCTCGCTGGAGGTATCGAAGGACGAACTGGCGGCGAGCAACCTGAGCGAAAAGTACGTCTACACCGGCACCGCGCACGGCCCGCTGGTACTGCTGCTGGGCTGCAGCACCAGCTTCGCCGACCTGCCCTTCCTGAACTTCGTGCGCCGCTTCCACCTCAAGGGTGCCCCCGCCGTCGTGGGCACCCTGTCGGTGGTCCACGCGACCCAGGCCCACCGGATCGCCCAGCGGCTGCTGGCGCTGGCCCTGGCGCCGGAGCCGCAAGCTCTGCGGCTGGACGAAGCCCTGCTGCAATTGCGCCGCGACCTGCTGGCCGAGGGCAACGGCGTCTCGTTCACGCTGATGGCCTACGGCCACAGCGCCTGGCGACTCTGAGGAGAGACTCATGTTCACCATCCAGATGCTCAACGCGGCCCATGGCGACTGCCTGTGGATCGAGTACGGCGACGCGGTCGGGCCCCACCGCATCCTGATCGACACCGGACCGGCCGCGACCTACAACGCGTCGCTGGCCGACAAGGTGCAGTCCGTCGTCGATGCCGAGGGACAGTGCGTGTTCGAGCTGCTCGTGATCACCCACATCGACGACGACCACATCGGGAGTTCGCTGCGCTTTCTGGACGAACTGAACTTCGACACGGTGAAGATCAAGGACGTCTGGTTCAACGGCTACTTCCACCTCTCCAACCTCCTGCCGGCCCAGCTGGGCGCGCTGCAGGGCGAAATGCTGACCGAGCTGATCCAGCGCGGGAAATGGCCCTGGAACCGGCAGTTCCAGCGCAAGGCAGTGATGGTGCCGAAGTCGGGCCCGCTGCCCGTGCACGATTTCGCGGGCATGCAGCTCACGCTTCTGTCGCCCAGCTTCGAGCGGCTGCAGGCGCTCAAGCCCGAATGGGAGAAAACGATCCGCGAAGCCGGCCTGGTGCCGGGCGAGGCCTTCCACGCCCAGGAGACCGTGCTGCCCCACGGCTTTCTCGGTGGCGATGTCGAGGAGATGGCGGCCGAGCCGTTCAAGGAAGACAAGACCCACCCCAACGGTTCGAGCATCGCCTTCCTGGCCGAGTTTGAGGGCACGCGCGTGCTGTTCGGTGCCGATGCCCACCCGTCGGTGCTGCTGGAAAGCCTGCAGCGCGCGCCCTTCCACGGCCAGCCGCAGACGATCGACGCCTTCAAGCTGGCGCACCACGGCAGCACCCGCAATACCTCGCTGGAGCTGCTGGAAGCCTTCCCGGCGACACACTACCTGATCTCGACCACCGGCGCCAAGTTCAAGCACCCGGACGAAGAAGCCATTGCCCGGGTGGTGGTGTCGGCGCGGGAGCGCTCACCGGTGCTGCACTTCAACGTGGAGAGCGAGTTCAACAAGGCCTGGCGCAGCGCTTCGCGGCGCAGCGACTTTGGCTACCGCTGCGAATACGGCACACCGGAAGACGGCTTGCTGGTGAAGCTGGCCTGAACACCAAGGAGTCGCCATGAAGCGCATCGTGATCTGCTCCGACGGCACCTGGAACATCCGGGACCAGGTCGACAAGGCCTCGGGCAAGCGCCGGCCCACCAACGTCACCAAGCTGGCGCGCGGCGTGCTCGCGCGCGACGGGCAAGGTGTCGATCAGGTGGTCGCCTATTTCGACGGCGTCGGTACCGCCGGTGGCCTGGACCGCTTCACCGGCGGCGCCTTCGGGCGCGGCATGGAAGAGAACGTGCGCGCGATCTACCGCTTCCTGATCTACAACTACGTCGAGGGCGATCAGATCTATCTGTTTGGCTTCAGCCGCGGCGCCTTCACCGTGCGCACGCTGGTCGGCTTCATGCACAAGGTCGGTCTGGTGCGCAAGGGCGAAGACTATTTCGTGCCCGAGCTGTACGCGCTCTACGAAAGCCGGCAGGGCCAGAACTCCGACACCTGGGCGCAGGCCTTCCGCAAGATCAGCCAGCCCCGGCCGGCGCCGCCGGTCACCCTGCTCGGCGTCTGGGACACGGTGGGTGCACTCGGCGCGCCGGGCCTCCTGGGCCATCTGTTCAACGGCCGCAAATACGAATACCACGACGTCGGCCTCCATCCGGAGGTGCGCAACGCCTGCCACGCCATGGCGCTGGACGAACGGCGAAAACCGTTTGCCGTCAACCTGTTCCAGCGCCCCCACGGCTGGCGCGGCACACTGGAACAGGCCTGGTTCGCGGGTGTGCACAGCGATGTCGGCGGCAGCTACCGGCCCGACGGGCTGGCCAATGAGGCGCTGCACTGGATGGTCGAGCGCGCCGAGCGCCTGGGCCTGGCCTTCGACCACGACTACCTGGCCTTCTTCCTGCCCTGCTTCAACTCGACGCTGCACGACTCGTCGTCGTGGTTCTACCGCCTCATCGGCGAGAGGGTGCGACGGGTCGGCCATCACCGCGACCACGGCGAATGCCTGCACCGCTCGGTGCTCGACCGGCGGGCCCACGCGCCCAGCGCCTACCGGCCGACCAATGTGCCAGACCCGAACGGTCCCGCGGCCTTGCCGGTAGCCGACACGGGCCGCATCGCACGCGGCAAGCCCTGCGAGGCGCTGGACTAGGCGGGCAGCCCCCGCAGCGCCTGCCCCTCGATCTCGACCAGCAGGTCGCTGCGGCAGACGTCCGCCCGCACATACACCACCGGAGCCCCGCCCAACCGGCTTTCCAAGACATCGCGCACGGTATCCAGGTCGGCCGGATGACGCACATAGGCGCGGTAGCCCAGATCGCCCAGCGCATACGCCCCGCTGCGGGATTTCGCCGAGGCCTCGCCCAGCACCGCCACGATGTTGTCCAGGCTCTCGGCCGTCTGGGCGCGCACATCGCCCGCGTGCACCGTCTGGTGCCCGACGATGCTGGCGGTGCCGGAGACGAACAGGATTTCCTGCCCCGGCGGATGCGCCACCGCGGCGCGCGAAAACGTGGGGCTGCGCGGACCGTAGCGGTCGGGGTAGAGAAAGGCACTGACCTGGCGCGGGTTCTCCACCGGCACGATGGGCGTCGGGCCGGCCATGAAGGCGATCGTCAGCGGGCCGCTCGCCACCCCGAGCGCACAGGCGGCCGGCACCCGCCCGACCACGCTGCGCGCGCCGGCTTCAAAGGCATCGCCCCGGCCCATGTTGAACTGCCGGTAACGCTCCAGCCCCTGGCTCTCGCCGTTGATGTCGGCCATGTAGTTCCACAGCCGCCACAGGTGCGGCAGCCCCTGCGCATCAAGCAGGCGGAAGATGCGCGCGTAGGCGCCGAACGCCGCCTGCTGCAGCGGTGTGTGCGGCGCCTGCGCCGTAACCGTCGCCTCGTCGATCGCGATCACCCCGAACAGCAGGTCACCGCCCCGGCGCCAGGCAATGCCCTCGCTCTCGCCGGCATGCACCGGCAACGCACCCTGCAGCACCCAGCATTCCTGCGACAGCGGGTGCGGCGCGAGTACCGGGGTCTGCAGGCATTGCCGCGGCCAGGCCGCACGGGATTCGGGCAGATCGGCACCGACCCAGGCGCCCCCCAGCACCGCAGCGGTATCGACGGGAAATGTCGGCAGACAGGAAGTCAGGAGCGACAGGCTCATCTCGGACTCATCCACAAAATGAAAACAGGGACCGGTGCGCTCAGGCCATGCGCATGGGGATCGTCACCGGACCGTCGTTGGTCAGGTGCACCTGCATGTCGGCGCCGAAGCGCCCGGTCGCGACCACCGGGTGCTGCTCGCGCGCCAGCGCCACGAAGCGGTCGTACAGCGCCTCGCCCAGCGCGGGCGGCGCGGCGCCCGTGAAGCCGGGCCGGTTGCCGCCTTTGGTGTCGGCGGCCAGCGTGAACTGGCTGACGATCAGCAGGCCGCCGCCAACGTCCTGCACGCTGCGGTTCATCTTGCCCTGCTCGTCGGAAAAGATGCGCAGCTTCAGGATCTTGGACAGCAGCTTCTGGCCGGTGGCCTCGGTGTCCTCGGGCTCGGCGCAGACCAGCACCAGCAGGCCGTGGCCGATCTGCCCCACGGTCTCGCCAGCGATGTCGACGCGGGCCTGGGACACCCGTTGCAATACCGAGATCAAATCAGGTCCTTCTCGTCGTGCAGGTGGGCCTCGACGTCGGTCGGCAGCAGCTGGATGCTGGCACGCAGCCCCGGCACTGCGCTCATCAGCGCCTGCTCGACGCTGATGCGCAGCGCCGCGGCGCGGCCCAGGGTCCAGGCCGCGGGCATGTGCATGTGCATGTCGACAAAACGGCGCTGGCCGGCCTTGCGCGTGCTGACGTGGTCGAACCGGATGATCGGCGTGTCGCCCCGGCTGTGCGCGAACCCGGCCAGCGTTTCCTCGATGGTCGCCTGCACATCGGGCTCGACCGCCTCGTCCATCAGGCCCTGGGTCGAGCGCCAGATCAGGTGACCGCCCTCCTTGAGGATGTTCAGCGCCACGCCAATGGCGACCACCGCGTCGAGCCAGAGCCAGCCGGTGAAATGCACCATCGCAATGCCCACGACCACACCGGCCGAGGTCCACACGTCGGTCACCAGGTGCTTGGCGTCGGCCTCCAGCGCGATCGAGCGGTGCTGCTTCGCGGCGCGGAACATCACCCAGGCCAGCAGGCCGTTCAGCGCCGAACTCGCGACCGACAGCGCCAGGCCCCAGCCCACCTGCTCCAGCGGCTGCGGATCGAACAGACGGTGTCCGGCGGTCCAGACGATGCCCAGCGCAGCCACGATGATCAGCACACCCTCGAAGCCGGACGAAAAGTACTCGGCCTTGTGGTGGCCGTAGGGGTGGTCGTCGTCGGCGGGCCGCGCGGCAATGGTCACCATGACCAGTCCGAACACCGCGCTGGCCAGGTTGACCAGCGACTCCATCGCATCGGACAGCAGGCCGACAGAATCGGTGATGTACCAGGCCAGGGTCTTGAGCGTGATCGTGATGGTGGCGACCACCACCGAGGCCATCAGCATGCGGCGCGGGGTCAACCAGGAAGAAGCTTTGGAAGCAGGCATGGAGCGATTGTCGCCCGGCGCAAACCTGAAACCAGCGCGCCGGGGTCATGTAATTTTGTAACCACTCGGTATCCGATCGGTGCCAGAATGGGTCGAGAGTGAGACAAAAATGCATACACAACCCTCCCCCGAAGACCTGTTCTGGATCGGTCAGACCGATGCCTGGCTGCTGGCCGAGGGCAAGCATTTGCGCCCCTGGCAGAAGCTGGGCGCCCACCCGACCACCCTGGACGGACAGGCCGGCGTGGCCTTCGCCGTCTGGGCGCCCGCCGCGCGCCACGTCGCCCTGACCGGTGACTTCTGCGGCTGGCAGCCGCAATCCATGCGGCTGCGGCCCGAATGCGGCGTCTGGGAGCTTTTCGTGCCCGGCGCCGCCGTGGGCCACTGGTACAAGTTCCAGGTCGAAGGTGCCGACGGCCACACGGTCATGAAGACCGACCCCTATGCCCGCGAAACCGAGCTGCCGCCGGGCAATGCGGCCCGCGTCTGCGGGCCGCTGCGCTCCGTCACAACACCCGCCGCCCCGCACCAGCGACCGGCCGTGCCGATGGCGATCTACGAAGTGCACGTCGGCTCCTGGAAGCGCCCCGGCGGCTGGGACGTGATGCCGACCTGGGACGACCTGGCGCAGCACCTCGTGCCCTACGCCGTCGGGCTGGGCTTCACCCACCTGGAACTGCTGCCGGTCAGCGAGCATCCGTTCTATGCGTCGTGGGGCTACCAGCCGACCGGCCTGTACGCGCCGACTGCCCGCTACGGCACGCCAGAGGGTTTCCGCCGCTTTGTCGACGCGGCCCACGCGGCCGGCCTGAAGATCATCCTGGACTGGGTGCCGGCCCACTTTCCGACCGACGAACACGCGCTGGCCCGCTTCGACGGCACCGCGCTGTACGAACACGCCGACCCGCGCGAAGGTTTCCATCGCGACTGGAACACGCTGATCTACAACTTCGGGCGCCATGAAGTGAAGAACTTCCTGGTCGGCAATGCGCTGTACTGGATCGAGGAATACGGCATCGACGGCCTGCGCGTCGACGCGGTCGCGTCCATGCTCTACCGCGACTACAGCCGGCCCGAGGGCGAGTGGGTCCCCAACCGCGACGGCGGGCGGGAGAACTACGAGGCCATCGCCTTTCTGCGCGAGGTCCACGAAGTGCTGCAGCGCGAAGCGCCGCAGGCGACCACGATCGCCGAAGAGTCGACCGCTTTCCCCAAGGTGACTGGCGCGGTGCAGGACGGCGGCCTGGGCTTCGATCACAAGTGGAACATGGGCTGGATGCACGACACCCTGGCCTACATGGCGCAGGACCCGGTGCACCGCCGCTGGCACCACCACAAGATGAGCTTCGCGATGATGTATGCGTACAGCGAAGACTACGTGCTGCCGCTCTCGCACGACGAGGTGGTGCACGGCAAGGGTTCGCTGCTGGCCAAGATGAGTGGCGACCACTGGCAGAAGCTGGCCAACCTGCGCGCGCTCTACGCCTGGATGTACGCGCACCCGGGCAAGAAGCTGCTGTTCATGGGCGCCGAGCTGGCGCAGCCGACCGAGTGGAACCACGACGCCGAGCTGCCCTGGCACCTGCTGGAGCAGCCGGGCCACGCCGGCGTGCAGAACCTGGTGCACGACCTCAACACGCTCTACCGGAGCCAGCCAGCCCTGCACGCGCGCGACAACGATCCCGAGAACTTCCGCTGGCTGGTGGTCGACGATGCCGACCAGTCGGTGATGGCCTTCGTGCGCTTCGGACGTGCGCTGGAAGACACCCTGGTGGCGGTGGCGAACTTCACGCCGGTGGTGCGGCACGATTACCGTGTCGGCCTGCCCCACGACGGCGCCTGGACCGAACGCTTGAACACCGATTCCAGCCATTACGGCGGCAGCAACGTCGGCAACCATGGCCGCGTGCTGGCCGAGGCCCGGCCGATGCACCAGCAGGAATGGTCGGCGGGACTGACCCTGCCGCCGCTGGGGGTGTTGTGGCTTCAACCCGTCAAGACATGACGCTCGCGGCAGTACCGGCTCTTGGCGCCCACCTCGTTCGGCTGAACGGCGCCGACGGTGTGCGCTTTGCTGTCTGGGCGCCCGAGGCCACTGCCCTAGAGGTGCAGCTGTTCGATGGCGATCGCCAGCCGACCGGCTTGGTAGCGCTGGAGCCACAAGGCGATGGCCTGTGGTCGCGCTTCGTGCCGGGTCTGACCGCAGGGCAGGCCTACGGCCTGCGGGCACACGGGCCCTGGAATCCCGCCGCCGGCCAGCGCTTCAATCCGGCCCGGCTGCTGATCGACCCCTGGGCGCTGGGCCTTTCGGGCGACACGGCGCGGCTGGCCCTGCAGGTCGGTCATGCGGTGGCCGACCCGCTCAAGCCCGACCAGCACTGGGCACAGCACCGCCCCGAACCGGCCGACAACGCGGGCGCCATGCCGCTGTCCCTCGTGGTGGATGCGGCCGCCGAGCTGGCGGCCGGCGCCGCGATCGCACCGCGCCCGTCGATCGCGCCCGACCGCGTGGTGCTCTACGAAGCCCATGTGAAGGCGCTGACCCGCCTGCACCCGGCCGTGCCACCTGCACAACGCGGCACCTATGCCGGCCTGGCGCACCCGGCCGTGCTGGCGCATCTGCAACGGCTGGGCGTAACCACGGTCTGCCTGCTGCCGGTGCACACCCACATCAGCGAACGCCACCTGCTGGCGCGCGGCCTGGTCAACCACTGGGGCTACAACACGCTCAGCGCCTTTGCCCCCGACGCCGGCTACGCGGCCTGCACCGCCGGACGTGATCCGGTCGACGCGGCCGAAGCGCAGGCGGTGCGCGGCGAGTTCCGCGCCATGGTCGACGCGCTGCACCGCGCGGGCATCGAGGTGGTGCTGGACGTGGTGTTCAACCACACGGCCGAGAGCGACCTCGACGGCCCCACGCTGTCCTGGCGCGGCCTGGGCCAGAACCACTGGTACGCGATGGCCGAGCACGGCGTGCCGCACAATTTCAGCGGCTGCGGCAACAGCCTGAACGTGAGCGAACCGCGCGTGGTGCAGTGGGTCACCGACAGCCTGCGCTGGTGGGTGCAGGCCTACGGGGTCGACGGCTTCCGTTTTGATCTGGCGGTGTCGCTGGGCCGCGTGGCGGCACAGGAACACGGCTTCGACCGCCACGCGCCCTTGCTGACCGCGATGCGGCAGGACCCGGTGCTGCGCGACGTGCGCCTGATCGCCGAGCCCTGGGACATCGGGCCCGACGGCCACCGCACCGGCGGCTTCGCGCCCGGCTGGCTCGAATGGAACGACGCCTTCCGCGACGGTGTGCGCGCCTTCTGGCTCGGCCATCCGGCCACACGCAGCGAACTGGCGACCCGCGTCTGCGGCAGCGGCGACAAGTTCCGCCACAGCGCGCGCAGCCCGCTCGCCGGCGTCAACCTGCTGACCGCGCACGATGGCTTCAACCTGGCCGACCTGACCGCCTACACACAGAAGCACAACGAAGCCAACGGCGAAAACAACCGCGACGGCCACGGCCACAACCTCGGCGCCAACGGCGGTGCCGAGGGCCCGAGCAACGACCCGGCCGTGCTGCACCGGCGCGGCCTGTGGCGCCGCGCCCTGCTGGCCACGCTGTTCTGCGCCAAGGGCACGCCACAGCTGCTGGCCGGTGACGAGATCGGCCACAGCCAGCGTGGCAACAACAACGCCTATTGCCAGGACAACGCCCTGACCTGGCTCGACTGGGTCCAGGCCGACGGCGCGCTGACCGCCTTCGTGGCCGGTCTGACGTCCCTGCGTCGCCGCCACCCGGGCCTGCGCCATGCGCGCTGGTTCGACGGCCCGGCGCCCGCACCGGGCCAGGTGCCGGACATTGTCTGGAGCGACCTCGACGGATCGCCGCTGCCGGACCACGCCTGGCACGACCCGGCCCACCGCAGCCTGGTCGCACGCACCGTGGTCGGTGAATCCGGTGAGGTGGCGACGGAAGAGCTGCTGATGGTCTGGCACACCGGCGGCCGTTGCACGCTGCGGCTGCCGGCGGGCCAGTGGACTCTGCGCCTGGACAGTTCGACGGCCCTGATCGCCGGACTGGATCAACCAGGGCAACAGGGCGTTCAGGGGGCTCAGGGACAATGGCTTGAAGGCCAGCTGCCCCTGGATGCGCCCACGGTGTGCGTGCTGGTCCGGGCCTTGCATGGCCCGAACGACCACTCTTGAACCGCCCCATGAACGCCTCCGTCCACCCCCTTCTCGCGCGCCGCACCAGCGGCGTGCTGCTGCACATCACCAGCCTGCCCGGCCCCCATGGCTGCGGCGACCTCGGCCCCGCCGCGCGCCACTTCGTCGACTGGCTCGCCGCCGCCGGCCAGACCCTATGGCAGGTGCTGCCGCTCTCGCCCGCCGGTCCCGGCAACTCGCCGTACCAGAGCGTGTCGGCCTTCGCCGGCAACCCGCTGATGGTCGATCTCGACGACCTGGTGCAGCAGGGCTGGCTGCCCTGGACGCCCCGCCAGGGCTTCGACCACCACCGCAGCGACTTCGAGCGCGTCGCGCCCTGGCGCATGGCTTGCCTGCGCAAGGCCTGGAACGGCTTTTCCGAACGCGCCAGCGACGAATGCCGCGCCGCGCTGGCCGAGTTCTGCGCCGAGCATGCGCACTGGCTCGACGACTACGCGCTGTTCATGGTGCTCGACGAGCGCTACGGCGGCCCCTGGTCACGCTGGCCCGAGGGCCTGGCCCGGCGCGACGCCGCCGCGCTGGACGAGGTGCGGGCGCAGTCGGCCCACGGCCTGGGTTTCTGGCGCTTCGTGCAGTGGCGGTTCTGGGTGCAGTGGCAGGCGGTGCGCGACTACGCACGCCACCACGGCGTGCAGATCGTCGGCGACGCGCCGATCTTCGTGGCGCACCACAGTGCCGACGTCTGGGCCCACGCCGACGAATTTCTGCTTGACGAACGCCTGGAGCCACACGTGGTCGCCGGCGTGCCGCCCGACTACTTCAGCGCCACCGGCCAGCGCTGGGGCAACCCGCTCTACAACTGGGACACCATGGCCCACCGCGACTTCCGTTGGTGGAAAGACCGGCTGGCGCACCAGTTCAGGCAGGTCGACATCGTGCGGCTGGACCACTTCCGCGGCTTCGAGGCGCACTGGGAAATTCCGGCCAGCGAACCAACCGCCATTGCCGGCCAGTGGCAACCCGGCCCCGGCCTGCGTCTGTTCGAGGCCATCAGCGCCGAGCTGGGGCCGCTGCCCATCATTGCCGAGGACCTGGGCCTGATCACGCCCGAGGTCACCGCGCTGCGCGAGGCCTGCGGCTTTCCGGGCATGCGCATCCTGCAGTTCGCCTTCGGCAGCGGGCCCAAGAACCCTTACCTGCCGCACAACCTGGAGCGCCACGCCGTGGCCTACACCGGTACCCACGACAACGAGACCACCATCGGCTGGTGGGCCAGCGCGCAGACCGGCGAGAAGGCCGCGGCGCGCGACTACCTCGGCCCCTGCATCGACACCGAGCCGCACTGGACCCTGGTCCGCGCGACCTCGCAGTCGGTCGTCAACACCGTGATCATTCCGTTCCAGGATGTGCTGGGTCTGGACACCCGCCACCGCATGAACACCCCCGGCATGGCCACTGGCTGCTGGGAGTGGCGCTTCGAATGGAGCCAGGTGAACCACGAGCCGGCCCTGCGGCTGGCTGCCATGACCCGCGCCCACGGCCGATGGCCGGAACACTGACCACTTTCCCCCCAAAGACAGGAGACACGCATGGACAAGCACTCCCCCCAATACCTGGCCAAGCGCACCATCGGGCTGGTGCTCGCCGGCGGGCGCGGCTCGCGGCTGAAGGCCCTGACCGACCGCCGCACCAAGCCGGCGGTGTACTTCGGCGGCAAGTTCCGCATCATCGATTTCGCGCTGTCCAACTGCCTGAACTCCGGCGTGCGTCGCATCGGCGTGCTGACGCAATACAAGTCGCACTCGCTGCTGCGCCACCTGCAGCGCGGCTGGAGCTTCCTGCGCAACGAGTTCAACGAGTTCATTGACCTGCTGCCGGCGCAGCAGCGCATGGACGATGAGAGCTGGTACCTGGGCACGGCCGACGCGGTCTACCAGAACCTGGACATCCTGCGTGCGCACAACCCCGAGTACATCCTGATCCTGGCCGGCGACCACATCTACAAGATGGACTACGCCGAGCTGATCGCCGACCACGTGGCGCAGGGCAAGAAGTGCACCGTTGCCTGCATCGAGGTGCCGATCGAAGAGGCCAGCGCGTTCGGCGTGATGGCGATCGACGGCGAACGCAAGATCACGCATTTCCTGGAGAAGCCCGAGAACCCGCCCGCCATGCCCGGCAAGCCGGGCGTCTCGCTGGCCAGCATGGGCATCTACGTGTTCGACGCGCAGCACCTGTTCGCCGCGCTGGAAAAAGACGCCGCCACGCCCGGCTCCAGCCGCGACTTCGGCAAGGACGTGATCCCCGCCATGGTGGCCGAGGGCCAGGCCGTGGCACACCCGTTCGGCATGTCCTGCGTCAAGAGTTCGCCCGAAGCGCCCGCCTACTGGCGCGACGTCGGGACGGTGGAGGCCTACTGGGCCGCCAACCTGGACCTGACCAACACCCTGCCCGAGCTGGACATGTACGACCGCGACTGGCCAATCTGGACCTACCAGGAACAGCTGCCGCCGGCCAAGTTCGTGTTCAACGACGACGGCCGCCGCGGCAGCGCGGTCGACTCGCTGGTTTCGGGCGGCTGCATCATTTCGGGCGGCTCGGTGAACCGCTCGGTGCTGTTCTCGAAGGTGCACATCCATTCCTACGCCGAGGTTGAAGAAGCGGTGCTCCTGCCCGAGGTCGACGTCGGCCGCGGCTGCAAGCTGCGCAAGGTGGTGGTCGACAACGGCTGCGTGATTCCGCCGGGCATGCAGATCGGCTTCGACGCCGCCGAAGACGCACGCCGCTTCTACCGCTCCGAAGGCGGTGTGGTGCTGGTCACGAAAGCCATGCTCGAAAACCTGTCATGAACCTGCGCGTCCTCTACGTCTGCTCCGAGGTTTTTCCGCTGCTCAAGACCGGCGGGCTGGCCGACGTGAGCGCGGGCCTGCCGCCGGCGCTGGCGAAGCAGGGCGCCGACGTGCGTCTGCTGTTGCCGGCGTTCCCGGCGATCGTTGCAGGCGTCACGCCCGAAGGCCCGAGCCTGCTGGTGCCCGCGGGCGGCAGCATGGGACTGCCCGCCGGGCTGGGGCCGCATCCCGGCACGACTCCCGGCCCGACGCCCTGGCTGCAACGCGGGCGCATCGAAGCCACCGGCCAGCCGGTGATGCTGCTGCACGCACCCGGTCTGCTCGACCGGCCGGGCAACCCGTACCACGACGCCAAGGGCCACCCATGGCCCGACAGCGCCGAGCAGTTCGCCTGGCTGGGCTGGGCCGCGGCGCTGCTGGGCACCGGACTGGACAGCGGCTGGGTCCCCGACGTGGTGCATGGCCACGACTGGCACACCGGTCTCGCCTTTGCCTACCTCGACCGCCTCGCGGCAGCCGGCCAACGCCGCCCCGCGACTGTCTTCACCATCCACAACCTGGCCTACCAGGGCGTGTTCGATGTCTCGACGCGCGACCGCCTCGGCTTGCCCGACCCGCTGTTCCGCATCCAGGGTCTGGAGTTCCACGGCCACGTCTCGTTCATGAAGGCCGGACTGCACTATGCCGACGCCATCACCACCGTCAGCCCGACCTACGCGCGCGAGATCACCGGCGTCGAACAAGGCTGCGGGCTCGACGGCGTGCTGCGAGAGCGGCGCGACCGGCTGCACGGCATCCTCAACGGCGTCGACGACGCGGTCTGGGACCCGGCGAACGACGCTCTGGTGAAGCCCGGCTTCAGCGCCGACGACCTGCGCGGCAAAGCCGCCGCCAAGGCGCGGCTGCAGCAACGCCTGGGTCTCAAGGCCGATCCCGACGCGCTGCTGTTCTGCGTGGTTAGCCGGCTGACCGAGCAGAAAGGCCTGCACCTGCTGCCCGGCGTGATCGACGAGCTGGTGGCCCGCGGCGGCCAGCTGGCCGTGCTCGGTGCGGGCGACGCGCTGATCGAACAGGCGCTGCAGCACGCCGCCCAGCGCCACCCTGGCGCGGTCGGCCTGCACATCGGCTACGACGAAGCGCTCGCACACACCGTGATCGCCGGCAGCGACGTGATCCTGGTGCCCTCGCGCTTCGAGCCCTGCGGCCTGACCCAGCTCTACGGCCTGCGCTACGGCACGCTGCCGCTGGTGCGCGCCGTCGGCGGCCTGGTCGACACCGTCACCGACAGCAGCCTCGAACACCTGGACGACGGCAGCGCCAGCGGCTTCGTGTTCCACGACCTCAGCGAAGCGGCCCTGCTGTCGGCGCTGCGCCGCGCCTTTGCGCTGCGCCGCCGCGAGGCCGACTGGCACGCGGTCCAGCGCCACGCGATGTCGCTGCGCTTTGACTGGGCGCGCGCCGCCACCGACACCCTGCGGGTCTACGCCCTGGCCCGCGCCGACGCCACTGGCACAGCTTCTGCTTAAGCCATCTCTCCCACTGCTTTTCCCGCACCCACATGCCCAACACCCCCTTGACGCCCACCGTTGGTACCGCCACCGCACCGTTTGAGTACGACCACCTGGAAAACAGCGTCGCGGCGCTGCGCAAGTCGATCGCCAACCGGCTGGTCTACGCCGTCGGCAAGGACCTGCGCTCCGCCACCCGCCGCGACTGGCTGTTCGCCCTATTCCACGCGGTGCGCGACCGCACCATGCACCGCTGGCGCGAAACCCTGGCCGTCTCGCAGGACAGCGACGCCAAGCGCGTCTACTACCTCTCGATGGAGTTCCTGACCGGCCGGGCGCTGACCAACGCGCTGCTGGCGGTCGGCATCTACGACGACGCCAAGGAAGCCTGCACCCAGCTGGGCGCCGACTTCGATGCGCTGATCGATCTGGAGACCGACGCCGGCCTGGGCAACGGTGGTCTGGGGCGGCTCGCAGCCTGCTTCCTCGACTCGATGGCCACCGTCGGTCTGCCCGGCATGGGCTACGGCATCCGCTACGACTTCGGCATGTTCGCGCAGCGCATCGTCGATGGCCGCCAGGTCGAAGAACCCGACTACTGGCTGGTCAACGGCAATCCCTGGGAATTCATGCGCCCCGAGTTCAGCTACCCGGTGCAGTTCGGCGGCCGGCTGGTGCAGGAGGGTGAGCATGTGCGCTGGGTCGACACCGACGACGTGATCGCCACCGCCTACGACAGCGGCGTGCCGGGCCATGAACTCAGCAGCGTCTCCACGCTGCGGCTGTGGACCGCGCGTGCCACCAGCGGCATCAACCTCGACGCCTTCAACAAGGGCGACTACATGCGCGCCGTCGAGGCCAAGAACGAGTCGGAAAACGTCTCGCGCGTGCTGTACCCCGACGACTCCACCGAACACGGCAAGGAACTGCGCCTGCGCCAGGAGTACTTCTTCGTCAGCGCCTCGCTGCAGGACATCCTGCGCCGCTACCTCAAGACCCACGGCAGCTTCGACCAGCTGGCCGACAAGGTAGCGATCCACCTCAACGACACCCACCCGGCGCTGGCCGTGCCCGAGCTGATGCGCCTGCTGGTGGACGAGCACCACCTGGAGTGGGACGCCGCCTGGGACCTGTGCCAGCGCATCTTCAGCTACACCAACCACACGCTGATGAGCGAGGCGCTGGAAACCTGGCCGGTGGAGATGATGGGCCGGCTGCTGCCGCGCCACCTGCGCATCATCTATGACCTCAACGCGCGTTTCCTGGCCGAAGTGCATGACCGCTTTCCCAATGAAAACGACCTGCTGCGCCGCATCTCCCTGATCGATGAAAGCGGGCAGCGCCGCGTGCGCATGGCCTACCTCTCGGTGCTGGCCAGCCACAAAGTCAACGGCGTCTCGGCGCTGCACAGCAACCTGATGGTCGAGACCATCTTTGCCGACTTCGCCCGCCTGTGGCCCGAGCGCTTCAACAACAAGACCAACGGCATCACGCCGCGCCGCTGGCTCTCGCAGGCCAACCGGCCGCTGTCGGCGCTGATTGACGCGCGCATCGGCACCACCTGGCGCCGGCACCTCGACGAACTGGCGCAGCTGCGCCCGCTGGCCGAAGACGCCGAGTTCCAGAGCGCCTTCCGCCTGGCCAAGACGCAGAACAAGAAGCGCCTGGCCGAGCGCATCGCCAAGGAAACCGGCATCGTCGTCAACACCGACAGCCTGTTCGACGTGCAGATCAAGCGCATGCACGAGTACAAGCGCCAGCTGCTCAACGTGCTGCACGTGGTCACGCGCTACCAGCAGATCCTCGCGCGCCCCAACCACAACTGGGTGCCGCGTACGGTGATCTTCGGCGGCAAGGCGGCCTCTGCCTACTACATGGCCAAGCTGGTGATCAAGCTGATCAACGACGTGGCGCGGGTGGTGAACAACGACAAGCGTGTGGGCGACAAGCTCAAGGTGGTGTTCCTGCCGAACTACCGCGTGTCGCTGGCCGAGGTGATCATCCCGGCGGCCGACCTTTCAGAGCAGATCTCCACCGCCGGCACCGAAGCCTCGGGCACCGGCAACATGAAGTTCGCGCTCAACGGTGCGCTGACCATCGGCACCTGGGACGGCGCCAACATCGAGATCGCCGAGAACGTCGGGCTGGAGAACATCTTCATCTTCGGCAACCGCACCGAACAGGTCGCGGCCCTGCGCGCCAGCGGCTACAACCCGCGCCGCTACTACGACCACAACTACGACCTCAAGACCGCGATCGACCGCATCGCCGAGGGCGCCTTCAGCCCCGAGCAGCCCAACCGCTTCCACGACATCACCCGCACCCTGCTGGAGTCGGACTACTACCTGCTGCTGGCCGACTACGCCGACTACATCGCGACGCAACAGAAGGTCGACGAGCTGTACCGCCGCCCGAACGAGTGGGCGCGCCAGGCGATCCTGAACGTTGCCGGCATGGGAGCGTTTTCGTCGGACCGCACGATCCGCGAATACGCCGACGACATCTGGAAGGTGAAACCGCTGTTTCAGTAGCCCCCACGCTCCGCCGCTGCGCGGGTCGCTGCCCCCCGAGGGGGCTGGGCCTGCCTTGGGGCGGCCCGGCGGCTGGCCCGCTGGAGCCCCCACGCTCCGCCGCTGCGCGGGTCGCGTGACAGAATCCGTAGCATGCGTAACACGCGGTCGGGTCTTTGGTGGTGGGTCGGCGGGACGGTGGTCTCGTTGGCGGGCGCCGTCCTGCTCGCCCGCCAGTCCATCGACGAGCAGCGCGCGCTGTTCGAGACCGACGCCCGCATCGTCCACCGCCTGCTGAGCCAGCAGGTGGTGCAGCACGATGCGATCCTCGACACCCTCGCCCTGCTGCAACCCGGGCCGGAAAGTGCCGGCGCCACCCCGCCGGAGCAGCGCCTGCCCGCGCTCTACCCTCACATCCTGTCGGTGCAGCGGCGCGACCGCGGCACCGCCTGGCCCGAGGCCGCGTTGACCGACGCCGAAGCGCGCTCCCGGAAGAGCCGGCGCGCCGCGCTGGCCGGCCTCGATCTCGCTTCGGGACGCTACCGGCTGGTCTTGGCGGCCGAGCCCGCGTCCTACGCGCTGACCATCGACCTCAAGGGCATGGTGCCCTGGAGCGAATGGCCGATGAAGCCCGACACCAGCCCGGTGCAGGTGCGGCTGGAACACGAGGGCCAGCAGTTCGATTTGCAAGCCGGCGACGCCAGCGCGCTGGCGGCCGCTGGCGGCTCGATGTTCGAGTTCCACAAGCACCTCGCGGCCGCAAGCCAGCCTTTCGATGTGGTGGCCCGTCAGCGCATGGGCTGGTCGCGTCTGCCCTGGGGCCTGATGCTGGGATGGAGCGCCGCGGTGGCCGGCGTGCTGGCCCTGCTGGCGCAATGGCAACGGCAGCGCACCGCACGCCGCCGTGCCGAAGAGCTGCTGCGGCTGGGCCAGGTCGCGCGCCTGAACACGCTGGGAGAACTCGCGGCCGGCATGGCGCACGAACTGAATCAGCCGCTGACGGCGGTGCTGGCCAACACACAGGCCGCGCAACGCCTGCTGGCCGACAATCCGCCCGAACTCGACACCGCCCGCCAGGCCATGGCCCAGGCCGCCGCACAGGCGCGCCGCGCCGCCGATGTGGTGGGGCGCCTGCGCACCGCGGTTGAACGGCCGAAACACCAGAGCGGCGTCGAGGCCACGGATGGTGTGGTGGACCTCGCCGAAGCACTCGGCCGGGCGCTGCACCTGCTTGAACCCGAATACCGCCGGCGCGGCGTGACCCCGACGCTGCAGGCGCCGGAAGCGGTGCTGGTCACCGCCGACCCGGTGGCCGTGGACCAGATCGTGCACAACCTGCTGATGAACGCCTTGCAGGCGATGGAAGCAGTAGAACCGCCGCAGCGCGCACTGACGCTGTCGGTTGGCACCACCGGCGGCGACGGCGAACTGTCCGTCGCCGACCGCGGCCCCGGCATCGCGCCCGAGGCGCTGCCTCGCCTGTTCGAACCCTTTTTCTCGACCCGCGAAGGTGGCCTGGGCCTTGGCCTGCCACTGTGCGAGACGCTGGCGCAAGGCATGGGCGGCTCGCTCAGCGCCGCCAACCGGCCCGACGGCGGTGCGGTGTTCACGCTGCGCCTGCCGCGGTCGAAGGGCGCAACATGAGGGTCGTCCAGTGAGCCCCACCCTCTCGCCCACCATCCACCTGATCGACGACGACGCGGCCGTGCGCGAAAGCCTGGCGCTGCTGATCGGTACGGTCGGCCTGCGCGTGATCCCCTGGGCCGAGCCGCAGGCCTTTCTTGACGGCTTCGACCGTGAGGCCATCGGTGCCATCGTGCTGGATGTGCGCATGCCCGGCATCAGTGGCCTGACGGTGCTAGACACCCTGGTCGCGCAGGGCGTGGACCAGCCGGTGATCATGCTCACCGGCCACGGCACGGTGGACATGTGCCGCCGCGCGTTCAAGGCCGGTGCCGCCGAGTTCCTGGAAAAGCCGGTCAACGACGAGCTGCTGATCGAAGCGCTGCAGAACGCGGTGCGCCAGCACGTGCGTTCGCGCGAGCGCCACCAGGCCGACAGGGAAGCGCGCGAACGCTACGCGCAACTCTCCGAGCGCGAGCACGAGGTGCTGGGCCTGATCGTCGCGGGCCTGACCAACAAGGAAATCGGCCGCGCGCTGGACCTCTCACCGCGCACGGTCGAGACCCACCGCGCCAACCTGTTCGCCAAGCTGCAGGCTGAGTCGCTGGCGCAGCTGATCCGGCGCTACGCGGCCCTGGTCGACGAACACGACGCTGGCTGAGTCGGCCCCCCGGTTTCCAGCCACTCCGTAGTTCTACGGAGCCCCGCGCGTAACCGTCCGAATGGTGCAAGCCGACGCGAATTTCTACAGTTCTCCCACGGTTGATCGAACCGCCAACACCCGAAGGAGAACCCCATGAAAGCCATCGTTTCCGCCTCTGCCATCGCCCTGTCCCTGATCGCCAGCGCCGCCAGCGCGCAGGCCGTGCGCACCGAAAAGAACATGTCGCTCGAACTGGCCAACCAGATCGCCGCCGCCACCGTCGCCGCCTGCAGCGCCAGCAACTACAACGTGACCGTCGCCGTGGTGGACCGCGCCGGCACCCTGCGCGCCCTGCAGCGCGCCGACAACGCCGGCCCGCACACCGTGGGCGCCGCACAGGGCAAGGCCTTCACCTCGGCCTCGGCCAAGGCCCCGACCACCGCGATGCTGGAGAACGTTCAGAAGAACCCTGGCGCTGCGACTCTGGTCGACATTCCCGGTTTCCTGATTCTGGGCGGCGGCGTGCCGGTCAAGGTCGGCAACGAAGTGATCGGCGCTGTCGGCGTGGGCGGTGCACCTGGCGGCCACCTGGACGAGCAGTGCGCGAACGCCGGCATCGCCAAGGTCGCGGACCTGCTGAAATGAACGCGCTCAGGGTCCTTGCGCTGGCCCTGCCGCTGGCACTCGGCGGCGTCATCGCCCAGGCCCAGGTCGCGCCCAGCGCGGCCGAGGCCGCCGCCTATACCGGCCTGCACATGGCCGCGCACAAAGGCGACGTGGCCAAGATCCAGCGGTTGGTCGCGTCGGGCGCGGCGCTGAACACGACGGACGGCTACGGCCGCACGCCGTTGCATGTGGCGGCGTTCGCGCGGCAACGGGAAGCGATCCGCGCGCTGGCGAAGGCTGGCGCCGACCTGGACCGGCTGGAGAACGACCGCTACGACGGGGTCACGATTTCAGCGGTGGCGGACGACGAAGAGACGCTGAAAGTGCTGTTGCAGCTGGGCGCGAGCGCGAAGCAGACCACCAGCCGTTACGACGGGACAGCCCTCATCGCTGCGGCGCATCTGGGGCACGACGGTGTGGTGCGGCAGCTGATCGCGGCTGGTGCTCCGCTGGACCATGTGAACAACCTGCACTGGACTGCCGTGATCGAGTCGATCGTGCTCGGGGATGGTGGGGCGCGGCATCAGGCGACGCTGAAGGCATTGATCGATGCGGGGGCCAATCTGCAGTTGGCGGACCGAAGTGGTCAGACGCCTTTGGCGCTGGCGAAGGCTCGTGGCTATTCAACAATGGTGTCAATGCTGGAAAAGGCTGGGGCTCGGTAAGCCTCTCGCTCTCCAGCATTGCCTCAAGGATCGAGCGCCAGCGCGGACCGGCGCAGCCGGTCCGGGGGACACGAACGGAACAGAGCGCGCTGGCGCCCCGATCCCGCACACACACAGGCGCGAAAAATCAGGACAGCGTGACCCGAGCAAACTTCCGCTTGCCCACCTGCACGACATAAACCCCGGCGCCCAGCTTCAACCCCTTGTCGCTGACCACCGAAGAATCGATGCGCACACCGCCGCCGTCGATGAGCCGGTTACCTTCCCCGTTGGACGCCACCAGGCCGGCTGCGTTGAGCAGTGCAGCCACACCCATGGGCGCACCCGACAGCGAGACTTCGGGAATCTCATCCGGCACGCCGCCCTTGCTGCGGTTGATGAAATCCTGCTCTGCCGCATCGGCCGCGGCCACGCTGTGGAAACGTGCGGTGATCTCCTTGGCCAGCATCACCTTCGCGTCCTTCGGGTTGCGGCCGCCTTCGACTTCCTTCTTCAGCGCCTCGATCTCGGCCATCGACCTGAACGAAAGCAGCGTATACCAGCGCCACATCAGCGTGTCCGAAATCGACAGCACCTTGGCGAACATGGTGTTGGGCTCTTCGGCGATGCCGATGTAATTGTTCTTGGACTTGGACATCTTCTCGACGCCGTCCAGGCCTTCGAGCAGCGGCATGGTCAGGATGCACTGCGGCTCCTGGCCGTATTCCTGCTGCAGGTGGCGCCCCATCAGCAGGTTGAACTTCTGGTCCGTGCCACCCAGCTCCAGGTCGGCCTTGAGTGCCACCGAGTCGTAGCCCTGCATCAGCGGATACAGGAACTCGTGCACGCTGATCGGCGTGCCGGCTTTGAACCGGTCGTGGAAATCGTTGCGCTCCATCATGCGCGCCACCGTGTACTTGGCGGCCAGCTGGATCATGCCCATCGAGCCCAGCGGTAGCGACCACTCACTGTTGTACCGGATCTCGGTTTTCGCGGGGTCCAGCACCAGGCTGGCCTGCTTGTAGTAGGTCTCTGCGTTGGCCTTGATCTGTTCTGACGTCAGTGGCGGGCGGGTGGTGTTTCGGCCCGAAGGGTCGCCGATCAGGCTGGTGAAGTCGCCGATCAGGAAGATCACCTGGTGCCCCAGGTCCTGCAGCTGGCGCATCTTGTTGAGCACCACTGTGTGGCCGATGTGGATGTCCGGCGCGGTCGGATCCAGGCCCAGCTTGATCCGCAGAGGCACACCCGTCTGTTCCGATTTCGTGAGTTTCTTCACCCAGTCGTCTTGCGGAATCAACTCGTCGCAGCCCCGCAGCGTGACAGCCAGCGCCTCACGCACACCGTCCGTCGGAGACACACCTGAAACATCGGTATCGCTGTGATTCATAAGGGTTTTTTCAGAGGCGCCAGCCCCCGGTGGAGGCTATACTTTTGGGTTTGGTGAGCCCCGGATTCTAGTGGGCCGCCCTCCTGCCCACCAATGCAGGCGCTTGCAGGCGCCATCGCATCCAACGCCTCGCAGGCCCGGAATCCGATTTTGAAGTTTTCTTCCCGCCAGAACCCGCTGCCCACCCTGGCCCGGTCGTCCGGTCGCTCACTGCTCGAAAGCCTTTCCCGCCACCCGCGCCGTGTGATGGCGGGCGTGGGTGCGCTGCTGCTGGGCACCGGCGTGACCGCCTTCGGCATTGCCCCACTGGCACCTGATGCCTCCCTGCTGCCCGTGCAGCAGGTGGTGGAAGAGCTGTCGATCTCTCCGCTGACCGACGCCGGCATGCCCCTGAACACGGGCATGACCCTGTACCGCAGCGACACCATCCGCCGCGACGACACACCCCAGAGCCTGCTGCAACGCCTTGGCGTACGCGACTCCGAAGCGCAGGCGCTGATGCGCAACGACGCTGCCGTGCGCCAGCTGTTCGAAGGCCGCGCCGGCAAGCTGGTGACGGTCGAAGCCAACGCCGAGCAACAGCTGCTGAAGCTGTCAGCCCGCTGGCTGCCCGACGACGAACGCATGTTCCAGCGGCTCGTGATCGAACGCGGCGCCCAGGGCCTGCAATCGCGGATTGAGTCTGCAGAACTGACGGTCACGCCACGCCTGGCCAGCGGTGTCATCCGCTCCTCGCTGTTTGCCGCCACCGACGCAGCCGACCTGCCCGATGCCGTGGCCGTGCAGCTGGCCGAAATGTTCTCCGGCGACATCGATTTCCGCCGCGACCTGCGCGAAGGCGACCGTTTTGCCGTGGTGTACGAGAGCCTGGAAGCCGATGGCGAACCGATGCGTGCCGGTCGGGTGCTGAGCGCCGAGTTCGTCAACAACGGCCATGCACACCAGGCGGTGTGGTTCGAGGAGCCCGGACTCAAGGGCGCCTTCTACGGCTTCGACGGCTCCAGCTCGCGCAAGTCGTTCCTGGCCTCGCCGCTGGAGTTCTCCCGCGTGAGCAGCGGCTACGGCATGCGCTTCCATCCGATCTCCGGTCAACAGAAGGCCCACCTGGGTGTGGACTACGCTGCTCCGACTGGCACGCCGGTGCGCACCATCGGCGACGGCGTGGTCAGCTTTGCCGGCTGGCAAAACGGCTACGGCAACATCATCGAGATCCAGCACAAGGACAACCAGCTGACCAAGTTCGCCCACCTCAGCCGCATCGACGTCCGCACCGGACAGAAGGTGGCGCAAGGCGAATTCATTGGTGCTGTCGGCTCCACCGGCGCGTCGACCGGTCCGCACCTGCACTTTGAGTTCCGGGTCAAGGGCGAGCCGCTGGACCCGCTGGAAGTGGCCCGCCACAGCGAGAACATTCCGGTCAATCAGGCAGCCCGCGCCCGCTTCGATGCGGTGGCCAAGCTCATGCGCCAGCAGCTCGACGCCGCGGCCACCGTGCAGCAGGCCAAGGCGGAATAAGAACGGCTCACCCCCGTCGTCAAGCGGCCAACAAAAAAGGAGCGCCTCGCGCTCCTTTTTTCATTCCCGGATCGATGTCCTGATCAGACGCTGAAGCTCGAACCGCAACCACAGGTGGTGGAGGCGTTGGGGTTCTTGATCACGAACTGGGCACCTTCAAGGTCTTCCTTGTAGTCAATTTCGGCGCCGACCAAGTACTGGTAGCTCATCGCATCAATCAGCAGCGACACGCCGTTCTTGGTCATCTGTGTGTCGTCCTCATTGACGATCTCGTCGAAGGTGAAGCCGTACTGGAAACCGGAGCAGCCACCACCCTGCACGAATACGCGCAGCTTCAGGTCAGGGTTGCCCTCTTCGGCCACCAGTTCGGCCACCTTGGAGGCGGCGCTGTCGGTGAAGATCAGCGGGGCGGGCATTTCGGTCTGGATGTTCTCGGCAACGGCGCTCATGGTGTTCCTCGTTACGGCGGTTCGGTCAACGTGCGAGCCAACTCACACAGACAATTCCCGAATGCTATAGCAAATCAGTCGGGATTGTGCTCAGGCGTTGTTTGCCGCCAGTTTCAGTGTGGGTTTGTCTTCGGCACCGCCGGTCATGGGCTTGAGCTGGCCGGAGATGGTGGCGCCCTGGTGCATTTCGAGTGCCTTGTAGGACACGTCGCCTTCGATGCGCGCCTTGGGCTGCAACTCCAGCAGGTCGAACGCCAGCACCGGGCCCTTGACGGTGCCGTTGATGATCACGTGGTCGGCGTGGATCTGCCCGGTCACGCTGGCGGTCTCGCTGATCACCAGGATGCTCGACTGGTCTTCGCTGGCCCGGATGTCACCGACCACATCACCGTCCACGCGCAGGCCGTCGTGGAACACCACGTTGCCGTCGATGCGGGTGCCCTGGGCGATCAGGCTCTTGATGGGGGGCTGCTTTTTCTTGTTGAACATGGAGACTCCTGCAACGACGGCGGTCAGAGTTTGATGGTGTGCAGGACCTTCACGGCCCCACCCTGGATGATTTTGGCGGTCACGGTTTTTACCACGGCCTGCGCTGGCACGTCCACCAGTCCCTCCTGGCGAAGATAGCCCTTGATCAGCACTGGCTGGGGTGCTGGCGATTGCAGCGCGGTCCAGGGTTTGCCGTCGAGCGTTCCGGTGAAGCTGACCTCCAGCTGGCCCTTGAATTCGGGCGCGTTCTTCTCCGCCTGGATCATGAGCACCTGCCACTTCAGCTGTGTCTCACCGACCTTTTCAATCTGCAGGCCGCGGATGCTCAACGCGTCGCTGCCGGTGCCAGGAATCAGCCGCTCAAAGAACCCCAGGTCGGTGCGCAGCGTCTGGTTGTCGGTCTGCAACTGCTTGATCTGCAGCGACAGCTGTTCCTGCGCGGCCTTTTCCGCCGTGAGCAGGCTTTCGGAGGTATTGGCGATCGACTGCGCCCGTCCCAGGTCTGCGCGCAGCTGCTGCACTTCACTGCGCAAGGTTTCCAGTTCCTGCTTGGCGTTGCGGTCCAGGCCAGCAATGTCCTTGCCGAACTCAAACGCCCAGAGGGCCAGCGCTCCCGAAAAGCCCAGCACAACCGCGGCCAGCAACCAGCGAAGCGGCCAGGGTGTGTGGCTGCGGATCGCCATGCGCGGGGCGCTGACGGTCATTCTTCGGCGCAACAGGCGCAACCTCATCGGACAGTTCCTCTTCGCAAGTGAAGGCCCACAGAAAACAAAAACCGCCCCAAGACAAGCCTGAAGGCGGTTTTTGCGGCAGTGAACAGCGAATTAACGCTTGCTGAACTGCTTGGCGCGGCGTGCAGAACGCAGACCGACCTTCTTACGTTCGACTTCGCGGGCGTCACGGGTCACGTAACCGGCCTGCGACAGACCCGACTTCAGGGTCGCGTCGTAGTCGATCAGGGCGCGGGTGATGCCGTGGCGGACAGCGCCGGCCTGGCCGGATTCACCGCCGCCGTGCACGTTCACCTGGATGTCGAAGGTCTCGGCATGGTTCGTCAGCAGCAGGGGCTGCTTGGCGATCATGATGGAAGTCTCGCGGCCGAAGTAGGCTTGGATGTCCTTGCCATTGACCGTGATCTTGCCGGTGCCTTTTTTCAGAAACACGCGGGCGACGCTGGATTTGCGACGGCCGGTTCCATTGTTCCATTCACCAATCATCTCAAGGCTCCTTTAGATGTCCAGCACTTGCGGCTGTTGGGCGGTGTGCGGGTGCTCGGCGCCGCCGTACACCTTGAGCTTCTTGATCATGGCGTAGCCCAGAGGACCCTTGGGCAGCATGCCCTTGACGGCCTTCTCGAGCGCGCGGCCGGGGTGCTTGGCCTGCATGTCGCGGAAGTTGGTGGCATAGATGCCGCCCGGGTAACCCGAGTGACGGTAGTACACCTTGTCGGTGGACTTGGTACCGGTCACGCGAATCTTGGATGCGTTGATGATGACGATGAAGTCACCGGTATCGACGTGAGGCGTGTAGATGGCCTTGTGCTTGCCGCGCAGACGGAGGGCCACTTCACTGGCGACCCGTCCGAGAACCTTGTCGGTTGCGTCAATCACAAACCACTCGTGCTTCACGTCAGCGGGTTTGGCGCTGAACGTTTTGGTCATGAGTTTTCTCTTGCGAGTTGGTTTGGCGGGTCCTTTTCCACGGTCGGTTCTTCTCTGTCGGAAGACTCTTAGGTGGGTGTAGATGCTCCGCCGCGGGACCACAAAATCGCTGCGAAGCCCTCCATTGTACGAAATTCGGCCGTGGGCTGGCAAGTTTCCACCGGCCAGGGTGTTCGGGCGCTACCATCCCGGCATGTTCAGTTACCGCCACGCCTTCCACGCCGGCAACCATGCCGACGTGCTCAAGCACACCACCCTCATCGCGACGCTGCGCCACCTGATGCTCAAGGAGCCGTCGATCACGCTGGTCGACACCCACGCCGGTGCGGGCCTGTACCGGCTGGATGGCGACTACGCCGAAAAAGGCGGTGAAGCGGTCGACGGCATCGTCAAGCTCATGGGGGCACTGCGCCCGGCAACGGGCACCCCGCCCGCATCGACGCCGGCGCTGGACGACTACCTGGACCTGATCGCCGGCTTCAATCCCGACGGCAGCCTGCGGGTCTACCCCGGCTCGCCGTTCGTCATGCAGTCGCTGATGCGCACCGAATCGCGCGACCGGCTCAAGCTTTTCGAGCTTCACCCGACCGACAGCCGCACCCTGAGCGCCAACATCGCCCAGCTTGAAGCCGGGCGCCAGATCGCCGTCGCGCTGCAGGACGGTTTTGAAGGTCTCACGCCGCTCCTGCCCCCGCCGCCGTCGTCGACCGGGTCCAAGCGCGCCCTGGTGCTGATCGACCCGAGCTACGAGATCAAGAACGATTACGCCAAAGTGAGCGCCTGCATCCAAGAGTGCCTCAAGCGCTTCCCAACCGGCACGTACCTGGTCTGGTACCCGATCATCCCGCGCCCCGAGGCCCACGACCTGCCGCGCCGCCTCAAGACGATGTGCAACCAGGCCAAGAAGTCCTGGCTGCACGCCACGCTGAACATCGGTCAGAAAGACCTGGAGCCCGGCGAACGCCCTGGCCTCACCGCCAGCGGCATGTTCGTGGTCAATCCGCCGCACACGCTCAAGACGGAACTGCAGGCAGCCCTGCCAGTGATGCTGAAGGTGCTCGGACGCGGCAGAGGCAAGTCACAGACGCTGGAAACCGGCGGAGCCTGACCGCTCCGGCGCTCAGGGCCGGGTCAGCACCATGGTCCAGTAGCGGCCGTATCGGCTGCCCGGCCGCTCGACGCAGGCCACGCCAACCAGCCGAAACGCTGGGCCCATGATGTTGGCGCAATGGCCCGGGCTGGATAGCCAGTCCGCCATCACTTCCGCCACTGAAGACGGCCCGCCCGCGATGTTTTCGGCGGCAGCGCTCCAGCCCGCCCCGGCCGCATGCACCCGTTGCCCGACCTCACTGCCGTTGCTGCCGACGTGCGAGAAAAAGTTGCGTGTCGCCATGTCGCTCGAATGTTCCCGCGCGGCACCTTCCAGGACCGAGCTCCAGCCAAGCGGAGGCGCTGCGGCCATGAACGTCGCGCCGCACTGGCGAGGCTGTGCACGGGCGGCATTGACAGCCGTCAACAGCGCGGATGCCCCCAAGGCGTCGCAGGCCGCCGGAAGCGCAGCCCCCTGCGCGGCCGCCCAGGCCAGCAGCCACAGCGTACCGGAGAGGGCCAAGAAGCGCACCAGCCGCCGGCGCGCCCGAAAGGCGCCAATGAAATTCGCAGACATGCCCCGACTGTAGGGCGCAGTCCGCTCCTCGCGAGCGACCCCGTGCCCGCCCCGTAAAAACCCTGATGAGGGATTCCCGAATTAACCAACCGGTCGGTCGGTTAATTCCCTATACTGCGCATCCACCCGGCATAACCCGGTTTTGGAGACGCGCATGTACACCCAATCTTTTTCCGTCGCCGACGGAGACGCCAAGGGCGGCCCCAAGCCAGCCGCGAGACCGATCCGCGCTGAAGACGCCGCGCTGCAGACCCATTTCGACACCGTCATCGACGCCGACGGCAAGGTTGAGCCGCGCGACTGGATGCCCGAGGCCTACCGCAAGACGCTGGTGCGCCAGATCAGCCAGCACGCGCACAGCGAGATCGTCGGCATGCTGCCCGAGGGCAACTGGATCAGCCGCGCACCCAGCCTCAAGCGCAAGGCGATCCTGATCGCCAAGGTACAGGATGAAGGCGGCCACGGTCTCTACCTGTATTCCGCCGCCGAAACCCTGGGCACTAGCCGCGACCAGATGCTCGACGCGCTGCATGCGGGCAAGGCCAAGTACAGCTCGATCTTCAACTACCCGACCCTCAACTGGGCCGACGTTGGCGTGATCGGCTGGCTGGTGGACGGCGCGGCGATCATGAACCAGATCCCGCTGTGCCGCTGCTCGTACGGCCCCTATGCGCGCGCCATGATCCGCGTCTGCAAGGAAGAGAGCTTTCACCAGCGCCAGGGCTACGAAGCCTTACTGGTGATGATGCAGGGCACGGCCGAGCAGAAGGCCATGGTGCAGGACGCGGTGAACCGCTACTGGTGGAAGTGCCTGGCCATGTTCGGCCCGCCGGACGCCGACAGCCCCAACAGCATGCAGGGCATGCGCTGGGGCATCAAGCGCATCAGCAACAACGACCTGCGCCAGAAGTTCGTGGACGCCACCGTGCCGCAGGCCGAGGTGCTGGGCGTGACCCTGCCCGACCCCGACCTGAAGTGGAACGAGGCGCGCGGCCACTGGGACTACGGCCAGATCGACTGGGACGAGTTCTGGGCCACGGTGAACGGCAATGGGCCGATGAACAAGGAGCGCCTGGCCACCCGCGTCAAGGCGCACGAACAGGGCGCCTGGGTGCGCGAAGCCGCCCTCGCCCACGCCCGCAAGCAACAGCAACGTCAGCAGAAGGAGGCCGCATGAACGCGCCCGCATTGAAGGAATGGCCCCTGTGGGAAATCTTCGTCCGCAGCAAGCAGGGCCTGGAGCACAAGCACTGCGGCAGCCTGCATGCCAGCGACGCGCGCCATGCGCTGCAGATGGCGCGCGACGTCTACACGCGGCGCCAGGAAGGAGTGAGCATCTGGGTCGTGCCGTCGACCGCCATCACCGCCAGCGAACCCGACAGCAAGGACAGCTTCTTCGACCCGGCGGCCGACAAGGTCTACCGCCACCCGACCTTCTACGAGATCCCGGAGAAAGTGGGGCACATGTGATGGCCGCGCACGCTCCCGTCGACTACCTGCTGCACCTGGCCGACAATGCTCTGGTGCTGGGCCAGCGCAACGCCGAGTGGTGCGGGCATGGCCCCATCCTCGAAGAAGACCTGGCGCTGGCCAACAACAGCCTGGACCTCATCGGTCAGGCAAGGCTGCTCTACCAGCACGCCGCCGACCTGATCCACCGCGACAGCGCCCTTGAACAGCGCTTTGCGCATCTGCACGGTGCGCGGCAGAACGGCCGCATCACCGAGGACACCCTCGCCTACTTTCGCGACACCGCCGAGTTCCGCAACCACACCATCGCGGAGCTGCCGCACCACGGTCCGCTGGTGGGCTACGCGGTCAGCGAGCGCGACTATGCCGTGACGATCGCCCGCAACTTCCTGGTCAGCGCGCTGATGGTGCTGGTGTGGGACCGGCTGCAATCGTCGAGCGACGCCCAGCTGGCCGGCATCGCGGCCAAGTCGCTCAAGGAAGTGCGCTACCACTTGCAGCATGCCAGCGATTGGCTGGTGCGGTTCGGCGACGGCACCGAAGAATCGCACCGCCGCGCGCAGGCGGCCATCGACCACCTGCTGCCCTATTGCGAAGCCTTCTGGCAACCCGGCCTCGCCGAGCAGGCCGCCGCACGCGACGGCACCGGTGTGGACATCACTGCACTGCGCGACCACTGGAACGCACTGGTCAATGAAACCCTCGCGGACGCCACGCTCACGCGCCACGACCAGCCGCACGAAGGCTATGTGGCACAGGGCCATGTGGGCGTGCATTCCGAGCACCTGGGCTTCCTGCTCGCGGAGATGCAGAGCCTGGCCCGCGCGCATCCGACCGCCGTCTGGTGAACACCATGGGCCTGGCCACCGAGGCTTCGCTGCAGGCCGTCGCACAGGCGCTGGCGCACCTGGCCGACCCGGAGATTCCGGTGATCTCGCTGGCCGAGCTGGGCATCCTGCGTGAGATTCGCGAAGGCGCCGATGGCGTGCCCGAAGTGGTCATCACGCCGACCTACAGCGGCTGCCCCGCCATGGGCCAGATCGAGGACGACATCGTGTCCACCTTGCGCGACGCGGGCCTGCCGGGCCGCGTGGTCACGCAGCTGTCGCCGGCATGGACCACCGACTGGATGAGCGAGGCCGCGCGCGAGAAGCTGCGCGCCTATGGCATCGCGCCACCGCAATGTGGCAGCACCCGTGCGGCGCCATCGGGCGTGCTCCAGTTCAGCCGCCACGTGGCCCGCGCCGTGGACGTTCCCTGCCCGCAATGCGGCTCCACCAACACCACCGCGACCTCGCCGTTTGGCTCGACCGCCTGCAAGGCGCTCTACAAATGCCTGGACTGCCAGGAACCCTTCGACTACTTCAAACCCTACTGACGAAGCCATGAGCACCGCCGCCCCCCGCTTCCACGACCTCACCGTCTCGCGCGTCAGCCCCGAGGCGGCTGGCGCCGTCGCCATCTCCCTGTCGGTTCCCGAGCCGCTGCGCGAGGCCTTTGCCTTCGAGCCCGGCCAGTTCCTCACCCTGCGCGCCGACATCGGCGGCCAGGACGTGCGCCGCAGCTACTCGATCAGCAGCGCCCGCAGCCAGCTGGTGAAACACGGCGAGGTGACGCTGGGCATCCGGCCGGTCGAAGGCGGTGTGTTCTCCAACTGGGCCGCCACCGCGCTCAAGGCCGGCGACACCTTGCGCGCGATGCCGCCCGACGGCCGCTTCACCATCCACAAGCCGCGCGCGCTGCACCGCGTCGGTTTCGCGGCCGGCTCGGGCATCACGCCCATCCTGTCGATCATGACCAGCACGCTGGAAGAGTCGCCCGACGCCAAGTTCACCCTGGTCTACGGCAACCGCCGTATGGCCAGCGTGATGTTCAACGAGGCGCTGCAGGATCTGAAGGACCAGTACCCGGGCCGCCTCACACTGATCCACGTGCTCTCGCGCCAGGCGCAGGAAGTGCCGTTGCTCGAAGGCCGTATCGACGGCGACAAGGTGCGCGAAATCATCGGCGCGCTGCTGCCGGTGGGCAGCATGGACGAGGTCTTCGTCTGCGGCCCCGAGGCCATGATCGAGGCGACCGAAAAGGCCTTGCTGGACGCCGGCGTGCGACCGGACCGCGTGCACACCGAGCGCTTCACTTCGCCGACGCTCGATGCCCTGCCGGCCGATCAGCGCAAGTCCGCCGTGCTCGGCCACCCCGCCCTGCGCACCGACGGCGAGGTCGCGCTGACGGTGGTGGTGGACGGCAAGCCGCACCAGCTGCGCATGGGCAAGGACGAGAAGGTGCTCGACGTCGCGCTCAACGCCGGGCTGGACCTGCCCTGGTCGTGCAAGGGCGGCGTCTGCTGCACCTGCCGCGCCAAGGTGATGGAAGGCGCGGTGACCATGGACAAGAACTTCACGCTCGAGCCCTGGGAAACCGAGAAGGGCTTCGTGCTCTCCTGCCAGGCGCGGCCGACCACCAACACGCTGGTGGTCAGCTACGACGAGCGCTGAAAGGGCTCAGACCTTTCCCAGCGCCTGTTCCAGATCGGCGAGCAGGTCGTCAATGTGCTCGATGCCGACCGACAGGCGGACCATGTCGGTGCTCACGCCGGCCTTTTTCAGCTCTTCGGGGTTGAGCTGGCGGTGCGTGGTCGAGGCCGGATGGCAGGCAAGCGACTTGGCGTCGCCGATGTTCACCAGGCGGGTGAAGAGTTGCAGCGCGTCCTGGAAACGGGCGCCGGCGGCGATGGCGTCGTCCGCCTTCAGGCCGAAGCTGATGATCCCCGAGGCGCGGCCGCCCATGTACTGCTGCACCAGGCCATGGTCCTTGTGGTCGGGCAGGCCGGCGTAGTTGACCCAGCCCACCTTGGGGTGGTTCTTCAGCTGGGTCGCCACCTTGACCGCGTTCTCGCAGATGCGGTCCATGCGCAGCGCCAGCGTCTCGATGCCTTGCAGGATCTGGAAGGCGTTCATGGGCGAGAGCGCCGCACCCATGTTGCGCAGCGGCACCACGCGGGCGCGGGCGATGTAGGCGGCCGGGCCGAGGGCTTCGGTGTAGACCACGCCGTGGTAGCTCACGTCCGGCTCGTTCAGGCGCTTGAAGCGCGCCTTGTGTTCAGCCCACGGGAACTTGCCGGAATCGACGATGGCGCCGCCGATGGTGGTGCCGTGGCCACCAAGGTACTTGGTCAGTGAATGCACCACGATGTCGGCGCCATGCTCGAACGGGCGGCACAGGTAGGGACTGGGCACGGTGTTGTCGACGATCAGTGGCACCCCGGCGGCGTGGGCGACCTTGGCCAGTGCGCCGATGTCGGTCACGTTGCCCAGCGGGTTGCCCACCGACTCGCAATAGACCGCCTTGGTGCGATCGTCGATCAACGCAGCGAACGCCGCCGGGTCGCGCGGGTCGGCAAAGCGCACCGTGATGCCCTGCTGCGGAAAGGTGTGGGCGAACAGGTTGTAGGTGCCGCCGTAGAGAGTGGAGGCGGAGACGATGTTGTCGCCGGCTTCGGCGATGGTCTGGATCGCATAGGTGATCGCTGCCATGCCCGAGGCCACGGCCAGTGCGCCGATGCCGCCTTCGAGCGCCGCGATGCGGGCTTCGAGCACCCCGTTGGTGGGGTTCATGATGCGGCTGTAGATGTTGCCCGCGACCTTCAGGTCAAACAGGTCGGCGCCATGCTGCGTATCGTCGAACGCATAGGCCACCGTCTGGTAGATCGGGACTGCGACCGCCTTGGTGGTGGGGTCTGGCGTGTAGCCGCCATGCACGGCAATGGTTTCGAGTTTCATCGGTGTCTCCTGGTGGGATGGGGGCGGGAATCAACCCCCATTGTCGCCAACTCAGGAAACCCGACTTCGATCCTGCCGGATCACTCCCGCAACAGCTCCACCGTGGTCACCCCGCGGTTCTTCAGGCCCAGCGACGCGATGGCCGCCTGGCTCAGATCGATGATGCGCTGGTGCCGGTAAGGCCCGCGGTCGTTGATGCGCACCACGACTTCCTTGCCGGTTGCGACGGCGCGCACACGGACCTTGGTGCCGAACGGCAGGGTCTTGTGGGCGGCGGTCATGGCGTTCATGTCGTAGCGCTCGCCGCTGGCGGTGCGACGGCCATGGAACTTCCTGCCGTACCAGGACGCGACACCCCGGTCGACCAGACCATCGACCGCAGCCGACGAGGCTTCCCCAAACGACGCGGACGATGCATGGGTGTCGGACGGATTGTTGGGCACAGCTGCCGCTGGTTCGACAGGTTTCGCGGCCACTTCGCTGCGTGCCGCTGGTGCCGATGGCACAGCAACTGAGGCCTGCGTCGGCGCCGAGCGGGGAGCACTTGCGGGCGTGAGCGACGGTGCGGGTGCGGTGGCACAGGCGGCCAGGCCGGCCAGCAGCGCCATGCAGGCCAGGCGGCGTGCAATGTTGTTCATGGTCTGACTCCCTGATATGTCACCGATCGGACCTTACCCGAGCTGCAGCCGCTTCACGAGCTCCAGCGTCGCGGCGCTCTGGTTCATCGTGTAGAAGTGCAGCGCGGGCACACCGGCCTTGCGCAGTTGTTCACACAGGCTGGTGACCACGTCCAGGCCGAAGGCCTTGATGGACTCGATGTCATCGCCGTAGCCCTGCAGGCGCAGCCGCACCCAGCGCGGGATTTCGGCACCACAGGCGTCCGAGAAGCGCAGCAGCTGCGACGAACTGGTGATGGGCATGATGCCCGGCACCACCGGCACGTCGGCTCCCAGCTTGTGTGCGTCGTCCACGAAGCGGCTGTAGGCGTCGGCGCTGTAAAAGTACTGCGTGATGGCTGAGTCGGCGCCGGCCTTCACCTTGGTGGCATAGGCCTTCAGGTCGGCCTCGGGGGACCTGGCCTGCGGATGGACCTCGGGGTAGGCAGCCACTTCGATGTGGAAGTCGCGCCCGGTCTCTTCGCGGATGAAGGCCACCAGGTCGCTGGCGTAATGGAACTCGCCGCCCAGGCCATAGCCGCTGGGCAGGTCGCCGCGCAACGCCACCAGGCGCCGGACGCCCATGGCCTTGAGCATGGCCAGCTGCTCTCGCACGCTGGCCTTGGTGGCGCCGATGCACGAGAAGTGCGAGGCCGCCTGGACACCTTCGGCCAGGATTTCACCGACCGTGTCGAAGGTGCCCTGTTGCGTGGAACCGCCGGCACCATAGGTCACCGAGCAGAACTCGGGCTTGGCCGCGTAAAGCTTCTGGCGCACCACGCGCAGCTTCTCGGCGCCTTCGGGCGTCTTGGGCGGAAAGAACTCAAAACTCAGGGGCAGGCCCATACGAAGAACTCCCGGTTGCCATCACCGCCGGTGATGGCACTCTCAAAATAGTCCCGCAGCTGCAGGCCGTTGTCGGAGCAGGCCTGCGCGATGCGTTGTTGCACGAGCGCATAACTCGTGGTGTCTTTCACCAGACCGCCCTTGCCGATGTGCTCGGGCTGCAGTTCGAACTGCGGCTTGACCAGCATCAGCAGATGACCCGAAGGTTTCAGCAGCGGCACGATGGCCGGCCAGACCAGCGTCTGCGAGATGAACGACAGGTCGCCGACGATCAAGTCGAACGGCGCGGCGGCCACTTCGCCACCGGCTTCCTCCAGCTGCTGCGCCGTCAGCTCGCGTGCATTGCATTTTTCAATGCAGACCACGCGCGGATCGCTGCGCAGCTGCGGATGCAGCTGGCCCTGTCCCACGTCCACGCCCACGACCTTCATGGCGCCGCGCTGCAGAAGGCAGTCGGTAAAGCCACCGCTGCTCTGCCCCACATCGAGGCAGAGCAGGCCGGTCACGTCCAGGCCGCAACGCAGAAGCGCGCCGTCCAGCTTGAGACCGCCGCGCGAAACGAAGCGCGACTCGGCCGTGTCCTGCAGCTGCAGTTCCACTGTCACGCGCAACGCCTCACCGTTCTTGGCCACGGCTTTCCAGTCGCCCCCAGACAGACGCCAGCGCACCCCCGCAGCAATCAGCCGCTGGGCCTGCGAGCGCGACGCGGCCAACCCTCGCTCAACGAGCAACTGGTCAGCACGCATCGGTAATCAATACCGATACGTGTCGGGCTTGTACGGGCCGTTCTTCGGCACGCCGATGTAGGCGGCCTGCTCGTCGCTCAGCTCGGTCAGCATCGCGCCGACCTTCTTCAGGTGCAGGCGCGCGACCTTCTCGTCCAGGTGCTTGGGCAGCACGTAGACCTTGCCCACGTCGTAGCCTTCGGGATGGCAGAACAGCTCGATCTGCGCAATCGTCTGGTTGGCGAACGACGAAGACATCACGAAGCTCGGGTGGCCCGTGCCGCAGCCCAGGTTCACCAGCCGGCCCTTGGCCAGCAGGATGATCTTCTTGCCGTCCGGGAAGATCACGTGATCGACCTGGGGCTTGATCTCTTCCCACTTGCAATGGGCTTCCAGCTTGGCGACCTGGATCTCGTTGTCGAAGTGGCCGATATTGCAGACGATGGCCTGATCCTTCATGGCGGCCATGTGCTCGTACGTGATCACGTCGCGGTTGCCGGTGGTGGTCACGAAGATGTCGCACTTGTCGGCGGCGTATTCCATGGTCACGACCTTGTAGCCTTCCATGGCAGCCTGCAGGGCGTTGATGGGGTCGATCTCGGTCACCCACACCTGGGCGCTCAGGGCGCGCAGAGCCTGGGCGGAGCCCTTGCCCACGTCGCCGTAGCCGGCCACGCAGGCGACCTTGCCGGCAATCATCACGTCGGTGGCGCGCTTGATACCGTCCACCAGCGACTCGCGGCAGCCGTACAGGTTGTCGAACTTGGACTTGGTCACCGAGTCGTTGACGTTGATGGCACGGAACATCAGCGTGCCCTTGGCCGACATTTCCTTGAGGCGGTGCACGCCCGTGGTGGTCTCTTCGGTCACGCCCAGGATCTGGGCGCTCTTGCGGCTGTACCAGGTGTTGTCTTCGGCCAACTTGGCCTTGATCGCGGCGAACAGAATGCGCTCTTCGTCGCTGCCCGGATTGGCCAGCACGCTCTGGTCTTTCTCGGCCTGCTTGCCCAGGTGCATCAGCAGCGTGGCATCGCCGCCGTCGTCCAGGATCATGTTCGGACCTTCGCCCTCGGTGCCCTTGGCGCCGAAGTCGAAGATGCGGTGGGTGTAGTCCCAGTAGTCGACCAGGGTCTCGCCCTTGACGGCGAACACCGGCGTGCCGGCGGCAGCGATCGCGGCGGCAGCGTGGTCCTGCGTCGAGAAGATGTTGCAGGACGCCCAGCGCACCTGCGCACCGAGGGCTTGCAGGGTCTCGATCAGCACGGCTGTCTGGATGGTCATGTGCAGCGAGCCGGTGATGCGTGCGCCCTTCAGGGGCTGCTTGGCCGCGAACTCTTCGCGGATGGCCATCAGGCCGGGCATCTCGGTCTCGGCGATCTTGATCTCTTTGCGGCCCCAGTCGGCCAGACCGATGTCGGTGATGACGCAGTCGGCGTTGACGGCGTTGGGAATGCGTGCGTTCATGGTTCGCTCCATTGAAGGTTGAATGAACCACTCCACGGGCGACACGGGGGCAAAAAAAAGCCCATCGCACGGAAGTGGATGAGCGTCGTTGCATGGTTGTCCGAGCCTCACGCTCCGCGCCGACCGGTGGTCGGGGGTGCGCTGCAACGCTCCTCGGATGGCCGTGATTCTACCGCAGCCCCTGTTTTTGCGCATCTGCGAAACTGCGCAACCTTTATGCCTCACTTCACCCTTTCCGACTGGCCTCTGGCCGCGCGATTGACCATCCGCGGCGTGCTGACCGACATCGACGACACGCTGACCACCGACGGCGCGATCACGCCCGACGCTCTCGAAGCGCTGCGCGCGCTGCGCGCCGCGGGCCTGCCCGTGTTCGCCATCACCGGGCGCCCGGCGGGCTGGAGCGAACCCTTCGCATTGGACTGGCCGGTCCACGCCATCGTGGCCGAGAACGGCGCGGTGGCGCTCTGGCGCGGCGAGGACGGTGCACTGCAGAAGGCGTACCTGCAGGACGCGGCCACACGCCGCAAGAACTTCGCACAGCTGCAGGCGGTGGCGCAGCGCGTGCTGGCCGAACTGCCGCACGCCCGCCTGTCGCAGGACAGCCCCGGCCGCGAAACCGACATCGCCATCGACCACAGCGAATTCGCGGAGCTGGACGAACAGGACATCCACCGCGTGGTGCGGCTCATGCACGAGGGCGGGCTGAACGCCACCGTCAGCTCCATCCACATCAACGGCTGGATCGGTGACCATCACAAGCTGGCCGGCGCGCGCTGGATCGTGCGCGGACACCTGCAGCGCGATCTGGACGCGGAGCGCGAGCACTGGGTGTACGTCGGCGACTCGACCAACGATGCCACGATGTTCGGGCACTTCCCGCACAGCGTCGGCGTGGCCAATGTGGCGCGGTTCTGGGGCCAGCTGGCGCACAGACCACGCTACGTGACGCAGGGCGAGCGCGGCGCGGGTTTTGCCGAAGTCGCACACGCCGTGCTGGCAGCCCGCCAAACCGGAGCCCCCGCATGACCGGCCCGCTGCACCCGCCGCCGCCAACCGATGCCGCCCCACCACCGCCACCACCCGCGCTGGCGCGGCGTGGCCTCTGGGCCATTTTCGGCGCCACGTTCTTCGAGCTGGTGGGTTACTTCATGCTCATGCCGTTGCTGCTGTTGCGGCTCAAGGACGGTGGTGTCTCGACCTCGATGGCCGGCCTGTTCGCGGCGGTGGGCTGGGTGGGGGTGTTCGTCATCACACCGTTCGCCTCGGCCGTGACGCAGCGGCTCGGACGCAGGCCCACACTGTGGCTGTCGGCGGCGGTGCCGGTGGTGTCGACCACCGGCTTCCTGCTCACGGACGCGCTGCCGGTGTGGTTCGCCTGCGAGTTCATTGCGGGCGCAGCCTCGGGCCTGCGCTGGGTGCTGGCCGAGGCGGTGGTGGCCGAGTTCGCGCCACCGCTGCAGCGTGGCCGATTCGTGGGCCTGTTCGAAACCATGGTCGGCACCACCTTTGTCATCGGCCCGGCCCTGCTGGCCTTGGTCGGTCCGACCAACCCGATTGCGCTGTGGCTGGTGCTGGGCTTCCTGGTCCTTGGTCTGATCGGCAGCTTGTGGATTCCGCGCCTGCCGCCCGCGCACGACGCACACGAAGCCCGCGTGGGCCTGCACGGCGTGTGGCACGCCCTCCGCGCGCACCCGCTGATCATGACGGTGGGGTTTGTCGGCGGCTTCTTCGAGAGCGGGCTCACGTCGATCCTGCCGCTGTACGGGCTGGCGCTGGGCATGGGCGCCACGGCCGCTGCTCTGCTGGTGTCGGCCAGCGGCCTGGGCAGCGCACTGATGATGTTGCCCGCCGGCATGGCGGCCGACCGGCTGGCACAGCAGCCCCGGCGGGGCGGTGCTCACGGCGCACGGGTGGAGATCCTGCACGCCTGTGCGCTGATCACACTGCTGGCCACGCTGCTCATCCCGCTGGTGGCCGGTGCGCCCTGGCTGGCCGCCGCGCTGGCCTTCGTCTGGGGTGGCGCGGGCGGCAGCCTCTACACGCTTGCCATGATCGACATCGGCTCGCGCGAACAGGGCATCACCCTGGTCAACAGCACGGCGGTGCTGGTGCTGTCGTACACGCTGGGCGGGACGCTGGCACCGGCCCTGGGTGCAGCCATGCTGGACTGGGCGCCAGTGGTGGGCTTTCCCGCCTTGCTGCTGGCCGTGGCCGGTCCGGGCTGGTGGCTGCTGCGGCGCGAGCGGCGCGCGCTGCGCGTGGCACCCGGCAGCAAACCTTGATCCAGCGTCCGCCGGCTCAGCGGGTGCGCAGCGGGGCCTGGTAGAGCCAGACCGGTTTGCCCTGGACGGTCTCCAGCCGGACCGTGGGCTTGAGGCTCCGGGCCTCGAATTCCAGACTCACCAGCCAGGCACCGGGCCGCAGTTCGGCCGCGGCCTTCTCCACCGCGCGCGGCATGCTTTCCGGCCGCTGGAACAGGTAGACAAGGTCGCAGCCCGACCAGTCTGCCGCCCAGATGTCGGCCCGGCGCACCCTTGCGACATTGCCCCTCAGACGGCAGCGCAGCGCACACAGCATCGTCAGCGGCCAGCTCCATTCCCAGCCAAGGATCTGCGCCCGCGGGTACTGGCGGCGCAGCGCGATCAGTCCGGCGCCCAGGCCGCAGCCCGCGTCCACCACCACCGCTCCATCGGGCAGTGCCGCTTTCTCCGCCAATCCGTTCAGAGCTTCGGCGGGTGTGGGGAACAGCGGCGCGTCGCCCCAGCTGCCCAGCGGGTACAAGGCCAGCAGCAGGGCCAGCGGCAGCAGCCAGATCCAGCCGGGCACCGCGCCCGCCGCGCCACTGACCAGCAGCGACAGCGGGAACCCCGCCAGCATGAACAGCCGCCGCCACGGCGTGCGCCCGGTCCAGGCAGCCAGCCCCGCCGCCAGCAGCGCGACCACAAAAGCACCGGGTGCGCCAAGCCCGGCCACGCGCAGGCCGACGAACAGCGCCCAGGCAAACGCCCAGGTCAATAGGGCGGGGAGTGGCCAGATCAGCATGGCGCGATTGTCGCCGTCGCAAGAACGGGCTTCGGAAAGACAAAAGGCGCCCGAAGGCGCCTTTTTCACCGACCCGCGGGCGGACCGGGCTGTGACCGCGGCATCAGTCGATGCGCAGCACGACCAGCGTCTGGTTGAGCAGCTGGTAGCCGATCTCGCCGAAGGTCACCGGCCCGCGCAAGTCGCCGATGTTCTGGCCTTCGAGTTCGCCGAACAGGAAGTTCAGGATGCAGTTGCACGAGAAGTTCACACCGTCCGTGCGGTAGCCGGCCAGGCGTTCGCGGAAGCTGGCGCCGTAGTCGGCCACAGGCTTGGCGAAGTGATAGTCCACGCCGGTGAACACCGGGGCGTACAGCACCACCTTGCGGCCATCCGCGTCGACCGACTGGATGGATGCGTTGATGTGCGCACCACCGAAGTCGCCCACCAGCGGCAACTTGCCGTCGGCCAGACCCTTGGCCTGCACATAGTCGGCCAGGTTGGTCTTCTCGCCGTTGACCAGGCACTCACCCACTTCGAACGAGGTGTCGGTGAAGCGCAGCACGTCGCCATCGCCCGGTTCGAAGATGTTGACGATCTCGATGGAGGCCAGCTGGCTTTCGGGCAGGGCCACATGGGCCACGACCACGCCGTCTTCGAACTTCTCGCCGGTGGCGCCCAGGTAAACCTTGGGGGTCACTTTGCCGAGGTCAGAGAGATGGATGCCGGCGACCCAGCCCACGGTGGGCTTGAGGAAGGCGTCGGCATCGTTCACGGCTTCGGCGGCAAAGGTCTTGTGGGCAGCGCTGCCCGCAGGCACGATGGCCACGGTGAAGCCGTTGTCCGGCCCGTTGCCCACGATGGACTTGAGCTGGTCCGCACCATAGTGCGCGAGGGTGATCTGGCCCTGTGCGGGCAGCGGGCTCACGAACACCTGCCCGCTGGTGGACACCACGCCACCGGCCGTGTCCATGAAGTAGGGAATGGTGCCGGCGATCCATTGCCCCTTGGGCAGGGAATCCAGGGCGCTCTCCGGGCCAGCGAGCGACAGGTGGGCGCCGCCACGGATCAGTTCAGCCGTTTCGGCCAGTGTCATCAGACGGTTCATGTGCGGTGCCTCAGAGACGGTTGAGTTGGTCGATTTCGGTGGAGAGGATGCGCTCCCACTTGGTGAAGAAGGCCTGGATTTCCGAGGCTTTCTGGGGCGGCGCATCGGTGCTGCGCTCCAGGCGCTTGACCAGAAGCTGCAGGGCCAGGTTGGAGGTCTGGATGCGGGCCAGACCGCCGCCGGCCGCGCGCGACCAGCAAGGGTGTGTCGAAGTGGGAAGTGCCATGGGAGGACTCGGTTCGCGGTGAAGACAAGCGGGGGTATTTCCCCCACCACCTGCAAGGTCTAACGACCAAATCCTGGCGAACTTGAGCCGTTTCTGATGTGCCGTTCAGCGCCGCAGGCCTTGCAGACTGGCGTCACAGCCAATGCCAGCCGCGATCCAGCGCCGCGCAAGCCGACGCATCAGGGGGGCCGCCCAGGCCCAGCGCGGGCCGAGCACGCCGGCGGCATCGCTGATCGCGCCGCAGCGGTAGAGGCTTTGCGTTTCGTCCCAGCGCAGGGCGTCACAGGCTCCAAGGCTCTTGCGTGAAATCACCTGCCCCAGCGGGCAGGGTTCGGCCAGGCAGCACACCCCGCAGCCGTTGCAAGGCGTTCCCACGACAGGCTGAGGTGGCGCGGCCGGGTGGATGTGGATGACCTGGTCGGGCACCATCTTGTCTGGTCAGGACCGGGCCAGCACCGGCCCCAGCACCTTGCCCGTGTGCGTGCCCAGCCGCACCACGTCTTCCGGCGTCGCCGCCGCCACGATGCGGCCGCCGCCCGAGCCGCCTTCCGGCCCGAGGTCGATGATCCAGTCGGCCTCGGCCATCACGTCCAGATCGTGCTCGATCACGATCACGCTGTGGCCGCCGTCCACCAGGCGGTGCAGCACGCGGATGAGCTTTTCCACGTCGGCCATGTGCAGGCCCACCGTGGGTTCGTCCAGCACGTACAGCGTGTGCGGCGCCTTCTGCCCGCGGCGCCCGATCTCGTCGCGCACCTTGGAAAGTTCGGTCACCAGCTTGATGCGCTGCGCCTCGCCGCCCGACAGCGTCGGTGATGGCTGGCCCAGCGTGAGGTAGCCCAGGCCCACGTCCTTGAGCAACTGCAGCGGGTGGCTGATCGCGGGCATGGAGGCGAAGAACTCGACCGCTTCATCGGCCGCCATCTGCAGCACGTCGCCGATGTTCTTGCCCTTCCAGGTCACGGCCTGGGTCTCGGGGTTGAAGCGTGCGCCGTGGCAGACCTCGCAGGGCACCTTCACGTCGGGCAGGAAGCTCATCTCGATGGTGCGCATGCCCTGCCCTTCGCAGCCCGGGCAGCGGCCTTCGCCGGTGTTGAACGAAAAACGCCCCGGACCGTAGCCGCGCGCCTTGGCTTCCAGCGTGTCGGCGAATAGCTTGCGCACCGTGTCCCAGAAACCGATGTAGGTCGCCGGACAGCTGCGCGGCGTCTTGCCGATCGGCGTCTGATCGACTTCGAGCACACGATCCACCGTCTCGCTGCCCAGCAGCTTGCTGCAGCCGGTCCAGGCGGGGCGCACGCCCTCGTTGTCCCAGGCCTGGCGGCCGGCGAGAGTGCTGCGCTGGGTCACTGCAGCGGCCGCGTTGGTCAGCAGCACGTCGCGCGCCAGCGTGGATTTGCCCGAGCCCGACACACCGGTCACGACGACCAGCCGTCGCAGCGGTACGTCCACATCAATCTTCTGCAGGTTGTGCATCGCCGCGCCGCGCAGCTCCAGCCGCTCGGCCTCGGCGCTCACCGGCCGGCGCGGCTGCAAGGGGTGCTTCATCGCGTGCAGCAGGTAGCGGCCCGTGAGCGAGTCGGGGCTCGCCGACAGGTCGGCCACCGTGCCCTGCGCCACCACGCGGCCACCGCGCTTGCCCGCGCTGGGACCGATGTCGATGATGTGGTCGGCACGGCGGATGGTGTCCTCGTCGTGTTCGACCACCACCAGGGTGTTGCCCATGTCGCCCAGCTTGTGCAGCGCGTCGAGCAGGATCTGGTTGTCGCGCGGGTGCAGGCCGATGGTCGGCTCGTCGAGCACGTAGCAGACGCCTTGCAGGTTGGAACCCAGCTGCGCCGCCAGGCGGATGCGCTGTGCCTCACCACCGCTGAGCGTGGGCGCGCCGCGGTCCAGCGTGAGGTAGGAGAGCCCGACCTCTTCGAGGAAGGCCAGGCGGCTTTCAATTTCAGGCAGCAGGTCGCGCGCGATGTCGGCTTCACGATGGCTGAGGCCGCCGTCACTCATCATGGCCTGCACCCATTTGCGCACGTCGCTGACCGACAGCCGCGCGATCTCGGTGATGCCACGGCCGGCCTGCCCGGTCGCGGCCACGGCGCCGAACTTCACCGCCCTCGCCTGCGCGTTCAGGCGCGTGCCTTCACAGCTCGGGCAGGCCTCGTCGGTCAGGTCTTCCACCTCGGGCTCGGCAAAGCTCTGCTCGCGGCCCTTCTGGTCGTCGTCGCGCACCGAGTCGTCCAGCGCCTTGCGCTGTTCGCGCGAAAGCTTCACGCCCGTGCCCACGCAGTCGGGACACCAGCCGTGCTTGCTGTTGTAGGAGAACAGGCGCGGATCCAGTTCGGGATAGCTGGTGCCGCAGACCGGGCAGGCACGGGTGGTGGAGAACACCTCCATCTTGCCCATCCCCGCCGTGGGCCGGCCTTCGGCCAGCGCGGGGGCCAGACCATCCAGATCGGTCAGCAGGTGCAGCGTGCCCTTGCCCAACTCCAGCGCTTTGGTCAGCTGCGTGCGCAGCCAGGCTTCGTTGGCCGGGTCGACCACGCCATCGGCCACGGGCAGTTCGATGGTGTGTTCCTTGAAGCGGTCGATGCGCGGAAAACCGGTGGTTGGCAGGAACTCGCCGTCCACGCGCAGGTGGGTGTAGCCGCGCGGGCGCGCCCAGTCGGCCAGCTCGGTGTAGACACCCTTGCGGTTGACCACCAGCGGCGCCAGCAGGCCGATGTGGCGACCGCGGTAGCGCGTGAGGATGGCGGCGGCGATGCTCTCGGGGCTTTGCGGCATCACGGCCGCGCCGTCGTGCACGCAGTGCTGTGTGCCCAGCTTCACGTACAGCAGGCGCAGGAAGTGCCAGACCTCGGTGGTGGTGCCCACCGTGGACTTGCGGCCACCGCGCGAGAGGCGCTGTTCGATCGCCACCGTGGGCGGAATGCCGTAGACCGCGTCGACCTCGGGCCGGCCCGCGGGCTGAACGATGCTGCGCGCGTAGGCGTTGAGCGATTCGAGGTAGCGCCGCTGGCCTTCGTTGAACAGGATGTCGAACGCCAGCGTCGACTTGCCCGAACCGCTGACCCCGGAGATCACATTGAACTTGCCGCGCGGAATGTCCACGCTCAGGTTCTGCAGGTTGTGCTCCTTGGCGTTGACGATGCGGATCGCGTTGCTGTGGTTCCTGGCGCGGGCCGCGGCGGCGCGCTGTCGCTGCGGTTGTTTCAGATAGTCGACCAGGCGGCCTTCGTGCACCGCGTGCACCTCGCCCATGGACAGGGCGTACTCGCGCAGCGCCTTGGCGGTGTGGCTGGTCTTGTGTTCGCGCACTTCTTCGGGCGGACCTTCGGCCACCACCAGGCCGCCGCCCGCGCCGCCCTCGGGTCCGAGGTCGATCAGCCAGTCGGCGCTGCGGATCACATCCAGGTTGTGTTCGATCACGATCAGCGAGTGGCCGGCTTCGAGCAGCCGCCGCAGCGAGCGCATGAGCTTGGCGATGTCGTCGAAGTGCAGGCCGGTGGTCGGCTCGTCGAACAGGAACAGCGTGCCCTTGCGGGCCAGCGCCTGTCGGCTGGCTGCGCTGTTCTTGGCGGCCTCGGCCAGGAAGCCCGCGAGCTTGAGGCGCTGCGCCTCGCCGCCCGAGAGCGTGGGCACCGGCTGGCCCAGCTTCACGTACTCCAGCCCCACGTCCACGATGGGCTGCAGCACACGGATCACCTCGCGGTCGGCCTTGAACAGGTCGGCCGCTTCGCTCACGGTGAGCTCCAGCACATCGGCCACGTTGAGCATCCGCCCTCCGCGCTCGATGCGCACCTCCAGCACCTCGGGCCGGTAGCGCTTGCCGTCGCAGTCCGGGCAGCGCAGGTACACGTCGGAGAGGAACTGCATCTCGACGTGCTCGAAGCCCGAGCCGCCGCAGGTCGGGCAGCGCCCGTCGCCGCTGTTGAAGCTGAACTTGGCCGCGGTGTAGCTGCGCTGGCGCGACAGCGGCGCGTCGGCGAACAGGGCCCGGATCGCGTCCCAGGCGCCCACATAGCTCACCGGGTTGGAGCGCGCGGTCTTGCCGATCGGGGACTGGTCTACATAGACCACCTCGCTGAGGAAGTCCGCGCCCAGCAGACGGTCGTGCGCGCCGGGCGACTCGGTGGCCTTGCCGAAGTGGCGCAGCAACGCGGGTGCGAGCACGTCCTGGATCAGCGTGGACTTGCCCGAACCCGAGACGCCGGTGACCACGGTCAGGCGCTGCAACGGGAACTCGACAAAGACGTTCTGCAGGTTGTGCTCGCGCGCGCCCTCGAGGATCAGGCGCGGCGTGCTGTCGGTGACCATGCGCTTGAAGCCCATGCCCACGGTCTTGCGCGCGCCCAGGTAGGCGCCGGTCAGGGTGTCGGCGCTGCGGATGGCCTCAGGTGTGCCGTCGAACACGATCTGTCCGCCGCGCTCGCCCGGGCCGGGGCCCATGTCGATCAGGCGGTCGGCCGCGAGCATGACGGCCGGGTCGTGCTCCACCACCACCAGGGTGTTGCCGGCGTCGCGCAGGCGCAGCATGGCGTCGTTGATGCGCGCCATGTCGCGCGGGTGCAGGCCGATGCTGGGTTCGTCGAGCACGAAGAGCGTGTTGACCAGCGAGGTGCCGAGCGCGGTGGTGAGGTTGATGCGCTGGACTTCACCGCCGCTGAGGGTGCGGCTCTGGCGGTCCAGCGTGAGGTAGCCGATGCCGACTTCGCAGAGGTACCGCAGGCGTGTGTTGATCTCTTCGAACAGGAGCTTCAGGGCTTGCTGTTCGCCTGTGCCCTTGTTTGACTTGTTGGCGCTCGCTGCATCGGCAATTCGCGTGCTCGGATCCGGCGAGGCTGCGGGGCGGGCGGAGTGCCCGGGGAAGGAATCGGAGCGTGCGACTGACGCCCCCGGGCGCTCCGCCCGCCCCGCAGCCTCGCCAGCGAGCGAAGAAGCAGACACGGACAAAGCCATGCCCGAAGCCAGATCCTCGAAGAACCTCCGCAGATCCGACAAAGGCATCAGCATCAGATCGTGCAGGCAGAGACCAGGCAAGGCCTCCAGCTGCGCACGCGACCACTTCACCCCCCGAGGCAGATACCGCTTCGAAACAGGCAGCACCGCATCCGCCTGCACCTTCGACCCGATGCGCCACAGCAGACTGTCGCCCTTGAGCCGCGCCCCCGCACACACCGGACACTCCGTGTAGCTGCGGTACTTCGACAGCAGCACCCGGATGTGCATCTTGTAGGCCTTGCTCTCCAGGTACTCGAAGAACCGCGCCACCCCGTACCACTGCTTTCCCCACTGCCCCTCCTTGTAGGTCGGCGTACCGCCGATCACCCACTGCCGCTGCTCCGGCGTGAGCTTGTTCCAGGGTGTGTCGCGCGGAATGCCCGCACTTTCAGAGTGGCGCATCAGATCGTCCTGGCATTCCTTCCAGGCCGGGGTCTGGAACACCTTGATCGCGCCGTTGCGCAGCGTGAGCTTTTCGTCGGGAATCACCAGGCCGTAGTCGACACCGATCACCCGACCGAAACCGCGACAGCTCTCGCAGGCGCCCACCGCCGAATTGAAGGAGAACATCGACGGCGTCGGATCGGTGTAGCGGATGTCGCTCTCGGGGCAATGCAGCCCGGTAGAAAACCGCCAGATGTCGGGCTCGCCTTCGTCCTTGAGCGCGTAGACCATCAGCTTGCCGGCGCCACGCTTGAGACCAACCTCGATCGCCTCCATCACCCGCACGGATTCCGCGTTCGACAGGCGGAATCGGTCGGCGACCACATCGAGCAGCTTCACCGCCTCGATCACCGGCTTGGCCTTCTTGCCCTTGGCCGGCGCTTCTTCCTTCGCCTCGCGCTGCACGATGCGCTCGGCCTGCACCCGCGTGTAGCCGCTGGCCGACAACCACTGCTCGATCTCTTCGGGGGTGGTGCTGGCCGGCAGTTCGACCGGGAAGGTGACCACCAGCCTCGGATCACCCTGTTCCGCAGAACGCCGCTGCAGCTCCGCAAAGATCGACTCCGGCGAGTCGTGGCGCACCGGCAGTGCGGTCTCGCGGTCGAACAGGTGGGCGCCACGCGCGAACAGCAGCTTCAGGTGGTCGTTCAGCTCGGTCATCGTGCCGACCGTCGAGCGCGAGCTGCGCACCGGATTGGTCTGGTCGATGGCGATTGCGGGCGGCACGCCCTCCACCTTGTCGACCGCCGGCTTGTCCATGCGGTCCAGGAACTGGCGCGCATAGGCACTGAAGGTTTCGACGTAACGGCGCTGGCCCTCGGCGAACAGGGTGTCGAACACCAGACTCGACTTGCCCGAACCACTGGGGCCGGTCACCACCGTCAACTCGCCGGTGCGGATGTCCAGGTCGATGTTCTTGAGGTTGTGCTGGCGCGCGCCGCGGATGCGGATCGTGCCGGTGCCGGGAGCTTCCGCGGGCGCCTCGGAGGGAGAAACGGGTTCGTCGGCGGGGCGGAGATCGTCGGACATGCAGGCCTTCCTGGGTGGGAGGCAAACATTCTAGGAGGCTGGCAGTCGATCTGCCGGCGCCCTACGTCATTTCCACAAGTGACGCGGCGCCCGAGCCGGGGCAGACTGGAAAGCACGTTGGAGACTCGAGAAAGAACAACACCATGAAGACAGCTACTTCGCGCACGTCCGCGCTGGCACGGACCCTGGCCGGCCTGATTCTCGGCAGCACGCTCACCCTCCCCGCCTGGTCCCAGATCCTGGTCGGACAGACCGCCGGCATCACCGGGGCGGTGGCCTCCAGCGTCAAGGAGGCCACCGACGGCGCCAAGCTGTGGTTTGACGCGGTGAACGCCAAGGGCGGGATCAACGGGCAGAAGATCGAACTGCGCCAGCTTGACGACCAGTTCGACCCCAAGATCGCGGTCGAGAACGCCAGGAAGCTGATCGACCAGGGCGTCGTGTCCCTGTTCCTGACGCGCGGCACGCCCCACAACCAGGCCATCATGCCGCTGCTGGCCGAGCACAGGATCCCCCTGGTCGGCCCGTCGACCGGTGCGATGGTGCTGCACGACCCGGTCAACCCCTGGGTGTTCAACGTGCGCGCGCCATACCAGCGCGAGGGCGAACGCGCCATCCGCCACCTGAGCCTGATCGGCATCGAGCGCATCGCGATCGTGCAGGTGGACGACACCTTCGGGGCCGACGCCGTGGTCGGCGTACTCAAGGGCTTTGCCGCCGTGGGCCGGCAGCCGGTGGCGCACCTCAAGTACGACCGCGCCAAACCCGACTTCGCCCCGCTCATGCCCACGCTGAAGCAGGCCAACCCGCAGGCCGTGCTCTACATCGGCTCCGGCACGGCCGTGGTGGATGGCATGAAGGCGCTGCGGGCTGCCGGCTCGCGGGCGCAGCTGGTGACCCTGTCCAACAACGCTTCTGCCGGCTTCATCAAGGGTCTGGGCGAGATCGCGCGCGGCACCATCGTGGCGCAGGTGCTGCCCTACGAACGGTCGTTCTCCGCGCCCATCGTCAAGGAAGCGCTCGCGCTGGCCAGTGCCAAAGGCCAGGAGGGTGTGACGCCCGCCATGCTGGAGGGATTCGTCAGTGCCAAGGTGCTGGTCGAAGGGCTGCGCCGTGCGGGCAAGGACCCGACCCGGGAGAAGCTGCGCGCGGCCCTGGAAGGCATCGGCAAGCTCGATCTGGGCGGGCTGGAACTGAGCTACAGCCCGGCCGACCACTCCGGCCTGGACTTCGCCGACCTGTCCATCATCGACGCCGACGGCAAGTTCCGAAGATAAGGAAGGAGCCCCCACGCTCCACCGCTGCGCGGGTCACTGCCCCCGAGGGGGCTGATCCGGCTTGGGGCGGCCCGGCGCCGGATCGGAATCCCCCACGCGCCGCCGCTGCGCCTGGTCAGGCCAGGAAGCCGAGGTTCTTGACGCTGAAGTTCGCGAGGTTGGGCAGGATGGTGCCCAGCTGCGGGTCGCTGGCGCCGAACCAGCGCAGCAGCGTGGCGGCGTACTGGTCGACGCTGGTGCTGGGCAGCCAGCGACCCTGCAGCTCCCAGGATTCCACGCCGACGTCGCTGGGACCGCCGAGCACCAGATCGGGGTAGGTACCGTAGACCGTCCCGCCGTTGACCGCGCCGCCCATCACCAGATGGTGGTTGCCCCAGGCGTGGTCGGTGCCCGAACTGCTGTTGGGCGCGAAGGTACGGCCGAAGTCGCTCTGGGTGAACAGGGTGACGTTGTTCGACAGACCGATCGCCGCCATGGCGTTGTAGAAGCAGGCCATGGCGTCCGCGAGCTCCTGAAGCAGGCGGGTGTGACCACCCGTCAGGCTGTCGGCGGCGATCTGTTCGTTGTGGGTGTCGAAGCCGCCCTGCTGTGCAAAGAACAGCTGCTTGTCACCCTGCACCGTGGTGCGCCCCTCCACCAGTTTGGCCACCTGATAGAGCTGCTCGCCAAGATGGGAGGTGATGTTGCCGTTGGCGTCGATCAGCGGCGCGAATGCGGTGTCGATCGCGGTCGGCGAGGCCGTGCTCGGCTCTACCTTGACGATGGCTCCCAGGCGGGCCGACATGTCAAAGGCCGTGCGCTGCTGCTGCGCATAGGCGCCGAGCATCAGGTTGCTGCTGCCAAGGTTGGCGCTCTGGTACAGCGCTTCGAGCGCCGCCTTGCGTGCGACCGTGGACGCCCCTGTGCCGGACAGGTTCTCCACCCCGAAGGTACCCCCGGGCCCGGGCAGCACCAGCGGCGTGCCCAGCGCGGACAGGCCGAAGTGCCCGTTGCCGCCGACCGAGATCACCGGATTGACGGTGGCCATGGCGTCGGTGGCCCGGCCACCCCAGCCGGTGCGCTCCAGCGAACGGGCGCTCGACGACTCCCACTCGATCTGCTGGTCGGAGTGCGAGAACAGGTTGTCCGGAATGCGCTGGTCCGTGTCGGGCAGCGCGCGGTACTCGGCCTTGGTCAGCGGACCAAACAGCGGACCGACGTTGACCACCGGCGCGATCTTCTGGGCCGTGCAGATCGGCGCGAGCGACGCCATCGCCGGATGCAGGCCGAGGTCGGTGCCCGTCAGCGGAACCAGGCTGCTCTGCGGCAGCGCCAGCGCCTGCCGCACACCGGCGTACTGGTTGTAGCGCGTGGTGTCGGTGGGCACCACCATGTTCTGGCCGTCGTTGCCGCCGTAGAGGAACACGCACACCAGCGCGCGGTAGGTATTGGCCTGGGCCTGGGCCGGGTTCTGCAGCAGGGCCGACAGGGTGCCGGCGCCAAAGGCCCCGGCGACCGAGGCGCCACCCCACTTGAGCCAGCGGCGGCGGTCCAGCATCAGCGCATCGATGGAATGAAGCGGTTTCATGGTCTTCTCTCAGCGTGTCATCTGGAACTGCGGCGAGGCAAACACCAGGAAGGCGGCCTGCCGGGCCCGGTTGGTGCGGCCGTCGGCGGTGTTCGAGGGATAGGCGTTGACCGCGTTGATCACGGCCGTGCGGGAAGTGGCGGGCAGGATCTCTCCCAGCGCCAGCAGCGAAAGGCGGTCGACCAGGGTTGCGGCGTTGGTGGTGGACGCAAAAGCGCTGAGGTTGACCTTGGTGCCCACCGCGTTGGGCACATCCGAACTGGCGCCGGAACCGTCCCAGAAGATCAGGTAGTTCAGGTAGTTCATCCGGTTGAGCGCGGTGTTGGCGTTGTGGATGCCAAATGCCGGTCCGACCAGGGGCGGCGTGGTCCCTGCCACGGGGTAATCGGGCGGATAGAAGTTGAACACCGAGGGCGGGCGGAACACATGTTCACGCATCTCTTCACCCCACCACCAGCCCAGCGCCTCGCCGTCGGTGCGGCCGTTGAGGGCGCGCAGCACGGCGGTGAACAGCTGGATCGGTTCGCGCAGCCGGCCGGCGGTGTTGGTGGGCGTCGAACGCGCCTCGGTGTCGAGCAGCACCGCCGCCACCGTGGCCGCGAGATCGCCCTTGACGCCGGAACCGAAGGTGGTGTAACGGCCGGTGTTGAACGCGGTGACCACACGCTGCACATAGGCCGGACTCGGGTTGCTGGTCACGAGTTGCTGGATCAGGTGGCGGCTCACGAACGGCGCCACGTTCTGGTGCGCCATGATGCTGGTGAGGACCTTTTCCAGCGCCACGTCCGCCGTGTTTCCATTGGCCAGCGTCACACCCGACAGCAGTGTGCGGGGCTGGGTATTGTGGAAGCCGGCCTTCAACACCATGTCGCCGTCGTAGAACTGGCAGTTGGAACCGGAGGGATAGCAGCCCCACGGCGTGGCGCCGCCGGCCGGATAGGTCCAGCCGGTCAGTGCAAAGGCGTATTCGCGCACCCGTGCGTTGTCGTAGGTGGGCGTGCAGGTGCCGCCCTGCAGCGAACCGTCTGCGTTGAGCAGGCAGGTGCCGAGCGAGAACAGCTGCAGCAGCTCGCGGGCGAAGTTCTCGTTGGGGGCGGCCTTGTCGTTGTTGACGTGGTCCAGGTAGTCGCCCATCACTGGCGAGAGGATCACCTTCTTCAGGACATCGCGGTAGTTGCCAAACGCGTTGTCCAGCAGCATGTTGTTGTAGTTGCGCAGGCCGTAGGTACCGCTGACCTCATAGTTGGAGATCACCAGCATCTGCTGCAGGGCCAGCCCCACGCGCAGGCGCAGCTGGTCCGGGCTGTGCACCGCGTTGCGGTAGAAGTCCCACACCAGCGGGGTCGACGACGACCAGTCGCGCCAGCAGGTGGGGCCCTTGTTGTCGCAGAAATCGACGGTCTTGCTGGTGTGCTTGTGCACGGCGTTGGTACCGCCGCTGGTGTAGCGCGACTTGGGCAGCGCCACCGTGGTCACCACGTCGGCCGCGCCGGGCACGCGCTTGACGGCCTGGCGCTGCAGGTTCATCTGCCCGGCGATCCAGAGCGCGGCGCCTTCCTGCCGGATCTGGGCGATCAGGGCTTCGTTCGGACCGAAGGTCGCCTGGTTGGCCAGGCGCACGGCGTCGAGCTGCGTGGTCGTTGCCTTGGGCTCTGCACCGATGTCGATGCCGATCTTGTTGAGCGCGCCATCGATGGCGCCCACCAGGCCCGACCACAGGGAAGTGGACTCGCCGTCCGCACCGCCCTGCGCATCATCCCCCGCGGCCGCCGAGCGCGACTGCGGGCTGCCGGATGCCGACGTACTGTCGCCGCCACCGCCGCCGCAGGCCGCCAGCGCGGCCATCAGGGCCAGCGCGAGCAGGCGCCAGATCAGCACACGGGAAGCGCCGGAGCGCCCCTTCCTGAGGTGGGTTGAAGTCGGATCCATGGGGCGCGAATGTACGTCGCGCTGTCTGTTCGGTACACCACTGTTGTTACACAACAGCAGGCTGTTACAGGTCGCAACAACCCCGTCGGGAACTTCCTCCGCCCATGCCGCCGTTGAGGCGGCGATGCCTGCCGTCCGGCAGGTCAGCCCTTGACGATCAGCACCGGCAGCTTGGTGTGCGTCAGCACCTTCTGGGCCACGCTGCCCAGCACCAGCGCCGACACGCCCTGGCGGCCGTGCGAGGCCATGACGATCAGGTCGCAGCCTTCGGCATTGGCGGTTTCGATCACGCCTTCATAGACCACGTTGCGCTCGATCGTGTCGCCGGCGAACGGCACGCCTTCGGCGGCGCAGACCTTGCCCAGCGCATCGAGCGCCTGACCCGCCACGCTGCGCGATTCGGCCAGATAGGCCTGCAGCCCGGCGGCCGAGGCATCACCGATGCCGATGTAGGGGAAGGGATCGATGACATAGACGCCGATCACTTCCGCGCCATGGCTTTTGGCCATCTGTGCAGCGGTGGTGGCGGCGTTGAGCGACAGCGCGGAGCCGTCGGTGGGAACGAGGATCTTCTTGAACATGTTGGGTCTCCTTGTGGGTGAGCGCATTGCCGGTCGCAGGCGGCACCGGAGCGGTACCGATCAACCGGACTGCATGGTATGCCGCCCCGCACCGCAGCGCCCTGCGGAAGATCAAGAAGCCTTCGGGTTCAGGCCTTGCGCTGCACGCCAACCGGCAGGGTCTTCACCGAGTCCCATGCCGCGCCCGCAAACCAGGCCGCGCCATCGAGACTCTCGCGCAGCATCGGCAGCGCGTCCAGGCCCCAGAACACACGCCCGTCCGCGACCATGGACGGCACGCCGAACAGTCCCAGCGCCAGCGCTTCGTCGGTGTGGCGGCGCAGCTGGGCCTTGACCTCGTCGCCGTCGGGCGCGAACCAGGGTTTCTGGCGTTCACGCATGTGGTCCTGCAGTCGCTCCTGCAACGCCGCCAGCCGCGCCGGCTCCAGCGGATCGCCACCACCGTGCCAGACGTGGTGGAACAGCGCCTCGGTCACGTAGCGGTTGGTCTGTCCGGGCGCATCGGCGGTCGAGGTCGCCAGACCCAGCCGCAGCAGCGCCAGCGGGTTGAACGGGTGCGCCGCGGGCAGCTCCAGCCGCACGCCGTGGTGCTGCGCCATCCAGAGCACCTGCCGGTAGGTCCAGTCGCGCTTGGAGGGAATCTCGGCCGGCCCCAGTTGTCCGTGCGCCTTGAGCAGCGCCGCGAACAGCACCGGCTTGTAGCGCACCACCACGCTCAGCCCGGCCAGCGCCTGCGGCAGGCACTCGAACGCCAGATGGGCGTAGGGCGAAATCGGGTCGTAGAAAAAATCGATCTCGTGCAAGGTGCTGGACATGCGGGGAGTCTGCGCTGGGAATCAGAAGTTGCCGATCCGGACCTGGTGTTCTTCGATGCGGTCCCAGATCACCAGCCGCTGCGCATCGCCCATGCGGCTCCAGCCAGCGATCTCTTCCACCGTGCGGAAGCAGCCCTTGCACTGCTTGGTCTCGTCGTCCATCTTGCACACCGAGATGCAGGGCGAAGGCACGTCCTTGTCGGCGGGATGGCGGGTGCGCGCGTCTTCGAGGTTGTTGAAGACCTTGGGGCGCGGCGGCGGCGGTGCCTCGCGGCGGCCAAACAGTTTCTTGAAGATCATGAATTCAGACAGAAGGGGGAACAGTGACGTCGTGCACCGGAGCGCCGGTCAGGCGCCGGAGGTCGTCGGGACTCAAACGGAACACGCCGTGCGGATGGCCGGCCGCGGCCCAGATCACGTCGAAGCGGAACAGCTTCTCGTCGATCAAAGTGACCGGGGACGACGCGTGCGCCAGCGGCGACACGCCGCCGATCGAAAAACCGGTCTTGTCTTTCACGAAGTCGGCGTCGGCGCGGCCCAGCTTGCCGCCTTCGGCGCAGACAATGGCCTGCACCTTTTTCTCGTCGACGCGCAGGTCGCCCGAGGTGACGACCAGCACGGCGACGTCGTCGGTCTTGCGGCGGAAGATGATGCTCTTGGCGATCTGGCCCAGGGCCACGCCCAGCGCGTCGGCGGCCTGCTGCGCAGTGCGCGCCGCGTCGTCGAGCATGACCGGCGCGTGCGGGTGTCCCAGGCCGGCCAGCGCGGCGGTCACGCGCGCCACGCCAGGCGGCAGGTCAACGGTGTTCGAGGCGTTTTCGCTCATGGGCCGCAATGGTACCGACCCCGCCTGACAGGCGCATCCGGAGGGGCTTCAGGCGCCACGCCGCACCAGCAGCAGGCTGGTGCCCATCAGCATCAGCACGCCACCGAATACGCGGTTCTGCGCACGGCGCGCCTTCGGCGTGGCCAGCCAGCGCTGCGCGCGCGAAGCCAGGAAGGCGTAGCCGTGCATCACGATCAGATCGACACCCACCGAGGTCATGAGCAGGATCAGCAGCTGCAGCCACAGCGGTTTGAGCGGATCGATGAACTGCGGCAGCACCGCCACCATGAACACGATGCCCTTGGGATTGGTCACGTTGGTCATGAAGCCGGTCAGCACGCGCTCGCGCACGGTCGGCAGGCCGGCGTGTTTCACCAGCGAGTCACCTGCGGCAGACGCCTTCGCGTCGACCGGCGCCCGCCACTGTTTCACCCCCAGGTACAGCAGGTAGGCCGCACCCACCACCTTCACCACGGTGAACGCCGCCGCCGAGGCCAGCAGCAGCGCGCCGACCCCGACGCCCGCGATCAGCAGGATGACCGACAGCCCCAGCTGCAGGCCGACGATGGTCGCGCTGGTCTGGCGCACGCCATAGGCCAGGCCGTGGCTCATCGACAGCACCGCGCCCGAACCCGGCGAAATTGCGATGACCCAGGAGGCGGCAAAAAAGGCCAGCCAGACGTTCCATTCCATGGTGGTGTGCAGAGAAGATTTCAGAAGACCCGGGATCATGCCTCGGGCAGGAGCGGCGTGCGGCCCATTTCCGCTTTACCGGGCGCCCACACGACTTTACCCGGCGTACAGGGTTTTCCCTGAATCAGAGGTCTACATTGGGTCCACCGACGGTCGGCACCACATCCGGCCCGATGGCCCGTCCATTCCTCACCCTCAAGGAGCTCCGCCATGAAGACCTACCTCTCGATTCTCGCCATTACCGCCGCCGCGTTCGCCGCCCAGGTGCAGGCCGCCGACACCGATCCGCTGGCCACGGCCGCGCAGTCCGCCCTGACCACCCAGCTGGGCGCCAAGGCCAAGGACATGACGGTCACCGTGTCGCAAGGCGTGGCCGAACTGCACGGTTTCGCGCAGCAGCCGCGCGATGTGGAACTGGCCCGCTATGTGGTCAGCCAGGTGCCCGGCGTGACCACGGCCCACAGCTCGGGCGTGCACACCTGGACCACCACCAACAGCGACCATTGATCGCCGTCGGCGCCAGGCCGCTCAGGCGCTGGCGCGTTTGGTCAGCAGCGCGCGCGCCACGCGCGAGCCGCTGGGCCGGCCGAGCTGCTCGCTGATGTACTGGCCGGCGTCGACCAGCTTGTCCAGGTCGATGCCGGTCGCGATGCCCATGCCGTGCAGCAGGAAGACCAAGTCTTCCGTCGCCACATTGCCGGTCGCGCCCTTGGCGTAGGGGCAGCCCCCCAGGCCCGAGACCGACGACTGGAAGTTCCACACCCCCATCTGCAGCGCGGCCAGTGTGTTCGACAGCGCCTGGCCGTAGGTATCGTGGAAGTGGCCCGACACCTGGTCGATGCCGAAGTGTTTGAGCGTCGCCTCGAACGCTGCCTGCACCTTGCGCGGCGTGCCCACGCCGATGGTGTCGGCCACGTCGACGCGCTCCACGCCGATGCCCATCATCAGTCCCGCGAGGTAATCGACGCGCGAGGGCGCGATGTCGCCTTCGTAGGGACAGCCCACGGTGCAGCTCATCGCGCCCCGCACCGCGATGCCGGCTGCCTTGGCCGCTGCGACCACGGGCGCGAAACGCTCGATGCTCTCGGCGATCGAGCAGTTGATGTTCTTCTGGCTGAATGCCTCGCTGGCCGCGCCGAACACCACGATCTCGTCCGGCCGGTCCAGCACCGCCGCTTCATAGCCCTTGAGGTTGGGCGTCAGCACCGAGTGACGCACGCCCGGTGCGCGGGTGATGCCGCTCATGACCTCATGGTTGTCGGCCATCTGCGGCACCCACTTCGGACTCACATAGGACGTGACCTCGATCTCGGTCAGACCCGCGGCCTGCAGGCGGTGTACCAGCTCGATCTTGACCGCTGCTGGCACAGGCTGCTTCTCGTTCTGCAGGCCGTCGCGCGGGCCGACATCGATGAGCTGGACGCGGGAAGGAATGGACATGGACAACTCTCTCAAAGGTCGGAGGTACGGGGCTTGCGCCCGCGGCGCAGCCAGCGCCAGGCCCGCAGCAGCAGCCAGAACAGGGGCAGACCAATCGCCAGCACCGGCAGCAGCGCCGCCAGGGCAGTGATGATGCCGGCGACGCTGTGCGACATCACCTGGCCCGCGTCGCGCAACGCGTTGCCGATCGGGTTGGCGGCGCCGCCGTCGACCAGGCTGACCTCGGGCCGGAAGTTGACATTGACCGCCTGGCGCTGCGTTTCCTGCATCAGTATCTTGAGCTGGGTCGCGTAGCTGTCGAGCTCGGCCTGCGTCTGCGACAGGGTGCGCTGGATCTCCAGCACGTCGGCAAGCTTGCGGTTGCCGGTGTTGTCCTTGAGCAGGGCGCGCAGGCTGTCGCGGAACTCGGTGCGGTTCCGGATGTGCGCCTCGACGTCGATCACCTGCGCGGTCTTGTCTTCGCTGCCGGTGTTGTGGGCCGCCACGCGCCCCTGCCCTTCGACCGTGCCCAGCAGGGCGGCCAGGTCCTTGGGCGCCACGCGCATCTGCAGCTCGGCGCCGCCGGGCTGGTCGCGCAGTTCGCGCCGCAGCGACGAGTTCAGCACCTCGCAATCGAGCCTGGCGCACTGCTCGCCCACGGCTTTCCAGGCAGCTTCGATGCGGTCTGCGGCGAGCACCACGTCGATGTCGTGGCGCACGGCAATGTGCTTCTGCACCGCACCATCCTGCGGATTGCCGCCGGCCGCCTCAGGGGCTGGCGCACCCGGCGCCATGGCCATCGGCGCCGGCGCAGCGCCCATCTTCGCCGTCACGGCCGCATCGCCCGCCACCATGGCCTCGCGCTGCGGTGACACCGACTCTCCGCAGGCGGCGATCAGCAAGGCCAGCGACAGCGCCGCCGCACACCGCCAGCGGGGCATCGAAAGAACAGAAACACGGATCATGGATGGGGCTCCCTGCGAACGCGGATGGTCAGCGCCCTAGTATCCGCGCACCGGATCGACCACCCCGGCCACCGGTTGCCCAGCCTCCAGCGCGCGGATCTTGCAGGCGATCTGCGCGATGCTCTCGTCGCGCAGGGTGCGCGCCGAGGTGTGCGGCGTCACGGTGATCTTCGGGTGCGTCCAGAACGCATGCCCGGCCGGCAGCGGCTCCGTGCGGAATACGTCCAGCGTCGCACCCGCCATCTGGCCACTCTCCAGCAGCGCCAGCAGGTCGTCTTCGACCAGGTGCGCGCCGCGCGCCACATTGACCAGATAGCCGCCGGGCTTCAGGGCGCCCAAGGTCTTGCGGTTGAGGATGTCCTGCGTCTCGGGCGTGAGCGGCAGCAGATTCACCAGCACGCGGCAGTTCGACAGGAAAGTGTCGAACCCCGTCTCGCCGCTGTAGGTCACCACGCCCTCGACGGCCTTGGGCGAACGGCTCCAGCCGTGCACCGGAAACTCGAACACCCGCAGCGCCTTCGCCACGCGCTCGCCCAGCACGCCCAGCCCCATCACGCCGACGGGGAAGTCCTTGCGCTCGCGCGGCTTGCGGTACGACCACTTGCCCGCTTTCACGTCGCCTTCGTAACCGTCGAACTCGCGGAAGTGGCGGATGACGGCATGGCACACGTACTCGGCCATCTGCACCGACATGCCCGCGTCGTCCAGCCGCACCACCTTCACACCGGGCGGCAGGCGCAGCTTCAGCAGCGCGTCGACACCGGCGCCGATGTTGAACAGCCCCTTGAGCGCCTGCTGCTCGTCCAGAAACTGTTGCGGCGGCGCCCAGACCACCGCATGGTCGGCCTGCGGCGCGCCGGGTTGCCAGACTTCTACGGTGGCCTCCGGAAACGCGGTTCGCAGGCCTTGCAGCCAGGGTTCGGCCTTGGTGTCGGTGCAGCAGAAAGTGATGTTCATGCGGTCTGAATCTTCAGCAGCTCCGCGCCTTCGGTCACCTGGTCGCCGGGCGCGAACAGCAGCTCGGCCACGGTGCCGTCGGCCGGCGCGGCGATGGTGTGTTCCATCTTCATGGCTTCCATCACCGCCAGCGGCTGGCCCTTCTTGACGGCGTCGCCGGCCTTGACTGCGAAGCTCACCACCTTGCCCGGCATCGGTGCGGTCAGGCGCCCGCCTTCGGCCGCGGTCTCGCCCGCGTGGGCCAACGCATCCAGCTCGGTGATCACGGTCGCGCCGAGGTCACAGAACACATGCACCAGTTCGTCGCGCTGCCAGGTCTGCACCGTCTGGCGCTGGCCGTTGAATTGCAGGTCGACCAGCGTGCCGCTGTCGGCCGGCAGGGCCTTGAACATCAGCGCGGCGCTGGTGTCGCCGACCTTCAACTGCAGCGCGCCATCGTGCAGGTAGGTGAGCTGCGCGGTCAGGGCCTCGCCCTGGTATTCGAAGTCGAAGCGGCGCTGCGTCAGGCCATAGGGACGCCAGCCGTCGGTGCGCGAGAACGGATCGGCGCCCTCGCCGGCCTTTTCGTGCACCAGCGTTTGCGCCACGGCGGCGGCCACAGCCAGATCGCGCCCCACCTTGTCCTGCTTGAACAGCACGGCGGCTTCGCGCGGAATCAGCGCGGTGTCCAGCTTGGCGGTCGAGAAGGCGTCGCTGCGCACCACATGGCGCAGGAACTGCACATTGGTCGCCAGACCCACGATGCGCGTGGCGGCCAGCGCCGCCTCCATCTTCGCCAGCGCCTCGGCGCGCGTGGCGCCGTGCACGATCAGCTTGGCGACCATCGAGTCGTAGAACGGGCTGATCGCGTCGCCTTCGCGAACGCCGTCGTCGAAACGCACGCCGCCGCGTTCAAAGGCCACATGCGCCGGCTTGCGGTACACGTCCAGGCGGCCGGTCGCGGGCAGGAACTGGTTGTCCGGGTTCTCGGCGCAGATGCGGGCCTCGATCGCGTGGCCGTGGATCTTCAGATCCTCCTGCTGCAGCGGCAGCTTTTCGCCGGACGCGACGCGCAGCTGCCACTCCACCAGATCGAGGCCGGTGATGGCCTCGGTCACCGGGTGCTCCACCTGCAGGCGCGTATTCATCTCCATGAAATAGAAACGCATCTGCTCGGGGTGTTCGTAGCCGCCCGGCTGCTCGACGATGAATTCCACCGTGCCGGCGCCGACGTAGTTCACGGCCTTGGCCGCCGCAACCGCCGCCTCGCCCATCAGCGTGCGCAGGTCAGGAGTCATGCCCGGCGCAGGCGCTTCTTCCAGCACCTTCTGGTGGCGGCGCTGCACCGAGCAGTCTCGCTCGAACAGGTAGACACAGTTGCCGTGCGTGTCGCCGAACACCTGGATCTCGATGTGGCGCGGGCGCTGCACGTACTTCTCGATCAGCACCGCGTCGCTGCCGAAGCTGTTGCGCGCCTCGCGCTGGCAGCTCGCCAGCGCTGCAGCGAAGTCCTCGGACTTGTCGACCGCGCGCATGCCCTTGCCGCCGCCGCCCGCGCTGGCCTTGATCAGCACCGGGTAGCCGATGCGGTCGGCCTCGCGTTGCAGCAACGCCGGGTCCTGGTCTTCGCCGTGGTAACCGGGCACCAGCGGCACGCTGGCCTGCTCCATCAGGCGCTTGGACTCGGCCTTCAGACCCATGGCCTGGATCGCCGACGAAGGCGGGCCGATGAAGACCAGACCGGCCTTGGCACAGGCATCGGCGAAGGCCTCGTTCTCGCTCAGGAAACCGTAGCCGGGGTGGATCGCCTGTGCGCCCGTGGCCTTGGCGGCGTCGATGATGCGCTCCCACTGCAGGTAGCTCTCCTTGGGCGCGCTGCCGCCGATGTGTACCGCCTCGTCGCAGGCCGCCACGTGCTTGGCGCTGGCGTCGGCGTCGGAGTACACGGCCACGGTGCGCACGCCCAGGCGGCGGGCGGAAGCGGCGACGCGGCAGGCGATTTCACCGCGGTTGGCGATCAGGATCTTGGAGAACATAGCGGTTTCCTAGGCAGGGGCAGATTCAGGAGAGAACAGGGCGCGCAAGCGGCGGAACGCCGCGCGCAGGAACTTGAACAGCATCCAGGTGACGATCCACATCAGCACCAGGACGATCACCAGCAACACACCGAACACCAGCGGATGGTTGGTCGCCAGCCAGACGGTGCCGACCACCAGGCCGTCTTCGACCAGGCTCATGGCGATGTTGGAGAACGGTTCGGGCGAGGTGTTGATCGCGGCGCGCGTCGTGGTCTTGGCGGCCTGGCTGCTGGCGGCCAGCGTGCCGCCCATCAGCGCGGCGACCACCGCCATGGTCGCGTTGTCGGCACCGAACACACCGGCCGCGAGCGCCGCGCCGGCGGGGATGCGGACCACGCTGTTGACGATGTCCCACAGCGAATCGAGACCCGGGATCTTGTCGGCGAAGAACTCGACGAACAGCAGCGAGCCGCTGACCGCCAGCACCGCCGGGTGCTGCAGCATCTGCAGGCCTTCGGGCAGCGGAATCCAGCCCGCCAGACCGGCCGAGCCGACGAGGAAGACCACGGCGTAGAGCCGGAAGCCACTGGCCCAGCCGAGCGCGGCGGCCAGCGCGAGCAGGCTGGTCATGTCCAGGTGGCTGGCGGCCGCACCAACGCCCTCGGCCATCTTGCCGCCGATCTGCGTGCCGGCATCGACCGCCTGCTGACCGGCCTGGGCACCGAAGCCCTTGAGCCACTCGACGAAAGTTGTCCAGATCGCGTCCATGCCTTGTCCTCCTGAAGGGAAAAGACCAGATTACCCCGCCAGCCAGGCGGGTTTGCGTTTCTGCAGAAACGAAGCCACGCCTTCGCGACCTTCGTCACTCGCGCGTATCTCGGCGATGCCTTCGACCGTCGCCGCGACCAGTGCCGCGTCGATCTCGCGCTCCGCCACGTCCTGCACCAGCTTCTTGCAGGCCTTCACCGCTGCCGGGCTGGCGTTCGACAACGCCTGCGCCAGTTCGTTCACCTTGGCCTCGAGCGCGTCGGCGTCCACGAGTTCGTGCACGAAGCCGATGCGGTGCGCCTCTTCCGCAGAGAACCGCTCGGCCGTGAGGAAGTACCGGTGCGCGGCGCGGGTGCCCATCGCGCGGATCACATAGGGGCTGATGGTCGCGGGAATCAGGCCCAGCTTCACCTCGGAGAGGCAATAGGCCGCACTGCGCACGCTGACCGCGATGTCGCAGGCCGCGACCAGCCCCATGCCGCCGGCGTACACATCGCCCTGCACGGCGGCGATGGTCGGCTTGGGGCATGCGTAGATGGCCTGGAGCATCGCCGCGAGCTGGCCTGCATCGGCGAGGTTTTCGTCGCGCGTGTAGTCGGCCATGCGGCGCATCCAGTTCAGGTCGGCGCCGGCGCAGAAGGCCGGGCCCTCGGCCGCCAGCACCACCGCGCGCACATCGGTGCGCTGGCCCACCGCGTCGAACGCGGCCTTGAGCTGCTGGATCACCTCGTCGTTGAAGGCATTGCGCACCTCGGGACGGGTGAGCGTGATGCGGGCGACGAAGCCGGTGGTATCGATGCGAAGAGCGTTGTTGTTCATGGAAGTTGTTCCACCACGTCGTGGTTCACCGCGTACAGGCGGCAGGTCTGCCCGGTGCGCTGGCACAGGCCCAGTGCCCGGCCTTCCGCCCAGTCACCGCTGTACACGCCAAAAGCGCCCTGATCGCCCACCGCGAACGCGCGGGGCAATGCCGCGGTGAGAAAACGCTGCGCGTAGGCCTGCCGAAGGGTGTCATTGGCAGGCAAGGGATCGAACTTGCCCAGGTCAGCATCCGGCACCGGGCGGTAGCGCACCGGAACGTGCGCACGGCCCACGCCCAGCCCGGCCAGAAAAGGCTCCATCAGCGGTACCCAGCGGTTCATGTCGATGAACACCCCACCGTGCCCGTCGCTGCCCACCGCCGGCAGCGCATGGAATTCGGCCCGACCGCCACCCTGCTCCCATGCCTGCCGCCAGCGCTGCGGCCATTCGGCGCCGTTGTACAGATCGTTCTGCCAGTAGAGCCACAGGGTCGGCGCCTGGGAGTTGACCGCCGGTCCGTCCCACTGCTGGCCAAAGCGCTCCGGGCTGCAAGGCTGGCCGGGCCGCTGCACCGGGTTCCCGCCCGATCCGGCACCGAAGTTGACACCACCCAGCAGCCCTTCGGGCTTGAGCCGCACGGTGGCCAGGGTCGTGTTGCCACCCATGGAGGCGCCCATCACCACCCAGCGACCGGCATCGACGAAGGCCAGGTGCTGCCGGGCGTACGCCACCGTCGCCAGCACCTGGTCGGCCGCCGCCTGTGCCGCCGGCGCGTGGTCCTTGCGTTCGCAGGGACCGCTGTCTTCCGGGTCGAACGGCCCATACGTATCGCCGTAGCCCAGCCGCGTCGGCGCCATGACCACCAGGCCCTTGTGCACCAGATAGCGCGCCAGGTGCTCCGGACGCGAGCGCCCTTGCGTGGACCGGTCGAGCGTCCGGCCATGGTTGAACACCACCAGCGGAAACGGGCCGTCACCCGCCGGGCGGTACACCGTCACCGGAATCGCCTGCGTCTGCTCCCGGCCCCAGCGGTCCTTCACTGTGACGGTCACGCGCTCGATGCGCTCCTGCAGGTCGACGGCCAGCGGAATGCGGTCCGAGGGCGCCCGCGCGGTGGCCGAAGGCTCCGTCTGCGCGCTGGCCAGCCCGGCCAGCGTCGCCACGATCACCACCAGAGCGCGGGCGGTCTTCACGCGCGGGCCTCTTCCTGCAACAGGTACACCATGTCCAGTTCCGGACAGGGTTGGCCGAGCGCGGTGAGCGCGGCCGTGACCTGGCCACGGTGGTGGGTGCCGTGGTTGAACACGTGCGCCAGCGTGGCGGCGAACGGCAGGCGCATCGCCTGGCCGCGCATGTTGGTGTAGTTCAGCTCGCCGTCGAAGCGCTCGGCCGGCCAGGACTCGATCAGCGGCAGCCAGTTGGCCGCGCCGCCCTTGAGCGCCTGGCCCAGACGGTCGCGGTCGGGCTCGACCTCGGCGTTCAACTCCACCTTGGGCGACACGCCTTTGGCAAAGCGTGGGTACCAGAGCATGTGCTCGCCGACCAGCAGGTGATTCAGCGTGCCGTGGATGCTTTGGAAGAACAGGCCCGTGTCCTTGCGGTAGTCGGCCTCGGGCAGGGCGGCGACCGCGTCGATCAGGCGGCGCGTCGCCCAGACGTTGTAGCGGGCCAGGGTGAGGAAGTGGGTGTGCGGGTTCATCGGCAAAGCCTCAGCGGTTGGTCCAGACCACGTCGTTGTCCAGCGCGTAGAACCGGCAGGGCGCGCCCCAGCGTTCGCAGACCGTCAGCGCCTTGGCCGCGGCCCAGTCGCCCGTGGCCCAGCCCATCGCGCCGCGGTCGCTGATCGCGAAGGCCTTCGGCGGCCGGGCCTGCACATAGCGGCGGTAGTGGTCGTTCTTGACCGCGGGGCTGAGCATGGGCACGCGGTTGAGGTCGTTGATCGCGGCGTAGCCGCTGGCGGGCGGACGGGGCGGCAGGCCCGGACGGCGGAACCCCAGTTCGTTGAGGAACGCCTCGGCCTGCGGAATCCAGCGGTCACGGTTTTCGTTGATGCCGAAGTGCCCCTCTTTGCCCGACGGCGGGTACATGTGGAACTCGCCGCGGCCGCCGCCCCGGTTCCAGGCGCGGAACCAAGCGTGCGGATGCTCCGCGCCCCAGAACTGGTCGTTCTCCCAGTACAGCCAGAGCGTGGGCGCCTCGGCGCGGGCCGCCAGCTGCTCCCAGTGCGCCGCGAGCTGCTCGGGCCGGCAGGGACGGCGCGCCATGCGGGCCGGGTCGCCGCCGATGCCGCCCGACAGGTTGATCACGCCCACCAGTCCTTCCGGGGCCTTGGCCGCGGTGGCCAGGCTGCCCAGGCCACCGGCCGAGCCGCCCATCACGATCCAGCGCGAGGTGTCCACATAGGGCAGCTGGCGCGCATGGGCCACCGTGGCCAGCGTCTGCTCGGCCATGGCTTCGTGCATGGGCTCCAGGCGGCGGTCCTTGCACTCGCCCGCGAACTCGGGGTCGAAGCTGCCGAAGGTGTCGGCGTAGCCCACGCGCGTCGGCGCCATGACCACAAAACCCTTGCGCACCAGCCAGCGCGCCATCGTCTCGGGGCGCGAACGACCCTGCGCCGGGCGGAAGTCACGGGTCTGGCGTCCATGGTTGAACACCGCCAGCGGGAACGGCCCGTCGCCGGCTGGCCGGTAGACGGTCACCGGGATCTGCTTCGTCTCGGCGCGACCGCTCAGGTCCTTCACCGTCACGGTGATCCACTGCAGTTCTTCGTGCAGGTCGGTCGCCAGCGGGGGCTCCTTGGCGACCGTCCAGCGCTCGGTCGAGGGTGCGGGAGCGACCGGCGACTGCGCCCACGCCACCGCAGACGCCCCCCACAGCGCACCGATCCACAACAGGGAAGAAAGCCGGCGCCTCATCGCGCACCCCACACCACGTCGTCGTCCACCGCGTACAGGCGGCAGCGCTGGCCGTTGCGTTCGCAGGCACCGATCGCGCGGCCCATGGCCCAGTCGCCGCCGGCCCAGCCCCAGGCACCGCGCTCGCTGATCGCGAAGGCGCGCGGCTTGCTGGCCTGCAGGAAGCGCTTGTACTGGGCCTCCTTGTTGGCAGCGGAAACGAACGGGATCTTCTCCAGTTCGTCGATGGCGGCAAAGCCGCTGGCAGCCGGTCGTTGCGGCAGGCCGCTCGTCGTGAAGCCAAGCCTGGCGAGGAAGGCCTCGGCCAGCGGCGCCCAGTGGTCCATGTCCTGGTTGAAGCCTGCGTGTCCGTCCTTGCCCACCGGGGACAGCTGGTGGAACTCGACCTGCCCGCCGCCCTTGGTCCAGGCCTGGCTCCAGTCCTTCGGGTTCTCGGTGCCCCAGTACAGGTCGTTTTCCCAGTAGAGCCACAGCATCGGCGCCTTCGCGCTGGTGGCGAGCTTGCCCCAGTACTGGCCGACCACATGCGGGCTGCAGGGCTTGCCGGGGTTGCGCTCCGGGTCGCCGCCGCTGCCGCCCGCGAAGTTGATGCCCCCGACCAGGCCGGGCGGGTTGGCCGCCACCGTCGCGACCGTGGTCTGGCCGCCCAGCGACTGCCCCATCACCACCCAGCGCGAGGCGTCGACATACGGCAGCGTGCGCGCCAGTTCGACCGCGGCGAGCACCTGATCGACCGGCGCCTGGTGCATGGCTTCCATGCGGCGGTCGTTGCAGTTGCCGCTGAACTCGGGGTCGAAGTCACCGAAGTTGTCGGCGTAGCCCACCCGCGTCGGCGCCATCACCACGAAGCCCTTCTTCACCAGCCAGCGTGCCTGCTGCTCGGGCCGCGAGCGGCCCTGCATGGCGCGCTTGTCGGTGGTCGCGCGGCCGTGGTTGAACACCACCAGCGGGTGCTTTGCGTCGTCGGCGGGCCGGTAGATGGTGACGGGAATCTCCCTGGTCTCGGCGCGGCCGTACATGTCCTTGACCGTGACGCGCACCTTCTGAAGTTCTTCGCGCAGGTCGACGGCCGGCGGCCGCTCGGCGGCGGCCGACCAGGCGGTGGCCGTCGTGGTTTCCTGCGCGAACGCAGAACCCCCGGCCGCGGCCAGACACAGGACAAGACTCAGAAGACGCTGCATGCGCAGACTCCTACATGCGGAACAGGCCGAACTTGGTGTCCGGGATCGGCGCGTTCAGCGAGGCGCTCAATCCCAGGGCCAGCACGCGCCGCGTGTCGGCCGGGTCGATGACGCCATCGTCCCACAGCCGCGCGGTCGCGTAATAGGGGTGGCCCTGCACCTCGTACTGCTCCTTGATCGGCGCCTTGAACGCGGCTTCTTCTTCCGCACTCCAGCTGCCGCCCTTGGCCTCGATGCCGTCGCGCCGGACGGTCGCCAGCACACTCGCGGCCTGCTCACCGCCCATCACGGAAATGCGCGCGTTCGGCCACATCCAGAGGAAGCGGGGCGAGTAGGCGCGGCCGCACATGCCGTAGTTGCCGGCGCCGAAGCTGCCGCCGATGATCACGGTGAACTTCGGCACCGCGGCGGTCGCCACGGCCGTCACCATCTTGGCGCCGTTGCGGGCGATGCCTTCGTTTTCGTACTTGCGGCCGACCATGAAGCCGGTGATGTTCTGCAGGAAGACCAGCGGCGTCTTGCGCTGGCAGCAGAGTTCGATGAAGTGCGCGCCCTTGAGCGCCGACTCGCTGAACAGGATGCCGTTGTTGGCGATGATGCCGACCGGCATGCCCTCGATGCGCGCAAAGCCGCAGACCAGGGTGGTGCCGAAGCGCGACTTGAACTCGTCGAACTCCGAGCCATCGACGATGCGGGCGATGATCTCGCGCACGTCGAACGGCTTGCGCGTGTCGGTCGGGATCACGCCGTACAGCTCCTCGGCCGGGTAGCGCGGCGCCACCGGGTCGATGGTGGTAATGGGCGGGACCTTGCGGGCGTTGAGGTTCTTCACCGCCTGGCGCGCCAGCGCGATGGCGTGCAGGTCGTTCTGCGCCAGGTGGTCGGCCACGCCGGAAAGGCGCGTGTGCACGTCCCCACCGCCCAGGTCTTCGGCGCTCACCACCTCGCCGGTCGCGGCCTTCACCAGTGGCGGGCCGCCCAGGAAGATGGTGCCCTGGTTCTTGACGATGATGGTCTCGTCGCTCATGGCCGGCACATAGGCGCCACCCGCCGTGCACGAGCCCATGACCACGGCGATCTGCGCGATGCCCTGCGCGCTCATGTTGGCCTGGTTGAAGAAGATGCGGCCGAAGTGGTCGCGGTCGGGAAAGACCTCGTCCTGGTTCGGCAGGTTGGCGCCGCCCGAGTCCACCAGGTAGATGCAGGGTAGCTGGTTCTGCTGCGCCACTTCCTGCGCGCGCAGATGCTTCTTCACGGTCAGCGGGTAGTAGGTGCCGCCCTTCACCGTCGCGTCGTTGCAGACGATCATGCAGTCCACGCCGCTGACGCGGCCGATGCCGGCGATGACACCGGCGCAGGGTGCGCTGTCGCTGCCGTCGCGGTCCGGGTACATGCCCATCGCGGCCAGCGGACTCAGCTCCAGGAAGGGCGTGCCCGGGTCCAGCAGCATCTGCACCCGGTCGCGCGGCAGCAGCTTGCCGCGTGCGGTGTGTTTGGCGCGCGCTGCGTCGCCACCGCCGAGCGTGGCCTTCTGGATCTGCGCCTTCAGGTCGTCGACGACGGCGCGCATGGCGGCGGCGTTGGCCTGGAAATCGGCGGAGCGGGCGTTGAGTTTGGTGTCGAGTGCGGGCATGTGGTTCTCTCGGTCAGGCGGTCTTCGCTTCGGCCAGCCCCAGCTGGTCCTTCATGGCTTCGCGGATTTTGAACTTCTGGATCTTGCCGGTCACCGTCATCGGGAAGGCCTCGACGAAGCGGATGTAGCGCGGCACCTTGTAGTGCGCGATCTGGCCTTTGCAGAAGGCACGCACGGTCTCTTCGTCCAGCGTCTGGCCGGGCTTGACGATGACCCAGGCGCACAGCTCCTCGCCGTACTTCTGGTCGGGCAGGCCGACCACCTGCACGTCCTGCACCTGCGGCATGCGGTAGAGGAATTCCTCGATCTCGCGCGGGTAGATGTTCTCGCCGCCACGGATCACCATGTCCTTGATGCGGCCGACGATGTTGACGTAGCCCTCGTCGTCCATGGTCGCGAGGTCGCCGGTGTGCATCCAGCCGTCGGCGTCGATGGCTTCGCGCGTCTTCGCGTCGTCGCCCCAGTAGCCGTGCATCACCGAATAGCCCTTGGTGCAGAACTCGCCGCGTTCGCCGCGCGGCACGGTGGCGCCGGTCTCGGGGTTCACGATCTTCACTTGCAGGTGCGGCTGCACCAGGCCCACGGTCGACACCCGCTTGTCCAGCGGCGTGTCGGTGCTGCTCTGGCAGCTCACCGGGCTGGTCTCGGTCATGCCGTAGGCGATCGTCACCTCTCCCATGTGCATGTCGGCCTGCACCCGTTTCATCACCTCCACCGGACACGGCGAGCCGGCCATGATGCCGGTGCGCAGCGTGTGCAGGTCGAACTCCTTGAAACGCGGGTGGTCCAGCTCGGCGATGAACATGGTCGGCACGCCGTGCAGGCCGGTGCAGCGTTCGGCCTGCACCGCCTGCAGCACGGCCAGCGGGTCGAAGGCGTCGCTGGGGTAGACGACGGTGCTGCCGTGCGTGAAACAGGCCAGGTTGCCCAGCACCATGCCGAAGCAGTGGTACAGCGGCACGGGGATGCACAGCCGGTCGTCCGGCGTGAGCCGCATGCACTCGCCGATGAAGAAGCCGTTGTTCAGGATGTTGCGGTGGGTCAGCGTCGCGCCCTTGGGGAAACCGGTCGTGCCGCTGGTGAACTGGATGTTGATCGGGTCGTTGGGCGACAGGCCCGCCGCCGCCTGTGCCACGCGCGGGTCGCCGGTCTTGCCGGACGCCAGCAGGGCGGAGAAGCGCATCATCCCCGGCTCTTCGGCGCCCTCGCCCGCCACGTCGATCCAGGCCACGGTGCGCAGCCCGGGCAGGCGCGCGGCCTGCAGCGCACCGGGCGCGGCGGTCGCCAGCTCGGGCGCCAGCTCGCGCAACATGCCCAGGTAGTCGCTGGTCTTGAAGGTCGCCATCGACACCAGCGCCTTGCAGCCGACCTTGTTGAGCGCGTATTCCAGCTCGGCCGTGCGGTAGGCCGGGTTGATGTTCACCAGCACCAGCCCGACCTTGGCGGTCGCCAGCTGCATCAGCACCCACTCCACGTTGTTGTGCGACCAGATCCCGATGCGGTCGCCCGGCTGCAGGCCCAGGCCCAGCAGCGCGCTCGCCAGCCGGTCGACCTCGGCCGCCAGCGCGGCGTAGCTGTAACGTCGCCCCTGGTGCACGCTCACCAGCGCCTCGCGCTGCGGATGGCGCGCGGCCATCGCGTCGAAAAACGCGCCGATCGTCTGCTCGATCAGGGGCACGTCGGTGCGGCCGGCGGCCTGGCTCAGCGCCACGTTGCGGTTGTCGTCCATGGGTTTGTCTCCTCTGGCGTCGGGGCGGAATTCGGGCCCCAGCATAGCCCGTCGCCCCGGTTTCCGGTCTGGCAGACAGGTCACAAATCGTGCCATCCGTGGCAGACTCGGGCCATGTCCCGCACCCGCCCAGATTCAGCGGCCTCCCGCCCGCTCGTGGCCGCCACGCCGATGGCGTTCGTCAAGGCAATCGTGCGCGCCTTCGAGCTGCGAGGCCTGTCGCCCCGGGCGGCGCTCGACGCCGCACAAATCGCGCCAGCCGACCTGGGCCGCAGCGGTGCCCGCATCACCGCGCTGCAGATGGAGTGGCTCTCGGCCGCCGCGATGCAGGCGCTCGACGACGAAGGCCTGGGCTGGTTCGACCGCCCCCTGCCCTGGGGCAGCTACGGCATGCTGGCCCGCGCCTCGCTCTCGGCCCCGACGCTGGGCGTCGCGCTCAAGCGCTGGTGCCGCCACCACGGCTTGCTCACGCGCGACATCACCCTCGCCGTGGTCACGCAGGGCGACGAGGCCCGCATCACCCTCACCGAACACCGCCCGCCCGGCGGCCCGGACGGCGGCGACGCGCTGCGCGAGTTCTGTTTCGTCTCGGTGCTGCGCAACATCCACGGCCTGGCCTGCTGGTTCGTCGACTCGCGCATCCCGCTGCTGGGCGCCAGCTTTCCGTTCGCCGCGCCGCCGCACGCCGACGCCTTCCGCGTGCTGTTCGACGGCCCGACCCGCTTCGGGGCCGACGAAGCGTCGATCCGCTTCGACGCGCGCTATCTCGCCCTGCCGATCAAGCGCGACGAAGCCGCGATGAACCAGATGCTGCAGCGCGCGCTGCCGATCCAGGTGCGCCCCTACCGCCGCGACCGCCTGCTGGTGCAGCGCGTGCGGCAGGTGCTGAGCAACCAGCCGCAGGACGCCCACAACGCCGATGACCTCGCCGCCCTGCTGCACATCTCGGCGCGCACCCTGCACCGGCAGCTGAAAGAAGAAGGCGCCACGCTGCAGGCGCTGAAAGACGAAGTGCGGCGCGAGCGCGCGATGTCGCTGCTGCAGCGCACCACCAAACCCATCAAGCAGATCGCCGAAGCCGCGGGTTTTCAGAACGAGAAGAGCTTCATCCGCGCGTTCCGCGGCTGGACCGGGCTGGCGCCGGGAGAATGGCGCGAACGCGGCTGACCAGGCACGCGGCTCCTGCTTGGCAGACGTTGGGGTCACCATGGCCCTGCGCATCTCGCCCAGCACCGCCGTCCTGCTGCCAGCCCTGTCTTCGCCGGCCATTGAAATCCGAGCTTCGTCGCCACCAAGGACGAGCGAAGCCTCGGAAAACATGGATACATCGTTGATTTTTCAGGGATTTTCAGCAGGCCAATGCTGCAATGCCTGCGATCGCCAATGCGAGTTGTCGGCTGACAAGCCGCCACCCACAATGCCGCCATGTCGCCACTCAACACCTTGACTTTCCGACACCGTTTGCCCGCACTGCTGGTCATCGGACTGCTGTCCATCCCCTGGCTGCCGGCAAAGGCCGATACGCAACCAGCTCCCGTCGGTGCACAGCCAGCGCCATCGGTGTGGGCGGCTGCGCTGGACGCCATCGATGCCGACGGGCTCAACGTCCACTCGGTGCTGATTCAGCGCGGCAGCGACATCGTCGCCGAGCGCTACCGCGAAGGCTCGGATCGCGGGCTGTACAGCCTCTGGTCATCGCCAAAGCGCTTTGGGCCCGACGACCTGCACGACATGCGCTCCATCAGCAAGAGCGTGATCGGGCTGTTGTACGGCATCCTCCTGGAGCGAGGAACGGTGCCAAGCCTGGAGACCCCCGTCGCCTCGCTGTATGCCCAGCACTCCGAACTCAATCAGCCGCCAAAGAACGCGATTCAGATTCGTCACCTGCTGACCATGAGTGCCGGACTGGCATGGAATGAACCCTCGCCCGTACGGCGTACCCGAGACGACGACCAGACGTCCCTGGTCTGGACCGGCGACATCTGCGCAACGGTGTTCGGGCACGAGGTGCAAGCGCGGCCCGGTGAAACCTTCGTCTACAGCGGCGGACTCACATCGGTGCTCGCCGACATCATGGAGCGATCCACCGGCCGCCCCCTGACCGAACTGGTCGACCAGGAACTGTTTCAGCCCCTGGGCATTCGCGGTTGGACCTGGACCCGCGATCTGCGCAGCCGACCAATCGCCTACGCCGGCCTTCGACTGCTTCCACGCGACCTGCTCAAAATCGGGGTGCTGGTCCTTCAAGGTGGTCGGTGGCAGGGGCGGCAACTCGTGCCGGCAGCTTGGGTGAAGGCAGCCACCTCCCCCCAGCTCGCGGCGAGCCCGGACCTGGGCTATGGCTACCAGTGGTGGACCAGCGAGCAGACGGTGGGCAGCCACAAGCTACCCGTGATCCAGGCCATCGGCAATGGCGGCCAACGGCTGTATGTGGTGCCCGAGCTCGACATGGTGGTGGCGATGACGGCCGGCGACTACGGCACACCCGACATCCTGACCGCCGAGAACCGGGTCTTTTCGCTGCTGTTGACCGCCGCGACCCAGGAGCTTCAGCGAGCGACCACTTCGAGATAGGCGTAAACCAGCCGGACCGCCTCGTCTTCGAGCGTCTGTTCCACGCCGGACACCTCGTCTGCGCTTTCGGTCAGGGAGCGCGCAATACCGAGAACGGCGCGAGAGATCACGAACAACTGCGCCTCGGTCAGCGAACGCACCGCCATCGGACCTTGGGGGTGTGAGGCGATGGTCGCGACCTGTGCGCTGACCTGTTCTGCGTCGTCGCCCGACAGACCAGCGCCGAAATACGCGCTCAGCAGCGTTCTGCGCAGTACTGCTTCGTGGCGATGGCGCAGGAACAGCACGCGAACGATGCTGCGCACCGGATCCGCCCCTTGCTCAACAGCGCTCTGGAGAGCGTCCACCACCGCTTTCCGATCCTCTTGAAACAGCCGGCGCGCCAACGCAATCAGGATGCTCTGCTTGTTGGGAAAGTAGCCGTAGAGCGAGCCGATGCTCACGCCCGCGCGCTCGGCAATGCGGTTGGTGGTCAAGCCCGCGACACCCTGCCGCTGCAGAAGCAGCATCGCGGCCTCCAGAATCACGGCGACCGTCTCGCGCGCCCGAACCTGCCGGGGGCTGCGCCGCGTGAGGGGCTTGCTGGTCTTGCGCTGTGCTGTCATCGGCTGCATTCTGAACAACTTCATCACCCAAACCAGTTGAGCGGCCCATTTCATTCCCCCCTGTTGCCGGGGGAGTGGCGCGAACGCGGCAGACCCGCAATCGCCCACGGCGCGCCACAATGGGTGAAATCACACTCCTGGAGGTTCCCGATGGCGTTCATCAAGTGGATCGTGTTCGCGCTGCTGGCGCTGGCCGTCGCGGCCGTGGTCGCCGGGCAGCTGGGCCTGCTGAGCGGGCGCATGCCCGACGACCTCGGCGCCAAGGACGGCCGGCTCAAGCCGCCGTCGGACACCGAAAACAGCGTCAGCAGCCAAGCCGGGCTCTACCCCGACCACCCGATGCGCGGCTACGCCGAGATCGCGCCGCTGGCCCTCAGCGGCAACGGCCCCGCCACCATCGCCAAGGCCTCGAAGCTGCTGCAGGCGATGCCGGGCGTGAAGATCATCCAGGACAAGGGCGACGGCTACCTGTACGCCCAGTGCACCACGCGCTGGATGAAGTTCGTCGACGACCTCGAACTCTGGTACGACCCGTCCCGCAAGGTGGTGCAGGTGCGCTCGGCCTCGCGCGTGGGGCGCAAGGACTTCGGGGTCAACCGGCAGCGGGTGGAGACGCTGCGGGCGGGGTTGGGGAAGGTGGGGTGAGGGGGGCAACCCGATACGGCCGGGTGCGCCGATCTCAAACATGACCCGTCAGGTTTGCGGATTTTGTTATCCGTGTCCGTGCATCCAGTTGGATGCGGTACAGGATTGATTTCAAAGAGCTTTTGGAGGTGCCATGCGACTTTGCTTAACGACTCCCAAGGGGGTTATCCGCCGTTTTGCGGGATATATCTAAGTTAGGCCGCACAAATGACCGTCCCCGCACTGCGCATCGAAGTCAATGGCGAACTGATTGCGGTCGCCGGCGCTGAAGAGCTGTCTCTACTCACCGGAACCGTAGGGTTCGGCGCTGGCAAAGGTCAGACTCTCAACGCATCGGAGGTCATGTTTAGCGTCATGGGGTTGGCAGTCAACTGCCCGCAGCCTCGGCAACTGACCTGGGGCAAGAGCGTCAAGCTAAAGACTGGAGACCGGGTTACGTTTCAGTTCGTCGAGGTTGAGAACCCCTCTCCTCCAGATCAAACACTTCGCAGCCCAAGTTCAGCAGAGCTTGCTGCCGAAGCAGCCCGTGACAACAAGAAGCCCGCCAGGCGTCCAAAGTGACATCCAGGGTGCGCACACTGACCGAAACTCACGTTGTCTTCTGTCCGGCGCGGCCTAACCCCTCGGTCAAGTGGAGCGCCAACGGCAGGCCACCAAGCCCGGGCCGGTGGTACGCGGTACATTTTCAACGGCCCGGGCTTGGCGTCCTGCCGTCGTCGCCCGCTTACCTCGAACGTTGACGGCAAGGGAGAAGACAGTGGCAGCACCTGGAGGACCTGATGAAGAGACTTGGAAGCGTATGAGTCCACGCGCACGCAGGCTTTACTGGATCGTCGTCGCTGCGATCTTTTCCTTAATCGGCTATGGATGGATTCGAGTTTGGATGAACTAGTGATAGTGCAACCGTCGGGCATGCGGTCTAACAGGTCCACCGAACGGACCCGCAATGGCAAGCAACGCTTCTGCCATTCTTCGGAGCGGAGCACGCCGTTGCGGTCCGCTCACGTCCAAAGTTAGACCTCATGAACATCGCGCGCGCGACCCTGTTTTCTGCGCTGGCGCTTATCGCAGGCACGGACGTGTGGCTATCAACTTTGCGTTGCGCCAGCAGCCCGGCCATAGACTGGTTGCGTCTCGGTTTTGGACTCTCTATGCAGCTGGGGGTGCTTGCCGGCTGCTTCCTATTCGTGCGATGGCAACATGAGCTCTCTCGCGGCGTCGCTTGGAGGCTCTCAGTCGGCCTGCTCATTGCTGCAGCCTTTACGTTTGTTCTGGTGCGCGAGCCTTTGTTGCTAAGCGACACGATGGCTGACAAGTTCTATTCTTCGGGCAGCTACAAGTGCCCGGGAGTACCAGGGTTTTGGAGGCGGGGCACATGAGGTCTAACTCATTCGTTAGGCGCCTTGCCGTGACGCTGCGACTTATTCAAAGGGCCTCGATGACAACTGCAATCGCGATCACCGCGATTTGCCTTGCTGGATGCTGGGAAATGTCAATACTCACGCCGCCATCTGCTGTTCCTGAGTCTGTGCCAGTTCCCATTGTTGAAGGTGGCGCGCTTGCGCCAATTCTTCTGGTACTACCAGAGTGCAAATTCATGATCCCTGAGATTGGGTTTCCTAGATCGGAGCTAGTGTCTCCAGACCTTGTCCGGCTCCTTGGTGCTGACGTTAGCGCGGGAAAGGCGGGCGTGCCGCTGCGGCTCATCGTCGACTTCTATCGAGAAGTTGGCGATGGTCAGTTCGTCCTCTGGAGAAAGACTGACCGCACAACGGAAAACATAGGATCCTGGGGGAACGATAAAGTCGCGAGGGTTTTTCAAGGTGCTACGCTGCCCCGCGGGAGGTACCGGGTGCAGGCAACGCTAGTTGCCGGGAACTCCGAAATGGCCAAGCTGAACCCGCGGTTCTACCTCTGGTCAACGTTCGAGAAATGGCCAACCTCCGAGAACTGCAAGGCGCCGGCATATGGCGAGACGGGCACCTAACTCTTTCAATCGAGCAGACCTCCACCGGGTTGGCACTTGGCCCGCGCACTTTCCAGTGTCATCATGCGCTGCGCGGGCCAAGCACCAACCCGGTGGGGTCCGCTAAGCTCAAACGTTACCCAAAAATGGATGCACTCTTTGAACTGTTTGCGCCATTTGCCGGACATTGGCGTGCGGCAATTGCCACCTTGTCTGCGTTTTTGTCGCTGCAGTGTCGGCATTCCTCTTTGCATCTTTTACCGGCAGCCATGGCATCGGCTTGGTCTTGCTAGGCCTGGGTGTCGGCATGCTGTGGGAGTCCAAAGCACTGCCACGCCAGGGCACCCAAGGAGACAGGTCCGATGTTCAGCAATCGTGAACAGCCGGCGAACTGGTCATTGCGCTGGACGGCCGTCGGCCGTCGGTGATCTCAGACGTTAGACCTCCTATGGGTCGTGGTCATTTTGTGGTTGCGATAGCGGTGTCTACTGCTGTCGCATTTCTGTTTCTGTTTCTTGCTGCATTTGGAAGCACCAAGTACCCAGAGGACCTTGGCGGTGGCGCGAAAGGGCTACTCATTCAGCTGCCGCTTTTCGCGGGTGCAAGTCTTGGGTTCGATCGCACAGGAGCCCTCATCCTTGCCTTCATCTGGTACTTTGCAATTGCCTTTGGCTGCGTCGCTTGGTACATGCTGCGACGAGAGCCTGACTCTGGAAACTCAAAGCGATGACAGCGATGTCTTCGAACAGGTTGTCCGCCGCGGACACGCTCCTGCGCTGCGCCACAAGGCTCATGGCCGAAAGCGGATTCGGCACGGGAAGAGCCGGACACCTGGCAACTACCGCCCAGCCGGTGCAGGAATCCCCCGCCCTTCCACATTCGGCGCCGTCACAGGCCTTGCATCGACCGGCGCATTGACCGGCTGCACCGCAGGAGCCACCGCAGGCCGAACGATCGGCGCAGCCGCCCCCGCCGGCGCTTCATGCAATCCCAGCTGCGTCACCAGACTGCGCACCGCCGCATCGATCTGCACCTTCAGCGACTCCCTGGCCGCCGCCGCGTTGCTGTCGTTCAGCCGCGGCCCGCGCAGCAGGGCCGGGGCGGGCACGCGCTGGGCGGTGGCGACGGTGGCTTCACCGAGCACGGCGCCGAAGGTGCTGGGCACCAGCAGGTCGGCGCGCAGCGAGACGTGCGCGGCCGATTGCGAGTCGAGCGCGAGGAAGCTGCGCTGCGCGATGCCCAGACCGGCGAAGCCTTCCTGCGTGCCCCAAATCGAGTCGCCCGACATGGCGCCCGAGATCAGCAGCACGTGATCGGTCGGGGTCTTGAGTTCCTTCAGTTCCTTGAGCGCTTCTTCGCGGCGGGTCGCGGTGATCGTGGCGCGCTGCACGCTGGAGAAGCGGCCCGAGGCCTTGAGCTGTTCGACGGTCGCGGCTTCGAGCTGCGCCTTGAAGCCCCAGTCGGGCACGAAGGCTTCGCCCTGCTCGTTGTTGAACACGGTGGTGCCGCGCCAGGTCAGGCGCAGCGTGGTGCCCAGGGTGCTGATGACGGTGATGGACTTGCCGGTGAGGCGGCTTTGCACCGTCGGTTTGTCCACGGTGGCGCAGCCGGTCAGGCCAAGGCCGGCCCCGAGTGTGGCGAGCGGCAGCGCGGCGGTGTGGATCAGGAGGTGGCGGCGGGAGAGTTGGGCGTGGGGCATGCCCGCTTTTTACCGCAAGGCGCCGAGGTGGTCGGCCAGGTCGCCCATGTGGTGCATCACGCGCGCCACCGGCAGGCCTTCAAACGCACGGCCGTCGCCGTGCTGGCAGTAGCCCCAGACGGTCGCCCCGGCCGCGAGGCCGGCCTGCACGCCGGTCGCGGTGTCTTCGACCACCAGGCAGCGCGCGGGGTCGACGCCCAGGTGCGCAGCAGCGGCGAGGTAGACGTCGGGGTGCGGCTTGGAGCGCGGCAGGTCGTGGCCGCTGAAGATGCGGTCTTCGAAGTACGGCGCCATGCCGGCCATGCCGATCTGCATCACGACCTTGGGCCGGTCGGCGCCCGAAGCGCAGGCAATGCGTCCGGCGGTGTGGCTGTGCGCGGCGACCACCGCGTCGAGCGCACCCGCCACAGCCTGCAGCTCGGCAATCAGCCGCTGGTTGCGCCGCTCATAGAAGGCGCGCATCCAGTCTTCGGTCAGCGGCTGACCGGTCTCCAGCTCGATGCGCGCGCGTTCGTCGCGCACCGCCTTGCCGATGAAGATGCGTTCGCACTCGGCCTGCGTGAGCGGCCAGCCGGCCTCGTTGAGCATCTGGCGCAACACGCCGTTGGTGATCGGCTCGCTGTCCACCAGCACGCCGTCGCAATCGAACAGAACCGCGTCGAATTTCATGGCCCCGATTGGACCACGGGCGGCGGCGCTCCCGAACCGGTTCAGCAGCGGCCGGCGGCCTTCAGCAGGGCGTTGCACTGACCGCCTGCGGCCGGGGCGGCGGGCGCAGCGGCGGCGCCGGACTTGGCGAACGGCGTGCAGATGGCGTCGGAGTGCGGCGTCTGGCCAAAGGTCATGGCGCGCTGGAAGCCGGTGGCCGAATACAGGTAGCACTTGAAGACCGCGCCGTCCTTGGCTTTCACGGTGTAGTTGATGCGGCCGCCGCTTTCTTCGCTGCGGTCGGAAATGGTGAAGGTGCCGACCTCGCGACCGATGGCCAGCGAGGTGCGCTGGTCGATGCCGCCCTGGTCGATGGTGGCGGCGCAGCCGCCGAGCGTGAGCAGAAGGACCGTGGTCAGGGAAAGGTGTCGAAGCGGGCGGGTGTTCATGGCGTCGTCGCGAAGGTCTGCGGTGGGGGCGGATTCTGTGCGCGAACCCGGCGCCGGAGAACCCTACCGAAGGAGGGGTTGGCACCTCCTGAAAAGCGGGTCGCGGGCGGTACGATGTTTGTCGCCCACCACCGCGCCATGACCAGCCCAGCCCCCTACGCCATCGTGCTCGACGACCACCCGCTGGTCGGCCGCGGCATGGCGCAATACCTGCAGTCGATCGCACCGCAGATGCAGGTGTCGGTGGCGACGCAGTGGTCCGAGGTGCTGCAGTTGCGCAGCGAGAAGGGAGTCCCGGCGATGCTGGTGGCCGATGTGTGGCTGGCACATGGCAACTGCCTGCCGTTTCTGGAGCAATGGGTGCGCGAATGCCCCGACTCACCCTGGATCGCGGTCAGCGGTGACGACGACCCGGCGATCGCGCGGCGCGTGCGCGCAGCAGGCGCCAAGGGCTTTGTGCACAAGCAGGCCTCGCCCGAACAGTTCGGCGCGGCGCTGCGCGCAGTCATGGGCGGCGGGCAATGGTTCGACCCGGCGCTCACACCCCCGCCCGCCGCGCCTGCTCCCAAGGCCTGGGCAGTGTCGCCGCAGGAGCTGGGCCTGACGCCGCGGCAGGGCGACATCCTGCGGCTGATCCTGCGAGGCCTGCCCAACAAGCGCATCGCGACCGAACTGGGCATCACCGAGAGCACGGTGAAGGAACATGTGACCGGCATCCTGGAGCGGCTGGGTGTGCGCAACCGGGTCGAGGCGATCACTGCGCTGCGCGGCCGGCGCGTGGAGCTGCCGTGATCCGCCCCACCGCTCTGGCGCTGGCCGTCGCGCTGGCGCTGCTGGCGGGCCAGCCCGCGCAGGCGCAGCAGCAGGAGTTGCAGGCACTGGACACGCTGCAGACGCTGGCGCTGCAGGACAGCGGCCGCGCGCTGCGCGCGTTGCGGGCGCAGGCAGCGGCGTTCGAGGCTTCGCCGTCGGTCGAGGTGCAACGCACCTACCTGAGCCTGCTGGTTGGCCTCGCGTCGGACACCGGGCAGACGGCACAGGCCGACGAGGCGGCCAGGCGCCTGATGGCGCTGGCGCAGGAGCGGCGCGACGACGTGGCCCTGGTGCTCGCCACCGGTTCGGTCGTCCACCGCATGGCGGCCAGTGGCGACACCGGCGGGGCGCTGGAAAAGCTCCGCCAGATGGAGCCGGTGGCGCTGCGCAGCGGCAGCGCGGAGGCGCTGTGGGTCTACCACCTGATGCTGGGCAGCCTGCAGAACAACACCGGCCAGTTCGAGCCGGCGCTGGCCAACATCCTCAAGAGCATGGACCACGCCCGCGCCCGCCCGAAGCAGGCGCAGGCTTCGCTGCTGCGCTCGCGGGTACAGCTGGCGCTGGTCTACATGGCGATGAAGAACGGCGCGCAGGCGCTGCAGGCGATCGCCTCCGCCGACGCGTTCGCCCAGACCCTGGGCGCCACCCAGGCCCGCGGCACCCTGCAGCTCAACCGGGGCAATGTCGAATCGGGCATGGGTCACCAGGACCGGGCGCTTGAGGCCTACCGGTCGGCGCTTCAGATCGCGGGCGGTTCGGGGCTGGTGGCGCTGCAGGCGGCGGCGCTGAACAACATGGGCGACATCCACCTGCTGCGCAAGGAGTACGCCCAGGCCGAACCGCTAATGCGCCAGGCCCGCGCGAAGTACCAGGAGGCCGGCGACCTCGGCGGCGCGGCGCTGGCGCAGGCCAACCGCGGCTTCTCGCTCATGGGACAGGGCCAGGTCGATGCGGGCGTGACCGAGGTGCGGGCGGCGCTGGCGTTCCTGCAAGGCGCGGGCGCGAAGACGATGCAAGAGACGCTGCTCGACGAGCTCTCGCGCATGTACGCCCAGGCCGGCCGCTACCGCGAGGCGGTCGAGACGACCCGCGAGCAGCAGGTGCTGTCGAAGGAACTGTTCCGCGTCGAGCGCGAGCAGGCGGTGGCCACGCTGCAGAGCCAGTTCGACGCGGTGCAGCGCCAGCGGCAGATCGAACAGCTGGCGCAGGAGAACCGCGTCCAGGACGCCGAGCTGCGCACCCGGCGCATGCAGCAGATCGCGCTCGCGGCGGGTGCGGCGTTGTTGCTGCTGGGCGGTGGCGTCGTGTTCGCGCTCTACCGGCGCACGCGCCGGGCCAACCGCGAGCTGCAGGACGCCAAGCGTGTGGCCGAAGAGGCGCTGCAGGAAAAGAACCTGTTCCTCGCGACCGCCAGCCACGACCTGCGCCAGCCGGTGCACGCGATGTCGCTGATGGTCGAGGCGATCGGCCTGCGCAACCAGAACCAGGCCCTCACGCCGCTGCTGGCGGACCTCAAGAGCAGCATGAACGCGATGAGCCAGCTGTTCAACGCGCTGCTGGACCTGTCGAAGCTCGAGGCCGGGCAGACGCCCTCGCGCGCCGTGCCGGTCGCGCTGCAGCCGGTCATGGGCGAGGTGGTCCGCCTGTTCCGCGAGCAGGCGACGCTGGCCGGCCTGACGCTGCGGCTGCGGCTGCCCCGTCGCGGCGCGGCCGTGGTGGCCGACCCGGTGCTTTTGCGGCAGGCGCTGGTGAACCTGACGCACAACGCGATCCGCTACACACCGCCCCAGGGCGAGATTTTGCTGGGTGTGCGGCGGCGCGGTGCTGACTGGCTGATCGAGGTCTGGGACACCGGCATCGGCATCGCCGCCGACGAAGAGCCGCAGGTGTTCAGCCCGTATTTCCGCAGCGAGCACGCCTGGCGCATGGACAGCGCGGGGCACGGGCTGGGGCTGGCGGTGGTGGCACGCTGCGCGCGGCTGATGGGCGCGACGCATGGCTTCCAGTCGCGGCAGGGCCAGGGCTCACGCTTCTGGCTGCGGCTGCCGGCGCTGGAGCTGCCCGACGCAAGCCCCTCGCCACACGGCTCAATGGGCACATCGGTCGCGGACGCAGCGGCGCATCCGGTTGGCCGCTGCCTGGTGGTCGACGACGACCCGGCCGTGCTGACCGCGTGGTCGGCGCTGCTGGAGAGCTGGGGGGTGCAGGTCTGCTGCGTGGCCTCGGGCGCCAAGGCGCAGGAAGCCCTGGACCAGGGCTTCCTGCCGGACGCGATCCTGTGCGACCAGCGGCTGCGTTCCGGCGAGAGCGGCTTCGCCCTGCTGCGCGCGCTGCTGGAGCGTTGCCCGGGCGCCAGCGGCGCGATGGTCAGCGGCGAGTTCGACTCGCCCGAGCTGCACGACGCCGAGGCCGAGGGCTACCTGGTGCTGCGCAAGCCGGTCGACGCCGGCGATCTGCACGCGGTGCTCTCGGCCTGGCTGCCGATGGCTCAGAGGCCGTCGGGCGTGGAGCAGCCGCCCAGCGGCGGGCAGACGTAGTTGCCCTTGTAGTAGATCGAATAGGTGGTCGCCGAGGCGCCGAAGTTCATCGGGCCAAACCAGTAGTAGCCCTTGGCGCCTTCCACGTTGAGCGCGGCCACCACGGTCGCCATGCTGTCGGCGCTGTTGAGCACCGCGGTCTTGTAGCTGAACACGGCGTACTTGCTGCCGTCCTTGGCGTAGAGGTCGTAGCTCGTGCCGCCGACCATGATGGGGCCCTTGAACGCGTAGCCCTCGGCGCCCTGCGTGTTGGCCTGGGTCTCGAAGGCCGAGGCGGTCGTGGCGGATGCCACCATGCGGTAGGTGAACGGGCCGGGGCGCTGGCTGCTCTTTTCGAACAGCAGGCTGGTGGTGGTGCTGTAGATCACCGGACCGAGATAGCGGAAGCCCAGCGCGCCTTGCTGGTTGAGCAGGGTCAGGTAGGCGGCCTGGGTCGTGGGCGCCTCCACGGCGGCGTAGCTCATGTTGCCGCTGCCGGGCGTGGGCTTGACGTGGCGCGCCGAGGCCTGCAGCCCGTTGCCCGAGAAGAACACGTCGCCCTGGTAGCCATAGCCCAGGTTGCCCTGGACGTTCAGCGCAGAGACCTTGCTGCCGGCGTTGGTCACGGCCGTGCTCAGGATCTTGGTCTGGTAGGTGCGCGGGCTGGCCTGGTCGCTGAAGTAGATCGCGCCCTGCTGGCTCACGTTGCTGAAGAAGTAGTCGGTGACGTAGGTGTAGCCTGCGGCGCCTTCGTTGGTCGTCTGCGTGATGGCCGCGGCCTGTGTGGTCGGCGCGGCCAGGCCCTTGTAGATCTTGCCGGGCGCATTTTCGGCAGGGCCGATCAGCACGTAGTAGGCGATGCCTTCGTACTTGTAGTCGGGCAGGTTGGCCTTGATGCTGTCGGCTTCGGCGCTGCTGGCGGTGAAGAAGTGCACGCCCTTGCTCAGGATGTAGAAGCGGAACAGCGGCTTGAGCATGTTCTCGCCCGCGACCTTGCTCGCGAAGTAGGCCGGGCCTTCGTAGGTGTACTGCGGCAGGTTGGCGATGATGCTGTTCTTCTCGTCTTCGCTGATGGTGTAGAAGTGCACGCCGGCCGTGCGGTTGTAGAAGCGGTAGACCGGGCTGAGCGCGGTGTTGGCGGCACTGCTGGCATAGAACGCCGGGCCTTCGTACTGCAGCACCGGCAGGGTGGCGATGATGCGGTCGCGCTCTTCCACGCTGGCGGTGTAGAAGTGGGTGCCGGTCGCGGTGTTGAAGAAACGGAACACGGCCACGCGCGTGTCGGCCGCGGCCGCAGCGACCTTGGGCGTCCGGCCGGTGGTCGAACGGCTCACCGAAGCGGTGTCCTCGCCGTTGGCGGCCCGCTGCAGTTCGGCGGCATTCAAACGGGCGCCTTCGGCCATCACGGCCTGCTCGGTGAGCGTCACCGCCGCAGCCCGAGTCTCCGCTTCCCCGGTCACGCCGGACGACGAACCGCCCCCGCATCCGGCCAGCGCCAGAACCAGCCCTGCCACCACTCCACCACGCACCAGCCACTGGCGCACGCGCACGAACGACATGGACACTCCCCATGAAAAACAATCAAGGGGCGCAGTGTAGAAGCTGGTCGAGACACGGAACACCCGACGAAGGTCGGGTGCCTCCCCTGCTCAGTGCATGTCGCCGTCGACGTAGAACCAGCGCCCGCCCTCGCGCACGAAGCGGCTGGTCTCGTGCAGGCGCACACCGCGACCCTGAAAGCGCGAGCGCGCGACGAATTCGACCTCGGCATGGTCGGCGTCGATCGCGCGATGCGCCTTCACCTCCAGCCCCAGCCACTTCTGCCCCGGCTCCAGCGTGAGCTCGGCCGGGCGCGTGCTGGCGTGCCAGCTCGCTTGCAGGTAGCCGGCCCGGTCGAGCACGAAGGCGCTGTAGCGCGAGCGCATCAGGCTCTCGGCATCGGGCGCCGGGATGTCGTGGTCGAGGTAGCGGCCGCAGCAATCGGCGTAGGCGAGCGCCTTGCCGCGCGCATCGCGCCGGCCGCAGGGGCAGGCTCCGGTCGGCGCCACGCTCATGGGTCTGCCCTCCGTGCTGCGCACTGCGGGGCTGAGCGCCTTGGGAGCGGCCCGGCGACGCTCATCCGCGCGCGGCCTTGCTGGCGGCCTTGTGGGCTTCGAGGGTTTCAACCGGCGCCCCGGCCTTGGCCCAGGCGCCGAAGCCGCCGTCGATGTGGGCGACGTTGGTCATGCCCATGTCCTGCAGGGCCTTGGTCGCCAGCGCGCTGCGCCAGCCCGCGCCGCAGAACAGCACGAACTCCTTGCTCTCGTCGCCGAAAACCGGTTTGTAGTACGGCGACTCCGGGTCGACCCAGAACTCCAGCATGCCGCGCGGCGCGTGCACGCAGCCGGGCACCGTGCCTTCGCGTTCGAGCTCGCGCGGGTCGCGGATGTCGACCACCTGCAGCGTGGCGTCGCTGCCCAGGCGCGCGCGGACCTGCTCGACGCTGTAGGTGGTGATCTGGGCGGTGGCTTCGTCGACGAGGGCGCGAAAACCTTTGGTGATGGGCATGGGTGTGTCTCCTCAGGGCTGCAAAAGGGTCATCGTAGCGCGCGGCCACGGCCGGCGTTCAAGCTGCTAATGTGCGCGACGAAAGGAATGCCTCATGACCGATCTGTCCACCTTCGCCATCACCCACAAGTGGCCCGCCGCCCACCCCGAGCGCCTGCAGCTCTACAGCCTGCCCACGCCCAACGGTGTGAAGGTGTCGATCCTGCTGGAAGAGCTGGGCATACCGTACGAAGTGCACCGTGTGGCCTTCGACACCAACGACCAGCTTTCGCCCGAGTTCCTCTCGCTCAACCCGAACAACAAGATCCCCGCCATCCTCGACCCCAACGGCCCCGGCGGTCAGCCGCTGGCGCTATGGGAGTCGGGCGCGATCCTGATCTACCTGGCCGAGAAGACGGGCCAGTTCCTGCCCGCCGACCCGGCGCAACGCTATGAGACTATCCAGTGGCTGATGTTCCAGATGGGCGGTGTTGGTCCGATGTTTGGCCAGCTCGGCTTCTTCCACAAATTCGCGGGCAAGGAGATCGAGGACAAGCGCCCGCTGGGCCGCTACGCCGCCGAGACCAAGCGCCTGCTCGGCGTGCTGAACCAGCGCCTGGCGGGTCGTGCCTGGATCATGGGCGAGGACTACACCATCGCCGACATCGCCATCTTCCCGTGGGTGCGCAACCTCGTGGGCTTCTACGGCGCCGGAGACCTCGTGGGCTTCAGCGACTACCCGGAAGTGGAGCGCGTGCTGCAGGCGTTCCTGGCCCGGCCGGCGGTGGCCAAAGGCCTGACGATTCCGCCTGCGCCGAACTGACCATTCAGCGCGCTCACAGAGCGCGCTGAATGATGATCTTCTGCACGTCGCTCGTGCCTTCGTAGATCTGGCAGACGCGCACGTCGCGCCAGATGCGCTCGACCGGGAAGTCGTTCACATAGCCATAACCGCCCAGCGTCTGGATCGCCGCCGAGCAAATCTGTTCGGCGGTCTCGCTGGCGAACAGCTTGGCCATCGCGGCCTCTTTCAGGCAGGGCCGGACCGCGTCGCGCAACGCGGCAGCGTGCCAGATCAGTTGCCGCGCGGCTTCGAGCTTCGTCGCGCATTCGGCCAGCCGGAAACCCACGGCCTGGTGGTTGAAGATGGCGGTGCCGAAACTCTGCCGGTCCTTGGCATAGGCGATCGCCACGTCGAGCGCGCTGCGCGCCATGCCCACGCTCTGCGCCGCGATGCCGATGCGTCCGCCTTCGAGCGCAGAGAGCGCAATCTTGTAGCCCTCGCCTTCCTGGCCGATCAGGTTCTCGGCCGGGATGCGGCAGTTGTCGAAGTTGATCTGCGCGGTGTCGCTGCTGTGCTGGCCGACCTTGTCTTCCAGCCGCGCGACCTGCCAGCCCGGGTTGTCGGTGGGCACCATGAAGGCGCTCATGCCCTTCTTGCCCGCGCCTTTGTCGGTCACGGCGATCACCACCGCGGCCTGGCCGTTCTTGCCGCTGGTGATGAACTGCTTGACGCCGTTGATGACGTATTCGTCGCCCTCGCGCACTGCCGTGGTCCGCAGGCCGGAGGCGTCCGAGCCCACGTGCGGCTCGGTGAGGCAGAAGGCGCCCAGGATGTCGCCGCGCGCCGCGGGCACCAGCCACTGCTGCTGCTGCGCCGGCGTGCCGTACTTCATCAGGATGGCGTTGTAGGGGCAGTTGGTGACGCTGATGGCGGTGCTGGTGCCACCGTCGCCGGCCGCGATTTCTTCGAGCACGAGCGCGAGCGTCAGGTAGTCCAGCCCCGCGCCGCCCAGTTCTTCGGGCACGCAGATGCCGTAAGCGCCCAGCTCGGCCAGCCCCTGGTGTACGTCTTTCGGAAAGTGGTGATCCTTGTCCCACTTCGCGGCGTGCGGCCACAGCTGTTCCTGCGCAAAGCTGCGCACGGCGTCGCGGATCATTTCCTGGTCTTGGGTCAGCAGCATGTCTTGTCTCTTCGGGGGTTGTGTGGATCGGTCACCAGGTCGTTGCGCGGCGGCCGTCGTGGTGGATGAGGCGGCCGTTGTCGTCGGGGTTCAGATGCGCCAGCACATCGCGCAGTCCTCGCACGCTGGCTTCGGCGGTCAGCGGCGCGGCGCCGCCGCCCATGTCGGTCTGCACCCAGCCCGGGTCCAGCGTCACCAGGGTCGCCCTGGGATAGTTGAAGCGCGCGCTGCTCACGGCCATGTTCAGCGCCGCCTTGCTCACGCGGTAGAGCCAGCTGTTGCTGCCCGGTACCGCGCCGATCTGGCTCATGGCCGACGACATGGCGCCGAACACGCCGCCGGCCTCCTCGACCATCGGCATGACCTGCGGCAGCACCTGCATCAGGCCCAGCACATTGGTGTGCATCAGGGCGTCGAAAGCCTGCTGCGTCGGCGGCGAGGTGGCATTGCCCCGGTCAATCACGCCGGCCACATACAGCGCGACATCGATCTTCTCGCCATCGAGCTGCCACGACACGCCGCTCGCGCTCAGCGGGTCGGCCACGTCCAGCCGCATCGGCTCGGCGCCCAGGTCCCGCAGGCGCTCCAGCCCCGCGTCGTCGCGCGCGGTCGCGATCACGCGATCACCCGCCGCGCGGTACTGCCGCACGAACTCCAGGCCGATGCCGCGCGAGGCGCCGATGACGAGAACAGCACTCATGGCATTTTCAGAGGGGTGTTAGATCAGCTCAATCGCCATCGCCGTGGCTTCACCGCCGCCGATGCACAGCGTGGCGACGCCCTTCTTCTTGCCATGCGCCTGCAGCGCGTGCAACAGCGTCACCAGGATGCGGGCGCCCGAGGCGCCGATGGGGTGGCCCAGTGCGCAGGCACCGCCGTTGACGTTCACCTTCTCGTGGGGAATGCTCAGCTCGGTCATCAGCGCCATCGGAACGACCGCGAAGGCCTCGTTGATTTCCCACAGGTCCACGTCGCCCACGGCCCAGCCGGTCTTGGCCAGCAGCTTCTGCGTGGCGCCCACGGGTGCGGTGGCGAACCAGTTGGGTTCCTGCGCGTGCGTGGCGTGGCCGACGATGGTGGCCAGGGGCTTGAGGCCCTGCGCCTTCGCGGTCGAGGCGCGCATCAGCACCAGCGCGGCGGCACCGTCGTTGATCGACGAGGACGAAGCGGCGGTGATGGTGCCGTCTTTCTTGAACGCGGGCTTGAGCGAGGTGACCTTGTCCAGCTTGACCTTGCCCGGGCCTTCGTCCACCGACACCACGCGCTCGCCGCTGCGGTCCTTGACCGTCACGGGCGCGATTTCCTTGGCGAAGGCGCCGCTTTCGGTCGCGGCCTTGGCGCGCGTCACCGAAGCGATGGCGAAGGCGTCCTGCTGCTCGCGGGTGAAGCTGTACTTGGCGGCGCAGTCTTCGCCGAAGGTGCCCATCGAGCGGCCGGCTTCGTAGGCATCTTCGAGGCCGTCGAGCATCATGTGGTCGTAGATCTTGTCGTGGCCCATGCGGTAACCGCCGCGGCCCTTGAGCATCAGATAGGGCGCGTTGGTCATGCTCTCCATGCCGCCCGAGACCATCACGGTCGCGCTGCCGGCCAGCAGCATGTCGTGCGCCAGCATCGTGGCCTTCATGCCCGAGCCGCACATCTTGGACAGCGTCACCGCGCCGGCCGACAGCGGCAGCCCACCCTTGAGCGCGGCCTGGCGCGCGGGTGCCTGGCCCTGGCCGGCCATCAGGCAGTTGCCGAACAGCACTTCATCTACCAGCGACTTGTCCACGCCCGAGCGCTCGACGGCGGCCTTGATCGCGACCCCGCCCAGGTCGTGGGCGGACAGCGCAGCGAAGTCGCTCTGAAACGAACCCATGGGGGTGCGGGCGGCGCCGACGATGACGATGGGATCGGTGGTGTTGCTCATGTTCAGGTCTCCAAAATAAAAGGGAACAGTCAATCGAGAAGTTCTTTGTGCGCCTGCGCGCGGAAGCGCCGGGCACGCTCGTAGGGAAACACGTCGTACACATGCCCATCGGCGATGCGCTTCTGGTGCGCCTGCCAGAAGGCGGCGTCCAGCAGATCGGCGTGGTGTTTCATGAAGTCTTCCCGCACCAGCGGATTGCCCAGCAGGAAGGGCCCGAAGGTTTCGGGGAACACGTCTTTCGGGCCGACCGAATACCAGATCTCGCCCGACATCTCCTCTTCCTCATCGCGGGGCGCAGGCACGCGGCGGAAGTTGCAGTCGGTGATGTATTCGATCTCGTCGTAGTCGTAGAACACGACCTTGCCGTGGCGGGTGATGCCGAAGTTCTTCCAGAGCATGTCGCCCGGGAAGATGTTGGCCGCGACCAGATCCTTGATGGCGTTGCCGTACTCGACCACGGCCTTCGTGATCTGTTCGCGCGCGCGCTGGAGCGGGGTGTCGTCCACGCCCTCGGCCTGCAGGGTGTCGAAGGCTTCCTGCAGGTAGATGTTGAGCGGGATCATTCGCCGCTCGATGTAGCAGTGCTTGAGGATGACCTCGGTCGTGCCGTCGCCGTCGCGGTCGCTGATCTCCATCTGGCTGGGGGCGAACTTCTGGATCTCCGCGATCAGTTCGTCGGTAAAGCGGTCGCGCGGAAAGCCCACCTCGGAGAACTCCAGCGTGTCCGCCATGCGGCCCACCCGGTCGTGCTGCTTCACCAGCAGGTATTTGCCGCGGATCTGCTCGCGCGTCGTGTCCTTCTGCGGCGGGTAGTAGTCCTTGATGACCTTGAACACGAAGGGAAAGCTCGGCAGGTCGAACACCAGCATCACCATGCCCTTGATGCCGGGCGCAATGCGGAATCTGTCGGTGCTGTGGCGCATGTGCGCCAGGAAGTCGCGGTAGAACAGGGTCTTGCCCTGCTTGGCCAGGCCGAGTGCGTTGTAGAACTCGGCGCGCGGCTTGCGCGGCATCAGGCTGCGCAGAAACTGCACGTACGCGCTGGGCACCTCCATGTCGACCATGAAGTAGGCGCGGGCGAAGCTGAACAGCATCAGCAGGTCGTCTTCGCCGAACAGCGCGGCGTCGATTACGAGGCGGCCGTTTTCGTTGTGCAGGATCGGCAGCGCGAACGGCACTTCCTGGAAGCCGTTGATGATCTTGCCGACCACGTAGGCACCCTTATTCCGGTAGAACAGCCCCGAGAGCGCCTGGATCTGGAAGTTGGCGCGCAGACGGTGGTGATCGAAGCGCTGGCGCATGGCTTCGAGGATCAGACCGGCATCGCGCCCGAGATCGTCGAAGGGCACACGCAGGTCGAAGTCCTCGACCATGCGCCGCACCTCGTGGCGCATGGTGTCGTGTGTCGGGTAGTAGCTGCGGTAGGTCGGCAGCGCCCCGCGCGCGTTGTCTTCGATGTACTCGGTCGACACGGCCGGCCGCACGAAGATGAAGTCGTTCTGGAAGTACGCGCGCTGCAGGATCTTGGTGGTGACCGAGTTGAAGAAGGTCTCGGCCAGCTCGGGCTGGTGGTGGTTCACCAGCAGGCCGATGTAGTGCAGCTTGACCTGCTCCCAGACCTCCATCGGCTGCGCGTCGGCCCTGAACTCCTTGACCAGCCGCTTGACGCACTCATGGACCCGCAGGTCATAGAACTCGATGCGCTCGCGCTGGGCGCGCTGCTGGCCCGGCCAGTCGCGCGTCTCGAACCGGTGCTTGGCGCGCGCGGACTCGGCGCGGAACAGGCGGTAGTGGCGGTTGAACCCGTCCATCATCGCCTTGGCGACGTCGTAGGCCACGGTCGAGTCCAGACGCTGGGGAAACATGGCCGGTCGATACCTCAGGTCTCGGCGCGCGGGTAGCGCTTGAGCGCATTGCGGAACTGCGGCATGACTTCTTCCGGGCGGCTGATGCTCAACCCGAGGTCTTTCACCAGGCCGTCCTTGAGGCCATAGCACCAGCCGTGCACCGACACCTTCTGGCCGCGCGCCCAGGCGTCCTGCAGCACGTTGGTCAGCGCCACGTTGCCCACCTGCTCGATCACGTTCATTTCGCACAGCACGTCTTCCTGCACCGCCACGGGCAGGTGGTCCAGGCGCTTGCGGTGGCGCATCTTCACGTCGTGCACATGGCGCAGCCAGTTGTCGGCCAGGCCGACGCGCGCGCCGCGCAGCGTGGCCAGCACGCCACCGCAACCGTAGTGACCGACGACCAGGATGTGCTCGACCTTGAGGTACTCGACCGCGAACTGGATCACCGACAGCGCATTCAGGTCGGAGTGCACCACCACGTTGGCCACGTTGCGGTGCACGAAGACTTCACCCGGCTCCAGCCCGGTGATCTGGTTGGCCGGCACCCGGCTGTCGGAACAGCCGATCCACAGGTACTTGGGGTTCTGCTGCTGGGCCAGCTGGCTGAAATAGCCTGGCCGGTCGCGCTCGGTCTCGGCGGCCCAGCGGCGGTTGTTCTCGATCAGGGTCTGGATGGATGTGCTCATGCGGCGATGTTACCTAGGCGACACGCGCAGCGGCGGAGCGTGGGGGCCACATTCAGCACGTTTCCGCGAACAGCTCGCGGCCGATCAGCATGCGGCGGATTTCGCTGGTGCCGGCACCGATCTCGTACAGCTTGGCGTCGCGCCACAGGCGGCCCAGCGGGTACTCGTTGATGTAGCCGTTGCCGCCGTAGATCTGCACGCCCTCGCCCGCCATCCAGGTTGCCTTCTCGGCAGTCCAGAGGATCACCGAGGCGCAGTCCTTGCGCACCTGGCGCACGTGGTCGGTACCCAGCAGATCGAGGTTCTTGGCCACGGTGTAGGCGAAGCTGCGCGCGGCCTGCAGCACGGTGTACATGTCGGCGACCTTGCCCTGGATCAGCTGGAACTCGCCGATGCTCTGGCCGAACTGCTTGCGGTCGTGGATGTACGGGATCACGTTGTCCATGACCGACTGCATGATGCCCAGCGGCCCGCCGGTGAGCACGGCGCGCTCATAGTCCAGGCCCGACATCAGCACCTTCGCACCCATGTTCAGGCCACCCAGGATGTTCTCGGCCGGCACTTCGACGTCCTGGAACACCAGTTCGCCGGTGTGGCTGCCGCGCATGCCCAGCTTGTCGAGCTTCTGGGCGATCGAGAAGCCCTTCATGCCCTTTTCGATCAGGAAGGCGGTGACACCGCGCGCGCCCATCTCGGGCTCGCTCTTGGCATAGACCACCAGGGTGTCGGCATCCGGGCCGTTGGTGATCCACATCTTGTTGCCGTTGAGCAGGTAGTAGCCGCCCTTGTCCTCGGCCTTCAGCTTCATGCTGATCACGTCGGAGCCGGCGCCCGGTTCGCTCATGGCCAGCGCGCCCACGTGTTCGCCGCTGATGAGCTTGGGCAGGTACTTGGCCTTCTGCGCGTCGGTGCCGTTGCGGTTGATCTGGTTCACACACAGGTTGCTGTGCGCGCCGTAGCTCAGGCCCACCGAGGCGCTGGCGCGGCTGATTTCTTCCATCGCGACCATGTGCGCGAGGTAGCCCATGTTGGCGCCGCCGTACTGCTCGGGCACAGTGATGCCCAGCACGCCCAGTTCGCCCATCTTGCGCCAGCAGTCCATCGGGAACTGGTCGGTGCGGTCGATCTCGGCTGCGCGTGGTGCGATCTCGGCCTGTGCAAAGTCGCGCACCGCATCACGCAGGGCGTCGATGTCTTCACCGAGCTGGAAATTGAGGCCGGGCAGGTTGGTCATGTTGTGTCTCCGTTGGGCGTTGGGCGTTGGGCGTTGGGCGTTGAATGTTCAATAGGTCTTGGGCACCGGCACCAGGGTCTGCTGCATCACGGCGCAGTCCGAGCGTTTGCCGTCGGCCGCCACGTGCACCACCTCCGCGGTGGTCACGATGATGCGTTTGCCGGCCTTGGTCACGCGACCAGTGGCGTGCAGTTCGCCGCCCTGGAAGGCCGCGAGGAAGTTGATCTTGTATTCGACGGTCGTGACTTCCATGCCCTCGGGCGCCACCGTCAGTGCCGCGTAGCCCCCCGCGATGTCGGCCAGTGCGCCCATGGCACCGCCGTGAAAGCCGCCTTGCTGTTGCGTCACGCGGTCGGAATACGGGAGAGCCAACGCGACCTCGCCGGACGCCACGGCCAGCAGGCGCACACCGAGCGCCTGCATCATCCCCTGGCGGTCCAGGCTGGTCTGCACGCGCTGGCGCAGGGCGTCGTGGTCGGTGGACTGGGTCATGGATCTGATTTACGTTTACGTAAACGTCAATTATGACCGACGCCGATCCGATGCGGCAAGTGCGGATCAACCCGCAGACCGTTGCCGCCGCGTTCGGCGGCGAAAAAGGATCAGCGTGAGAGGAACAGCGCGGCAAGCCCCAGAGCGGCGGGCACGGCCTGGATGAACAGGATCTTGCGGGTGGCGGTCGCGGCGCCGTAGAGGCCGGCGACCAGGATGCAGGCAAGGAAAAACACCTTCACGCCAAAACCTTCAGCGCCCAGCCAGAGCCCCCAGAACAGGCCGGCCGCGAGAAAGCCGTTGTACAGCCCCTGGTTGGCGGCCAGCGCCTTGCTGGCGGCGGAAAACTCGGGCGTGAGGTTGAAGGCCTTGCGGCCCTTGGGGGTGTCCCAGAGAAACATTTCCAGCACGAGGATGTAGACGTGCAGGACGGCCAGCAGGGCCACGATGGCGGTTGCGACAAGAGCCATGGTCGAAGGTGGAAAGAGCAAAAGGGACCCGCAGTCTAGACCTTGCCGGACTTTTCCACCTTGGCCAGTAGCGCCCTGGCCTCCTTCTCGTGCACCTTGACCTCGTCGAGGTTGGCCACTAGGTCGGCCAGCTGCTCTTCCAGCTGCCGCTTGTGGTCGGCCAGCACGGTGAGGAACTTGCGCAGCTGCGGCCCGGTGTCGCGCGGGCTGTCATACATGTCGATGATGTCCTTGGCCTCGGTCAGCGACAGGCCCAGGCGCTTGGCGCGCAGCGTGAGCTTCAGCCGCGTGCGGTCGCGCGAGCTGTAGACACGGTTGCGGCCCCCCGGCCCCTCGCGCTGCGGCTGGATCAGCCCCATGTCCTCGTAGAAGCGGATGGCGCGCGTGGTCAGGTCGAACTCGCGCGCGAGATCGCTGATGGAATAGGTCGGGTTGGTCGCCATGGTCTTGGAGGGGGTGTCGGCTTTCGGACAGCCGCGGCCGGGATCGCTCCCTAGAATGCATCGCAGCCTGACGTTTACGTCAACGTCAGTTTAACGGAACGCCCTTCGAGAAACGGCCCATGACCTCTGCCACCAAAGACCAGCTCGAAGCCCGGCTTCACTACCCGCAGGGAGATGCCCTGCCCGAGCCCGGCCGCACGCTGGTGGTCGCGCCCGGCGTGAAGTGGATCCGCATGGCGCTGCCGTTTGCGCTGGACCACATCAACCTCTGGCTGCTGCGCGACACGCTGGACGGTCGCGAAGGCTGGACGGTGGTGGACACCTGCATTGCGCGCGACGAAGCGAAGGCGCAGTGGGAAGAGATCTTTGCAAACGAGCTCGAAGGCTTGCCGGTCCTGCGCCTGGTGGTCACACACATGCACCCCGACCACATCGGCCTGGCGCAGTGGCTGTGCGAGCGCTGGAGCACACCCGACCACGATTGCAGGCTCTGGATCAGCGGGACGGACTACCACATGGCCCGCATCGGCTCGCGCAGCACCACCGGCTTCGGTGGCGACGGCGCGGCCGCGTTTTTCCGCGCGCACGGCCTGCTCGATCCGGCCTCGCTGGAGAAGATCCGTGCCCGCGCGGGCTACTACCCCGGCCTGGTGCCGGGCGTGCCGAGCCAGTACCGGCGGCTGATGGACGGGCAGGTGGTGGACATCGGTGGCCACGGCTGGCGCTGCATCGCGGGCTACGGCCACGCACCCGAACACATGGCGCTGCACTGCGATGCGCTCGGTTTGCTGATCAGCGGCGACATGGTGCTGCCACGCATCAGCACCAACGTCAGCGTGTACGACGTGGAACCCGAGAGCGATCCGCTGTCGCAGTTCCTCGACTCGCTGGAGCGCTACCTGCCGCTGCCGCCCGACACACTGGTGCTGCCCTCACACGGCAAGCCCTTCACCGGCCTGCACGAACGCATCAAGCAGCTGCAGGAACACCACGACGACCGGCTGGCCGAGGTGCTGGAAGCCTGCGCCCAGCGACCGCACAGCGCCTGGGAAATGATCCCGGTGCTGTTCCACCGCCCGCTGGACCTGCACCAGAGCACCTTCGCGATGGGCGAGTCGGTGGCCCACCTGCACCGGCTTTGGTTCCAGGGCAAGCTGCGGCGCACACAGGATGTCGACGGGGTCTGGCGCTTCAGCGCGGTCTAGCCGGCGTTTCACCGCCGGGCCGCCCCAAAGTGAAACGCGCTCCCTCTGGGTGCACCGACCCGCGCAGCGGCGGAGCGCGGGGGCCTTACGACAACGCCACGCGCTTGAGCGCTTTGCGCCGCTGCAGGTGGTCGGGCATCACGCTGGCGACCACGTCCCAGAACTGCGGACTGTGGTCCATGTGGCGCAGGTGGCTCAGTTCGTGCACGACCACGTAGTCGATCATCTCGGGCTTGAGGTGCACCAGGCGCCAGTTCAGGCGAATCGTGCCGTCGGCGCTCGCGCTGCCCCAGCGTGTGCCGGCGCTGGACAGCCGCAGCTTCGTGTACGTCACGCCGAGCTGAGGCGCAAACCTGTCCAGGCTCTCGGTGAACAGCTGCTGCGCCTGCCGCATCAGCCAGGCCTGCGCCGCGTCGCGGATCTGCCCCTCGCCCGCGTTGTTCGCCAGCCCCAGCCACAAGGTCGCCGGGCGTTCCCCGTCGGCCGGCTCCAGCACCGCGCCGACCTGCTTGAACCCGTGGGCCGGGTCCAGCCGCAGGCAGACGCGCTGCCCCAGGAAGTCGAATTCGGCCCCATCGGCCCAGACCGTGCGGGACCGCTCCAGTGCGCCGGCCCGCTCACGCGCATCGCGCAGCTTGTCGAGCACCCAGCCCGACTTCTCGTGCAGATAGGCCTCGACCTCGCCCACGGGCGTCCAGCGCGGCGCGCGCACGCTCAGGCCCTCCGGGCTGACCGACAGCCCGATGGTGCGGCGCTTGCCGCGCGCGAATTCGTAGGCCACTTCGTACCCGGCCAGGCGCACGCGCCGGTTGGCGCGCGGGTGGTGCCAGGTGCCGGGCTGGAACACTGCCGTCATCGACTCGGCCGGCGGCCCGTCGACGCGCGGCGCCGCAGGCGCCGGTGGCTTCGCCACCGGGTCGGACCCGGTCAGAAAATCAAGCGCCAGCTGGACGAAGCGCTGCATGGATCGACTCAGGCCTTGGTGTAGGCGTCCGGGTCGAGCCGGTGCATCTCGCCTTCGATCCAGTCCTCGACCTCTTTCATCAGCTCGTCGGCGTCGCGGCCGGCACTGGGAATCGGCTTGCCGATCGAGAACTCGACCGTACCCGGCTTCTTCACGAAGGCCTTGCGCGGCCAGCACTTGGCCGAGGTCACGGCGATCGGGATCACCGGGGCTCCGGTGCGGATCGCCAGCCGCGTGCCGCCGGTCTTGTAGACGCCCTTCTCGCCGCGCGCGATGCGCGTGCCTTCGGGGAACATGATGACCCAGGTGCCCTGGTCGAGTAGGCGCTGGCCCTGCTGCACCACCTTGACGAAGGCGCGTGCGCCGTCGGCGCGGTCGATGTGGATCATGTCCATGCGGCCCATGGCCCAGCCGAAGAACGGCACCCGCAGCAGTTCCTTCTTGAACACGAAGGCCAGCGGGTGCGGCATCAGCGCCGCCATGCTGAAGGTCTCCCACAGCGACTGGTGCTTGACCAGCAGCACCGCCGGTGCGGTCGTCCCGACCGGCAGGTTCTCGTAGCCGATCACCTTGTTGCGGATGCCCAGGATCACGGTACCGCCGTCGACCGCCAGCTTGAGCCAGCGTGCGCACATCCAGTAGACCTTCGTGCTGTTGAGAAAGGGCGCGGCGATCACCACCGCCAGCGCCCAGGGCACGACGGTCACCGCCATGAACAGCATGTGAAGCACCGCGCGCAGGAAATTGATCAGATACATGGGGAAGGTGTCAGGTGGTGGGCTCGGGCTGCGCCAGCAGCCAGTCGGCAAAAGCGGCAAGGTCCTGGTGCAGGAGGCAGCCCGGCGGCAGACCGGTGACCTCGGCTCCGGCGGCATCACCGGCGCCGACCACACTGCGCAGGTGCTCGGACTTGCCGGTCAGCAGCAGGTGCGTCGGGCAGCCGGCGGCGGCGCCCGCCTGCACGTGGCGCAAGGCATTGCCCACGGCGGGCACGTCCTCCAGAGGAAGACCGAAACGATCACCCACCTGTTCGAACAGGCCCGGCTCCGGCTTGCGGCAATGGCAGGCGTCTTCGGGCGCGTGCGGACAGAAAAAGATCGCCTCGACCCGCCCGCCGACCGCCGCCAACGCGCGGTGCAACTTGGCGTGGATCGCGTTGAGCGAGGCCATGTCGAACAGGCCGCGGCCGATGCCCGACTGGTTGGTCGCCAGCACCACGCGCCAGCCGCCGTGGTTCAACCGAGCCACGGCTTCGAGCGCGCCGGGCAGCGCCTCCCACTCGTCGGCCGAGGCCACATAGTCGTCGCGACTGCGGTTGAGCGTGCCGTCGCGGTCGAGGATCAGCAGTTTCATGCGGGCTTCCTTCTGGTGTCCGTGACGGAGTGTGCGCCGATCAAGCCGCGAGGCGCGACAGGTCGGCTACGCGGTTCATGGCCTCGTGCAGCGACTTCAGCAGCCCCAGGCGGTTGGCCTTGAGCGCGGCGTCTTCCGCATTGACCATCACGCCGTCGAAGAAGGCGTCCACCGGCGTGCGCAGCGCAGCCAACGTCTGCAGGCTGGCGGTGTGGTCGCCGGCATCGAACTTCGCATTGGCGGCGGGCACGGTGGCCTGCATCGCGGCGTAGAGGTCCTTCTCGGCAGCCTCGACAAACAGCGCCGGATTGACCGCAGCGCCCTCGCCTTCGGACTTCTTGAGGATGTTGCCGATGCGCTTGTTGGCCGCGGCCAAGGCAGGCGCTTCTGGCAACGCGGCGAAGGCACGCACGGCCTGCAGGCGCAGGGCCACGTCGGCCAGTCGCTGCGGGCGCAGGGCCAGCACGGCGTCCACTTCCTGCGCACTCGCGCCCTGCTCGCGCAGGCCACCGGCGAGGCGGTCGTAGATGAAATCGGCCAGCGCAGGCGTCGCATCGGTGATCTTGTCGCCAAAGGCCGGAACGGCAGCCGACAGCAGCGCGGTCAGTTCGAGCGGCAGATCCTTCTCGACCAGCATGCGGATCACACCCAGCGCATGGCGGCGCAGCGCGAACGGGTCCTTGTCGCCGGTCGGCAGGTTGCCGATGCCGAACATGCCAACCAGGGTCTCCAGCTTGTCGGCCAGCGCCACCACCACACCGGTCTGGGTGCGCGGCAGTTCGTCGCCCGCGAAGCGCGGCTTGTAGTGGTCTTCGATCGCGAAGGCGATGTCTTCGGAGAGGCCGTCGTGGCGCGCGTAGTAGCCGCCCATGATGCCCTGCAGCTCGGGGAACTCGCCCACCATGTCGGTCAGCAGGTCGGTCTTGGCCAGGCGCGCGGCGGTGTCGGCGCTCTTCGCGAGCACGTCGCCACCGAGTTGCTGGCCGATGGACTTGGCGATCGCGCGCACGCGCTCGACGCGTTCGCCCTGCGTGCCCAGCTTGTTGTGATAAACCACCTTGCCCAGGCCTTCGACGCGGCTCTCCAGAGTCTTCTTGCGGTCCTGGTCGAAGAAGAACTTGGCATCGGCCAGGCGCGGGCGCACCACACGCTCGTTGCCGCCGATCACCGCGCTCGCATCGGCCGGGCTGATGTTGCTGACCACGAGAAACTGGTGGGTCAGCTTGCCCTGTGCGTCCAGCAGCGGGAAGTACTTCTGGTTGGCCTTCATTGTGAGAATCAGGCATTCCTGCGGCACGTCGAGGAACTGTTTTTCGAACGCGCAGATGAGCACGTTGGGCCGCTCGACCAGTGCGGTCACTTCGTCCAGCAACGCGTCGTCCTCGATGGGCTTGCAGCCACCGCCAATCTTCGCCGCCGCGGCGGCCAGCTGGCGCACGATCTCGGCCTTGCGGTCGGCGAACGAGGCGATCACCGCACCGTCCTTGGCCAGCGTGGCGGCGTACGCATCAGCGTCGGCCAGTAGCACCGGGTCCACACCCGCTTCGAAACGGTGGCCATGCGTGGCATTGCCAGCCTTCAGGCCGAGCGCCTTCACCGGCACCACGTCGGCGCCATGCAGCGCGACCAGGCCGTGCGCCGGGCGCACGAAGTTCACGCTGGTCCAGCCGGGCAGTTCGCAGTCGGTTTCCAGCTGGTAGCTCATGACCTTCGGGATCGGCAGCTTGGCGATCGCTTCATCGAGCGCCTTCTGCAGGCCGGCGTCCAGATCGACGCCAGGCTGCACGCTGTCGAAGAACAGGGCTTCGGCCTTGCCGTCCATGGCGCGCTTGAGACTGGCCACGGCAGACGCCGTGTTGCCCGCGTCAACGCCCAGCCCGGCCAGGCGCTTGAGCAGCGCGGGCGTGGGCGCGCCGCTGGCGTCCAGACCGACGCTGACGGGCATGAGCTTCTGCGACACAGCCTTGTCGGCGGCGCGCGCGGCCACGGCGGTCACATGCGCGGCCAGGCGGCGCGGCGAGGCAAAGGGAGTCACCACCACATCGGCGGCGGCCAGGCCCTGGGCCTTGAGCTGGTCAGCCAGCACACCGGCAAAGGCATCACCCAGCTTCCTGAGCGCCTTGGGCGGCAGCTCTTCCACAAACAGTTCGACGAGGAGGTTCTTCGTTGTCATTCTTGTTGCTCCGGCTCAGGCGGCTTTCTTCTCGATCTGCGTCACCCACTCGCGCGGCGCCATGGGGAAGCCCAGACGCTCTCGGCTCTCGTAGTAGCTCTGGGCGACGGCGCGCGCGAGGTTCCGGATGCGGCCGATGTAGGCGGCGCGCTCGGTCACGGAGATCGCACCGCGCGCGTCCAGCAGGTTGAAGCTGTGCGCGGCCTTGAGCACCTGCTCGTAGGCGGGCAGGGCCAGTTGCTGCTCGATCAGGTGCTTGGCCTGTTTCTCGTGCGCACCGAAGGCGGTGAACAGGAAGTCGGCGTCACTGTGCTCGAAGTTGTAGGTGGATTGCTCGACCTCGTTCTGGTGATAGACGTCGCCATAGCTCATGGTCTCGGTCCACTTCAGGTTGTAGACGTTGTCCACGCCCTGCAGGTACATGGCCAGGCGCTCCAGGCCGTAGGTGATTTCGCCGGTGGCGGGTTTGCAGTCGATGCCGCCGACCTGCTGGAAGTAGGTGAACTGCGTCACTTCCATGCCGTTGAGCCAGACCTCCCAACCCAGGCCCCAGGCGCCCAGCGTCGGGTTTTCCCAGTCGTCTTCGACAAAGCGGATGTCGTTCTTCTTCAGGTCGAAGCCCAGGGCTTCGAGCGAGCCCAGGTACAGCTCCAGGATGTTGGCCGGTGCGGGCTTGAGCACCACCTGGTACTGGTAGTAGTGCTGCAGGCGGTTGGGGTTCTCGCCGTAGCGGCCGTCCTTGGGGCGGCGGCTGGGCTGCACATAGGCGGCCTTCCATGGCTCGGGGCCGAGCGCGCGCAGGAAGGTGGCGGTGTGGCTGGTGCCGGCGCCGACCTCCATGTCGTAGGGCTGGAGCAGGGCGCAGCCTTGCTTGTCCCAGTAGGACTGCAGGGTCAGGATGATTTGCTGGAAGGTCAACATGGTCGGTTGCCGGCGGTGGATCCGCTGGCCGGAATGCAGGGTGTGGTGGCGCGGCAACCGCCTCTCGGGCAGTCCGCGCAAAACCTTGGATTTTACGGGCCGGGGCGGGTTTCGCCGCCCGTGCGCCGGGTCGGCCGGCGCTGCTGGGTCCGGCGCACCAGCAAGGCCAGCGCCACCACGGCCAGACAGCCCAGCCAGACCGGCCCCTGGCCCCAGCGCGAAGCCCAGACGGCGTAGGGCGTGAGCCCCGTGCGGCCCTGCACCGAGGCTTCCAGCCGGTGGCGGATCAGGCGCGGCAGACGGTGGGTCACCACGCCCTGGTGGTCGATGGCCGCCGTGGCGCCGGTGTTGGTGGCGCGCAGCATCGGCCGCCCCAGTTCCAGCGCGCGCAGGCGGGAGATCTGCAGGTGCTGGTCGATGGCCACCGTGTCACCGAACCAGCCGATGTTGCTCAGATTGACCATCACGGTCGGCGCCGTGGCCGGATCGCGGAAGGATGCGGCCAGTTCTTCGCCGAACAGATCCTCGTAACAGATGTTGGGCGCCACGCGCTGCCCGGCCCAGTTCCAGCCCGGTTGCACCAGATCGCCGCGGGCGAAGTCGCCCAGGGGAATGTGCATCAGGTCGGTAAACCAGCGGAAGGTCGGCGGGATGAACTCGCCAAATGGCACCAGGTGCTGCTTGCTGTAGCGGTAGAAGCGTGCGCCCGGAAAACCACCGTCGCGCCCCTGCAGCATGGCGGGGGCAATGCCCCAGGCCGAGTTGGTGTAGCCCGACTCCATCGAGCCCAGCGGGATGCCGACCATCACCCCGAGGCCGGGTGACTGCGGTGTCGCGGACGACGCGCCGATGACATCGAAGAACGGCTCCCAGAAGTCCGACGACAGCTGCTGCGGCAGCACCGGCACCGCCGTTTCGGGTGCCACGACCAGATCCGGCCCTGCCCCGGCCCGTCGCGCACGCGCGGCTTCGGCAATCTGGGCCGGGTACCAGGACAACGCCGTGGCGACCCCGGTGCCGGTCTCGAACTTCTCGTTCTGCGGGATGTTGCCCTGCAACAGCCAGACCTTCAGCGACCCGGCGTCGGCCGTGCCCCGCAGGGCCAAGTCGCGCCAGCGTTCGCCCAGCAGCACACTGGCCAGCAGCGCCAGCGCCACCAGACCAGCCAGTGCGTTGCCCCACGACGCGGCCGTTCCAGCGCCCGCCGCCTGGCTTCGAGGCCCCGGCAGCACGGGAAACAGACGCCCATGCACCAACGACCAGGCCGCCGGCACCGCGAGGGCAAACGCAAAGGCCAGCAGCGCCGACAGCGCGCCCAGACCGTACACGCCCACCCAGGGTGCCCAGACAGCCATCAGTTCGACCTGTGCGTAACCGCCGGCGCCCCAGGGCAGTCCGGTCAGCCAGCGTCCGCGCACCAGTTCGGCCAGCGTCCACAGCGCGGCAAACATCAGCGCCTGCAGCCAGCGCGCGCGCGGCGCCCAGGCACACAGCACCACCGATGCCACCGCGTAGAACAGGGCCAGCCCACCGGCCAGCGCCGCCACGGCCAGCACCGCCATCCAGGCCGCCAGGCCGCCATACGTGTGCATCGACACAAACAGCCACCACAGGCTGCCCGCCATCCACACGGTGGCGAACACCCAGCCGCGCCAGAACGCCTGCCCGACGCGGTGCACATGCCGCAGCGCGAACACCAGGAGGCTCAGGGAAACGATCTGCAGCCAGCCGCTGGGCTCACCGGGCATCAGCCCCGGCGGGTGCCAGGACTTCAGCGGCCAAGCCAGCGCCGCCGCCTGCAGGGCGCCACCGAACACGCAGACCAGAAACCAGAAAACACCGCTGCCGCGCGCACGCCGGCCCGGCGGCAGGCCGGACAACGGGGACAGGCTGGAATGGGGGTGAAGATTGCCGAACAGGTTGCGCATGGGGCGTGGCGCAGCAGATGTGCGCTCAGGCGCCCGTGGGCAACGGCATGACCTTGAACCACTTGACCGCGCCGCCCTTGGTGTGCAGCACGACAAAACGCAGGCCGTCGATTTCGTGGACTTCGCCGCGCTTGGGCACGTGGCCCATGGTGTGGGCAATCAGGCCGCCGATGGTGTCGAAGCCGTCTTCAGGCAGCTGGATGCCGAACTGTTCGTTGATGCGTTCGATGGCCGTGTCGCCGCTGACGCGCCAGGTGCCGTCGGCCAGCGAAAAGATGTCGCCATCGTCTTCGGCCACGTCGAATTCGTCCTCGATCTCGCCGACGATTTCTTCCAGCACGTCCTCGATGGTGATGAGGCCGGCCACGCGGCCAAACTCGTCGATCACGATCGCCAGGTGGTTGCGGTTGCCGCGGAATTCGCGCAGCAGGTCGTTCAGGCCCTTGCTCTCGGGCACGAAGGTGGCCGGGCGCAGCAGCGCGCGGATGTTCAGCTCTGGCGCCCGCTGCAGCTTGAGCAGGTCTTTCGCCAGCAGGATGCCGATGATGTTCTCGCGCTCGCCTTCGTAGACCGGGAAACGCGAGTGGGCCGTGTCGATGACAAGGTGCAGCAGCTCGTCGAAGGGCGCGTCGATGTCGAGCACATCCATGCGCGGCGCCGCCACCATCACGTCGCCGGCAGACATGTCGGCGATGCGGATCACGCCCTCGAGCATGACGCGCGACTCGGCGTTGATGATGTCGTTGTCCTCGGCCTCGGCGAGCGTCTCGATCAGCTCGTCCTTGGAGTCAGGTCCGGGGTGAATGAATTCCGCAAGCTTCTGCAGGAATCCACGTTTGTCTTCATGCCGCAGGCTGCGCTGCGGCCCCGTACTGGGAGGGTGGTCGGCCACTGGAGGAAAAGGGAGTTGAAACAGCGGCAAAGGATACCGCAAGCGCTTCACAGGAGCCACCCGCGTTGCCGGCGCCCCCGCCGCGCGGAGCCATCACTTCATGGCGTCGCGGGACTTGCGCACGCCCTGGCGGATTTCCTGCAACAGGTCCAGCGCGCTCCAGAACTGCTTGACCTGGGCTTTGAAGTGGTAGTCGGTGAGGGCGATCTGCTCATTCAGCAGCTCGGTCACGCGCGAATCGAAGTCGGCGGGCGGCAGGCGAAGATGGGCCTCGCTCTCGGGACCATCGCGCTCGATCACCGCCCCGGCCTTGCGCGCGATGCGCAGCATGGCGGTGTTTTCCGACAGCGCGTGGATGAACAGCAGGTGCACGCCTTCGTTGCGGGCGTGCATCACGGCGCGCTCGAACAACCGGCTGCCGTAGCCCCGCCCGCGGGCCGATTTCGATACCGACACGCCGAACTCGGCGCAGCTGGTGCAGTTCGGATCGACCGAGAACGCCAGGTGCGCCATCGAGACCAGCTCGAGCTTGCGGTTGAAGACGCCAAAGAGTTCGTCGCGTTCGAAGTTGAGCTGATCGACATAGCGACCGATCTGTTCGTCGTTGGCGGCATAGCCAAAACGCAGGTAGCGGTCGTGTGCGTCCAGGGCCAGCAGATGGGCCAGGATGCGCGGCGCGTGCGCACGTCCCATGCTGCGGATCGGCACCACGGCACCGACCTGCGAATGCTGCGGGTCGCCGGCGGGGGCCGGACGCGCTGGCGCGGAGATGGCGGTGGTTTCGGAGGACATGGCGCAAAATATAAGGGTTTTCCCTATATCGACAAGGTCCTGCCTCCCTAAACCCGTACAAACCCGATGAACGGGTGCCATATCTCCGGTTCTGGCCCGGCAGGCGTTGCTGCAATGCAGCAAAAACGATAGCAAGTCACACCGGCAGGGCGGTGGTGCTCTTGACGCGGTCCATCACGAAACTGGTCTTGCAGTCTTGCACCGAGGGGTGGCGCAGCAGCACATCCATCATGAAGCGCGAGTAGGCGGCCATGTCGGCCACCACCAGGCGCAGCAGGAAGTCCATCTCGCCCGTCAGCGCCGCGCACTCCACCACTTCCGGCCAACCCAGCACACTGGCCCGGAATTCGTCCATCGGGTTGCGCTTGGCGGCGCCGCTGTGTTTCTCCAGCCGCACATTCACCCAGGCCGTCAGCCCCAGCCCCACGGCCTCGGGTTTGACCAGCGCGACATAGCGGGCGATCACGCCCGACTCTTCCAGCCGCTTGACCCGCCGCAGCACAGCGCTGGGCGAGAGACCCACGGCGTCGGCGATCTGGTCGTAGGTAGCGCGACCATCCGCCTGCAGGCTGCGCAGAATGTGGCGATCCAGCTTGTCGAGTGCTTCCATGCCCTACATTTTGCATTTTTCCTGCATACATCTGCAAGGAGGCGCCCCAAAACGCAGCAAACGTGACATGCTGCGCCGATACAGTGGCGCTTCACCCACCCAACAAGGAGACAGCCCATGAATGCCAGCCTGCCTGCGTCCACGACCGACGCCCTCACCACCTGGGACAACCCCATGGGTACCGACGGTTTCGAGTTCATCGAATACGCCGCACCGGATCCGGCCGCCATGGGCGCGCTGTTTGAGCGCATGGGCTTCAAGGCCATCGCCCGCCACCGCCACAAGAACGTCACCCTGTACCGCCAGGGCGGCATCAACTTCATCATCAACGCCGAGCCCGACAGCTTCGCGCAGCGCTTCGCCCGCCTGCACGGCCCCAGCGTCTGCGCAATTGCTTTCCGCGTGCAGGACGCCAAGGCGGCCTATGAGCGCGCCATCTCCCTGGGTGCCTGGGGCTACGCCAACGCTGCCGGCCCGGGCGAACTGAACATCCCGGCCATCAAGGGCATCGGCGACTCGATCATCTACTTCATCGACCGCTGGCGCGGCAAGAACGGCGCCCAGGAAGGCAAGATCGGCAACATCGGCTTCTACGACGTCGACTTCTACCCGCTGCCCGGCGCCGAGCTGAACCCCGCCGGCCACGGCCTGACGGTCATCGACCACCTGACGCACAACGTGCACCGCGGCCGCATGGCCGAGTGGGCCGGTTTCTACGAGCGGATTTTCAACTTCCGCGAAGTGCGCTACTTCGATCTGGAAGGCCAGCAGACCGGCATCAAGAGCAAAGCGATGACTAGCCCCTGCGGCAAGATCCGCATCCCGATCAACGAGGAAGGCAACGACAAGCCGGGCCAGATCCAGGAGTACCTGGACCGTTACCACGGCGAAGGCATCCAGCACATCGCGCTGGCCTCGACCAACCTCTATGACACGGTGGATGCGCTGCAGCTCGAAGGCCTGAAGTTGCTCAATACCAGCGAGACCTACTACGAGCTGCTGCCCAAGCGCATCCCGGACCACGGCGAAGACATCGCAGCGCTGAAGGCACGCAACATCCTCGTCGACGGCGCGCCGGGCGAGCTGCTGCTGCAGATCTTCAGTGAGAACCAGCTCGGTCCGATCTTCTTCGAGTTCATCCAGCGCAAAGGCAACCTCGGCTTCGGCGAAGGCAACTTCAAGGCGCTGTTTGAAACGATGGAGCTCGACCAGATGCGCCGCGGAGTGATCTGAAGCCCGGCGACTGATCGTTTTCAGGTTTCGCGTGCCACCAGTTCGAGTGTGCCTTCGAGCACCTCGTCCACAAACGCCAGCGCCACGTGCGGCCAGCCCGGCACGTGGCGGTTGTCGGCGCCCGGCAGGGTCGCGGTCGAGGCCGGGAACACGATGTTGTCGGCGTTGGAATACCAGCAGGTGAAGCCTGCGTAGCTGCCTTGCGACCAGCGCTGCGCCTCGCGCTGACGCAGGTCCTGCAGCCAGCGGCTGTCCAGCCGCATCTGCCGCCCGTTGGGCACGTGGCTGAACTGGCCCAGCCAGGTTCCCTGGTGCGGCGTCCCGATGGTGACGATGTGGGCCACGCGCTCATCGGCGTCGGGCGTGGCCACCCGCCAGGCCCGAGCGGCCAGTCCGCCCATGCTGTGACACACCAGGATCGGCGGGCGGCCAGTCAGCTGGTGCGCCCTGCGCACGGCATCGTCGATCAGCGGGAGGTAGTCGTCGATCGAGCCGAAGACCGGCTCCAGATTTACCGACGTGTACGGCACGCCGCGCGCGGTCAGTGTGCGCATCCAGGGCAGCCAGAGCCCGCGGTTGCACACAAATCCATGCACCAGTACCACAGCCCTGCGGCCTGGGGCCGCCGCCACGTCTTCGTCGGGCCATGCCCGCCAGAGAAACGGTTGCCGCCAGGAGAACACTTGCGGTGCGGTCCTGACCTCCTGCCACCAGGCGCGCAGCATCGTCAGGACGCCGGCCCTCGGCGTCGGGTCCAGCCGGTTGACCCGCGCCACCGCCAGAAATTCCCAGGCCAGCACGAATGCGTAGCCAAAACCCAGCACCAGCAATCCCGCCAGGACTTGGGTCCAGGGCCGGCCCCAGCTCCAGAACACCCAGATGCCGAGCGCCAGCAAGGTGGCCAAGGCCACGCCCTGCTGCAGCCGCGCCAGACGAGACGACCGGTGCACGACCGGCCGATGGGAATGTGGTGTCGAAGGCATGAAGCGACTATCGCATGCGGGGATCGCCCGACACACGGCTTGCCTAGGGATCCCAGCCTAGGAGCCATACGTGCGGGATCGATAGACTGGCACCACCATGAACGATCCCTTGCACGCTGCGGACAGGATCCGGGCCCAACTGTCCACCGTGAGTGCCTTGCGCGTACAGGCTGCTGGCGACGGTCTGGGCGCGGCGGTGTCGGCAGTCAAGCATTGGCAAGGCCTGCGCTTTCGCGCGACCTATACCGACGTTCTGGCCCATCCCGTTCAGGGGTCTGCAGCCCGGTTCTTCCTGGACGAGCTTTATGGCGACCACGACTTCGCCGAACGCGACGCCCAGTTCGGACGCATCGCCGGCGCGCTCGAACGCCTGTTCCCCGAAGCCGTGGCCGAACTGGCGGTTGATCTGGCGGAGATGCACGCGCTGACCGAGTCACTGGACCACACCATGGCCTCGCACTGGCTCGCGATCGGGGACAGCGAGCCCAACACCCGGCGCTATGCCCGCGCCTGGCGCCTGACAGGGCGGCGCGACGCCCGAATGCGGCAACTCGCCGTGGTGCAGCACATGGGCGCTGAACTGCAACGGTTGACCCGCAGCAAATCCCTGCTGATGGCGCTGAAGATGATGCGGCGCCCCGCGCAAGCGGCAGGTCTTGCCGCCCTGCAGCAGTTCCTCGAACGTGGTTTCGCGGCCTTTGGTGGGCTGGGCGATGCACGCCCTTTCCTCGCGACCATCACGCAGCGGGAGCAACGTTGGATCAATGTTCTCTTCGACGATGACCTCCCAACCTGCTGCGCTGCGCTGGACGCTGAGCTTTGCGCGACACGGCCCTAGGGCTGCCCCTGAGCGTGGGTGCGATTGCCACGGTCAGAATGGGTGGATGGACCTTGCTACCCCGGAAACCAACACCCTCCGCCCCTGGCTGGCGCACTATCCTGAAGGCGTTCCCCACAACGTCGACCCATCCCAGTTCCGCTCTCTGACCGCGCTGATCGAGGAGTCGCTCAAGCGCCACGCCGACCGTCCGGTCAGCGTCTGCATGGAGCGCTGGATGACCTACGGCGAACTCGACGAATACAGCGCTGCGCTGGGTGCCTGGCTTCAGGCGCGTGGCTTGCCTGCCGGAGCCCGCGTGGCGGTGATGCTGCCCAACATTCCGCAGTTTCTGGTCACGATGACCGCGATATTGCGCGCTGGCTACACGGTGGTGAATGTGAATCCGCTGTACACGGCGCGCGAGCTTGAGCATCAGCTCAAGGATTCGGGAGCGGAAGCGATCGTGATCCTGGAGAACTTCGCCGCGACACTGGAAGAAGTCATCGACCACACGCAGGTGCGGCACGTGGTGGTGGCCAGCATGGGCGACCTGCTGGGCTTCTGGTACGGCCGGTGGATCAGCTTTGCCGTGCGCCATCTGGCGAAGATGGTGCCTCCGTTCCGCCTGCCGATGAGCGGGGCTGTTGGTCCGCGCACGATCGTCGGCTTCCGGCAGGCCCTGTCCGAAGGCAGTTCCCTGCCGTTGCGTCCTTGCGCGTCAGACCATGACAGCATTGCCTTCCTGCAATACACGGGCGGCACCACGGGGCTCTCCAAGGGCGCCGTGCTGACCCACCGCAATGTCATTGCTGGCACCTTGCAGGCCGAGGCCTGGTTCCGCCCGGCGCTCGGCAAGATCGGTGATGTGCGCAATATCAACGGCATCGCGGCCTTGCCGCTGTATCACATCTTCGCGCTGACACTGTCGTTGCTCGCGATCCGCTGGGGAGCCCACATGACGCTGGTTCCCAATCCTCGCGACATACCAGGCTTCGTGGAGACGCTCAAAAAGCGGCCTTTCCATCTTCTGCCGGCAGTGAACACGCTTTTCAATGCCCTGCTGCAGAACCCGCAGTTCCGGCAACTCGACTTTTCTTCACTGCTGATGTCGCAGGCTGGCGGCATGGCGGCCTCCGAGGGAACGGCCCGGCAATGGCTCTCCGTCACCGGCTGCGCCATGATCGAAGGCTGGGGGATGAGCGAAACCTGCGCAATCGGCACCAACAATCCCGTGGTGAATCGCGAGTTCAGCGGCACCATCGGCCTGCCCTTGCCAGGGATCGACGTTGCCATCAAGGACGACGAAGGCAACAGCCTCCCGGTGGGCGCCTCCGGGGAAATCTGCATCCGCGGCCCCAACGTCATGCGCGGCTATTACCGGCAGGAGGCCGAGAACGAAGGCGCATTCACCCGGGACGGATTTCTTCGCACCGGCGACGTCGGCATCATGGATGAGCGTGGCTACACGCGCATCGTCGATCGAAAGAAGGACATGATCCTGGTCTCGGGTTTCAACGTCTTCCCGAGCGAACTGGAGAACGTGATCTCGCTCTGCCCCGGGGTGCTGGAGTGCGCCGCCATTGGTGTCGCTGACACCAAGCAGGGCGAGGCTGTGAAGGTCTTCGTCGTGCGCAGCGATCCGACCTTGCGCGAGGAGGACGTCGCGCGCTTCTGTCACGACAACCTCACAGGCTACAAGCGCCCGAAGTACATCGAGTTCCGTGACGAGCTCCCCAAGAGCAATGTCGGCAAGATCTTGCGGCGCGCACTGCGCCCGGTGAACTGAGACCGCCCGAATGGCCAACAATGGGGTCGCTGAACGCCTCTCCCGTCTTGGTGTGACGGTTCTGGAGAGAGGATGGCTGTCCTCCAACAACATCCTCATCGAAGCTAGCAACGGCCCCACCACATTGATCGACTCGGGCTACAGCAGCCATGCGCAACAGACACTGGACCTTGTCGGCAGTGCGCTGCATGGCCGCCCTCTGGACCTGCTGCTGAATACCCATTTGCACAGCGACCACTGCGGGGGAAATGCTGCGCTCCAGGAGTGCTATCCATCGCTCAGGACATACATCCCACCCGGGCAGGCGGCGGCCGTTGCAAGCTGGGACATGGCTGCCCTCAGTTACACCGCGACCGGCCAGGAATGTCCGCGCTTTTCGGTCGATGGCCTGCTGGCGCCCGGAGAAAAACTGCTGCTAGGAGATCGCATCTGGACCGTTCATGGCGCCAAAGGGCATGATCCTCACGCCATCGTCCTCTATCAGCAAGAGGAACGCATCCTGATTTCTGCCGATGCGCTCTGGCAAAACGGCTTCGGTGTGGTCTTTCCTGAGCTCGAAGGTGAGTCTGCATTTCACGAAGTTGCAGAAACACTAGACCTGATCGAATCACTGTCTCCAGAAGTCGTCATACCAGGACACGGGCCTGTGTTCCACGACGTAGCAGAAGCCATGGTTCGTGCACGGAGCCGACTGGCGAAATTTCGGGAATCACCGTCGCAACACCTGAGGCACGCTCAAAAAGTACTGATCAAGTTCCGACTGCTTGAATGGCAACAAATCACCAGGTCAGCGCTTCTGGACTGGGTTTTGCAGACCCCATATCTGAGACAGGCCATTCCACCAGCGGCCGACATTGCGGGAACGGCATGGCTGGATCAACTGCTGATGGAGTTGGAACGTTCCAACGCACTGACCCTCGACGGCGAAACCGTATTCAATCGCTGAGAAACATACCGTTCTAATCGCAAAGGCGGTGCACTCATGAATTGCAAATATCGTTTGCGCAAAAGACAAAACCCCCAAGTACGAAGTACTTGGGGGTTTTGACGGCTTCAATAGAAGCCTGACGATGACCTACTTTCACACGGGAACCCGCACTATCATCGGCGCAAAGGCGTTTCACTGTCCTGTTCGGGATGGGAAGGAGTGGTACCACCTTGCTATGGTCGTCAGGCATAACTTGTTGCCTGGCTGAACGATTGTTCAACCGGGCGAATTCATAGAGTTTCGAATCAGCTTGTATTTTGATTGCTGCCAACGTTGGCATAAGACATTTGCACGAACTGTGAGTTCGTCAAAGTTATAGGGTCAAGCCTCACGGGCAATTAGTATCGGTTAGCTTAACGCATTGCTGCGCTTCCACACCCGACCTATCAACGTCGTGGTCTTCAACGACCCTTTAGGGGGCTCAAGGCCCCGGCAGATCTCATCTTGGAACGAGTTTCCCGCTTAGATGCTTTCAGCGGTTATCTCTTCCGCACTTAGCTACCCGGCAATGCCACTGGCGTGACAACCGGTACACCAGAGGTGCGTCCACTCCGGTCCTCTCGTACTAGGAGCAGGCTTCCTCAAATCTGCAGCGCCCACGGAAGATAGGGACCAAACTGTCTCACGACGTTTTAAACCCAGCTCACGTACCTCTTTAAATGGCGAACAGCCATACCCTTGGGACCGGCTACAGCCCCAGGATGAGATGAGCCGACATCGAGGTGCCAAACACCGCCGTCGATATGAACTCTTGGGCGGTATCAGCCTGTTATCCCCAGAGTACCTTTTATCCGTTGAGCGATGGCCCTTCCATACAGAACCACCGGATCACTATGTCCTGCTTTCGCATCTGCTCGACTTGTCAGTCTCGCAGTTAAGCACGCTTATGCCATTGCACTATTAGCACGATGTCCGACCGTACCTAGCGTACCTTCGAACTCCTCCGTTACACTTTGGGAGGAGACCGCCCCAGTCAAACTGCCTACCATGCACTGTCCCCGATCCAGATAATGGACCTAGGTTAGAACCTCAAACACACCAGGGTGGTATTTCAACGTTGGCTCCACAAGATCTAGCGACCCTGCTTCAAAGCCTCCCACCTATCCTACACAGATCTGTTCAAAATTCAATACAAAGCTACAGTAAAGGTTCATGGGGTCTTTCCGTCTTTCCGCGGGGAGATTGCATCATCACAAACATTTCAACTTCGCTGAGTCTCAGGAGGAGACAGTGTGGCCATCGTTACGCCATTCGTGCAGGTCGGAACTTACCCGACAAGGAATTTCGCTACCTTAGGACCGTTATAGTTACGGCCGCCGTTTACTGGGACTTCGATCAAGAGCTTGCACCCCATCAATTAATCTTCCAGCACCGGGCAGGCGTCACACCCTATACGTCCACTTTCGTGTTTGCAGAGTGCTGTGTTTTTAATAAACAGTCGCAGCCACCTATTTTTTGCAACCCATTCGTGCTCAGATGTTCTCATCACACTACAAGGGCACACCTTCTTCCGAAGTTACGGTGTCAATTTGCCGAGTTCCTTCTCCTGAGTTCTCTCAAGCGCCTTAGAATACTCATCTCGCGCACCAGTGTCGGTTTGCGGTACGGTCAATTACAAGCTGAAGCTTAGTGGCTTTTCCTGGGACCTCGTTCAGTTACTTCGCGAGCAAGCTCGCTCGATCAACAGCCTCGGTATATGACACGCGGATTTGCCTACGTGTCGCCTACATCTGTCTAAACCGGCACTTCCAACCGCCGGATAACCTATTAAGATCCGTCCCCACATCGCACTTGTAATCGGTACAGGAATATTGACCTGTTTCCCATCAGCTACGCATCTCTGCCTCGCCTTAGGGGCCGACTCACCCTACGCCGATGAACGTTGCGTAGGAAACCTTGCGCTTACGGCGAGGGGGCTTTTCACCCCCTTTAACGCTACTCATGTCAGCATTCGCACTTCTGATACCTCCAGCATCCTTTACAAGACACCTTCACAGGCTTACAGAACGCTCTCCTACCACTTGCAATAAATTGCAAATCCGCAGCTTCGGTA
>NZ_JBKIXC010000003.1:437500-695166 GCF_046604225.1 Hydrogenophaga sp. RWCD_12
TACCGCGGCAGCGTGGTGACCGTGAGCCACGACCGGGCATTCCTGGACCGGGTGGTCACCCGCATGGTCGAGCTCGATCGCGGCCGGCTGCTGAGCTACCCCGGCAACTTTGCCCAATACCAGTTGCTCAAGGAAGAACAACTGGCGCAGGAGGCGGTGATCAATGCCCGCGCCGACAAGCTGCTGGCGCAAGAGGAGGTCTGGATCCGCAAGGGCGTGGAAGCCCGGCGCACCCGCGCCCAAGGCCGCATCACCCGGCTGGAACGCCTGCGTGAGCAGCGCGCCCAGCGCCGCGACGCGGTCGGCCGAGTGCGCATGGAGGTGGCCAGTGGCGGAGCCAGCGGCAAGATCGTTGCCGAGCTCGACCGGGTGAGCAAGGCCTTCGCCACCACCGACGGAGGTCTGCGCACGGTGATCCGCGATTTCAGCGCCACCATCCTGCGCGGCGACAAGATCGGTCTGATCGGCCCCAACGGCGCGGGCAAGACCACCCTGCTCAAGATCATCCTGGGCGAGCTGGCACCGGACACCGGCACCGTTCGCCAGGGCAGCCAGATGAACGTGGCCTACTTCGACCAGATGCGCGACCAGGTGGACCTGGACGCCACGCTGGAGGACTTCATCAGCCCGGGCAGCGAGTGGATCGAGATCGGCAGCCGCCGCACCCACGTCAAAAGCTACCTGTCGGACTTCCTGTTCTCACCGGCCCGTGCCAACGCCCCGGTGCGCACCCTCTCGGGCGGCGAGCGCAACCGCTTGTTGCTCGCACGCCTGTTTGCGCGCCCGGCCAACGTGCTGGTGCTCGACGAACCGACCAACGACCTGGACATCGACACGCTGGAACTGCTGGAAGACCTGCTGCAGCAGTTCGAGGGCACGGTATTCCTGGTCAGCCACGACCGCCGTTTCCTGGACAACGTGGTGACCAGCACGCTGGTGAGCGAAGGCGACGGTGCGTGGCGCGAATACGTGGGCGACGTGCAGGACTGGCTGACCCAGTCGGCGCGGGCCCAGGAGCTGCGGCTGAAAGCCACACCGGCCGCCGCCCCCGCACCAGCCCCTGTCAGCGCTTCACCAGCCGCTGTGCCCGCCACGCCGGCGCCCGCCAAACGCAAGCTCAGCTACAAGGAGCAGCGCGAGTTCGACGCCCTGCCCGAACGGATCAAGGCGCTGGAGGCGGAACAGTCCGAGATCGACCGCTCGCTCAACAACGGCCAGCTTTTTGCCTCCGATCCCGCCCGTGCGACTCAACTGAGCGCCCGCCATGCCGAAATAGAGGAAGAATGGATGCTGGCTCTGGAGCGCTGGGAGGCGCTGGGCGGCTCCTGAACCCAGGGCAAACACACCCGCCCGGACCCAACATGTCTGACATTCCCCAACGTCTCGCCCTGGATCTCCAGCGCACCCAGCAGGAGCTGCAGCGCGAACGCGAGCGCACGCAGAAGCTGCTGACCGAGCTGGACCGGCAGAACGCCGAGCTCGACCGCCTGCGCAGCTCGGTGCACCGCGAATCGAACAGCCGCCTGCTGGCCGAAGAAGCGCTGGACGAAACGCGCGACCGCCTGCAGCTGGCCGTCGAGGCTGCCCGGCTGGCGCTGTGGGACTGGCAACTCCCCACGCAGCAGGTGTTCCTGACCGCCCGCTGGGGCGAGATGCTGGGCGATATCGCGATGGAGGGTTACTGGAGCAGCGCCGACCTGCAGGCGCGCATCCACCCCAATGACCGCGACCGGATCGACGCGATCAACCGCAGCCTGCTCAGCGGAACTCAGCAACACGCGGTGTCGCAGTACCGGGTGCGCACGGCCGACGGCTGGCTCTGGATCGAGAGCCATGCGATGGTGGCCGAACACGACACCCAGGGACGGCCGCTGCGCCTGATGGGCACCCTGGCCGACATCAGCGAACGCAAGCTGGCGGAAAGCGAATCCGAACAGGCGCGCGCCATGGCCGAGCAGGCCAGCCGCGCCAAGAGCGAGTTTCTGGCCAACATCAGCCACGAGGTCCGCACGCCGCTGAACGCGCTGATGGGCCTGACCCGGCTGCTGATGGATTCGCCGCTCAACCCGGAGCAGAAGAACTGGCTGGAGCTGATGGACAGCTCGGCCCATGCGCTGCTGGGCCTGCTCAACGACGTGCTGGACCTCTCGCGCATCGAGGCAGGCAAGCTCAGCGTCGAACAGGTGCGCTTCGACCTGCTCCAGGAATTGCGCGAAGTCGGGTCGCTGTACGCCGAACAGGCGCGCGCCAAGCCGCTGGAATGGTCGGTGGAGGTGTCACCCGCGCTGCCGGCGCAGATGCAGGGTGACCCCGGCCGGCTGCGCCAGGTGCTGACCAACCTGCTGTCCAACGCGCTGAAGTTCACGCCGCGCGGCGGCCGTATCCGGCTGGTTGCCGACCTGACGTCCTCTGCCGGCGGCGCGCGCCAGCTGCGGCTGCAGGTGCAGGACAGCGGTGTCGGCATCTCTCCCAAGCAGCAGGCCACCATCTTCGACGCTTTCACGCAGGCCGATGCCTCGACCGCTCGCCGCTACGGCGGCAGCGGCCTCGGGCTGGCCATCTGCTCGCGGCTGGTCAAGCTCATGGGCGGGGGCCTGGACCTGCAAAGTGCGCTGGGCCAGGGCAGCACGTTCACCGTGATCCTGCCGCTGGGCGACACCGCGCTGTCGGACCACACCCCGATGACGGCGCCGGCCGAGCTGGACGAACTGGCCCAGGCGGGCCAGCGCTTCGCCGGCAAGTGCGCCCTGGTGGCCGAAGACCACCCGGTCAACGAGCTGCTGATGACCCAGATGCTGCAGCGCCTGGGTTTCACCGTCCGCCATGCGCGCGACGGACAGCAGGCGCTCGAGCAATGGTCGCAGGGCGGCGTGGACATCGTGCTGATGGATGTGCAGATGCCCGGCACCAGCGGACTGGAAGCCACACGCCTGATCCGCGACCAGGAGATCCGCCGCAGCCTGCCCCACACGCCGATCGTGGCCGTGACCGCCAACGCGATGAACGGCGACCGCGAGGCCTGCCTGGCGGCGGGCATGGACGGCTACACACCCAAGCCCGTCAGCCCGCTGTCCCTGATCCGGGAGATGGACGACGCCTTGCTGCGCGCCTCCGGCATGCCCTCGCGCCTGCTGGCTTCCGAGCCGGCGCCACCGACCGCCAGGCACCACACTCCGGCCGCAGCCGGTGCGCTGGATGTCGACAAGCTGCGCCGCCGCCTGGATGGCGACGAAGAGACCTTGCGCCAGCTGGCACTGGCCATGCGCACCGACCTGGCAGAACGGCTGCACCAGCTGGGCCTGGCCTTGCAACGCCAGGACGCCGACCACGCCGTGGCCCATGCGCACGGCCTCAAGGGCTCGCTGGGCAGCATGACGGCCGAACGCGGCGCGCGGCTGGCCAAGGGCCTGGAGCTGGCGGCGCGCGCGAAAGACTGGAGCCTGTTCGGGCGCGCCATGCCGCTGATGCAGGCCGAGGCCCGCACGCTCGACGCCGCCCTCGGCGCATTGGTCAGCGGGACGCCGCCAGCCGCCTGAACACCTTCCAGAACGCCGCGTCCTGCGTGGTCGCGAAGTTGATGCGCATCAGCGTGGTGGGGGCCCTTGCGGCGTGGAACAGGGCACCCGGCGCAATCAGGTAGCCCTCGTCCAGCATGCGCTGCGCCAGCGCCTCGGTGTCGACGCCGGTATCGACCCAGCCGAACAGTCCCGAGGGTTCGGCCACGAATCGGCAGCCCGCCGCCTGCGCCAGCTTCACGCTGCGGCTGCGTGCTGCGTCCAGCCGGGTGCGGATGCGCTCGGCGTGGCGGCGCAGCTGACCGCTCTCGATGCACAGCGCCATCGCGCGCTCCAGCAGGCTCGGCGTGGTCAGTGTCGCCAGCAGCTTGGTGTCGAGCAGGCGCTCGTTCCAGGCCGGCGGCGCGACCAGAAAACCGACGCGCCAGTTCGGCGCCAGGATCTTGGCGAAACCGCTCACGTAGATCGTGCGCTGCAGGCCGTCGAGCACGCTCATGCGGGTGGCGTGTTCGGGCGCGATGTGGCTGTAGGTGTCGTCTTCGACGATGTGGAAGTCGTGCTGCTGCGCCAGCTGCAGCACGCGGTGCGCACTCGCCGGGCTCAGGCAGTAACCGGTCGGGTTGTGCAGCACGCTCACGCTGACGAAAAGCTTGGGCGCGTGCGCCTCGCAGTAGCGCGCCATCACCGCCAGGTCCGGCCCCAGCGGACCGCGCGGCACCGGCAGGATGCGCATGCCCAGCGCGTCCAGCCTTGCAAACTCCACCGCCCAGCCCGGCTCCTCGACCATCACCGCGTCACCCGGTTTGAGCAGGGTGCGGCTGACGATGTCCAGCGCGTGGGTGGCGCCGACGGTGGTGATGATCTGTCCCGGTTCGGCCGGCAGACCCATGCCCTGCAGGCGTGCCGCCAGCACGCGGCGCAGGTGACCGTCGCCTTGCGGTTCCCCATACCGCAGCGAGCTGTCGGACAGCGCCGCGCTGCCGGTCACCTTGCGCACCGCCGCGGCCATGAAGGTCGACTCCAGCCACTCCGGCGGGAACACGCCCATGCCCGGCTGCGGCTTGCCCCCCGTGGGGTGGAACATGCCGCGGATCAGCATGGCGGCGCTGATCGGCGCGGCGATGCGCGCGGCCTCGGCCGGTGCGGGCGAGGCCGCGATCTCGTTGCGCAGCGGCGCTCGCTCGCGCACGAAGAAGCCGCGGTTGCGCCGCGCCTCGACCAGCCCCTGCGCCAGCAGCAGGTCGTAGGCCGCCACCACGGTCGAGGGGTTGAGGCCGTGCTGGGCCGCACACTGGCGCACGCTCGGCAGGCGTGCACCGGGTGCGAGCAGGCGGTCGCGGATGCGCGCGGCAAAGCGGTCGGCGAGCTGTTCGGTCAGGGTCTGCGCGGCGGTGCGGGTGAGCGCGGGCTGGCTCAGCGGCGTGTCTTCCTCGGCGGGAGCGGCGGGATGCAGCATGGCGTGTATGGGCGTCGGGAGCCATACAGAAACCCCATCTGAACCGATGATCTGTATGGCTTGTGTATGGATACGAAAGGATAAAGTGTTCCCCATGTGCCCACAAGCCCCCACGGAGATCGCATGACCGCCAGCGAGTTCAGCGCCCTGCTGGTGCTGGCCACGGCCACCAGCTTCACACCGGGGCCGAACACCACGCTGTCCACCGCGCTGGCGGCCAACGGCGGTCTGCGGCGCGCGATGCGCTTCGTGTGCGCGGTGCCGGTGGGCTGGAGCCTGCTGCTGGCGCTGTGCACTGCGGGCCTGGGCAGCCTGGTGCTGGCCCAGCCGCTGCTGCGCAGCGCCATTCTGCTGGGCGGCTGCGCCTATCTGTTGTGGCTGGCGATCAAGCTCTGGGGCAGCCGGTCGCTGGCGCAGGTCGATGAAAAGCTCCTGCAGGTGGGTTTCGGCCAGGGCATCGCGCTGCAGTTCCTGAACATCAAGGCCTGGATGCTGGCGCTGTCCATCGTGGCCGGCTGGATCGCGGGACGGCCAGACGCCTGGACCCGTTTCGGCGAGGTGTTGCCGCTGATGCTCGTGTTCGCCTTCAGCAGCAACCTGCTTTACGCCACCGTCGGCTCACTGCTGCGCGAGTGGCTGGCCGGTCCGGCGATGGACGGCGTGGCCACCGGTGCTCGGCTGGCGGTATTCAACCGGGTGATGGCGAGTGCACTGGTGCTCACCGCCGGCTGGATGCTGTGGAACGGCCTGGGAGCACCAGCATGACCCACTCCACCGCCAGCCCGCACACCGGCATGAAACCGGAAACCCTGGGCCTGTGGCTCGGGCTGGTCGGCGTCACCGTGTTTGCGCTCACCCTGCCGATGACGCGCCTGGCCACCGGTACCACCGATGCGCCGCAGCTCTCGCCCTGGTTCGTCACCTGGGCCCGCGCCGCGCTCGCCGGCGGCCTGTCGGCGATCTACCTGCTGGCCACTCGCTCGCGCCTGCCGACCCGTGCCGAACGCGGGCCGCTGCTGCTCTCGCTGGTGGGCAACGCCATCGGCTATCCGCTGCTGCTGGGCTGGGCGCTGCGCCACGTGACGGCCAGTCACGCCGCCGTCATCACCGCCCTGCTGCCGCTGGCCACTGCGGCGGTCGCGGCCTGGCTGATGCACCAGCGCGCGCGCCTGGGCTTCTGGCTGTTCGCCGGGCTGGGCAGTCTGCTGGTGGCGGCCTACAGCCTGCTGCGCGCCGCGCAGGCCGGACATGGCTTCGGCCTGGCCTGGGCCGACGGACTGCTGCTCGGCGCCGTGATCGCGGCGGCGCTGGGCTACGTCGGCGGCGCCAAGGTCACGCCAGTCCTGGGCGCCGAACGCGTGATCAGCTGGGTCTGCGTGATGGCGCTGCCGGTCACCGTGCCGGGCGCGCTGCTGACGTGGCCTGAAAACACCATTGCCCCGTCGGCTTGGTGGGCGCTGCTCTATGTGGGCGTGTTTTCGATGTGGGCCGGCTTCTTCGCGTGGTTCCGGGGTCTCGCGCTCGGCGGCGCCCTGCGCGTGAGTCAGACCCAGCTGCTGCAGCCCTTCATCAGCATCCTGGCCGCCGTGCCGTTGCTGGGCGAGTCGCTGGACGCGCTGACCTTGCTGTTCGCGCTGGCGGTGGTCGCCACCGTGTTCATGGGACGGCGCATGGCCGCCCCACCCCGTCCGAAGGAGCACGCATGAAAGCCGACTTCCTGACCCACCTCGCGGCCCTGCCACAGGCGCCCGGCGGCGACTATCCGCACGGCACCCCATTCATCCGCGCGCTGGCGCATGGCAGCATGAGCGTCGAGCTGTTCGCGCCCGCCACGTCGGGCCTGGGGCGCGACATCCAGCAGCCGCACACGCAGGACGAGTTGTACATCGTGCAGCGCGGCCGTTCGGCGTTCCGGCTGCGGGACGAGCGCACCGAGGTGCAGACCGGTGACGTACTGTTCGTGCCCGCGGGTGCGCCGCACCGCTTCGAAGATTTCAGCCAAGACTTTGTGACATGGGTCGTGTTCTACGGCCCCCCAGAAGGAGAGAAACCATGACCTGGACGCTCGCGCAACGCGCCCACAAGATGAACCCGTCGGTGATCCGCGAGATCCTGAAGGTGACCGAGAAGCCGGGCATCATCAGCTTCGCCGGCGGCCTCCCGTCGCCCAAGACCTTCCCGGTCGACGCCTTCGCCGCAGCCTGCGAGACCGTCCTGCGCACCGACGGCAGCGCCGCGCTGCAGTACGCGGCCAGCGAAGGCCTGCTGGCCCTGCGCGAGTGGATCGCCGGCCAGCTGCCCTGGGACGTGTCGCCCGACCAGGTGCTCATCACCACCGGCAGCCAGCAGGGGCTGGACCTGGTGGCCAAGGTGCTCATCGACGAAGGGAGCAAGGTGCTGGTCGAGACGCCGACCTACCTCGGCGCGCTGCAGGCGTTCACGCCGATGGAGCCGGTGATCGCGAGCGTGGCCAGCGACGCGGAAGGCATCGACGTGGCCGACCTGGTCGCGAAAGCCACCGGTGCGCGTTTCCTCTACGTGCTGCCCAACTTCCAGAACCCGACCGGCCGCAGCATGAGCGAGGCGCGCCGCCAGGCTCTGGTGGACGCAGCGAAGGCTGCCGGCCTGCCCATCATCGAAGACAACCCCTATGGCGACCTCTGGTTCGACCAGCCGCCGCCCCGTCCGCTGACCGCGCGCAACCCGGAAGGCTGCATCTACCTGGGCTCGTTCTCCAAGGTGCTGGCGCCCGGCCTGCGGCTGGGTTACGTGATCGCACCCAAGACCATCATGCCCAAGCTGCTGCAGGCCAAGCAGGCGGCCGACCTGCACAGCCCCAGCTTCAACCAGCGCATGGTGGCCGAGGTGCTCAAGGACGGCTTCATCGACCGCCATGTGCCCACCATCCGCGCGCTCTACAAGGCGCAATGCCACGCCATGCTGGACGCGCTGTCGACGGAGATGGCCGGGCTGGACGTGCAATGGAACTCCCCCGACGGCGGCATGTTCCTCTGGGTGCGCCTGCCGGCCGGACTGAACGCGGTGGAGCTGCTGCCCAAGGCGGTGGACAAGGGCGTGGCCTTCGTGCCGGGCGCCGCGTTCTACGCCGACGAGCCAGATCCGCGCACGCTGCGCCTGTCTTTCGTGACGGCGAGCGAAGAACAGATCCGCATCGGCATCCAGGCGCTGGCCGATGCCATCCGCGACGCTGTGAAAGGCTGAGTCATGCTGCGGATCTGGGGTCGCATCAGCTCGATCAATGTGCGCAAGGTGGTGCTGTGCGCGCAGGTGCTGGGGCTGGAGTTCGAGCGCATCGACGCCGGTTTGGCCTACGGCGTCGTGAACACGCCGGACTACCGTGCAAGGAACCCGAACGGCCTGGTGCCGCTGCTGGAAGACGGTGACTTCACGCTCTGGGAGTCGAGCGTGATCGTGCGCTACCTCTGCTGCCGTGAAACCTCGGCCCTGTATCCGCAAGACATCCGGCAGCGCTTCGACGCCGAACGCTGGATGGACTGGCAGCAGACCGAGCTGAACCCGGCGACCAGCCCCGCCTTCAAGCAGTGGATCCGCACGCCGACCGAACAGCGCAATCCGCAGGTGATCGCCGCGTCGGTGGCGGCTGCGGAGCCGAAGTTCCAGCAACTCGATGATCACCTTGCGCAGCAGGCCTACATGGCCGGCGACGCGTTGACGATGGCCGACATCCCGATCGCTTGCGAGGTGCACCGCTGGTGGGGTCTGCCTCAGCCCCGCCCGGCCTGGCCGCACCTCGAACGCTGGTACGCGCAGTGGCTCGCCCACCCGGCCAGCCGTGGCGTGCTCGACCTGCCTTTGTCCTGACTCCGGAGACTGCCCATGTCCCAACAACGCCCCTTCAAACAGGTCGACGTCTTCACCACCACGCCCTACCGCGGCAACCCGCTGGCGGTGGTGCTCGACGGCAGTGGCCTGTCGACCGAGCAGATGCAGCACTTCACGAACTGGACCAACCTGTCGGAGTGCACCTTCCTGCTGCCGCCCACGCCCGAAGGCGCGGCCGCAGGCGCCGACTACCGGGTGCGCATCTTCTGCCCGGGCCGTGAGCTGCCCTTCGCCGGTCACCCGACGCTGGGCAGCTGTCACGCCTGGCTCGAGGCCGGCGGCGTGCCGCGCGGCGAACACGTGGTGCAGGAATGCGGCGTGGGGCTGGTGAAGCTGCGACGCGATGGCGAACGCCTGGCGTTCGCTGCGCCACCATTGATCAAGAGCGGGCCACTCGATGAATCCGACGTGGCGCTCATCGCCCGTGGTCTGGGCGTCGCGCGCGACGACATCACCGAGCACGCCTGGTGCGACAACGGCCCCAACTGGCGCGGCGTGATGTTGCGCAGCGCCGAACAGGTGCTGGCGCTCAAGCCAGACGCGGCCATCCTGGCCGGGCTGGACATCGGCGTGGTCGGCCCGCGCGGCAAGGTCGGTGTCATCGGCCCGCAGTCGGCCGCCGACACGCAGTTCGAGGTGCGCGCCTTCTTCCCGGGCAACAACGGCATGGCCGAGGACCCGGTGACCGGCAGCCTGAACGCCGCACTGGCGCAGTGGCTGATCGGCGCCGGCCTGGCGCCCGAACGCTACGTGGCCGCGCAGGGCACGGCGATGGCGCGCGAAGGCCGCGTGCACATCGAACGCGACGCCAGCGGCACGATCTGGGTCGGTGGCCAGTCCGTGACCTGCATCGAAGGCTCTGTGCGTCTCTGAAACACTGCCATCCGGAGAGTCCATGTCCCATCCTGCACCGCACCCTGTCGCCGTCCGTGCTGCCGACGTGCCGGCGCGCACCAAACCATCGACCTACCCGGAACCGTTCGCCTCAAGGATGGCCGGGCGCGAAAAACGGGTCCTGGGCGATCTGTTTGGCCTGAGCCATTTCGGCGTCAACCTCGTGCGTCTGGCCGCGGGCAGCGTGTCCAGCCTGAGGCACTCGCACACGCGACAGGACGAGTTTGTCTACATCCTGGAAGGCACCCCCACCCTGCACACTGACGCGGGGCCGACCCGGCTCCAGCCGGGCGATTGCGCGGGCTTCAGGGCGGGCACCGGCAATGGTCATTGCCTGAGCAACGACACCGACACACCGGTGGTGTATCTGGAGGTGGGTGACCGCACCCCAGGGGACGAGGGCCACTATCCCGACGACGATCTGAAGGCCGTCATGGGTGAAGGCGGCTGGCGGTTCCTGCACAAAGACGGAACGCCGTACGCATGAGCAGCGGGCAGACGCCCACCCACGCCCAGCTTGACCACCTGGTCATCGCCGCGCGCACGCTGGACGAAGGCGTGGCCTGGTGCGAGGCGACACTGGGTGTGGCGCCCGGCCCCGGCGGCGAGCATCCGCTGTTCGGCACCCACAACCGCCTGCTGCGCCTGGCTTGCTCCTTCGCGCCGCGGGCCTACCTTGAAATCATCGCCATCGACCCGGCGGCCGTGCCCCGCTGCGCCCCGGGCTGCAGGCGCTGGTTCGACCTCGACGACCCTGCCCTGCAAGCGCAACTGGCGCAGCAGGGTCCGCAGCTGGTGCACTGGGTGGCCGCGGTGCCCGATCTCGCGGCGGCCACGGCGGCGTGGCGTGCGCTGGGCATTGATCGCGGCCCGGCTCTCGCCGCTTCACGCCCCACGCCGGACGGCCTGCTGCAGTGGCAGATCACGGTGCGCGACGACGGGCAACGTCTGTACGGCGGCGCCCTGCCCACACTGATCCAGTGGGGCGTGACGCACCCGTCTGCCCGCATCACCGACGCCGGCCTCTCACTGCGCAGCCTGCAACTGCAGCACCCGCAGTCCGCAGTCCTGCAACAGGCACTCGCTGCGATCGGTCTGGGCGGCGTGGCGGTCACCGAGGGCGCGGCCGGCCTGACGGCCGTCCTGGGATCGCCCGACGGTCGGGAGCGGCGGCTGCAGTCTGCCGGTGTCGGCGTCAAGGCCGACGGACAGCCCGGCCACCCCCGGATCAATCCATCCGATCAGAAGCCGCCCCGCGTCCCCTGACGCCCATCCACCGGAAGCCCCATGCACCTGCCCAGCCTGACCGACATCGAAGCCGCCGCCGAGGTGGTCTACCGCGTGTTCCCGCCCACGCCCCAGTACCGCTGGGGCCTGCTGGGCGAGCGGCTGGGCGCCGACTGCTGGCTCAAGCACGAGAACCACACGCCGGTGGGCGCGTTCAAGATCCGGGGCGGACTGACCTACTTCGACCAACTGCGCCAACGCGGCGAGATGCCGCGCGAGGTCATCAGCGCCACGCGCGGCAACCACGGCCAGAGCATTGGCTGGGCCGCGCGCGAACACGGCGTGCGCTGCACCATCGTCGTGCCGCACGGCAACTCGCTGGAAAAGAACGCGGCCATGCGCGCGCTCGGCGTCGACCTGGTCGAACACGGCGGCGACTTCCAGGAAGCGCGCGAACACGCGATGCGGCTGGCGGCCGAGCGCGGCGCGCACATGGTGCCCAGTTTCCACCGCGACCTGTTGCGTGGCGTGAGCACCTACTGGTGGGAATTCTTGCGCGCGGTGCCGGCGCTGGACGTGGTCTACGTGCCGATCGGGCAGGGTTCGGGTGCCTGCTCGGCCGTGGCCGCCAAGCTGGCGCTGGGCCGCCATACGCGCATCGTCGGCGTGGTCAGCGCCCACGCCACCACCTACGCCGACTCGATCACCGCCGGGCGCGTGGTCGAAGCACCGGTGACCACCCTGCTGGCCGACGGCATGGCCTGCCGCGTCGCAGACGCCGAGGCACTGGCGGTTCTGGCGCCACAGCTGGACCATGTGGTGAAGGTCACCGACGACGAAGTCGCACAAGCCATGCGCCAGATCTTCGCCGACACCCACAACGTCGCCGAAGGTGCCGGCGCAGCCGCCTTTGCGGCGGCGATGCAGGAAAAGGAATCGCTGAAGGGCCAGTCCGTCGGCCTCAGCCTCAGCGGCGGCAATGTGGACAGCGAAATGTTCGCCAGGGTCCTATCCGGCGCAAGTGTCTGAATCGAGGATGCGGTGGAACCGGCTCCGCCGGGCCACTCGCATCGCCCCCTTGAGGGGGTGACGCCGCAGGCGCCGCGGGGGTGGACCTGACGAGGCCGGGGTGAACCGCCGTCAGGCGGGTCGCGCGGGGGCTACCAGTCTCGCGACGATTTCGCAAAAGGCCTCGACCGCGTCGGTCTTGAACACCACCTCGACCACGCCCGCAGCCGCGGCCTCGGCCTGCAGCTCGTCGCTGATGTAGCCCGAGGCCACCGCCACCGGCAGCTGCGGATTGATCTGCTGCACCTGGCGCGCCACGTCGATGCCCGACATGCCGGGCATGTTGTAGTCGGTCATCAGCAGGTGGAAGGCCTGCGGCTGGCTGCGCACCGCGTCGATCGCCGCCTGCTGGTCGCACAGCGCGGTGACCTTGTAGCCCCGTCGCTCCAGCAGCCGGCGCACCAGAAACACCAGGGTGTCGTCGTCGTCCAGATAGAGGATGTGTCGAGGTTCGGCGCTGCTCGTGTCGGACATGGCGAGGGACTCCGCGGGATGTTGGTCGGGCAAGGTGTCGGGGCCGCTGGGGATGTCGGGCATTGTGCCGCCTTTGGCACCGGCGGCGAGAGGATCGGCGGGGACAGGTTCGCCCGTCGACGGGAAAAACAGGGTGAAGGTGGTGCCTTCGCCGGGCCGGCTGTCGACCTCGATGGCGCCACCGTGGGCTTCGACAATGCCGAGCACGACCGGCAGCCCCAGGCCGGTGCCCTGGCCAACGCCCTTGGTGGTGAAAAACGGTTCGAAAATGCGGCTGCGCGTGGCTTCGTCCATGCCGCAGCCATCGTCGCGCACCCGGATGCGCACGGCACCATGGCCCGAGCGGCGGCAGTGCGTCGCCACCTCTTCGGGCAACACCGGATCGCCACCGTCGACCAGGTCGACGATGAACTCGATGTGCCCCGGGCGGCCTTGCAGGGCGTGCACCGCATTGGTCCCGAGGTTGAGCAGCACCTGACCCAGCCGGGTCGGATCGGCCAGGATCGCGGGCATGCCGGGCGCCACCGACGTCATCAGCTGCACCTGGGGTGCGATTGCGGTGCGCAGCAGGCTGCAGGTCTCGGCCACGATCGCCGCCGGGTCCACCGGCGTGCGCGCCAGCGGCTGCTGGCGGCTGAAGGCCAGGATCTGGCGCACCAGCTCGCGTCCGCGGCGGGCAGCGGCGCTGATCTCGTGCAGGCTCTGGCGCGAAGGCGCTTCGGGCGCCAGGTCCTGCCGCGCCAGATCGGCGTTGCCCAGGATGGCCGCCAGGATGTTGTTGAAGTCGTGTGCCACGCCGCCAGCCAGCGTGCCCAGCGCTTCCATCTTCTGCGACTGCGCCAGCTGCTGCTCCAGCGTGCGCTGCTGTTGCTGCATCTGGCGCAGCGCGGTGATGTCGACAAAGGTGAACACCACATGCCGCAGCCCGCCGAGCACATCGTTTTCCGGGTAGGCGTTGCACAGCGCCCAGCGGATCAGGCTGCCGTCGCCAATCCGCACCCCGCCCACCACGTCCGACACGGGCTGACCGGTGGCCAGCACGCGCTCGAACGGCACTTCGTGGCGCGGCATCGGATGTCCATCCGGACTCAGCAGTTGCCAGTCGAACGCAGCCTCCGGGTCCCGCTCCTCGGGCCAGTCGAGGAAACGGCGCGCCGCCTGGTTCACCCGCAGCAGCGTACGGTCGGGCCGGAACACCATCACGCCGGCGCCCAGGTGATCGATCAGCGCGCGCGATTCGGCCTCGCGCTCGGCCATGTTCACCCGCGCCTGGTCGGCATCGTTGCGCAGGCGCAGCGACACCAGCGCGCTGAACAGCAGCACCCGCAGGAACTTGGTCAGCAGGAAGAACAGGATGAACGCCGCCGCCACGCCATCCAGCGAGGAACGGCTGACCACGATCCAGGCGGTCATCGCCAGCAGCGCCAGCACCTCAGCACCGCTCAGCAGCGCCAGCGCACTGTATTCGGGCGGGAAGCGGTGGACACGCTGACCGAGCAGGTCGCGCAGCACCATCACGCCCATCACCAGCATGGTCAGCGCGTACACCATCTGGTACTGCTCGGGACGGTCGGTCAGCACGGCAATGCCCAGCTGCAGCGCGGTCATCAAGACCAGCATGGTCCCCAGCGTGCGCCACGGCAGGGGCAGGCGAAGGTAGCTGCGCAGGCCCACCCAGGCACTGGCGTGCGAAGCAAACAGCAGCACGGCGGACAAGGCCGCCGACCCCGGCCCCTCGCCCGCGACCCGCAGCATCAGGGTGACGGAACCGACGATGCTCATCACGGCACCCAGCGCCCACCAGCCCGGCCCGCCGATGGCCGGATAGCGGCGCATCTGCCCCCAGAAGGCGACGGCGGTGAGCACGTCGACCCCCAGCCGGACCAGCAGCAAGGTGGACAGGTCAGGCAGCATGGACCCAGGCAGTAAAAGGCATGGTCGGATTGAAGCACGCGGGCAGCCGATCGGGTGCGGGGAAAAACGAGTGCAAAAGGCCGCCATTTCCGGCTTGCGTGGCATGGGCGCGACCATCAGTCGCTGCCGGGACAAAGCGGGCCGTGGGGCTGCACACAGAATCGCGCTCCATGGGAACGCTCTATCTCGTCCGCCACGGACAAGCCTCATTCGGTGCCGCCGACTACGACCGACTCAGCGAACTGGGCGAGCGCCAGAGCGAGCGCCTGGGCCGCTATTGGGCCGCGCGCGGCCTGCGCTTCGACGCAGTGATCACCGGCACCCTGCGCCGCCACGCCCAGACCTGGGCCGGCATCGCGCGCGGCGCCGGCCTGGACCTGTCACCCCTGGAATGGCCGGGCCTGAACGAGTACGACAGCGAGGCCGTGATCCGCGCCATCCTGCCCAAGGGTCATGAAGACGCGCTGGGCAGCCCGAAGAGCCCGGAAGGCTACAAGGCGCACTTTCGCGTGCTGCGCGATGGCCTGCGGCAGTGGATGGCCGGCACGGTGAGCCCCGTGGGCATGCCCGACTACACCGACTTCGTGCACGGCGTGACCAGCGCGCTGGAACACGTGCGCTCCGGCCATGTCGGCCAGAACGTATTGCTGGTCTCCAGCGGCGGGCCGATCTCGACGGCCGTGGGTCATGTGCTGGGCCTGAGCCCGGACGCCACCATCGACCTGAACATGCGCATCCGCAACAGCGCGGTGACCGAGTTCCAGTTCAACCCCAAGCGCCACCACCTGCTGACCTACAACACGCTGCCGCACCTGGACAACGACGAGTGCCGTGACTGGGTGACTTTCGCCTGATCAGGTGAAGGCGGTCTTCTCGGTCAGGGTGTCGGGCGGCAGCTGGTCAATCTCGGCCAACAGGCGCGCCAGCGCGCGGCCGGCGGCATCCAGCAGCGCATAGCCCTTTTCCGCCGTCGCGGCCGACGCGTTCCCGACCGCCCCGTTGGCGTTGTAGTCCTGCATCATCCAGCCCAGCTTGGCGCTCTTGCCGTTGCCCAGCGTGGGGAAGCGTTCGGCGCGGTCCTGCGAGGTGGAGCGGAAGTACTCGGCCTTGTCCATGCGCACGCGGCCCGGCCGCAGCGCCAGCAGCATCGAGGTCTCGATGTCGCCCGCGTGGATGCCGAAGCGGTGTTCTTCGGCGCTGAAGCGGGCATTCACATCCTCTCCAGCCGCATCCAGCAGCGGCAGGCCGAACCAGTTGACGCTGTAGACCAGCATGCCCAGCCGGGCCCGCAGGTCGCGCGCGACAAGATCCAGCGCGCCGACCTGGCCGCCGTGGCTGTTGAGCAGCACCAGTTTCTTCACGCCGCTGGCGGCGACGCATTCGCCGATCTCGGTCCAGACGCGGATCAGCGTCTCGGCCTTGAGCGTCAGCGTGCCGGGAAAGCGGACGTGTTCGGGCGAAAAGCCGACCGCCTGGGTCGGCAGGAACAGCGCTGGCAGGTTGTGGGCCATGTGCGGCAGCGCCGCCGCCACCACGCCGTCGACGATGTCGGTGTCGACCGAGAGCGGCAGGTGCGGGCCGTGCTGCTCGGTCGCGGCGACCGGCAGGACCGCAATGGCACGCGATCGGTCGAGGGAGGCGAAGTCGGACGTGCTGAGGTCGGACCAGAAGCGGGACGGGGCGTTCATGCCCCACATCTTAGGTCGGCGCGCCGCCCCGGCGCCTTGACATATATTTGACCGCTGCCCGGCCCAGGGGCGGCGCCGGGAACTTGGCCGGACGCCCGGCCTCCTACCCGCCGGGCCTTTTGTTGCCCCCCGCACCGCTGTTGTCCCTGCCCGCCGGCCCGTCTTTCGAATTTCCCCGATGCCTTCGCCCTTCTCCCTGCTGCCGTCGTTCGCCCGCCAGGGTCTGCTCCTGCTGGCCTGTCTGCTGGCGGCTCCGGTGCCGCTGCTGGCCCAGGGACTGCTCGGCGCGGCCGGTTCGCCGGTCGTCCAGACGCCCCAGGTCCGCGCCGAACTGATGGCCCACGCCCCCGAAGGCGTCGCGCCCGGCGCCAGGCTCTGGCTGGGGCTGCAGCTGACCCACCAGCCCGAGTGGCACACCTACTGGAAGAACTCGGGCGATTCGGGTCTGCCGACCGAGCTGCAATGGACACTGCCCGCGGGCGTGAGCGCGGGCGAGATCGCCTGGCCCACGCCGCGCAAGATCCCGGTCGGCTCGCTGGCCAACTACGGCTACTCGGGCACGGTTCTCCTGCCGGTGCCGCTGACGGTGGACCCCGCGTTCGCCGGCCAGCAGCTGGATGTGACGCTGCACGCGGCCTGGCTGGTGTGCCGCAAGGAGTGCATTCCCGAAGAAGGCAACTTCAGGCTGAAGATCCCGGCGCAGGGGTCGACCGGCTTGAACGGTGCGGCGTTCGACGCGGCGTTCGACGCCGCCCCCAAGGACCGGGCCGCGGGCGCCAGCCAGGTACGCCCCGACGCCGGACATCTGAACGTGTCGGTCGATGCGCTGCCCGCCGCGTGGAAGGACAAGAAGCTCGAGTTCTTTCCCGAACCGGCCAGCCTGATCGACCCGGGGGCGCCCTGGACCCAGCGATGGGACGGCGCCCGCTGGACCGCGCAGTTGCCGCTGTCGGCGCAGCGGAGCACCAGCCCGGCCGAGATCGCTCTGGTCGTGGCCCTGGCCGACGCGCCGGGCGAAGGCCCGGGGCTGCCCGGTGTGCGCATGACGGTGCCGGTGCAGGGCCAGTGGCCCGCGGTGCAGGCAATGCCGGCGGCCGTGTCGCCGGCGCTGCAGGCCGCGCTGGATGCCAACGCCGCCCGCACCAGCGCGCCGGTGTCCGGCGGTGGCGGCGCACCGGTCACGTTGCTCGCGGCCTTGCTGGGCGCGCTGCTCGGCGGCCTGATCCTCAACCTCATGCCCTGCGTGTTCCCGGTGCTGGCAATCAAGGTGCTGGCGTTTGCGAAACACGCCGACGACCGCGCCGCGCACCGCCGCCACGGTCTGGCCTATACCGCCGGCGTGGTGCTGTCGTTTCTCGCGCTGGGCGGGCTGCTGCTGGGCCTGCGCGCCGCAGGCGAAGCGATTGGCTGGGGCTTCCAGCTGCAGAGCCCGGCCGTGGTCGCCACGCTGGCCACGCTGTTCACTGTGATCGGCCTGAACCTGGCCGGTCTGTTCGAGTTCGGCTCGGTGCTGCCGTCGGGCCTGGCCAGCCTGCAGGCGCGGCACCCGCTGGCCGACGCATTCCTGACCGGGGTGCTCGCGGTCGCGGTCGCCTCGCCCTGCACCGCCCCGTTCATGGGCGCCTCGCTGGGTCTGGCCGCCACACTGCCGACGGCGCAGGCGCTGGCCGTGTTCGCGCTGCTGGGCCTGGGCATGGCGCTGCCCTACCTGGCCGCCAGCTGGTGGCCCGCCATTGCGCGCACGTTGCCGCGCCCGGGCGCCTGGATGGAGCGTTTCCGCCAGTTCATGGCCTTTCCGATGTTCGCCACCGTGGTCTGGCTGCTCTGGGTGCTGGGGCAGCAAAGCGGCATCGACGGCGTGGCCGCGCTGCTGATGCTGCTGGTCGCGCTGACGCTGCTGATCTGGGCGTTGCGCCTGCAAGGCACGGCCGGCAAGGTGTTGCAGGGTCTGTCGGCACTGGCGCTGCTGGGCCTCCTGGTCGGCTTCGGCCCGCAGGTGATCCGGCTGCAGGCACCGGAGCATGCCGGCGCCGCGGTCGCCACGAGCATCGAAGGTCTGCGCTGGGAAGCCTGGAGCGCGGCCCGCCAGACCGAGCTGGTCACACAGGGACGGCCGGTGTTCGTCGACTTCACCGCCGCCTGGTGCGTGACCTGCCAGTTCAACAAGCGCAACGCGCTGGCCGACGAGGCGCTGCTGCACGACCTGGCTGCCAAGAACGTCGCCCTGCTGCGCGCCGACTGGACGCGCCGCGACCCCGCCGTCACCGCCGCGCTGGCCGAACTCGGCCGCAACGGCGTGCCGGTGTATGTGCTGCTGACCAAGGGTCAGCCCGCGCGCGTGCTGACCGAGGTGCTCAGCGTGTCCGAGGTGCGCGAGGCGCTGGCGGCGCTCTGAACGCAGCCAGCGCCTCGCGGTGTGTCACGGATTGCGCACCAGCCGAAGGTTCAGTGAGTTCGGAACGCGGTCCATCACCAGCACCAGCCCGAGGTTGAATGCCGCGGCGTACGCCATGTCACCCCCGGCGACGTAGGGCGTGGACGTCCACATATAGAACGCCAAGGCCCCTGGGAACGCCGTCGCGTTGATGCGGGCGCCGCTGCTCCGGCTCAACTCCATCAGGCTTTCCGTCTCCTTGACGTTGGGCACTCGCCAGCCAGGCTGTGTCGTGGCATGGGCAAGTGCCTGTTCATGGCTGAATCCGGTGGCAGCGCCGTCACAGGTCGTGCCATCCCAGACCCGGCCCTCTTCGCAGCGGCGCCATTGCAGCCCTGTCCAGCTGTCGTTGACCACGTTGTTGGCGGCGTCGCTGCCATAGGCCACGCTGCTGTAGCTGAACCGGGTGCCTGCCGAGGGCGTTCCGCGCACCAGGCGCACAGCCGCGATCGAGCTGCGCGCGCCGGCAGGCGTGTAGCCGCCGACGCTGCGCATGTCGACCATCCAGGCCTTGGTGCTGTCCTCGCTGACGGTTTCGGAGGCCCAGAAGATGGCGTTGCCGGAGGTGCCGAACCAGGTGGCGTCGGCCATGGGTGCGGCCACGACGCCGTACTTCACCAGCCCGAGCAGTTCGGTGCGCGTGGGCATCCGCCAGTCGGTATAGCCGCACAAGGCGGTGCCGTTGACCGCGGTCACGTACCCGCTGCTGTCGGTGGCCGCGCCGCCACCCTGGTGGGTGAACCGGTTGAGTTCGTCGCGCAACCCGCCATCCGAGGTCTTGCCTTCCCAGATCAGGCCGGTGACGCTGTCCTTGATGCAGTCGGTGATCGGGAAGCTGCCGCCGGCCGGATTGGCCACGGTGCTGTACGCCATCGCGTTGATGGCGACCCGGTGCCCGTCCTGCTGCGGGTTCAGGGCCGTCGCACCGGTGTCGCTGCAAGCGACCAGCACCGCGCTGCCGGCCTTGACACATTGCGCGGCGGTGATGCCGGTGTGAGGGAGTTTTTCGGCCTTCCAGTCCGCCGCCAGCACGTAGTAGCCGATGCCCTCGTAGTTGTACGTGGCCGAGAGGTTGGCCACGATGCTGTTTTTCTCCGTCTCGCTGGCCGTGTAAAAGTGAAAGCCCTTGGCCGGCATGTAGAAGCGGTACAGCGGCGTCAGCCCCGCGCCGGCCACCTGGCTGGCGTGGTAGGCAGTGCCCTCCAGCTGGAACTGCGGCAGGTTGGTCTGGATGCTGCTCTTCTCGGCTTCGCTGATGGTGTAGAAGTGAACGCCCGTCTGCGTGTTGTAGAAGCGATACACCGGACTGAGTCCGGGCGAGAAGGCGCTGGCCGCGCTGAACGCGGGGCCGTCGTAGCCAAACTGCGGCATCGTCGCCAGCACATTGGCCTTCTCGGTTTCGCTGGCGGTGTAGAAGTGGGCCGTGGTCTGGGTGTTGAAGAACCGGTAGACCTGCAGCCGCACCGTCGCCGCCTTGCGCGCCACCTTGCCGCTGGCGTAGTCGCTCCAGGCCGCCACCTGTCCTTCGGCCAAAGTCTCCAGGGGCGCCGCATCGGCCGACGTGCGCTTGGCCTGGGCCTCGGCCGCTTGCAGGGTCTGTGCGTTCAGGGCCGCTGGCGGCGCATTCTGGGCATTGGCGGCGGCCGACGAGCGCGTGTCGACGCTGCTCTCCCGGCTTCCGCCACAGGCGGTCAACAAGGCGCCCAGCAGCAGGGTCGGCCACAGCGCGGCCACAGAAGAACGGAGGAAGGGCGTCATATTGCTCACCTGCTGGTCGGGAAGGTGACCGAGAATTTAGGCAGGCTGGCGGGTAGTGCCTATATCTCCAAAGTAATGCCTCTCCCCCCGACGGGGCAGGCCTTTGGTACTCAGGATCCGCCGGGCAAACCCTTTCATGGCGTCCCACCAGCAACCCGACATGAACGCTCCCGCCACCGCCGACACCATGGACCTTCGGGTCCGGACCGAGCTGGTCGACCTGCTGTTTGCCGGATCGAAGGTCGCGGTGGCCACGACGTTTGTGGGGCCTGTGCTGGTGGGATGGATGTTCCTGCCACTGATCGGGCTGTGGATGACCGTCGTTCCGGCGCTCGCCATCCTCGGCCTGCACACCGAGCGCGCCCTGTTCATCGGCCGTTTCCAGCGTGCGCGCGCCCTGCCGGACTACCTGCCCGAACCCTGGGCCCGCGGCACGCAGCGCCGCCTGGCCATCATGGGCACCGCGATCAGCCTCTGGGTGCTGGTCGCGATGCTCACCCGCGATCCCCGGGGCATCTTCCACAGCGCCGCCCTGCTGGTGGTGCTGGCGGCGGGCAGCCTGCAATACAGCGTCTACCCCAGAACGGTCGAGCACTACCTCACGCCCCTGCTGCTGGGCTGCGCCGCACAACTGGTCTGGCTGGGCCGCGACTACTGGGTGTCGGCCTTCTTCCTGTGCATCGCCTGGCTGACCCTCACGGCGGCCAGCCGCCGCTTCGGTCGCTCCATGCGGCACAACATCGAGCTGCGCCTGCTCAACGAGCAGCTCAACGCCGAGTTGAAGGCGCAGAAGGCGGTGGTGGAGGAGGTCAGCGCGGCGAAGACACGCTTCCTGACCGCCGCCAGCCACGACCTGCGCCAGCCGGTGCAGGCCGTGATGCTGCTGAGCGAGGCCCTGCAGGAGCGCGGCGAGAACCCGGGCAACCGCACGCTGCTGCACAAGCTGCGCGCCGGCGTGAACCACTTCGCCAACTCGGTGGACGAAATCATGGACATCGCCCAGCTCGACGCCGGCAGCGTGCAGGTGCAGGCACAGCCGGTGCGGGTGCGCGACCTGCTCGACCGCGTGGACGGCACCTTCCGCGATGTGGCCGAGGCCAAGGGGCTGGGCCTGTTCATCCGTCCGCCGCGGCAGGCCGATGCAACGGTGCTGGTGGACCCGGCCCTGACCTGGCGCATCGTGAGCAATCTGGTGAGCAACGCCATCCGCTACACACCGGCAGGCACCGTCATGGTGGCGGTGCGCAACGCAGGCCGTTGCGCCGATGCGGCCGGCCGGTCGGTGGATGCGTTGCGGCTGGAGGTGCGCGACTCGGGCGTGGGCATTGCGCCGACGCTGCACGCCCAGGTGTTCGAAGAGTTCTACCAGGTCGACAACCTGCACCGCGACCGCCGCGAGGGGATCGGGCTGGGACTCGCCGTGTCGCGGCGGCTGGCGCTGCTGATGCAGCTTCCGCTGGCGCTGCGTTCGCAACCCGGGCAAGGCTCCGTGTTCTCGCTCACCATGCCGGTCTGCGACACCCCGGCCGACGAAGGCAGCGGGCCGGCCGAAGAGATCGCGCTCGATCGCCTCTGCGTGCTGGTGGTCGACGACGACAGCGCAGCGCGCGAGGCCACGGTGGCCCTGCTGACATCGTGGGGCGTCTGCGCGACAGCAGCCAGTAACGCCATCGAGGCTGCCGAGCAGGCGATGGCGCTGGTCGCTCAAGGCAAAATGCCGGATGCCTTGTTGACCGACCATTGGCTGCCCGAAGGACGGTCGAGCGAAGACGTGGACGCCCTGGTGCGTGAACGGATGTCGGCGCGGGATCCGCAGAAGGCGCTCCAGCTGTGCACCGGTGTGGTCACCGGCGACATCCGGCGTGAGACCCGTGACCGCATCCAGCAGCGCGGATGGGCTTTCTGGCAGAAGCCGGTGCGTCCCGCCCAGCTGCGACAGTGGCTGGGCGAAGTGGCCCGCCAGCAGCTGGCAGACACTGTGTGACGAGAGAGAACATCCAAGCTCCATCCGCCATGCTCGAAGAACAGACACTGCTGATCGCCGACGACCACGCACTGATCCGCATCGGGCTGCGCGCGCAACTCACGCATCTGGGCCGGTTCCGCGTGATCGAGGCCTGGGACATTCCGTCGCTGGACGCCTGCATGCGGCGCGAGCCGAAGATCGACCTGATCCTGCTGGACCTGATGATGCCGGGCACCCGGGACGAACACTGGGTGGAGAAATTCTGCGACGCGCACCCGCGCCACCGCGTGCTGCTGATCACCGGCATGCCGCTGGCGGCCGTGACGGTCCGCTACCGCCACGTTCCCAACGTATACGGCGTGATCGACAAGGGCCGGCCACCGGAAGATCTGCGCAAGACGGTGGACCTGGCACTGGCCGGGCAGATGGTCTGGCCGCTGCCCGGCGCCCTGACCCCCGGGCTGGTGCCCAAGCCGGCTGCCCGGGTCACGGTGCTCACCGACCGACAGCGCGAAGTGGCGCTGCTGGTGGCCGGAGGCCTGAGCAACCGCGAGGTGGCCGACGCGCTCGACCTGAGCGAAGGCACCGTCAAGAACCACATCAAGGACATCTTCCGGGCACTGGGCGTGACCAACCGGACGCAGCTGGCGCTGCAGATCCTTTCGCCGGAAGCCGGTGCCTGACCAAGCGCCGGCAGTGGTACCGGCCGGACGCAGGCCCGGTGCCACAATCGCCGCTCATCCCGACCCGGAGACCGCCCCATGGCCTACAACGACTTCCGCATGGACAACCAGTGGTTGCCCTTCACGCCCAACCGTGCCTTCCAGAAAGACCCGCGGGTCTTCACCGGCGCCGACGGCATGTACTTCACCACGCACGACGGCCGACAGGTCATCGACGGCATCTCCAGCCTCTGGTGTGTGGGCGCCGGCCACAACCGCAAACCGATCAACGAAGCGATCAAGAAGCAGCTGGACACGCTGGACTATTCGACCGCCTTCAGCATCAGCAACGACAAGGCCTTCCGCGCCGCCGAAATGATCGCGGCCATGGCGCCCGGTGACCTGAACAAGGTGCTGTTCTGCAACTCGGGCTCCGAGGCGGCCGACACCTCGCTGAAGGTTGCGCTGGCCTACCACCGCGCGCGCGGCGAGGGCCACCGCAACATCTTCATCGGTCGCGAGCGCGGCTACCACGGCGTCAACTTCGGCGGCATGAGCGTGGGCGGCATTCCGGCCAACCGCAAGGTCTACGGCGCCGCACTGCTGCCACGCGTGGACCACCTGCGCTTCATCCACGACCCGGTGAACCACGCCTACATCCACAACGAGCAGCCTGTGTGGAACGAGGACATCCTGCTGGAGCTGGAAAACCGCATCCTGCCGCTGCACGATCCGAGCAACGTGGCGGCCGTGATCGTCGAGCCGGTGGCTGGCAGCGCGGGCTGGTACATCCCACCCCAGGGGTACCTGAAGCGCCTGCGCGAGATCTGCGACAAGCACGGCATCCTGCTGATCTTCGACGAGGTCATCACCGGCTTCGGCCGCCTGGGCACACCCTTCGCCTCCGACTACTACGGCGTGCAGCCCGACATGCTGAACTTCGCCAAGGCGGTCACCAACGGCGTGATTCCGCTGGGCGGCGTGGTCTGCAGCGACCGCATCTACGACGCCATGATGAACGCCCACGGCAGCGCGCCGGAGCACGCCATCGAGTTCTTCCACGGCTACACCTACTCCGGCCACCCGGTGGCCTGCGCCGCCGCCATCGCCACGCTGGAGCTGTTCCAGCAGGAAGACCTGTTCGCCCGCGCCGGCGAGATGGGCAAGGTCCTGGGCGATGCCGCCCACAGCGCGATCAAGGGCCTGCCCAACGTGATCGGCATCCGCAGCCTCGGACTGGCGGTGGGCGTGGAGCTGGCGTCGATCCCCGGCCTGCCCGGCAAACGGGCCTACGACATTTTCCTGGACTGCTACCAGCGCGGCGTTCTCGTGCGAAATGCCGGAGAAAACCTGGTTTTTGCACCACCCTACATCGTGGAACGCGAACAGATTGATACGATGATCAATGTTCTGGCCGACGCCATCCGGCGCCACGCCTGACACCCCCCGACGAACCATCCCGCAGCACGGAGTCACCGCATGGCCATCCTGGATTTCCTGAACCGCCAGTTCATCGACGTCATCGAGTGGGTCGACGACTCGCGCGACACGCTGTCGTACCGTTACCCCGACGACGACAAGCAGATCAAGAACGAGGCCCAGCTGATCGTGCGCGAAAGCCAGATCGCGCAGTTCGTCTACGTCGGCCAGTTTGCCGACACGCTGGGCCCCGGCAAGCACACGCTCAAGACCGAGAACATCCCGATCCTGTCGGACCTGCTGGGCTGGAAATACAAGTTCCAGACGCCGTTCAAGGCCGACGTCTACTACGTCGTCACCCGCGTCTTCACCGGCAACAAGTGGGGCACCTCCAACCCGGTCATGATGCGCGATGCCGACTTCGGCGTGGTGCGCATGCGCGCCTTCGGCACCTACGACTTCAAGATCGTCGACCCGGTCAAGTTCCTCAAGGAAGTGGCCGGCACCGACCACCACTTCCGCCTCGACGAATTCGACAACGTGATGCGCTCGCGCCTGGTGAGCGTGTTCAGCGAGACCCTGGCCAAGTCCAAGGTCCCGGCGCTGGACGTCGCCACCCGTTACAGCGAGCTGGGCGATGCGCTGCTGGAACCGATCAACGTCGCCACGCGCGAGAAGTACGGCATCGAGCTGACCGCGTTCGTGGTCGAGAACGTGTCGGTGCCGCCGGAGCTGGAGCAGGCGATCGACAAGCGCGGCGCGATGACCGCGATCGGCAACCTCAACGACTTCGTCAAGTACAACATGGGCACCGCCCTGGCGGAAGGCAAGGCCGGCACCGCCGGCATCGGCGCCGAACTGGCGGCCGGTCTGGCCATGGGCCAATCCATGATGCAAGGCATGGGCGGCGCCGCACAGGTGCCCTCCCAGCAAGGCATGGTCCCGCCCGCACCGGCTCCGGCGGCCGCACCCGCCGCCGCTGCGGTGGCGCTGCTGACCCCCGAACAGGTGGCGCAGGCGCTGGGCGTGAGCCCGGCCGACGTGCAGCAGGAACTGGAAGCCGGCAACCTCAAGGGTCGCAAGATCGGCAGCCAGTGGCGCGTGCCGCAAGCCGCACTGGACGAATTCCTCAAGGGCTGATCGCACCGATGCAGTTGAGCGAACTCACCGCAAGCAAGAAACTGGCTTGTCCCGCCTGCGGCGGTGAGGCCCAGTGGAACCCGGCCAAGAAGGCGCTGGTCTGCGCCTTCTGCGGCACCGAATCCCCCTACGAAGTCAAGACCAGCGGCGAGATCGTCGAGCACGATCTCGTCGCGGCGCTCAAGGCCATCCCCAAAGATGCGCGCGGCTGGCAGGACGAGCGCCGCTCGGTGCGCTGCCAGCACTGCCAGGCCATCAGCACGTTCACCGCGGCACAGCAGGGCAAGGCCTGCGACTTCTGCGGCTCGACCTCACTGGTGCCGTTCGAAGAGACGGGCGACATCATCCGGCCCGAGAGCCTGCTGCCGTTCGAGGTCAACGAACCTTCGGCGCGCGACAAGCTGCGCCAGTGGTACAAGTCGCGCTTCTGGGCGCCCAACAACCTGGGCGGAAAAGCGCTGACCGACACCGTCAAGGGCGTCTACCTGCCCTACTGGACGTTCGATGCCGACGTCAACGCCAGCTACCGCGCCGAGGGTGGCGAGTACTACCAGAACCAGAAGGGCGAGCGCGAGGTGCGCTGGTTCCCGGTCAGCGGCCAGGTGCAGCACTTCTTCGACGACACCCTGGTCTGTGGCTCCAAGGGCGTGCATCCCTCGCTGGTCGAAGCGGTCGAACCGTTCCCGACCTCTTCCGAACGGCTCAAGCCCTACGACCCCGGCTACCTCAGCGGCTGGACGGTGGAGCGTTATCAGCTTGATCTGGTGGCGAGCGCGCAGCGCGGACGCGAGCGCATGACCGACGCGATCCAGCAGATGTGCGCGCAGGACATCCGCGCCGACACCCACCGCAACCTGCAGGTCTCTCCGAGCTTCGACCGCCAGACCTTCAAGCACGTGCTGCTGCCGATCTGGATGGTGGGCTACCGCTACGGCGCGAAGGATTACCAGGTGGTGGTCAACGGCGCGACCGGACAGGTGGCGGGCGAGTACCCCAAGAGCTGGGTCAAGATCGCGCTGGCGGTCATCGCCGCGCTGGTGGTGCTCTACATCTTCATGTCGCTGCAGGGCGGCCGCTGAGGCCACCGCAGCCGGGCCGTTTCAGCGGGTCATCTGCTGGCGCATTTCTGCGCAGTGGTCCTGGGGCCTGCGTGCCGGCGTGAACCAGATCCGGTCGGCCTGCGCGGCATCCAGCGCCGAAGCGGCGTCCTGCGACAGTGCGACCACCACGCGATGGGCCTGCCCTGCTGGCAGGTGGCGCGGCACGCCCAGGTCCTTGCGCACATGGCCGTTGCCGGCCACCAGCAGCACCGTTCGCCCCGGCCGCATCGCGGCCAGCGCAGTCTGCGCCATGGCCCGGTCGCGCGCGAGCTGGATGCGGGTCATGGGCGCGACCTGCGATTCCGGCAGCAACTGGCAGTGCCCTTCCCGAATGGCGTCGCGCTGCTGCTGCAGGGCAGCGGCAGGCAGGCTGTCGTCGAGCGCGACTTCCGCCATCACCGTCCTCATCTGCGCGCGCGGCAGGTTGCCACCCGTCACTGGCACGCCGGCCCGCACCGCCGCCATCACCACCGGACCATAAACCTCCCACGGCCAGCCGGCGGCATTGCGCGCGGCCGACCAGTCCAGCGCCTCGCGCACCTGCGTTTCGCCGGCATCGGGCGCCAGTCCTGTGGTCTGGCGGCCCTGCTCGACCATCTCCATCACCACCGCCGCCAGTTCGCCACGCGCCGCCAGCTGTCGCACCGTGTCGCGCTGCAGCGCCTGGTGTTCGGGCGCGTCGTGCAGCTCGCCGACCAGCAGCAGCGGCGTGGGCAGCAGGCCCTGCAGGTCGGCGTTCGCTGACGGCAGCGTGCCGCAGGCCGTGAGCAGCGCTGCCAGGCTGGCAACCACCCAATGGCGCCACATGGCAACGGTTCTGACAGCGGGTCGACAGTTCATGCACCGATACTACGCGGCTTGTTTCTGTTTTCCTGGTTGTCTCTGTGCGCGTGCTCCTGACGCTGGTCCTGGCTTTTGTGGCGGCACGCCTGTGCGTCTGGCTGCACACCCCCATCCCCTGGATGATCGGCCCGCTGGTTGCGACCGCGCTGGCCTCGGTGCTGGGCGCTCCGACCGCCAGCTGGATCCCTTTGCGCAACACCGGCCAATGGGTGATTGCCACGGCGCTGGGGCTGTACTTCACGCCCGCCGTGGGCGCGGCCGTGGTCGGTCTGTGGTGGGCGATCGCCCTGGGCATCGCCTGGGCGCTGGCGCTCGGATTCGGTTTCGGTGCCTGGTTGCGGCACGTGCACGCCACCCAGCTCGAACACCTGAGCCCGGAACAACTGCGCAGCACCACCTACTTCGCTGGCGCGATCGGCGGTGCCTCCGAAATGACGCTGATCGCCGAACGGCATGGCGCCCGCACCGACCTCGTGGCGGCAGCACACAGCCTGCGCGTGCTGCTGGTCACGGTCACGATCCCGTTCGCGATGCAGGCCTGGGGCGTGTCGGGCCTGGACCCGACACCACCGGGCGTGCGCGAGGTGCAGGCCGGCGGACTGGCGTTGCTGGGCGTGCTGACGCTCGCAGGTGCGCTGGTGATGCGCCGGCTCGGCCGTGCCAACCCCTGGTTCATGGGCTCGCTGGTGGTGACCATGGTGCTGACGCTTTCAGGCGTGACACTGTCGGCGATCCCGCCAGCACTCAGCGCGGCGGCGCAGCTGGTGATCGGCGTCAGCCTGGGTGTGCGCTTCACGCCGGCGTTCATGCACACCGCGCCGCGCTGGCTGGGTTCGGTGGCGGGCGCCAGCGTCTTCATGATGGTGATCTGCGCAGGCTTCGCCTGGCTGCTGGCTCTGGCGACTGGTCTGCACCCGGCCACCATGGTGCTGGGTACCTCGCCCGGCGGCATCGCCGAGATGTCGATCACCGCCAAGGTGCTGCAGCTGGGCGTGCCGATGGTGACGGCCTTCCAGGTCTGCCGCCTGGTGGCGGTGCTGATCCTGGCCGAGCCAGTGTTCCGCTGGTGGTCGGCGCGGCAGAGCACCACCGGCCAGTAAGCCCGTCAGTGGCGGAAGCGGCCTTCGCTGGTGACGATGGAGAGATCGACCAGCGACATGCCCGCGTGCTCGCCGCTGCGGTAGGCGATCTTCGTGCCCTCGACGTTCAGCTCGGCGTTGCGCAGACCGCTCACGAACGACTCCCGGCTCGGATTGGGTCCAGCAAGCCTGAGTGCCTCGACCAGCGCCCGCGCCGTGAGGTAACCCTCCAGGCTGCCATAGGAGAGTGCTTCACCCGGCTTCTCCCTGTTGAAGGCGTCCTGGTAGGCGCGGGTCAACGGGGTCTTGCGCTCCCAGGGACTGGGCATGACCTGCGAAAAGATCATGCCGTGGGCCTGATCGCCCAAGCGCTTGGCCAACTGCGTCGACCCGGAATTGACGCCGAAGAAGGCCGCTTTCACACCGACCTGGCGCGACTGGCGCACCAGCTTCTCGTACATGCCGGCACCGCCGTGGTTGAACACCATCTGCACACCGCCACTGGCGATCTTCTGTGCCATCGCCGCCAGCTGTGCATCGTTGATGTCCGACTTGAACGGCAGATCGGTGACCTCCGCGATCCCGACCTCCTTGGCCATGCGCTGGACGTTGGCCAGGTGCAGCTGCCCGGTTTCCGAGTCCGAGCGCACAAAGGCCACCCGGGTCATTCCCAGGCTCCTGGCTTGCGCCATGAGGGCGCGAAACTCTTCCTTGTGCTCGGCACGCACCGGAAACACCAGCGGCTGGTGCGGCTCACGCAAGGTCGGCGAGCCCGCCATCGGCCCGAAGAACGGCACCTTGAGATCGATGGCCGCCTTCATCACCGCGGTGGACGGCCCGCCCTCGATCGAACCGAACAGCAGGACCACCTTGTCCTGCGTCACCAGCTGGCGTGCATTCGCTTCGGCCTGTTCGGACTTGTTGTCGTCATCCAGCACCTTGAAGACCAGCTTGCGCCCGCCCACCCCGCCGCTGCGATTGGCCTGCGCGATCGCAGTTTCCACCCCTGCCCGGACCGCGGCACCGTATTCGTTCTTGCCGCCCTGCAGCGTCAGGGTCTGTCCGATCAGGATCTGGCTGGCAGTCACTCCGTCCGCCGCCTGTACCACCTGGGCCGTCAAGGGCACGAGCGTCGCCACCATCAGCCCGCGCAGCAGCCGCACAGCCCATCGTTCGCAGGTCATGGAAATACTCCTCCACTGTATGTAGCCCAGAGTGTAGGGAAGTCGCGACGCGCGGAAAACAAAAAAGCCGATGCAGGGCATCGGCTTTCCTGGCGGGCGTGCAGCGCGGGGGTCAGTGCATCACCACCGGCATCTGCGCGAGTGTTGCATAGCCTTCGAGGGTGTCTTCCACCTCTTCCTGCGAAGGCGTGTTCTGTTGCCAGGCCGTGATCTGCATCTGGAACATCTCGGCCCACGAGCCATCAAGGTAAACCTCCTTGCCCGCGCGTTTGTCCACGATCTCAAAACCGTGGCGGGGGATCTGGGGGCCGTCCAGGCGTTCGGCCTCGCCATCCACCGGCGCATTGGCCAGGATGTGAACCACCGCAAAACTGTCCGAGTCGTAGAGCATCTGCATGATGTATTTCCTTCCACAGGGCCAAACTCTGCGCCTGTTGTCCGTTATATCGGCAATTGGGCGCCGGGCTTCAGCCCCATGTGCATTTAGATGGCACTGGGGAGGGAAGTTTCAAGATGCGTGTGTTTTCCGGCACATTTCCGGGCTTCAGGGCACGTTGCCCTGGGCCGGCCCGAGGTTCAGCGCCGGGAACTCCTGCAGCTTGAGGTCCATGCTGTCGCCGTTGGGCTCGGTGATCCGGATATGCCCTGGCAGGTGGGCGTAACCCGGGAGCAGCCAGACCTCGACCTTTCGGTCGTATTCCTTGCGCGGGCTGCGGGTGAGCTTGCGGGCAGAAACTTCGCCTGCCGGCAGCGACTCGGTCGCGAGCGGACCGACCTGAAACAGCCAGACTTCTGCGGCGTCGACACTGGTGACAGGCAGACGCAGCATCTGCCCCTCGGCGTAGGCGTCGGGTCGGGCATTGAACAGGCCCGCCAGCTGGAGATTGACAGAGAGACGGTCCTGCGCGCCGGGCAGCAGTTTGGCGTCCGACGCATTGTTGCTGTAGCGGATGCGCTGGCCTTCACGGTCGAAGTGCGCCGCCCGCTCGCTGCTGCGCCGTTTGTCCGAGAAACGGTCTGGCACCAATCCTTTGTCATTCATCCGGCCGGCACTCGTCCACTCCAGCACGGTGAAAAGCAGGACCCGGGCCGCCAGCTTGGCCTCGTACTGTTGGCCGTCGTGCTGCCAGTCGAGCTTGCCGGAGCCGGAGTAGGTCGCGCCCTTGACGATCGCGGTGGCGGCATACCGAAGGCTCACGCTGGGCGGCGGCGAAGCTGGCGGCAATCCAGCCTCCGACAGGCCGGCACCCGCGCCGACGACCGTGCCGGCCGCAACCTCGGTGCCGGGCTGCAGGTCCGAGGCGGGTTCCTGCACCGCGGGCGGCGGCGTCTCGACCACCGGCGGCACGGGCGCGGCCACCGCGACCTCGACCGGCGGGGGCACCGGAGGGACCGGCTCGGCAACGACGGGCGGCGGCGCGGGCGGCTCGATCACGATGGGTGGCTCCGGCGGCGGCTTGACGAGCTTGGGTGGCGGCTCGGGTGCCTTCACCGGCTCGGGTGCTTTGGGCACGATCCAGCGCACACGGCTGATCTGTACCGGCGCTGGCAGTTCGTCGGGCAAGGGCGCGGCGGCGGTCGCAGGGTCTTGCTTCGCTGCCGCGGTGGGTGAGGGTCCGCCGGATGCATCGGTCGAGGTCGACACGAACATGTCCAGCGACAGGCCCGACAGCCCGCCACTGAGCAGGCTCAGGTGCGCCAGCAGCACACCAGCGCCCAGGCCGAACAGCACCCGCGGGCGCGGTGCGGCACGTTCCGGGGACAGGGGCAGACTCGCTGCGCTCATGGCTGCACGCGGTATCCCAGATCGGTGCTGAGTTGCTGCGCGCTTCGGCGCAGCGCCTGGGCCGGGGCACCGTTCCAGCCCGTGTCCAGCGTCGCCACCGAGCCCAGCACCACCAGACCCAGCGCCAGCCGGCCCTGGGCATCGAAGACCGGCGCACAGAAACCACCGACGCCGGGCAGCAGGCTGTGCACCACGCGGCCCAGGCCCTGCGCACGCGTCTCGTCCATGACCGCCTGCACCTCCTGCAGGGTCTGCGGGACGTCGACCGGCGGCACATCGCTGCGCGGCATCTTCTTCACCCGCGCCAGTTCCTCGCGGACCATGGGACCGATGCGCTGCGCGTCCGGGCCGTCCTGGCCCATGAAAGCGGCAAAGCAGCGGCCGGTGGCCGAGGTCAGCAGCGGCATCACGTCACCCAGGCGCAGCGTCACCGGCACCGTTTGCGGCGCTTCGGCCCAGTGCACCATGGTCGGCCCCTGGTTGCCCCAGACGGCGATCGCCAGCGTGTGGCCGGTTTCAATGAGGAGCGCTGGCACGCGGTCGCGCGCCAGCTTGACGGCATCCAGACGGCTCAGGCTGGCCAGCCCCAGGCGCAGCGCCGCGGGGCCCAGGTCGTAGCGGGTGCTCACCGGGTCCTGCATCACCAGACCCATGCGCTGGAAGCTCACCAGGTAGCGGTGGGCCTTGGCCGCGCTCATGCCGGCAGCAGCGGCGAGGTCGCGCAGCATCAATGCGCCCGGCGCCTGCGACAGCGCGTTGAGCAGCTCAAAGCCGACCTCGACCGACTGGATGCCGGCGCGCAGGTGTTCGGTGTCCTGGTCGGCGGCGTCGCGGCGGGCGGTGGCCTTGGGGGCGGGGGATTTCGCGGCAGGCATCGGCAAACGGGCGGAAAGCGGGCGGGATTTCAGGGGGTTTTCACACGCCGGCTGGCGTGCTGAACTAGAATGTCGGTTTTACGCATAGGTTAACGAATTTCACTATTCGTAATCAAGCCACCCCACACAACCCGCAGGAGACTCGCATGAAACTCGCCACCTACAAGGACGGCTCGCGTGACGGACAACTGGTGGTCGTCTCGCGCGACCTGTCGACCGCCCATTATGCGACGGGCATCGCCACCAGGCTGCAGCAGGTGCTGGACGACTGGAACTTCCTGGCGCCCCAGCTGCACGACCTGTATGTGACCCTGAACCAGGGCAAGGCGCGCCATGCCTTCCCGTTCGACACGGCCCTGTGCATGGCGCCGCTGCCGCGCGCCTACCAGTGGGCCGACGGCTCGGCCTACATCAACCACGTCGAGCTGGTACGCGCTGCCCGCAACTCCGAGGTGCCGGCCAGCTTCTATGAAGACCCGCTGATGTACCAGGGCGGCAGCGACGACTTCATCGGCCCGCGCGACGACGTGGTCGTGCCCAGCGAGGACTACGGCATTGATTTCGAGGCCGAGATCGCGGTCATCACCGGCGACGTGCCGATGTGCACCCCACCGGACCAGGCCACCGACGGCATCCGCCTGCTGATGCTGGCCAACGACGTCAGCCTGCGCAACCTGATCCCGGCCGAGCTGGCCAAGGGCTTCGGCTTCTTCCAGAGCAAGCCGGCCACCGCTTTCAGCCCGGTTGCCGTGACGCCCGACGAACTGGGCGACGCCTGGCAGGGCGGCCGTGTGAATCTCACCCTGCAGAGCACCTGGAACGGCCGCAAGGTCGGCATGTGCGAGGCCGGCCCCGACATGACCTTCCATTTCGGCCAGCTGATCGCCCACATCGGCAAGACCCGCAACGTGCGTGCCGGCTCCATCGTGGGCTCGGGCACGGTGAGCAACCGCGGCGTCGAGGTGGACGGCAAGAAAGAGTGGCCCAAGGGCTATTCCTGCATCGCAGAGAAGCGCGCGATCGAGACCATCCTGGACGGCAAACCCTCGACCGAGTTCATGAAGTTTGGCGACACCATCCGCATCGAGATGAAGGGCAAGGACGGGCAGAGCATCTTTGGCGCCATCGACCAGAAGATCGCGCCCCTGGAGAAATAAGCCCCCACGCTCCGCCGCTTCGCGGGTCGCTGCCCCCCGAGGGGGCGCGAATGCAGCTTGGGACGGCCCGGCGCTGCATTCCTCGCCTCCCCCGCCCGGCCCCCGCGGCGCATTTATGATCGGTCGCACCATGCCCACGGCGCGACCCTCTTCCTGCCCACACCTGCGTTCCCGAACCGGAGGCGTTCGTGGCTGAGGGCACGCAGCGCCGCTACGAAGCGCCCTGCCCCGGCTGCGGCGCGCCGGTTGCATTCCAGAGTGCGCAATCGACCCACGCGGTCTGCGCCTATTGCCACTCCAGCGTCGTGCGCACGGCCGACGCGCTGGCCCGCCTGGGCCGCATCGCCGACGAATTCACCGACTACAGCCCGCTCAAGATCGGCGCCACCGGACAGTGGCAGGGTCAAACCTTCACTCTGGTCGGACGGCTGCAGCTGGGCAATTCCCAGGCCCGCTGGACCGACTGGCAGGCGGTGTTCGACGACCAGCGCCTGGGCAGCCTGAGCGAAGACAACGGCAGCTTCGTGTTCAGCCGGCCCGTGCCCTCGCCCGGCAACATGCCGGCGTTCAAGGACTGGCGCATGGGCCTGCGCCACGCGCTGAGTGGCAAGAACTTTGCCGTCAGCGCCATCACCGAGGTGTCGGTGCTTGCCGCGCAGGGCGAACTGGGCCACCTGCCCGCGGCCGGCCAGCAGTTCGGCGTGGTCGAGCTGCGCAGCGACAGCGGCGAGGTCTGCAGCATCGACTACGCCAGCGATCCGCCGGCGGTCTGGACAGGCAGTGAAGTCCGGCTCGACGACCTGAAGCTCACCGGCCTGGCCGGCGACGCACTGCGCAAAGACGAAGGCCGCCACTTCAACTGCCCGAACTGCGCCGCCCGGCTGGAGGTCAAGCTCGACACGACCAAGAGCATGAGCTGCCCCTCGTGCGACACGCTGATCGACCTGTCGGCGGGCATCGGCGGCGAGCTCAAGCACGCGATCCAGAACGAGCCGGTGCGGCCGCTGATTCCACTGGGCTCCACCGGCCAGCTGCGCGGCATCGACTGGCAGGTGGTGGGCTACCAGCACCGCTCGGGCACGGCGCCGGGCGACGACGAGGTGTTCGGCTGGCAGGAATATCTGCTCTACAACCGCAAGGCGGGCTTCCAGTTCCTGGTCGACGCCGAAGACGGCTGGAGCCTGGTCAAACCGGCCACGGGTGCACCCCAAGTGACTGCCGCTGGCGCTGTCGCCACCTACCTGGGCAAGCGCTATTCACGCCAATACAGCTACCGCGCCGAGACACAGTACGTCGCCGGAGAGTTCTACTGGAAGGTCGAGCGCGGCCAGATCACCGACAACGTGGACTACGCGCAGGGCCACCACCTGCTGTCGCTGGAAAAGGCAGCGGACGAATGGACCTGGTCGGTTGGCGAGCGGCTGGACAGCGCGGCCGTGGCCAAAGCGTTCAAGCTCGACGACAAGAAAGACCTGTTCAAGCGCGGCGACGCGACGCCCTTGAGCGGCGAGAGCTGGTCGATCGGCAAGGTGGTTCTCATCGTCGTGATCATTCTCTTCATGGTGCTGCTGGAGCGCGCCTGCGACGACTGCGATCCGCAGGTCGAGAACTGCAGCTCTACGTCCGGTCGCTGGGGCAGCGGCTCCTTCGGCGGCAGCTCCAGCGGCGGCTTCCACAAATGATTTCCGGGCCCGTCCCGACCCCTCAACCCTGACAGGAGAAGACAGATGGACATTGAATGGCTCAGGCCCGCGGCGTTTCTGGGATCGATCCTGTTCGCGCTGATCGGCGTGGTGGTGTTCTGGATCGCCTTCGTGGTGATCGACAAGCTCACGCCCTACGACCTCTGGAAGGAACTGGTTGAGAACCGCAACACCGCGCTGGGCATGGTGGTGGCGGCGATGTGCCTGGGCATCTCGATCATCGTGGCTGCCGCGATACATGGGTGACCCCCCCGCGCCGCCTGCGGCGTCACCCCCCAGGTGGCGTCGTCTGCGGCCCGGCGGAGCCGGTTCCGCGACGACCTTGAACGGTCGCTCGTCGGCCACTGCGTTTTCATGACCACTGCCATTGAACCTAAACGAGCGTCTCCCGGGCCGGTGGAGGTCGCGCTGCTGGCCAGCGTGTTTCTGGTCGCGGCCTGCGGGCTGGTGTACGAACTGGTGGGCGCGGCGCTGGCTTCGTATGTGCTCGGCGACTCGGTGCTGCAGTTCTCGACCGTCATCGGCACTTACCTGTTCGCCATGGGCATCGGCAGCTGGCTCTCGCGCCATGTCGAGCGCCAGCTGCCGGCGCAGTTCCTGCGCATCGAACTGCTGATCGCGCTGGTCGGCGGCCTGCTGCCGGCCCTGCTGTTCCTCGCCAACGCTTACCTGCCCAGCGCCTTCCGTGGCCTGCTCTATGGCCTGGTGCTGCTGGTGGGCACCCTGGTCGGGCTGGAGATTCCGCTGGTGATGCGCATCCTGCGCCATCACGTGCAGCTCAAGGACCTGGTGTCGCAGGTGCTGACCTTCGACTACCTGGGCGCGCTCGCGGTGTCGATTGCCTTCCCGCTCTGGCTGGTGCCGCAACTGGGGCTGGTGCGCACCGGCCTGCTGTTCGGGTTGCTGAACGTGGCGGTCGCGTTCTGGGCGCTGTGGCTGTTTCGCGGCGAGATCCGCGCGCGCTCGGCACACACGGTAGCGGCGCTGATGGTGCTGGCAACGCTGCTGGGCACCTGGGCCATGGCCGGGCGCATCACGTCGACGTCCGAAGACCGCTTCTTCCAGGACAAGGTGGTGCGGGCCGAGACCACGCCCTGGCAACGCATCGTCGTCACGCGCGGCCCGCAGGGCCACCGCCTGTTCCTCAACGGCAACCTGCAGTTCGCCCAGAGCGACGAGTACCGCTACCACGAGGCCCTGGTCCATCCGGTCATGTCGGCCTACGCCACCGGCGGCGGCGCGCCGCGCCATGTGGCGGTGCTCGGTGGCGGCGACGGCATGGCGGTGCGCGAGATCCTCAAGTACCCGGGCGTGGAGAAGGTGACGCTGGTGGAGCTGGACCCGGCGATGACCCGGCTGTTTTCCACCGACGAGACGCTGCGCCAGCTCAACGGCGACGCGTTGAACGCGCCGCGCGTGCAGATCGTCAACACCGACGCCTTCCAGTGGCTGGAGCAAGGCAGTGAACAGTTCGATGTGATCGTGGTGGACTTCCCGGACCCGACCAACTTCGCGGTCGGCAAGCTCTACACCGAGTCGTTCTACGCGCTGCTGGCGCGGCGCCTGTCGGCCAGCGGTTTTGCCGTGGTGCAGACCACCTCGCCGTTGGTCGCGCGCCAGAGTTTCTGGACCGTCGCCGCGACCATCGAGGCGGCCGGGCTGCGCACCGCGCCGTACCACGCGCACGTGCCCAGCTTCGGCGAATGGGGCTTCATCGTCGCCAGCCGCCGCCCTTTCACCCCTGGCGGTGGCACCCTGCCCGCCGGCCTGCGCTTCCTCACGCCCGACACGCTCAAGCTGCTGTTCGACTTCCCGGCCGACATGGCGCGCGTGCCGGCCGAGGTGAACCGGCTGTCGAACCAGGTGCTGGTGCACACCTACGAAACCGAATGGGGCAAGGTGGCGAAATGACGGACCTATGGCGCTGACGCGGCGGGAGTGTCTGGCCTGGATGGGTGCGGCGGGTGCCGGTCTGGCGGGCTGCCGTCCGGCGCCGCACGAGATTCCCGGCGGTTTCACCGCGCCCGATCCGGCGCGTGGTCACCGCTGGCGCGACGCGGCGCGCACCAAGCCGGCGGTGCAGAAACGCACGGGGGTGCTGGTGCTGGGCGGTGGTGTCGCCGGGCTGGCGGCGGCGCGTTCGCTGACCCTGGCCGGGGTCGACGACTTCGCGCTGCTGGAGTTCGAAGACACGGCCGGCGGCAATGCCCGCGGCGGCCTGCTCGGCGGACTGCCGTGCCCGATGGGCGCCCACTACCTGCCGGCACCCTCGGACGACGCGCCCGAACTGCAGGACTGGCTCGAACAGCTCGGCCTGCGCCAGCGCATCGCCGGCCGCTGGGTCTGGGACGAGCGCCACCTCTGCCACAGCCCGCAGGAGCGCCTCTACTGGAACGGCCACTGGCAGGATGGCCTGCTGCCCATCGAAGGCGCCAGCGCCGCGACCCTGCAGCAGTACCGCCGCATGAGCCAACTGATCGGCGAGGCGAGGCGCACGCAGCGCTGGGCCATGCCGGCGCTGCGGTTGCCCGTGACCGACGCCATCCGCGGGCTGTGGGCGCAGAGCTTTGCGCAGTGGCTCGATGGCCACGGGCTCACCGACCCGCAACTGCGCTGGTACCTCGACTACGCTTGCAGCGACGACTACGGCGCAGGCGCGGGTGCGGTCTCGGCCTGGGCCGGCATCCACTATTTCGCCAGCCGCCACGGCTTTCCGGCGCCGGGCGAAGCCGGCGAGGCCGAGCCACTGCTGACCTGGCCCGAGGGCAATGCCTGGCTGACGCGCCAGCTGGCGTCCGGCCTCGGCGAACGGCTGCACACCGGCCAGGGCGTGCTGCGCGTGACCCCCGAACGCCACGGCGTGACCGTCGATGCGCTGTCGATGGCCGATGGCAGCGTCACCCGCTGGCAGGCTGGCGCGGTGGTGGTCGCGCTGCCGGTGTTCATTGCACAGCGCGTGATCGACCCGCTGCCGCCGCTGCTCGCGGCCCGGGCGAACGGCTTGTCGATGGCGCCCTGGGTGGTGGTCAACCTGCTGCTCGACGGGCCACCGAAAGACCGTGGCGGCGCGCACCCGAGCTGGGACAACGTGGTCTACGGCAGCGCGGGGCTGGGGTATGTCGACGCCAGCCACCAGTCGCTGGCGCGGGTGACCGGCCCGCGCGTCTGGACCTGGTACCGGCCGCTGGGCGACGAACCTTCCGCGCGCCAGACGCTGTTGCAGCAGCCCTGGACCCACTGGCGCGACCAGGCGCTGGCCGAGCTGTCCCCACCGCATCCCGATCTGCCGGGCCTCGTCACCGAAGCCTCGGTCACACGCTACGGCCACGCAATGGCGATTCCCGCGCCCGGCTCGCTCTACGAAGGCCCGACGCAGGACGGGCGCCTGTGTTTCGCCCACGCCGACTGGGCCGGCTATTCGGTGTTCGAAGAAGCCTTCACGCGCGGCCACCAGGCCGGGCAGCGGGCCGCGCAGTTGCTGCGCGCTTGAGCGGGAGCAGGTTCAGAGCGCCGGGGGTGCGCCACGCTCGACCGCCCGCTGCAGCGCCTCGCCCGGCTCGAACAGATCGAGCAGCGAACTCATCAGTTGCGTGGCGCGCGCCGAGTGGTCGGCGCCGAAGTTGCACACGTACACATCGAGGCTGACACTGCGGCTCTCAGGCCAGGTGTGCACACACAGGTGCGACTCGGCCAGCAGCACGGTGGCTGTCACACCACCCGGTCCGTGCCCCGTGTCGGGGAATCTGTGACCCAATTGCGCCACCGCCTGCAAACCGCTGGCCTGCACCCGCTGCACGCAGGCTGCGAGCAGGCGCGCCTCGTCGGTCAGCCAGGCGATGTCGCAGCGGCAGTGCCGCAGGTCGGCGGTCAGGTGCAGGCCGTTCACGGGTTCAGGTGGCGAAGATGGCGTCGGTGGTGGCGAAACCCTTGACCTCGATCGGATTGCCGAACGGATCGCAGAAGAACATCGTCCATTGCTCGCCCGGCTGGCCTTCAAAGCGCACCTGCGGTGGCAACACGAAATCCACACCGGCGGCCGTCAGCCGCTCGGCCAGCGCGCGCCACGCGGGCAACAGCAGGACCAAACCGAAGTGCGGCATCGGCACCAGATGGTCGCCGACCTTGCCGGTGCGCGTGGTCTTGAACGGTTCGCCCAGGTGCAGCGAGATCTGGTGGCTGAAGAAATCGAAATCGACCCAGGTGTCGGTGCTGCGGCCCTCGGTGCAGCCGAGCACACCGCCGTAGAAACGCCGCGCGACTTCCAGGTCGGTGACGTGGAAGGCCAGGTGGAACAGGCTGCGCGCCGGCAGGGTGGTGTTGCTCATCGCGTCAGGATATCAAAGCGCCCGAGCCCCAAAAGAAAAAACCGCCCGGTGCGAAGCACGGGGCGGTCAGGGCACAGGCTGGCGCGTCAGCGCTGTGCGGGATCGACGGCCTTCTGGTCGTACTTGGTGAAATACTGCCGCGCCATCGCCACCACCTGGGCATCGGTCGGGTGGTCGGTGTTGACCACATCGACCACCGCCTTGTCGACGGCGTGGGCGTTGTGCTTGCACCAGTCGCGGAACTCGATCTTGGCGTTGGCCGGGCCGGTCAGCAGCACCTCGGTCACGCCTTCAAGCGAGGTCGCGATGGCCTTGAAGAAGTCCTTGTCGGCGCCGACATGGCCGTGCTTGGGCGTGTGTTGCTGGCGCGCCTTGACGCGCTGGGCCTCAACGTGTTCGCGGTCGAACATCAGCACATGGGCTTGGGTGTGGTCCATCCAGACAACGGCGTGGAATGTGGTCATGCAAAGCTCTCCTGAAAAAAGTGGATGGAAAAGAAATCAGTAGCCGGCCGGCTTGCTGGCGCCGCTGGCGTGTTCGGCCTTGTCCTGGCAGCCCAGGCAGCGCATCGCCACCGGGTTGGCGTGCAGGCGGGCGGCCGCAATCGCGTCGCCGCAATCCACGCACATCCCGTAGCTGCCGTCGGCCACGCGCTTGAGCGCCTCGTCGATGGCGACCAGTTCGGCCGATTCGCGTTCTTCGAGCGCGAAGGCCAGGTCGCGTTCGGCGTCGGCCTGCGCCCAGTCGTCGCTTTCGGTTTCGCGCGCATTGGCGGCCGCTTCGGCGCGACCGATCTTGCCGCCACGCTGTGCCCGCAACTGGGCCAGCACGTCGGCTCGCATCTCGCGCAGCTGACGGCCGTAGGTGTCGGAGATGGGTGTGTTCATGGGTTCTCCTCTGGGTTTCGGTGTCGGTCTTTCGGGTCCCGGGGACCACGACTTCATGGTGCGCCTGCGCCCGTGCACTTGCATTGATCGGCGTCAAGCGCCGTCCGCAACAAGGCCATCCCTCAGGGCAAATCCCCGGCGGATTTCCAGCGGTTTCCCCGCAGAATCGGATGCTTCAAACACCCGAAATTGCGAGGAGAAACAACGATGTCCGCTGTCGACTACGGCCGCTACCAGACCCTGGAAATCACCCGACGCGGACCAACGGTCGATGGCGTGCCTTCCGTGCTCGACATCCGCATGAAGGCCGATGGCCCCGGCGGCAACGGCAAGCTGCCCACCGCCGGCCACGAAGGCCACTGGGAGCTGAGCGAGATCTGGCGCGACGTGGGTCGCGACGACAGCGTGCGCTGCGCCGTGCTGCGCGGCAGTGGCCTGGGCTTTTCGGGCGGCGGCGACCTGGCGCTGGTGCAGGACATGGCGACCGACTTCGAGGTGCGCACGCGGGTTTGGAAGGAAGCGCGCGACTTGGTCTACAACGTCATCAACTGCGACAAGCCCATCGTCAGCGCCATGCACGGCCCGGCCGTGGGTGCGGGCCTCGTGGCGGGCCTGCTGGCCGACATCTCGATTGCCGCGAAGAGCGCCAAGATCGTCGACGGCCACACGCGCCTGGGCGTCGCGGCCGGGGATCACGCGGCCATCGTCTGGCCGCTGCTGTGCGGCCTGGCCAAGGCCAAGTACTACCTGATGCTGTGCGACCCGATCAGCGGCGAAGAGGCCGAGCGCATTGGCCTGGTCTCGCTGGCGGTCGAGGACGAGGCGCTGCTGCCCAAGGCGTACGAGGTCGCAGACCGCCTCGCGGCGGGCAGCCAGACCGCCATCCGCTGGACCAAGTACTCGCTCAACAACTGGCTGCGCCAGGCCGGCCCGGCGTTCGACACCTCTCTGGCGCTCGAATTCATGGGTTTTGCCGGCCCTGATGTGCGCGAAGGTGTGGCATCCTTGCGTGAGCGCCGCGCGCCGCGTTACGGCGCCGACACCTGATCCCCCTATCTCAGGAGACAACCATGAGTGACGCCAGCGGATTCGGCAAGTTCGTCCCCGGTTTCGAGTTCCTGCAGAACCTCGCGGGGCAGGCCGCCGGCGGCGTCGCGCAGGGCCTGGGCAAGAGCCTGCCGCAGATGCCCAACCTCGGGCACTGGGTGGCGCCGACCTTCAACGTCGAAGATCTCGAGAAACGCATCGAGGAGCTCAAGGCGGTGCAGTTCTGGCTCGACCAGAACGCCAAGGCTCTGAGCGCGACCATCCAGGCGCTGGAAGTCCAGAAGATGTCGCTGGCCACGTTGAAGGCGATGAACTTCAACCTCGGCGACGTGGCCAATGCGCTCAAGGTGAAGGCCGCCGAAACCGTGTCCGGCTTTGCCGGCAAGCTGCCGACGCAGTTCGCAGGACTGGAGATTCCTGAACGCACCTACGGCAACCCCGCGGCAGCACCCGCGGAAGCCGAGGCCGAAGCGGAAGCCGAGCCCGACGAGGAGCCGGAAGAAGCCCCCGAACCGCCAAAGAAGCCGCGCAAAACCGCCTCGCCCAAGGCCGACGCTCCCGCCGCCGCGGCGCCTGGCGTGGTCGACCCGATGGCCTGGTGGGGTGCGCTGTCGCAGCAATTCCAGCAGATCGCCAGCACGGCCATGAAAGACATGGCCAAGCAGGGTGCGCTCGACGCGACCCGCCACGTGGCCAGCGACCTGACCGAGCAGGCGGTCAAGACCGCCGCCGACATGGCCGCCAAGGCGGGCCGCAGCGTGGGCGACTCGGTGGCCCGCAACGTCGGCCGCGCGGCAGGCATGGGCTCCGCCGCTGTGCGGGCCGTTGCTGGCGCAGGACGCAAAAAGCCAGCAGCTGCCCCCAAGAAGCCGGTGGCCAAGGTGGCCGTCAAAAAGGTCGCCCCAAAACGCGCCACCAAGACCGCTGCACCCACACCTGCACAGCCAATGGGTGCGGGCGACTGGCCCATGCCGACGGCCTTCTTCCCGGGCTTCATGCCGACCCCCGCCAAGAGCGCCCCGAAAGCCCCCGCCAAAAAGGCTCCGGCAGCCCAAAAGGCACCGGCCAAGAAGACCACCACCCGCCGCCGCTGAGCCGGCCTGGGGCGTCCGCATGCAACTCTTTCCCCACGCGCACGCCACGCACCCGCAGTGGCGCATGGCCGCCGCGCTGGTCCTGGCGCAGCTGCGCGCACAGATGGCGTTGCCCGGCTACGCCGCCACGCCGTCGCTGGCACTGCTCTACATCACCGACCACTACGCGACGCACGCGCAGGAGATCCTTGATCACCTGAGCGCCGAGCTGCCCGAAGTCACCGACTGGTCGGGCACAGTCGGCGTCGGCATCTCGGCCAACAACGCCGAATACTTCGACGAACCTGCGCTCGCGGTCATGCTTTGCGACCTCAGCCCCGACCAGTACCGCGTGTTCAGCGGCGTCGCTCCCTTGCCGCCGGGCGGTAGCGACTCCTCCGGTTTCGTGGCCCACACCGCGTTGCTGCATGCCGATCCTGGCGCGCATGACCTGGGTGAGCTGATTGTCGAGATGGCTGAGCGCACGCAATCGGGTTATGTCTTCGGTGGCCTGGTCGGCAGCCGTTCGGCCAGCGTGCAGTTCGCCGCCAGCAGCACCGGGCATCTGCGCGGCCAGGGTGCGGTCGGCGGCGTGTTCACTGGCGGCATCAGCGGTGTCGCGTTCGGACCCGAGGTCGCGCTGATCTCGCGCGTGACGCAGGGTGCGCAACCGATTGATCGCGAACGCGAAATCACCGCCGTCGATGGCAACCTGGTGCTCACGCTCGACGGTGAACCCGCGCTGGACGTGCTGCTGCGAGAGCTGGGCGTGTCGCTGGCGCAACCCCAGCAGGCCATGGAACGGCTGCGCCGAACACTGGTGGGCCTGACGCTGCCGCAACACCGGCTGGACGACGCACCGGTGCTGCGCCGCGGCCAGTTCGGACCGGAAGTCATGGTCCGCCACATCATCGGTCTGGACCCGGCGCGACACGGTGTCGCGATCGCCGAGCACCCGCCGCTGGGTGCCCGCCTGGCGTTCTGCGAGCGCCACGCCCAGGCCGCGCGCGCCGACCTGATCCGCGTCTGCAGCGAGATCCGCGAGGAACTGGAGCCCGAAACCCTGGGCATGGGCGGCATGGACACCGAGCCGCCGCTCGAGCCAGACCCGGCGCAGTCGCGGCGCATCACCGGTGCCGTCTACGTCAGCTGCTCGGGCCGCGGCGGCCAGCACTTCGGCGCCCCCAGCGCCGAGCTGCAGATCGTGCGGCGCGCGCTTGGCGACGTGCCACTGGTGGGATTCTTCGCCGGCGGCGAGATCGCGCACCAGCAGCTCTACGGCTACACCGGCGTGCTGACGGTGTTCACCGCCGCAGCATAGAAAAAGCTTCGAACTCCCAGCTGCGCATCGCCAGCACCAGCGTGTAGCCCTCGCGGTCTTTCTGGGCCAGCTTCTGGTCGGTCTGGTGCTGCTGCGCAAAGTCCTGCGCCACGCGCTGCAGGCGCTCGAGGAACACCGGCGCCAGCGCCCGGCTGACCGAGCCATGCACCAGCATCAGGCCTTCGCCACCGCCGTCGAAACCACCGGCGAAGTAGTCAAGCAGCGCGTGCTCGCGGAAGTAGTTCATCACCGGCCCGTGCGGCCGCCAGCGGAAGGTCTTGGCCAGCTTGAGGCGGTAGCGGTTGAGTGGGCGCAACTCGATGATGCCGATGCGGTCCAGCTGCGCCAGGTACTTCACGCACTCGGCTTCCGTCAGCCGGTAGGCGGCCGTCATCTGCTCCAGCGTCCATTGGCTGAGCACGCAAATCGCGACCAGCAGCAGCTTCTTGTCGGCCACCACCGCCCGCTCCTGCTCGGCGGTCATCTCCTTGAGCAGCGGCTGTGCGTCGGCCACCCGGCGCGCCAGCTCGGCGAAGTCGATCTTGAGCGCACGGCAGATTTCATCCACCCGCGTGAGCGACATGTCGCCCTTGGCGAGCATGCGCTTGACGCTGGACTCGGCCATGCCCAGTGCCGCCGCGAGGTCGGCGTAGGTCATCTGCGCGGCCTTGAGTTCCTTCTTGATGGTGGCGACGAGGTCGAGGGTGGTGCTCATGGCGCATCGGGTACCGCCTAGCGATACCAGCGGTGAATGGAAGGGCCACTGTATCGCAGAACAAGTCTCTTGCAGGCAAGCGGTCGCGACACTGCGGCCGCCGTTCCACCCCTCAGGAGTTCCCCATGCGATTGCCCTCCTCCAACCCCCACCCAGCGTTTTCCGCCTGGGCCACCGTCCTGCTCTCCCTGTGGCTGATCGCCCTCTGGGCCGGACCGGCGATGCTCGCCGCCCTGGAAGTCAGCGCCGGCATCGCGCTGAACCCGCACGGCCACGCCCACCTCTACGCACACGGCCATCCCTTCGTCGACGCGCGCGCCCTGCTGGGTCTGCCCAATGCCATGGACGTGCTGAGCAACGCGCCGATTGCGCTTGCCGGCCTGTGGGGACTGCTGGTGCTTCGGCACCACCCACGCCCCAGCGCGACGCGACTGGCCGCGCAGGTGTTCTTCATCGGCCTGCTGCTCACCGGCTTCGGATCGGCCTGGTACCACCAGGCGCCCGACGCGGATGGCCTGGTCTGGGACCGCCTGGGCATGGCCGTGACCTTTGCCGGCGCACTCGCGCTGGCGGTGTCCGAACGCGCGGGAGTGACGCCAGCCCGTCAGACGCTCGGGGTCGCGCTGCCTCTGGCGGTGCTTTCGGCGGTGCTGCCCGCGGCGAACGGCAACGTACTGCCCTGGGCCGTGGTGCAGTTTGGCGGCATGGCACTCATCGTCTGGCTGGCGCTGCGCAGGCCCGTCGTCGGCGCCGCCGGCATCCGCCTGGGCGCGCTGATCGGCCTCTATCTGCTGGCCAAGGTACTGGAGCTGGGCGACGCCGCCGTGTTCCACGCGACCGCTGAAACGGTCTCCGGCCACAGCCTCAAGCACCTTGCCGCTGCCTGCGCCGCCTGGCCTGTCATTGCCGCGCTCAGTCCGCGAGGCAGCAAAGCCCCTGCGCGCCTGCGGCAGAATGCAGCGGGCCGCGCCGCGTGAACCCCACCCGCAGGAACCCACAGGAGGAGACCCGAATGTCCACCCCGCAAGCCGCGATGACCGCCGACACCGGCGCGCACGCCGCCCACAGCAACCAGTTCGCCCTGCTCACGCAACGCCGCTTTGCGCCATTTTTCTGGGTGCAGTTTCTCGGCGCCGGCAACGACAACGTCTTCAAGTTCGCCTTCACCGTGCTGGTGACCTACCAGCTGCAGGTGCAGTGGCTCGATCCGTCGATGGCGGGGCTGGTGATCGGCGCACTGTTCATCCTGCCCTTCCTGCTGTTCTCGGCGACCAGCGGCCAGCTGGCGGACAAGTACCCCAAGGAGGTGTTGATCCGCTTCGTCAAGAACCTGGAAATCGGGGTGATGCTGCTGGCAGGCTGGGGCTTCATGCAGCAGAACGTGCCGGTGCTGCTGGGCTGCGTCTTCCTCATGGGACTGCACTCCACGCTGTTCGGCCCGGTCAAGTTCGCCTACCTGCCGCAGCACCTGTCCGAGCGCGAACTCACGGGCGGCAACGGCATGGTCGAGATGGGCACCTTCGTCGCCATCCTGCTGGGCAACGTGGCGGGCGGACTGCTGATCGCACTGCCCCTGGTCGGCCCGAGCTACGTTGCCGCGGCCTGCGTGCTGCTGGCGCTGATGGGCCGCGCGCTGGCCCAGGCCGTGCCGGTGTCCCCGGCGACCGACCCCAGGCTGCAGATCAACTGGAACCCCTTCACCGAAACCTGGCGCAACCTCCAGCTTGCGCACGGCAACGTGGTCGTCTTCCGCTCGCTGCTGGGCATCAGCTGGATGTGGTTCTTCGGCGCCGTGTTCCTCGCCAACTTCCCGGCCTTCGCGCGCGACACGCTGCACGGCGACGAACAGGTCGCGTCGCTGCTGCTGGTGGTGTTCTCCGTCGGCATCGGCGCGGGCGCGCTGCTGTGCGAAATCCTCAGCCGCCGTCACGTGGAGATCGGTCTGGTGCCGATGGGCGCGATCGGCATGACCGTGTTCTCGGTCGACCTCTATTTCGCCTCGCGCGGCCTGCCACCGCACACCGTCGCACTCACGCTCGGCCAGTTCCTGGGTGAGCCGGTCCATTGGCGCGTGCTCGCCGACCTCGCGCTGCTCTCTCTGTTCGCCGGTATCTACAGCGTGCCCATGTATGCGCTGATCCAGATGCGCAGCCAGCCCACACACCGCGCCCGCATCATCGCGGCCAACAACATCCTCAATGCGCTGTTCATGATCGCCAGCTCGTTGCTGGCTGGCGCGCTGCTCAGCGCAGGCTTTTCGATCAGCCAGCTGTTCCTGATCATCGGCCTGGCCAACGCGGTGGTCGCGTTCTACATCTTCTTGCTGGTGCCCGAGTACCTGCTGCGCTTCGTGGCATGGATCGCCTCGCGCTTCGTCTACCGTTTCAAGGTCACGGGCGACCTCAACATCCCGACCGAGGGCGCAGCGGTGCTGGTCTGCAACCACGTCAGCTTCGTCGACGCCGTGCTGCTGATGGCAGCCAGCCCGCGCCCGATCCGCTTCGTGATGGACCACCGCATCTTCAAGGTGCCGGTGCTCGGCTGGCTGTTCAAACTCGCCAAGGCGATCCCGATCGCACCGCAGAAGGAAGATCCTGCCACTTACGAGGCAGCATTCCGCGAGGCGGCGAAAGTGCTGCGCGAAGGCGATCTGCTGGGGATCTTCCCCGAAGGCGGCATCACGCGGGACGGAACGCTGCAACCCTTCAAGGGCGGCATCATGAAGATTCTCGAACAGGCCAAGGCCGACGGCGTGCACGGAGTGACCGTGATCCCGATGGCACTGACCGACCTCTGGGGCTCCTACTTCAGCCGCATCGAACTCAGCGGCGGCCAACCGACCGCGATGGTCAAACCATTCCGGCGCGGACTGTTCAACCGGGTGGGGTTGAATGTGGGGGAGGCGGTGGCGGCGGAAGGCGTGACGCCGGAGGGGTTGCGGGAGCGGGTGGCGGGGTTGATGCGGGCTTGAGTTTCAGGTTTCGGCCATGAGCGGTCTTCGCTGAGCCGTGGAAGCCGTCGTTCAACGTCAGAATTCAGCGGACGCCGAAGGCGGTCCAGCGGAAATGCCTGTTAACCATTGAAGAATGGCCCGAGGTCAGTTCGAGCGTGCTGGACAGCGTACTCGACGACTGCCAGCGGAACGGCCTCGACGTGTTGAAGAAATGACCACTCCCTTCTCCCATCGAACCGAACCACTTCAAAAACCAGCTTCTCATTGTTGCCGTCAACAAGGTAACACTCCCATTGCATGGCGTCACGGTCGACATCCGTCGCAATTACCACCCTGTAGTCGCGTCCTTCGATGTGCATGTCGGTTAACGTCGGCCGTGAATGGGCCACAACGGCGCACTCAGTTGCAAAGAATGGCGACCAAGAAGGCCGCCGTTGTGGGCCCATTCGACGAACCCGTTAGACCTCGTGGCCATAGCGCTTCCCCGTGGTCAATGCGGCGACTAGCTCTCGCGCAACTGCCTCTTCCGCGCCGGCTGTGCCAATCACCGTCTCCAGGTGGGCCGCGATCAACTCGGCCTGAGCCCAGTCTACTTCCCAGCTCTTGCCGGTGCTTTGGTCACGAAGTGAAGGGTGCATGTACCCAGTGAATTCGCCCGGATACCCGGCGCCAGGCAAAAAGAGTTCATAGCTCGCTGCTTCACCCGCAAATACCACCAAGTACGAGCGATCGCCCTGGTGCTTCGCGGTGAGAATCTTTGAGAGCGCCGTGATCTGCATGCGAGGTCTAACGTGAAGGTGACCGGCCGCCGTAGGCGGTCCGGTCGACTGACCTGTTATGCATGGCCGCTGCTTCGTTCGAGCCAATACAGCCCGTCGTGGTGGCCAACGAGCACATCCGAACTGCAAGGCAAGGTAACCTCCAAATCGCCGCCGGATTGTTGACCCTCTTCTATCGAAGAAAGGATCAAAGACTCGAGTTCATCGACCGTCATACGCACTTCAGTTCGAGTCTCCGTCTTGTTCTTGTACCTGATGCGAACAACGGTGATCGTCTCACCTTGGGGAAAAGACGTGAGCACGGATCGCACCTCTTCATCGGACAAGAAGCGTGGCAGGTCAACTGGAGGCATAACGTAATGTATGCCGCAGAACCTGCGGGATAAGCTGGGCGGTGCGGCATATTCTGGTCACATCAACCTCCAGAAAACGCAATCAAATCAAAGGGTTGGACGCGAAGGCCTGACTTCTATTCAGGTATAAGTAAACCACGAAACCCGGCATCCACATCCACCCGGTGACCGCTTCGCTCAGAGTCCTTGCATGACCGCAACGGGTCGCAAGCAGCCATGCTTTCCGTCCTGCTCCATCGGGTCACTCCTTTTGAAAGTATCGAAAACCGAACCCGCTAGGTCGACGGCGCAATCCCGCTAGTTAAACCCAGGGTCGTAGCCGTACGGCCCGCCCCACCATCCGCCCCATGTTCAACAACCTATCGAGGTTTCACATGGCAAGCGGCTCCCGCTCCCCCTTCATCGTGATGCGCGACACCCGCGCCTGGCAACTCCAGGTATGGGTGTCGTTCGGCATTGCCGTCTTTCTCTGCGCCACCGGCCTGGCATGGCTGCCCGGCCAGGACCTGGACCGCGCGTTCATGGTGATGGGCTATGTGTTCTGCCTGTCGACGGTGTTCGTGCTGTCGAAGGCAGTGCGCGACACGCAGAAGGCCAGCCTGTCGGGTGAGGCCGAGACGCCGATGTGGCGCTTCGTGGTCTGGGGCGGCTTCGCCGTGGCGATGGGGCTGACGGCCTGGGGGCTGCTGCGCATGGAGATCAACGAGACCTACAAGGCTTACCTGGGCGTGAGCTGGCTGTACCTCGTGACCTCGGCGTTCACGCTGGCCAAGACGCTGCGCGACCGCCATGAAGCCGACCTGATCGACCACCACCGCAATCACACCCACGTGAAGGAGCAATGACATGAAACACACCTTCTTCAAACACGTGTTGTTGACAGCCAGCCTGAGCGCGGCCCTGGTGAGCGTCCCGGCGCGAGCGCAGAGCGAAGCCTCCCTCGTGCTGTCGGCGTTGCCGGTGGCGTCGGTGGTGGGCGCGGGTTCGGCGGTCGCGGGCAGCGCCGCGGCCGGTGCGGTGGCGGTGAGTGCCGTGCCGGCGGCACTGGCGGTCAGCGGTGCGGTGCTGGTGGTGAAGACGGTCGAGGTGTCGGCGCGCGGCACGGTGATCGTGCTGGAGCGGGCGTCGGACGGAGCACGGGCCAGCGTGGAACTGACCGGGCGCGCGGTGTCGGGCGCCTCGGTGTTCGCCGGGCAGTCGGCGGTGGTGACGGTGATCGGTGCGGGTGTGCTGCTGTCGGCGGCGGGCGAGGTGCTGTGCTTCATCCCCAACGAACTGGGACGCGCGCTGCTGCACAACGAGCGGCTGACCTACTGAGGAGCGATCATGAAGAAGACTCTGACTGCTGTTCCACATGCGCTGGCGCTGGCTGTGCTGCTGCTCGGCGCCACGGCCGCCCACGCTGGCCGATCCTGCGAACAGCGACCGCTGACGCCACAGACGTTGACCCGGGGCCTGGAGCTGGCGCAGCGCACGTCACAGGCGCTGGACGCCGAATTCGCCCGCAGCGGCGCGCGGGTGGTGGCGCTGGGCCGCGCGGGGCAGGACCTCTCGAAATACCAGCTTCACTATTCGCACCTGGGCTGGGCCTACAAGACCGCCGAGGGGCCGTGGCGCGTGCTGCACAAGCTCAACCAGTGCGGCACGGCCACCGGATCGATCTACCGCCAGGGGTTGGGCGAGTTCTTTCTGGACGACCTCTGGCGCCACGAGGCGGTGTGGTCGGTGCCGGCGCCGCAACTGCAGGCGCCGCTGTATACGCTGCTGAACGACCGCGGACGCAGCCAGCGCCTGAACGAGCGCGACTACAACATGGTGGCTTACGCCTGGGGCACGCGCTACCAGCAGTCCAACCAGTGGGCGATCGAAACCATGGCGATGGCGGCGGAACCGGGTGTCACCACGCGACAGCAGGCGCAGGCCTGGCTGGGCTTCAAGGGCTACCAGCCGAGCACACTGCACCTGGGGCCGCTGACGCGGCTGGGCGCGAGCGCCGGGTCCGCCCACATCCGCTTCGACGACCACCCGAACGACAAACGCTTCTCCGACCGCATCGAGACCGTGACGGTCGACTCGGTGCTCGACTGGCTGGCGCGCACCGGGCTGGGCTCGGCGCCGCAGCGGATTTCGCTGTGAATCCTCCGGGCGAGGGCACGACCATGACTTTTGGCACTTCCTGCGAAACCCGGAGCAGGGTACCGTCGGCGGCTACGAAATCCCCGTCAGGAGCCCGCCGTGCAACGCCCCACCAGCCACTTCCGAGCAGCATGGATCACCACCATGGCCCTGGCCCTTGCAGCCTGCGGCGGTGCAGACACCACCACAACCACCAAAGCGGCCAGCGCGCCATCGGCATCGGACAGTGCAAAGACACCGGATGCACCCGATGCCACCCTGACCGCGCAATCGCTCTTGCTGGCCGAAAAGCGGGCACAGGAGGCAGACCCTTCGATCCCGATTGAAAACGTTCCGGCCGGCAAGATCGCTGCCAAGCAGGCGTATGCGCTGGGCGATGTGGCGCGCAAGGCGGTGGCGCTGCGCATTCCGGTGTACCGCTTCTACAACTCGCAGACCGGCGCGCATTTCTACACCACCAGCGAGGCCGAGAAAGCATCCATCCTGGCCACGCTGCCGCAGTTCCACCTCGATGGCGTGGCGTTTCACGGCGCCAGCACTTTCTCACCTGGACTGAGTCCGGTCTACCGCTTCTACAACACGCAGACCGGCGTGCACTTCTACACCATCAGTGAAACCGAGAAAAACAGCATCCTGGCCACCCTGCCGCAATACCAGCTGGACGGACCGGCCTACCACGCCAGCCAGGTCGCAGGAGCTGGCCTGACGCCGCTGTTCCGCTTTTATGTGCCCAGCCGGGGCTTCCACTTCTACACCGCCAGCGAAGCGGAAAAGAACAGCATCGTCGCCACCCTGTCTTCGGTTTACTCGTATGAGGGCCCCGCCTACTACGTGCTGGCCTCCGAGTGGAAGAACGAAAAGGTGCCGCACACCGGCGTGACCAACCAGCAGTGCTATGCGCCCAGCCTCAATACGCCCGTCGACTGCAGCCAGGTCAACGTCACCACACTGAACTCGCAACAGGACGGCCACCGCACCGCGGTCAACCCGATGAGTTACAGCGCCTACGGCGCCTACCCGACCACCGCCTGCATCAAGGACAACGTAACGGGCCTGATCTGGGAAGCGAAAACCACAGATGGCGGCCTGCACGACAAGGACAAGGTCTACACCAAGCTCAACAACGGTCTCGCGACCGATGTCTACCCCTTCATCGCCGCGGTCAATGCCAGCAACTTGTGCGGTTTCAGTGACTGGCGCCTGCCGACCCGCGACGAACTGCTGGGGCTGGTCGACTACAGCTCGCAGGTTGCCCCGCGTGCGCAACTGGCGAACACCGGCATCGACAAGCACTGGACGTCCACCCTGGCGGTCGGCTACACGCAGAGCTCCTACTACGTCGACTTCTCCTACGGAGACTCGGCCGTCTACGACCACAGCTATTCCCACCGCGCCCGCCTGGTTCATGGCACGGTCCAGACCGGCCCCCGCTCCATCGTCAGCACGGTCGCCTACGGCAGCGACGCCGCCAACAACACCGTCAGCGACACGCGCAGCGGCCTGCAGTGGCGCCGTTGCGAAGAAGGACGCACCTGGAACGGCAGCACCTGCACCGGCACCGTGACCTCCTTCGGCACCCACGAATCGGCCCTGGCCCATGCGCAGAGCAAGGCCGGCTGGCGCCTGCCCAACGTCAAGGAGCTGGCCAGCCTCACGGACCTGACCCGGACCCCGGCTTCACTGGACACCACCGTGTTCCCGGGCGACCAGACGAACTACCACTGGTCCTCCACCCCGGAAATGCTGGCCACATCCCCCGGTTACGCATGGGCGGTGCTGTTCAACGGCGGCTACGTCACCCGCGGCACCCGCTCCGGAAGCCCCTTTGCCGTGCGCCTGGTGCGCGACATCCGCTGAGGAGCCCCGACGGAGACCGCCGGGTTCATGGGCTGCGACAATCGCAACCCATGAACCACTCCCATGTCCTCACCCTTTCCTGTCAGGACCGCCCGGGCATCGTGCATGCCGTCTCGGGGTTCCTGCTGGAGCGCGGCGGCAACATCGAAGAAGCCGCCCAGTACAACGACCACGACACCGGCCTGTTTTTCATGCGGGTGCAGTTCACCTGCGCGACCCTGAGCGCGGACGAGCTGCGCACCCACCTGGGCGCGTTCGCCGAGCCCTTCGCGATGCGCTGGAGCCTGAACCCGCTGGCCGAGCCGATGAAGACCGTGCTCTTTGTCAGCAAGGAAGGTCACTGCCTGAACGACCTGCTGTTCCGCTGGAAGAGCGGCCTGCTGCGGCTGGACATCCGCGCCATCGTCAGCAACCACCGCGACTTCTACCAGCTGGCCGCCAGCTACAACATCCCCTTCCACCACATCCCGCTCACCGCCGCCACCAAGGCGCAGGCCGAGGCGAAGGCGCTGGAAGTGATCCGCAGCGAGGGCGCTGAACTGGTGGTGCTGGCCCGTTACATGCAGATCCTGTCGGACAACCTCTGCCGCGAACTGTCGGGCAAGGCCATCAACATCCACCACAGCTTCCTTCCCAGCTTCAAGGGCGCCAGGCCCTACTACCAGGCCCACGACCGCGGCGTGAAGCTGATCGGCGCCACCGCCCACTACGTGACGGCCGACCTCGACGAAGGTCCGATCATCGAGCAGGACGTGGCCCGCGTGGACCACACCGACACGGTGGAGGATCTGACCGCCCTGGGCCGTGACACCGAGAGCCAGGTGCTGGCCCGCGCGGTGAAGTGGCACAGCGAGCACCGGGTCCTGCTCAACGGACACAAGACGGTTGTATTCAAGTGACCATCCGCATCCCGCCCATCCAGTGTCTGCTGACGTTTGAAGCGCTGGCGCGCCTGCGCAGCGTGACGCAGACCAGCGAAGAGCTGTGCGTCACGCCCAGCGCCGTGAGCCACCGCATCCGGCAGCTGGAACAGATCCTGGGCACCAAGCTGTTCGGGCGGGCGGATTTTTCCCTGACGACCGACGGCATCGAGTACCTCGCACAGGTGCGCGAAGGCCTGACCGCGCTGCAGAAGTTCCCGAGCAACACGGCGTCGCCCGGCCGGCGAAAGCTCAAGCTGGCGGTGACGCCGACCTTCGCGCGCTCCATCCTCCTGCCGCGCCTGAAGCAGTTCTCGGACGCCTACCCCGAGATCGACCTGACGCTGCAGGTCAGCATTCCGCTGCTGGACGTGGTGGCCGAAGACGCCGATCTCACGATTCGTTTCGGCACCGGCCGCTACGCCGACGTGGAACACGTCTGCCTGATGAAGGACGAGATCACGCCGCTGGCCTCACCGGTCTTCGCCCGCGAGCATGGTCCGTTCGAAACGCCCCAGGACCTGGAGGGTGTGCCGCTGCTGCGCAGCCCGCTCGAACCCTGGCGCACCTGGTTTGCGGCGCACGATCTGGACTGGCCCGAACCGGTGGACGGCTCACAGTTCAACGACATCGGCCTGATGTGCGACGCCGCTGCCGTGGGCATGGGCATTGCGCTGGTGCGGCTGAAGCTGGCGGCACCCTGGCTGGAGAACGGCACGCTGGTGCCGCTGTACCCGCGCCATGTGCCTAGCCCGCACGCGCACTACCTGTGCTGGCGGACCGGCACCATGGACCGATGGGAATGCGCCGCCTTCGCCGAGTGGCTGCGCAACTCGCTCAGCTGATCACTCGATGTTCAGCCGCTGGCCGGCCAGCGCCAGCTTCTTGGGCAGCGCCAGCGTCAGCACTCCGTTCTCGTACTTCGCCTTCGATTTCTCGTTGTCGATGTCGGTGGCCAGCTGGAAGCTGCGCGCCACCGCGCCGTAGTAACGCTCGGTGCGCAGCACCTTCTCGTCCTGGGTCTGGCTGTCCTGCTGCTTGATCTCGGCGCGCAGGGTCACCACGCTGCCTTCGACCGTCACATGGATGTCTTCCTTGGCCACGCCCGGCACTTCGGCCACCACGGTGTAAGCCGACGGCGTCTCCTTCACATCGATCTTGATCTGCGAGGGCGACGGCAGGTTGTCACCGTGCAGGGGACGGACATAAAAGCCGGGCGCGACGTCCTTGAAGAAGTCGTCGAACAGGCCGGTGCGGGCAATCAGATGGTTCATGGTGGACTCCTGAAATCGGGTGGTGGGTTCGAAGGGGCGGAGGTTCCGGCCCCGTGTGGATCAGATAGAACCTGGCGCGCGCTTTTCAAGACCCTGCGGATCAGTGGCAGCGCAAAGGGCTGCTCAAGTCCGCTCAACCGGAGCTGCAAGTTTCTTCAATGTGCAACCGGGCAGCCCGCCGTACACTGCCGCGCATGAACGCCCCCACTGTCCCGTCCGAAGTCACCCGCGCCGAGCGCGCTGCCCGCCAGGTCGAGGTGGTGCGTGCGCTGCAAACCGTGCTGCCGGCACATGCCCTGCTCTGGCAAGCGGAGGACACGGTGCCCTATGAATGCGACGGACTCACCGCCTACCGCGAACGGCCGCTGGTGGTGGCCTTGCCCGAGACCGAGGCCCAGGTCGCGGCCGCCCTCAAGGCCTGCCACACACTGAACGTGCCAGTGGTGGCGCGCGGCGCCGGCACCGGCCTGTCCGGTGGCGCCATGCCGCACGCCATGGGCGTGACACTGTCGCTGGCCAAGTTCAACAGGATCGTCTCGGTCGATGCGCGATCACGCACGGCCGTCGTCCAGGCCGGCGTGCGCAACCTGGCCATCAGCGAAGCGGCGGCTCCGCACGGCCTGTACTACGCGCCGGACCCCAGCAGCCAGATCGCCTGCACCATCGGCGGCAACGTGGCCGAAAACTCCGGGGGCGTGCACTGCCTCAAGTACGGCCTGACGGTGCACAACGTGCTGCAGGTGCGCGGCTTCACCATCGAGGGCGACCCCGTCACCTTCGGCGGCAACGCGCTGGACACGCCAGGGCTGGACCTGTTGTCGCTGGTGATCGGCAGCGAAGGCATGCTGGCCGTGGTCACGGAAGTGATCGTCAAGCTGGTGCCCAAGCCGCAACTGGCGCGCTGCATCATGGCCAGCTTCGACGACATCCAGAAAGCGGGCGACGCGGTGGCTGCCGTCATTGCTGCCGGCATCATCCCGGCCGGGCTGGAGATGATGGACAAGCCCATGACCGCTGCCGTGGAGGACTTCGTCAAGGCCGGCTACGACCTGAATGCCGAAGCCATTCTGCTGTGCGAAAGCGACGGCACGCCTGAAGAGGTGGAGGAAGAGATCGGCCGCATGAGCGCCGTGCTGCGCGGCTGCGGCGCGACCGCCATTGCCGTGAGCCGAGACGAAGCCGAGCGGCTGCGTTTCTGGAGCGGCCGCAAGAACGCCTTCCCCGCATCGGGCCGCATCAGCCCCGATTACATGTGCATGGACTCGACCATCCCGCGCAAGCGCCTGGCCGACATCCTGATCGCCATCGGCGAGATGGAAAAGAAGTACGGCCTGCGCTGCGCCAATGTGTTCCACGCCGGCGATGGCAACCTGCACCCGCTGATCCTGTTCGATGCCAACGACCCCGACCAGCTGCGCCGCTGCGAGCAGTTCGGTGCCGACATCCTGGAAACCAGCGTCGCCATGGGGGGTACCGTGACGGGCGAGCACGGCGTGGGTGTGGAAAAAGTCAACAGCATGTGCGTGCAGTTTTCGGCCGAAGAAAACGCGCAGATGTTCGCGGTCAAGCGCGCCTTTGATACCAAAGAGCTACTGAATCCGGGCAAGGTCATCCCGACCCTGCAACGTTGTGCCGAATACGGAAAGATGCTGGTGCGCGGCGGGCAGCTCAAGCACCCTGATTTGCCCCGCTTCTGACGGTCAGATTTCCCGGTTGACCCGGGCCTCCCTGCGGTACAGTGGAAAGCGATGAGCGCCATCCACCGCTTTCCAGGGAACACCGCCAGACAGGCACCCGCAGACGACGGGGTGTCGGTACGCGACCGCCCCACCGGAACCTCCGACCCCTACAGCTCCCTTTTTGCAGCGCTGGGCAACGTATTTCCGATCGGCATGTTCCGTGTCCAGCCGGATGGCAAGCTGCTGAACGTCGACGCGATGATGCAACAGATTTTCGGGCTGGAAGCGCACGAATTTCCCGATCTTGGATGGTTCCAATGCATCCATCCGGACGACCTGGCGCAGGTCAAGGAGCGCTGGAAGAACGGTGTGGCCAAGGGGGAAGGCACCAGCCTGGAATTTCGAATCCTGCCGCCGGGAACGGACACCATCGTCCATGTGATTGCCCGCAACATCCCGCAGTTCGACGAGCATGGAACGCTGGTGGAACAGCTGGGCTTCGTGCAGGACATCAGCCAGCTGCGCAAGCTGGAGGCCGAAGCCCGCATCAAGGACGAACTCAACCGCCAGATCATCGCCAGCAGCCCCGACTGCAACAAGGTGCTCGATCTGGATGGCCGCGTGCTGCAGATGACAGCGCAGGGTTGCCGGCTGGTCGAGGTCGACGATTTTGAGCAGGTGCGTGGTACCGACTGGACCACCTGGTGGCCCGAGGCCACCCGCCCGTTGGCGCGCAGCGTCCTGGAACAGGCCAGGACTTCTGGCAGCGCCCGCTTCATCGCCGCGGGCACCACATTCAAGGGCACGCCCAAGTGGTGGGACACGGTGGTGTCCCAGATCACCGACAGTCAGGGCAAGGCGGTGATGCTGCTGGCCGTATCCCGCGACATCACCGAAACGCACGAACAGCAGAAGCAGATCCAGCAGCTCAACGCCGACCTGGAGTCCCGGGTGCAGGCGCGCACGGCCGAAATGGTGGCGCTCAACGAGCGCCTGCGGCAGACGCTGCAGGAAGCACAGACCCTCTACAACCAGGCGCCCTGCGGCTACCACTCGGTGGGTGCCGACGGCACCTACGTGATGATCAACCAGACCGAGCTGGACTGGCTGGGCTATACACGTGACGAGGTGATCGGGAAGAAGCGTTTCCGCGACTTCGTGCAGCCGGGCCACCAGCATGTGATCCAGGACCGGCTCAAAAGGCTGATCGCCGGCGAGAAGCTGGATGCGGCCGAAGTCGCCATGAGCCGTCGCGACGGATCGAGCTTCGTGGCCTTGCTCAGCAGCACGGCAGTGGTCGACGACAACGGCCGCTTTGTCCGCACCAACAACACGCTGGTGGACATCACTGCCCGCAAGGCGGCCGAACAGGCTTTTGTTTCGCAGGGCCAGTTCCTGCAGACCATCACCAACAGCATCCCGGTCCAGTTCGCCTTCTTCGACACCCACCTGATCTGCCGCTTCGCCAATGCCGCGTATGCGCGCTGGACGGGCACCCGCTCCGAAGACATGGTCGGACTGCACCTGAGCCAGATCGCCAGCCCGGAGACGTTCGCCAGTTCGCAGGAGCGGCTGAAGGCCGCTCTGGCCGGCGAAGCACAACATTTCGAAGGGCCGCGCACGTTCCCCGACGGCCACAGCTTCTACGCCAGCGTCCAGTACACGCCGTACTGGCAGGACGGGCAGGTCAAAGGCCTGTTCATCCAGCTGGTGGACATCACCGAACGCAAGGCCTCCGAAGACCGGGTGCAGGAGGCCAACCTGCAGCTGGCCGAGGCCCTGTCGCAAGCGCAGACCCTTTACAACCTCGCCCCCTGCGGCTACCACTCGCTCGACCGCGAGGGCAAATTCGTGTCGATCAACGACACCGAACTGCAGTGGCTGGGGTACCGGCGCGAAGAGGTGATCGGCAAACTCAGCTTCCGCGACGTGGTGCTGCCCTCCCGGGTTGCCATGGTCGAAGACCGGATGGGTTCCCTGATCCGTGACGGCGTGCTCTCCGGCGCGGAGTACGAGATGCGGCGCAAGGACAACACGGTGTTCCACGCCCTGGTGTCCTCAGCGGCAGTGTGCGATGCGCAGGGCAACTTCCTGCGCAGCAACACCACGGTGGTGGACATCACGCAGCGCAAGCAGGCCGAAATGGCGCTGCGCGAGAACCAGCGGTTCCTGCAGACGGTGACCAACCATGTCCCGGGCGTGATCGCCTACCTCGATGCGATGCTGCGGTTCCGCTTCGCCAACGACGAGCACAAACGCCTCTACGGCCTGGATCCGGCCCGCATCCTCGGTCTGCATGCGAGCGAATGCCTGCCGGAAGAAATCTGGCACGACATCCAGCCGCGGCTGCAAGGCGCACTGGACGGCCACACGCAGCACTACGAAGCCTGGCGCAAGGCACCGGACGGTTCGTCGTTCTACATCAGCGGAACCTTTCTGCCCAACACCATCGACGGACTGGTGCAGGGCGTGATCGTGCAGATCATCGACATCACCGAGCGCAAGCGGGCCGAGGAGCGCGTGAACCAGCACAACGACGAGCTGGAAGTGCGCATCCGCGAGCGTTCGATGGAGTTGCTGGAAAGCGAGCAGCGGTTCCGCCTGATGGCCGACAACCTGCGCGAGTACTGCATCTTCTTCATGGACGACGAAGGTCGGGTCACCGACTGGACCGACAGCGCCCAGCGCATGGAAGGTTTCTCGCCCTCCGAAATGCTGGGCCAGCACTACGCCAAGCTGCTGGAGCTGGACAACCCGGAGGGCGCGATGGAAAGCGCGGAGCAGATGCTGCGCATGGCGGCCTCGCGCGGGCAGCACGAGCTGCACACCTGGCAGTCGCGCAAGGACGCCTCGCGCTACTGGTCGCACTCGCTGCTGATCGCGCTGCGCGACGACGCGGGCGAACTCAAGGGCTTTGCCAAGATCAGCCGCGACATGACCGACGCCAAGCGGCTGGACGACCTGATGCGCAACATCAACGACGAGCTGGAAAACCGGGTTGTCGAGCGCACCGAACAGCTGCTGGCCGCCAACAAGGACCTGGAGTCTTTCTCGTACTCCGTCTCGCACGACCTGCGCTCACCCCTGCGCCACATCTCCAGCTTCGTGAGCCTGCTGGAGGAGCACCTGGCCAACAACGGCGACGACACCACGCTGCGCTACCTGGGCACGATCGGCAATTCGGCGCGCCACATGAGCCAGCTGATCGACGGACTGCTGGCGTTCTCGCGCCTGGGTCGGGCGGCGGTCAACGTCATGCCGGTGGACTTCACCATGCTGGTCGAGGCCGTGGTCAGCCAGATTGCGCACGACACCGAGGGCCGTGTCGTGGACTGGGTGATCGCCCAAGACCTGCCGGTGGTCCAGGGCGACGCGCTGCTGCTGCGCGAGGTCTGGGCCAACCTGCTGGGCAATGCCTTCAAATACACCCGCCCCCGGGAACGGGCCCGCATCGAGATCGGCTGGAGCGTCGATCCCGCGGTGGGCTACACCTTCTACGTGAAGGACAACGGTGTCGGTTTCGACACCAAATACGCGCAGAAGCTGTTTGGCGTCTTCCAGCGGCTGCACCGTGCCTCGGATTTCGAGGGCACCGGCATCGGCCTGGCCCTCACCCGCCGCATTCTGGAACGGCACGGTGGTAGCATTTGGGCAGAAAGCCAACCGGGGGAGGGCAGCGTGTTCCATTTCTCGCTGCCGTTTGAAGGCTGCAGCCCTTCAGAGACGTCTCCAGACTCCATACCCGCCGCCTTGGAACCATGAACAAGAACGCAGAAGCCATCCTGCTCGTTGAGGACAACCCGGACGATGCCGAACTGACCAAGCTGGCGCTCGCGCGCCATGGTCTGGACGGCCGCGTCACCCACGTATCCGACGGCATGCAGGCCCTCGACTACCTGTACCGCCGCGACGCGTTCGCCGACCGGCCTGGTGGCAACCCGGTGCTGGTGCTGCTGGACCTGAAGATGCCACTGCTCGATGGCATTGGCGTGCTCAAGGAAATCAAGGGTTCGGACGCGCTGCGCAACATTCCGGTGGTGGTGCTGACCTCGTCGACCGAACCGAGCGACCTGCAGCGCGCCTACGACGCGGGCACCAACGCCTACATCGCCAAGCCGACCGAATTCGCACAGTTCCTGTCGGCGATGAAGCATGTCTGCGAGTTCTGGATCAACATCAACCAGACCGCGCCGCAATCGCCCAGCGCCGGCGTGCGCGCCACCGCCTTCGGCGAACTGAACTGAGCCCTGCGGCCGCCCGTCCGGGCCTCCCGCGCCTGTCTCACCAGGGATCGATCCCTCCGCGCGGTTGCGGCTCGCCAATGCGGGCACCCGCCAGCCCCTGCGCCAGCCAGCGCCGCGTGTGCGCCGGGTCGATGACGGCATCGATCTCCAGTGTGGTCGCCATCTCGATCGCCGATCCGCGTGCCACCATCTGCGCCAGCAGGCGCTGGAACAGCGCCTCGCGCTCCGGCCCCTCCGGCACACCCTCCAGCTCCTTGCGGTAGCCCAGCCGCACCGCACCTTCCAGCCCCATGGCGCCGAACTCGGCCGAGGGCCAGGCAACGGTGAACACTGGCGCGTGAAAGCCGCCCGCCGTCATGCCCATCGCGCCCAGCCCGTAGCCCTTGCGCATCACCACCGAGAACACCGGTACCCGAAGGTGGGCCGCGCGCACGAACAGCCGGCTGACGTGCCTCACCTGGGCCGTGGCTTCCGTGGCCGGGCCGACCATGAAGCCGGGCGTGTCGACCAGGCTGACGATGGGCAGGCCATGGGCGTCGCACAGCCGCATGAAGCGCGCCGCCTTGTCGGCCGCATCGGCGTCGATCGCGCCGCCCTGGTGCAGCGGGTTGCTGGCGATCAGGCCCACCGGCCGGCCCTCGATGCGGCCCAGTGCGGTATGGATGCCGGCGCCGAATCCGGTGCGCAGCGGCAGCAGGCTGCCCATGTCGACCAGCCCCAATAGCGCCGGACGGCTGTCGTAGGCGCGCACCCGGTTCTCGGGCACCACGTCGCGCAGGGCCTCGGCGTCGGGTGCGGTCCAGCCGGTCGCGCTCCCCTGGAAAAACGACAGATAGTGCTTTGCCGCAGCCACCGCCCCGGCCTCGTCGTCCACCAGGATGTCGATCACGCCGTTGGCGTGTTGCACGTCCGAGGGCCCGATGTCTTCGGGCCGGAACACCCCGAGTCCTCCGCCCTCGACCATGGCCGGTCCGCCCATCCCGATGTTGGCGCCGCGTGTGGCGATCACGACGTCGCTGCAGCCCAGCAGGGCCGCGTTGCCCGCGAAGCAACGCCCGGCCGCGATGCCGACCACCGGCACCTGTCCGGAAAGACGTGCGAAAGCCGCGAATGTGCCGACATGCAACCCCGCAACGATGGGCATGTCGGTGTCGCCCGGCCGGCCGCCGCCCCCCTCCGCGAACAGCACCACCGGCAGCCGCTGCTCCAGCGCAATGCCCAGCAGGCGGTCGGTCTTGGCGTGGTTGCGCATGCCCTGCGTGCCAGCCAGCACGGTGGCGTCGTAGGCCATGACCACGGTGCGCGAACCTTCGGCACCGAACGTTGCCCCGTTGACCGAGCCGATGCCGGTCACCATGCCGTCGGCCGGCGTGTTCGCGACCAGGTCCTCCGCGCTGCGCCGGCTGCGCTGCGCCGCCACAGCCAGCGCGCCATATTCGAGGAACGAGCCCTCGTCGCACAGATCGGCGATGTTCTCCCGCGCGGTTCGCATACCCAGCGCGTGGCGCTTGGCGACCGCGTCCGGACGCGCGGCATCGAGGAGGAAGCGCTCGCGCTCGCGCAGCCGGGCCAGATCAGCCCGCTCGGCGTTGACGGCAGGCGTTTCGGACCGGGCCGGCGCCCCGGTTGGTGTGCCAGCGGCGACCGGCGCGAGCACCAGCAGCGGATCTCCCTCGTGCACCACGTCCCCGGTGACACACAGCAGCTCGGACACGCAGCCGTCTGCATCGGCACGCAGCTCATGCTCCATCTTCATCGCCTCGACGATCACGAGCGGATCACCGGCCCGCACCGTGTCGCCGACGGCAACGCAGACTTCAACCACCTGGGACTGCAGCGGAGCGCAAAAGGGTTTCATGGCGGCATTGTTCCGCCGCGCCCAGCCGCCCCCGGTCAAGCGCGCGACATGGCGCTCAAACCATGGCGTTCAACCCGCGAACAGCGCCACGTTGCCGCCCGCGGCCGTGGTGTTGATGGTCAGCGTCTGCTCGGCGCAGAAGCGCAGCAGGTAGTTGGGCCCGCCGGCCTTGGGACCGGTGCCCGACAGGCCTTCGCCGCCGAAGGGCTGCACGCCCACCACCGCCCCGATCATGTTGCGGTTGACGTAGACGTTGCCCACGCGCGCCGCCGTGGCGAGTGCCTGCGCGCGGCTGTCGATGCGGGTCTGGATGCCCAAGGTCAGGCCGTATCCCAGGGCGTTGATCTGGCGGATCACGTCCATCGGATCGCCGCCCCAGCGCACGACCTGCAGCACCGGGCCGAAGATCTCCTGCGTCACGTCGCTGATCGCGCCGACCTCGAACATCTGCGGCGGCACCAGGTTGGGCATGGGCTTCTGTGCTTCGGCTTCGGGCAGCAAGGCCTTGGCGCTGCCGCGCAGGCGAGCGACATGCCGCTGGATGTTGTCAAACGCCTCGGCGTCGATCACCGGCCCCAGGTCGGTCGACAGTTGCGAAGGGTCACCTGCCACCAGTTCTTTTGCCGCACCCTGGATCATTTCGATCACGCCGTCGGCAATCGCCTCGTGCACGCACAGCAGGCGCAGGGCCGAGCAACGCTGACCAGCGCTGCGGAAGGCGCTCTGCACCACCGCGTCGGCCACCTGCTCGGGCAGGGCCGTGCTGTCCACCAGCATGGCGTTGATGCCGCCGGTCTCGGCGATCAGCGGCACGATGGGGCCATCCTTGGCCGCCAGCGCGCGCTGGATGATCTTGGCCACCTGGGTCGAGCCGGTGAACACCACGCCGGCCACGCCGGGCGCCGCCACCAGCGCCGCGCCCACCGTCTCACCCGGGCCGTGCAGCAGCTGCAGCGCGTCGGCCGGGATGCCGGCCGTGTGCAGCAGCTTCACGCCTTCCAGTGCCACCGCCGGGGTCTGCTCGGCCGGCTTGGCCAGCACGGTATTGCCGGTGGCCAGCGCGGCCGCGACCTGGCCCATGAAGATCGCCAGGGGGAAATTCCAGGGACTGATGCAAACCCAGGCACCGCGGCCTTCCAGGCGCAGGGTGTTGCTCTCGCCCGTGGGCCCGGGCAGGGTCTGCGGCGCCTGCACACGCTCGGCCTCGTTGGCGTAGTAGCGCAGGAAGTCCACCGCCTCACGCACCTCGGACACGGCATCGCCCCAGGTCTTGTGCGCCTCTTTCACCAGCAGGGCGCAGAAGCGCGGCAAAGCGTCGTCCAGCGCGGCGGCGGCAAAACGCAGCACGGCGGCCCGCTGCTCCACCGGTGTGTGGTTCCAGGCGCCAAAGGCGCTGTCGGCGCGGGCTACGGCCTCGGCGGCGTCAGCGGCCTTCGCTTCCGCCACCAGCGGCACGACGCAGGCCGCGTGCGCCGCCAGCAGTTCATCGCGCTGGGCGATCACGCACAGGTCACGGCCACTGCTGTTGGCACGCCCGGCGCCGTACAGGTCCATCGGCATCGGCAGCGAGGCCATCGGCTCCAGCCGCAGCGGCGAGATCAGCAGCTCGTCCATGCCCACCGACTCGTCGGCCAGCTGGTGCACGAAGGACGAGTTGGCGCCGTTCTCCAGCAGGCGGCGCACCAGGTAGGCCAGCAGGTCGCGGTGCGCGCCCACCGGCGCGTAGACGCGGCAGCTCACCAACGGGTTCTTCAGCACCTCGCGGTAGATGCCCTCGCCCATGCCGTGCAGGCGCTGCAATTCAAACGGCACGGCCTGGCGCGAGCCCATCTGAAGGATGGCCGCAATCGTGCCAGCGTTGTGCGTGGCGAACTGCGGGAAGATCGCGTCGGGCGCGTCGAGCAGCGCCTTGGCGCAGGCCAGGTAGCTCACGTCGGTGTGGTGCTTGTGGGTGAACACCGGGTAGGCGGGCAGGCCCTGTTCCTGCGCGCGCTTGATTTCGGCATCCCAGTACGCGCCCTTGACCAGACGGCACATGAACTTGATCTTGTACTGGCGGGCGAGCGCCGCGATGTGCGCAATCAGCTCGACTGCGCGGGTCTGGTAGGCCTGCATGGCCAGGCCCAGCCCTTCCCAGCGCGGGCAGTGTTCGGCCACCAGCGCGGCCAGGGCGTCGAAGACGTCCAGCGAGAGTTCGAGCCGGTCCACCTCTTCCGCGTCGATGGTCAGGTTCAGGTTGGCGGTTGCGGCGGCGCGGCACAGGGTCCACACGCGCGGCACCAGCTCGTTCATCACGCGCTCGTGCTGCGCGTCTTCGTAGCGCGGGTGCAGAGCACTGAGCTTGATCGAGATGCCGTCGTTCTTCGCCGGGTGACGGGCCGGGTCCGCGCCCTGTGCGATGGCGGCGATGGCGTTCTCGTAGCTGGCCTGGTAACGCAGCGCGTCGTCCTCGGTGCGGGCACCCTCGCCCAGCATGTCGTAGCTGAACTGGAGGTTGGGTTGCTTCTTGCGCGCCGCCGTCGCCTCCTTCATGCCTTCGCCGATGGTCTGGCCCAGCACGAACTGGCGCCCCAGCAGCTGCACCGCGCGCAGCGTCGCGGCGACCACGGTGCGCGCACCCAGCTTGGCCATCAGGCCCGGCTCGTGGCCCGCGTCGGGCAGGAAGTGTTTGGACATGGCGATGGCGGTGGACGACAGGCGTGCCAGCGTCGAGTCGGCCGCGCCGTCGAAGTCCGCGCGGCCAAGCTGGTCGGCCGTCAGCGCGATGGCCGTCTCGGCGTCGGGCACGCGCAGCAGGGCTTCGGCCAGGCGCATCAGGGCCAGGCCCTCGGCACTGGAGATCGGGTATTCCTTGAGCAAGCTCTCCATGGCCCAGAAGGGCGGCGGGTTCTCGCGCACCGCGCGCACCCAGGGCGCGGCCACCTGTGCGGCCGCCGCCCAGTCCAGCGCCCCCTGCAGCGCGGCCAGTCGCTGGGCCACGGTCTCGGCCTCGGGCCGGTAGGGGAAGGGCAGTCGGTCGGTGGTGCGGGGCATGGCGGTCTCCTGAACGGGACAAAACAGTGAATGTCCGGAGTCTGAAGAAACACAAGACGAATTTTTCGCTGTTTTTTCCATCTCAACCGGATAATTCACTATCCATGAGCGAAACCACCACCGACCTCGACCGCATCGACCTGCGCATCCTGAACGTCCTGCAGGCCGACGGGCGCATCTCCAACCTCAAGCTGGCCGAGACAGTGGCGCTGTCGCCCACCGCCGTGCTGGCGCGCACCCAGCGGCTGCAGCGCGACGGGTACATCCTGGGCTACGAGGCGCGGCTGAACCCGCTCAAGCTCGGACGCGGCATGCTGGTCTTCGTCGAGGTGCTGCTGGACCGCACCACGCCCAACGTGTTCAACGAGTTCAAGGCCGCGGTGCAGGTGCGCGACGAAATCATGGAATGCCACATGGTGGCCGGCGGCTTCGACTACCTGATCAAGACGCGCATGGCCGACATGGCCGCCTTCCGCGACTTCGCGGGAAGCGTGCTCTGGCAACTGCCGGGCGTGCGCGAGACGCGTACCTACGCGGTGATGGAAGAAGTGAAGAACAGCAGCCGGCTGCCGCTGTGACGGTTTGACGGCGGTCAAACCCCGGGTTTGCGGCGCCCATACCCACCAAACGCCCTATTCCCGCGCCGTCCGGGCCACAGCACAATCTCCTGAAACGCTCCCCGTCTTCAACCACCTGAAAGGCCTTTCATGTCCGCCCGCCCCTCCCGACTCCTGCTGACCATCCTGCTGCTCGGCTCGGCCAGCGCATTCGCCCAGAACATCAAGCCCGGCCTCTGGGAGGTGCAGAGCAAGATGGGCGGTGACCCCGAGATGGAAAAGGCCATGGCCCAGATGCAGAAGCAACTGGAGTCGATGCCGCCTGCGCAGCGCAAGCAGATGGAAGCCATGATGGGCAAGCAAGGCATGTCGGTCAACGCCGGTGGCGGCGTGACGTTGAAGATCTGCATCACCCCCGAAATGGCGGCCCGCCAGCAGATGCCCAACCAGACCCAGGGCGACTGCACCACCAACCTCGGTGCGCGCAATGGCAACACCATGAAGATGAGCTTCGTCTGCAAGAACCCGCCCTCCAAGGGCGAGGGCACCTACACCTTGCAGGGTGACACGGGCTACAACACCCACATGACCATCGAGGCACTGCGCGATGGCAAGCCCCACGTCACGACGATCGACGGCAAGGGCAAATGGCTCACGGCCGATTGCGGCGCGGTCAAGCCGATCCAGGTACCGGCCGCCACACCCAAACAATGAGCGCGCGGCGCCCTCAGTCCGCTGCGGCGGGCTTGGGCGCCCGGTAGCCGAACACCGCCCGGCCCACCCGCACCAGGGTGGAGCCAGCGGCCACGGCCGCATCCAGGTCGTCACTCATGCCCATCGACAGGGTGTCGAGCGACAGTCCACGGGCGTTGAGCTGGTCGAACAGTGCGTTCGCCCGGGCGAACAAGGCCCGCTGGGCTTCGAAGCCCTCGGCCGGTTCCGGAATGCACATCAGGCCGCGCAGGCGCAGGCGTGGCAATGCCGCCACCGCCTGTGCCAGTTCCATCACTTCTTCCGGCGCCACACCGGACTTGTTGACCCCACCGTCCACATTGACCTGCAGGCACACCTGCAGGGGTGGCAGGCCCTCCGGGCGCTGGTCGCTCAGCCGCTGGGCAATCTTGAGACGGTCGACCGACTGGACCCAGTCGAAGTGCTCGGCCACCAGCCGGGTCTTGTTGCTCTGCACCGGGCCGATGCAGTGCCACTGCAAGGGAACGCCGGGGCGCAGCTGCCGCAGCGCGAGCACCTTCTCGACACCCTCCTGGATGTAGTTTTCGCCGAAAACCTGTTGTCCGGCATCGACGGCCTGCGCCACATCGTCGGGCCCGAAGGTTTTGGACACCGCCAACAAAGTGACCGACTTCACATCCCGGCCAGCCGCTGCACAGGCCCTGTCCAGCCGCTCCCGCACCCCTTGGAGATTGCCTGCAATCGTCGTCATAATCAGTCCGTTACACCAACACTGCACGGGACCCCGGGATGGATATCACCCAACTGCTCGCCTTCAGCGTCAAGAACAAAGCATCCGACCTCCACCTCTCGGCCGGGCTCCCGCCCATGATACGGGTGCACGGCGACGTGCGCCGCATCAACGTCGAACCGCTGGACCACAAGATGGTGCACAGCATGGTGTACGACATCATGAACGACAGCCAGCGCAAGCAGTATGAAGAGTTCATGGAGTGCGACTTCTCGTTCGAGATCGAAGGCCTGGCGCGCTTCCGTGTCAACGCCTTCAACCACAACCGCGGCGCGGGCGCGGTGTTCCGGACGATTCCCAGCAAGATCCTGACGCTGGAACAGCTCAATGCGCCCAAGATCTTCGGTGACCTTGCCCTGCGCCCTCGCGGCCTGGTGCTGGTGACCGGCCCCACCGGTTCGGGCAAATCGACCACGCTGGCGGGCATGGTCAACCACCTGAACGAAACCGAGTACGGCCACATCCTGACGGTGGAAGACCCGGTGGAGTTCGTGCACGAATCCAAGAAGTGCCTGGTCAACCAGCGCGAAGTCGGCCCACACACCCTGTCGTTCTCCAACGCCCTGCGCTCGGCGCTGCGCGAAGACCCGGACGCCATCCTCGTGGGCGAAATGCGCGACCTGGAAACCATCCGGCTGGCCATGACCGCCGCCGAAACCGGCCACCTGGTATTCGGCACGTTGCACACCTCCAGCGCTGCAAAGACCATCGACCGGATCATCGACGTGTTCCCGGCCGAAGAGAAGGACATGGTCCGCGCAATGCTGTCCGAGTCGCTGGTGGCCGTGATCTCGCAGACCCTGTGCAAGGTCAAGGACGGCAGCGGCCGCGTGGCGGCACACGAAATCATGATTGGCACCAGCGCCATCCGCAACCTGATCCGCGAAGCCAAGGTGGCCCAGATGTACTCGGCCATCCAGACCGGCCAGAACGTGGGCATGCAGACCCTGGACCAGAACCTGTCCGAGCTGGTCAAGCGCAACCTGATCAGCCCCGCCGAAGCGCGCAGCAAGGCGAAGATCCCGGAAAACTTCCCCGGCTAGACATGCCCCACCCCCGTTGCTTGCCCACTGCGTGTGGCCGCATCCCCCCTCAAGGTGGCAACGCGAGTGGCCCGGCAAAGCCGGTTCCACCGCGTTCTTGAAAAGATAAGGAAGTTCTCATGGAACGCGATCAGGCATCCAAATTCATCAACGACCTGCTCAAGCTGATGCTCAGCCGCGGCGGCAGCGATCTGTTCATCACGTCCGATTTCCCGCCTGCCATCAAGGTGGACGGCAAGGTCGTCAAGGTATCGCCGCAGCCGCTCAACGGCGTGCACACACTGGCGCTAGCGCGCGCCATCATGAACGACAAGCAGGCGGCCGAGTTCGAGCGCACCAAAGAGTGCAACTTCGCCATCTCGCCACCGGCGATCGGCCGCTTCCGCGTCAGCGCCTTCGTGCAGCAGGGCAAGGTCGGCATGGTGCTGCGGACGATTCCTGCCGTGCTGCCGACCATCGACTCGCTGGGCCTGCCGCAGGTGCTCAAGGACGTCACACTGTCCAAGCGCGGCCTGTGCATCGTGGTCGGCGCGACCGGCTCGGGCAAGTCGACCTCGCTGGCGGCCATGGTCGACTGGCGCAACGAAAACACCCACGGCCACATCATCACGATCGAAGACCCGGTCGAGTTCGTCCACGCGCACAAGAACTGCGTGATCACCCAGCGTGAGGTCGGCCTGGACACCGACGACTGGGGCATCGCGCTCAAGAACACCCTGCGTCAGGCGCCCGACGTGATCCTGATGGGCGAGATCCGAGACCGCGAGACCATGGAGTACGCGATCCAGTTCTCCGAAACCGGTCACCTGTGTCTGGCCACCCTGCACGCCAACAGCGCCAACCAGGCGCTGGACCGGATCATCAACTTCTTCCCCGAAGAACGGCGTCCGCAGCTGCTGATGGACCTGTCGCTGAACCTGCGCTCGCTGATCTCGCAGCGCCTGATCCCGCGTCAGGACAACAAGGGCCGCCATGCCGCGGTCGAGATCATGCTGAACTCACCGCTGATCGCCGACCTGATCTTCAAGGGCGAGGTCTCCGAGATCAAGGAGATCATGAAGAAGAGCACCAACATGGGCATGCAGACCTTCGACCAGGCGCTGTTCAACGCCTTCGAGGCGAACCTCATTACCTACGAAGACGCCCTGCGCAACGCCGACTCGCTCAACGACCTGCGCCTGCAGATCAAGCTCAACAGCCAGCGCGCCAAGACACAGGATCTGGCGGCCGGCACCGAGCACCTCACGATCATGTGACCATGGTGAACCAACAGCCATTCCGTCGGGCCGTGCTGGCCCTGGTGCTCGCAGCCACCCCCTGGATGGCATGGGCAGCGTTTCCCTCGACCGCCCGGCTGGCCGACACCGACCTGGTGCTCAACGGCCAGGGCGTGCGCTACCGCGTGGTGTTCAAGGTCTATGAGATGGCGCTCTACACCGCCAAACCGGTCTCCACGGTCGAGCAGCTGCTGGCCCTGCCGGGGCCCAAGCGCCTGTCGTTCGTCGCCCTGCGGGAACTGCCCGGCACCGACCTCGGCCTGGCCTTTCTCAAGGGCCTGTCTTCCAACACACCCAAAGACCAGGTGCAGAAACACGTGGTCTCAACCAACCGCCTGATCGAGATCTTCTCGGGCAAACCCAAGCTGATGCCGGGCGACACCTTTGCGATGGAGTTCGTCCCGGGCAAAGGCACACAGTTCTTCATCCAGGACCAGCCTCAGGGTGCCCCCGTGGGCGACGCCGAATTCTTCAACATGGTCCTGCGCATCTGGGTCGGCCCTTCGCCGGCCGACAACCAGCTGCGCGACCACCTGCTCGGCAAAGCCGACTGACCGTTCCCCATGAGCACCTCCGATTCTCCTGCCGCCGCTCCCCGCCGCGTCGCCTTCATTGGCCTGGGTGTGATGGGCTATCCGATGGCCGGCCACCTGGCCCGCGCCGGACACCAGGTCACGGTCTACAACCGCTCACCAGCCAAGGCCCAGGCCTGGGTCGCCGAGTTCGGTGGTGCCGCCCAGCCCACGCCGCGCGAGGCCGCGGCAGGCGCTGACATCGTGTTCTGCTGCGTCGGCAACGACGACGACCTGCGTTCGGTCACACTGGGCACCGACGGCGCTTTCGCCGGGATGCAGTCCGGTGCGGTTTTCGTCGACCACACCACCGCCTCGGCCGACGTGGCGCGCGAGCTGTACGCACTCGCGAAAGACGCCGGGCTTTCCTTCGTCGACGCCCCGGTGTCGGGCGGTCAGGCCGGAGCGCAGAACGGCGTGCTCACCGTGATGTGTGGCGGTGATGCAGCGGCGTTCGACAACGTAAAACCCGCGGCGATGGCGTTCTCGCGGGCCTTCACGCTGATGGGTGAGAGCGGCGCCGGACAGCTCACCAAGATGGTCAACCAGATCTGCATCGCAGGTCTGGTGCAAGGCCTGTCGGAGGCCATCGCCTTCGGTCAGAAGGCAGGTCTGGACATGAACCAGGTGCTGGAAGTGATCGGCAAGGGCGCGGCCCAGAGCTGGCAACTCGACAACCGCGGCAAGACCATGGTCGCCGGCCAGTTCGACTTCGGCTTCGCGGTCGACTGGATGCGCAAGGACCTGGGGCTGGTGATGGAAGAGGCGCGCCGCAACGGAGCGCGCCTGCCGGTGACCGCACTGGTCGACCAGTTCTATGCCGATGTGCAGGCCTTGGGCGGCAACCGCCAGGACACCTCCAGCCTGATCCGACGGCTGAAGTAGTCGCGCTTCGCGCTTACTGCTTGGGTGCGTCGCTCTTCGGAGCGATGCGCAGCAGTTCTTCTTCGCTGATGATTTCGAGCAGGCGCACCACGCGCTGGGCACCCTTGGTGGTGCGGGCCACCTGCGTGGCGAGGTCGGCTTCGCGCTGGGTCACACGGCCCATCAGGAACACGGTGCCGCGCTCGGTCACCACCTTGAAGGCGTTGGACGACAGCTGCTTGGTGTCGAGCAGACCGGCCTTGACCTTGCCGGTCAGCAGCGAGTCTTCGGCCTTTTCGGTGAACGAAGGGCTGTTGGCGACGTCCAGTTCGTTGTGGACCACCTGCACGTTGTCGACCTGTTTGACGATCGACTCGGCCAGTTCCTTGTCACGGGTGTTGGCGACTTCGCCGGTCAGCAGGGCGCGGCGGTTGTAGCTGGTGACGCTGATGCGGGCACGAGAACCCATCTGGTCGCGCAAACGGCTGGCGGCGCGCAGTTCAATGCCCTGGTCGTCAAGCTGGCTGCCCGAGCTGCGGCGGTCACCGACCAGCATGGCGCCGGTCAGCGCCGCGCCACCCACCGCGAGCGGCGCGCAGGCCGGCAACACGGCGGCGGCAGCGGCCACACTCAGGATGGCAAGGGTCAGGCGGCCATGGGAAACAATGGATTTCATGCGGGGTTCTCCGTTTCATTGGACAGGGCTTCGGGCAGGCCCAGCAGCTGGGCATCCACGCCGTCGCAAAGGCAGTGCAGCACCAGGTGGTGCACTTCGAGAATCCGTGCCGGCACGTCGTGCGGCACGCAGATGTGGACATCGGTGTCGCGCAACAGCTGGGCCGCGCGGCCTCCGCGTGCGCCGGTGAGGGCCACCACGATCATGTCGCGCTCGTGGGCCGCCTCGACCGCTGCGACCACGTTCTGCGAATTGCCCGACGTCGAGAGCACCAGCAGCACATCGCCGGTCTGCCCCAGCGCACGCACCTGGCGCGCAAAAACCGCGCGGCCGTCGAAGTCGGTCGCCAGTGCGGTCAGCACCGAGGCGTCGGCCGACAGCGAAAACGCCGCCAGCTCGGGACGTTCGCGTTCGTGCCGCCCAATGAAGCTGGCAGCGAAATGCTGCGCGGCGGCGGCCGAGGCCCCATTGCCGCAGGACAGCACCTTGCCGCCACCGGTGACACACGCGAGCAGCGCAGAGGTCGCCGCTTCCACGGCGGGGGCCAGCGCCTGGGCGCACTGGTACTTGAGATCGGCACTGTCGATGAACTGTTGCTGGATGCGTTGCAGAAGCATGGTCGGATGATAGCGGCGCGACGGGTGTCAAAACGTACCGGATGCATCAAAGGCCGCACGCAGCCATTCGATGTGTGACCCTTCTCCGCCGTCCTGTGCACCCTGCAACAACACGACATCAAAACGACACGGAGGTTCAGACCCGAGTCGCAGCAAAAAGTGCCGCGCGGCGAACACGATGCGCCGCTGCTTGATGCCGGTGATGCTGCCGCCGGCCCCTCCGCGACTGGCGCTGGCGCGCTGGCGCACCTCGACGAAGACGAGCGTGCCGTCGGGCTCACGCATAATCAGGTCGACCTCGCCGCCTCCGCGGCCGGGCGTGCGGAAATTGCGCTGCACCAGCCTCAGGCCATGCCGCTGCAGATGCGCCAGCGCCGCGTCCTCGGCCGCATCGCCACGCTGCTTGGTCGTGACCGCCGCCCCCTGTTTCCGGGAATCCCACATTGTCCGCACCCTCCCCTTCGCTCTTGTCCGCCGCCCGTGAACTGGCGGGGCTGCAGCATTATCCGCAGGGCACGCTCTACATGGTAGCGACGCCGATCGGCAACCTGGCCGACATCGGGCTGCGCGCGTTGCACGTGCTGGAACTGGTCGACACGATTGCCTGCGAGGACACGCGCCATACCGCCGCACTGCTGCAAAGCTACGGACTGCACAAGCCGCTGCTGGCACTGCATGAACACAACGAGACCGAGGCGGCGCAGACCGTGGTGCAGCGCCTGCGCGACGGCCAGCGCATCGCCTACGTGAGCGACGCCGGCACCCCGGGCGTGAGCGATCCGGGCGCGCGGCTGTGCGCCGTGGTGACGGCCGCTGGACTGCGTGCCGTGCCGCTGCCCGGCGCCTCCAGCATCACGGCGCTGCTCAGCGTGGCTGGCACGGGCGGGCACGACGGCCGCTTCGTTTTCACCGGTTTTCTGTCGCCCAAGGCGACCGAGCGGCAGCGCGAGGTGCAGGCCATCGGCGCTGACCCGCGTGCGTGTGTGCTGCTCGAAGCCCCGCACCGCATCGAAGCGCTGGCGCGCGACCTTGCCGCGCTGGGCGAGCGACCGATCACGGTCGGCCGCGAGCTGACCAAACAGTTCGAAGAAGTGGCGCAGATCGCGGCAAACGACTTTCCCGCGTGGCTGCAGGCCGGTCCGCACCGCACGCGCGGCGAGTTCGTGCTGCTCGTGCATCCGCAAGCGGCTGCAGACAGCGAAGACGACATCGATTCCGCCACGCTGCGCACCCTGGACCTTCTGCTGGCCGAGCTGCCGGTCAAGACCGCTGTGAAGCTCTGTGCCGAGATCAGTGGCGCGCCGCGCAACGCGCTGTACCAGGCAGCCCTGGCCCGCCGACAGGATCTGCAGGAAGACTGACCTTCAGCGCAGCCGCTGCAGGGGCTCGGAACGCCCCTGTTCGTCGACCACGCTGGCGTCGACATCCACCACATCGCCCTTGGGCGCCTGGCCCGGCCACACGCCCTGCGTGTAACGCTGCGACTGCTCGCGCATGCGCGAAAACATCACCACCGGCGCCGGTTTGCGCCCAGTCAGCAACGACCAGAGCGACACCCCGGCCACGACCACCAGGGCCGCCAGCAGAAAGCTCACGATGAACAGCGTCACTGCCAGCAGCAGCACGAGTTTGAGGGCGCCACGCAGCAGGCGGGAGAAGGCATCGGCAATCAGGTTCATGCGGATTTGGGAGTCCGGTCCAATCCGGTGGTTCCCTTGAGGCAACACAAGATGATGTCAGATGAAGGCATTGTGGCCGCAATCAAGTGCCGCCTGTCGCCACGATCACGCTGTCCGGCCAGCCTTGCGCTGCTATGCTGAAAAACGGTGACCCAAGGAACTTCGACATCATGAGCATTCGCCACCTTGACGCCCTGTTCGCCCCTGCCTCCGTCGCCGTCTTCGGCGCCTCCGAACGGCCCGCCAGCGTGGGCGCCACGGTCTGGCGCAACCTGCTGGGCGGCTTTCGAGGCAAGCTCTACGCGGTCAACCCGAAACACAGCACGCTCGGTGGGGTAAAGACCTACCGCGACGTCGCTGCGCTGCCCGAGGCGCCCGACCTGGCGGTCATCTGCACGCCCGCGGCCACCGTCCCCGAACTGATCGCCCAACTGGGACAGCGTGGTACACGGGCCGCGGTGGTGGTCACGGCCGGCCTGGACAAGGCCACCAAGCAGGCCATGCTCGACGCAGCGCGGCCGCACACGCTGCGCATCCTCGGCCCCAACTGCATCGGCATGCTGGTCCCCCATCTGGGCCTGAACGCCAGCTTCGCCCACATCGGCGCCCAGCCCGGCGAACTCGCTTTCGTCTCACAGTCGGGCGCGCTGGTCACCGCCATGCTCGACTGGGCCGCCGCGCGCGGCATCGGCTTCTCGCACTTCGTCTCGCTGGGCGAACACGCCGACGTCGATTTCGGCGACATGCTCGACTACCTCGGCAGCGACCCGCACACGCGGGCGATCCTGCTCTACATCGAATCCATCGACGAGTCCCGCAAGTTCATGTCGGCGGCCCGCGCCGCCGCGCGCAACAAGCCGGTGATCGTGGTCAAGGCAGGGCGCTCGGCCGCCGGGCAGGCGGCTGCGGCGTCGCACACCGGCGCCCTGGCCGGGTCGGACGCGGTGTTCGACGCCGCCATCGCGCGCGCCGGCATGCTGCGCGTGCTGACGCTGGACGATCTGTTTCTCGCCGCCGAGACCCTGGCGCGCTTTCGCGACGGGCCGTCGGAGCGCCTGCTGGTGCTGACCAATGGCGGCGGCGCGGGCGTGATGGCCGCCGACGAGGCTTCGGCCCTGGGGGTTCCGCTGGCGCCACTGGACGCCGAGATGCAGGCGCGGCTCGATGCGGTGTTGCCGGCCAACTGGTCGCACGCCAATCCGGTGGACATCATTGGTGACGCGCCGGCCGAACGCTACGTGGCCGCGCTGGACGCCCTCTCGCACGACCCAGCCAGCGCCGTGCTGTACATCCATGCACCGACCGCCATCGTGCCCAGCGCGGAGATTGCGCAAGCGGTGCTGCCACAGTTGACCAACGCGCCCCGCCGGGTGCTCGGCTGCTGGCTGGGTGATGCCGCTGTGAAGCAGGCGCGCGAAGGTTGCCGCGCGGCCGGCGTGCCCGATTTCGAGACGCCCGAGGCCGCGGTGCGTGCCTTCTCGCTGCTGCGCACCTACCGACGCAACCAGGAAGAATTGCTGCAGACCCCGCCCGCCCGCGCGGCGACCCGCCCCGCGGACCTGCTCGCCATCCGCGCCATTGTCGACACGGTGCTGACCGAAGGCCGCGAGCTCCTCACCGAACCCGAGGCCAAGGCCCTGCTGGCAGCCGCCGGCCTGCCGGTGGTGCCGACCCGCGTGGTCGGGCCGGACGCACTCGAGGCGCAGGCCGCAGCCGACGCATTGGGCTACCCCGTGGTGGTCAAGATCCTGTCGCACGCGATTTCGCACAAGAGCGATGTCGGCGGCGTGCGCCTGAACATCGGCTCGGCGGCCGAACTGCAGCAGGTCTGCACCAGCATGCTGGCGCGCGTGCGCGGTCTGCGGCCAGATGCCGATGTGCAAGGCTTCACCGTGCAACCGATGGTCAGGAAAAGCCACGCGCACGAGCTGATCGTGGGCGCCAGCGTCGATCGGCTCTTCGGCCCCGTGATCCTGTTCGGCGCCGGGGGCACGGCGGTCGAGGTGCTGGCCGACCGGGCACTGGCGCTGCCGCCGCTGAACACGCCGCTGGCGCTGGCGCAGATCGCGCGCACCCGCGTGCACAAGCTCATGCAGGGCTTCCGCGACTGGCCGGCGACCGACGTCGACGGTGTTGCGCAGGTACTGGTCTGCGTGTCTCAGTTGCTGGCCGATGTGCCGGAGATCGCGGAACTCGACATCAATCCGCTGCTGGCCAACGACGAAGGTGCCATCGCTCTGGACGCGCGGGTGCGGGTGTCTGCCGCTCGGCCAGCGGGTGCGGAGCATTTTGCGATCCGGCCCTACCCGGTCGAGCTGATCGAGACCTGGCCCTGGAAGGGCGAGACACTCACGCTGCGGCCGATCCGCCCCGAAGACGAGGCGCAACACCGCACCTTCCTCGAGAAGCTCGATCCCGAAGACATCCGGCTGCGCGTGTTCCACAGCCGACGCCACATCGAGCACAGCGAACTGGCCCGCCTCACGCAGATCGACTACGCGCGCGAGATGGCCTTCGTGGCCACGCGGCCCGTCGCGGGCGGCGGCGAAGAAACGCTGGGCGCGGTGCGGGTCGTCATCGACCCCGACAACCAGGACGCCGAGTTCGGCGTCATCGTGCGCAGCGACATCAAGGGCGGCGGTCTCGGCCGCAAACTGATGGACAAGATGAGCGCCCACCTGCGCGAGCGCGGCACGCGCCGCATGGTGGGCAACGTGCTGACCGAGAACACCGGCATGCTGGCGCTGGCGCGCGCCCTCGGCTTCCAGGAGTCCACCCCGCCGGGTGACCTGAACGACCACGGCCTGCGCAGCGTGACGCTGGAGCTGTCGCCCCCGCCGCGCTGATCAGGCCATCAGCATCACGGTCGCAATGATCACCAGACCGAGCACGAGGTTCACGCTGACCCATGTGCGGATCGACGCCAGCGCAACGCCGCCGACCGGCCAGTCCGCGGCGGCCACGGCCCTGGACAGGCGCCGGAACAGGGTGAAGCGGATGTGACCGAAGATCGCCATCATCAGCACGCCCAGCACGACCATGATGGTCCAGTCCAGCGGCATGTTGAACGGCAGGCCGGCCTGCACGCTGTCCTTGGCGGCACGACCGATCATCCAGCCCCCGGTCACGAAGACCACCAGCACCGCCACGACCACCGCCGCAAAAAAGCGCTGCAGAGCAGCGTGCATCAGCGGGATGCGCTGCGGCGGCGGCAGCTGCAGCGCGGCCGGGCGCAGGAAGAAGCCGGCGAACACCATGCCACCGACCCAGATGACGATGGACAACACGTGCAGCAGTTTGAGGACGGCGTAGAGCATGGAACTTCCCCGGTGATTCAGCGAGACACGTCAGACAGCATACCGCCCGCATCCCTGCGCTGCAGCCGGTACGGCGGCAGCCCCTTGAGCATGCGCCGGCCGTACGACTGGCGCAACAGCCGCGCGTCGTAGCAGACCACCACCGCCTCGTCGGTCTCGGTGCGCAACGCGCGACCGGTCCACTGCAGCAGGCGTGCGCCGGTCGCCGGCACCACCAGTTCGCTGAACGGGTCGCGGCCCTGCGCCTTGAGCCAGTCGGCGCGCGCCTGACCGACCGGGTCGCTGGGCGACGCAAACGGCAGCTTGGTGATGAACACCCATTCGCAAAGCTCGCCCGGCAGGTCCAGCCCTTCGCCAAACGACTGCAGGCCGAACAGGATCGAGGTCTCACCGTCGGCCACGCGGCTGGCGTGGCGCTGCAGCAGTTGCGTGCGCGAGGCCTCGCCCTGCGCCAGCACCTTGCTGCGCAGGTCGCCGTGCGAGCCGCGTTCGAGCAGGTCCTGCGCGCGCCGCATCAGCGCCTTCGAGGTGAACAGCACCAGCGCACCACGCCGCACTTCGCGCAGGTCGTCCATCAGCAGGTCGAGCATCTCGCGCGAGTAGCCCTCGACGTCCTTCGGATCGCTCTGCGTCTGCACCACCACCAGCCGGCCCTGGTTGGCGTGATCGAACGGGCTCTGCACCTCCCGCGTCTGCACATCGTCGTCCCAGGCCAGGCCGCTCTCGTGCAGGAAGTGGTCAAACCCGCCGCAGGTCACGAGCGAGGCCGAGGTCGCCACCGCCGCACGAACCTTGCTCCAGAGGTGGGCGCGCAGCAGACCGCCGGGATTGAGCGGACAGGCGTGGGCGCTCAGCGTGACCAGGCCGTTCTGGATGCCGGCTTCGAGCCACTTGGCCATCGGCGCCTGCCCGCTGTCTTTCGCGGGCGGCTCCTGCAGCCACAGCTCGGCCGTCGCGGCCATGTGTTGCACGCGCGGCGCGAAACTGCCGATGCGGCTGTAGAGCTGGGCGCAGCGTTGCGCGTCGCCCGGATCGTCGCGCGCCAGCACCTTGAGCTGAGCGGCCAGCAGTTCGAATTCCTTGAGCAGGGTGCCGGCATGGCGGGCGATCTGGCCGACGGTGTCGGTCCAGTCGGCCGGCAGCAGGCCGCCTTCCAGCCGTTCGGTCGCATTGGGCAGGTTGAACTCGAACCCGGCGCCACCGTCGCGGCCGTTGCGCGGGCGCATGCCGCCCTGCTTGCCCGATAGCGCCAGCCAGTCGGGTGACTCGGCCAGCCTTGCCATCGCGCGGCGCGCCAGATCGGCCTGTGCGGCCTTGAGGTCGCGCGCCAGCGTCGCGACGTCGGCGCCCAGGGAGTGGCCGATCGCGCCAGCCACGTCGGTGACCGCGCGCGGCAGCTTGTCCAGCCAGCCGCCGCGCATCAGGTCCATGCTTTCGGTGAACTGGCCCTGCGCGACGCTGCCCAGGTGGTGGGCCTCGTCGAACACGAGATAGCAGTCGGACGGATCGGGCAGCGCGTGCAGACCCAGTGTGGACAACAGCAGATCGTGGTTGACCACGATCACCTGCGCCTGTGCCAGCTTGGCGCGCGAGCGGTAGTAGCTGCAGCCGTTGTAGCTCGGGCAGTGGCGCGCGGTGCAGGTGTGGCGCTCGGCCGCGACCGGGCTCCATACGTCGCCCTCGGGAGGCTCGGCCAGGCGGTCGCGGTCGCCGTCCCAGTCGCCGCCGTCGAGCATCTGCGACCAGCGGTCGTAGAGCTTGCCGCGCTCGGCCCAGACCCGCTCCAGCGCATCGCCCTTGAGCGCCGGTCCGGCGTCGCCGTCGCTGTCGCCGAACAGGTCGGCACTGCTGGCGTCGCCGCCCGACATCTGGTCGAGCTTGAGCCGGCAGACATAGCGCCCGCGCCCCTTGGCCAACGCGAACGCGAAGGGCTGCGGCAGCACCGCCGACAGCGCGGGCAGGTCCTTGGCCATCAGCTGCTCCTGCAGCGCCACGGTCGCGGTCGAGATCATCACGCGCTTCTGTTGCGCCAGCGCCAGCGGAATCACCGTGGCCGCGTAGGCCGCCGACTTGCCAACCCCCGTGCCGGCCTGCACCACGGCGATCGCGCGCGGACCGGCGGGACCGGGCTCTTCGCCCTTTTCCGGCTTCGGTGGCCAGTCGACCACGCTCAGCGTCTGCGCGATATGCGCCGCCATCTCGCGCTGCCCCTCGCGGGGACGGAACCCGTCCAGCCGCAAGACCACATGGTCGAAGGCGCCGAGCGCCAGGGCCTCGCGCGCCAGCGGCCCGCGGGGCGGGCTGGAAGGATCGAAGGTGGCGTCGGGTTCGGACATGCGTGCAAAAGGCAAAGCGCGATTCTCCCAGAGGACCTGCTCCCGGCGCGCCACAATGCGCACGAACACCGAGATTCAGGAGGATGCATGGCCACAAGAAAGACCGCCCGCCCGACCAACAGCCCGGCGCCCAAGCGCCGCATCGACCTCGCGCTGCAGGGCGGCGGCTCGCACGGCGCCTTCACCTGGGGCGTGCTCGACCGCCTGCTGGAAGAAGAATGGCTGGAGATTGCGGGCGTCAGCGGCACCAGCGCCGGCGCAATGAACGCCGTGGCGCTGGCGGCCGGCCTGATGGAGGGTGGTCGCACAGGCGCCCGCGCCGCCCTGCGCCGCTTCTGGGAACGGGTCTCCGAGGCTTCGCCGTTTTCCGCACTGGACGACAGCCCGCTGGGCACCCTGTTCGGACCGAACAACCCCTGGCTGCAGCCCTGGATCGCGCCCTGGCAGCAGGTCGCCAAGGCGCTGGGCAGCCAGCTCTCGCCCTACCAGCTCAACCCGCTGAACCTCAACCCGCTGCGCGAGATCCTGGTCGACACCGTCAACTTCGAGCGCGTGCGCGGCTGCCACCGCACCCAGCTGTTCATCGCCGCCACGCAGGTGTCGACCGGCGAGTTGCGGGTATTCCGGCAGGACGAGCTGACGGCCGAGATGGTGCTGGCCTCGGCCTGCCTGCCGCTGCTGTTCCAGGCCGTGGAGATCCGGGGCGAGGCTTACTGGGACGGCGGCTACGCCGGCAATCCGACCCTGATGCCGCTGATCAGCGAGACCGACGCCGACGACCTGCTCCTGGTGCCGATCAACCCGCAGCGGCGCGACGAGGTGCCGACCCAAGCCAATGACATCCTGGACCGCGCCAACGAAGTCACCTTCAACGCCAGCCTGCTCAAGGAACTGCGCACGATTGCGCTCATCAAGGAATTGCTCCAGGACGCCGGTCGCCCCGACAGCGCCTACCAGCGCCCGCTATTCCAGCGCATCGACGACCTGCGGCTGCACCGGCTGGATGCAGACGACGAACTCTCGAAGTTCGGCGCGTCGAGCAAGCTGCAGACGGGACGCACCTTCCTGCTGCAGCTGCACGAGATCGGCCGCCACGCCGCCGACGACTGGCTGCACCAGCACGGAAAGGACATCGGCAAGCGCTCGACCTGCCCGCTGCCGCAGACCTATAGCGGCTGAATAGTTGCTGTGCGAACATCTCGTCCTGTCACCAGAACCAACGATTTCCAGGGAAGCCGCCATGACCGCATTCACCGAACATCCGCCCGTACCCAAGGTGCTGCAGGAAGCACTGAAAGACTATCCGGCACTGATCGCGGAGTTGCAGGATGGGCTCAAGACCGTTGGCCGCGCTCCTGGCATGAGCAAGGCACAAAGAGGAGACCAACTGGAACGTGCGTTCGGATTGGTCGAAGGAGACATGGACGCGTTTATCGAGCGTGCGAGCGACGAAGTCTCTGCCGCCAATGCTTCAGGAGATGTACAGCAGGCGGCCGCAGCCCGGAGAAAACTGGCCCTTCTGCAACTCCACCGACGCGATGGTGGGGAGGAACTGATGGGCTTCTTCGGCTGGGGCCAGGACTGAAAAGGCGGCTCATGGCGCACGACGACTACCCATCCATTCCCGCCGACCAGCACAGCAGCATCCTCCGGGACCAGATCCTTCGAGACCCCAGGTACACCCAAGTCACCGGCGGACACGCGCATCCCAAAGCCATCATCCTGGCCGGTCAACCTGGCGCCGGGAAAGGCGGCCTGACCCGATCTTCACTGTCGGAATTGGGTGGCAATGCTGCCGTGATCGACCCGGACGAACTTCGAAGTGCTCACCCAGACGCTCGCAACTTGCGCGGGCAGAAGCCCTACACATGGTCGGGCGACACACACAGCGATGCCAGCCGCTGGGCTCAGGAGCTTCGCGCCGATGCGGTCGCCCAGCGCAAGAACCTGATCCTGGATACCACCATGCCCAGGGCCGAGGTCATCAAGGACCTGCAAGCCAAAGGCTACGACGTGGAGGTTCGTGCGGTCGCCACCCACCGGTTGGAAAGCGAGTTAGGTGTCGACAGGCGGTTCACCGACGATCTTGATCGTCGCGGCCATGGACGCTATGTCCCGCAAGAAGTCCGCTCTGCGGTCTACGACAAGCTCCCCGGCGCCCTCGACGACGTCGCCAAACAGACCGGCGTCCCGGTCCAGATCTACGACCGCGAAGGCAAGCTGCATTTCGACTCCCGCACCTCGCCCAAGACGTCCCCGGGGCAAGCACTGGAGACAGCACGCAACGCCCGCCTGACGCCGGAGCGCCTGAACGACCTGCACCAGTCCGCCGGCGCACAGCGCCAGTGGCACCGCGACCTGCCCGAACGCGTGCCCAACGAGCGGGTGAGTACCGACACCGCGCGCAACCTGCTGGACGAACGGCACAGGCTCGGCGTCGAACCGGGCGTGCAGCGGCTGCACAACGAGGTGGGCGGTTTGCGCGCCGTGCCGCGTGTCGTCAAAGGGGTCGGCATCGCTGGCGCTGCCTACGGCGCCTACGACGCGAAGAACCAGGTCGATGCCGCCATCGACACTGCGCGCTCCAACCGCGAACAGTGGGTGCGCGGTGGTCAAGAGACCCTCAACCAGGGCACCAAGACCCTGGTGACCGGCGGCGCCGCCACGGTGGGCGCGATCCCCGGCGCAGCGGCTGGCACGCTCACCAGCCCGGTCACCGGCCCGGTGGGTCCGATCGCGGGCGGAATGATCACCGGCGGCGCGGCAGCCTACGGCGCCGAGAAGCTCTACGAAGACTCGCGCCTGCAACAGTTCAGCAAGTACCTCGGGCGCGAAGCCGGTCAGCTGGGCTACGACTACGTCTCCAGAGAAGGCCGACTGCTGCGCCAGGTCAACGGGCTGAAAGAGGACCTTCAGAACACCAGCGATCCGGCCGAGCGCGCCCGCCTGCAGGGTCGCCTGAGCGAAGCCAGCACCGCCTTCGGCAAGGAGACCGAACGCAATGGCCGCTACTTCGAGGCGCGCGCGGGCGTCGACCAGGCCTGGGAGCAGATTCACGGGCGCTTTCCCAAGGTCGACAGGGACGATGTCCAGGGCGCCGTGGGCAGGCACATCGACGCCGGCAAACGTCCGGCCGACGCCGTTCGCGGTGCCTACAGCGACGCAGTGCACGAGAAGTACCCACGTGCCCTGCCGCATCAACCGCTGGAGAACTACCGCAGCCTCAGCAACGAACAACTGGCCGGAAAGCACCGGCAGTATGCCGGCGAGGTCGCGCAGGACCGGCGCACGGTCGAGGCGCTGGCGGCCAACAAGGACTCGCACAACAACATCGACCAGGGCTGGCCCAAGGCGCTGGCGCAGCAACGGCAGGCCGGTCGGGTGCAGGATGGCCTCAACGAGTTCTGGCGCGACACCGGGCACCTGGGCGCCATCCGCGACGTCTACAAGCAGCGCGGCCTGCAACCGCCGGAGCTGCCCGCCGAGCTGCGCCCCAGAGATCCGCAGGCTTCACCCACCCGCTCCGGCCAGCTCTCGCTCAGCCCCGAGCAGCAGCGCCACCACGCTCTCGCGCAGGAACAGCTCTCGCCCGCGCTGCACGCCCGGGGCCACGACGCCGAAGGCATCGACCGCGTGAACGCCGCCGCGGTCGGCCATGCGCAGGCCCACGCCCTGCGCGGCGAGGTGCGCGCGTTCCACCTGAGCAAGGATGGCGAGCGGGTGGCGATGGTGCAGGAAGGGGCGCCCGTCAGCGAATTCAGCGTGCGCGCGGCCCAGGCACAGACCAGCGGAGAGCATCTGGCACAGGCTCACCAGACGGCCCACGCACAGAAGCAGACACCACAGGAACCCACCCGCTCTGCCGAAGCACCGGCCGCGCCCACGCACTCGGCCCCAGAGCGATCGATGGCCTGAGCCCGACAGGGTTCGGGTTCAGCCGCCAGGCGGTGCGGAGTCCGCAAACTGCCGCACCGGCTCGACCGGCAGGCTGAAGTGGAACGCCGCCCCCCGCCCGACCACGCCCTCGCCCCGCACGCTGCCACCGTGCCGCTGCAGGATGCGCTGCACGCTCGCCAACCCCACACCCGTGCCCTCGAACTCGTCCTGGCGGTGCAGGCGCTTGAACGGGTGGAACAGCTGGTCGGCGTACCGCATGTCGAAGCCTGCGCCGTTGTCGCGCAGGCAGAAGGTCACCAAGCCGTCGGCCTGCCCGGTGCGTGTCAGTGCGATCTGCGCATCGGCCCTGTTCCCGGTGTACTTCCAGGCATTGCCCAGCAGGTTTTGCATCACCACCGTCATCAGCCCCGGGTCCGCCTGCACCCACAGGCCCTCTTCAATCTGCCACTGCACGCGGCGCGAAGGGTCGGTTCGCGCCAGGTCGGCCGCCACCGTGTGCGCCAGATCGCTCAGGTTGATGCGCTGCGCCTTCAGCTCCGCCCGACTCTGCTGGGCCATCGACAGCAGATCGTTGATCAGCAGCCCCATGCGCCGCGCGCCGTCCTGGATGCGGCTCAGGAAGCTGCGCCCCTCGTCGCTCAGGCGCGCGCCCTCGGCTTCGCCCAGCACCGTGGCGAACCCGTGGATGCTGCGCAGCGGCGTGCGCAAGTCGTGTGAAACGCTGTAGGTGAACGACTCCAGATCGCGGTTGAGCGCCACCAGCTCCTGGGTACGCACCTTCACGCGCTGCTCCAGGCTGGTGTTGAGCTGCTCCAGCGCAAACTGGGTCTCGCGCAGCTCGGTGATGTCCTGCACCGTGCCGTGGTAACCCACCGGCTCGTTGCCCTCGAAATTGAACAGGCACAGCAGACGCACATGGCGCACGGTGCCGTCGGGCAACACGATGCGGTGCACCTCGTCCAGCGGTTGGCGCGAAGCCAGGGCATCGTCGAACGCCTGGCGCAGCGGCGCGGTGTCGTCCGGATGCAGCATCGCCACGAAGCCGTCGTAGCTGGGCGTGTAGCTGTCCGGCGACCGCCCGAAGATGCGGTAGACCTCGTCGGACCAGGTCAGTGCCCTGCTGGCCACGTCGAACTCCCAGTGTCCGAGACGGGCCATGCGCTGTGCCGACTTCAGACGCATTTCGCTGCGCTCGTGCTTGTCGCGGCTGCGCTCCAGCTTCCAGAGCAACCAGCCGATCCACGCACCGATGGCCGTCAGCGCCAGCGACAGCAGGGCGGTCAGCAGCAGCGCGTCCCGGTGGGTCGTCTCCAGGGGGGCCAACACGGCCGATTCCGACAAACCCACAACCACCACCGCTTCCGTTCCCCGCAATCGCTGCCAGCCATACAACCGCGAGATGCCGTCGACCACTCCGCCCAGGCGAAAGGTTCCCCGCTCGGCCTCCCGGTCGAGCATGAATGGACGCGACGATGGCGCGCTCTGCCCCATGGCCGACTCGTTGTCCAGACTGCGGGCGAGCAGTTGCCCGCCCGGATGCACCAGGCCCACCACATCGTTGTCCGACAACACCAGCCGCCCCAGGGACCGCGCCAGATACGCGGTCGACAGCGCCAGGTGCAGCCCGCCCTCGAAACGGCCGTTGCGGTAGATCGGGCGGCCCAGCACGAACAGCCACTGCCCGTTCAGCCGCGAGCGTACCGGTTCACCGAGCACCAGGTGGTCTCCCCCGACACGCATGGACTGGAAATACGCCCGGTCGCCCACGTAGGTGCCGGTCGCGGCGCCCAGGCTGTTGTAGATCACCTTGCCACCCGCGTCGACCACGGTAAGGTGCGACACCAGCCCGGGCGGCAGCGAGTCGAACACCCGGCGACGCTCCGTCTCGAAGGCTTCACCCGGACCGTTCCAGTGGCCCCGCAGATCGAGCAGGCCCAGGTCCAGCAGATGAAACAGCGCTTCCGCCTGCCCTCCCATGGCATCCGCCAGCTGCTGGCTGCGCAGCTCCTCACGTGCCAGCACCTGCTCGCGCAACTGGGCCTGCAACTGCAGGCTCAGGCCCCACAGCAGCAGCACGGCCAGCGCGGTGAACAGCGCGACCGCCGTCACCATCGAACGAAGACGAGAAATCAATGCACCCCCCTGCAGACCCCAGCGCCGAACCCTGGCGCCCGCCAGGATTCGCAAAATGTGACAGTCAATTTTGTTGCTGGTTGTATCGCAGAAAGCAGGCCGGCGCACCCGTGCCATCCCTTGTGCACGCCCGGGCTTGACCTATCGCACGTGAATTGCCGACCTTCCGTCGGACCTGACACGGAACTGTCGCGTCAGTGTGAGTGCTGGTGGTGCGCGTCGGGTGCGTGGGGGTGCGCGTGGTGCAGCGGCGCGTGGTGGTGCCAGTGGCTGTGCGCGCCTTCGGGCATCGGTTGATGGCGGTGGTTGTGGTGCCCGTCGGCGTGGGTGTGCGCGTGTTCGTGCTCCATCGCCTCGTGGTCGTGGCCGTGCGCGTGGTCTTCGATCAGATGGATCACCAGCCCCGCCACCATCAGCGCCCCACCGAGCAGCCACAACCCGCTGACCGCCCGCTCCCCCAGTGCGAACGCACCGAGCGCACCGATGAACGGCGCGAAGGCAAACACCGAGCCGGTCCGCGCGGCGCCGAACTGGCGCTGGGCCAGCAGATAGAAGCGCAGGCTCAGCCCGTAGCCGCTGGCCCCCACCACCAGCAGCGCCAGCGCGGCCACCGTGGACGGCACCGCCTCGCCCCACAGCAGGGCCACCATCGCGGTCGCCCCGCCCCCCAGCGCCGCCTTGGCCAGCACCACCTGCCCCGGGTCGCGGTCGGCCACGCCACGCGACAGCGTGTTGTCCACGCCCCAGGCCGCCGTGGCCAGCGCCACCGCCAGCAGTCCCGTGAGCTGCACCGAGCCGGTCAGCCCCTGATCGATCACCAGCAGCGCACCGCCCGCCAGCAACAGCAGCACGGCGGTCACCACCCGCCGATCCATGGTTTCGCCGTACCAGCGCCAGGCCAGCAACGCCGTGAACACCGCCTCCAGCGTCAGCAGCAGCGATGCGCTGGCGCCGCTGGTGCGCTGCAGCCCCCAGGCCAGCGCCACCGGGCCGACCACCGCACCCGCCGCCACCATCGACAGCAGCCGGGGCGCATCGCTGCGCCGCAGCGGCGCCTCGACCGACGCACCGCGCCGCTGGAACACCGCCACCAGCGCCGCGCCCAGATACAGCAGCGATGCGGTGGTGAACGGGCCCAACCCGACGCCGAAACGCTGGACCAGCGGCGTGCTCAGGCCGAACAGGGCGGCGGCCAGCAGGGCCAGCAGGCCACCGCGCAAGACAGGGGACCCCGAGGTCATGGATGGCCCAGAGTCATCGGCCGTCGGCGCTGTCGTCTTCCGTGACCGGCTGGGCAAGGCCGCTGGGGGTGAAGCTCTCGCCGTGGCTGGCGAGGTAATCGCGGATCAGGCGCCGCACGACCTGCGACGGGGTCACGTCCTGGCGCGCACAGAGGCTCTCGAGGGCCTTCTTCTTGGCCGGGTCGATCAGAACAGTCAGGCGGGCGGTCTTCAACTCCATGGATGCATTCTAGGTAGGTGGGGAGACGCTCAGCCTCGGGGACCACATGATAATGTTATTACCATATGATGTGCTTTGAAAGCACCTCTCCACCATGATCCAAAGCCTGACCCACACGGTGCGCACCCGCCGTGCCAACCGCCAGCTCGGCGGCTTGCTGGCGTTCGTGGCGGGGGCAGCCAATGCCGGCGGGTTCCTGGCAATCCATCGCTACACCTCGCACATGACGGGCATCGTCTCGGAGATTGCCGACAACCTGGTGCTGGGCAATCTGTATCTGGGCGCGGCGGGGCTGGCGGCCCTGTGCGCGTTCACGGCGGGGGCGGCCACGACGGCGGTGCTGGTGAACTGGGCGCGGCGGCGGAACCTGCACAGCGAGTACGCTTTCTCGCTGATGCTGGAAGCCGTGTTGCTGCTGCTGTTTGGCCTGCTGGGGGCCAACCTGAACTCGCTGATCGACATCTTTCTGCCGGCCACGGTGCTGGTGCTCAGCTTCATCATGGGGCTGCAGAACGCGATCGTCACCAAGATCTCCAAAGCCGAGATCCGCACCACACACATGACCGGCATCGTGACCGACCTGGGCATCGAACTGGGACGCCTCGTGTACTGGAACCGCGCGCGCGAGGCCAATGCGGTGTACTTCGTCCGGGCCGACCGCGACAGGCTGGGCATCCACGCCACCATCCTGGGTTTGTTCTTCGCCGGCGGGCTGGCGGGGGCGCTGGCGTTCAAACAGGTGGGATTCGTGGCTTCGGTGCCGCTGGCCTTGCTGCTCAGCGCCATCGCAGCACCCGCCCTGTGGCAGGACATCACCGAATGGCTGCAGCGCAGCCACCCGGGGCGGCCGTGATGCCAGCAGCCGACTGGGTGCACCAGGAGCACTTTGAACAGGCGCTGCGCTTTGGCCCGACCGATGTGCAGAGCGCGATGGACCTGCGCGACCCGGACCGGCTGGTGCTGGGCTACACGCGGCTGATGATGGGGTTCGTGCTGTTTCAGCCAGCGCCCCGGAAGATGCTGATGATCGGACTGGGCGGCGGCTCGCTGCCCAAGTTCTGCCACCGTCACTTCCCCGACACCGACATCACGGTGGCGGAGATCAACCCCGCAGTCATCGCGCTGCGGGAGCGTTTCGGCATCCCGCCGGACCAGGCCCGCTTCCGGGTCGTGCAGGCCGACGGGGCCGATCTTGTCGCCACGATGGACAGCGCCAGCGTCGACGTCATCCTCGTGGACGGCTTCGATGCCGACGGCATGGCTGCCCCGCTGGGCACGCAGGACTTCTATGCGAACTGCGCGCGCCTGCTGACGGCCGGCGGCGTCATGGTCTGCAACCTGCACGAACTCGACATCTACTTCGGATCGTTCATGGAGCGCATCGGGTCGGTCTTTCAGGGCCGTGCCATGTCGGTCGGTACCCGGGAGTGCGGCAACAGCGTCGTCTTTGCGCGCCAAGGCATGGCCATCCGTGCGGGTCTGCCCAGACGTCTGCGACGGCCCTCTGCCATGGCCGAACAGGCGTGGGACGACATCGAGGCGGACGTGCACGATGTGGTGCGGGAGGCCAGGACCGCCAGGGCGTTCGCCTGAGCCTCCCGGCGCCCGGCATCTCGTCGTAGCATCACGGCTTCGCCCAACGAACCGACGCCTGAGATGCCGATGAATACTCCGCACCGCCTGACCCTCGCATTGGCCCTGAGCCTGGCTGCCACCGGCGCCTGGGCACAGAGCGCCGCCCCCGCCGCATCCACGGCCTCGGCCCCGTCGGCCGCCACCCGGCCAGCCTCCGACAGCTTTGGCGCCGGCGTGCTGGTGACCTCTGAATGGCGGCCGTACCGTGGCGTAGGCAGCGAGGCCCAGGTGTTCCCGGTGCTGCAGTACGAAAACGCCTGGATCGACATCTGGGGCCCGGTGATCGACCTGAAGCTGCACGACGACGGCCCGCTGCTGGCGGTGCTGCGTGCGCGTTACATCGGCTCCGGCTACGACGCGGGCGACAGCCCCGAGCTGGCGGGAATGCAGGACCGCAAGAACAGCGTCTGGCTGGGCACGAAGCTGCAGTGGCGCGCGTCGGTCGCGCACCTGACGGCCGAGTGGCTGGCCGACGGTTCGGGCCACAGCAAAGGCCAGCAACTCAGCCTCAAGGTCGAGACCCTGATGCACGCCGGCCCGGTGCGCATCGCGCCGCGCGTGGGTCTGCAGTGGCTGGACGCCAAGTACGTCAACTATTACTACGGAGTGAGCGCCAGCGAGGCGCGCGCCGGCCGTGCCGCCTACCAAGGCAAGTCGGCCCTCAACCCCGAGATCGGCGCCCGCTTCCTCTACAGCATCACGCCCGCGCAATCGACCTTCCTCGACGTCAGCGCGACCGCACTGGCCTCGTCGATCAAGCGCAGCCCGATCGTCGAGCGCTCCTGGGTGCCGGCCGTGCGCGCGGGCTACGTCTACCGTTTCTGAACCAGGTCTCCATCCGCATGCAGTTTTTCGACGCCGACGCGACCCGCATCGCCCTGCCCTTTGACCGCCTGATCCCCGCGCTGCGCGAGCGCTTCGCGGGAGGCTGCGAGGCGCCACCGCGCCATGTGCACGAGATCGTCAACCCGCTGGGCGAGGCCGGTCAGGACGCCGCCGGCCGGCGCGTGACCTCGCTGATCATGCCGGCCTGGATTCCGGGCAAGTACTACGGGGTCAAGATCGTCAACATCGCGCACGGCAACGCGCGCCGCAACCTGCCAGGACTGCACGCGACCTACCTGCTGTTCGACGCGCGCACCGGCGTGCCGCTGGCCCAGATGGACGGCGACGTGATCACCGCACGGCGCACGGCGGCCACCTCGGCGCTGGCCGGCTCGTACCTGGCACGCGAAGAGGCCAAGCACCTGGTGGTCGTCGGCGCCGGGCGTGTGGCGCGCCTGCTGCCGGCCGCCTGGGCGGCCGTGCGGCCCATCGAACACGTGACCTTCTGGGCCCGGCGCGAGAGCGAGGCACAGGCCCTGGCCGACCAGCTCAAGGCGCGCGGCGTCTCGGCAAGCGCGACCAAGGATCTGGCGAGCGCCTGTGCCTCGGCCGACATCGTCAGCTGCGCGACCATGGCCAACGAACCGGTGGTGCGCGGCAGCTGGCTGGCACCGGGTGCGCACCTGGACCTGATCGGCTCGTTCACGCCCGCGATGCGCGAGGCCGACGACGCCTGCTTCGAGCACGCCCGGGTGTTCGTCGACACCGACGAGGCACTGGAAAAGAGCGGCGACCTGCTGGTGCCGATGCAACATGGGGTGTTCAGCGCCAACGAGCTGCGCGGCACGCTGACCACGCTCTCGCGCGGCGTCGCCATCGGTCGCAAGAGCCCGGGCGAGCGCACGGTGTTCAAGTCGGTCGGCAACGCGCTGGAAGACCTCGCGGCAGCGGTTCTGGTGAGCGAGTCGGCAGCCGCCCGCACCTGAGTCCGCTGTCCGCGTTGCTGGCATGGGCAAGGCGCCAGCCGGACAATCGCGCGATGCACACCGACCACCCCACCCTCCGCCGCCGCCAGTTCGCCCAGGGCTCGCTGGCCCTGCTCGCCGCGCCGTGGCTTGCTTCGGCAGAGGCGCAGAACGCGCCAGCAGCCTGCCCGCCACTGCTGTCGCACCAGTTCCCGCGCCTGCAGGACGAGAAGCCGCAGAACCTCTGCCAGTACGCGGGCAAGGTGCTGCTGGTGGTGAACACCGCGAGCTACTGCGGCTTCACGCCGCAGTACGAAGGGCTGGAAGCGCTGTACGCGAAGTACGAGAAGCAGGGACTGGTGGTGCTCGGTTTTCCGACCAACGATTTCGGCCAGCAGGAGCCGGGCAACGCCAAGCAGATCGCCGAGCTGTGCTTCAACACCTACGGCGTGAAGTTCCCGATGTTCTCCAAGACGGTCGTCAAAGGCAGCGCCCGCAACCCGTTCTACGAACAGCTCGCGCAAGCCACCAAGGCCACGCCGCAGTGGAACTTCCACAAGTACCTGATCGCGCGCGACGGCAAGGCGGTCTCCAGCTTCGCCAGCCAAGTTGAGCCGGGCAGCGCAGACCTCCGTCGCGCCGTCGAGGATGCCTTGCGCCGCCCGTCCTGAGACGGCGACCGCATGACCGCATACCCGCACGGGTAGCATTGGGGCCATGACCCCGACCCACGACCGCCTCACCCGCTGGTTGCCTTTCCTTGCCTGGCCGCGCCCCGACGCCGCGTTGCTGCGCGGTGAATTTCTCGCCGGCCTGACGGTGGGCCTGATGCTGATCCCGCAGGCCGTGGCCTATGCCGGGCTGGCGGGCATGCCCCTGGTGACCGGCATCTACGCCTCGCTGCTGCCGGCGCTGGTGGCGGTGCTGTTCAGCGCCTCGTCCCGGCTGTCGGTCGGGCCGACGGCGCTGACCTGCCTGCTGGTGAGCGCTTCGCTGACCGGACTGGCCGAGCCGGGCAGCGCACGCTGGGTCGAACTTGCCGTGTGGCTGGCGGTGCTGACCGGTGTGCTGCAGGTGGTGCTGGGTTTTGCGCGTTTCGGCTGGCTGCTCAACCTGGTGAACTCGCCCGTGCTGATGGCGTTCACCCAGGGGGCAGCGGTGCTGATCATCACCTCGCAGCTGCCAGACATGCTGGGCTTTGGCGGGCCGTGGTCCAGCTTCCTGGCGCAGCCGCAGGTGCACGGGCTGGCGCTGGCATTTGGCGTCGGCACGCTGGCGCTGCTGATGCTGGCCCGGCGCTGGAAGCCCGGGTTTCCGACCGTGCTGGTGGTGGTGCTGGCGTCGGCGGGCCTGAGTGTGTGGATCGGTTTCGAAGCCGGCGGCGGCCAGGTGATCGGTGCCCTGCCGCAGGGACTGCCTTCGCTGTACTGGCCCGGCTGGCCCGGCTGGCACACGCTGGGACAGCTGGCGGTGCCGACGCTGGTGATCACGCTGGTGAGTTTTCTGGAAACCGCCTCCAGTGCCAAGGTCGACAACGGGCGCAAAGGGCAGCGCTGGGACCAGGACCAGGACCTGATCGGCCAGGGTCTGGCCAAGCTCTCGTCGGCCCTGGTCGGCGCGTTTCCCACCAGTTCCTCGTTCTCGCGCTCGGCGCTCAATCTCTACGCGGGCGCGCAGACCGGCTGGGCCACGGTCTTCTCGGTTGGCGTCGTGCTGGCCGCGCTGCTGTTCCTGATTCCGGTCCTGCACCACGTGCCGCGCGCCGTGCTGGCGGCGATCGTGGTGGTCGCGGTGCTGGGCCTGATCAAGCCAGGAGAGTTCCTCAAGCTCTGGCGCCTGAGCCGGGTGGAAGCGGGCATTGCGGCCGCGACGGTGGTGATCACGCTGCTGTCTGCGCCGCAGCTGTACTGGGGTGTGCTGGCCGGCGTGCTGATGTCGCTCTCGCACTTTCTCTACCTGCGCCTGCACCCGCGCATCATCGAGGTCGGCCTGCACGGCGACGGCAGCCTGCGCGACCGCCACCTCTGGTCGCTGCCGCCGCTGGCGCCCGACCTGTACGCACTGCGCATGGACGCGGCGCTGGACTTCGCGACCGCCAACGCGATCGAGCGCAACGTCACCGAATACCTCGGCGCCCACCCCGGCACGCGCCACGTGATGCTGATCGCGCACCCGATCAACTGGATCGACGCCACCGGTGTCGAGGCGTTCGGCCGGCTCGAATCTCTGCTGTCTGCCCGGCAGGTGGCGCTGCACCTGGTGGGCACCAAGCTGCCGGTCGAAAATGCGCTGCTCGGCGCCGGCCACCTGCGGCCGCGCTCCGACCTGCACCTCTACCGCACCGAAGCCGAAGCCCTGAAAGCCTGTGCCGCCCTGCGCGGCGAGACGCAGGACTGGGTCAGCCCCTGACCGTCTTGAAGCCGCGGGCATTCACCCCATCTGCGTCTTTTGAAGGAACCGCACCATGTCCCGTCTTCCCACCTACTACGTCTCGCATGGCGGCGGCCCCTGGCCCTGGATGCGGGAGCAAAACGGTTCGCGCTACGCGGTGCTGGAAGCCTCGCTGCAGGCCATGGCGAAAGAAACCGAAGGCCGGGTGCGCGCGATCCTGATGGTCACGGCGCACTGGGAGACACCGGCCTTCGCGCTGTCGTCGTCGCCCCAGCCGGGCATGATCTACGACTACTACGGTTTCCCCGCGCACACCTACCAGATCCACTACCGCGCGCCCGGCTCCCCCGAGCTGGCGCAGCGCGCGCTGTCGCTGCTGCAGGCCGGCGGCGTCGAAGCCAGCCTGGACCCGGAGCGCGGCTTCGACCACGGCACCTTCTCGGTCCTGCAGGCGACCTACCCTGCGGCGCGCATCCCGGTGGTGCAGCTGTCGATTCGCGCCGACTTCGACCCGGCTGCCCACATCGCGGCGGGCCGGCTGCTGGCGCCTCTGCGCGACGAAGGCATCCTGATCGTCGGCAGCGGCCTCAGTTACCACAACCTGCGCATGTTCGGCCCGGCCGGCAGCGCGCCGTCGCACGCCTTCGACGCCTGGCTGCAGCACGCGCTCACCGAGGCCCCACCGGACGAGCGCGATGCCTTGCTGCTGGAATGGGAGAACGCACCATCGGCCCGCATTGCCCATGCGCGCGAAGACCACCTGATCCCGCTGATGGTCGCGGTCGGTGCCGCGCACGAAGAGAAAGGCACCTGCGTCTACCACGAAGACGATTTCTTCGGGTCGCTGGCGGCCTCAAGCTTTCGCTTCGGCCCCGTGAACGGGTGAAGCGGTCTCGGGCCCGAAACACAGCCCGACATCCGAACACTCGGCGCAGCTGGGCGACTTGCAGATCATGATCTCTGCCCGCTCGCAGAGCTGGCGGTAGAAGAACTTCTTCCACTTCATGTTGTCGACGTTGCGCGCCGCCAGCGCCGGGAACCAGCGCCCGATGAGCTGCGTCAGTGCGTCGCGCGAAGGCAGGCCCAGGTCCTGCCAGAGGTGCTGGTCGCCCAGGCTCGCACAGGCAATCTGCCAGGCCACGTGATAGAGCTCGGCCTTGGGGCCGGCCGACCGGTCGGCGTGGTCGAGCAGCAGTGCCATCAGGTCGTCGATCTCGTCGTTGCGCGCGCGCATGCGGCCTTCGAGCAGGGCCCAGTCCAGACGGGGGGAAACGGGCTGCGCCATGGCGGCTTCCTCAGGCGTTGGCAGGGGCGTGCGTGTAGCACTTCTTGGGACAGATGCGCGAGCAGGCGGTGCAGCCGATGCACAGCTCCTGGTGCGCGATCGTCATGACCTTCTTTTCGTACTCGTCGTCGTCATCACCGTCGAGGTCGACGCTGATGCGTTCGCCCTCGTCGGTCAGGCCGACCAGCTCCAGCACACCGCGCGGGCAGACCTTGAAGCAGCGGCCGCAGCCGATGCACTTCTCTTCGTCCAGCGAGGCGACAAAGGTCGGCGTCCAGGTCGCGCCGCTGGGCATGGTGACGGAAAAAGCGCTCATGGTGGTGCTCCGTTTCAGGCCGCGGCTGCCGCCGCGGCTTTGCGCGCTTCCATCAGCGCGGCGTGGGTGTCGTGGCAGCGCTGCGCGACCGAGAGGATGTTCTCCCAGTTGGTGGGCAGCTCTTCGGACAGGTCGTGCAGGTCCATCTTGGCCTGCGTGGCCTGGGCATTGAGCTTCTTCAGGCGCAGCTTGAGTTCGTCGGCGGTCTCGCTCATGGGGTTCTCCGTTCAGGCACCGTGATCAGGCACCGTAGTTCGCGACGTCGGGGTAGGTGCGGATCATGGTCACGGCTTCGGTCAGGAACTTGCCGCCCGCGTCGGCCAGCTTGGCCAGCGAGGGAAAGCCGAAGCGGTGCACGTCGCGCAGCTGCTTGTTGACCACGATCAGGCGGCCGGCGATCAGCACCATGCGGCCAAAGCCTTCGTGGCTCATCTTCATCATGGGCGAGACCATCTGGCCGGTCTCGCGCTCGATCGCCACCGCGATGGCGTTGTAGAAGATCTCCAGGTGCCACAGCGTCTCGGGATCGGGGTCGCCCATGATGGGGATCGCGCGCCGTTCTTCGGCCGTGTGGATGAAAGGCTTGAGCAACTGCAGGTCGCTCTTGTTCTCCCAGGTCCCGTGGGTGTCCTGGGCGCGCATCTGCTTGATCAGCTGCAGGATGAACGGCGTGGCCAGCATGGCCTCGTCGCTGGCAGGAGTGGTCTCCAGGGTGACGGCTTCAGCCATGGGTCACCTCGTCGTCTTCAAAGTCAAAGGAAGGGGCTGCGTCCTTTTGCAAGGCCTTGCGCAGCCACGGGGGCGGCGTGCCCTTGAGCACCACCAGCAGTTTTTCAAGGATCTCGGCGATCGATTCCGGTTGCGGCACCTTGATCGGGTGGATCTTGGAGGCGACCACGCGGGCCGCGCCCGAACCACCGATGGCCGCGACATACAGGATCGCGCAGTCGTGGATCGCGTCGAGCTTGGGCGCAAGCTTGTCCTCGTCGCCGTCTTCCTGCAGCTTGTCGCCGAAGTCGAAGCTCTGCATGAAGCTGTAGCCCTCGGGCGACATCTCGTAGACCAGGATGTGCTTGGCCCAGCCGAAGTGCGCGTTGACGCTCTCCTTGTCCTGGGTGGCGAAGGCGATCTTCATGGTGGACTCCTGGTGGCGGGTGGTTCAGGCGCTGGCTTCGGCCAGCGGGTTGGGAGGAATCAGCGACGAGCCGGCCGACCGGTGGGCCGCGGCGCGGCGTGCTTCCGGCGTGAGCGGCCAGTCGTCCGCGTGGTGGTGCGGGATCTGTTCGATCATCAGGTTGGCGATCTCGAAGATCAGGTTCATGGTTCCGCGGTAGCCGACCTGCACGCGGTGCGCATTGCCCACGCGGTCGAACACCGGAAAGCCCATGCGCAGCAGCGGCTTGCCCAGGCGTTCGGCGGCCTGGCGGCCATGCGCATGGGTGACGATCAGGTCGCAATCTTTCGCACCGGTTTCCAGGTCTTCGAGGTCGCCCAGCAACACCTTCTCGGCCGGCAGCAGCGCGTGCGCCGCCGACTGCGTGGTGCTGATGCAGCAGCTCAGCTCGGCGCCCATCTCGTGCAGCAGCGCGCCGATGGCCAGCAGCAGGTCGGGCTCGGCGCCGATGGCGACCTTGATGCCACCGGTGTAGAAGTGGCCGTCGAGCATGGCGTCCAGCAGCTGGCTGCGCTGGCGCCGGTATTTGGCTGGCACGGGTCGGCCGCTGTGCTGCGACAGCTGCATCAGGAAGCGGTCGTTGGCCTCGATGCCGGTCAGGCGCTCGAAGATCTCGAAGGGCGCGCCGCTGATCGCCTGCAGCGCCTCGGCGCCTTCGCGGGTCTGTTCGCCGACGCCGATGGTCCAGGACGACGCTCCGGCCGCACGGATCTCTTCGAGCGTCGTGCCGCCCAGCGTGGTGCCGCGCCAGTCGGGCGGGATGTGGCCGTCCAGCGAGCCCGAGATGTCGGGCAGCACGATGGCCTTCAGCCCGAAGGCTTCGATGGTTTCGCGCAACTCGTCGATGTCGCCCGGCGAGAGGTGGCTGCCCGGCAGCAGCGTGACCTGGTCTTGCACCAGCGGCAAAGGCTTCACCAGCGACTTCACGATGCCGGTGATCGCGTGCTTGAAGCCGTCCTCAAATGCGCCGACATAGTCCGGCGTCGAGACGTAGATGATTTCGGTGTCGGCCAGCTCCGGGTGCTTCTGCCGCGCCAGCGCGAGGAAGCCGTTGACGTCGTCGCCCTTGGTTTCGGTCAGGCCGGTCGAGCAGATCGCGATCAGCTTGGGCGCTGCGCGCTTGCGGATGTTCAGCAGCGCGGCCTCGATGTTCTCGTAGCCGCCGAGGATGGTGGTGACCTCGTTCATCGCCGTGGTCTGCAGCGGAATCGCTTCCTTGAAGTGCCGCACCAGCAGCACCAGACCGAAGGACGTGCAGCCCTGCGAGCCGTGCATCACCGGCATGCAGCTGTCCAGCCCGAGGAAGGCCATGCTCGCGCCCAGCGGCTGGCTCATCTTGAGCGGATTGACGGTGCAGGCTTTTTTGGATTCGACGACGCTGGCCATGGTGTGCTCCGTGCGCGTTGCTCAGACCGGGACTTCTTCGGGTTCCAGACCCATCGCATGGGCCGCAACCGTGCTCAGGTGCGCCGTCTGGTCGGCGGGCTGTGCCTGCGGCAGCGTCTCGCCGTCATCGCCCCAGGGCGCGGCGATGCGCACGCGCTGCCAGACCGGGTTGGACAGCGCGCGGTCGATCTGGTGCACGAGTTCGACCATGCCTTCGTAGCCGGCGTAGGCGTGGTGGCGTTCCTGGTTGATGTCCAGCCAGGGCATGCGCGCCTTGAGCGCCACGAACTGCGAGCGGCCGCCGCTGAGCATGATGTCGGCGCGGGCGTCCTTGAGCATCGCGTACATCTCGCGCGGCGTCATGTCGTCGATCATGTGGGCGTCGGCGCCTTTGCCCATCAGCTCCTTGAGCTTTTCCTTGTCTTCCTTGGTGCTCTTCTTGACACTAGTGCCGACGATTTCCATGCCGCCTTCCTGCAGCGCCGCCACCACCGACCAGGACTTCACGCCGCCGGTGATCAGCAGCACGCGCTTGCCGGTCAGGCGCGCCTTGTATTCGGCGATGCGCTTGAAGGCGCGCGCCTCTTCGACCTCGATCAGGCGCTCGGTGCGGTCGATCAGCTCGGCGTCGGCGCCCTGCTGCACCAGCAGCTTCGCGATCTGTCGCAGCGTGTCGCTTATGTCGCTGATGCCGTAGAACGAACCTTCGAAATACGGGATGCCGTAGCGCTGCTGCATCTTGGTCGCGATGTTGATCATCGACTTGCTGCAGACCATCATGTTGGCCTTGGCGCGGTGGGCCGAGGCGATCTCGTTGTACTTGCCGTCGCCGCTGATGCACGAGAGGATGCGGATGCCCAGTGCGTCCAGCAGCGGCTTGATCTGCCAGAGCTCGCCGACCAGGTTGTATTCGCCAATGATGTTGATGTCGTACGGCGTGGTGTATTCGGGTTCGACGGTGCCGATGACGTAGTCGAGGATGGCCTCGGCGCCCAGCTTGTTGCCCAGGTTCTTGGGTCCGGCGAAGCCCGGCGCGTTGACCGGGATCACCGGCTTGCCGAACTTCTCGGCCGCGCGCTTGCAGACCGCCTCGATGTCGTCGCCGGTCAGCGCGGTGACGCAGGTCTGGTAGACAAAGACCGCCGGCGGGTCGTACTTCTCGATGATTTCGCGGATCGACTTGAACAGGCGCTTCTCACCGCCGTAGATCACGTCGAGCTCGCTGATGTCGGTGGTGAAGCCGGTGCGGTAGATCTTGGAGTGCGAGGAGGCGCTGTGGCGGTTGTCCCAGCTGTTGCCTTCGCAGGCGATCGGGCCGTGCACCAGGTGGGCCACGTCGGCCACCGGCTGCAGCGCGATCTTGGCGCCGTCGAAGGCGCAGCCACCTGCCGCCGCGCCGGGCGAGAGCTGCTTGGTGCAGCCCTTCTTGCGTTCCTTCTCGCTCTTGCCCTGGTTGACGTCGCAGCCGGGCTCTTCGAACACTTCAGCGATCTTGGCCTTCAGCGATACCGACATGGCGAGCTCCTGTCAACGTGGGGTACTCGCCCTTTGCAGGTTTGATGCCAGGCCTTCAGACGGGGTTTTCGGCGCTTTCAGGGGGCTTCAGTGAAGGGTTTGAAGCAATCGCGACGGATGGTTTGCGACAGAGTGTGGTGAAAGCGATCCGGCGCCGGGCCGCCCCAAGCCGGATCAGCCCTCGTGGGGGGCAGCGACCCGCGAAGCGGCGGAGCGTGGGGGCCAGGTTCTAGACATCGGAAGGCAACGGCTTGCCTTCCCGGTGCAGCTCGATCCAGCGCTTGAGTTCGGCCACATGCCCAGCCTCCTCGTCGGCGAACTCCTGGGCCAGCGCACGCAGCTCGGGGTCGATGGTGTTCTTCATGACATCGCTGTAGTAGTCCATCCCGGCCTGTTCGGCTTCGAGCGCGACCTCCAGCGCCTGTTCACGGCCCAGCATCGGGTCGGCGGCCCAGATCGCGGCGGCCTCCGGGCTCTCGATGTCCGGCCAGGTGTAGTCCTCCGGGCGCAGCGGCGGCAGGTCTCGGTAGCCGGCGCGTTCGCGCGCATCCGCCAGGTGCAGCTTCGAATAGTCCGCCAGCTGGCGGAACAGGCGGCCCACCTCGCGGTTGCCCTGGGTGTTCATCGCGTCGGCCAGCTGGCCAAAGCGCAGCGCCGCTTCCTGTTCGATGCGGATGGCGTGAACGAGAAATTCTTCGACGGAGTCCATGGTGTGCTTTCTTCAGTAATCGATCCCGAACCAGAGCGGTTCGCGCTTGCGCAAATCGGCCACCAGCTCCAGCGTCGCCGGGACCAGCGCCCGCACGCCGTACCAGACGGCTTCGCGGCGCGGTTGTCCGCCCGACTCCAGCAGATGGTGCAGCTGGCCCCAGCCCTGCCAGTCAATGCGGTTGAGCCGCTGGTGCAGCTCGGGCGCCAGGTGCGCCAGGGTCTGCGACATCACCAGCAGCTGCGACTCGACCACATGCAGCGTGGCCTCGCTGGCGAACAGCTCGTCCTCGCTCTGCAGCTCCGCCAGCAGCTTCAGGATCGTTTCACCCGCGATCCGCACGATGTCGCACTGCATGCGGTGCAGCATGGACGTTCCTTCAGAGGTTGTCGGCCAGCACTTCGAGCGACAGCAGTTGCTGGTGCAGGGCGTGGCGGGCGCGCCAGCGCGTGGCGTCGCAGAGCCAGGTGTCGGCACCTTCGGTGGCTAGCACCGCTTCGCTGTCGGACCAGTAGACACGGTGCTCACCGGGCCGCGCCGCCAGCGCCGCCAGCAGCGCCGCCCGTTCGTCCACCGGATCGGGACTGAGCACACCGCGCCCCAGCAGGTGGTCGGCGCGGTAGAGCGTGGTGTCCCAGCCGAACTGGTCGCCGAGTGCGCAGACCGACGGGAATTCGGTGCGCGCGGCGGCATCGACCTGCTCATGCCCCAGCGCATCCAGCAGCGCGCGCGGCGTCACCTCGTCGAACAGCTCCCAGGCTTCGCAGGCGTCGTCGGCCGCGATCTTGCGCGACAGGTCGGCCAGGTGGTAGGCAAACCAGGCCGCAGGTTCGCTTTCGGGGGGACATTCGACGACGTAGATCATGGCGATCCGATCACTCGACGCCTTCGGCGACGGCCTTGGCCCAGATCGCGCGGCGCAGGCGCTGCGCGATCGCCATCGGGCTGGTGTCGATGGTGCGCTGTTCGGCCGTCATCGCGCCTTGCGCAATCGCGGCTTCTTCGTGGGTCAGCGGCAGCCGGCCCGCCATGTGCGTGGCGCCCGGCACCGCGGCCAGGATCGCCTGGCGGTTCGGGTGCTCGATCAGCGGCACCAGCGTGTCGGCCTCCTTGAGTCCTGCGAGGCACACCCAGCCGTCGATCACCTCGACCGAACGGCCGTCCTGCGTGGTCTTGACGAGGGTGTTGGCCATTTTTTTAGAACTCCACCAGGATGTCTTCGCTGCGCACCACGAACTGACAGGCCAGTCGCCACGGCGGCGGCAGGTCCTTGGTCTCGGCGTCTTCGATCTGCTGCTGCGTGATCTTGCCGGCAAAGCGCAGCACCGTCTTTTCCTTCTCGGTCAGCGCGACACCGATCGGCGTCTTGTCCGACAGGACCGTCACCTTGAGCTGGCAGGAACCGCACTCGCCGTTCTCGCACTCGAAGTCCAGCGGAATGTTGTTGGCCTTCGCCACCGCCAGCAAAGTCCGCGTATCGCCCGCCACCGCATAGACCGTCAGGTCCTTCTTCATGCGCGGCGAACTGAAAGTCACATTGGCCATAAGACCCTCACTGAAAGAGATGTCCGGGATCGCAGCGACCTGGGTGAGCAAGGGGATCCCAATCCAGGCCGCCGCGGAACCGGCTTTGCCGGGCCGCCAGCGGCGCCCCCTGGGGGGTGACGCGCGCAGCGCGGCGCGGGGGGGGTCAACGAATAATGTCGTACGAGTAGTCCGTCTTGCCCGGAACAATCGTGTTCGCGTCCAGGGCTTCGAAGAACTCGTCCAGCAGGTTGACCAGGACGCGCATGCCGCCCTCGTAGCCCCAGGTGGGGAAACGGTGGTAGTGGTGGCGATCGAAGATCGGGAACACCATGCGCACCAGCGGCGTGCCGGTGTCGCGCTCCAGGTACTTGCCGTACGTGTTGCCGATCAGGAAGTCCACCGGTTCCGTGAACAGCAGGCTGCGCATGTGCCACAGGTCGCGCTTGGGGTAGACCTTGCAGCCGGCGCCGTAGGGCGAGCTGTCGAACAGCTTCTGCACCTTGGCGGCCCATGTTTCGGTGCCGTTGGTGGCCAGCACGTGGGCCGGCTCGGCGCCCAGCTCCAGCAGGAACTGCGCGTAACCGATCATCTGGTCCGGGTCGCCGTACAGGGCGTAGCGCTTGCCGTGCAGGTGGGCCTGGCTGTCGGCCATGGCGTCGACCAGCAGGCCGCGTTCGAGTTCCAGCTCGGCCGGGATCGGCTTGCCGGTCAGGCGGCTGATGGCCATCAGGAATTCGTCCGTGCCGGCCACGCCCACGGGCGCGTTGAGCACGACCACTTCCTGGCCCTTCTCGGTGATGTACTTGCTGGTCTTCTCGCAGCAGTACTCCTGGAACACGATGGTCGCCTTGGCGTGCAGGCCGGCGATCACTTCTTCCTTGGTGGTGCCGCCCTCGTACATGCGGAACTCGCCGTCGGTCGGGGTGCTCCACGAACCGGACGGGTCGCACAGCACATTCACCTTGACGCCGAACAGGCTGAAGATGCGGCGCATTTCCTTCATGTTGCCGACGACGAAACCGTCGAAACCGGCGATGAAGTTGATGCTCTCGTCAGGCACGCGCTCCAGCTTCTCGGTGGTGCCGGCCTTGCCGTCCCAGAAGTGCTGCAGCACGCCCAGCAGCGCGTTGTCGTAGCCGGTGATGTGGCTGCCGACGAAGGCCGGGGTGTGGGCGAACGGCACGTCGAACTCGGCGGGAACCGAGCCCTTTTCCTTGGACGTCTTGATGAAGGCGTTCAGGTCGTCACCGATCACCTCGGCCATGCAGGTCGTGCTGACCGCGATCATGTCGGGCTTGTACAGGTTATAGGCGTTGGCCAGGCCGTCGACCATGTTGTTCAGGCCACCGAACACCGCCGCGTCTTCCGTCATCGAGGAGCTGACGCAGGACGTCGGTTCCTTGAAGTGGCGGGAGAAGTGCGAACGGTAGTAGGCGACGCAGCCCTGCGAACCGTGCACGAAGCTGAGGGTCTTGTGGAAACCGTTGGCGACGTAGACGGCGCCCAGCGGCTGGCAGGCCTTGGCCGGATTCACGGTCAGCGAATCGCGGGCGAAGTTCTTCTGCTTGTAGTCCTCGGTCTTGGTCCATTCGATGACCTGGCCGATTTTCTCGTCGCTGTGGTTGTATTCGAACTGTTCCTTCTTGTTCTTGAACAGTTCCTGGTACTCGGGCTCACGGAACAGCAGTTCGTGGTCGAGGATCTTGTCGGCTGATTGGGGCATGACGCTCTCCTTGGCAGTTCGGGATGGTGTGCGGGATCAGGCGGCTTCTTTCCAGGGCGCCTTGGTCAGGCCCCAGATCGGCGAGCTGATCGCCATGTCCATGTCACGGGCGAAGATGGCAAAGCCGTCGTAGCCGTGGTAGGGGCCGCTGTAGTCCCAGCTGTGCATCTGGCGGAAGGGCACGCCCATCTTCTGGAAGACGTACTTTTCCTTGATGCCGGAGCCGATCAGGTCGGGCTTGATCTTGTCGACGAAGTGCTCGAACTCGTAGCCGGTCACGTCGTCATAGATCAGCGTGCTGTCCTTGATGTAGTGCGTGGTGCGCTGGTAGTCGTCGTTGTGGCCGAACTCGTAGCCGGTGCCGACCACTTCCATGCCCAGGTCCTCGTAGGCTCCGATCACGTGGCGCGGACGCAGACCGCCCACGTACAGCATGACCTTCTTGCCCTGCAGACGCGGCTTGTACTTGTCGATGACGGCCTGCATCAGCGGCTTGTACTTGGCGATCACTTCTTCGGTCTTGGCCTTGATGGCGTCGTCGAAGTGGCTGGCGATCTCGCGCAGGCTCTTCTCGATCTGGGTCGGGCCGAAGAAGTTGTACTCGCACCATGGGATGCCGTACTTCTCTTCCATGTGCCGGCTGATGTAGTTCATCGAGCGGTAGCAGTGCAGCACATTGAGCTTGGCCTTGGGGGTGTTTTCCAGCTCGGCAATCGTGCCGTCGCCGGACCACTGGGCGATCACGCGCAGGCCCATCTCTTCGAGCAGGATGCGCGAGGACCAGGCATCACCACCGATGTTGTAGTCGCCGATGATGGCCACGTCGTACGGGGTGGAGACGAAGTCGGGACGCTTGTTCGGGTCGGTCTTGTCGAACACCCAGTCGCGGATCGCGTCGTTGGCCAGGTGGTGGCCCAGCGACTGGCTCACGCCACGGAAACCTTCGCAGCGCACGGGCACGATGGTCTTGCCTTCGTATTCCTTGCTCTTCTTCTTCGACACCGCTTCGATGTCGTCGCCGATCAGGCCGATCGGGCATTCCGACTGGATCGAGATGCCCTTGTTCAGGGGGAACAGCTCCTGGATCTCGTCGATGATCTTGTCGAGCTTCTTGTCGCCGCCGAAGACGATGTCCTTCTCCTGGAAGTCGGAGGTGAACTGCATCGTCACGAAGGTGTCCACACCGGTCATGCCGATGTAGTAGTTGCGGCGGGCGGCCCAGCTGTACTGGCCGCATCCCACGGGACCGTGGGAAATGTGGATCATGTCCTTGATGGGGCCCCAGACGACGCCCTTGGAACCGGCGTAGGCGCAGCCGCGGATCGTCATCACGCCCGGCAGGGACTTGATGTTGGACTTCACGCCGCAATCGGGCTTGCCCTCTTCGTACGTGTTCAGGTGCTTGGCACGGCGCTTGGCCATCTTTTCGGGATAGGCCTTCAGCACTTCATCGATCAGGGCCTTGTTGGCGGCCTTGCGCTCTTCAACGGTGGCGGTCATGGGAACACTCCAGTGGATGGTGGGTGGTTCTGGGGTCCGCGATCCGGTGCGCCACGCAGGCGCACCGGATGCGGTCCTCTGTGGAGATCAGGCGGCCAGTTCGGCGGCGGTCTTGCCGACTTCGGACTCGTCGATGGTCTTCATGATCCCGTGCTCCATCAGCAGGTCTTCCAGCTGGTCCATCGTGATGGGGGTGGGGATGGTGCCGTTGCCAGCGTTGCCGTGGACCTTCTGGGCCAGGGTGCGGTATTCCTGGGCCTGCTTGGATTCCGGTGCGTATTCCAGAACGGTCATGCGGCGCAGTTCGGCGTGTTGCACGATGTTGTCGCGCGGCACGAAGTGGATCAGGCGGCTGCCCAGCATCTTGGCCAGCGAATCGGCCAGTTCCAGTTCCTTGTCGGTCTGGCGCTCGTTGCAGACCAGGCCACCCAGACGCACGCCACCCGAGTTGGCGTACTTCAGAATGCCCTTGGAGATGTTGTTGGCCGCGTACATGGCCATCATCTCGCCCGACATCACGATGTAGATTTCCTGGGCCTTGTTTTCGCGGATGGGCATGGCGAAGCCGCCGCACACCACGTCACCCAGCACGTCGTAGGAGACGTAGTCCACGCCTTCGTAGGCGCCGTTCTCTTCCAGGAAGTTGATCGAGGTGATCACGCCGCGGCCGGCGCAGCCGACGCCTGGCTCCGGGCCACCGGATTCCACGCAACGGATGTCGCGGTAACCGATCTTCATGACGTCCTCGAGCTCCAGATCCTCCACCGAGCCGGCTTCAGCGGCCAGCGACAGGATGGTGTCCTGTGCCTTGGCGTGCAGGATCAGGCGGGTCGAGTCGGCTTTGGGGTCGCAGCCGACGATGAGGATCTTCTGGCCCATCTCGGCCAGGGCCGCGAGGGTGTTCTGGGAAGTGGTGGACTTGCCGATGCCACCTTTGCCGTAGAAGGCGATTTGACGAAGCTTAGCCATGTCAGTACTCCAAACAAGTAGGGGTTGAAACCAAGGTTGCGATACACCGCGACCAGTTCAGCCTGACGTGCCCATTGCTCTTGTTATCGGATCACGCATCGGCAGGACTTGAGTCCGCGCAGCCACCCCTTCGCAGCTTCCGTGCCATGCCGTTGCAGCCGCGTGCCGACATGGGCCAAGTGCTTGTTTTCCCGAGGGAAATCACCATTTCTGCGGCGCTGGAGAGCGCCTTTTCGGCTTTGTTCCGAACCCGACAAAGCGGGCCGGCCACGTCGCAAACGGCACGCCTGTCGGGGACCTCACGGCCGCTTGTGTCGGGTTTGCAGCGCCTTCTCGCGCGCGCGAGGGTTTGTCGGGGTTGGTACGTTCATTGCAGACAGCAGGGCGAGCCTTTCCCATCCACACACCACAGGAACCGCCATGACCACGCTGACCGCGCCCGCCGCCATCGAAGACACCGCTTTCGCCCGCCTCGAAAAAGAAGGCCGCATGCTCAACCCGGTGCTCAAGGCACCGACCCACGTCGATGGCCGCTTCGGCTTCCGTGGTGAACTGGCGCTGCGCTTTGCCGACAAGATGGCCGACGAGGCGCGCCCGCCCGAGCTCAAGTGCGACCAGGTGATGGCCGTGGCCCGCGTGGGCGAGCCGCAGCTGCCGTTCTTCTGCGGCTGGCTGCTGTCATTCGCGTCGCTGAAGGACGTGGCCGAAGTGCTGGGCGACACGCTCAGCGCCGGCGGCAAGTACTTCCTGTTCTGCGACAACATGGACATCTCCAAGAAGTACCAGGTGCCGTACAAGGGCGCGATGTTCTACGTGCTGCCCATCCTGGAGAACACGGTCTACAACGAGATGCTCGAACTGCTCTACCTGGAGAAGGGCGACCTCAAGAAGAAGGACACCGCCGGCAAGCTCGACGCCGTGGCCGACGCCGCGATGAAGTACGACGTCACCTTCGACACCATCACCTACGACGAAGGCCTGGCGCTCATGGGCCCGGTGCGCAACGTCAACGAGAACCGGCCGGTCTGAGCCCGTCAGGACTCTTGTCTTCGCCTGGCGCCGATGGACGATGAACCGGTCCAGCCGCACCGCTGGTACAGCACCAACCTGGTCGGCGTGCCGACCCGGGTGCTGGCCGGCACCGCGTTCAACGCGCACCCGGTTCCCCTGTCCATCGCCGGCACGCGCGAGACGCACCCGGGCCTGTTCGGCCTGCTGGCGCGCTGCGCCAGCCTGAACGAAGCGTCGGAGGTGTTCGTGCACTACCTGGACATCGCCTTCGGATTGCGCGCCCCAGCCGCGCACGAGGCCGCCACGCTCGACCCGGCCGAGCGGCGGCGCTGGCGCAGCAGCTGGCGCAAGCTGCTGCAGGGCTGGGGCATGGACAACGGCGGTGCGGCCGGTGCCGTGCTCAAGGGCTGGGTCGAGAGCCGTTTCGGCCTGGTGCCCCTCCACCACAAGCAGCCGCTGCAGCGTTTTCCCTCGCCGGGCTGGATCACCTACCTCGAAGAAAAGACCTCCAGCCGCCTGCACAACAACAACATCCACCAGCAGCTGGACCTGTTGTACGAGTTCTGCCAGTGGGCGCTGCAGCGCTTCGGCCTGCCCGGCGTGGCACCCGCACCCGCCCAACACCTGCGCCTGTGGCGCGGCAGCACGCGTTGCGATGAGCAGCTCGTCGCGGGATCGCTGCGCAATCGCCACTGCACCGTGCGCCTGAACAGCCTGGTCTCGTTCAGCCTCTCGGCCGACGACGCCGGCTGCTTCGGCGACTGGGTGTTCGAGGCGCAGGTGCCGGCCTGCAAGGTGCTGGTGTTCCCCGGCCTGCTGCCGGGCCAGGTGCTGCAGGGCGAGCAGGAAGTGCTCGCGCTCGGCGGCGACTACGAGGTGGTGGCGCGTTATGTCTGAGCCCCACGTCAATGGCTTTCACGCCCGCTTCGACAAGGCGCTGGGCGCCTACCTGGGCCTGGCGATCGGCGACGCGCTCGGCGCCACCGTCGAATTCATGCGTCCGCGCGAGATCCTGCTGCAGTACGGCACCCACCGCGACATCGTCGGCGGCGGTTGGCTCAAGCTACCGCGTGGCCAGGTCACCGACGACACCACCATGAGCCTCGCCCTGGGCGACGCCCTGCTGGCCGGTGGCGTCGGCGGCATCGCCCAACTGCGGGACGGGAAAGACGACCTGCTGCTGCGCGCCATCGGCGACGCCTACCTCGCCTGGTGGCGCGCCGGCCCGGTCGACTGCGGCAACACCTGCCGCCGCGGCATCCTGCGCTTCATGCACGAAGGCAGCCTGGTGGCCCCCGAAAACGAAGGCGACGCCGGCAACGGCGCGGCCATGCGCAACCTGCCGGCCGTGCTCGCCACGCTGAGCGACCTGCGCGCCTTCGAACGCCTGTCGCTCGCACAGGCGCGCATGACCCACCACCACCGGCTCTCCGACGCCGGCACGCTCGGGCTCGGCCGACTGCTGCGCGGCCTGCTCGCGGGCGACGACCAGGTCCGGCTGAGGGAACGCATCGCCCGATGGGTGAGCGAAGAACCCGTGTTCCGCCACACGCCCTACCGCGGCCGCGCCACCGCCTTCGTCGTCGACACGGTGCAGACCGTGCTGCACCACCTGGCCGAACACGAAGACTTCGAAGACGCCGTGGTCGCCACGGTCAACCAGGGCGACGACGCCGACACCACCGGCGCGCTGGTCGGCATGCTGGCGGGTGCGCGCTGCGGCGCCTCGCGCCTGCCCTGGCGCTGGCTCAGCCGGCTGCAGCCCGCGACCGTGCGCGCCATCACCGACCAGACCAGCGGCCTGCTGGCGCTGGCCGACCAGCTGGCGGAGGTGGCCCATGGCTGAGGCGCTGGACGTCGTGATGGCCTACCACGAGCGCAGCAAGCACCGGCTGGACCGCTACGCCGCCGGCCCCGACACGCTGGACTGGGACGCGCAGCCCGACCCGTTCCGCCGTTACGCGGGCGCGCCGCTGACCGCGCTGCCACTGGACACGCCCGCGCCAACGGTGGCGTGGTGCGACCTTGGCTCACCGGACCGGATCGCCGCGCACCCTCTGGGCCTGCGCAGCATCGGCCTGCTGTTTGAACTGAGCCTGGCGCTGGCGGCCTGGAAGACGCAGGGGCCGGACCGCTGGGCCGTGCGCATCAACCCCTCCAGCGGCAACCTGCACCCGACCGAGGGATGGCTGGTGTGTCGTGGTGTGTCGGGTTTGTCGGACGGCGTGCACCACTACGCGCCGCACGAACACGCGCTGGAGCAGCGTGCGGCCTTTGCACCGGAGGCCACGCCCGCCCGCGCGTTCGTCGCACTGAGCAGCATCGCCTGGCGCGAGGCCTGGAAATACGGCGAACGCGCCTTCCGCTACTGCCAGCTCGATGCTGGCCACGCGACGGGTGCGCTGCGCTACGCCGCGGCCCTGCTGGGCTGGCGGCTGCGGCCGGTGGCCTGCGACAGCGCCGCGTTGGCGCAACTGCTCGGCCTGGACCGCGACGCCGACTTCGGCCCGGCCGAGCGCGAGGAGCCCGACGCCCTGTTCGAACTGCTGCCCGCCCCTGCGAACCACGCCGAACACACCGCCCCCTGGTCGTGGACGGCGCAGGCGACCTGGCAGGGCCAGGCCAACCGGCTGGACCGCCACCCGATGTACCGCTGGCTGGTGATCGACGACGTGACCCGCGCCACGCAGCGTCTGAACGCGGCGCCGATTGCAGCAAGCCCTTCACGCATCACCACACCCACCTACCGCCGCCCCAACGCCGACGCCGCCACCCTGATCCGCCAGCGCCGCAGCGCCCAGCGCTTCGACCCGCGCGCCCGCGCGACCCTGGACCAGTTCTGGCCGCTGCTGCAGGCGCTGCACCCGGACCGCCTGCCGTTCGACGCCGCGCCTGGCCCGGCGCGGGTGCATGTGCTGGTGTTTGCCCACCGCGTCGATGGCCTCGCGCCCGGCGCCTACCTGCTGCCGCGCAGCGACACGGGGCTTGCCCTGCTGCGCCAGCAGTTGCCCGAGGCACTGGACATGACACCGGTGCCCGATGCACCGGCCGGTGCCCCGTTGCTGCATCTGGCCGACAACCCGGCCCTGGCCGGCACGCTGCGCACGCTCAACTGCCACCAGGCGCTGGGCTCGGACGCGGTGATGGCGTTTGCCCTGCTGGCCGAGTTCCAGCCGCTGGCCGAAGGCGTCAACTACCGCGACCGCCTGCAGGAAGCTGGCCTCATCGGCCAGGTGCTGTACCTCGAAGCCGAGGCTGCCGGCCTGCGCGGCACCGGCATCGGCTGCTTCTTCGACGACGGCCTGCACCAGCTGCTTGGCCTGCCCGAGCCGGCCGCCAGCGCCGCGCTGCAGTCGGTCTACCACTTCACCATCGGCGCACCGCTGGGCGATGACCGCATCGGCACCGCGGCGCCGTACGCCCATCTGGCCCAGCTGGCCGACCCGCACCGGAGCCTCCCATGAGCGATTCCCAATGGACCCGTCTGTCCGCCGCGCAGGCCCACGCCTGGCTGCGCGAGCGGCCCGATGCCCTGGTGCTCGACGCGCGCGAGGCGGCGCACCACCTCGCCGCCCATCTGGACGGCAGCGTGCGCCTGCACCGCGACAACCACGAAGCCCTGCTGACCACCGTGTCGCGCCGCCGCCCGGTCTTCATCTACTGCTACCACGGCCATGCCAGCCAGACCTGGGCCGGCATGTTCACCGACTTCGGGTTTGCCGAGGTCGCCGATCTGGTCGGCGGTTGGGCGGCGCTGGGTCTGGGCAACGACTCGCGCGGCCCGGTGCCGCTGGCCGACTGGGGGCCACCGTCGGTGGGCGTGGTGGTGCCGCCGGCCCTGGCCGACTGGCTGCAGAGCCAGGGCTTCGACCCTGCGCGCCCCGAGGCTCCCGGCGTGCACGGCAACACCCCGCTGATGCACGCCGCCTGGCGCGGCGCGCAGCCGGCGCTCGACCAGCTGCTGGCGCTGAAGGTGCCGCTGGACGCTGTCAACAGCGACGGCAACAACGCGCTCTGGCTGGCCTGCGTGCACGGCGAGCCGGAGAACATCCGCCTGCTGGCCGCACACGGCGTGCCGATCGACCACGCCAACTTCACCGGCGCCACCGCGCTGATGTACGCCGCCTCCAGCGGCAAGGCCGGCGTGGTCGCCACCCTGCTGTCGCTGGGCGCCAACCCGCACCTCGTCACCCAGGACGACTTCAGCGCGCTGGACATGGCCGCCAGCCTCGACTGTCTGCAACTGCTGCGCACGGCCACCCGCCGCCGCAGCGAACCGGAGACCGCACCATGACCCACCTCGTCTTCTACGAAAAACCCGGCTGCGGCGGCAATGCCCGCCAGCGCGCCGCGCTGCAGGCCGCCGGCCACACGCTGGAGCGGCGCAACCTGCTGACCGCGCACTGGACCCGCGAGAACCTGCTGGCGTTTCTGGCGCCGCTGCCGGTGGCCGACTGGTTCAACCGCGCCGCCCCGCGCATCAAGAACGGCGAGGTGGTGCCCGAAGCGCTCGACGCCGACGCCGCGCTGGCCCTGCTGATCGCCGAGCCGCTGCTGATCCGCCGCCCGCTGATGCTCAACGCGGTCGACGGCAGCCACCACGTCGGCTTCGACACCGCGGCCGTGACCGCCTGGATCGGGCTGGAGCCCTCAGCGCAGCGCCCGAGCTCGCTCGAAGGCTGCAGCTCGCCCACCCACTCCTGCCACACCGGAGGCCACCATGCCGCTGTTTGACTACCACTGCAAAGCCTGCAACACCGAGTTCGAGCTGCTGGTGCGCTCCACCACCGTCCCGACCTGCCCGCACTGCGCCAGCACCGAGCTGGAGAAATGTGTCTCGCGCATCGCCCCGGCCGGCAAGATCGAAGCGATCCGCATGGCCCACCGCCGCGTGGCCCACGCGCAGGGCCACTTCAACCACTACAGCCAGGCCGACCAGGCCAAGCTGCTCAAGGGAAAGCGGGTGTAGCCATGGACCTCGTCTACTCCACCACCATGCTCACCCAGGGCGGCCGCGGCGGCCAGGTCCAGAGCGACGACGGCAGCTTCAAGCTCAAGCTCGCGGTGCCCAAACAGATGGGCGGCAGCGGCGAAGGGCCCAACCCCGAGATGCTGTTCGCTGGCGCGTTCGCCGCCTGCTTCGAACACTCGATCCGTCACATCGCCAAGGCCGACAAGCTGCCGCTGCGCGGCTGCTACGTCGAAGCCACGCTGTCGATGTACGTCAACTTCGAAGGCGCCTACCGCATGGCGCTGAGCCTCACGGCCACACTCGCCGGCCCGCTGGACCAGGCCACGGCCGACAACCTGATGGAACGCGCCAAGGGCATCTGCCCCTACGCCGACGCGACCAAGAACAACATGAGCCTCAACCTGAAGGCGGTCCTGGATACACCTGTCACGGCGTGAACGACAGACCATGAAGCTGCAGCTGGACCGTCCCCATGTGCTGGCCCTGGCCGAGCAGTTCCCGGACCTGAACGGGCTGAAGGACCAGCTGCGCTTCGGTCACCGCATCGAGCTGCGTTCGCGCCAGCTGCCCGCCGACGCGCTCGCTTTTCTGGCGGACCTCTTCAGCGCCGGTGACGCCGCCCTGTCGGGCCGGGCCGCGCAGCTGCGGGGCCTGGTGGCGACCCTGGACGGCAGCGCCCACCGCTTCCAGCCCGGCGAACCACTGGAAAGCGTGCTGCCGGCCCTGGTGCGGTTCCTGAGCGAAGACACCGAACGCGGCTGGCTGTTTGCGGTCAACGTGGACGGCAAGCCGCTGCCCTGGGTGCCCACGCGCATCGACTACGTGGCTGGTTCGTCGGAAGAGCTGGGCAAGATCCTGGTTGAGCTCAAGGCCCACGCGCGCGCCGCGCTGGTGTCGCATTCGCTGCGCATCACCGAGAGCGACCTGCAGAACCAGACCCTGGCCACCATCCTCGCGTCCAAAGGCTTCCTCAAGGAAACCCCGGCCCTGCTGCAGGCCTACGAGGCGTCGGTGAACCGCTACTTCGAATGGCGCGGCCAGTACGGCACACAGTTTTCCGCACAGGGCATGGGCTTCCTCGCCGAAGACCCCACCGCCACCCACCGCGACACCGACTGGACGCGCAAGGACCAGGTCATCCTGAGCGCCGGGGGCGGCGCGGCCCGGCTCGTCAACGACGAAGGCATCCTGCCGCCGCGCGACACCCGCCTGGACTCGCCGGGCGAGATCCTCGCCCCCTACCTGCGCCGGGCCGGCAAGAGCAGCGACTACGACTGCGAAGAAGAGATCAAGTCGCTGCAGGCCAGCCTGCCGCCCCGGCTGTTCAAGTCGCTGCCGGTCCACGCCTACCTGTTTCTCTTCCACCTCGAACTGCACCGCCACCTCTGGGTGCACGCGGACGACATCCAGCCCTACGCCTACCAGCCCGACCTGAAAGACAAGCTGGTGCTGCCGGCCGAGCAGACCGACCTGATCGACATCCTGACCGCCGAGATGGACGTGCTGCAGGACGACGTGGTCTCCGGCAAGGGTGGCGGCACCACCGTGCTGTGCGCCGGGCCGCCCGGTGTGGGCAAGACGCTGACCGCCGAGGTGTACGCGGAGGTGACCAGCCGCCCGCTCTACCGCGTGCACTCCGGGCAGCTCGGCCTGAGCGTCGCGGCCATGGAAACCGCGCTCAAGGAAGCGCTGACCCGCGCGCAGCGCTGGGGCGCAGTGATGCTGATCGACGAAGCCGACGTCTACATCCGCCAGCGCAGCGACGACATCGCGGCCAACGCCGTGGTCGGCGTGTTCCTGCGCGTGCTGGAGTACTTCGACGGCCTGCTCTTCCTCACCACCAACCGCATCGACGACATCGACGAAGCCATCGTCTCGCGCTGCATCGCGCTGATCCGCTACCACCCGCCCGATGCGGCGGCGCGCGAACGGATCTGGCAGGTGATGGCGCAGCAGTTCGGCCTGCCGCTGGCGCCCGAGACCATCACCCGGCTGGCCGGCCTCTACCCGCAGGCCAGCGGGCGCGACATCAAGGGACTGGCCAAGCTGGTCGCCAAGTACTGCCAGCACAAGTCGGTGGCGCCCGACCTGGACGTGTTCGCCCGCTGCGCCATGTTCCGGGCACTGGAGCCTGCCGACCCATGAACGACAACCACGACCACGGCGCCGAACACTTCTTCCGCGAACAGCGCGCCGCCTTTGAACACACGCTGGCCACGGCCGGCGCCGAGACCGCGCTGCTGCAGGCCTGGGACAGCTTCGAGGGCAACGTCGCGATCCAGTGCGAAGGCCAGCCGCCGGTGGATTGCGCCAAGGGCTGCGCCAGCTGCTGCACCTTGCGCGTGACCGCGCTCGCGCCCGAGGTGTTCGTGCTGGCCGACTACCTTCGCGCCACCGCGCCCGCCCTGCAGCGCCACGGCATCGACCTCATCGCCGCCGTGCGCGAAGCCGACGCCGCCACCCGCGGGCTGGATGAGGCCGCCCGCGTGGCCGCGCGCCGGCGCTGCGCTTTCGTGGTCAAGGGGGTGTGCCTGATCCACCGTGCGCGGCCGCTGTCGTGCCGGGGTCACGCCTCGCACGACCGGCGGGCCTGCGCCGACGCTGCGGCCGGCCGTGTGGACGAAGTGCCGTTCTCCGGCCCGCACCGCCTGGTGCGCATGCTGCTGCAGGCCGCGCTGCGCCAGCGCGGCCTGGCCTGGGGCGCCTACGAACTCAACCACGCACTGGTGCTGGCGCTGGACCGACAGGACGCGCAGGCCGTGTGGAAACAGGGCGAAGACCCGCTGGCCGAGGCGGCAGTGGATCTGGAGCAGCGGGAGGCGATGGCGGCGAGTTTTGATGAGGTGCCGCGCTGAGGCGTTGGCGGCGGGCTGCCGTCGAAGCGCGACCCAGGTTCCCTCGGCCATCCAAAGACTGCACTGCAGTGACAAGAGCGTTTGATGCCGGCGGGCGTACTCACGGTATGTATCTTCAAGCCGACGGCAGGTTGCCACCCTACGCGGGCGCGAGCGGCAGCTATGTGAAGTACAACTGACGCCAAATTGTGATCAGAGTCATTGCCTCGCGAACGCCAGTTTTTGGCTTGGCGGTCGACTAGGACCGCCCATTGTCTAAATGATCCGCTCTACCACACGGGCTTTCGTCTTGCGAAGAACTGATTTGATGTCTGAAATTGTTAGCTGAATGGTTACACTTCCTACCGGTATCCGGAAGCAAATGGCGAGATAGACGCCACAGATAACGGTTCAGCAGAACAATTCAGGAGGCAGAGCGCGTGCAGGAAATGGAAATCGACACAGCAGTGGCCGTGCAGTGGTTCCCCAAAGAGCCCGACAAGCCGTATGCGCTCATCAGGGTTCCGCCCAACGTGTCGGCAGCATGGCCAGCCCAGTTGGCTACTGCCTTTCGAAGAGCATATATTTCCGACCAAAAGCTTGACGAGATGGCCGCATTTAGAAAGCGGCCTCGCAAGGAAGTCCTGGAAGCGCAACTACCAGACGCAGGCCCGGTGATGGCCGGTGACTTCGGAGAGATATTGGTGTACCTATATCAGGGTTCCAGCAAGACACCGGAGAACGTGAGCGGTCAAAAGAAGTGGAGGCTGAAGGAAACGAGAACTCACGCCGCACCCTACTCTGACGTTGTTCACTTTCACCTCCCTAATTGGCCAAATCCGTCAGCGGACGACCAACTCATGTGCTCCGAGGTTAAAGTTAAGGCGACCAACACTAATGCCGATCCAATCGCAGACGCGAGGCGAGACAGTAAAAAAGACTGGGTATCAAGGCTTGCGAAAACTCTCGTGTGGTTGCAGGAACGCGCTTTGACCAACGCCGAGATCGACATACAACAGGTGGAAAGGTTCTTGGACGCTACTGACCATCCGGCCTACGGAAAGAAGTTCCACGCCGTTGCTGTCGTGGACAGTCAGTATCTCGATGCAGAACTCGCCAAAATCATTCAGCCGCTCGACGCTGACTGCGAACTCGTAGTTATCGCTGTCTCTACGTTGCAAAAAACGTACTCGGCGGTGTACGAAGCATGCCTATCCACGGTTGAAGCATGAACGAGACTCTTTCTTCATGGGTAAGCGCGGCCGATGCTTCCATGCATCTCGCAGACATGCACGTAGCGCAAGGCGCGCTGGAAGTCTCCCACGTCAGCGCACGATTTGACGACTACTACATCTCATTGATAGCTGAGTTGTTTCGGAAGCTGAGAAACCTCGACGAACCCGGAGACTCATGGGCACTGCTGGCAAATGCATTGAGACAGGCAACTCGAATTGCTCGCCAAACTCCACGATGGGACGATGAATTCAATACAGATGAGGCGCTTGTTTTCTCTGCTGCGGCGTTCTACGCTGGAGGATTTCCAGCAGCGGCCTATCTTGTAGCTCGGGATATCAACGCATCGCGAATTGACGGCATCCTTCAAGCGAGTCTTGATCTCCTGCTTCGCCGACAGCCGCAGAGTGAGTTCGCAGACAAGCTATTCTCTGCAGTAGTCAATAATCAACTAGAAAGAATTCAAGCTGCCACGAGTGAGCTAGAAGTCAATCTGCAGAAAAGTATTGAGCGCGGGCCTTCTTCATTCGTGGCAGAAAGGCTGCTGCTGACTCTAACTCTCAGATTCTCGAAGTCTAATATCCGGGCAGTCCTAGGCAAACTGCCAGGCAATTGGAATCCTTTGATTGAGTCATTCGTAGGCCGTGACGAACCGACCTGGGAGTTCTTTCCTTCTCAGATTCAGGCAATCGAAATGGGTGTGCTTACCGATCCGAGGTCATTCTCACTGCAGATGCCGACAGGGTCAGGGAAGACAACCCTGTGTGAGACCATCCTCTACGCACATCTGAAAGCCAACCCCGCCGATGCAGCCCTGCTTCTTGTGCCCTTCAGATCGCTCGCATCTGAACTGAGGGCGTCAGTCGTTGCGAATCTCAATAGGATGGATATTGCAGCGCGATCGGCCTATGGAGGAAGCATCCCATCAGGAAACGAGGTGCACGCACTGGAAGCCGTCCGTGCCGTTGTGGGCACTCCTGAGTCAGTCTCAGGACTTCTAAGTGCAGACGCGACTTTCGCGAAGCGAATTTCACTCGTCATTTGCGACGAAGGGCATCTGCTCGACGGCGGGCAGCGGGGGATTGCTCTAGAGTTACTGCTGGCGCGGCTCCGCGCCCGTGTAGGGGGAGCACCGCGAATCATCTTCATCTCGGCGATCGTTCCGAACATCCAAGAGATCAACGCCTGGCTCGGAGGAACGGACGAGACGGTTGTTGTTAGCTCGTACCGCCCTTCGATCGCAGAGTTTTCGATGATGGTCTCCGAGGGGACGGGTGCAAACCAAGAGATTTCCCTCCGACTTCATCCCCACCTTGATGCGCCCGAAGCCTTCGACATTCGCAGATTCCTCGCAAAGGAAGATTTCCGCTACTTCAATGCGGAAACGGGAAGGTCCAGAACGTACGGCTTTAACTCGTACAAGACAAAGGCTATCGCTGCGGCGCGGAAGACGTTGCCCATGGGGCTCGTTGCGATCTTTGCAGCAAACAAGAAGGGCACCCAGGGTGTAATTGGCTTGGGTGAAGAACTACTCGCCCAACTTGAAGTACCTCTGAGCCTTCCGTCGCCTAGAGAATTCGTCGATCAAGATCGACTCGCCGGAGCCGTGGAGTACTTCAGCAAGGAATTTGGGGTCGCCTGGATAGGCACAAGGTGTCTCTCGGCCGGCGCGGCAATTCACCATGGTGACCTGCCCCAAGAATGTCGAGAGCTTGTTGAGCGTCTACTGCGAGCGTCTGCACTGCAATTGGTTGTATGTACTTCGACCTTGGCCGAGGGCGTGAACCTTCCGATTCGGACTCTTGTACTTTATTCGTTGCAGCGTCTCGAGGCGGGGGGAACCCGTACAAGCCTGCTCGCCCGCGACATCAAGAACCTGGTTGGACGTGCAGGCCGCGCCGGATCGACGACTAAAGGGCTCGTTGTCTGCGTTAACGACAGTCAATGGGCAGCGATTGAACCGGTCGCCGCCCAAGGGCAGATGGAACCAGTAACGGGCGCATTGCGGACCTTTCTTGAGGCACTCAGAGCCAGACTCTTCCTCGAGAACTTGCCCTTGACTCAGGGACTCTTGGAGGCGGCGGACGCTGACCGCGAGACACTTGCACTGGTGGACGGTGTCGATGCCGTACTGGTTGAGCTTGCCGCAGAAGAGCTAGGAGAGAAGTCACTAGTGGAAGTTGCTGCTGCGGTCGCAGAGGCTTCTTTTGCCGCGACGGGCGTCGACAGTGGGGCGAAACAACTGTTGAAAGATGTCTTCTCGCTTCGAGCAGTTCGGATAGAAGAATTGAAGGCTACGGGCCGACTTGAATGGATTCGAACCCGCGGTGCGAAGGCACGATTCATCTCTTCAGTTGAAGAGGGACTGCTTCCGCTTCGCGATGACTGGGCCACAGTCGGTGATGCCGAAGTCAGCCTACTGCTAGCCACGCTTCTCGATTGGGCTTGGACGCACTACGACGTGAGGGTATCGACTTGCGAAACATTCGGTCTAGAAATTGAGAACGAAGAGGCAGTTGCGACGGCTCGGGGACGGCTGACTCTTCTAGCTCGATTTTGGATAGCTGGAGCCGGATATCCGGAAATTGCCCTACTCTTGGATGAGGACGTCGATCTCATTCTGACCGCCGTTGCAAAAGCGTTAGGCTATTCGCTTGTCAGCGTGCTGGAACAAGGCATCGCGATACTTGATAACCTGGTTGAAGGCGGAGTTGCTCATTCCGTCGAGACGCTACTTGAGCGAGTCCGCTACGGTGTTCCAAATGAATCAGCGATTCTATTGATACAACGAGGCGTCCGAAACCGATCGGCGGCTATCGCGTTGAGTCAAGCGCCGGAAGTACTGGCAGCGGCCGCCGAGTTTCCTAGCCGTCCAGTTACCGCCGCTGCGCAAGTTCTCAGGGATAGGCCCGAGGAGTGGCGTCAAACCCTAGGGCAGGTCGTGTACGCGAACGCGATTGCAGACCTCCCCCTACCGCCCTAATCTCACGGTGCCAACACACCTACGTCGTTCATGGATGGTTTGACAGCACTGAACGTCGAGGGTCAGGTCTCGGTTGCACAACAGGCATGGCAATACCGCTGGTCGTATACCCGGTAGTGGACGCTGCAGTCACTGGAGCTGTCCCATCCGAGTGACTCAGATCAGCCTGAAGCCGAAATCGCTCCCGACATGCAACGCAACAACTTTCCCCAGCCCAGGCTCACTACCCCGCCTGGTCAAACAGCGCCAGCAATCTCCGCAGCACCACCGCCTCCCGCTGCCCATGCACCCGCAGCGCCTCCCGGCAAGCCTGCCTGACCGCAGCGCTCTGCCCCGGCCGGTGCATCAGCGCGAACACGCTCTGCGCCGAGCCTTCGTGCTCCGCATCCAGCGCCGGATCGAGCCTCAGCGCCAGATCAATGTCGGGTGCGACGGCCTGCGCAACGGCGCGGAAGGACCATGAGCCGCCCTTGACCGGGTCCTGTTGGTGGCTGCGCAGGACCTGGTACAGGTCGACGATGCGCGGCAGCAGCGCTTCCAGTGCGGGCGCCAGGTCCTCGAACCACTGCGCCAGTTCGCGGATGCGGTTGCGTTCGAAGCCGGCGTTGTAGGCCAGCACCGCGCCTTCATCGCCCAGCACCTGCAGCAGTGAGAGCGCGAACGCGCGGCGCGGGTCGCCGCCTTGCGCGTCGGCCAGGAACTGGTGGTCGTTCCAGCTGCCGTCCGCGTCCTGCACCGCGCAGCTCCACTGGAACGGCAGCGTCTGATACGGCCGGGTGCCGGACCAGACGGGCACGGCCATGTCGATGGTGTCGAAGCGCAGGCAGCGATGCGGGTGCGGCCAGGTCTGCGCCAGCGCCGCCACCGCAGGGTCCAGCCGCAGCGCCCCGGGCGGAATCGCGCGGCGGCTGCGGGGCGGTGGCGCGCAGGCCTTGCAGCTGGCGGCGAATTCGCAGCCGCTGCCCTGGTGGCAGTGCGGTCCGGGCGTGGCAGCCGGCTCGGGGCCGTGCTCGCAGTCGCGCATGTCGTGCAGCCACTGCGCGACCGGTCGCGAACCGAGCACCGGGCGCAGGTCGACCTCGCGGAACAGACCGGCATAGCAGCCGTGGCCGGGGTAGACGAAGTCGGTGTCGACCAGCAGCAGGCCGGCGCCCTGCACCGCGAAGCCACAGCGCGCGGCGACGTGGGTCCAGAGGGCGACGGTGTCGACGTCGGCTTCGTCGCCCACGGTCGCGTGGCGCACCTTGAACAGGCGCAGCCCGTGTTCGCCGGCGGTCAGCACGTCGATGCGCACCTGGGCGCGGTCTTCGCTGGTCAGGCAGGCGCCGAGGATGGCCCAGCCCTCGGGCATCGCGGCGTCGCTGTCCAGGCAGTCCAGCGTGTGGCGCATCGCCTGCAGCCACTGCGACGGCGTCTGCGGCGCGGCCACGGTGTCGGCGTGCGGGAACGAGGCGCGCAGCGCCACGTCCGCCTCCGGGGCGGGCTCGGGCGCGGACGAAGGCTCGCCCCGCCGCAGGCGGTGGCGCGCGAGCCAGAAACGGCGTTCGCAACTGCGCCAGCGGCGCAGGTCGTCGGAGTGGAACAGCGGGGCAGGCACCATGGACGCAACCAGACAAAGCCGACACAGGGCCGGGAGGAAACCGGCACAAAGACCACAAGCGACAGCGCGCCGCCGGGGTCTTCACCGGGGACTGGCTGTTGCACAGCAAACTGCGTGCAAGCCCGCGGGTCGCACTAAACTGTTCGGGCAAAAGGGAGGGGTCGGCGCTGTCGGTGTTCGCGACAGCGTGCCCCGGTTTCATCGACAGCCCACGGGGCCCATGCCCCATGACCAATGGAGATTGCACCGATGACGACACTGACCAACGCCCAGCCCGGCCTCGTTCGCCGCATCCTTGGTTCGCCGCCCGCGCGCATCCTGATCCTCGGATTCGTCCTGCTGCTGATGATGGGGCTGAACGAAGATGTGATGAAGAGCTTCGCCGCATTGCCGTTCAAAGCGGTCCAGCACATCCTCGCGCTGTGCATCGCCGGCATCGCGGTGTACCTCGGTTTTGCCCACTTCGTCGAGCGGCGTGAAGCGACCGAACTGAGCACGTCGGGCATGGGTCGCGAACTGGGCATCGGCCTGCTCGTCGGCGCCGGCCTTTACACCGTCTGCGAACTGGTGCTGATGGCCCTGGGCATCTACCGCATCAATGGCCTGAACGCGCTGACCTACATGATCCCGGCGATCGCCATGGCGCTGAGTTCGAGCGTCTTCGAGGAACTGCTGTTCCGCGGCGTCCTGTTCCGCGCGGTCGAGACCTGGTTCGGCAGCTGGGTGGCCATGGTCGTCTCCGCGCTGGTGTTCGGTCTGAGCCATCTGATGAATCCGGAGGCCACGCTGGAGGGCGCGCTGTTCATCGCCGTCGAGGCCGGCATCCTGCTGGCGGCGACCGTCATGCTGACGCGCCGCCTGTGGCTGGGCATCGGCTTTCACATGGCGTGGAACTACACGCAGTCGGCGATCTTCTCGGGCATCGTCTCCGGCAACGAGCCCCAGCAGGGCCTGATCCGGTCCACCGTGAAAGGCCCCGACTGGCTGACCGGCGGCAATTTCGGCGTCGAGTCGTCGGTGCTCGCGCTGACCGTCTGCACGGCGACCGGCATCGTGATGCTGGTCATGGCGGTCAAACGCGGAAACATCGTGCCGCCGATCTGGAAACGCACGGCTGCGGAGCGTTGAGCCGGTTGAATGCCGAAGCGCACCCGTATCGCCACCACACCGGACCTCGACGCATGGCAGACGTCATAGGCGCCGTCATCGCCACAACAATCACCCTGCTGCTGGCGAACCTGCAGTCGATGGTGGAGGTTCCAGCACTGGCCCAGGTCGCTGCGGTGGTTCTGGTGGTTGTGGTGAACCTGATTGTTTGGCGCAAGAACCCTCCGCCTCCGATGTCGGTGGCATCTGCACTGATGCAGTTCGCGGTCGGTGCAATCATCGTCGCCGTGATAGGACTGATTGACATCCTGATAGGTAAAGCCAACGGAGCCCCAACCCTAGAGGACGCCGTCTTTGCAAGCGGTCCCTTTGGCGGCGTGGTCGACCTTTTCCTGCTGTTGCTGCTCCTCCTCGTCGGAATTCCAAGTCTTGCGCGAGCTGTATACCTCGGGCGCGCTGCTCAACGCCCCCATTGAGCTGGGCCAGCTACGGTCTCACACAGGCTAAGCGAGTTGCCGCCCGACTTGGGGTCAGCCGGCTTGGAAGAAATCGGACAAAGCCAACACAATCAAGACTGCTGGCGAAGAGAAAGGGAACAAACGCCACTCGCCAAATACATGGCGCGGGACTTGCACGCCCCGCGCACATGTCCCTCCAGTTCCACATGACGCCCGGCTCGTGCACGACGGGCATCCACATCCTGCTTGAAGAGCTGGAGCTGCCGTTCCAGGTGAGCATCGTCAACCTGCCGGCCGGCGACCACCGCCAGCCGGCCTACCTGGCAATCAACCCCAAGGGCACGATCCCGACCCTGGTCCTCGACCACGTGGCCTCGCTCACCAGCTTTTCCTCGATCGCGTACTGGCTGGCCCGGCGTTACCCGCGCAAGCGACTGCTGAGCGACGACCCGTTTCTCGCGGCGCGGGCGATCGAGCTGATGGACTACGTGGTCGGCACGGTGCACGGCCAGGGCTTCACGCGCATCTTCACGACCGACAAATACCTGCCGGAGGGCCTGGATGCCACCGAGACCCAACGCTGGACCGAAGCCATCCAGGCGCAGGGCCGGCGCATCGTGCAGGAGGCGTTCGACGTGATCGAGGCCGGCCTGCCGGAGACCGGTTACGCCACAGGCGCGGACTTCGGCATTGCCGACGCTGCCCTGTTCTACGTGCTCTTCTGGGCCACCAAGACGCAGATCCCCCTGCCGCCGCGCTGCCTCGCGCTGTACGAGCGCATCCGCGCGCGCCCGGTGGTGCAGCAGGTGCTGCGCGAAGAAGGCTACCGCTGAATCAACGACGACCACCCTACCCCGACGGACACCCATGACCACGAACGACCTGCTGGCCCGCAACCGCGTGATCCTCTGCCACTTCGACAGCTACAGCCACGCCCTGCTGTTCCCGCGCTGGGAACACAGCATGCTCTGGCCGGCCGCCCTGCCCGAAGGCGCAGAGGCGATGCCGGCGCCCGTTGAGCCATTGACCGGTTATGAGGTCGATGCTGCAAAACAGGCGCTGGTCGCCGCCACCGGCCTGAACCCAGAAGAGCTGGCGGTCACCGAGGACTTCGAGGCCTGGTTCCTGTCGCCCGACGGTCCGGTGCGCGTGCACCTGCTGCACTTCACCACGCCCGACGCGCCCAAACCCGCGATCGAGGCACTCGGCGGCAAGTTCATGGCCATGAGCCAGCTGCGCGGCAGCAACATGACCGAGCTGCTGTTGCTGCGGCAGGCCTTTGGACTTTTCGGGCACGGTTGACCGGTTGGCGCCTGCCCCGGTAGCACCGTTTTCGGCGGCCAAGCGATTTTGGCGAGAATGGCGTGGGAATTCTGGGAGCACTGGAGAGGCTCCACCGGGATGACCAAAGCGCCCACGATCAAAAAAGCTTGCAGGAGAGGAAAAAGCGATGCACACCATGCCTGTGCCCGATCAACAACGACCGCATGGCGGCCCCCGCCAGTCCGAGGCACTGCCAGCGTTGTTTGCGCCGCAGCCACAAAGGGCTGTTTCATGACTGGGTGGCAGGAGGACTTGCTGCACGCCACCGATGCCCCGGTTTGTGAACACCAGATATTTGCCAAGGTGCTGAAGGCAGCGATTGCCCTGGGATTCGAGCACTGCGCGTATGGCCTACGACTACCCGTCCCGCTGTCGAGCCCCCGGATATTGATCCTCAACAACTACCCGGAATCCTGGCAGCAGCGCTACGCCGATGCGCAATACATCAAGGTAGACCCGACGGTGCAGCACGGAAGGCAGTCCCAGAAACCACTGATTTGGACTGAGGAGGTTTTTTCCGGTGTGCGGCATCTGTGGGAGGACGCCAATGCACACGGTTTGTGTGTCGGGTGGGCCCAGTCCAGTCTTGATGCTGTCGGAGTTGGCGGAATGCTCTCGCTTTCGCGCGGCAGCGAACCGCTCGGCGTCAAAGAGCTGGAGGCTCAGGAACTCAAAATGCGATGGCTGGTGAATATTGCTCACATCTCGCTCTCGCGCGTTTTCGGTCAAAAACAAATGACACCCAGGCACGGCAAGCTCACCGAACGCGAAGCCGAAATGCTGAAATGGACCGCCGACGGAAAATCCGCCCAAGATATCGCCGACATACTCAGAATCTCCAAGAACACAGTCGACTTTCATATCAAGAATGCAATTGTGAAGCTGGATTCCGCCAACAAAACCGCTGCCGTGGTCCGCGCAGCGATGCTAGGACTGCTGAACTGAGCAGATGCCACAACAGTGAAATGCAGCGGGGATTGAAGTAGCATCCAAGGCCATTTCAAGTCGAAGTGGAGTTTCTGACTCCCAATCTCAGATGCAAGTTTCCACCGATGGACTGATTCGACTCACCCTGGACGAACTGATGTCTTTGCCGATCCGCCACCTGTTTTCCGGTGTAGACGGAGACCCATCGCTTGGGCCCTCATCATGTGGACGGCCTACCACCATCAGCGGATTCACCGAATGGGCATCACACACCCAGCCGCTGGTCACCCTGGGATGGGACTGGTGCCTGTCGCCAACATCCGGCAGCATTCTCTGGTCCAGACTGGGCGAGCCCCGAACCAACGTCTTGCTGACCCACGAAGACGGTGCCGAAAAGTCATGGGCTCAAAGCCTGGAAGAGCTGGGAACCGTGGTGGACGCACTTCCATGGTCTGACGAGGTACCGAAACTGCTCGGCACGTCCCCGGACGCAGGGACACCCTACCAACTTTGGTAGGTTACAGGCGCGTGGGGAATCCATCTAATACCCGCTGAACCGCAGAGGGGGGACAGATGAGATTTCTCACAGGCACACCATCGACGCTGAAGTCCGCGCTCATGGCCGATCTGGGCCGCTATCGCCACAAGGTCTTTGTTGAGAAACTGGGCTGGCAATTGCAATGTGAACACGGCCTGGAATACGACCAGTTCGATCGCGACGACACGATTTATGTGCTAGCCAAAAACGACGATGACCAGATCATCGGCACCGCACGGCTATTGCCCACCTCAAAGCCATACCTGCTCGGCGAGGTATTTCCTCAACTGCTGAATGGGCAGCTTCCGCCTTGTTCCAGCGACATCTGGGAACTGTCCAGATTCGCAGCGGTGGACTTTGATTCAAGCTCAACCTCCGCATTAAGGCAGTTTTCCTCGGAAGCCGCCATCAGCCTCCTGCGGCAAAGCATGGAAACTGCGATGCGTGTTGGCGCGCGCCGCGTTATTACGGTTTCTCCATTGGGAATTGAACGCCTGCTTCGGCGAGCCGGCTTTGAAGCAGCGCGCGCGGGTGCCCCAATGAAGGTGGATGGCATGAGCATTTTTGCCAACTGGATCAATCCATCGAAAAACGCCTGGCGCTCTGCAGAGCACTGAGCAACATATTGCACCAGCTCCGGTGCAATTCACCGGGTCAATTCAGACCCAAATCCAACTTGAAACTTAAGGGAATCAACATGACCAAGAACTCCATGAATGTCTCCGTGTTCGGCGGCACCGTCGGCGGCACTGTGGGCGGTACCGTCGGTGGCACCGTTGGCGGGACTGTCGGCGGCACGGTGGGCGGCACCGTTGGAGGAACCGTCGGCGGCACGGTGGGCGGCACCGTCGGCGGCACGTCCATCGGAGGTCACCGCAGTCTGCTCAAGACTCGTCTGACGAAGTAAGCCCGGGTGCACGGCGCGCAAGCCATTGGGCCGTGCACTTTTCTCGACTTCGAAAGGACGTCCCTGCATGTCAGACACCAAATTTGTGATGTCGGTAGATGCTGTCAAACGCCTGATGGGCGAGCGCACCGCGGTGTATCACCGGCAGCGCGGCGGGCTTTGCCTGCTGGATGACAGATCCAACCAGCTCTTTGACACCTTCCAGCATCCACGGGCGGTCCCGCTCTCCTGGATGGACGAAGACCCACCGGACCGCGACGCCGAGCTTTTTCAGCAGTTGCTGGCCCGCGGACTTCTTCGAAACACCAAGGACAGCAGCAGCCTGCCGGCGACGCCGGTGCCCAAGGTCAATGTCATTCAGCTGATTCTTGCGAATGCCTGCAACTTTGGCTGTACCTATTGCTTCGAGGGCATTCAGGGCAAAGAGCTGTCCGTTGAACAGGAGGTCGCCAAGATCGATCTCAGCCGCCTGCGGTCCCGGGAAGAGATCAAGGTCGATCTCAACGACTCGATGTATGCGTCCCGCGAACGCCTGCAGCACCAGTACGACCCGAAGAACCGGCACATGAAGCCCGAGGATGCCGTCCGGTATGTGAAGGAAGCTCTCGCCGTCTCGATCACCTCGGGCGCCACCGGTGCAATGGTCCAGTTCTTCGGGGGTGAGCCGTTTCTGAACTGGAAAGCCATTGATGCCGTGCTCGAAGAGTTCGGGCGCGGCGAAAAGCACGGTATCCGCATTGACTACTCGACCGTCACGAACGGATCTCTTCTGACAGAGGAGATTGCGGCCAAGCTGGCCAAATACGAGGTCGGTGTCTGTGTCAGCTTTGACTCGCCCACCAGCCCCAGTCGCCCATTGAAAAACGGCGACGACAGCACACCGGTCGTGATGCAAGGCCTTCGATTGCTGCAAAAGCACCGCAACCGGGTCGCGATCAACGCCGCGTTGACTTCCGCCACCTGGGATGAGTTCAACAATTCCATCGTCGATCTGGCGGTAGAAGTTGACGCCGGGGAGATTGGAGTGGTGGTCGACTTCGACCCTTCCTTCTATGCCCGCTTCGGGGCCACAAACATTGTGGAGAAGCTCTGGGGAGTTGTGGAGTACGGCCGTCAGCGCGGTGTCGTTCTGACGGGCTACTGGCACCAGATCTTCCAGGTGCTCCTCGGCCACGACGCGGTCGCCGAACGAGGTTTCAAGAACTGTTCGGCCAAGGGCGCCCAGTTCAGCATCGAACCAAATGGCTCTGTGTTCTCCTGCAAGGCAGGGTCCACGCTTCTGGGGTCGATCGAGCAAGGCAGCGACCTCCTCAACCAGACCGCCTACCAGGCACACCACGCGCTGCGCAATGACAACCCCGCATTCTGCAAGGGCTGCGAGATTGAAGGTTTCTGTGCCGGCCTGTGCCTCGGTCCGCTGGAGAAGAAGTTTGCATCGATCGATGCCATCGAACCTTCCGCCTGCGATTTCTATCGGGGAATCACCCTCAAACACATACAGGCACTTCGGCCCTACGAGGTCGCCACGTTTGACCTGCAACCCGCTTGAGCACCATCCATGGAGTCCAACATGACCAACTCTGCAATGTCCCCGAGCGAAGGCGCTGCCCATTTCAGCGCGCACGGCTACGCCGTGATCCGCACTCCTGCGCTGGATGCAGCGACGCTGGACAGTTTCAACCGCATGCCCAGAGACGGCCACAGCGTGAAGCGATTGCGCGAGATACGTCTCTCGCAGTACTTTGGCTATCGGGAGGAGGGGCAATGGATCTTTGCGCTCCTGCCACGTCGAAAGTACATCCAGTCGGCCGCCTACATCCGCCTGGCCGAAGCCGGCGGGGTGCTTCGTCATCGGGAACAGCTCGAGTGTGATCCGAGTCCCTTGATTGCATCGGTCCTGGACGCCCTTGCAGTTTCTGCCGAAAGTCAGTACCAGATCAACGTGAACCAGATCCGCGTCATTGCCAACAAGGTCTTCAAGGGTGTCACAGTCCCCGAAGGCCCGCATCGGGATGGCCACGAATTCAGCGTGATCGCCATCGCGGACCGGCACAACGTCCGCGGCGGCGAAACACAGGTGATCGAGCCGTCTACCGGCCAGGTCATCTTCCGGCAGAAGCTCGAACCGAACCAGGCGATCCTCATCGACGACGAGAGATACATCCACTACGCCACCAACATCGAACCGGAACAGGGAGACGTGGGGCATCGGGATATTTGGGTCATCGAGATCAACCGATGGGACCAGAGGGCATACGGACCGGCCCATGAACGGCAAGCGAGCGAAGCGCGCCTGCAGGAAGAAGTCGCTGCATGAACGATCTGGAGCAATCACCAAACCAGATTCCGAGAAGCGGGTTTCTCCACGCAGCTCCCACTGCGCTGGCGATATTTCCCATCGGAGTTCTGTTTGGCTTGCTCGCATCCAGGGCTCAGTGGAGTGTGGGTGAAGTCTTTCTGCTCAGCGTGCTCGGCTTTTCGGGAAGCGGGCAATTCGCCCTGCTGCCTCTGGCCGAACAGGGCGTTGGCTTCTTCACCATGTGGGTGGTGGCGGCTTCGATCAACAGCCGCTACATCCCCATGGCGTTCATCGCTTCGCCGCGCCTTCCTGCAAAGACTCCCGGGCGGATATTCCTGGCACATCTTCTGGGAGACGAGGCCTACGCCCTTGAGCAGGAAAACGATCTCGTGCGCCGCATGGCCGCCATCCGGATCACGATCTTTGGCGCATGGGTGCTGTCCAATGTGCTCGGCGTCCTCATCGCGGGATCGATTCCCGAGGGTACCCTTTCGGCAAACCTGCAACTGGGCTTCCCGGCGAGCCTGGTTCTGATGATCCTGTCCTTCGAACAGCTCAAGACCCGTGTGCCACGGATCGATGCAACGGTCGCCAGGAAGACCTTTGAAATCGTCCTGTGCATTGCGGTCGCCCTGCTGTTCTTCCACTGGCTTGGCAAGGTCTGGTTTTGGCTTCCCAGCCTCGCCTTCAGCTGCTGGCGACTGTGGAAGGCTGGCGCATGAACGGCTCTCCCCAAGGCTGGGTCATCCTCGCCCTTCTGCTGACGAGCCTGCTGGTTCGTGTCGTCCCTGCCTTTGTGAAGCTGCGCCTCTCGGCGCGGGCGAGGACGTTGCTGGAGCGGGTTCTGCCGATGGCGGTCTTCCTGAACTTCGCTGTCTACATCGCCGTCGTCGAGCTTCGACAAGCCCCCTGGCCAGCGGCGTCCGCCTTCGCACTCTGTGCCCTTTTGACGTTCATGACCCGAGCCGGTCTGATTGTCAACACATTGGCTGGAACCGCGCTCTGGTTCGCGGTGCCTGGCTTTTTCCCAGGCTGAACTTCCCAACGCAACGACATGAACAACCACACCATTGAAGCCCCGCGCGTCGCGGGGACCAGCACCAACGCTTTCGTCGTCACGCTGACCGACGCAGAAAAGCACCAACTGCGCGGCGCGCTAGAGGTGCTCCTGGCGTCTGGCTTTGACCGGAAATCCATCGGCTATGTGGATGCCGTGCACCGGTCTGCCATCCCGATCAAGGCTCTCTCGGAACGGATCTTCTATTCGGCCAGTCCGTACGCAGTGATCCGCAATCTTCCGGTCGAGACTCTGGCCACCGACTGGAAAGTGGGTCCGGCGCCGCTAACCTCCGCCGTGCTGGTGGGTCTCACCCGCGCGCTTGGTTTGCATCACTTCGGATACCCAGAGGAAAAAAAGGGCGCGATATTGCAAGATGTTCATCCCATTGCAGGTTGGGAAAACACGCTCTCGAATGCGGGCCGCGTCCACTTCAACCTGCACGTCGAGAGCCCGTTTCTTCCTCGCGCAGCACGCCCCGAAGCCGCCGCCCTGATGGCCATCAACAATGACGCAAGAACAGCCACCCGCGTGGCTGTGGTGGCAGACATCAATGCGCGTCTCCCACAGAAGACCCTGGAAGTACTTCGCCAACCCCTGTTTAGCTATGGTCAAGACGACTCGTTCGAGATCAACGGCTATGCGCTCGAAACACCACGGTCACCATTCCTCAAGACGATTGACGGATACGAAGAATCTCGGTGTGCGATTTTTACGAACACCCACACTCCGGAAGCCGGGAAAGCACTCACCGAATGGCTCAGCGCCGCGGAGGCAGAGGCGGTTGACGTTGTTCTGGAGCCAGGAGACATGCTTGTGTTCAACAACTATCGGTGCATTCACGGCCGCGGCGCGGTTGAGGGAAAGCGCTGGCTTCAGCGCGTGTACGGATCACGGGACGTCCACCTGGCAGACCACCGCGACCTTGTGAGCGTGTGGCGTGCCGTGGGTGAGATCGGCATCGACCACAGCTTCTGATTCATCGATTCGCCGTGGCCTGGGGTACAACCGCTCTGCCCTACCCGATCAAAGCGACGGCCTTGATCTGCGCCCACACAGCCTGACCCGGCCGCAAGTTCAGCGCCGCCGCTGATCGACGTGTCAGTCGCGACAGCAGTGACGACGAACCGCTGCCCACTTTCAGGCGGCACAGCGCCAGCGCCGGATGGCTCTCGTCGGCGATCTGGTCGACCACCACCGGAAGGCTGTTGAGCAGGCTGGTATCCGCTGAGGGTGACAGGGCCAGGCTAACGTCGCGCGCCAGGATGCGGATGCGCACGGTGGTGCCCTGCGCCTGCCCGCCGTCGCGCACCCAGAGGCACCCGCCCGGGAAGGCCACCCGCGACAGATGCCACTGCAGGTCGCGCTCCACCACAACACCCTCCAGCACCACGCCCGCGTCCTCGCCCAGGCGGATCGGCAGGTCCACGCGCGCGAGCACCTCGGCCAGCGGGCCTGCGGCCACGACGCGCCCCGCCTCCATCGCCACGATGTGGTCGGCCAGCCGGGCCACTTCGTCGGGCGCGTGGCTCACGTAGACCACCGGGATGTCCAGCTCGCGCGTCAGCCGCTCCAGGTAGGGCATGAACTCGTTCTTGCGCGCCAGGTCCAGCGCGGCCAGCGGCTCGTCCATCAGCAGCAGGCGCGGGCTGGTCAGCAGCGCGCGGGCGATGGCGATGCGCTGGCGCTCGCCGCCCGAGAGCGCGGCGGTGCGACGCTCCAGCAGATGGCCGATGCCCAGCAGTTCGATGGCGCGATCCCAGTCGACCTGTTGCGCGGTGCCCGCGGTGCGCCCGCGGCCATATTGCAGGTTGGCGCGCACGCTCAGGTGCGCGAACAGCTGCGGCTCCTGGAACACGTAGCCCAGCGGCCGGCGGTGCGTGGGCAAGGTGTTCGCGCCGTCCTGCCAGACCTCACCGTTGACCACGCAGCGCCCTTGCCGCGCGGCGTTCAGCCCGGCGATGCAGCGCAGCAGCGTGGACTTGCCGCAACCCGAAGGGCCGAACAACGCGGTCACGCCGCGGCCGGGCAGTTGCAGGTCGACGTCGAGCGTGAAGCCGGAAAAGTCCTGCCGGAAGCGGAGGTCGAGGCTCATGGCGAACGGTTCCAGCCCCGGCTGTTGAGCAGCAACAGCACGGCGAACGAGAACACCAGCATGCCGCCGGCCAGCCAGTGCGCGTTGGCGTACTCCATCGCCTCCACGTGGTTGTAGATCGCCATCGACAGCACCTGCGTCTTGCCCGGGATGTTGCCGCCGATCATGAGCACCACGCCAAACTCGCCCACGGTGTGCGCAAAGCCGAGTACGGCCGCGGTGACGAAGCCCGGCCGCGCCAGCGGCAACGCGACGGTGAAGAAGGCGTCCCACGGCGACGCGCGCAAGGTCGCCGCCGCCTCCAGCGGCGCACGACCGATGGCGGCAAAGGCCTGCTGCAGCGGCTGCACCACGAAGGGCGTCGAGTACAGGCACGAGGCCATCACCAGCCCGGCAAAGGTGAAGGGCAACAGACCCAGACCTAGCGCCTGCGTGAGCCGACCGACCGCGCCGTTGGGCCCCATCAGCACCAGCAGGTAGAAGCCCAGCACCGCTGGCGGCAAGACCAGCGGCAGCGTGACCACCGCGCCCACCAGCCCCTTGAAGCGCGAAGGCGTGCGCGCCAGCCACCACGCGACGGGTGTGCCCAGCAGGAGCAGCAACACGGTCGTGAACGCAGCCAGCTTGACGGTGAGCCAGACGGCGGCAAGGTCGGCAGGGCTGGGCATGGAGACCTCACTTCGCTGGTGCGTAGCCGTAGGCCTTGATCACCGCCTGCGCCTTCGCACCCTGCAGGTACTTCAGCAGCGCAACCGGGCCGGCCTTGTCCTTGCCCGGCGTCAGCAGCACCACGTCCTGGCGGATAGTGGTGTAGAGATCGGCCGGCACGATCCAGGCCGAGCCCTCGACCTTGCCGTCCTTGAGCACCTGCGACAGCGCCACGAAACCCAGCTGCGCGTTGCCGCTGGCCACAAACTGGTAGACCTGCGCAATCGTTTCGCCGGTCACGACCTTGGGCGTGAGCGCGTCGTACACACCCAGCTTCTTCATCACCTCGACCCCGGCAGCACCGTAGGGCGCGAGCTTGGGGTCGGCAATAGCGATGCGTTCGAAAGCGCCGCCCTTGAGCACGGCGCCCTTGTCGTCCACCACGCCCGGCTTGGCCGACCACAGCACCAGCTTGCCGATGGCGTAGCTGAACGGACTGCCACTCACGCCAGCGCCCTCCTTCACCAGTTTGGCGGGCGTCTCGTCGTCGGCCGCGAGCAGGACTTCAAACGGCGCACCGTTCCTGATCTGCGCATAGAACTTGCCGGTCGATCCGAACGAAGCGATCACCTTGTGCCCGGTCTCCTTCTCGAATTCGGCCGCGATCTTGTTGAAGGGCGCGGTGAAGTTGGCGGCGACCGCCACCGGGATCTCGTCGGCGCGCGCGGCCGTGGCCACCAGCATCAGGCCAGCGAGCAGCGAAGCAACAAAGGTCTTGGGAATCATGGCAACACTCCTGGGAATAAAGGAAGACTCAATGGCGGGAAAACAGGTCGCGCACCTTGCACAGCGCGGTGGTGACGTCGAAGCGGGTGTCGGGCAGCGCCTCGCCGGCCAGCACCTTCTGCAGCGCGGCGCGCGGGTCGGTCTCGCCGGTCAGCAGCACCTGCGCACCCCATCCCGCCATGTGGCGCAGGAAGCCGTCGCCCGCGCTGCCGGCGATCAGGACCTGCACCCCGTGCAGTGGGTGCGGGCCGTCGTCCTTGAAGTGGTGCGGCAGCTGCTCTTTCGTCAGCGCGATGCGCTGGGGCTCGGGCAGCGGCGCGTTGGGCCGGCAATCGAACAGCAGCCACTCGCGGGCCTGTCCGGCGTGGCCGCTGACCTGGCTCCAGTCCTTGTGGGTGGCGATGGCGACTTTCATGGATGACTTTCAATGGAAGGGACGTCAGTCGGTCGAGACGAGGAACACGCTGGAGGCCTTGAAGATCGCGGTCGCGGGCTGTCCGACCACGAGGCCCAGTCGTTCCACGCTCTGATCGGTGACGACGGCGGTCAGCACGTGGTGGCCGCCCGGCAGGTCCAGCGTCACCTCGGTGTTGACTGGTCCGTGATGGATGGTCTGCACCACGCCGCGGAACTGGTTGCGGGCAGAGACCCGCGTGCCTTCTTCGCCCACCATCAGCACGATGGACGAGGCCTTGACGAAGGCCATCACCTCCCGACCCTCGGCCAGACCCAAGTTCTGCACCGACTCGTTGGTGACGATGGCGGTGAGCTCCAGCGACAGGCCCAGGCGCAGCGTGACTTCGCTCTCCACCGGGCCGGAACGGATCGCACCGATCGGACCGCCGAACTGGTTGCGGGCACTGGTTTTCATGGAGAGCTTCCTCAGGACCTGCCGGAACTCGGCGACATCGGGGGCACCGGCCTGCGTGAGCCGGCTGCTCAGGCGCGCGAGCGCGGCCTGCGATTCCTGCTCCAGCGCGCGGTAGAAGGCGATCAGGCGGCGGCCAAAGTCGGTCAGCTCGGTGCCGCCGCCGTTGCGGCCACCGGTGACACGCAGCACCAGTGGCTCGGGCGCGACGTTGTTCATGTCGTCAACCGCGTCCCACGCCGCCTTGTAGGCCATGGGCACGGCCTTGGCGGCCTGCAGGATGGAGCCGTGCTGGTCGATCGCTTCGAGCAGGCGGATGCGCTTGTCGCCCAGGAAGCTGCCCATGGCGGTGTCGATCAGCAGCTTGCCCATCAGGGGCAGGTTCGCAGAGGGATTCGCCGTCTTCATCGCGGCATGCCTGTGCACAGCGAGAGCCGGGGCACCGGCGCCGCGTATTCGACATCGCCGATCACCTGGTGGCTGGTCAGCCAGCGGTGGTCGGGCAGGCGCCAGGCGGTCACGGTCTCTACATGGACCGGGGCTACGTAGAAGGTCTCGTCGTCGTCCGAACGCAGCGCGGTCTGCACGTGGCGGAAGACACAGAAACAGGCCTGCCCATTGGCGTCGAGCCCGAGGCTGCGGTCGGCCACGATCTCGCCGTCGCGCTGGATCGAAAAGCTCACCGGCGGCACCACCAGGCCGACCAGGTCGGACGGCAGTTCTTCCATCCATGCCACCGGCGCCTTGCGCCGCTCGGGGCAGGCGTTGACTAGCAGGCTGTACAACGGTTGAAACATGACACCCTCCTGAAGACAACGGGACAGGCTTTGTATCGATCCCCACACAACGATCCGTCCCTGTCGCAGCGTTGTGTGCTTCGCGACACAACGAGCGCTTTCAGACGGTTTCGGGGAGTGCTTTGCAAGACACAGGCCAGCCCGCACTGACCGGACCCGGTCTCAGTCGGGGGACATGAGGAACAGCGCCGGCTGTCCCTGCCGGTAGACGCGCAGCCACAGCAGCGTGGCCGGCACCAGCGAACTCACGGCGAACCACAGCGCTTCTTCCACGTCTTCGCCGGTGTCGGCCTGCAGCTGCAGCGAGAGCCTGCGCCAGCCGTCCCAGTCGAGCTCGGGCATCTCTTCGCGCGCGGAAGGCGTGACCGAGATCGTGCTGCGCGCCAGCAGCCGCAGGTGCCGCAGCACCTCGGCGCGGGTCAGGCGCGAGCGCCGCAGGTCGGCCTCGTCCAGCCCTTCGGCCAGCGTGACGACCGCCAGACCCGACTGCTCGATCAGGCCCAGCAACGCACTGGTCGCGATGCGGTTCATGCCGCCTCCTGTGCCACCGGCGTGGCAACCAGCCGCGCGTTGAGTTCGAGCGCGAACTCGCGCCATGCAGCGGCGAGGTCGCGCGTGATCGCGCGCAGCAGCTCGGCGTCGGGCTGGTGGTCCTGCGGAAAGTTGGACAGCGCGCACGACGTACCGTTGTGCGCCAGCGCGTCGTCCAGCAGCGCCTTGTTCCAGCCGTCGAAGGCCTTGAGCAGCGCAGGCGTCAGCGCGTGGCGGCCCTGCTCGGTGTGACCGGCGCCGCTCCAGGGCGCGAAGGCGTCGAGCAGTGTCAGCGCCTCGCTGTAGGTCTGGTCGACCGCCGCCAGCAAGGCGCGCTGGGTCAGCTGCTCGTGCTGCTGCGCCGAGAGCAGCCGCACCAGCTGCTGCCGGTAACGTTCGCCCGCCAGCGCGCGCAGGCGCTGCACGCCGGCCGCGAAGTCGGCGATGGCGGTCGCCTGGTCGCTGGTCTGCGTGGCGGCGGACGCCGGCGCGAGCAATGCATGCGCGATGCGGTCGGCCGAGGCCAGCGCGCCCTCCATGTGGCCCGCGCCGTGGGTCGAGGTCTCTGTGCTGCCGAACCACAGGCGCCCGCCCCAGTGCCCACGCCGCAGCAGCGGGTCGGCCTGCGGCCAGGCGGGGGGTTCGGCGCGGTCGGCTTCGCTGCAGGTCCAGCGCTCCAGCGCCCAGTCCTGCAGCGCCAGCTGACCCGATTGCGCCTCGATGCCGTAGAGCTGCGCCAGCTGGCTTTCGATCAACAGCGGCAGCCCGACCCGGAAGTGTTCCCGCTGCGATGCATCCAGCGCGACGAAGCCGCCGAGCGCGCCGCCGGCCGCACCATTCGAGGGGCTCTGGTCGTACACCTCGCCCAGCACCGCCTGCGGATGCCGCACGAAGGCGTTGCCCGAATGGCCGGCGTCGCGCCAGAACGGCGTGGCAAACGACACCACGGCCTTGGCCTGCGCCGCCATCCAGGTCGGTGTGTCTTTCAGCGCCTGGTCCACCGCCTCGTGCAGCGGCGGGTCGAACGCCACGCGCTCCTGCACCAGCCGCGGCGGCAAGGCCAGCACCACGCGGCGCGCGCGCAGCGACGGGCCGCCCGTGCGAAGCAGTTCGACGGATTCACCGTGATCGCGCAGGCCGATCAGTGCCGAGCCCGTGATCACGCTGCCTTCGGGCAGGGCCTTGAACAGGGCCTCGGTCAGCGTCGCGCTGCCTCCCGCGATGCGCCGCGCGCCCGCGTGCACACCGCCGGCCTCGATGCGCCGCTCGGGCGAACGGTTCGGGTCGGTCAGCCAGAGCGCGTCGCCCGGATCGTGTTGCGCGAAGCTCTCCAGACCGAGCGACGCCAGCAGCGCCACCATGTGCGGCTCGGTCTCCGGCCAGTACCACGAAGGCCCCAGGTCCAGCGGCTGGCCGGTGGCCTCGCAGGTCTGCGTCAGTACGCGACCGCCGATGCGCCCGCGCGCCTCCAGCAGTTGCACACGCTGACCGCGCGCGACCAGCCGGTGCGCCAGCGCCAGGCCACACAGGCCTGCGCCGACGATCACCGCATCCCACACCGTGGGAGGCCGCAGCACGTGCACCTCGGCCATGGTCGACTTCAGACGAAGGACAAGAGCTCGACCGTGACCGGTTCTTCGCCGAGGACGGCCTGGCAGGCCAGGCGCGACTTCGATCCGATGCCCACCAGGGTGTCGAGCTTTTCGTTCTCGAGCTTCTGGATGCGCGAGATGGTCTTGCGGCCTTCCTGCACGAAGATGTGGCAGGAACCGCACTTGGCTTCGCCGTCGCACTTGTGGGCGATGGCTTCGCCAGCGGCGAGCAGGGCCTTCATGATGGTGGTGCCAGCAGCCACGTCGTAGGTTTTGCCAGAGGGGAGAACGGTGAGTGTGGTCATGGTCTTGGTGGGGTTCGTGGGACGGGGGAGAGAGAACGGGATCAGGACGCCAGCTCGGCCTGCAGCGCGTCGGTCAGCGACTGGCCGAACTCGGCCAGCGTCATGGGAATGCGGGTGATGCCCTGCTCTTCGAGGAAACGCGCTTCCATGCGCGTCGGCTCGTCGGGCAGCACGGCCCAGTGCGCGTCGCTGGAGCGCTTCATGATCTGGCGCGCGAAGCTGCGGGTGAGCTGGTCGTCGAAGCGGCAGCCCAGGAACAGGAAGCCCTTGCCCTTGCGCCGCTCCTGCACCACCGCCGGAATCGGGGTCTGGATGTCGATCTCGGTCAGCACCTCGACGTAGTCGCTGTCCGACACCAGGTAGTTGCTGGCCGGGCTGCGGCCGCCGATCGGGCGGTAGAGCAGCGGCGAAGCGGCGGTGGCCGGTGTGTCGGCGATGTGGCCTTCGGCGTCGTAGTCGGCGGTCCATTGTCCGAAGTGTTCGGATTGCGACAGACCCTGCAGCTGGTGCCAGCCGCCCTGCGGACGCGCCGCCTTCATGGCGGCGAGCATGGTGTCGTCGTACCAGGTATCGACCCACAGCGTCGCACCGCTGGCGGCCAGCGCGCGGTGCAGCGGCGACGGCGTGGGCACCGCCGTGAAGGCCTCGTCCATGATCATCACCACGGACTTGCGGTGCTTGAAGTTCTCGATGAACTGTGCCGCCTGCGTCAGCTTCTGGCGGATCTTGTGCGGCACGCTGACCTTGGCGGTCATCACCGCCGCCAGCGCGCCCGGCGTCGCGGGCACGGCCGTGTCTTCGCACAGCGACAGCATGCCGGAGCCCAGGTAAGGGATGACGCTGCCGGCTTCGAGCTGGCGGGCGATGTCGGCAATCAGGTCGGACATGGTGGTTCTTTCAGAGGTAGATGGCGGCGCCGGCACCGACGTTGGTCGCGGTGTCCTTGAGCGTCTTGACGATGTGCTTGACCTGGTCGGCGTCCAGGTTGGCGTGCAGCGGCAGCGCGAGCGCGCGGTCGCCGATGCGGTCGGTGTCGGGCAGCACGCCGCGCTGGCGGCCCACGGTGGCACCGGCGTTCATGTAGAAGAACTGCTGGTGCAGCGGGTGGCTGTAGGCCGCGGTCTCGACGCCGCAGCTCTTCATGTCGTCGATCATCTGGGTGCGGGCGCTGGCGCCGAAGCGCTTGCCCAGGTGCACGACGTAGAGCATCCAGTGCACCTCTTCCACATCTTCCGCCAGGTACGGCGGCTTCACGCCCTCGAAGCTCTGCATCTCGGCGTGGTACCAGGCCTCGACCTGCTTGCGCTGCAGCAAGCGCTCGTCAAGATCGGAGAGTTGCGCCAGACCCAGCGCCGCCGTCAGCTCGCTCATGCCCGCCTGCAGCGGCACGCGCGAACCGATGGACACTGAGGCGCGGTCGGACAACCGGCGCTGGCGCAGGTAGCGCAGCTCGATCGCCAGCGCCTCGTCGTCGGTCAGCAGCATGCCGCCCTCGCCGGTGCACAGCGCTGACGGCATCGAGAAGTCGAACACCGACACGTCGCCGAAGGTGCCGACCGTCTGGCCCAGGTAGCGCGAGCCCAGCGACTCGGTGCTGTCTTCGATCAGCTTCAGGCCGTGCGCGTCGGCCAGTTCGCGCAGCGGCTTCCAGGCGGCCGGGTGGCCGTTGGTGTTGCCGGCGAGGATGGCCCTGGTGGCGGGCGTGATCTTCAGCGCTGCTTTCTCGGGGCTCAGGCAGCCGGTCCAGTAGTTGATGTCGGCGAACACCGGCGTCGCGCCGGCCAGCGTGATCGCCTGTGCGACCTGGTGCCAGGTGTGCGAGGCGCAGATCACCTCATCGCCCGGGCCGATGCCCATGGCCCGCAGCGCGATCCAGGTGCCCAGCGTGCCGCTGCCCACCGCCACCGCGTGCTTCCTGCCGACCCAGCGCGCGAAGCCCTGCTCGAAGGATTCGAGCATCGGCCCGTCGCCCCAGCGGCCCGATTCGAGCACCGCCTCGACCAGCGCCAGTCCGCGGTCGCTGATGGCGTTCTCGCACAGCGCGATGGTCTCGATGTCCATGGCGGTCCCGCTCAGTGTTGCGTGAGGATGAGGGCGGATGCTTCGTCGGCGCTCTGCGTCACGTGCCAGCAGTGGCCGTCGGTCGCGGCGAGGTAGACGTTGCGGTGGCCCAGGCGCAGCGCCGGGGTCTCGTCGCGCATGTCCATCTCGTCGACCACCATCGCGCGCACCTGCGGATAGCGCGAGCGCCAAAGCGCCACCGCGTCGCGGATCGTCGGCGCGTAGCCGACCACCTCGGTGGCGGCCTGCAGTTGTTCTCCGGACAGTCCCATGGTGCTACTCCTTGGATGAATCAGTCTTCTTCGGCGGACGCCAGCTTGCGGGCCTCGACCGTGATCGGCAGCGGCGTGTCGGCCGCCATCGCCGGCAGGTCCAGCTGCCAGCCGTTGGCCAGGGTCACCAGGCCGCCCCACATGTCGGGGTTGACCATCGAGACGATGGGTTCCTCCAGATCCTTCTTGGGGACATAGGCGCTGAGCACGCCCTTGCTGTCTTTGCGGATCATCACTTTCATCGTCGGCTCCGGTTGGTGTGTTCGGGAAACAGAGGCATCAGGCGGCCACGGCGTCGGCCGTCGGCAGCAACGTTCTCAGGGTCGGCAGCGCGGCGATCAGCGCGTCGACCTCGGCGTCGGTGGTGGAGCGGCCCAGCGAGAGGCGGATGGCGCACAGCGCCTCGTCGTCGGGCACGCCCATCGCGGTCAGCACGTGCGAAGGCGCCGTGCCCGACGACGAGCAGGCCGCGCCCGAAGAAGCCGCGAAGCCCAGGCGTTCCAGCCGCTGCAGCAGCACGTCGGCCTCCCAGCGGCCCACGCGCAGGAAGCTCACGCCCGGCAGGCGCGGCACACCGGCGCACCAGATGCGCACCTCGGGCAGCTCGGCCATCAGCGCGCCTTCGAGCCGTTCGCGCAGCGCCGACTGGCGCACGGCTTCGGCGTCCAGCTCCACCTCACTGCCCAGGGCCGCCAATGCGGCAGCCAGGCCCGCGATCGCGGGCAGGTTCTCGGTGCCGCCGCGGCGGTTGCGTTCCTGCGAGCCCGGCACCGTCGGCCGGATCGCCACGCCCTGGCGCAGCAGCAGCGCACCCACGCCCTTGGGTCCCTGGAACTTGTGGGCGGAGAAGCTCACCGCGTCGGCGCCGAAGTCGGTGAAGCGGAACGGGCGCTTGCCGATCCACTGCGTCGCATCCACATGCAGCCGCGCACCGGCCCCCGCGGCGAGCGCCGCGACCTCGGTCACCGGCATCAGGGCGCCGGTTTCGTTGTTCGCGGCCATCAGCGAGACCAGCGCCACATCGGGGCCGATCAGCTGCGCGGCAACCGTCAGGTCGAGCGTGCCATCGGCGCGCACCGGCATGAAGTCCACCGGCACACCCGCATCCCCCAGCTCGCGCGCCAGCTTCAGGTGCCCCGAGTGTTCAACCGCGCTGAACACCACGCGCCGCCGCTCGGCCGGCGCTGCCGCCAGCAGGCCGCGCACCGCGAGGTGGTTGGCTTCGGTGGCGCCGCTGGTGAAAACCACCTCGGCCGGCTTGCAGCCCAGCACCCGCGCCACCGTGGCGCGCGCATCGGACAGCACCCGCTTGGCGGCCTGGCCCGGCGCGTGCTGCGACGAGGCATTGGCCCAGGCGCCGCGCATCACCGCCGTCACGGCGTCGATCACCGCGCCCGAGGGCGGCGTGGTCGCGTGGTGGTCGAAATAGATCATGGCCAGAACTTCCGTTCGGCGTCGACGCAGACCGTGTCCAGCGCCTCACCCAGCGACAGGCCTTCGGCGTACAGCTGCCAGGCGCCGGCCCCATGTTCGCGCACCTTCAGCGACCAGCTGCCGTCGGCCGCGGGCGTGAGCAGCGCGATGTCGATCACGCCGCCGTCGGGGTCGACGTTGCGCGAGCAGCACGGCGCCTCGATGCGAAAGCTCTCGCCCTCGTGCAGCACGCGCGGCTGCACATAGCGGTAGCGCACCCGGTCGCGCAGCGCCCGCTCGATGAAAGGCAGCATGAAACCCACCACCTGTGGCGGCGACGGATCGCTGCTCACGGTGCGGGCGGCGGCATTCATCCCGCGGCCTCTTCGGTTTCGGGAATCCAGCCGACAGGAACCGGTGCCAACTCGATCTCCAGACAACCCACGACGCAGCCGCCGAAGTCGACCAGGTAGACCGGCTCGTTGACCTCGGTCGCGTGGCCGATGTTGACGATCTCGCCCACGTCGCCGCGCGCCGCCAGCAGCGCCTCGGGCTCGCGCTCGGGGTGGCTGCCGTCGTTGACCAGGTCGTCCAGCGCGACCACGCGCTGGCCCCAGGCGTAGACGGGGGTGCGCGGCTCGGCAAACGCGGCAGCGTCCATCGGGGTGGTGTTCATGGCGTCGCTCCTTGGGTGGGTTTTCCGGAACCGAGATCGGCCAGCGCCGCGGCTTTCACGCCCAGCTGCTCCAGCACCTCGTCGGGCAGGTTGTCGAGCGTGCACAGCTCCTTGGCGCGCATGCCGACGCGGTGGCCGGTGTCGATGAAGTCGACCGCGTAGATGTAGAACTGCTGCAGGAAGGTGTTGATGCTCACGACGTACCCGACGTCTCCCTTGTTCACCAGCACCTCGCCGATGTCCTTGCCGTTGTAGGTGCCGTCGTTGCGGATCACCGAGCGGGCGATCACCCGTTCGCCGAACGAGAAGCGGGGCGGCTCGGCGACTTCGATCACGTCGTCGTCGCGCACGATGTCAGCCATGGGTCACCTCCTTGAGCGGGGCCGGTGCAAGGCGCGAGCGCGCCATCTGCTGCACCTCCGAATCCGGGTCGTCCTGCAACTGCTCCAGCACGCTCCGCTCGGCGCGCTGCGCCACTTCCCAGCGCACGCGCCAGTCGCTGTCGTCGGCCAGACGGTCCAGCAGCGGCGCCGGCAGGCCTTCGGCCACCACGCGGCGCACCTCGGGTTCGGGGTCGTGGATCATCTGCAGCAGCGCCGGCATCTGCATGCGCCGCGCGACGATCTGGCGCACGATGCGCTCCGGGTCGCGGGCCAGCGTCGGCAGCAGCGCGGCGGGCAGGCGCTGCGCCACGATCTCGCGCACGCCGTAGTCGCCGTCGGTGCGCATCGCGGCCAGCCGGTCGGGCGTGATGCGCTGCGCCACGCGCAGGCGCACTTCGCGGTGCGGGTCGTGGATCAGCCGTTCCAGCTGCACCGGCGAGAGCCGCAACGCGACCTGCATGCGCACCGTCTCGTCCGGGTCGGTTATCAGGCCGCCCAGGCGGAACACGCTGGCGTGGCGCGCGGCAATCGCGCGCACCTCGAAATACGGGTGTTCGATCTGCTGGTCGGCCAGCTCCGGGTGCCAGCGGAAGAAGCGGTCGATGCGGCGCGCGTAGGCGTCCTGCATGCAGGCGTGGCCGGGTTCGCAGCCGCGACCACTGATGTCGTCACTCGGGCGCGCCCGAAGGTCCACATAGGCGCAGCCCTCGCAGTCGATCGGCCCGCCGTCCCAGCGCTGCGGCGCGATGTCGCCTTCGGGCGCACGCACGGCCAGTCGCTGCGGTGCCTGAAGCGCGTTGGACACGGCGTTCATGGCCGTTTCTCCAGCGGCGCCCAGCCGCGCACGGGATAGTCCACCGGACCGTCGACCATCGCGGCCGGGCCGCCCGCTTCGTGCCGCGCGAGCACGTGCGACAGCAGGCCGCCGCCCAGGTGGTCTTTCGGGTCGAGGCGGCGCAGCTCGCCGAGCATCAGCCGCGCCTCGTCCAGATCGCCCAGGCGCAGGTTGAGGTACGACAGGCCCTTGAGCGTGAACAGGTAGAAACGCACTGCCGCGTCGCCGCGCGTGGTCTCTTCCGTCGGCACCGCATCGCCGAAATCCGGACCGAGCGCGGCGCGCGCAATCGCCAGCGCGTCTTCGCCCGCCGCCCTCGCCTTCTCCAGCGCGTGGCCGTAGAAGTGAAACCGGTAGATCGCGATCAGCGGCACCGGGTGCTTGGGCGCCAGCGCACGGGCGCGCTCCAGCAGCGGCAGCGCCTTCTCGGGCTGGTCGCGCAGCGTGCCTGCCTGCGCGATCAGTGCCTCGACCTCGGGGTCGAGGTGGCCGCCGATGACCGTGGCTGCGAAGGCCGCCGCAGCGGCTTCGAAGTCCCGGTCGGTGGCGGCGTTCACGTCGGCTCCGATGACCCGGCGCGCGTCAGGAAGCCAGCGTGACCGGACGGCCACCGCGGCCGATCGAGCCGATCTCGATCTTGGCCACGCCGGGAGGCGCTGCGCTCTCGGCGCTGCTGCAGCCGCAGGCCGCCTGGTTCGGGTTGATGATGCTCAGGCCCGACGAGGTGGCGGTCTCGGTGAAGTCGATCGTCACGCCGTCCAGCAGCATGCGGCTCTCGGCCGGCAGGAAGAACTTCAGGCCCGAGACGACGAACTCCTGCTCGCCGTCCTTCGGGGCCGCTTCGGCGCTGAACTCCGAGCTGTAGCCCGAGCAGCCGCCGGGCGAGACCAGCAGCCGGAAGCCGGCCGACGGAATGCCCGAGAAGCGCACGATGCGGCCAATGAACTTCTCGGCGGCCGGGGTCAGGGAAAAGGACGTGGACATGGGTTCACTTTCAGGGGGTGGGTCAAACCTTGACGATGCAGCCGTCGACCGGGCAGACGGCGACGCACTGCGCCTCGTCGAAGTGGCCTTCGCACTCGGTGCACTTGGCCGGGTCGATGATGTAAGTGCCGCCCTTTTCGCGGATGGCAACGTTGGGGCACTCGGGCTCACAGGCGGAGCAGCCGGTGCAGGTGGAGGCGATGATCTTGTAGGCCATGGTGGTTCTCCTTCAGTGGATCAGGGGACGTGGGGAAACTCGGGTTCGTGTTCGGTGACAGCGAGGCTCAGGCCGCAGCAGCCAGGCCGGTGAAGGCGCCCTGGCGAATCTGTGCGTCGCCGCGGTCCTGGTGGGTGATCTCGCCGGCCGCGATGCGCTGGCGGTAGCTGTTGAACCAGTCGAGCGCGGCCTTCTCGATGAACTCGCCGCTGAACTGGTCAACCGGCTCGATGCCGGCGGCGCTCAGCTCGTCGCGTGGGCAGGCGCCGATCTTGGCGACCAGCACGGCGTGGCAGTCGTTGATCGCCTTGACCACGCTGGGCAGCTGCTCGTCGTCGCCGTGGCCGCCCTGGCAATACAGGTCGACGCGGCGGTGGCCGACGAACAGGGCCTCGGCGGCGCTGACTTCAAAGATCTGGAACTCGGTGACGTGGCCGAAGTGCTCGTTGACGCGACCGCCACCCTTGGTGGCGACCGCGACCAGCACCTTCATGTCCTGGTCGACCTCGATCGCGGCGCTGGCGGCCAGCGCGTCCTGCTTGGCGGCGTGCTGTGCCTGGCGCTCGGCCTCGACCTTGTCCTGATACGTGCGGCGCTTGTCGAGGTCGTACACGACCTCCATCTCTTCGATCTTGTCGAGCGTGAACTCTTCCGAGCGGTCTTCGCCCAGCAGGCCCACCGCGTCGGCGCGGCACTGACGGCAATGGCGCATCAGGTTCGCGCCGCCCATGCAGGCGTCCTGCACGGCTTTGAGCTCCTGCGCCGACGGGCCGCGCTGGCCGGTCAGGCCGAACACCGTGCCGTGCTCCGCTTCGCTGATGAGCGGCATGATGTTGTGCAGGAAGGCCCCGCGCTTCTTCACCTCGCGGTTCACCTCGATCAGGTGCTCGTCGTTGATGCCGGGGATCAGCACCGAGTTGATCTTGGTGAGCACACCACGCGCCGTCAGCATCTCCAGGCCGAGCATCTGGCGCTCGTGCAGGATCTTCGCGGCCTCGTAGCCGGTCACGCGCTTGTGGTCCCAGAAGATCCAGGGGTAGATCTTCTCGCCCACGGCCGGGTCCACCATGTTGATGGTGATGGTCACGTGGTCCACGTTGTACTTGCAGATCTCGTCCACGTGGTCGGGCAGCGCCAGGCCGTTGGTCGAGATGCAGAGCTTGATGTCGGGCGCCTGCTCCTGGAGCATGCGGAACGTGTCGAAGGTCTTCTTGGGGTTGGCCAGCGAATCGCCGGGGCCGGCCACGCCGAGCACCGTCATCTGCGGGATCTCGCTCGCGACCGCGACCACCTTCTTGACCGCCTGCTCGGGCGTGAGCTTCTGGCTCACGACGCCGGGGCGGCTTTCATTGGAGCAGTCGTACTTGCGGTTGCAGTAGTTGCACTGGATGTTGCACGCCGGCGCCACGGCCACGTGCATGCGGGCGTAGTGGTGATGCGCCTCTTCGGAATAGCAGGGATGGTTCTTGACCTTGTCCCAGATCTCCGAGGGCATGTCGTCGGGACCGCCCGACGAGCCACAACTGGCCTTGCCCTCGCCACCGGTGGTGCCGCAGCCGCCACCGGCGTCGGGAATGTCATCGAGCTTGGCGCCCAGCGGCTTGATGGAGCCGATGGACAGGTACGTCTTGGCGGGCATGGAACCCGCAGCGGTGCTTGTCGACATGAAGACCCTTCCTGCGACCGACCATGGCCGCGCCGGGAGCCTTCAGCGAAATCCGTGCCACGGAAAAAACCGTTTCAGATCAACGGTTTGGTGGTTTTGTCGGTTGTAGGAAAGGGGACAGAACCAACGAGCGCGATCTGACGACGTGGGACAAACGACACTCACCAAGTAACTTCGTCAACCTCATTCTGTTGCTACAGTCGGAGGCGTCTTTCGGCATAGCTTGAGCATCTGACCGCGAGACGAACTGTGAAGTAGCCGAACTTCTCAGCTACATATTGGCATCATTGCCGAACACGGTGCTTATTCGATTGAGTATTCAAATACATGTTGCATTCAGTGCCTTCAATAGCCGAACCAGATGAAGCCGCCCTGCCGTTTCTAAAATGGGCAGGCGGAAAACGTTGGCTCACAGAAGAACTATGTCAGCTGATCGGCCCCATAAATGGAAGATACATTGAACCCTTTCTTGGGGGAGGAGCAGTATTTTTTGCACTCAAGCCCGCTCAAGCCCAACTCTCCGATGTCAACACTGAGCTAATAAACACGTACCGAGCAATACAAGCACAATATCGCGCGGTCGAAAGGCACTTAATAACTCACCAACTTCTCCATTCCAAGGAATACTACTATCAGATTCGAGCCGACAAGCCGACCGGAATGGCAAAGCGCGCAGCGAGATTCATTTACCTCAACCGAACATGCTGGAACGGTTTGTATCGAGTAAACCTGAGCGGAGCCTTCAATGTTCCAATTGGCACAAAAAATACCGTGATATCTGCAGATGACGACTTTGAGAAGCTCTCACAAATTCTTGGCTGCGCCCAAATATCCGCGAACGACTTCGAACATTCAATTGAGTCTGCAGGTTTTGGAGATGTTATCTTTTGTGATCCACCCTATACAGTTCGACACAACAACAATGGCTTCATAAAGTACAACGAAGATCTGTTTCTTTGGCGCGATCAAATTAGACTCAGAGACTGCCTCGTGAGAGCAAAAGAGCGAGGCTCACGAATATTTGTCACAAACGCAGATCACGACTCCATTAGAGAGCTTTACTCCGAGCACTTTCACATCCTCGACTGCGAAAGGTTTAGCCCAATCGGAGGCCAACATGCCAAACGCGGAAAGTATTCCGAGCTTTTAATCTGCAGTCATCTTTGATCAGCGCACACCTACCATGAGCACAAAATTTCCTTGCCTACCGGTTCAAAGTAGTCCAGAAATACTTTCTGCAGTAATCCCAGGAAGCTGGTTACTCACGCACTGCACTCCCACGTGGAGAAAAGATCAACCTGTTGCTGGTTTCCAGCGCGTAGTCGATCCGGAGCGAGCACAGACCATTGCTGTAGCAGTGCTCGACCAGCAACGGACTTTTCCGAATGCGATTGTCTTAGCAACCGACATCAAATCCTCAAGAGTTCACGATGGTTCGGTATCCCTACCCGACAACTCACGTTTTCTAATCATCGACGGACAACACCGACTTTACTCCCAGAAGTTCTCCGAGTTCGATGCACCCTTTATCTGCGTGATTCATTTCGGACTCACTGAAAAGGAAATGGCCGAATTATTTCTCGAAATTAACGACAACCAGAAACGAGTACCTTCCTCCCTTAGGTGGGATCTCTTTAGACTTACTCGCCCTGACGAAGACCCGATTGGGGTAAGAACCTCGGATTTGGTATTCGATTTAGCCAGCAGCAAAGAAAGCGCCCTGTATCAACGCATCGACTTAACTGGCGAACAACCCGGCATCAGTCTTAAGCAAGGCTCTGTTGCCCCTGCAATCAAGGCCTTGATCTCAACGGCAAAAGCGCCATTGCACGGGCTGGGCTACGAAGTTCAGCTTAAGCTTATTCTCGACTTCGTGGCAGCTATGAGGGAGTGTGACACACAAGGCTGGGACAGTGCTGAATCACCTCTTTACGGGGCGCGCGTATTTCGTGCAGTACTTCGCCTTTTCGGCGATATAGCCACCGATCTTGGAAAAGATGTCGCACAAATGAATGCTGCTGACTTTTTCCAATACCTAAGCAAAATTGATCTTTCCACACTGAATGCGGAAGCCATTAAAGCCAGCCAAGGCAGCGCAGGCATAAAGGCGATTTACGACATGCTGGTTGAACAAGTTCTGGCATGAGGCATCCGCTATGAAACCATTACCCATCCCAACCGCAAACGCATTCGTATCCGGCTTCACTCAAGAGCCGGCCGTTGCCAATCTTGGGGTCCAGGACTTCTTAAATACACAAACATCGAATATCTTTAAGACCGGGACCCAGCAGTTCAATGAACTGCGATATTGCTTACTAAGAGAGAGCGAACAGCATCTATTAATGGCAATAAATTGCTACGCAAGAGCCTTAGAAACATTAAGGGCCGGCTCAAGCTATTGGTCGGTTGTTAGTCTCTATTACGCAGCCTTTTTTGCCGCCAAATCGATTCTCGGGAATCACGGCTGCTGGATTTCCGGTGCAAAATCATGGATTGAAGTCACAAACAGCAGCCCCACCAACCTTCAGCTTCAATTCAGACAATCTCAATACACCTGCCCTTACTCAGGCTCCCACCAAGTGACATGGTGCGCCTATTACAACGCATTAAAATCACTATCACCATTCCTAACAACCCAACACGCGCTCCTTGCCAAAACACCCGTGAACGGAAAAGAGACATGGCTGATTGATGTCAGAAAAGACTTAAATTACTCCCCCCTCGAAGCACTTCAAGCCTGCAGAGATTTCAACACCAACTTCAATGCCAATAATGTTCCAAGTTTTATCGGAGGCAAATCACAAACAATGTTAAAAACAAGCCAAGCCATTGTATTCTTTGCAAAAGAGACTGCAATTCGAACAGGTCTATCAACAGATATCTGGGGTCCCTCTGCAAGTCGATCCGACTACTCTGCAAAAAATATTCTCGCACAACAGCACGCTGCATTAAGCTCTTACTACAACGCTCAACTCCCAAGTCTGCTCTTTTAATCCAGCAAGTCACCGCATTGATTAAATTCACTGTGGCCCATCAGCTAGGACGAGCACTCGGCACCAATTACGTAGCGGCAGATGATTGAGAACTCAACCCTCCAAGCAAACATTAATAACTTAATCATCCCTCTTTGCGATCTTAGGCCACAATGAGCCTCCACTCTTTGATATACAGGCTCGATCTGGAGAAGATTTAATCAACTCCATCCCAAAGAGGCGAATTTCAACCTTGCAACTGGATCGAGCTGCTTCCATTCAAAGACTGGACTTCTTAGCAACGCGGGATTTGCACAGAAGTGCTTACCTGGTCACTCAAGAACTTCGTACCAAGGAAATTGCTTGAACTTGACTACCTGTTCAGCACGTATCCAGTACTCCGCCCCCCGCTCTCCAGCTTGCGCAAAACACCCCGCTCCAGCAGGTCGTTGATGTCGCGCAGCGCCGTGTCGGCCGAGCACTTGGCGATCGCAGCCCACTTCGCATTCGTGAGCTTGCCGGGCGTATCGCCCGGCGCACGGTCCAGCACATGGTTGAGCACCAGCGTCTGCCGCGCATTCATGGGTGTGCCGGCCCAGCGCTGCCAGAACTGGGCTTTGTCCAGCACCCCCGCCAGCAGACCGTCGGCGCCCTGCACGGCGCGCAACAGGCAGGCCAGGAACCAGCCGAGCCAGGGCGTGACGTCCAGCGTGCCGCGCTGGGTGGTTTCGAGCTGGTCGTAATACTGTTTGCGCTCGCGCTGTATCTGTGCGCTGAGGCTGTAGAAGCGCTGCGCCGAGCCCTCGGCCCGGGCCAGCGCCATGTCGCCCACGGCACGGTTGATGCGGCCGTTGCCGTCGTCAAAGGGATGCAGGGTGACGAGCCACAGGTGGGCCAGCCCGGCGTGGATGAGGGCGTCGCCGGCCGGGGCGGCGTTGAACCATTGCAGGAAGGCGGCGGTTTCGGCGGGCAGCGCCGCGGCGGGCGGGGCTTCGTAGTGCACCTTCTCCCGGCCCAGGGGGCCGGACACCACCTGCAGGGGGCCTACCGCGTCGTTGCGCCACTGGCCGACCTTGATGCGCACGTGGCCGCTGAAACCGGTGGGGAACAGGGCCGCGTGCCAGCCGAACAGGCGCTCGGCGGTGAGTGGCTGGGCGTGGTGCTGGGTGGCGTCGAGCACCATGTCCACCACGCCGTCCACATGGCGGTCGGCCGGAGCCAGGGCGCCGATGTCGACGCCAAGACGGCGGGCGATGGAGGAGCGCACGGCGTCGAGGTTGAGCGCTTCGCCTTCGATGGCGCTGGTGGTGATGACTTCCTGCGTCAGGGCCTGCAGCGTGGCCTGGTCGCGCTGGGCCAGTCCGAGCTCAGCCATGCGCCCAGCCAGATGGCCCTGCGCGCGGTGCACCTGGGCGAGCGGCGCGGCCAGCGTAGCCGCGTCAAAACGCCACTGCGGCCAGTCGGGGCGTTGCCAGAGGTAAGTGCGGCGGCGTTGTGGCTTGTCGGAGAACATGCGGCGATTGTGCGTCATATTCACCGCTTTTTGTGCGGTGAATATGACGGCTATTCACCGCAGCCTCCCGAGCCTGAGCACCCACTGGCTACGATGCGGCATCAGAACAACCATGAACCACAAGGAGGAACCCATGTCATCCCTCACCCCGACCGCGCCCACCCAGCGCTCCACCTTCGTGACCACGCTCGCCTGGATGGTGATCGTCCCGTCGGCGCTCGGCGTGGTCATCTCGACGCTACAGAACATCCTGGTCTTCACCGTGATTCCTGTGGACCAGATGACACCGCCCACCGGCTCGGGCGCGGAGCATCTGCCAGCGTTCGCCGTCTTCATGTTTGAGCACATCCGCGCGTTGTTTGCCGTGTTCTGGCTGTTGATGGTGGTGTCGCTGGCCTCGGGCATCGGCCTGCTCAAGCGCAAGGAGTGGGCTCGGCTGGTGTTCCTCGCCCTGATGGGCTTGAGCATCCTGTGGAACATCGCCGGGCTTTTCATCCAGCAATCGGTCTTCTCGTCCATGTCGGCCATGCCCGAAGCGCCGCCGGAGTTCCACGCGCAGTTCGAGAGCATGGCGACGACGATGTGGGTCGTTTCGATTGCGATGGCGGTCGGCTTCTCGGCGGTGTCGGGCTGGCTGATGTGGCGCCTGGCTTCGGCGCCGGTCAAGGCGGAGTTCGGCGCTGCATGAAGCTCTTTGGCAGATCAAGCCGAAAGCAAGCAACCGATCCAAGCCTCGGTCTGTTGACGCAGGACCGACACGGCTGGAGCGGGAGCGTGGCTGGGCCGGACAAAACGCAACGCATCTGGCTGCGCATCGACGGTACAGACGACGCGCCCAACGAGAGCATTGGAAGGGCGGTACTGGTCTGCCTGGGCAACTACGCCTCACTCTCGGCCCCATTGAGCCGTGCCCTCTTCTCGTTGTGGCAACCGTATCTGGATGAGCCTTTGTGGGGAGACGAATGCCCGACTTCGCCTGAAATGTTGTGGGCGCAGTTGCAACTGGAAGGGGTCGAGGTTCAACGGTCCTGCGAGATCGTTCTTGTGTATGCGTTCAAGGGCGAGGTGTGGCCGGAAGCCGTCTTCTCTGTGCAGGTCGACGGAACAGACGTCAAGCCGCTCAGTTTGGAAGATTGACGACGCCACGAGGCGCTCAGAACTTCCTCACCTCGATTCCGTGCTTCTGCAGCGCATAGCCCATCTGCCGGGGCGTGATCTTGAGCAGGCGGGCGGCCTTGGCCTGGACCCAGCCGCAGCGTTCCATCGCCCAGATCAGGCGTTCGCGTTCGCCTTCGGGTTTGTCGTCGGCGCGGGCCGCTGAGGTGGCGGCGGCGCCCGCCGGCTCTGCCCCGGCCGAGGGGGCGAGCGGGGCGCTGAAGCCGCTGTCCTGCGCGTCCAGATCGGCCGGGCGCGAGTGGCCCGGGTCGGCATCGCCGCCGCTGAAGTAGGCGGGCTGGCGCGGGGGCGGCGCGGTGGGGATTTCGGTGATCGGGATTTCGGCCAGGCGGCTGGGGCGCACAGCGTCTTCGCGTTCGATGTGGTGCAGGACCTGCGTGAGGCAACGGTTTTCTCGGCACGGAAAAGCCAGGTCGGTGATCACGTCGTTGCCCGCCATGGTGGCGGTGCGCTCGACGCAGTTTTCCAGCTCGCGCACGTTGCCGGGCCAGTAGCAGCTGGCGAGCACGCGCATGGCCTCTGGGCTGAACTTGGCGGCCTTGGCGTTTTCGCGGTTGAAGCGTTCGAGGAAGTGCTGCGCCATCGCAGGGATGTCTTCGCGGCGCTCGCGCAGCGGCGGCAGCTGGATGCTGACGACGTTGATGCGGTAGTAGAGGTCGGCGCGGAATTCGCCGGCCTGCACCATGCGTTCGAGGTTGCGGTTGGTCGCGAGGATGAGGCGCACGTCGACCTTGACAGGCGCGCCGCCGCCGACGCGCTCGAAGCTGCGCTCCTGCAGCACGCGCAGCAGCTTGGCCTGGAACGAGGCGGAGATGTCGCCGATCTCGTCGAGGAAGAGCGTGCCGCCGTGGGCCATTTCGAAGCGGCCCTTGCGCTGGCCCTGGGCGCCCGTGAAGGCGCCTTTTTCGTGGCCGAAAAGTTCGCTCTCCAGCAGGCTCTCGGTCAGCGCGGCGCAGTTGACGCCGACGAAAGCTTCCTTGGCGCGCGGCGAGAGACTGTGGATGGCGCGGGCCATCACTTCCTTGCCGGTGCCGCTTTCGCCGCGCAGCAGCACGGTGGTGCGCGAGGGCGCGACCTGTTCGATCTGTTCGAACACCTTGAGCATGGGCGTGGAGACGCCGACCACCTGTTCGATCTTGGCGCGCTGGCCGCCCAGCGCCTTGTGCATGCGGCGGGTTTCATCCTGCAGGGTTTCGTGGGCGGCGGCCACGCCGCGATGCAGCAGCAGGGCCTGACCCATGAGCGTGGCGACCATGCGCAGCAGACGCAGGTCGTCGGCGAACACGCGGCGCTCGTCGGGGTTGAGGCAGTCGATCACGAGCACGCCCAGCGTGCGGTGGTCGGCGCGGATCGGCGTGGCAAGCATGGCAACGGGAATGCCCGGGCTCTGGTCGGCGCCGCCAGTGCGGTTGAGGAACAGCGGCTCGGCGCGCACGTCGGGCACGGTGGCAGGCACGCCGCTGGCGTACACGTGGCCGACGATGCCTTCGCCGGATTCGAAATGCAGGCGTTGCTGCTCGGCCTGTGTCAGGCCGATGGCGCACATGCCGCTGAGTTTGTTTTCTGCGTCGGCCACCACCACGAAGGTGCGGCGCCAGTCGAAGGCGTGCAGCAGATAGTTGAGGGCTTCTCGGAAGGTCTTGTGGACGTCCAGCGAAGTGGCCAGCGTCTTGCTGACTTCGTAGACCGCATCCAGTTCACGTCGGACCAAGTGGGGTTGCATGTTCACGATGGGACTCCCATCCTGTTGAGGCCGTCCGGGATGCACCAGCAGCGGGAATCCGCCGCGAGGCGACGACCTTGAGCTTGCTGCACTGCAAAAAACATGCCGAAGCACGGCAGTCGTTGGGGCGTGTGATGACGAGCCACCGCGTTTGCAACAAACCCGACACGCCCGCCCGCCTTTGTCCGACAGGTGGCCCACAAAGCCCACACAAAACTGTCTCCAGAGGGCCGCAGAAGCGACAAAACCGCATGGCACCGAAGTTGCAAAAGGGGTGGCAACCGCCTTTTCCAGGAGCCTGCCATGCCGGACGACAGCACCCCTCACGCCACCGCCCGCACAGCACTGCCGATCTATCTGGATTACGCCGCGACGACCCCGGTCGACCGCCGCGTGGCCAACAAGATGTGGCCGTACCTGACCGAGCAGTACGGCAACCCCGCCAGCCGCTCACACGCCTACGGCTGGGTGGCCGAAGAAGCGGTCGAGCTGGCCCGCGAGCAGGTCTGCTCGCTGATCAACGCTGACCCACGCGAAATCGTGTGGACCAGCGGCGCGACCGAGTCGAACAACCTGGCGATCAAGGGTGCCGCCCACTTCCACAAGGCGAAGGGAAAACACCTCGTTACCGTCGCGACCGAACACAAGGCCGTGCTCGACAGCATGCGCGAACTCGAACGCGACGGCTTTGAGGTCACGGTGCTGCCGGTGCTGCCCAGCGGGCTGCTCGATCTGGACCAATTCAAGGCATCACTGCGCCCTGATACGGTGCTTGCCTCGGTCATGTTCGTGAACAACGAGACGGGCGTGATCCAGGACATCGCCGCCATCGGCGCCATCTGCCGCGAGAAGGGTGTGCTGCTGCACGTCGACGCCGCGCAGGCCGCCGGAAAGGTGGTGATCGATCTGGACGTTCTGCCGGTTGATCTGCTTTCACTGTCTGCCCACAAGATCTACGGTCCCAAGGGCATCGGCGCCCTGTATGTGCGCCGCAAGCCCCGCGTGCGCATCGAAGCGCAGATGCACGGCGGCGGTCACGAGCGTGGCATGCGCTCGGGCACCCTGCCCACGCACCAGATCGTCGGCATGGGCGAAGCCTTCTGGCTGGCGCGCGAGCAGATGGCGAGCGACAACGCCCGCATCACCGCGCTGCGCGAGCGCCTCTGGACCGGCATCAACAAGCTGGAATGCGTCGAGCTCAACGGCGACCCGGTTCAGCGCGCCTGCGGCTACCTGAACGCCAGCTTCAACTACGTCGAAGGCGAGTCGCTGCTGATGGGCATCAAGGGCGTGGCGGTGTCGTCGGGCTCGGCCTGCACCTCGGCCAGCCTGGAGCCCAGCTACGTGCTGCGCGCGATGGGCCGCACCGACGAGCTGGCGCACAGCTCGGTGCGCTTCTCGATCGGCCGCTTCACGACCGCCGAAGAGATCGATTCGACGATTGCGCAGGTCACCGAAGTGGTGACGCGGCTGCGCGGCATGAGCCCGCTGTGGGACATGGTGCAGGCCGGCATCGACCTGTCCACGATCCAGTGGGCCGAACACTGATCCATCCACCCTGAATCCGGAGAAAACCATGGCCTACAGCGACAAGGTGGTTGACCACTACGAGAACCCCCGCAACGTCGGCGCGTTCGACGCCAACGACGACAGCGTCGGCACCGGCATGGTGGGTGCGCCCGCCTGCGGCGACGTGATGAAGCTGCAGATCCGCGTGAACGCCCAGGGCGTGATCGAGGACGCGAAGTTCAAGACCTACGGCTGCGGCTCGGCGATCGCGTCGAGCTCGCTGGTCACCGAATGGGTGCGCGGCCGCACGCTGGACGAAGCGCTGGCGATCAAGAACTCCGCCATTGCCGAAGAGCTGGCGCTGCCGCCCGTGAAGATCCATTGCTCGATCCTGGCCGAGGACGCCATCAAGGCGGCCGTGGCCGACTACCGCTCGCGCCACGGAAGCCCCGCCACCGACACGGTGGTGGAAAAAGACGCCTGCGAACCCCGCGGTCATTGAAGCCGCAACCCTCCTGAGGAGAAATGCCATGTCCGCTGTGTCCGAAGTTGTCGCCAATCCGTCGACGCCCATCCCCGCCCTGCTGGAATTCACCTCGCAAGCCGCCGCCAAGGTGGCCGAGCTGATCCAGGAAGAAGGCAACCCCGACCTGAAGCTGCGCCTGTACGTCACGGGCGGCGGCTGCTCCGGTTTCTCCTACGGTTTCGTGTTCGACGACCAGGTCGCCGAAGACGACACCATCGTCTCGACCGAAGGCGTCTCGCTGGTGGTCGACGCGATGAGCCAGCAATACCTGATGGGCGCGCGGGTCGATTTCGAAGACGGCCTGGAAGGCTCGCGCTTCGTGATCCACAACCCCAACGCGCAGACCACCTGCGGCTGCGGTTCCTCGTTCAGCGTCTGAAGGAGATCGCCATGTCGGTTTCGCTCACCCCCGCCGCCGCGCGGCATGTGGAGAGGTCGCTGGTCAAGCGCGGCGCGGGCCTGGGCCTGCGGCTGGCGGTGAAGACCAGCGGCTGCTCGGGCTTTGCCTACGCGCTGGAGTTCGTCGACGAGATGAACGCCGACGACCAGTGCTTCGAGAACCACGGCGTGAAGGTCATCGTCGACCCGCGCAGCCTGGGCATGCTCGACGGCACCGAGCTGGATTTCGTGCGCGAAGGCCTCAACGAAGGCTTCAAGTTCAACAACCCGAACGCGAAAAACAACTGCGGCTGCGGCGAAAGCTTCGCGGTCTGAACACACCATGGCTCTGCTCCAGATCGCTGAACCAGGCCGCTCGGCCGCCCCGCACCAGCACCGGCTGGCGGCGGGCATCGATCTGGGCACCACCAATTCCCTGATCGCCACGGTGCAGAGCGCACAGGCGCGGGCGCTGCCCGACGCGGCCGGGGCGCTGCTGCTGCCGTCGGTGGTGCGCTACTTCGCCAACGGCGAGCCGGTGGTCGGCCACGCGGCACAGGCGCAGCAGGCCGAAGACCCGCAGAACACCATCGTCTCGGTCAAGCGCTTCATGGGCCGCACGCTGGGAGACCTGCGCGAGGCCAAGGGCCTGCCCTACCGGTTTGTCGACGGCGCGGGCATGGTCGGCATTCAGACCGCGGCGGGCGAACGTTCGCCGGTGCAGGTCTCGGCCGACATCCTCACCGCATTGCGGCTGCGCGCCGAAGACGCGATGGGCGGTCCGCTGGCGGGCGTGGTGATCACCGTGCCGGCCTACTTCGACGACGCGCAGCGCCAGGCGACCAAGGACGCGGCGCGGCTGGCGGGTCTGAATGTGCTGCGCCTGCTCAACGAGCCGACCGCCGCAGCAATTGCCTACGGTCTCGACAAGGCGGCCGAGGGCACGTTTGTCGTCTACGACCTGGGCGGTGGCACGTTTGACGTATCGGTGCTCAAGCTCTCGCGCGGCGTGTTCGAAGTGCTGGCGACCGGTGGCGACTCGGCCCTGGGCGGCGACGATTTCGACCGCGTGATCGCGGAGTGGTTCTGCGAGCAACACGGCATCGCCGGCGTCGAGGCGCTGTCGCCGTCGGCCCAGCGCTCGCTGCTGGGCGCCTCGCGCACCGCCAAGGAAGCGCTGTCGGCCCACGAAACGACGCCGCTGCGCGTGGCGCTGGCCGCGGGCGAGACGCTGCAGGCGATCCTCAGCCGCGAGCAGTTCGCGCAACTCTCCAAGACACTGGTCGACCAGACCATCCGTGCGACCAAGCGCGCGCTGCGCGATGCGCGCCTGTCGACCGCCGAGATCACCGGCGTGGTGCTGGTGGGTGGATCGACCCGCATGCCGGTGGCGCGCGACGCCGTGCGCGAATACTTTGGCGTCGAGCCGCTGGCCGACATCGACCCCGACCAGGTGGTCGCGCTCGGCGCGGCGATGCAGGCCGACGTGCTGGCCGGCAACGCCAACGGCGACGGCTGGCTGCTGCTGGACGTGTGCCCGCTGTCGCTCGGCCTCGAAACCATGGGCGGCCTGGTCGAGAAGATCATCCCGCGCAACTCGACGCTGCCAACGGCACGCGCGCAGGACTTCACCACCTTCAAGGACGGCCAGACCGCGATGAGCCTGCATGTGGTGCAAGGCGAACGCGAGTCGGTCAGCGACTGCCGCTCGCTCGCGCGCTTCGTGCTGCGCGGCATTCCACCGGCGGTGGCGGGCTCGGCGCGCATCCGCGTGAGCTTCCAGATCGACGCCGACGGCCTGCTCTCGGTCACGGCGCGCGAACAGACCTCGGGCGTTGAGGCGCACGTGGAAGTGAAACCCACCTACGGCCTGGGCGACGAACAGATTTCTTCGATGCTGCAGGACGCCATCGGCTCCTCGGCCAAAGACATGCAGCTGCGGTCCCTGCGCGAGGCGCAGATCGACGCGCGCCGTCTGCTGGACGCGACCGACGCGGCGCTGGCGGAAGACGGTCACCTGATGAACGACGCCGAGGTCGAAGCGATCCGCCAGGTGATGTTCAAGCTGGCCGATGTGCTGGAAACCGAAGAAGACGTGCAGGGCCTGCGCATCGCCAGCGCCGAGCTGTCGTCGGCGACCGGAGAGTTCGCCGCCCGGCGCATGAACGCCTCGATCCAGCAGGCGCTGGCCGGCCGTTCGCTCGAAAGCCTCTGATGCCTGTTGTCCGCATCCTGCCCCACCCCGACCTCTGCCCCGAAGGCAAGGACTTCGAAGTCAAGCGCGGCGCTTCGCTGTGCGAAAGCATGCTGAAGGCCGGCGTGGCGATCGAGCACGCCTGCGACATGGTGGCCGCCTGCGCAACCTGCCATGTGCATGTGCGCGAGGGCGGCGGGTCGCTGGCCGAGCCGGACGACGAAGAGAACGACCAGCTCGACAACGCCTGGGGGCTGGACGCGCAGTCGCGGCTGGCCTGCTGCGTGAAGCTCAAGGACGCCGACCTGGTGGTTGAGCTGCCTCTGCATACGCGCAACCACGCTCGCGAGAAATAGCTTTCGTTGTACCTCGCGCGGCGGCGAGCCTGCGTGCGCGAGGGCGCAACCGGGGTGGTCGGCTGCGCCGACTCCGCTGCGGGCACACGGGCGGGATCGGCACGGCCAAACTCGCTGCGTTCGCTGCGCTCTCTCCGCTCAAACAGTGGCCGTGGGTCAGTCAACGAGGCGCGCACCTGCGCGCCCGATCCCGCCCGCGCGCCCTCAGCCACCCCTGAATGCGCCCCCGCGCACACAGGCTCGCCGCCGCCGGTGAGATGGTTGGAAGGCGGTGTGTGAAACGGAACATTCCTGACACCGCCCCGGAGGCTCGCGGAGCCCGGACGACAAAAGCGGCTTCAAATCCCACACAAAACACCCGCCAACACGGTGGCACGCCTTATGCGATGAGGTCCATGAAAGGACACCGCGACATGGCACACCACCTGGTCATCAACGACACCACGCTGCGCGACGGCGAGCAGACGGCGGGCGTGGCCTTCACGGTGGCGGAGAAGTGCGCGATCGCCAGTGCGCTGTCGGCCGCCGGTGTCCCGGAGATGGAAATCGGCATTCCGGCGATGGGCGACGAAGAGATCGCCTGCATCAACGAGATCGCCGCCCTGCGCCTGCCGGCCCGCCTGATGGTCTGGGGCCGCATGACCGACGCCGACCTCGCCGCCGCGCTGCGCTGCGAGGCCCACATCATTCACCTGTCGATGCCGGTCTCCGACATCCACCTGCGCCACAAGCTGCGCCAGACCCGCGAAGAAGTGATGACGCAGGTCACGCGCGTCATCACCCGCGCCGCGGCCAGCGGCCTGCAGGTCTCGTTCGGCATGGAAGACGCCTCGCGCGCCGACCACGCCTTCATGGCCCAGATCGCGCGCCGCGCGGCCAACTGCGGCGCCTCGCGCGTGCGCTTTGCCGACACGCTGGGCGTGCTCGATCCGTTCTCGACCTTCGAGGCCATCGCAAAGCTGCGCCAGGACCTGCCCGACATGGAGATCGAGATCCATGCGCACAACGACCTGGGCCTGGCGACCGCCAACACCCTGGCGGCGCTGCGCGCCGGCGCCAGCCACGCCAACACCACCGTCAACGGCCTGGGCGAGCGCGCGGGCAACGCGGCGCTGGAAGAGATCGTGATGGGTGTGCGCCACCTGCACGGCGGCGACACCGGCGTGAACACGCAATCGCTGGTCGGCATCTCGCACCTGGTCGCACAGGCCTCGGGCCGCCCGGTCGCGTTCAACAAGAGCATCGTCGGCGAGGCCGTGTTCACGCACGAATCCGGCATCCACATCGACGGCCTGCTCAAGAACCCGAGCACCTACGAGAGCTTCGACCCCGCCGAACTGGGCCGGGAACGCCGCACGGTGCTGGGCAAACACTCGGGCTCGCAGTCGGTGCGCATGGCCTACGGATCGATCGGCGTCGCGCTCAACGACGACGGGCTGACCGGCCGTCTGCTGGGCCGCATCCGCGCCCACGCGATGGACGTCAAGCGCGAGCCGACGCCGCAGGACCTGCAGCGCTTCCTCGCCGAATCACGTCCGGCCGTGCCGGCTGCTGGCACCGCGTCATGACCGATCGAGAGAACCCCATGCTTGCTGTCACCGCCCCGACCTCCGCCCAGCGTTCACCAGGCTGGTGGACGCTGGTGCGCGGGGACGTGGCCTGCGTGCTGGCGCGCGACCCGGCGGCGCGCAATCGCCTGGAGATCTGGACCATCTACCCGGGCGTGCAGGCCGTGGCGCTGCACCGACTGGCGCACGCACTGTGGTCGCGCGGCTGGCGCTTCGGCCCGCGCTTCATTTCCTACGTCGCGCGCTGGATCACCAACGTCGACATCCACCCGGGCGCGCGCATCGGCGCACGCTTCTTCATCGACCACGGCGCCTGCGTCGTGATCGGCGAGACGGCCGAGATCGGCGACGACGTCACGCTCTATCACGGCGTCACGCTCGGCGGAACCAGCTGGAACCCTGGCAAGCGCCACCCGACGCTGGGCAATGGCGTGGTGGTCGGCGCGGGCGCCAAGATCCTCGGCCCCATCACCGTCGGCGAAGGCGCCCGCGTGGCGGCCAACTCGGTGGTGATCGAACCCGTGCCCTCGGGCGCGACCGTGGTCGGCATTCCGGGCCGCGTGGTGGCGCCGCGCCGCCGCACGCCGCACGGCTTCGACCTCAACCACCACCTGATCCCCGACCCGGTCGGCAAGGCCATGGCCTGCGTGCTCGACCGGCTCGCCCAGCTTGAACGCGCGCAGGCCGCCGGCGCCGGCCTGTCCTCGACCGACGCGGCCTGCGGCGGTTGCGAAGACCCCTGCGCCACCCCCAGCTTCGACCGCAAGACAACGGTCACCGTCCACGAGGAGTGAACACCATGGAAGACTTTCTCACCCGCCTGAAGGCCCTGTCGTCGGCCGAAGACTTCCTGCACTTCTTCGGGGTGCCGTTCGATCCCGCGGTGGTCAACGTGAGCCGGCTGCACATCCTCAAGCGCTTCTTCCAGTACCTGCGCCAGCAGTCGGCCGACATGCCGCAGCACGACGAGGTCGCGATGTTCACCGCCTACCGAAGCCTGCTGGTCCAGGCCTACAGCGACTTCGTGCGCTCCACGCCCGCGCAGGAAAAGGTCTTCAAGGTGTTCCAGGACGTCGGTGGACGCCAGCACGTGTCGATCGACAACCTCAAAGCCTCATTGCCGCAACGCGCCGCTGCCTGAAAGGAGCATTGACATGCACATCGTCGTCTGCATCAAGCAGGTCCCGGACTCGGCGCAGATCCGCGTCCACCCGGTGACCAACACCATCATGCGCCAGGGCGTGCCGGCCATCGTCAACCCGTATGACCTGTTCGCGCTGGAAGAAGCACTGCGACTCAAAGACAAGTTCGGCGGCCGCGTCACGATGCTGTGCATGGGCCCGCCGCAGGCCGAGGACGCGCTGCGCAAGTGCATCAGCTTCGGCGCGACCGACGCCATCCTGGTGACCGACCGCGCCTTCGCCGGTGCCGACACCCTGGCCACCAGCTACGCGCTGACCGCGGCAATCCGCAAGATCAACGCCGAGCAGGCGGTGGACCTGGTCTTCACCGGCAAGCAGACGATTGACGGCGACACCGCCCAGGTCGGCCCCGGCATCGCCAAGCGCCTGGGCTGGAACCTGCTGACCTACGTCAGCAAGATCAACGAGGTCGACCTGGACGGCAGCACCCTGACGGTGGAGCGCCGCGCCGAAGGCGGCGTGCAGCGCCTGCAGACCACACTGCCCAGCCTGATCACCATGCTCGAAGGCACCAACGAGATGCGCTTTGCCACCATGGACGACATGCTGCGCGCCGGCCGCTGCCAGATCCGCAAGTGGAGCAAGGACGACGCCGGCATCGAGGACATCACCAAGATCGGCCTCAAGGGCAGCCCCACCATCGTCAGCAAGGTGTTCGCACCCAAGGCCCGCAGCCAGCGCGCCGAGATGCAGGAAGTGGGCGATGGCACCAGCGTCAACGACGTCTGCCTGAACCTGCTGCAGAAGATCTTCACCACCCACCCGACGCTCGAGCAAGAGACCGTCGAGCGCCTGTCCGCCTGAGGAGCACACCATGAGTGAAGCCGCCAAACCCGCGAATGTTCCACAGATGGCCGCCGCCGCCGCGGCGGGTGCCGCCAAGACCGCCGGCCGCAGTGGCCGCAGCACCGAACTGCCCGAACACCTGAAGGTCTACAAGGGCGTCTGGGTGTTCATCGAACACGACCGCGGCCAGGTGCACAGCGTCAGCTGGGAGCTGATGGGCGAGGCCCGCAAGCTGGCCGACAAGCTGGGCGTGGAGGTCAGCGGCGTGCTGCTGGGCGGTCCGTCCGACAAGCTGGAGGACTACGCCAAGGAAGCCTACATCTACGGCGCCGACCACTGCTACATCATGCGGGACACGGTGCTGCAGGGCTACCGCAACGAGCCCTTCACCAAGGGCCTGACCGACCTGGTCAACAAACACCAGCCCGAGATCCTGCTGCTGGGCGCCACCACCATGGGCCGCGACCTCGCGGGCTCGGTGGCCACCACGCTGGGCACCGGGCTGACGGCCGACTGCACCGAGCTGAACATTGACGGTCGCGCCCTGGCCGCCACCCGCCCGACCTTCGGCGGCAGCCTGCTGTGCACCATCATGACCCTGGCCTACCGGCCGCAGATGGCCACGATGCGCCCGCGCACCGCCGCCATGCCGGCCCGCGATGAAAGCCGCACCGGCGACATCATCACGATGGAGCTGGGGATGATCGAGACCGACATCGTCACCAAGCTGCTGGCCTTCATTCCCGACGCCACCAGCAACAACATCAACCTGGCCTACGCGGACATCATCGTCACCGCCGGCAAGGGCCTGAAGAACGCCGACAACTGCAAGCTGGTGTGGGACCTGGCCCGCGTGCTGGGCGCCGAGGTGGGTGCCACCCGCGCCGTGACCCAGGCCGGCTGGATGGAGGCCGAGCGCCAGGTCGGCCAGACCGGCAAGACCGTGCGCCCCAAGCTTTACATCGCCGCCGGCGTTTCGGGCGCGATCCAGCACCGGGTGGGCATGGAGGCCTCGGATGTGATCGTGGCGATCAACACCGACCCCAACGCACCGATCTTCGACTTCGCGCACCACGGCATCGTCGGCAACGCGATGCAGGTGCTGCCGGCGCTGACCGCCGCTTTCCGTTCCCACCTCGACAAGCGCATCCGGAGAGTGGCATGACCCCCCGAAGCGGCCAAGGCCGCCTCCCCCCAGGGGGCACCGCTGGCGGCCCGGCAAAGCCGGTTCCGCGGCGGCCGCTTGAAAAATCCTCGTTCAAGGAGATCTGTGATGTCTAACGAAAAGTTCGATGCGATCGTGGTCGGGGCAGGCCCGTCGGGCAACGCCGCGGCCTACACCATGGCCAAGGCCGGCCTGAAGGTCCTGCAGATCGAGCGCGGGGAATACCCCGGCAGCAAGAACGTGCAGGGCGCGATCCTGTACAGCAATGCGCTGGAACAGATCATCCCGGACTTCCGCGAGGACGCGCCGCTGGAGCGCCACATCATCGAGCAGCGCATGTGGATGATGGACGACGAGAGCTTCGTCGGCACCCACTACCGCAGCGACGACTACAACAAGCCGCCCTACAACCGCTACACCATCATCCGGGCGCAGTTCGACAAGTGGTTCTCGTCCAAGGTGCGCGAGGCCGGCGCGCTGCTGATCTGCGAGACCACGGTGGAAGAGCTGCTGCTGGACGGCGAGCAGGTCATTGGCGTGCGCTGCGACCGCCTGGGCGGCGAGGTGTACGCCGACGTGGTGGTGCTGGCCGACGGCGTCAACAGCACGCTGGCGCGCAAGGCCGGTTTCCACGGCGAGCTGGACGCCGGCAACGTGGCCCTGGCCGTCAAGGAAATCCTCTTCATGCCCGAAGAGGTGATCCAGTCGCGCTTCAACATCAAGGAAGACGAGGGCGTGGTCATCGAGCTGATGGGCAAGGTGACCGAGGGCATGGTGGGCACCGGCTTCCTGTACACCAACAAGGAGTCGCTCACCATCGGCGTGGGCTGCATGCTCAGCGACTTCAAGGCCAACCCTCTGCGCACCAAGCCCTACGAGCTGCTGGAGAAGCTGAAGAAGCACCCGAGCATCGCGCCGCTCATCGAAGGCGGCGAGATGAAGGAGTACTGCGCGCACCTGATCCCGGAAGGCGGCTTCAACGCCGTGCCGCGGATCTACGGCGCCGGCTGGCTGATCGTGGGTGACTCGGGTGGCTTCGTCAACGCCGCCCACCGCGAAGGCTCCAACCTGGCCATGACCAGCGGCCGCCTGGCCGGCGAGACGGTGATCGAGATGAAGGCCGCGGGCCAGGAGCCGAGCCTGAAGACGCTCAAGGCCTACAAGGACAAGATGGACGAGTCCTTCGTCATGAAGGACCTGAAGAAGTACCGCAAGCTGCCCGACGTGCTGCACAGCAGCCCGCAGTTCTTCACCGCCTACCCCGAGCTGGTCAACCGCGCGGCCAAGACCTTCTTCACCGTGGACGGCGTGGACAAGGGCACCAAGGAAAAGGAAATCCTGGGCAGCTTCCGCAGCAAGCGCAGCCTGACCGGCCTGATGGGCGACGCATTCAAACTCTGGAGGGCTTCACGATGAGCACCGTTCTGTCTCACCCGGTCAATGTGGAAGAGAAGCTCTTCCAGAACCGCTACAAGGTCGACCACGGTCGGCCGCACATCCAGATCAAGAACGCCGAGGTTTGCAGCAACGACTGCGAGTCGCAGGCCTGCACCTTCATCTGCCCGGCCGCCTGCTACAAGGCCGAAGGCAACCGCACGGTGACCCTGATCACCGACGGCTGCCTGGAGTGCGGCAGCTGCCGCGTGATCTGCACCGAACACGCCAACGTCGCCTGGGAATATCCGCGCGGCGGCCACGGCATCCTCTTCAAATTCGGTTGAAAGCGCCGCCATGAGCAAACCCGCCCGACACGTTTTCATCTGCACCCAGAACCGTCCGCCGCAGCACCCGCGCGGATCGTGTGCCGCCAAGGGCAGCACCGCGGTGCTGCAGGCCTTCTGGGCCGAGCAGCAGAAGCGCCAGGCCTACGACGGACTGGCCATCACGTACTCCGGCTGCATCGGCCCCTGCGACCAGGGCGCCAATGTGCTGGTCTATCCCGAGTCGGTGCTCTACCGCAACGTGACACCCGACGACGTGGTCGAGATCTTCGACACGCACCTGGTCGGTGGCACACCGGTCGAGCGCCTGCTCGCCCCCGGGACAGTCTGGTGAACCTGTTCACCGGCGAGGAAGCCAACGAGCTGTTCGGTGGCGACGCCTCGCCCACCATCCGCCACCTGATCGAACAGGCCCGGCAGGTGTCGCGCCAGGAAGGCGCCGCCCTGCTCTGGACGGCGGTCCTGATTTCGCCGGGCGACCTTCCGGTCTACTACCTGCTCTACAAGCTGCACGCCAGCCTGGGCGAGCTGGAACCGGCGCTGGACGCTGCCACCAAGGGTCTGGCCGTGGCGGCGCAACAGGCCGGCCTGCCGTCCGACTGGACGCGCGTGAACCCGGGCGACGCCGACTTCAGCCACCCCGGCCCGGCGCGCTTCTGGCTGTTCACGCTCAAGGCCATGGCCTTCCTGCGCCTGCGCCAGGGCCAGGCGAACATTTCGCGCCAGCTGCTGGCGCAGATCCAGCGGCTCGACCCGGAAGACCAGCTCGGCGCCAGCGTGGTGGCGACCCTGCTGCAAGGTTCCTGAAGCGGCCTGCGGGCCTCTGTACTGCAGCGCACAGACCGGCCACCGGGCCGCGTTCACATTGACCCTCCGTGCACCACCTTCCGGTGGTCGCCTCATGGATTGGGTCCTGCATGAACACCCCCGCTGCCACCTCACCCGCGCCTGCGCCTGAACCAGCGCCCGCCAAACTCCGCCTGGGCCTGCTGATCGCCCTGGTGGTCGGCTCCATCGTCGGCAGCGGCATCTTCGGGCTGCCGCAGAACATGGCATCCGGCGCGGGTGCTGGCGCCATCGTCATCGGCTGGACCATCACCGGCCTGGGCATGCTGATGCTGGCGCTGACCTACCAGATGCTGGCGCTGCGCAAGCCCGGGCTGGACAACGGGGTCTTCGCCTACGCGCGCGCGCTGTCGGGGGAATACGTCGGCTTCAACGCCGCCTGGGGCTACTGGGTCAGCGCCTGGATCGGCAACGTCGGCTACCTCGTGGCGGCGTTCGGCGCGCTGGGTTATTTCTACCCGACGTTTGGCGAGGGCAACACGCTGGCGTCGGTGATCGGCGCCTCGGTCGTGGTCTGGGTGGTGCATGCGCTGGTGCTGCGCGGCATCCAGGGCGCGGCGGTGCTCAACGCCGTGGTCACGCTGGCCAAGGTGGTGCCGCTGCTGCTGTTCATCGTGCTGGTCGCCATGGCGTTCCAGGTCGAGACCTTCCGGCTGGACTTCTGGGGCGACGCCAAACTCGGCTCGGTGCTCGACCAGGTGCGCAGCACCATGCTGGTCACGGTCTGGGTCTTCATCGGCATCGAAGGCGCGAGCGTCTATTCGGCGCGCGCAGCGCGGCGCGAAGACGTGGGCCGCGCGACCGTGATCGGCTTCCTCGTCTGTCTCGCGCTGCTGATGGGCGTGTCGCTGCTGTCGCTGGGCATCTTCACGCAGCCCGAGCTGGCGGGGTTGAAGAACCCGTCGATGGCGCCGGTGCTGGAGAAGGTGGTCGGTACCTGGGGCGCGGTGCTGATCTACCTCGGCCTGATCGTGTCGGTGGGTGGCGGCTTCCTCGCGTGGACGCTGCTGGCGGCCGAGTCGCTGTTCACGCCGGCCGGCGGCGGCGTGATGCCGCGCTGGCTGGGCGAATCGAACCGCCAGGGTGTGCCGGCGCACGCGCTGTGGCTGACCAACGGCATGGTGCAGCTGTTCCTGCTGCTGACGCTGTGGTCCAAGGCGTCGTACCTCGCGCTGATTTCGCTCTCGACCGCAATGATCCTGATCCCTTACCTGTTCAGCGCGGTCTACGGGCTCAAGCTGGCCTGGCAGGGCGACGGCGCCACCTTGCCCGAGGTTGCAGCCCACCACCCGCAGCGCGACATCCCCATCGCCGCGCTGGCCGCTGTCTACGGCGTCTGGCTGCTTTACGCGGCGGGCCTGAAGTACCTGCTGCTGAGCGCCCTGCTCTATGCCCCCGGCGCCGCCATCTACCTGCTGGCCAAGCGCCAGCGTGGTGAACGCGCCTTCACCGGGCGCGAACAGCTGATCCTGGCCGGCCTGTTGCTGCTGGCTGCCGTCTCGGCCTGGCTGCTGTGGGCCGGCCGCCTCAGCCTCTGATCCGCCCACCCAAACCCCCACCGAGGCCCCCATGAAACCAGCCCTGCATTCCGAAGTCGGCCGCCTGCGCCAGGTGATCGTGTGCCGCCCGGGTCTGGCGCAGCGGCGACTGACGCCGGCCAACTGCCGAGAGCTGCTGTTCGACGACGTGATGTGGGTCTCGCAGGCCGGCAACGACCACGACGCCTTCACCGCGGCGATGAAGGAGCGCGAGATCCAGGTGCTGGAGATGCACGACCTGCTGGCCGACACGGTGGCCATGCCCGCCGCCTGCCAGTGGCTGCTGGACCGCAAGCTCGGCCCCAACCTCATTGACGCGGAAACCGCCGCGACGGTGCGGCCCTGGCTCGAAGCCCTGACGCCCGGCAAGCTGGCCGAGCACCTGATCGGCGGCGTGGCGCGCGCCGAGCTGCCCTTCGATCTGGAGGGCCTGCTGGGCCGCGTGTCGAGCCCGGCCGAATGGGTGCTGCCGCCGCTGCCCAACACGCTGTTCCCCCGCGACAACAGCTGCTGGATCGGCGACGGCGTGGTGCTCAGCCCGATGTACTGGCCCGCGCGCCGGCAGGAGACGCTGCTGATGACCGCCATCTACCGCTTCCACCCGCTGTTCGCCCTCGACGGCACCCTGCCCAGGGTCTGGTGGGGCGACCCGGACCAGGACCACGGACTGGCCACGCTGGAGGGCGGCGACGTGATGCCGCTGGGCCAGGGCGTGGTGCTGGTGGGCATGGGCGAACGCAGCTCGCCGCAGGGCGTGGCGCAACTGGCGCGGGCGCTCTTTGCCAGCGGTGGTGCCCGCCATGTGCTGGCGGCACAGATCCCGAAGTCGCGCGGAGCCATGCACCTGGACACCATCTTCAGCTTCTGCGACCGCGACCTAGCGACCATCTTTCCCGAGATGGTCGACGCGCTGCGGGTGCACAGCCTGCGACCCGGAAAGCGCGAGGGCCAGCTGGACGTGCGCACCGAGACCCGGCCCTTCGCCGAGGTGGTCGCGCAGGCCATGAACCTGCCGAAGATCCGCACCGTGGCCACCGGCGGCGACGCCTGGGAGGCGGAGCGCGAGCAGTGGGACGACGGCAACAACCTGCTGTGCGTCGCTCCCGGCGTGGTGATGGCCTACGACCGCAACGTCTACACCAACACCCTGCTGCGCAAGGCCGGTGTCGAGGTCATCACCATGCCCAGCAGCGAACTCGGCCGCGGCCGCGGCGGCAGCCACTGCATGACCTGCCCGGTCACCCGGGACCCGTTGTGACGCACGCCGGGGGCGGCCCGCACCGCATCCAGTGGACGCTGGCCGGCGTGCTGCTGCTGGTGCTCGCGCTCTGGCTGGCCACGGCGCCATTCGCCGGCCTCGCGCCGACCGTGTTCGCGCTGCGCGCACCTTCCCTGCAGGGCACCGGCACGCTGGCGATCGGCGTGATGAGCGTGGCGATGGTGCTGGCGACCCGGCCGGTGTTCTTCGAGCCCTGGCTCGGCGGCCTGGACCGGATGTACCGGCTGCACAAGTGGTTGGGCATCTCGGCATTGGTGTTTTCCATCGCCCACTGGCTGTGGGTCGAGGCGCCGAAATGGATGACCGAGCTGGGCTGGCTGGTGCGCCCGGCGCGGGCCGCCCGCGTGCCATCGACCGAACCGGAACCGGCGCTGCAGGCGCTGCTGCACGGGCTGCGCGACCCGGCCGAAGGGTTGGGCGAGTGGGCCTTCTACGCGCTGGTGCTGCTCATCGTGCTGGCGCTCTGGAAGCGTTTCCCTTACCGGCGCTTCTTCCAGACGCACCGGCTGCTGCCGCTGGTCTACCTGGTGCTGGTGTTCCACGCCGTGGTGCTCACCAGCGACGGCAGCTGGGCACAACCGGTCGGCATCGCGATGGGCTTGCTGATGGCGGCCGGCAGCGTCGCGGCGCTGGTGGTGCTGTTCGGCGGCGTGGGCCGAAGCCGCCAGGCGATCGCCGTGATCGACGCCATCGGCCTGCCGGCGGGCGCGGGCGTGCTCGAAGTGGTGGTGCATCTCAAGAGCCGCTGGGCGGGCCACGACGCCGGCCAGTTCGCCTTCGTGCGCTTTGACGCCAGCGAAGGCGCACACCCCTTCACCATCATCTCGCCCTGGACCGGCGACGGTCGCCTGGTGTTCCTGATCAAGGGGCTGGGCGACTACACGCGTCAGCTGCCGACCCTGCTGCGCACCGGCGACCTGCTGCGGGTGGAAGGGCCTTACGGCCGGTTCAACTTCGCCAGCGACAAGCCCCGGCAGATCTGGGTGGGCGGCGGCATCGGCATCGCGCCCTTCATCGCCCGCCTGCAGGAACTGGCCCTGCGGCCCGACGGCAAGACCATCGACCTGTTCTACACCACGACCGAGCCGCGCAACGGCACGGTGGCGCGCCTCACCGCCGCCGCGCAGGCGGCGGGCGCCAAGCTGCATGTGCTGGTGGAAACGGTCGAGGGCCGGCTCGACGCCGATCGCCTGTGCGCCACCGTGCCCGAGTGGCACAGCGCCGACGTCTGGTTCTGCGGCCCGGCCGGCTTCGGCAAGGCGCTGCGCCACGACCTGCTGGCCAAGGGACTGGCCGGTCGCGACTTCCACCAGGAACTCTTCGAGCTGCGCTGAACACGCGCCCGCACCGCACCCACCCGAGACCCTCCATGAGCTACAACCTCCACAACCGCAGCCTGCTGGACCTGATCGACTTCGCGCCGCGCGACATCCGCTACCTGATCGATCTCGCGGCCGAACTCAAGCGCGCCAAGGCCGCCGGCAACGAGCACCAGCGCCTGAAGGGCAAGAACATCGCGCTGATCTTCGAGAAGGCCTCGACGCGCACGCGTTGCGCCTTCGAGGTCGCGGTGCACGACCAGGGCGGTCATGTGACCTACCTCGACTCCGCCGGCTCGCAGCTGGGCCACAAGGAGTCGCTCAAGGACACGGCGCGCGTGCTCGGACGCATGTTCGATGGCATCGAATACCGTGGCTTTCACCAGACCGTGGTGCAGGACATCGCCCGCTTCTCGCACGTGCCGGTGTGGAACGGCCTGACCGACGAGGCGCACCCGACCCAGGTGCTGGCGGACCTGCTGACGATGGAGGAATTCGGCGAGCGGCCGCTGCACGAACTGAGCTTCTGCTACCTGGGCGACGCGCGCTTCAACATGGGCTGCTCGCTGCTGGTGGGCGGCACGCAGATGGGCATGGACGTGCGCATCTGCTCGCCCGCCGAGCTGGCTCCACCGGCCGAACTGGTGACCTGGATGCGCGAGCTGGCGAAGACCACCGGCGCCCGCATCACGCTGGAGACCGATTCGCTCAAGGCGGTCGCAGGCGCCGACTTTCTCTACACCGATGTGTGGGTGTCGATGGGCGAAGGCGACGCGGTCTGGAAGGAGCGCATCGCGCAACTGATGCCCTACCAGGTGAACCACGCGCTGATGCAGGCGACCGGCAAGCCACGCACGCGCTTCATGCATTGCCTGCCGGCGTTCCACAACCTGGACACCGAGGTCGGCCGCGAGGTGCACGAGAAGTACGGCCTGACCGAGATCGAGGTCACCGACGAGGTGTTCGAATCCGACGCCTCGGTGGTCTTCACCCAGGCCGAGAACCGGCTGCACACCATCAAGGCGGTGCTGGTCGCCACCCTGTCGTGAGGCCGGCATCATGAAGCTCGTCGTGGCGCTCGGTGGCAATGCGTTGCTGCGGCGCTCGCAGCTGCCCAGCGCGGGCAACCAGCTCGCCAACGTGCGCATCGCGGCGGATCAGCTGGCGCGCGTGGCCGCCGCGCACGACATGGTGCTGACCCACGGCAACGGTCCGCAGGTCGGCCTGCTGGCGCTGCAATCGGCGGCCTACACCGCCGTCGACAGTTACCCGCTGGACGTGCTGGACGCCGAGTCGGAGGGCATGCTGGGCTACCTGCTGGAACAGGAACTGGCCAACCGGCTGCCGGCCTCGCGCGCGGTGGCCTCGCTGCTGACCCGGGTCGAGGTCGACCCCGACGATCCCGCTTTCCGCACCCCGACCAAGCCCATCGGCCCGGTCTACACCCGGCGGCAGGCCGACGACGTGCAGGCCAGCCGCCAATGGACCATGGTGGCCGAAGGCAGCGGCTGGCGCCGGGTGGTCGCGTCGCCCAAGCCGCTGCGGGTGCCAGGCCTGGACGCGATCCGCTGGCTGCTGGAGCACGGCGCGCTTGTGATCGCGGCCGGGGGCGGTGGCATACCGGTGGTGCGCCGGACCGACGGCAGCGGCCTGCAGGGCGCGGAGGCCGTGATCGACAAGGACCTGTGCAGCGCCCTCATCGCCACCGAGCTGCGGGCCGACGTGCTGGTGATTGCCACCGACGTGGACGCGGTGTACCTCGACTGGGGGCTGCCGACGCAGCGCGCGTTGCGGCACGCGACGCCCGAGGCGCTGGAGATGCACCGCTTCGCCGCCGGGTCCATGCTGCCCAAGGTGCAGGCCGCCTGCGGCTTCGTGCGCGCCACCGGGCACCGGGCAGCGATCGGCGCGCTGGAAGACATCGAAGCCCTGCTGGCCGGCACCGCTGGCACGCAGATCACGAGGTCTCTGCCCTGATGTGGGGCAGACCACAGACAAGCCGCAACGCCCGCAGGACCATGCCCCCGATGACACCCAACCCTTGGCACCGAGTGGTCCGCGCAGGCACGGCACCGGCCACATTGCTGCTGTTGACCTTTTTTCTTGGCACGCTCCCCATGAACAGCCACGCGATCGAAGAGCCCGACTACCGCGTCGAGCGCCAGCTCCCCGACCTCGAGGTGCGCGAGTACGGCGCCTACACGGTGGCCGAGGTGGTGGTGCCCGGCCCGGCGAACGACGCTGGCCAGCAGGCGTTCCCGATCCTGGCGGGCTACATCTTCGGCAAGAACAGGGGCGACCGGAAGCTGCCGATGACGGCACCGGTGACGCTGGAGGCGGCGGCGGTGACGCTCGAGATGGCGGCACCGGTGACCCGCAGCGCCACCGACGGCGGCTACCTCGTGCGCTTCGTGCTGCCCAAGGGTGTGACCGCGGCCACGGCGCCCGAACCCCTGGACACCCGCGTGCGCCTGCGCGACGTGCCGCCCACCAGGGTGGGCGTGATCCGCTACTCGGGCTTCTGGTCAGTCTCGAACGATTCGGAGCATCTGGCACGGCTGCAGCAGGCGCTGCGCGCGGCCGACCTGGGATGGAGCGGCGAGCCGGTGTACTCGCGCTACAACGCGCCGTTCACGCCCTGGTTCCTGCGGCGCAACGAGATCTGGCTTTACCTGGCCCCGACCCCGCCTCCTTTCGCGAAGCAGCCATGAACAAGCCCCTGAGCATCAGCTTTCTCCCGCCCCCCACCCCAGGGGCGAACCGGACAGGCCCGGTGGGCCGGACCGAACGCCACCGCAGCGACCGCATCGGCTGGCTGCGGGCGGCGGTGCTCGGTGCCAACGATGGCATCGTCTCGACCGCCAGTCTGGTGCTGGGAGTGGCGGCGGCGGGCGCCGATCACCGGACCATCCTGCTGACCGGCGTGTCGGGCCTGATCGCGGGCGCCATGTCGATGGCGGCGGGTGAGTTCGTCTCGGTGCACTCGCAGGCGGACACGGAAGCCGCAGACCTGGCGCGGGAGCGCATCGAACTGAAGCAGGACCCGGCGGGCGAGCAGCGCGAGCTGGCGGCCATCTATGTCGCCCGCGGACTGGAGAGCGGGCTGGCCGACCAGGTGGCGGCGCAGCTGATGGCCCGCGACGCGCTGGGCGCGCATGCGCGCGACGAGCTCGGCATGTCGGACACCACAGCAGCGAACCCGCTGCAGGCAGCGGTCGCCTCGGCCGCCAGCTTCGCGATCGGGGCCGCGCTGCCGATCGTGGTGGTGCTGATGGCACCACACGCACAGCTGTTCCTCTGGACTTCCCTGTCGTCGCTGGTGTTTCTGGCGGGTCTGGGCGCGCTGTCGGCCGGACTGGGCGGCGCGCGTCTCTGGACCGGGATCTGGCGCGTCACGCTCTGGGGCGCGGTCGCGATGGCCGTGACCGCGGGAGCCGGTGCGCTGTTCGGGGTGGTGCAGGGATAGGCACTGGTGCTCACCGCGCCGGGGTCATCCGCGCGCAGAACGCCGCCACCGCCAGGGCCAGTTGCCGCGCTGCCGTCTGCGCGGCCTGCGCCCCCGACACGGGATCGTCCCCGGCCGCGTCGACGCCCGTCTCGAACTCCCGCCACGCCAGGACCTCGCGCGTCGCGCTGTCCAGCAGCACGGCGCGCAGGCCCAGGCGCACCTGGCTGGGCTTCCGGGTGAAGTCCTGCTGCAGCTGCAGCGACGACGTCTCCAGCCGCCAAGTCCCCACCGCCGCCGACGGCGCCAGCAGTACGGCAGCAAACGCGCCGCTGTCCTGCAGTGCGCGCACCAGCAGCGGGGCCAGCATGCGCGCCGGCGGCTCCACCCATTCGTGGAATCCGAAGGCCTCCAGTTCCGGCGGACGCCGTACGAACACCATGCGCCGGCTGTCGTGGCCCGGCGCGGCGCGCGGCAGGTCCACGGTCAGTGTGGGCGCACCAGCAGGCGGAGTTGGCGCGGCGGTCTCAGGCATCGCGCTGTCCAGCGTGAAACGGGCGGGCGGCTGCGCGGCCTTTGGCAGCAGGGTGCCGGTGCAGCCCGGCAGCAGCGGCACACCCGCCGCGAGCAGCCAGGCCAGGGCGGCGCGGCGGCGCACCGCATCGGTGTCGGATGCGGACAGGACAGATGTCGAGAGCAGGTTCATGGTGTGGTTTCTCCGGGACCCGCTTGCGGCGGCGGTTGGCCCACCAGCAGGCTGCTGGGGCTGGCAGTGGTCTGCTCGCTGAGCTGGCGCAGCGATGCCGAGAGCTGGTTGAGCTCGGCCATCAGCCGCGCCAGCTCGGGCAGGGTTTCGCTGCCCAGCTGCTGCACGCTGCGCGTGGCCGCGTCGGCGGTGTCGCCGGCGCGGGCGCTGGCAGACCGGGCCACGTCGGCCATGCGCTCGACGGCCTGGGCGCTGGTCGCGATGCGGTCCAGCGTCGGGCCGAACTGCTCACCCGCGCGGGCAGTGAGCCGGGCGGCTCGCGCGGCATCGGTCAGTCCGGCCTGGATCACCGCCTGCTGCGCGGCCAGGGTGTGGGCCAGCGCCGCGACGTCGGCCAGCGCCGATTTCAGCGCTGCGCGGTTGTCGGCGTCGAACAACGCGTTCAGGTTGTCGGAGACACGGTCGAGGTTGGTCAGCACCGAGGTCAGCACATTCTCCAGCCGTGCGCTCAGCGAGGGCTTGAAGGGAATCTGTGGCACCGCGCCGTCGGCACCCGCCAGCAATGGCGGCGACGCCAGGCTGCCGCCACTGATCTCGACGAACGCGATGCCGGTAAGGCCCTGCGTCTTGAGCACGGCCACACTGTCCCGCTTGATCGGTGTGCCCTGCGCGACCAGGAAATGCAGCCGCACCTGCAGCGGGTTCTGCGGATCGATCTCGATGCGGTGCACCTTGCCCACGTCCACCCCGAGGTACTTCACCGGCGCGTCGACGCTCAGCCCCGCCACCGACTCCTGGATCACGGCCTGGTAGGCCACCATGGTCTGGTGTCCGCCCAGCCCGGCCGCCAGCCACAGCACCCCCGCGACCAGCAGGGCGCCGAGCGCCAGCACGAAGGCGCCGACCACCGCGACGTTGGCCTGGTCGTTCATGGCCGGTGGGTGAAGTAGGCGGCCACGACGGGCTGCGGATCGCGCGAAAGCGCGTCCATCGAGTCCAGCGCCAGCACATGGCCGTCGCCCAGCACGGCCACGCGGTCGCACACCGTCCACATCAGGTCGAGGTCGTGCGTGACGATCACGATGGTGGGGCCGAACAGGGTGTGCGTGCGCAGGATCAGTTCGTTGACGCCCGCGGCGTTGGCCGGATCCAGGCCCGAGGTCGGCTCGTCGAGAAAGAGCAGCTCCGGGTCGAGCGCGATGGCACGCGCCAGTGCCGCCCGCTTGAGCATGCCGCCGCTGAGCTCGCTGGGCATCTTCAAGCCAGTCTCTTCGGGCAGGCCGGTCAGCCCCAGCTTCCATTCGGCGATGCGGTCGATCAGCGCACTGTCGAGCGCGCTGTGTTCGCGCAGCGGCAGGCCCACGTTCTGGCGCACGGTGAGCGCACCGAACAGGCCGCCGCGCTGGAACATCACACCCCAGCGCCGCCGCAGGGCCAGCGCCTGCGCAGCGTCCAGCCCCGCGAGGTCGTCGCCGAACACCTGCACCGTGCCCGAGGTCGGACGCTGCAGGCCGATCATCTCGCGCAGCAGCACCGACTTGCCCGAGCCGCTGCCACCGGCCAGGCCCAGGATCTCGCCGCGCTGCACGGCAAGGTTCAGGCCTTCGTGCACCGTGTGGCTGCCAAAGCGCGTGGCGATCTGGCGCATCTCGATCACCGGGGCCTGTGTCGCCATCTCAGAGCCCCAGCATGTTGAAGGCGACCGAGAACAGGGCGTCGGCCACGATGACGATGAAGATCGACTGCACCACGGCGAGCGTGGTCTGCCGGCCCACGCTGTCGGCGCTGCCCCGCGTGCGCAGGCCCTGGAAGCAGCCGACGGCGGCGATGATGACCGCGAACACCAGCGACTTGCCAACGCCGATCAGCAGCGCCGAGCCCTCCATCACGCGGCCGAAACGGTCGATGAATTCGGCGAAGCCGATGTCCAGCCGAGAGCGCGCCATCACCATGCCGCCGAACACGCCGGTGATGTCGGCGAACACCGTCAGCAGTGGCAGCACGACCGCCAGCGCCAGGATCTTGGGCAGCACCAGGCGCTGCAGCGGGTCGATGCCGATGGTGCGCAGCGCGTCGATTTCTTCGGAGACGACCATGGTGCCGATCTGCGCGGCGTAGGCCGAGCCGGAGCGACCGGCGATGATGATCGCGCCGATCAGGGGCGCGAACTCGCGCAGCATGGCGTAACCCACCAGCTCGACCACGAAGACGTTGGCGCCGTAGTGGCGCAGCTGATCGGCGCCCTGGTAGGCCACCACCACGCCGAGAAGGAACGAGGTCAGGCCGATGATGGGCAGCGCGTCGACGCCGCCGATCTGGATCTCGTGCCAGATCGCGCGCGGCCGCCACAGGCTCCGGTGGCGCAGCAGGCCGAACGCGGCCATGGCGGTCTCGCCGACGAAGGCCAGGAAGGCCTGCGTCTGCTGTGCCGCGGCCAGCGCCGCCTCGCCGGTGCGCTGCAGCAGGTTGCGATGCGGGGCGGGCGATACCTCCTCGTCGGCACCGGCGCGCACCTCGTTCATCAGGGCTTCGGCGTGCGCCGGCCAGGCCCGCAGCGCGGGCGCGATGCCGCCCGGCGGCAGCTGGCCCTGCAGCCACCACGCGCCGGCCGAATCGATGTCCTGCAGCGCCGATCCGTCCAGCGTGACCGGCGCCGGCGCGTCTGCCGGTTGCCCCCCGGATTGAAGCAGCGGTCCCAGATCGGGCAAGGTCCAGCGGCCGCGCAGGGCCCACACGCCGTCCGGCCCGCGCGCGAGCGCTGCCTCGGAGGAATCGAGCGGGATGGAGGGGTCCGGAAGCGCAGACATGGCACCGAGGCTGCGCGCACGGCACGGGGTGGTCTGTGCGCCAGCGAACACTTCGCCGGCCCTGCCTGTGTGCGGTGGCAGACCGACGCCGCCCACGCGCGGCATCCCAATGCAGGGGTCATGCCCTCTCGCATGATGAGCAAGTCGTCGGACCTGCTCCACGCGATCGATTCCAACGACAGGAAATCCCATGAACCACACTTCCACCAAAGGCCTGCTGCTGGCACTGGCCGTGGCCTGCACCGCAGGCACGGCGCTGGCGCAGACCACCGCTGCAGCCCCGGCCGCGGCCGCACCGATGACCCGCGAACAGGTCCGCATGGACACCGCGGAATTCCTCAAGACCCACCGCTGGATCGATGCCACCGACACCTGGGTGCTGAAGTCGGGCTACGAACCGCCGACCGGCGTGCTCTCGCGCGCCACGGTCAAGGCACAGCGCGATGAGTTCCTGCGCAACAACCGCTGGGACGACCGCAACTCTGTCTGGTCGCCGCGCAAGCCGGTTCCGCCGACCCTCAGCGGCCTGACGCGCGCGCAGGTGCGCGCCGACACCGCGGCGTTCACCAAGACGCACCATTGGGACGAGGAAAAGAGCGAATGGCTGACGAACCCGCCGGTGAAGATGAAGTAACACCGGCAAACGGCAAAAAGGCCGCTGCAGCGCCTGGCGTTGCAGCGGCCTTCTGACGTCCTGTGGCGCTCAGTAGCTCAGCGTCATCTGGTCCACCACATTGCGCACGCCGGGGGTGCGCCAGGCCGAGTTGGTGGCGTCCTCGCGCTCGGTCCAGTTGTGCACCGTGCCCGACAGCGTCACATCCTGCCCTTCGACCGTGACCGAGATCCTGCTGCCTTCGGCCACTGCGGTGCGCCACAGCGCGGCCTCGATGTCGGCCTGGATCGCGGAGGCCGATAGGGCGGGCTGGAGGTGGATCTGGTTGCGCACACCGCGCACACCCCACATGTGGCGCACGCAGTCTGCGGCGGCGAGCTTCTGGTACTGCCAGTCGACATTGCCCGAGAGCGTGACCCAGCCGTCCTCGACCATCACCTGCACCGCCTTGTCGGGCAGCGCGGACGTCCACGCCAGCACGCTCTGGACCGAGCCGGCGATGTCGGCGTCGGTGCGCTGGTTCGGACCCGACAGCTTGACCGTCAGATCGACGGCCAGGGCCTGCACGCCCGGGACGCGCTGCGCCGCGCGTTCGGCGTTCCATTTCTCCGCATAGGAGTCGACCTCGCCGGCCAGGGTCACGACCCCGTCCTTGACTTCGACACCGACGTGGGCGGCGTGCACCGCCGGTTCCCAGAGAAGTTCGGCGTTGACGTCCTGCTGCAATTGCTGATCTGTTTTCATGATGGGTATTCCAAAGGTGTAAGGGGGTTGCGGGGACAGACGGGGTTGAAGTCAGAGGACAAGGTTCATGCGATCGACCACCTTGTGGACGCCGGCACTGCCCCACGCGGAACGCGTCGCCAGCTCGCGCTCGGACCAGCTGTGCACCGGGCCGGTGAGGGTCACGTCACCGCCCTGCACGTCCACGGCGATGTTCATCCCGTCGGTGGTGGCGCGGCGGCGCAGGGCGACCTCGATGTCCGACTTGATCGCGCTGGCCGACACGGTGGGCTGGATGGCGATCTGGTTGCTCACGCCGGTGACACCCGGCAGGCTGTGCACGGCGTCGGCAGCACTCTGGCGCTGGTATTGCCAGGGCAGCACCCCGGAGAGCGTGATCCAGCCGTTCTCGACCAGCACCTTCACGGCGCCCGGGGGCAGCAGGCTGTTCCAGTTCAGGATGTGCTGCGCCGACTGGGCGATGTCGGCGTCGGTGCGATGGCCGAGCGCGGAGAGCTTGACCTTCATCTCGACGGCCAGCGCACGAACGCCCTGCACGCGTTGCGCGGCGCGCTCGGCGTTCCATTTCTCGTAGTAGCTGCTGACCTCACCGGACAGCGTCACCACGCCGTCGGCGACCTCGACGCCGATCTGCGCCGCGTGCACCGAGGGCTCCCACTGGAGTTCGGCGGTCACGTCCTGTTTGAGTTGCGAGTCTGATTTCATGGTCCTGGATCCGATGGGTGAAGGAGCGCGAAGATTGCGCGGTGCGGCGGGGGTGGTCTGTGCGACAGCCAACGCACGCCGGCGCACTTGGTGCGCTACCGCACAGCGCCGTTGAAACGGTCTGCCTACGCTGGTGGCTCCCGCTCCCGGCCACTGGCCTCCCCTCTCCAAAGCGAACCCCATGACCAACGCCGCACCGCCATCCTGGTGGCGCGCGCACCGCTGGCAGATGCTGCTGGCGCTGTGCCTGCTGACCGCGGCCGCCGTGCTGGCGACGCGCTGGTGGCGCGGCACGCCCGTCGCAACGGAGGCCGTGCTGCGGCGCGACTTCGTGCAGACCGTGGTCGCCAGCGGCCACGTCGAAGCGCCGCACCGGATCTCTGTGGGTGTGCAGGTCACCGGCACGGTGCTGCGCATTCCCGTCGCCGAGGGCCAGCTGGTGCAGGCCGGCGCGGTGCTGCTGGAACTCGACGCCGCCGAGCTCCGGGCCACGGGTCTGCAGGCCGGGCTGGCGGTCGTGCAGGCCCAAGCCAGGCTGCGCCAGCTGGAGGAAGTACAAGGCCCGGTCGCGGTGCAGACACTGCGGCAGGCTCTGGCCCAGCGCGACAACGTGCGCGCCACGCTGGTCCGCAACGAGCGCCTGCTGGCGCAAGGCTTCATCGGCCAGGCGGCGCTGGACGACACGCGCAAGGCGGTGGCGCTGGCCGAGGCCCAGGTGCAGGCGGCGAGCGCGCAGCTGGTCACCACGCAGGGCCGCGGCAGCGACCGGGCGCTGGCGCAGGCCACGGTGGCAGGCGCACGCGCCGGTGCCCAGGCGGCGCGCGCCCGCGTGGGCTACGCCACCGTGACCGCACCGGCCGCCGGCACGCTGATCGCGCGCAGCGTCGAGGTCGGCGACGTGGTGCAACCGGGCAAGGTGCTGATGACGCTCTCACCCGCAGGCAGCACCCAGCTGGTGGTGGCGATCGACGAGAAGAACCTGGCGCTGCTGGCGCTGGGCCAGCCGGCGCTGGCCTCGGCCGACGCCTACCCGGCGCAGCGCTTCGGGGCCACGCTGGCCTTCGTCAATCCCGGCGTGAACGCGGGAACCGGCGCGGTCGAGGTCAAGCTCGATGTCGCGCAGCCGCCGGCCGTGCTGACGCAGGACATGACGGTGTCGGTGGACATCGAGGTCGCCCGCCGCGCCCAGGCGCTGGTGGTCCCGCTGTCCGCCGTGCACGATGCGGACGGCGCGCCCTGGGTCCTGCGTCTCGAAGGCCGGCACGCGGTGCGCCGGCCGGTGCAGCTGGGCCTGCGCGGTGGCGGCCTGGCCGAGGTGACCGGCGGGCTGGCCGAAGGCGAGGTGGTGCTGAGCGGCAGCGCAACGGTCGTGTCCGGCGCACGGGTGCGGCCCGCACCCGCGGCGGCCACGCCACCTTGAGACCGCTGGGACCCACGATGTTCAAGACCTGGTGGCCCTTTGAATGGATCGTTGCCCTGCGCTTTCTGCGCGAGGGCCGGTTGCAGACCATGTTCATCGTGGCGGGCGTGGCGCTGGGGGTGGGTGTGATCGTGTTCATGTCGGCGCTGATGACCGGCCTGCAGATGAACTTCATCGCCCGCGTGCTGTCAGCGCAGGGGCACATCCAGCTGCTGCCGCCCAGGGAGCTCGCCCGTCCGCTGCGCGGCGGTACCGACGCGCCCGCGGGATCGCTCGAAGGCGCCATCGTGCAGGCGCCGCTGCAGCGCCTCAAATCGATCGACCAGTGGCAGGCGGTCGCCGCGCAGATCCGCCGCATGCCCGAGGTCCTGATGGTGTCGCCGCTGGCCGGCGGTTCGGCGCTGGTGGTGCGCGGCAGCGCCAGCCGCGCTGTCACGGTCTCGGGCATCGACCCGGCGCTGTACTACCCGGTCGTGGACCTGCCGGGAAAGATCGCACGCGGCACGTCCGCGCTCGGCGGCAGCGACATCCTGATCGGCACCGAGCTGGCGACCGACCTGGGCGTGAACGTGGGTGACAAGCTGCGCCTGAGCACCGTCGCCGCCGGCACCGGTGACGCCGACAGCACGCTCACGGTCGCCGGGATCTTCGACCTGGGCAACAAGGGTGCCAACGCGCGCAGCACCTTCGTCGCGCTGCGCACGGCCCAGAGCCTGCTGGCACTGCCCGGCGGCGTGACCAGCCTGGACGTGACGGTGCGCGATGTCTACGCGGCCGAGGTGGTGGCACAGCGCATCACCGCAGCCACCGGGGTGCAGGCCGACAGCTGGATCAAGAACAACGCCGAACTGTTCACCGCCATTGCAGCCCAGAGCACCTCGAACAACGCGATTCGCTTCTTCGTCGGCCTGTCGGTGGCGTTCGGCATCGCCAGCGTGCTGGCCGTGGTGGTGGTGCAGAAGTCGCGCGAGATCGGCATCCTGCGCGCGATGGGCATCTCGCAGGGCCAGGTCATGCGCGTGTTCCTGCTGCAGGGCGGGCTGCTCGCACTGGCCGGATCGATGGCCGGCAGCGCGCTCGGCGCGGGCGTGCTGACCCTGTGGCAGCGCTCGGCTCACACCGCCGACGGCACGCCGCTGTTCGCGCTGGTGCTGGCACCCTCGCTGTTCGCCGAGGCGCTGGCGCTGGCGACGGTCACCGGGCTGCTGGCCGCGCTGGCGCCGGCGCGGCGCGCGGCCCGTCTCGATCCGGTGGTGGCGATCCGTGGCTGATGCCGTCGCCGTGCCGGTCGTCGTGCAGTTGCAGGGCGTGCACAAGGCCTACAACGTCGGCACCGACATCGAGACCGAGGTGCTGCACGGCATCGACCTGACGGTGCACCGTGGCGAGTTCTGCGCCGTGGTCGGTCCCTCGGGCTCGGGCAAGAGCACGCTGCTGAACATCATCGGGCTGCTGGACCGGCCGACCTCGGGCACGGTCGAGGTCAGCGGCGAGCAGACCACCGGCCTGGGCGACCGCGCGCTGACCCGGCTGCGCGGGCACAACATCGGCTTCGTCTTCCAGTCCCACCACCTCATCACCGCCTTCACCGCGCTGGAGAACGTGATGATGCCGATGCTCGGGGCCGAAGGGTTTCCCAGCGCCGCGATGCGCACCCGGGCCGAGTCGCTGATCGACAGCGTCGGTCTCACCACCTGGAAGGACCGCAACGCCGGCCGTCTCAGCGGCGGCCAGCAGCAGCGGGTCGCGATCGCGCGGGCGCTGGCAATGGGCCCTGCCCTGCTGCTGGCCGACGAGCCCACCGGCAACCTCGACACCCAGAGCGCCGACGAGGTGTTCGCGCTGCTGCGGCGCTTCAACACCGAGCACGGCACCACCGTGCTCTTCGTGACCCACAACGTGGCGATGTCCGAGCGCTGCGACCGGACCATCGAAGTGGTCGACGGCCGGTTGACGGCCTGAAGCCGCCGAAGGACGATCAGCCATGCACCACCCGCTCACCCAGGGCTTCAGCCGTTTCCTGCACCGCCGCCGCGCGAAGCGCCACTTCGAGCGCCGGCCGCTGCTGAACAACCTGGTCGACGCGCACGCGGCCACAGCCCGGGCCGGCGGAGCCCCTGCGCCCGCGCTCGGCCAGGCCCTGCTCGCGGCCGCGCACGATGAGCCCGCCGCGGCGCTGGCGCGACTGCGGTCGCAGGCCGACGGGCTGGAGGCCGACGAAGCAGCGCGCCGCCTGGCGCAGGACGGCCCCAACGAGATCCAGCACGAGGCCCCGCTGCCGGGCTGGCTGCGGCTGTGGCGCTGCTACCTGAACCCGTTCAACCTGCTGCTGACGGCGCTGGCACTGCTGTCGTTCTTCAGCGGCGATGCCAAGGCCACGGTGGTGATCGCCACCATGGTGGCGCTGAGCACCGGCATCCGCTTCGTGCAGGAAGGCCGCTCGCACCGGGCCGCCGAGGGTCTGCGCGCCCTGGTCAGCAACACGGCCAGCGTGCTGCGGCGCGCCAGCGGCAGTGGTCCGGCCGCGCCGCAGGAAATCGCGGTCCGCGAACTGGTCGCGGGCGATGTGGTCGCGCTCTCGGCCGGCGACATGATCCCGGCAGACTGCCGGCTGCTCACGGCGCGCGACCTGTTCGTGGCTCAGGCGGCGATGACGGGCGAATCGCTGCCGGTCGAGAAGTTCGTGCCGGCGGTCACCGGCAGCAGCGCACTCGAATTGCCCAACCTGCTGTTCATGGGCACCAACGTGGTGTCTGGCACGGCCACGGCGCTGGTGGTGTCCACCGGTGCACGCAGCTACTTCGGTACGCTGGCGGCGCACGCGACTGCGACCGAGACCGCACCCAATGCCTTCCAGGCCGGCGTCAACAGCGTGAGCTGGCTGCTGATCCGCTTCGCCGCGGTGATGGTGCCGATCGTGTTCCTGGTCAACGGCCTCACCAAGGGCGACTGGCTCGAAGCCTTCCTGTTCGCGCTGTCGGTTGCGGTCGGCCTCACGCCCGAGATGCTGCCGATGATCGTGACCAGCACGCTGGCCAAGGGCGCGGTGCTGCTCTCGCGCAAGAAGGTGGTGGTCAAGCGGCTGGACGCGATCCAGAACTTCGGCGCCATGGACATCCTGTGCACCGACAAGACCGGCACGCTCACGCAGGATCGGATCGCCCTGGCCCGCCACGCCGATGCCTGGGGCGCGGACACGGACGAGGTGCTGAACTTCGCCTACCTCAACAGCCACTACCAGACCGGCCTGAAGAACCTGCTGGACCACGCTGTGCTCGATCACGTCGAGCTGGCCGCGGAGCTCAAGCTCAAGGACGCCTACCGCAAGGTCGACGAGATCCCGTTCGACTTCGAGCGGCGCCGCATGTCGGTGGTGGTCGCGGTGCTGGAAAACGGGCAGGACCGGCACCACGAGCTGATCTGCAAGGGCGCGGTCGAAGAAGTGCTGGCGGCATGCACGGCGGTGCGCACCCAGGAACCCGTCGACGCCAGCCTCGACGGCGCACGCGCCATGCCCACGCAGCCGCTGGACGCTGCCCTGCGCGCGCAGACGCAGGCGGTCACCGCCGCACTCAATGCGGAGGGTCTGCGCGTGGTGGCGGTGGCGGTGAAGACCCTGCCGCCGGACCAGACCACCTATTCGGTGGCCGACGAGGCCGGCCTCACGCTGATCGGCTACATCGGCTTTCTCGATCCGCCCAAGGAGTCGGCCGCGCCGGCGCTGCGGCAGCTGGCCGCGCACGGCATCCGCATGAAGGTGCTGACCGGCGACAACCCCGCCGTGACCCTGCACGTGTGCCGGCAGGTGGGTCTGCCGGCCGATCAGGTGCTGCTGGGCAGCGAGGTCGAGGCAATGGACGACGCCGCGCTGCAGGCCGCCGCCGAATCGCACACCCTGTTCGCCAAGCTCGCACCGCTGCACAAGGAGCGCATCGTGCGCGCGCTGCGCGCCGGCGGTCACGTGGTCGGCTACATGGGCGACGGCATCAACGACGCGCCCGCCCTGCGCGCGGCCGACATCGGCATCTCGGTGGACAGCGCGGTCGACATCGCCAAGGAAGCGGCCGACATCATCCTGCTGGAAAAGAGCCTGCTGGTGCTGGACGATGGCGTGGTCGAAGGCCGCACCACCTTCTGCAACATGCTCAAGTACATCCGCATGACAGCCAGCAGCAACTTCGGCAACGTGCTGAGCGTGCTGGTGGCCAGCGCCTTCCTGCCGTTCCTGCCCATGCTGCCCCTGCAGCTGCTGGTGCAGAACCTGCTCTACGACGTGGCCCAGACCGGCATTCCCTTCGACCACGTCGACGCCGAACTGGTGGCCCGGCCGCTGCAGTGGCACCCGTCGGACATCGGCCGCTTCATGCTGTTCTTCGGGCCGATCAGCTCGCTGTTCGACATCGCGACGTTCGCCACCATGTGGTGGGTGTTCGACGCCAGCAGCATGGCGCGCCAGGGCCTGTTCCAGTCGGGCTGGTTCGTGGTCGGTCTGCTGACGCAGACGCTGGTGGTGCACATGCTGCGCACGCCGAAGCTGCCTTTTGTGCAGAGCCGCGCGGCGATGCCGCTGACGGTGATGACGCTGGCGATCGTGGCGCTGGGGATATGGCTTCCGATGGGACCGCTGGCGGACTACTTCCGGCTGCAGGCGCTGCCGCCGGCCTACTTCGGCTGGCTGCTGGCGATCCTGCTGGGCTATGCGGCGCTGACCACGGTGATGAAGCGGGTCTACATCCGCCGGTACGGTTGGCAGTGACGACGCGCGGCCAGGATCACCACTCGGCGAAGCTGCCGTCGGCGTGGCGCCAGACCGGGTTGCGCCAGCGGTGGCCTTCGGCCGCGCGCTCGCGCACATAGGCCTCGTTGACCTCGATGCCCAGACCGGGACCGGTCGGAATCTTCACCATGCCGTCTTCGTAGGCGAACACCCCGGGGTTGCTCACGTAGTCCAGCAGGTCGTTGGCCGCGTTGTAGTGGATGCCCAGGCTCTGCTCCTGGATGAAGGCGTTGTAGCAACCGGCGTCGATCTGCAGGTTGGCCGCCAGAGCAATGGGACCCAGCGGGCAGTGCAGTGCCAGCGCCACGTCGTAGGCCTCGGCCATCGCCGCGATCTTGCGCGTTTCGGTGATGCCGCCGGCGTGCGAAGGGTCGGGCTGGATGATGTCCACATAGCCCTCGGACAGGATGCGCTTGAAGTCCCAGCGCGAGTACAGCCGTTCGCCGAGCGCGATCGGCATGGTCGCCACGTGGGCCAGTTCCTTCAGCGCCTCGTGGTGTTCGCTGAGCACCGGCTCCTCGACGAACATCAGCTTGTAGGGCTCCAGTTCGCGCAGCAGCACCTTGGCCATGGGTTTGTGCACCCGGCCATGGAAGTCGACGCCGATGCCGACGTTGGGCCCGACCGCCTCGCGCACCGCCGCCACGTTGGCCAGGCAGCGCTCGACCTTGTCGTGGCTGTCGATGAACTGCAGCTCTTCGGTCCCGTTCATCTTGACCGCGGTGAAGCCACGCGCCACCGCCGCCTGCGCGGCGGCCGCCGTGTCGGCCGGCCGGTCGCCACCGATCCAGCTGTAGACGCGGATGCAGTCGCGCACCTGTCCGCCCAGCAGTTCGGACACCGGCACACCCAGCGCCTTGCCCTTGATGTCCCACAGCGCCTGGTCGATGCCGGCAATGGCGCTCATGTGGATGCCGCCGCCCCGGTAGAAGCCGCCGCGGTACATCACCGTCCAGTGGTCCTCGATCTGGCGCGGGTCCTTGCCGACGAGGTAGTCCGACAGTTCCTCCACCATGGCCGCCACCGTGTGGGCGCGGCCTTCGAGCACCGGCTCACCCCAGCCGCAGATGCCCTCATCGGTCTCGATCTTGAGGAAGCACCAGCGGGGCGGAACGATGAAGGTGGAGAGGCGTGTGATCTTCATGGGGAGCAATGCGGTGGGCGATGGTTCAGTGGTCGCTGCGCGAGGCCTGCCAGGCCAGGACAAACGCGGCGGCGCGGCGGGACACCACGTCGGCGCTGTCGCCCGCGCGGTACAGCGCGGAGCCCAGCCCGAAGCCCGAGGCGCCGGCCGCGAGGTAGGAAGCCAGACTGTCGGGTGTGATGCCGCCGACCGGCACGATGGCCACCGGCGGCGTCAGCACCGCGCGCCAGGCCTTCAGCCCCATCGGGCCCAGCGTCTCGGCAGGGAACATCTTGAGCACATCGGCGCCCGCCGCCAGCGCCGCGAAGGCTTCGGTCGGCGTGGCCACGCCGGGCGCGCAGGCCAGGCCGGTCGCCTTGGCGGCGCCGATGACCTCCGGGTCGCCATGCGGCATCACGACCAGCTGGCCGCCGGCGCGGGCGATCTCGACGCAGGACTCGGGCCGCAGCACGGTGCCGGCACCGACCAGCGTGTCGTCCGGCAGGGCATCGCGCAACGCGCGGATGCTGCGCAGCGGGTCGGGCGAATTCAGCGGTACCTCGATCAGGCGGATGCCGGCCGCGTGCAGCGCGAGGCCGATCCCGGCCGCTTCTTCGGGACGAACCCCGCGCAGGATGGCGATCAGCCCGCGCTCGGACAGGGTCTGGCGAAACAGGTGGGGAAGGTTCATCGGCGGAGGGGTTCGTTCGGGATGTTCGTTGAGAGGGTCGGTCAGTGGGTCCGGACCAGGCCAGCCGCCTGCCCGATGCGCCAGAGGCCCAGCGGGGTGACGCCGGCGCGGATGTCCGGCGGCGGCAGGCCCCGGGCTTCCAGCGCCGTCGCATAACGCAGGCACAGCACCGCCTCGCCACACAACACCACTGGCAGCCCGGCACCGACTACCGGTGCCAGCGCCGCCACTTCGTGACCGATCAGCAGGCCCGAGAGGTAGTCGGGCTGAGCCTCGCCGGCCAGCTGCCGGGTGAGGCCCAGGGTGCGCACGCTGAAGACCGTCGACAGCACGCCCATCGCCCCCAGCTCGGATTGCGCCACCCGCAGGCCACGCCCGAACGCGGATTCGTCGTGCGGCGAACCGAGCACCATGGTGCGGCCCAGGATGGTGTGCTGCGACAGCGCGGCATAGACCTCGCCGGTCATGAAGGTCTCGAAGCGCACGACGGCGCCGTCCTCCACCCAGGCCCACTTGGTGTGCGTGCCCGGCAGCCCGACCAGCAGCCGCTCCGGCAACCGGCCTTCGTCGGCCAGGCTCTGCAGCACGCCGGCGATCTGGGTCTCTTCGCCGCGCATCACATTGGGCAGTTCGCCGGCCTGCAGCAGACCCGGCACCACGTGCAGCGGCTGGCCGCCCGGGCGCTCGATCACGGTCAGCGCCGTGGCCAGTTCACTGGCGCGGGCCGGCAACGGCTGGTAACGCGCCTCGCGCCAGCCCTGCGCGCTGCCGACCATGCCGCAAGCGATCATCGGCGTGTGCGGATGGGCCGCCAGCCAGTCACCACACAGCCCTTGCAGCACGGCCTCGAAAGCCGCCGACGGTGTGTCGATACCGGGGCCCGTGGGCAGATTCATCACGCCGTGCTCGCTGCGCCGCGTGTCCAGCACCACGCCGCCCTCGCCCAGGGCGTAGGCGCGCAACGAGCTGGTGCCCCAGTCCAACGCCAGCAGCGCAGGGTCTTCGCGCATTCAGGTTCTCCAGCGCAAGACCAGAGGGTCCAGGCGGCGCGCGATATCGATCAGGCCGCGCCGCAATTCGGGGTGCATGGGCGGGAACGGGTGGCGCCCGGCCTCGCAGGCGATCACTCCGCCTTCCTTCATCAGCGCCTTGGCGGTCAGGATGCCGCCCTGGCGGTTCTCGTGGTTGATGAGTGGCAGCCAGCGCTGGTAGAGCTCGAAGGCGCGGTTGACGTGGCCGCTGCGGTGCGCTTCAAGGATGGGGCGGATGCCGTCGGGGAAGCCGCCGCCGGTCATCGCGCCGGTCGCGCCCGCATCGAGATCGGCCAGCAGGGTGATCGCCTCTTCGCCGTCCCACGGCCCCTCGATCGCATCGCCGCCCAGCCGGATCAGCTCGCGCAGTTTGGACGCCGCGCCCGGCACCTCGATCTTGAAATACGCGAGGTGTTCGATTTCCTGCGCCATGCGGGCCAGGAAGGGTGCGGACAGCACCGTGCCGCTCGCTGGCGCGTCCTGCACCATGATCGGAATGCCGATGGCGTCGGACAAGCGCGCGTAGAACTCGAAGATCTGCGCCTCGGGCACGCGGAAGGTGGCGCCGTGGTAGGGCGGCATCACCATCACCATCGCGGCGCCCATGTCCTGCGCGCGGCGGCTGCGTTCGGCGCAGACGCGGGTGCCGTAGTGCGTGGTGGTCACGATCACGGGCACGCGGCCGGCCACGTGTTCAAGGCAGGTGCGGGTGAGGATTTCGCGCTCGTCGTCCGACAGCGAGAACTGCTCGGAGAAGTTGGCCAGGATGCACAGGCCGTCGACGCCGGCGTCGATCATGAAATCGAGGCAGCGCTTCTGGCTTTCCAGGTCGAGCTCGCCGGATTCGGTGAAGGTGGTGGGCACCACCGGGAAGATGCCGCGGTAACGCGGCGGACGTGCGGAAGCGGTCATGGTGATCTCAATGCGAATGGCGGGGCACGGCCGAGCCGCGGCAGCCGACGAGGAATTCGAAGTCGCAGCCCTGGTCGGCCTGCAGCACGTGGTTGACGTACAGGTGCTGGTAGCCGCCGCGCATCGCGTGCGCGGGCGGCTTCACGACGGCCAGGCGCGCGGCCAGCTCCTCGTCGCTGATGTCCAGGTGCAGGCGGCCGGTCGTGCAGTCGAGTTCGATGAAGTCACCGTCGCGCACGGCGGCCAGCGGGCCACCGGCCGCCGCCTCGGGCGCCACGTGCAGCACCACGGTGCCGTAGGCGGTGCCGCTCATGCGCGCGTCGGAGATGCGCACCATGTCCTTGATGCCCTTGCGCAGCAGCTTGGGCGGCAGGCCCATGTTGCCGACCTCGGCCATCCCGGGATAGCCCATGGGGCCGCAGTTCTTGAGCACCATCACGCAGGTCTCGTCGATGTCCAGGTCTTCGTCGACGATGCGCTCCTTGTAATGCTCCAGGGTCTCGAACACCACGGCGCGGCCGCGGTGCTTGAGCAGGTGGGGCGACGCGGCCGAGGGCTTGAGCACGGCGCCGCGCGGCGCCAGGTTGCCGCGCAGCACGCAGATGCCACCGTCGGGCACCAGCGGGTTGTCGAGCGGGCGGATCACTTCGTCGTTGTACTGCGGCGCCTCGCGCACGTTGTCCCACAGGCTCTTGCCGTTGACGGTGAGCGCACCGGGATGCGGCAGCAGGTTCGCTTCACCCAGACGGCGCAGCACGGCCGGAAGGCCACCGGCGTAATAGAACTCCTCCATCAGGAAGCGGCCCGAGGGCTGCAGGTCGACCACGGTCGGCGTGCCCTTGCCGATGCGCGTCCAGTCGTCCAGCTCCAGGTTCACGCCCACGCGCCCGGCGATGGCCTTGAGGTGGATCACCGCGTTGGTCGAGCCGCCGATGGCGGCGTTGGTGCGGATCGCGTTTTCAAACGCCTCGCGCGTGAGGATCTTGGACAGCCGCAGGTCTTCGTGCGCCATCTGCACGATGCGCTGGCCCGACATATGGGCCAGCACATAGCGGCGCGCGTCGACCGCCGGGATCGCGGCGTTGTGCGGCAGCGAGGTGCCCAGCGCTTCGGCCATGCAGGCCATGGTCGAGGCCGTGCCCATGGTGTTGCAGGTGCCGGCCGAGCGCGACATGCCGCCCTCGGCCGCCAGGAACTGGTGCATGTTGATCTCGCCGGCCTTCAGCGATTCGTGCAGCTGCCACACCGCCGTTCCCGAGCCGATGTTCTTGCCTTCGAGCTTGCCGTTGAGCATGGGCCCACCGGTGACCACGATCGCCGGCACGTCACAGCTGGCCGCACCCATCAGCAGCGCAGGCGTGGTCTTGTCGCAGCCCACCAGCAGCACCACCGCGTCGATGGGGTTGCCGCGGATCGCTTCCTCGACGTCCATCGACGCCAGGTTGCGCGTGAGCATCGCGGTCGGCCGCAGGTTGGACTCGCCGTTGGAGAACACCGGGAACTCGACCGGGTAGCCACCCGCTTCGAGCACGCCCTTCTTGACGTGTTCGGCCAGCTTGCGAAAGTGCGCGTTGCACGGCGTCAGCTCGGACCAGGTGTTGCAGATGCCGATGATCGGGCGGCCGTCGAACGCGTGGTCCGGGATGCCCTGGTTCTTCATCCAGCTGCGGTACATGAAGCCGTTCTTGTCGGCGCTGCCGAACCACTGGGTGGAGCGCAGCTTGCGGGGGGTGTCGGACATGGTGGGTGTGGCGGTGTGGGTTGGCGGTGTCGGGAAGGTCAGGCGCCCGGGCGGCGGACCATGAGCCGCTGCAACAGGCAGAACAGGAACAGCAGCAGACCGACGACGATGCGCGTCCACCAGGAGCTGAGCGTGCCGTCGAAGGTGATCAGGGTCTGGATCAGGCCCAGGGTGAGCACGCCGAACAGCGTGCCGAAGACATAGCCCACGCCGCCGGTCAGCAGCGTGCCGCCGATGACCACGGCGGCGATGGCGTCGAGCTCCATGCCGACGGCGTGCAGGCCGTAGCCCGAGAGCATGTAGAAGGTGAAGACCACGCCGCCCAGGGCTGCGCACAGGCCGGAGATGGCGTAGACGCCCACCACCGTGCGGCGCACCGGCAGGCCCATCAGGACGGCCGAGTGTTCGCTGCCGCCGATGGCATAGACCGTGCGGCCGAAAGCGGTGCCGTGTGCCACGAACAGGGCCACCAGCAGGCAGGCCAGCGCGATCATCGCGCCCAGGCTGAGCGTGACGCCGTCGGCCAGCTCCAGCCGGCGGTAGGCCAGCTCGGAATAGGCCTCGTTGCCGATGCTGATCGAGTCGATGCTGATGAGGTAGCACAGGCCGCGCGCCAGGAACATGCCGGCCAGCGTGACGATGAAGGGCTGCAGCCGGAAGCGCTCGATCAGGAAGCCCATGAAGGCACCGAAACCCATGCCCATGACCAGCACCAGGCCGATCGCGGGCAGTGGCGACCAGCCGTGGTGCTCCACCAGCGAGGCCAGCACCATGGTCGAGAGCGCCACCACCGATCCCACCGACAGGTCGATGCCGCCGCTGAGGATCACGAAGCTCATGCCGATCGCGACGATCAGCAGGAAGGCGTTGTCGATCAGCAGGTTGAGGAACACCTGGGGCGAGAAGAACCCGGTGTAGCGCCAGGCACCGGCCAGCACCATCAGCAGGAACAGCGCGATGGTGGCCACCAGCGGCAGGAAGCGCAGGTCCAGCCGCGACAGGGTTGTTGGCTTGTGCGTCATGCGCCGGCCCCCCGCACGGGCGGGCGCTGGGCCAGCGCCCAGAGCTGGGCGCGGAACTCCGGCGACTGCAGCAGCATCACCACGAACACCACCGCGGCCTTGACCACCAGGTTGATCTCGGGCGGCACCCCCAGCGAATAGATCGCATAGGTGAGCGTCTGGATGATGAGCGCGCCGATCAGGGTCCCGGCCAGGCTGAAGCGGCCACCGGCCAGCGACGTGCCGCCCAGCGTGACCGCCAGGATGGCGTCCAGCTCCATCAGCTGGCCGGCGTTGTTGCCGTCGGCGCTCTTGACGTTGGAGCTGATCAGCAGACCCGCCACTCCGGCGCAGAAGCCGCAGAACACGTAAGCGGCGGCGGTGAGCAGGCGCGAGCGGATGCCGGCCACCCGCGCGGCCGAGGGGTTGACGCCCACCGCCTGCACGAACAGGCCCAGCGGCGTGCGGTAGAGCAGCAGCGCCAGCAGGGCCATCACCCCGACCCAGACGAACAGCGAGAACGGCAGGCCCAGCAGGTGTCCGCCACCGATGAAGAAATACGGCTGGTAGTAGACCGTGATGATCTGGCCGTCGGTGATGAGCTGGGCCACACCGCGCCCCGCCACCATCAGGATCAGGGTCGCAATGATCGGCTGCATGCCGATGCCCGCCACCAGCAGACCGTTCCACACGCCGCACAGCGTGGCCACGGCCAGTGCGCCGGCCACGGCCACGCCCATCGGCAGCCGCGTGGTGGCGCCATCGACCGAGCCGCCGATCATCCAGGCGGCGACCGCCGCCGAGATGGCGACCACGGCACCGACGGAAATGTCGATGCCGCGCATCGCGATCACCAGCGTCATGCCCAGCGACACCAGGATCAGCGGTGCCGCGCGGTTGAGGATGTCGATCAGGCTGCCGTAAAGATGGCCGTCGCGCCACTCGATGTGCAGGAAGCGCTCGTTGGCGACCACGTTGACCAGCAGCAGCAGGACCAGCGTGACCAGCGGCCAGGTGAGGCGATGGCCCAGCCAAACCTGCAGTCGGGAGGGAGTGTCAGGCATGCTCGTTCGCAATCATTTCGTACACGGCGTCTTCGCTGCTGCCGGCGGGCAGCTCGCCGATCGGTCGCCGGTCTCGCAGCACCAGGATGCGGTGCGACACCCGGACCACCTCGCTCATTTCGGACGAGATGAAGACCACCGCCATGCCCTGTGCCGCCAGGCGCAGGATCTGGTCCATGATTTCCTGCTTGGCCGCCACGTCGATGCCGCGCGTGGGCTCGTCCAGGATCAGCAGGCGCGGCGCGGTCGCCAGCCAGCGGGCGATGATGACCTTCTGCTGGTTGCCGCCGGAGAGCAGGCCCACCGGTGTCTCGGGGCCCGGCGTGCGGATGCCCAGCAGCGCGATGTAGCGCTCGGCCATCTCGCGCTGCTCGGCCAGCGACAGGGGCTGGCCCATGCCGCGCATGGCCTGCAGCGCAATGGCAATGTTTTCGCGCACCGAGAGGTCGGCAAAGATGCCTTCGGTCTTGCGCTCTTCGGGGCACATCGCCAGGCCGTGGGCGATGGCGTCGACCGGGTTGGAAAATCGCATGACCTCGCCCTGCACCCGCAGCACGCCGGCGTCGGGCCGGTCCAGGCCGAACAGCAGCCGCGCCAGCTCGGTGCGCCCCGCGCCCAGCAGGCCGGCGATGCCCAGCACCTCGCCCGGGCGGATCGCCAGGTCGGTCGGCTGGATGCTGCCCGTGCGGCCCAGGCCTTCGGCCTGCAGCAGCGCAGGCGCCTGTTCGCCGCCGGCAGCCCCGGCGGTCGGGCCGGCCGATGCGGGCCCCAGCTCGCGGCCCACCATCGCTTCGATCAGCGCCTGTGCCGGCAGCTCCGGCGTCGGCCATTCCCCGATCCAGCGGCCGTTGCGCAGCACCGTGATGCGGTCGGCCAGCGCGTAGACCTGGTCCAGGAAGTGGGTGACAAACAGGATCGCCAGGCCTTCGTCGCGCAGCCGGCGCAGCACCTCGAACAGGCCCTGCACTTCGTCGTCGTCGAGGCTGGAGGTCGGCTCGTCAAGGATCAGCACGCGCGCATCGATGCCCAGTGCGCGCGCGATCGCCACCAGCTGCTGGATCGCCACCGGGTACTCCGACAGCCGCCGCGTCACGTCGATGTCCAGGCCCACACGGGCCAGCAGGCGCTGCGCCTGTTCGCGGGTCGCGGCCCAGTCGATGCGGCCGCCTTGCCACCAGCCGTGGCGCGGATAGCGCCCCGCAAAGATGTTCTCGGCCACCGTGAGGTTGGGGCAGAGGTTGACCTCCTGGTACACGGTGCTGATGCCCTGCTGCTGGGACTGCAGCGGCGAACCGGGCCAGCCCGATCGGTCGCCCAGCCGCATCTCGCCCGCGGTGGGTGCCACCACGCCGGTGAGCACCTTGATCAGGGTGGACTTGCCCGCCCCGTTCTGCCCCATCAGCGCATGCACCTCGCCGGAAAACAGGCGCAGTCCGACGTCCTGCAGCACGGTGGAACGGCCAAAGCGCATGCCCACGCCCGACAGCTCCAGCAGCGGTGACGACGATGGCGCGGTCATGCCTTGTTCTTGTTGTAGACGTCGACGAACACGGCGGCCAGCAGCACCAGGCCCTTGATGACCTGCTGGTAGTCGATGCCGACCCCCATGATCGACATGCCGTTGTTCATCACGCCCATGATGAAGGCGCCGATCACCGAGCCCATCACCTTGCCCACGCCACCGGAGGCCGAGGCACCGCCGATGAAGCAGGCCGCGATCACATCCAGCTCGAAGCCCAGGCCGGCCTTGGGCGTGGCGGTGTTCAGTCGCGCCGCGAAGATCAGACCCGCCAGTGCGGCCAGCACGCCCATGTTCACGAAGGTGTAGAAGCTCAGCCGCTCGGTCTTGATGCCCGAGAGCTTGGCGGCCTTCTCGTTGCCGCCCAGCGCATAGATGCGCCGGCCCAGCACGGTGCGCGCGGTGACGAAATCGAAGGCCACGATCAGCAGCGCCATCACGATCAGCACATTGGGCAGGCCCTTGTACGAGGCCATCATGTAGCTGAAGAAGACCAGCAGGCCGGCGAACACGGCCAGCTTGATCGCGAACAGCGCCAGCGGTTCGGTGTCGATGCCGTGCCGCAGCTGGTTGCGGCGCGCGCGCAGCGTGGACAGGGCCAGCAGCACCGCCGCCACCACGCCGATCAGGAGCGAGGTCAGGCGCAGGCCCTCTTCGCTGAACAGGTCGGGAATGAAGCCTGAGCTCAGCTTCTGGAACGACTCGGGGAAGGGGCCGACCGACTGTCCCTGCAGCAGCGCCAGCGCCAGGCCCTTGAACACCAGCATGCCCGCCAGCGTGACGATGAACGAGGGGATGCGGAAGAAAGCGACGAACCAGCCCTGCGCGGCGCCAATCACCGCGCCTGTGACCAGGCACACCAGCGTGGCCGGCACGAAGTGCCATTCGTAGTTGACCATCAGCACCGCCGCCAGCGCGCCGATGAAACCGCACACGGAGCCGACCGAGAGGTCGATGTGACCGGCCACGATGACCAGCAGCATGCCCAGCGCCATGATGATGATGTAGCTGTTCTGCAGCACCAGGTTGGTCAGGTTCAGCGGCTGCATCAGCGTGCCGTCGGTCATGACCTGGAAGAAGGCCATGATCGCGACCAGCGAGATCAGCATCCCGTATTCGCGGAAGTTGTGCTTGAGGAAATCCAGGGCCGGGCGGCCGGGGGCCGAAGCGGCGGTGGTGGGGGCGGTGGTGGGCTGGTCCATGGGGTCAGTGACTGGTGACGATCGCGCGCATGATCTTTTCCTGCGAGGCCTCGGCGACCGGCATCTCGGCGACGAAGCGGCCTTCGTTCATGACGTAGATGCGGTCGGACAGGCCCAGCAGTTCGGGCATTTCGGAAGAGATCACGATCACGCATTTCCCTTCGGCGGCGAGCTGGGCGATCAGGGTGTAGATCTCGTACTTGGCGCCCACGTCGATGCCGCGCGTGGGCTCGTCGAGGATGAGCACCTCGGGGTTGGTGAACAGCCACTTGCTGAGCACCACCTTCTGCTGGTTGCCGCCCGAGAGGTTGACGGTCTTCTGGTTCACGCCGGCGCTGCGGATGCGCAGCTTCTCGCGGTAGCCCTGTGCCACGCCGTACTCGCGACCGTCGTCGATCACGCCGGCGCGCGAGACGGCGCCCAGGTTGGCCAGCGAGGTGTTGAACTGGATGTCTTCGGCCAGCACCAGGCCGTTGCCCTTGCGGTCTTCGGTGACGTAGGCCAGGCCGTGGGCCACCGCCTTGCCGACCGTGCCGACGTCGATGGGTTTTCCGTGCAACCGGACCTCGCCGCTGATGCGCTGGCCCCAGGCGCGACCAAAGACGCTCATCGCGAACTCGGTGCGGCCCGCGCCCATCAGGCCGGCGATGCCGACGATCTCGCCGCGCCGCACGTGCAGGTCCACGCCCTTGATCACCTCGCGGTCGGCGTGCTGCGGGTGGTGCACGCGCCAGTTCGTCACTTCGAACACGGTCCCGCCGATGTCGGGCGTGCGCGGCGGGTAGCGGTCGGCCATCTCGCGCCCGACCATGGCGCGGATCACGCGGTCCTCGCTGACCGTCTCGTCGCGGCACTCGATGGTCTCGACGGTGGATCCGTCGCGCAGGATGGTCACGGCGTCGGCCACGCGCGCGATCTCGTTGAGCTTGTGCGAGATCAGGATGCAGGTGATGCCCTGCCCCTTGAGTTCGAGCAGCAGGTCCAGCAGGGCCTGGCTGTCGTTTTCGTTCAGGCTGGCGGTGGGTTCGTCCAGGATCAGCAGCCTGACCTGCTTGGACAGCGCCTTGGCGATTTCCACCAGCTGCTGCTTGCCGACGCCCATGTTGGTGATCAGCGTCGAGGGTGATTCCCTGAGACCGACCTTGCGCAGCAATTCCTGCGTCTGGCGGTGGGCCGCCATCCAGTCGATCACGCCGCGGTTCGCGACCTCGTTGCCCAGGAACACGTTTTCGGTGATCGACAGCAGCGGCACCAGCGCCAGCTCCTGGTGGATGATGATGATGCCCAGCTGCTCGCTGTCGTGGATGCCCTTGAACTGGCGCTCCTGGCCGTCGAACAGGATTTCGCCGGTGTAGCTGCCGGCGGGATACACGCCAGAGAGCACCTTCATCAGCGTGGACTTGCCGGCGCCGTTTTCGCCCACGAGCGCGTGGATCTCGCCGGCGCGCACGCGCAGGTTCACCTGGTCGAGGGCGACGACGCCAGGAAAGGTCTTGCGGATGGACCGCATCTCCAGAAGGGTTTGCAAAGCGGAATCCTCGGTGCACAGCGCGCCGGAGCCATCGGACGATGACCCCGGCGGGAACGGCTTACTTGACCTGCGATTCCTTGTAGTAGCCGCTGTCGACCAGCACCTTCTTCCAGTTGTTCGCGTCGACCGGCACCGGCTTGAGCAGGTAGCTGGGCACCACCTTCACGCCGTTGTTGTAGGTCTTGGTGTCGTTGATCTCGGGCTGCTTGCCCGAGAGCATCGCGTCGACCATGTTGGCCGTGACCTTGGCCAGCTCACGCGTGTCCTTGAAGATGGTCGAGTACTGCTCGCCCTTGAGGATGGACTTGACCGACGGCACCTCGGCATCCTGACCCGAGACCACCGGGCAGGGTTGCTGCGCGGTGCAGTAGCCAACGCCCTTGAGCGAGGACAGGATGCCGATCGACAGGCCGTCGTACGGGCTCAGCACCGCGTGCACCTTGTCCTTGCCGTAGAAGGCCGACAGCAGGTTGTCCATGCGGGCCTGCGCCACGGCGCCGTCCCAGCGCAGCGTGCCAACCTTGTCCATGCCCATCTGCTTGCTGCGCACCACCAGCTTGCCGCTGTCGATGTAGGGCTTGAGCACGCTCATGGCGCCGTCGTAGAAGAAGAAGGCGTTGTTGTCGTCGGGCGAGCCGCCGAACAGTTCGATGTTGAACGGGCCCTTGCCGGCCTTCAGGCCCAGCTTGTCGACGATCGAGGTAGCCTGCTGCACACCAACCTGGAAGTTGTCGAAGGTGGCGTAGTAGTCGACGTTCTTGCTGCCCTTGATCAGGCGGTCGTAGGCGATGACCTTGACACCCTTGTCGGCCGCATTCTGCAGCGCCTTGGACAGCGTGGTGCCGTCGATCGAGGCGATCACCAGCACCTTCACGCCCTTGGTGATCATGTTCTCGACCTGCGCCAGCTGGTTCGGAATGTCGTCGTCGGCGTACTGCAGGTCGGTCTTGTAGCCGCGGTCCTTCAGGACCTTGACCATGTTGTCGCCGTCGGCGATCCAGCGGGCGGACGATTTGGTCGGCATCGAGATGCCGATGGTGCCCTTGTCCTGCGCCTGGGCGCCGGTGGCGAAGGTGAAGAAGGTCAGCGCCAGGGCGCCCAGCAGGTGGCGGCGGTTCGGTGTGTTCAAGTGTGTCTCCGGTGGATGGTCGCCGCGCGCTCCTGCGCGCGGCTGCCTGTTGTTGTTGGGAATCGTTGGTGGGTCGGTGGCTCAGTACTTGCGCTTGGGGAACTCCTGTGCGGCGGTTTCCATCGGGAAGATGCCTTCCTGGGTCACGATGCGCTTGGGCACCGGCTTGCCGGCCTTGACGTCCTTGACGATCTGCATGAGCTGCGGACCCAGCAGCGGGCTGCACTCGACGCTGACGTTCATCTTGCCGGCGATCATGGCTTCGAAGGCGCCCTTGACCGCGTCCACCGAAATGATGGTGATGTCCTTGGCGGGCTTGAGACCGGCCTCCTCGATGGCCTGGATGGCGCCGATGGCCATGTCGTCGTTGTGCGCGTACAGCACGTTGATGTTCTTGCCCTCGGCCTTCAGGAAGGCTTCCATGACTTCCTTGCCCTTGGCGCGGGTGAAGTCACCGGTCTGCGAGCGCACGATCTTGAACTTCGGGTCGGCTTTGATGATTTCCTCGAAGCCCTTCTTGCGATCGATGGCGGGCGCGGAGCCCACGGTGCCCTGCAGCTCGACGATGTTGACGGTGCCGCTCTGGCCCTTCGTCTTCTCGACCAGCCAGCGCCCGGCCTTGCGGCCTTCTTCCACGAAGTCGGAGCCCAGGAAGGACACGTACAGCGAGTCGTCCTTGACGTTGACCGAGCGGTCGGTGAGCACCACCGGAATCTTGGCGGCCTTGGCCTCGCGCAGCACCATTTCCCAGCCAGACTCCACCACCGGCGAGAAGGCGATCACGTCGACCTTCTGCGCGATGAAGCTGCGGATGGCCTTGATCTGGTTCTCCTGCTTCTGCTGGGCGTCGGAGAACTTCAGGTCGATGCCGGCATCCTTGGCCGAGGCCTTGACCGACTCGGTGTTGGCGGTGCGCCATTCGCTCTCGGCGCCGACCTGGCTGAACCCCAGCACGATGGGTTTCTGGGCGAACGAAGTGGCCGGCAGCAAAACGGCCAGGGAAGCGGTCGCCAGGGTGGCGACCAGGGTGCGGCGCTGAATGCGTTTCATGGTGTCTGTCTCCTGTTTGTGGTGATGAAATCGAAAAGGGTCAGGCCAGCATGTAGCCGGTCTTGACGGTGGTGTAGAACTCCGCCGCATAGCGGCCTTGTTCGCGGGATCCGTGGCTGGAGTCTTTGCGCCCGCCGAACGGAACATGGAAATCCACGCCGGCGGTCGGCAGGTTCACCATGGTCATGCCCACCTGCGCGTGGCGACGGAAATGCATCGCGTACTTCAGCGAGGTGGTGCAGATGCCGGCGCACAACCCGAAGGGCGTGTCGTTGGCCAGAGACAGTGCGTGCTCGTAGCCGTCGGCCCGCAGCACGCAGGCGATGGGGCCGAAGATCTCTTCGCGGGCAATGCGGTGATGGGGTTCGGCCAGCCACAGCGCGGGGTTCATGTAGTGCCCCGGCGTCTCGCGCTCCACCAGCTCGCCGCCCCAGACGTGCTGCGCCCCTTCGTGGGCCGCGATCGCCATGTAGGACTGGTTCTGCTCCAGTTGCGCGCCGTCGACCACCGGACCCATCTCGGTGCCGCGCGTCATCGCATGGCCTACCTTGAGCGACTCCAGGCGACGCGTCAGGCGCGCCACGAATTCGTCGTGCACCGGCGCGTCCACGATCAGCCGGCTGGAAGCGGTGCACCGCTGGCCGGTCGAGAAGTACGAGCCCTGCAGCGCGCAGTCGACGGCCTGGTCCAGATCGGCGTCGGCCAGCACGACCAGCGGATTCTTGCCACCCATCTCCAGCTGCACCTTGGCCTGGCGCGCGGCGGTGGCCGTGAGGATGCGGCGGCCGGTGGGCACCGAGCCGGTGAAGCTGATCGCGTTCACTCGCGGGTGCTCGACCAGGGTCTGGCCGACCTCGCGGCCGCTGCCCATGATGAGGTTGAAGGTGCCGGCGGGCAGACCACAGCGGCTGAGAATCTCGGCCAGCGCCCAACCGCAGGCCGGCACCAGCTCGGCCGGCTTGAACACCACCGTGTTGCCGTAAGCCAGGGCCGGCGCGATCTTCCACGCCGGGATCGCGAACGGGAAGTTCCACGGCGCGATGATCGCCACCACGCCCACCGGCTCGCGGGTGATGTCGACCTGCACGCCCGGCCGCACCGAGGCCATCGTCTCGCCCGGGATGCGCAGGGCCTCGCCGGCGAAGAACTTGAAGATGTTGCCGGCCCGCGCGACCTCGGCAATGGCTTCGGGCAGGGTCTTGCCCTCTTCCCGTGCCAGCAATGCGCCCAGCTCTTCCTTTCGCGCCAGCAGTTCGCTGCCCACCTGGTCCAGTGCGTCGGCCCGGCGCTGCGGGGTGCTCAGGCTCCATTGCGGCAGCGCATCGGCGGCGGCGGCGATCGCCTGTTCGGTCTGGTTGCGGTCGGCGCGGGCGAACTCGGCCACCACTTCCCGCGTGTCCGAGGGGTTGGTGCTGACGCCGGTGGTGGCGCCAATGACCCAGCGCCCATTGATGAGGTGCCGTGGCTGGTGCCGGATTTCGCCCTGTTTCATGACTGCGGTGCCTTGTGTGTGTGTTCCGCAGGCAGTCTATGGAGATTTTTGATATCAATCTAATGATTTTTAGCGGAAAATTGATATCACTCTTGGCATTCTGGAAAACCCCCGATGAGCAACTACAACCACTGGTTCATCCGCGCCCGCCTCAAGACGCGCCAGCTGCTGCTGCTGGTGGCGCTGGCGGAAGAAGGCAACATCCACCGAGCGGCCCAGGTGCTCAGCATGACCCAGCCGGCGGCGTCCAAGCTGCTCAAGGACCTGGAAGACGTGCTGGGCGTGCCGCTGTTCGACCGGCTGCCCCGCGGCATGAGCCCGACCTGGTACGGCGAGACCATGATCCGCCACGCGCGCATGGCGCTGGCCAGCCTGAACCAGGCGCACGACGAACTGATGGCGCTCAAGTCGGGGCACTTCGGGCAGGTCGGCGTCGGCGCCATCACCTCGCCGGGGCTGAGCCTGCTGCCGTCGGCGGTGGCGCTGGTCAAGCAGGAGCACCCCAACCTGCGGATCTCGCTGGAGATCGAGACCAGTCCGGTGCTGCTCGACCGGCTGGAGCAGGGAAAGATCGACATCGTGATCGGCCGCCTGTTTGCGGAGCACGACAAGAGCAGCCTGCGCTACGAACCATTGACCGGGGAGATGGTGTCGGCGGTGACCCGCCCCGGCCACCCGCTGATCGGGGTGAGCAACCTGAGCCTGCGCGACCTGCACGGTGCGGGCTGGATCGTGCCGCCGGACGGCAGCGTGCTGCGCCACCGCTTCGACCTGATGTTCCAGCAGGAGGGCCTGAGCCCGCCGATCAACACCATCGAGACTTCGGCGCTGCTGTTCATGACGCGCATGCTGCAGCAGAGCGACATGGTCGGCGTGCTGGCGACAGAAGTGGCGAACTACTACGCCGCACACGGCCTGATGGCCAAGCTGCCGATCGAGCTGCCCTGCCAGATGGACGCCTTCGGCCTCATCACCCGCACCGACCGCCTGCTCTCGCCCGGCGCCAAGGTGCTGATGAAAGCACTCAAACAGACCTGCCTGACGCAGTACGGCATCAAGCTGGACCAGGACTGATCGGCTTCAAGTCCAGCCGCCATCGACCACGAACTCCTGCGCAGTGCACATCACCGCGTCGTCCGAAGCGAGGAACAGCACCATGTTCGCCACGTGCTGCGGCAGCAGCTTGTCGGGCATGCACTGGTTGCGCGCGATCTCGCGTTCGCCCTCGGCGTCCAGCCACAGCCGCATCTGCCGCTCGGTCATCACCCAGCCGGGCGTGACCGTGTTGACGCGGATGCGGTCCTTGCCGAGTGAGGCAGCCAGCCCGCGCGTGAGGCCATTGACCGCCGACTTGGCGATGGCGTAGCAGGGGTAGTCCGGGTTCTTGGTCTGCCAGCCGACCGAGCCGAAGTTGATCACCGAGCCGCCACCGAGCCGCCGCATCCCGGGCGCGACCGCCTGCACCGCGAACAGCGCAGGGCGCTGGTTCACGGCCATGCGCTCGTCGTAATACTCTGCTGTAACCGACTCCAGGGTGTGGCGGTCGTCGCTGGCGACGTTGTTGACCAGCACGCCGAAGTCGCCCATGGCGGTGGCCGCGTCGGCGATGGCACCCTGCAGGGCGGCGAGGTCTTTCACATCGACAGCGCGCCACCACGGCCGGGGGCAGCCTTCGTCGGCCAGTTGCTGCGACAGCGTTTCGGCGGCCTGCGCGGCCACGTCGACAAACGCCACCTGGGCGCCCTGGCGGGCGAACGCCGCGACGATGGCCGCGCCGATGCCGGTGGCACCGCCGGTGACGAAGACCTTACGGCCCGACAGGCCGGCGTAGCGGGACGCCCGGGCCGCGTCGGCGGCAGCCGGAACGTCCGGATTCGGAGAAAAGGTTGTCATTGCAATACTGATATCAATAGATAAACAAATCAAATCAAATACATATCAATCTGATCGCATAATGCCGCGAACGTCAAGCCCCGGGGTCCTTCCGCGGGTCACTGACCGCCATCCTGGAGACGACATGCCACCCCAAGCGCACCACCCTTCCGACTTCACGCCCTCGGGCGATGTCCGTTGCATCTGGCCGGCGTCGGCGGTTCTGGGCGAAGGCGGTCTCTGGTCCGTGCGGCAGCAGCGATTCTTCTGGGTCGACATCCTGTCCCGGCGCATCCACCGGCTCGACCCCGCCACCGGCGCGCAGGACAGCTGGACCTTCGACGAGGAAGTCTCGGCCCTGGCCGAGCGCCGCGACGGCGCGGGCCTGGCGATCGCCCTGCGGCGCGGTCCGGCGCTGTGGGACCCCGACCACCCGGACGAGGCGCCACGCTACCTCTGCCGGCCGGAACCGGAGCGCACCGGCAACCGCTTCAACGACGCCAAGTGCGATGCCGTCGGCCGCTGGTGGATGGGCAGCATGGACTTCGACTGCAGAGCGCCGACCGGCGCGCTGTACCGGGTCGCGCCCGATGGCAGCTGGACCCGCGTGGACGAAGGCTTCGCGGTCACCAACGGCCCCACCTGGCTTCGCGATGGCCTGACCATGCTGTTCAACGACACCGTGCGCGGCCAGGTGCTGGCCTACGACAGCGACCCGGCGACGGGAGAGATCGGCAACCGGCGCCTGTGGCTGCAGCTCGGCGCCGACGACGGCGTGCCTGACGGCATGACCACGGACGCCCAGGGCCGCGTGTGGATCTGCCACTGGGGCGGCGGCTGCGTGTCCTGCCACGACCCCGACACCGCGCAGGAGCTGGGCCGCGTGGGGTTGCCGGTGAGCCAGGTGACGTCGTGCACCTTCGGCGGCCCGGACCTGTCCAAGCTCTACATCACCTCGGCCCGGTTCAGCCTGGATGAAGCGGCACTGGCGAAGGAGCCGCTGGCGGGCGGGCTGTTTGCGGTGGACATGGACTGCCAGGGCCGCGCCGCCGCGCCGTTTGGCGGTTGAACACAGGGACATGACGATGAACCCGGCTTTGAACTTCGACGGTGCGCACTGGGTCGACGGCCACTCACAGCGACTGTGCCTGCTGCCTTCGGCGGGTGGTGGCGTGGCGGCCTGGCAATGGCTGCGCGGCGGCGAACCCGTGGACCTCTGGCGGCCCTGGGATGGAAAGACCACCCGCATGCAGGCGCTGGCCAGCTACCCGCTGCTGCCCTGGTCCAACCGCATCAGCGACGGCGGCTTCGAGCACGCGGGCCGCTTCCACCTGCTGCAGCCCAACACGCCGGACGACCCGTACCCGATCCACGGCGACGGCTGGCAGCAGCCCTGGACCCTGGTCGACCCGGGTCCCGACGGCGCGGCCATGGTCCTGCGCAGCGAAAGCTTCGGCGGCAGCCCCTATGTGTACGAGGCGCGGCAGGGCTTCACGCTGTCCGACGGCGGCCTGCTGCAGACCCTCACGGTCACCAACCGCGGTCCCGAGGCGCTGCCCTTCGGGCTGGGCCAGCATCCCTGGTTCACGCGCACACCGGGCTGCCGGCTGACCACCGGCGTGGCGGGCGTCTGGAAGTCCCGCCCCGACCGGATTCCCACCAGCTACTCCACCGAGTTCCCCGAGGGCTGGGACCTCAACGCGGGCGCGATGGTCGACCGCCTCGTGATCGACAACGGCTTTGGCGGCTGGAGCGGCGAGGCGCTGATCGAATGGCCCGAGCGCAACTTGGCACTGCGCATGCAAGGGACCCTCACGCTGCCGGACGGCTCACCCGGTCGACCGGACTGTCTGCTGTACGCGCCGGCGGCGCCGCCGGTGTTCTGTTTCGAACCCATCAGCCACCCGATCAATGCCGCGCATTGGCCGGGTCGTCCGGGCTGGGTGGCGCTGGCGCCGGGGCAGTCGATGTCGCTGGAAGTGCAGTGGCGCTTTGACCGCATCCAGCCAAGCTGAAGCCACCGGTCAGAGCGCTCTGCGCTCCAGTTGGCCCGGCCGCAGCGCGAACCGCGTCCGCGCATCCAGCACCTCCACCTCGGCCTGCGCACGCCGGGTGCCGTAAACCTCGGCCTTGAGCCAGACCAGCTCGGCGTCCAGCAAGGTTTCGCCGCCCAGACGGCAAGACCACACCTTGGCATCGCCGTCCCAGCGGTAGCCGCGGGCCTTGAGCTTGTCCTTGCTGTCGAACGGCGCGCCGGTCGCCGACAGCCTGTAGCTCAACCGATCCGCTGCAGCCATCAGGCGCTGCAGGCCGGTTGGGGCACCCTCGGCCCCGGGGCTGGCGAGCACCTGCAGCAGCGCATGGCAGTCCACCAGCGCACGGTGCGCGTCGTAGAACCAGCCGCGGTCCTGCGCCAGCGCGCTGAGCTTGGCCGATTCCGCGCCCTGCGCCTTCCAGTCGATGTCGGCGAACGAGCAGGCCCAGGGCTTGGCGGCAAAACCCGGAAATCGCGCCTCCACGAAAGGCCGGTCGAAACCGGCGTTGTGGGCCACCACCAGGTCGGCGCCGGCCAGCAGAGCCTCGACCTGCGCATCGTCCAGACGCTGGCCGCGGACCATTTCGTCGGTGATGCCGGTGATCTGCCGCGCGATCTCGGGAATCGGCATGCCCGGGTCTTCGAAACCCTCGAAGGTTTCGACCGGGCCAAACGGACGTCCGGTGGCGACATCGACCGACACCCGCAGCATCGCCAGCTCAATGATGCGGTCGCTGGCGTGGGACAGGCCGGTGGTTTCGGTGTCGAGGATCAGGACACGGCAGGCAGACTGCAGCGCGTCGGGCGCAGGACCGTAGTCCGGCAAAGGCACCAGCCGCCGCAGCACGAGGAAGTCGGGGTGGGCATCCAGCTGCTGCGCCATCTCCTCGGGCGTCAGGGCCCGAACGTCGACAGGTGCATTGCCCTGGGGCACGCGCTCCCGCGGGGCGTCGAATTCGAAACTGAGTTGGCCCAAGGGGGAGGAAGAAAAGGGGTGGCGGGGCTGATGGGAGTCGCACCCACGAGAACGGTCGTCGATTCTAGTGGGGCAGCCGCTGGAGCCGCCAGCGCGGCAGCCGACGTCAGAACGCTTCTTTTTCGGCTTCGAGGTACCACGAAGCACACACCACTGAAGATCTTCCTGGCCCACGCGTCGTCAGCCCGTGCGTGCAAGGGCGACGACAACAGAGGACGCCAATCAGGACAGCGTGTCCGCCCAGATATTGCGTGCCCATGCGTGGGCGTACCGGCCCTCCAGTTCGTTGGCAGCGGCAGAAACGCCGCCGGAGCCCGGGACCGTCAGCATGGTCTTCTTCTCCGGGTCGTAGCGGTGCACGCTGGAGACGTGAACCACGTCGTCGGTGCTGACGAAGCTGTAGCAGGTGTTGTTGTAGATCGGCAGCTGGTTGACCGGTTGGTCGGTCAGCAAAGCGACGATGGCAGCCGCACAGGTTTTTCCATGCTGGTTCGCCATGTGGCCAGATTTGGGCATTGCCGGTGCAATCTGAATGGCGTCACCGATGACATGCACCTTCGGAATCGCCTTGGACTCGAAGGTCAGGAAGTCGACGTCACACCAACGCTGGTTGGAGGTCGCCATGCCCGCATTGACGGCCAGTTCCCCGGCCCTCATTGGCGGCAGCACGTTCAGCACACTGGCCTTGACGTCGTCGTTGAATTCGAACTTGAGCGTCCTGTTGGCCGCATCCACATCGCTCAGGGCATGCTTGTTTCGGTATTCCACGATGCCGGCGTACCGGTCGGCCCAGGCCCTTTTGAACAGCGGCCCCTTGGAGGTCACATCCTCGTTGGCATCCAGAATCAGCACCTTGCTCCTGGGCTTGGTCTTGCTGAAGTATTCGGCCACCTGGCATGCCCGCTCATAGGGGCCGGGCGGGCAGCGGTAGGGAGCCAGAGGGATGCTCAATGCGTAGACACCTCCGTCGGGCATGGCTTCGAGCTGCTTGCGCAGTGCGACAGTTTGCTCGCCCGCCTTCCAGGCATGCAGGACGGACTCCTTGGCCCCGGCCTTCGCCATCCCGGGCAAGGCATCCCACATGAAGTCAATCCCTGGCGACACCACCAGGCGGTCGTACGGCAGAACCGCACCGCCAGCGAGCCGGACCGATTGGCGCTCCGCATCAATGGCGATCACCCGGTCGCGCACCATCTCGACACCATGCACGGCGCCGAGCTTGTCGTAGGACGACGTGATGTCGGCCAGCGACTTGCTGCCCCCAACCACCAGGTTCGACAACGGGCACGAAACGAACGACGGGTTGGGCTCCACCAGCGTCACCCGGATCTTGCCGTCCGACCACATCCGCAGGTATTTGGCGGTGGTCGCACCACCGTAACCACCCCCCACCACCACCACATGCGCGCGATGGCCGGTGGACATGCCCGCGCAACCGGACAGCAGCCCCACGGCACCGAGGCTGGAACCAGCCTGCAAGAGCTGACGACGTCGAATCATGGCGCTTCCATTCGCATTCATTTCTTGATCGATGCAAAGTAGCCAGCGATCGCGTTCAACTGCTCATCGGAATAGCCCTTGGAGAGCTGATGCATGATCGTCGCCGGCCTGTGGCCGCTCTTGAAGTCCATCAGCTTCTTGACCAGATCGTCCTTGCTCACGCCTGCCAGGGACGCGTTGCCTGCCTGCGCATGACCATTGGTTCCATGGCAATTCGCACACGCCGCCGCCCAACTTCGAACCTGCAGCGAATCGACGGACTGGGCCAAGGCGGTTCCCGACATCAATGTGCTCAGCACACCGATCAGTGCCATTTTTCGGTTCATGGGCGCTCCTGTTTGCGCGTTGATGATGGTGATGTTTCGGTCAGGGGCCAGATGGTCGCGCAACGTGAGTCATCGGGAATCCAGCGCCACGGAGGGGATCGCACCCACTCCCCTTGGCTTCGGAGGCCGCAAAACCGTCTGCCATGTCGGATGGTTTGAGGCTCCGCCTTTCGGCGTCGATGGTTGTCTTGACGAGAGAACATGACAGCACTCAATGCAGGAATCAGGACTCCTGTGCGCACAACCACGTGAAACGATGTCTAGTCTAAGCGGCGCAAGTCAGATCACTGCAAACCGACTCTCTAGGGACTGCCCGACGGTGGAGAGCCAACGAGGTCACCCAATGGGATGTTCAGCGGAGCGACACCCACGTTGTGTGCCCAGAACACGTTCTCCTGAACCAACGTCACCTGCACGACGGCCGCGCTGGAAGGGCGCTGTGAAATGTTGATCGACGTGACCGCAGATTCACCGGGTGCAATCGCCCTGGAGAGATTCTTTCGAACGTTGGCCCAGGCGCTCAGAGGCAGCCCCTCCGTATCGAGATAGCGCCACGACAAACGCAGTTGCCTTCCCCCCTCCTCGTTGGCCGACAACGTGCGCACACCACCGTTGTGCACGCGAACTCGGACCAGCTCGGCAGTCGGCGTGATCTTCATCCCTTCGAAGCTGTAGGACACCTTGCGAATCTCTTCCGGTGAGTAGACCTTCGACGCCAGCGGAAACTTTGGCAACGTTTCAAACCAGCTGGGGTCGCATCCCTCCAACCCGACCGGGACGACGCGGGAAGCGATCGCTCGATACCGCTGAGCGTCTTTCTCCTGGTGAACGAAGCGCAGATACGCTGCAACGCGCGTCGGAAGTTCAGCACAGTCGCTTCCGAATGTCGGGTGCGGTCCGTCCGGAAACACGCCGGAATACCCGTTGAGGGTCGGAGCGCCCTTGACCAGCGCCGCCCACATTGCGTCGATCTCCGTCAGAGGACTGGGCTCGCTGCTTTGCGCAAAGAACAGAACGGCGTTGTCTGGAAGCCCGTTGGGGACCTGCTGCAACTTGTTGACCAAGCGCTCGCGCCAAACCGCCCGCTGGTCCACCTGCATGCGCACGGCGGCAGCCTCGGTCAGAAAGAAAGCCGCCAGCAACATCACGACCAGCGTCTCCCGTCGAGGAAACCGTTCGGTCAGCTTGTCCGTGAACAGCATGGCGCCGAATGCGAGAGGAAAGAGAAATACCTGGTCCAGGCGGGTCAGCACACGAATGGCAGAGGCCAACGGAAGCCCGTAAACCAGTTGCCACAGACTCGCTCCGCCAACATTGAGGGTCAATATCGCTGGTATCAGCAACGCCCCGGCCATCAGCACCCGCTCCTGTCGCAGCAGATGGCTGCCCCACATCAGGCCACCGAAGCCCAACAACAGCGGGACAGCACCCACAAACATCTGGTGCTCGTTCGACATGGGCACGGCGGGTAGCCAGTTCCCCAATCCGCCCCAGATCAGCGACCCACTGGCCATCAGGTAGCTTTGAGGGCGGGGCAGCCCGTTGGCCAGCTCGTCCCAAGATCGCTTGGCGCCGTACAGATCGCTGACCTTCAGGTACGGATAGAACAACAGCCCCATGGACGCCAGGAGCAGTCCTGCACAAGCCACGCAGCCCATTTGCTGGCTCCGCCCGAGTGCTCTCCAGATCGACAGGAACGCGGGCAGTGGTCGATGCAGCGCCCATCGCGAAGGCAACAAAGCCAAGGCCACCCGACCGGTCAGCAGACTCACGAGCATCAACAGCACGAAGAAGCCCATGTAGATCCCGGCATAGAACTGCCAGGCCAGCCAGAACCCCGCCCACAGCAGCGAACGCACGGCCCCTTTGCCCAGGAACTCGATGAAAAACACCATCGACAAAGCCACGCCGAATCGGTAGTGGAGCTGAGAGTGGTTGCTGTGCGCAGAAGTAGGCAATGCGAACGCAAAGATCAGGGCCCCAACGGCAGCGGCAGAACGGCTTCCCCCCAGCCGCCGCAGTGCCCACCAGGCGGCAAGGAAGTTGGTCAGGTAGCCCACGTAGAACCAGCACTGGAAGGCCACATCCGCTTTGCCGACCAATGCGCGAGCGACCAGGTAAACCGGCGCAGAGCCGAACAGGTTGTCGGAGAACCCCATCACGAACGGAAACGGGTAAAAGAACGGCGTATTCCAGAGCGATTCAGCCCGCCCGATCAGGAACTGGTAGATGTGCTCCAGAAAGTAGTTGTTCAGCCGGGAATCGCCGATATCACCGGGCATCATCTGAAGCCCCTGTAGCTGAAACACCGGGACCATCAGCACGGCGACCACAAAGAGCAGCAACGAAGAATGGACGCCCACTCTTCCACCAACAACAGTCATCCAGAACCTATTCGCAACAATAGAAATACTTCACAAGGCTGCCTGCACGCCGCTCAAGCAAGTGGCAATGGGCGGCTCCCGAGAGCACGCCGCACTGGAGAGTTTCTTCTCATCCATGAAACCGAGCGGTTCAGCGGGCCTTCAACGCCCAGCCCCCAGGAGCAACACGATGAACACCGGGCTGGCCAGCGTCAACACCAGCCCGCTCAACAGGGCCAGCGGCACGAACCCGGTTCCGCACTGTGCGCGGATCAATGGCAGCGTCGCATCCAGAGCCGTCGCGCCACAGAGGCCGATCGACTGGCGGCTGAACCGGGCGCCGAACAGATAGAGCGCCGTGATGGCCATCAGTTCGCGGAGCATGTCGGTCACCATGGTGATGGCGCCGTACTCATCGCCCAATGCGTTGCCCACCAGAACGCTGGAGAGCGTGACCCAACCAAACCCGCTCGCAATCGCCAGCGCCACGCGTGCGGACTCCCCGGTCCACCAGGCGGCGCCCAGGCCGCCCAGCGCTGATCCGCCCATCACCAGCAGCGGCACCGCCCATGCCGACGGGTCTCTCCATGTCCGGGCCAATGGAACCTCGACCAGCTCCACCCCGATCAGCAACACCATCACATGGATCAGATGATGGGTGCCGATGAGTCCGACCAGAGGCAAGTCGTGCTGCCCCGCCACCACACCGGCAGTGACCGTGCCCAGGGCAACCAGACAGTCGGCGCCGGCCCGCCGCCAACTCTGCAGCGCGAGTGCTTGGCCCGGCGACACCGCCAATGCGCCCTGTTGTTTCAGGAACATGATCATCAGCCCCCAGGATCCGGCTGTAGTCAGGAGGGCAAAGATCGCCGAGGTCGAGACGATCCTGCCGAGCGTCGGCCCGACCTGCAGAATGGCGCTGAACTCCCGGCCGCAATAGAACAACAGCAGGAAGATCAACACCTTCAATGCGTGACCTGTCTTGCGGGCAAGCTGTGGAGCGATGCGGCCAATGCCGATGCCGAGCAACAGGGCCAGGCCGATGGGCCAGAGAGATTGAAAGATGAACAGCATGAAAGACCCGGGGCGGAAGCTGTGAGCGCAAGCGTGCTGGGCTACACCGTCAAAGCAGTATCCCGTCGCGCCGGATCGCGGGGAATGAAGCGGAATTGATTTGTGAATTCCCCAGGCTGGAATGCCGGGGTCAGTTTGGGAACTGTTCTATGCAAAACCGATTGGAGATGCTGCGAATCTTCTGCGCGGCGGCTGAGTCCAAGAACTTCAAGGAAGCCGCCCAACAGCTGGGCATCCCTCCGCAAAGCGTCACGCGGGCGATTCAGGAGCTCGAGTCCCAGGTGGGCGAGGTGCTGTTTCATCGCAGCACCCGGCAGTGCCAGATCACGCGCGAAGGCGAGCGCTGGGCCGAACTGGCAAGGCGCGGGGTCGACGGGGTCGACGCCTTGTTCGCCGCGCCTGTTTTGCGTACGTCCGACAAGGTCGAAGGGGTGGTGCGGCTGACCGCTCCGCAGCCCATCGGCCAGATGGCGCTGATCGGCAGCCTGGCACGGTTGCAGGCGGTCCACCCCGGCCTGCAGTTCGAAGTGCACCTGGAAGACGAAGAGACAGATGTCGTCGACGAACGGATCGACATCGGCATCCGGCACGGCCTCATCCGGGACAGCCGTTTCGTGGCACGGCAGGTGGCCGAGGTCCCCTTCTTCATCGTGGCAGCCCCGGCCCTGCTGGACCGCATCGGCCTGCCTCGAACCTTGGCAGATCTACAGCTTGGCCCGGTGATCGGCACGCTTGACCGCCGCACCGGCAAGCCCTGGCCGTGGTTCCTGCGGCAGTTGCCGCAATGGGTGCCCCGTCAACTGGCATTCACCAGCAACAGCACTCAGGCCGAATGCACGGCCGCCCTGGCAGGGCTGGGATTGGCGCAGCTGCCCGGATTCGTGGCTGCCCCCCACCTGCAGCAGGGCACGTTGGTGGAAGTGCTGCCAGAGCTCGCCCCAACGCCCTGGGCCATCAGCGTCTACCGGCCGCAGCGCAGTCCGGTATCGGCGCGCGTGAGAGCGGTGTATGACGCGCTGGTCAAAGACTTCTCGGACCCGCAGCTGTTTCCTGTGGGCCAAGGTGCCGGAGCGTCTGTTTGATGGAGAAGAGGTCCTGGGGCCCCGCCGGATACCGGAGGGCATGACCTCTTGGCACCGTGGGCGATGGGGAACCCACGTGGGCCATTGATCTTGGTGCGGCTGGCGGGGATCGAACCCACGACCCTTGGCTTCGGAGGCCAATACTCTATCCACTGAGCTACAGCCGCACATGCTCGGAAAGCCCGCCATTGTCTCACAGGCGCTGCGCCACCTCCCTCGCCGCCCGGAGCCTCCGACCAGTCGCCAGCGCGCGACCAATGCGCCGTGAGCGCTATGGTTTTTTGTACCTTTATTACAGTGCAATCCTTTGCACTATTGAGGTTTTCCCGGATGCACCAGGATGTTGCATTTAAGCGGTTACGTACTGGTTACGGCGTATATCTTCAGGGTTTCCACTGACCGCAATCGTTTGCATTGATGGTCGAATTCCCGGGCTTTCCCAACCGTTTGTTACCGCTTTCGATGAAACATCGGTACAGGAAAGAGTGGTTCACAACATTCACACTCCGGAGAATCCTCATGCAACACAGCTTCAAGATCGCGGCCGCCGCCGCCCTCTGCGCCACCACTTTTGCCGCCCACGCCGAACTGTCGATGGACGCCAACCTGGAACTGGACACCACCTACCAGAGCAAGGTCAGCAAGCCCGCCACCAACGCCCGCGACAGCGACCTGAACATGGGCGGCCGCGTGGAATTCAACGTCGGCGCCAAGGCCACCAACGGTGATTCGTTCGTTCAGGCCCGCGGCACGCTGCTGGTCAAGAAGGACGGCGACACCGCTGTGGACGACATGTGGGTCCAGTTCGGCAACGCCGGCATGGACGTCAAGATGGGCCGCTTCGAAGCGATGGACCTGTTCCCGGTGGGCAAGGACACCTATGTGGAGAACAGCGGCTACGGCGGCTACCACGCCAATGCCCTGCGCGGCCGTTTCGGCAAGGACACCGTGCACATCGCCCCCGGCTTCAACGCCGGTCCGGCCCGCATCGAAGTGGGCTTCGTTTACAGCAAGGAAAAGGGTGAAGTTCGCGGCCTGCGTCCTGCGGTCAGCTTCGGCTCCGGCCCCGTCACCGTGCGCGTGGGTGCCGAGTCGGTCAAGAAGGTCGGCGGCACCACCGGCAGCACCAACGGCTTCGGCGCTTCGCTGGGCTACGCCCTCAGCTCCAACAGCAGCCTGAACCTGAACTTCGCCAAGATGGAAGACGACAAATCCATCGGCGTCAACGCCACCATTGGCGACGCTGGTGTCGGCCTGATTCTGGACAAGGGCGCCAACGGCGCCAAGAACACCTCGTTCTACGCCGCCTATTCGCTGCCGTTGTTCGGCGTGAAGGGTGCAACGATCACGCCCGCCATCAGCTTCGCCAAGGGCGGCACGGGCAGCAAGAACCAGACTGGCGCCCGCGTGCGCATCAACTACGCGTTTTGATCGGGGGTTCCCGATCTTTCCGGGGTGTGTGAACCTGCAAGGGTGAACGCGCCCATTTTCCTCTCGGCAATCAGAGTTGGCCCGGGCGTCGCAAGGCTCCCGGGTCTTTTTTCGCCGGCCGCTATCGTTATAGAGTGAAATAATCGGCCGATGCCCCGCACGCCGAACGCCCCCATCCCGACCGCTCCTGCACCTGCCGCTCCCGCTCCCGAAAAGGGCCGCAAGCGCATGCAGATGGCCGACATCGCGCGGCTGGCCGGCGTCTCTGCCTCGACCGTTTCGCGCGCCCTCAGCGGCAGCCCGCTGATCCCCGAGGCCACGCGCAACCGCATCACCGAGCTGGCCAACTCGCTGGGCTACCGGGTCAACGTCGGCGCCGCCAACCTGCGCAAGCGCGGCGTGCAGACCATCGGCGTGGTGATTCTGGGCGACAGCATGCAGATGATCTCGGACCCGTTCCTGCTGAGCATCCTGGGTTCGGTGGCCGACACGCTGGACGAACGCGGCATGAGCCTGCTGCTGACGCGGCTGAAGGACAACCGCAAGCACGTGCTGTCGGACCTGATCGAAAGTGGCCAGGTGGGCGGCCTGATCGTGATCGGCCAGCTGACGCTGCACGACTACCTCAACGAACTCACCCGCAACGGCTTCCCGATGGTGGTCTGGGGTGCCAACCTGCCCGATGCGCTGTACCCGGTGGTCGGTGGCGACAACGCCATGGGCGGCTATCTCGCCACCCGCCACCTGATCGACCACGGCTGCCGGCGCATCGCCTTTTTCGGCGACATCTCGCACCCCGAGGCAGGACTGCGCTACCAGGGCTACGCGCGGGCCCTGCAGGAAGCCGGCATCGAACAGGACCCGCGCCTGCTGCAGTCGTTCCTGTTCGGGGACTCGCGCATCCGCGAAGTGATCGACGGCTGGCTCGACCAGAACCTGGCCTTCGACGCGATCTTCGCCTCCAGCGACGTCACCGCCATTTCGCTGATGGGCTCGCTCAACGAGCGGGGGCTCTCCATTCCCTCGCAGGTGCGGCTGGTGGGCTACGACGACATCGCCCTGTCCGAACATGTGCACCCGACGCTGACCACCATCCGCCAGCCGACTGGCGAAGCCGGGCGGGCGCTGGTGGACCTGCTGTTCGAGGCGCTGGCCGGGCAGCCGCGCCGGGCCATCGTCCTGCCCGCGGAACTGATCCGGCGCGAAAGCAGCGTCTAAAGGGAATCGCGCCCCCACGCTCTGCCGCTGCGCACCTGTTTTCGTAACCATCTTGTTCCTGCGATATAGGGCAAACCCCATCATGCAATCGATTGCATCGGTGCTGTAATTTTGTGACGGTCAGGTGTACTGACCGGTTCCGGCCAGCCACCGTCCGGCGGCCGACACGAAAGGTTTTTCCCATGGCGCAGTCCGGTTTGCGTTTGCGTGACATCAAGAAGAGCTACGGCCGCGTGGACGTGATCCACGGCGTCGACCTGGACATCGAACCGGGCGAGTTCGCGGTCTTTGTCGGCCCGTCGGGCTGCGGCAAGACCACGCTGCTGCGCATGATCGCGGGCCTGGAAGACATCAGCAGCGGCACGCTGGAGATCGCCGAGCAGGTCGTCAATGACCTGCCGCCGAGCGAGCGCGGCGTGGCGATGGTGTTCCAGAGTTACGCGCTCTACCCGCACAAGACGGTCTACGACAACATGGCCTTCGGCCTGAAGATCGCCAAGGTGCCCAAGGACGAGATCCAGCGCCGCGTGAACGAGGCCGCCGCCATCCTGCAGCTGGGCGACTACCTGCAGCGCCTGCCCAAGGCCCTGTCGGGTGGCCAGCGCCAGCGCGTGGCGATCGGCCGCGCCATCGTGCGCAACCCCAAGGTGTTCCTGTTCGACGAACCGCTGTCCAACCTGGACGCCGCGCTGCGCACCAAGATGCGCGTGGAGCTGGCCACGCTGCACCGCCGCCTGGGCGCAACCATGATCTACGTGACCCACGACCAGGTCGAGGCCATGACACTGGCCGACAAGATCGTGGTGCTCAACAAGGGCCGCATCGAACAGGTCGGCGCCCCGCTGGAGCTCTACCACCGCCCGGCCACACGCTTCGTCGCCGGCTTCATCGGCTCGCCCCAGATGAACTTCATCGAAGGCGCCCATGCGCAGGCGCAGGGTGCGCACTGCGTGGGCGTGCGCCCCGAACACCTGCGGCTGGAAGCCGGTGGCCCCATCGAGGGCACGCTGCGCCACGCCGAACTGCTGGGCAACGAAACCTTCGCCTACATCGACGCCGGCGCGCTGGGCGAGCTGACCGCCCGCGTCGACGGTTCGCTGGACGTCCAGCCGGGCCAGTCGCTGCGCCTGGGTTACCGGCCGGAACACCTGTACCGCTTTGACGCCGCCGGTCAGCGGATCTGACCACCCCTTTTTTCACCCGCTTTGCGGATGGGCCGCGAAGCACCACCGAGGAGACAAGCACGATGTTCAAGACCACCACGATCGCCGGCGCCGCCGCACTGGCGCTGGGCACGCTGGGCGCCACCGCCCACGCCGCCGACTACAAGGGCCCCGACCTCAAGGGCGAGACCGTCACCATCACATGCCCCTGGACCGGTGCGGAAGAAGGCTTCTTCAAGAAGGTCATCGCCAACTTCGAGAAGGCCACCGGCGCAACCGTGAAGCACTCCTGCTCGCAGAGCTCCGAGCAGCAGATCGTGATCGACATCAAGGCCGGCTCGCCGTCCAACATCTCGGTGTTCCCGCAACCGGGTCTGGCCGCCAACATGGCCGCCATCGGCGGGCTGGTGCCGCTGGGCGACAAGTCGCGCGACTGGGTCAAGTCCAACTTTGCCGCGGGCAGCTCGTGGGCCGACCTGGGCACCTACAAGGGCAAGGACGGCAAGAGCAACTTCTACGGCCTGTTCTACAACGTCAACGTCAAGAGCCTGGTCTGGTTCATCCCCGAGAACTTCAAGGAAAAGGGCTACAAAGTGCCCAAGACCATGGAAGAGCTGCAGGACCTGACCAAGAAGATCGCCGCCGACGGTGGCAAGCCCTGGTGCATCGGCCTGGGCTCGGACGCCGCCACCGGCTGGCCCGCGACCGACTGGGTCGAAGACATGATGCTGCGCACACAGAGCCCGCAGGTCTACGACGACTGGACCAGCAACAAGATGAAGTTCAACGACAAGCGCGTCGTCGAAGCCATCGACGCCTACGGCTGGTTTGCCCGCAACGATGCCTATGTGGACGGTGGCGCCAAGGCCGTGGCCACGGTGAGCTTCAAGGACAGCCCCAAGGGTCTGTTCGGTTCGCCGCCCAAGTGCTACATGCACCGCCAGGCTTCGTTCATCCCGGCCTTCTTCCCCGAAGGCAAGGCCGATGACGCCGACTTCTTCTACTTCCCGTCCTACAAGGCCAAGAACCTGGGCAACCCGGTGCTGGGCGGCGGCACGATCATGACGATCACCAAGGACAGCAAGGGCGCGCGCGCCTTCATGGAATACCTGCAGCACCCGCAGGCCCATGAGATCTGGATGGCCGAAGGCGGCTTCCTGACGCCGCACAAGGGCGTGGACCTGGCCAAGTACAAGACCAAGGGCCAGCGCAAGCAGGGCGAGATCCTGCTGGGTGCGACCACCTTCCGCTTCGACGGTTCCGACCTGATGCCCGGCGCCGTCGGTGCCGGCAGCTTCTGGAAGGGCATGGTCGACTACTCGGGCGGCAAGTCTGCCCAGGCCGTCGCCGACGACATCCAGAAGTCCTGGGAAGCCTTGAAGTAAGCCCCCCGAGCAGCAGACACCGGACGGACCACCATGACCGATTCAATCTTCCAGACCCTTCTGGCCGTGGTGGTCAGTGTCGGTGTCTGCCTGCTGTACTTCGCGGGCAGCAACTGGCTGCTCGACAACATCCTGGCGCGCCCCTCGATGCCGCGCCTCAAACGCGAGGCCCTGCGCGAGGGCGTGCGCCCCTGGCTGTTCATTGCGCCGGCCCTGCTGCTGCTCGGCGTCTACCTCGTCTACCCCTTCTTCGAGACCTTCCGGCTGAGCTTCATGGACGCCACCGGCGAGAGCTTCGTCGGCCTGTCGAACTACGCGTGGGTCTTCACCGACGAGAACTTCTTCATCACCATCCGCAACAACTTCCTGTGGTTGCTGGTGGTGCCGGCCGCGTCCACCGCGCTGGGCCTGGTGGTCGCCGTGCTGGCCGACCGCGTCTGGTGGGGCAACGCCGCCAAGACCATGGTGTTCATGCCGATGGCGATCAGCTTCGTCGGCGCCAGCGTGATCTGGAAATTCGTCTACGACTTCCGCGGCCCGGACAACGAACAGATCGGCATCCTGAATGCCATCGTCAAGGGACTGGGCATGGAGCCGCAGGCCTGGGTCACGGTGCCGTTCTGGAACAACTTTTTCCTCATGGCGATCCTGATCTGGATCCAGACCGGCTTTGCCATGGTGATCCTCTCGGCCGCGCTGCGCGGCGTGCCCAACGACACCATCGAGGCCGCGCGCATCGACGGCGCCACCGAACTGCAGATCTTCTTCGAGATCATGATCCCGCAGGTGATGTCCACCATCCTGGTGGTCTGGACCACCATCACCATCACCGTGCTCAAGGTGTTCGACATCGTGATGGCCATGACGGGCGGCCAGTGGGACACCTCGGTGCTGGCCAACCTGATGTACGACTGGATGTTCCGCGGCGGAGGCGACTACGGCCGCAGCTCCACCCTGGCCATGGTGCTGATGCTGGCCGTGATCCCGGTGATGGCCTTCAACATCCGCCGCTTCCGCGCCGAGGAGGCCCAGCGATGAAACTCAAGATTTCCCCCACCTCGCTGGCCGCGCACGCGCTGCTGCTGGCCATCGTGCTGGCCTGGGTGCTGCCCACCTTCGGCCTGCTGGTCTCCAGCTTCCGCGATCGCGAACAGATCGTGGGCAGCGGCTGGTGGACCGCGCTGTCGACGCAGACCCGCCCCGACATGCGCCGCACCGCCGGTGCGCAAAGCGCCGTGCAGCAGGGCGACCAGTTCGTCATCGCCGGGCGCCTGTTCCCCGAGGGCAACGCCACGCGGCTGCAACGCTTCTCCCTGAAGTCGTCGACCCCGGGCGAACACCCGGTCGGCAGCTCCATCGAGCTGGGTGACGCGCAGGTGTTCGACGAAGAGGACGGCAAGCCCGACGGCACGCTCACGGTGGCCGCCGACGGCCAGTACCGCCTGGCCCTCAACCAGGCCTACGAAAGCGACCGCGGCGTGCGCATCTTCTACGTGGCCGAGACCCCGCCGAGCTTCACCGCCAGCAACTACCAGAAGGTGGTGGACTCCGAGGGTGTGGGCAACGCCTTCCTCAACACCTTCAAGGTCACGATTCCCGCCACCTTCATCCCGATCCTGATTGCGGCGTTTGCGGCCTACGCCTTCAGCTGGATGGAGTTCCCAGGCAGGCGCTGGCTGTTCGTGGTGGTGGTGGGCCTGCTGGTGGTGCCGCTGCAGATGTCGCTGATCCCGCTGCTGCGCATGTACAACGATGTGGGCGAGCTGCTGGGCATGCCGTCCAAGTCCTTCCTCGGGGTCTGGCTCGCCCACTCGGCCTTCGGCCTGCCGCTGGCGATCTACCTGCTGCGCAACTACATCGCCTCGCTGCCGCGCGACATCATTGAGAGCGCCCGCATGGACGGCGCGACCCACTTCCAGATCTTCACCACCATCGTGCTGCCGCTGTCGGTGCCTGCACTGGCGAGCTTCGCCATCTTCCAGTTCCTCTGGGTCTGGAACGACTTCCTGGTCGCCCTGGTGTTCCTGGGCAAGTCGCCCGACCAGGTGGTGCTGACCATCAAGCTCAACGACCTGCTGGGATCGCGCGGCGAGAGCTGGGAAATCCTGACCGCCAGCGCCTTTGTCTCGATCGCGGTGCCCGTGGCGGTGTTCTTCTCGCTGCAGCGTTTCTTCGTGCGCGGGCTGCTCTCGGGCTCCGTCAAGTAACCCCATGACCGAATTCCCTCACTTTCCCCCTTCGTTCGAATGGGGCTGCGCCACCGCGGCCTTCCAGATCGAAGGCGGTGCCACCGAAGGCGGCAAGCTGTCCAGCATCTGGGACGACTTCTGCGCCCAGCCCGGCCGCATCAAGGACGGCAGCGACGGCCTGATCGCCTGCGACCACTTCCACCGCTTCCACGAGGACGTGGCGCTGATGGCCGACCTGGGTTTTCGGCATTACCGCTTCTCCATCGCCTGGACGCGGGTTGTCGACGAACAGGGTCGCGCCAACCAGGCCGGGCTGGACTTCTACCGCCGCCTTCTGACCGCCCTGCATGAGCGCGGGATCACGCCCAACGCCACGCTGTTCCACTGGGACCTGCCGTCGCACCTTCAGGGTGGCTGGCTGCACCGGGACACCGCCCACCGTTTCGCCGACTACGCGCTGGTCGTGGCGCGCGAACTCGGCGACCTGCTGCCCCGCGTGGCCACGCTCAACGAACCCTGGTGCAGCGCCTTCCTGGGCCACGACATCGGCGTGTTCGCACCCGGCGTGCAGGACCGCCCCTCGTCGCTGCTGGCCGCGCACCACCTGATGCTGGCGCACGGCCTGGGCCTCCAGGCCTGGCGCAGCGTGCGCCGCGACACCCAGCTGGGCATCGTGCTCAATCCGGAGCTGTGCGACGCCGCCAGCGACGCGCAGCAAGATGTGGCCGCCGCGCGCATGGCCGAACTCGAACGCAACGACGTCTTCCTCAACCCGCTCTTCAACCGCGAGTGGCCCGCCGAGATACTGCAGCAGATCGGCCCGCTGGCCGAGCAGCGCCGTCCCGGCGACATCGCCATTTGCGCCCAGCCGTTGGACTTCATCGGCCTGAACTACTACACCCGCTCCATCGCGCAGGCCCCGGTCAGTGCCGAGGAGCAGCGGCGCGGCTACCGCTTCGTGCCGCCCGACCCTCAGCGACCGGACCTCACCGACATCGGCTGGGAGATCTACCCGCAAGGTCTGGACCGTGTGACGCGCAACTTGCTGGCGAAATGGCCGCTGCCGCCGATCTGGATCACCGAAAACGGCGCTGCCGACAACACGCCCGTCACCGACGGCACCTGCGACGACCAGATGCGCCTGGGCTACCTGCAATCGCACCTTGCCCAGCTGGCACAGATGGTGGCCGGCGGCATCGACATCCGCGGCTACTACGTCTGGAGCCTGCTCGACAATTTCGAATGGGCGCAGGGCTACACCCAGCGCTTCGGCGTCGTCCACGTCGACTACGCCACCCAGCAACGCACCCCCAAGTCCAGCGCGCGCTGGCTCCAGCAACTGATGTCTTCCCCGCAAGCATGAGCAACAAGGCCCCCAACAACGGCTGGTGGCGCGGCGGCGTGATCTACCAGATCTACCCGCGCAGCTTCCAGGACTCCAACGGCGACGGCATCGGCGACCTGCCGGGCATCACGCAGCGCCTGGACCACATCGCGGCGCTGGGCGCCGACGGGATCTGGATCTCGCCCTTCTTCAAGAGCCCGATGAAGGACTTCGGCTACGACGTCAGCGACTACTGCGACGTCGACCCGATGTTCGGCACGCTGGACGACTTCCGCGCGCTCGTCGCCCGCGCCCACGCGCTCGGCCTGAAGGTCATGATCGACCAGGTGCTCTCGCACACCAGCGACCAGCACCCCTGGTTCGTCGAAAGCCGCAGCAGCCTGAACAACCCCAAGGCCGACTGGTACGTCTGGGCCGACGCCAAGGACGATGGCAACCCGCCCAACAACTGGCTCTCCATCTTCGGCGGCAGCGCCTGGCAGTGGGACACGCGCCGCTGCCAGTACTTCCTGCACAACTTCCTCACCAGCCAGCCCGACCTGAACTTCCACAACCCCCAGGTGCAGGACGCGTTGCTGGCGACGGTGAAGTTCTGGCTCGACCTGGGCGTGGACGGCTACCGGCTGGACACGGTCAACTTCTTCTTCCACGACGCGCAGCTGCGCGACAACCCGGGCCGCGGCGCGCCCGACCGCAACAACCCCGACCCGGCGGTCAACCCGTTCAACCCCTACGGCTGGCAGCGCCACGTCTACGACAAGAGCCGGCCGGAGAACCTGCCCTTCCTGCAACGCCTGCGCGCCCTGCTCGACCAGTACCCCGACACCACCATGGTCGGCGAGATCGGCGACGACGACGGGCTGGCGCGGGTCGCCGAATACACCGCGGGCGGCGACAAGCTGCACATGGCCTACTGCTTCGACCTGCTGGGCGAGGCGCACGACGCGCCCTTCCTGCACGGTTTCCTGCAGCGCTTCAGCGACATCGTCGGCGACGGCTGGCCCTGCTGGGCGCTGTCCAATCACGACGTGGTGCGCTCGGCCACGCGCTGGGGAGGAACGAGCCCCGACCCGCGCCTGCTGCGCCTGGCCGCCGCCTTCCAGGCCAGCCTGCGCGGCACGGTCTGCCTCTACCAGGGCGAAGAGCTGGGCCTGCCCGAGGCCGAACTGCGCTTCGAAGACCTGCAGGACCCGTACGGCATCACCATGTGGCCTGAGTTCAAGGGCCGCGACGGCTGCCGCACACCCATGCCGTGGTTTGCGAACGCGCCGCAGGCCGGCTTCACGGCAGGCGACCAGCCGTGGCTGCCGGTGGCCGAGCCGCACCGCGCGCTGGCCGTGGACCGCCAGGCTGGCAAGCCGGACTCGATGCTGGCGTTCTTCACCCGCCTGCTGCACTGGCGCCGAGAACAGATCGCCCTGCGCGACGGCCGCCTGACGCTGCTGCCCGCCGACCCGCAGGTACTCGCCTTCACGCGCGAGCACGACCAGCAACACCTGCTGTGCATCTTCAACTTCAGCGACCGCCCGGCGCAGCTGGCCCTCCCCGGGGCCTGGCAGGCCGCCAGCGTGCTCGCCGGCAGCGGCCTGGAAGGCGCCCGGATCGACGGCGAGACCTTGCACTGCGACCCCTACGGAGGGCTGTTCCTGCAACGGCCCTGAGCGGCCGACGAGCGGACGCCCCTCCAAGTTGCGCGACACTGGCGCCTGTGGCCGGTTGATCCCGGCCCCCGTCACCGCATTGCACCCAGGAGCCGCCATGACCATCCTCATCCAAGCCACCACCCCGTTCGCCGGCCAGCTGCCGGGCACCTCCGGCCTGCGCAAGAAGGTCACGGTGTTCCAGCAGCCGCACTACCTGGAGAACTTCGTCCAGGCGCTGTTCGACGTGCTGCACGGCGATGCGCCGGCCGCGGGCCAGACCCTGGTGCTCGGCGGCGACGGACGCTTCCACAACCGTGCGGCGGTGCAGACCATCCTGAAGATGGCGGCAGCGCGCGGCTACGGCCAGGTGCTGGTCGGCCAGGGCGGCATCCTGTCCACGCCGGCCACCAGCGCGGTGATCCGCCGCCGTGGCGCCAGCGGCGGCATCATCCTCTCGGCCAGCCACAACCCCGGCGGCCCCGACGGCGACTTCGGCATCAAGTACAACGCCACCAACGGCGGTCCGGCGCCCGAGAAGCTGACCCAGGCGATCTACGAGCGCACGCAGGTGCTCACCCGCTACCGCCTCAGCGACGCGCCCGACATCCCGCTCGACACTCTGGGCACGCACTGCATGGAAGGCATGGCCATCGAGGTGATCGACCCGGTGGCCGACTACGCCGCGGTGCAGCGCGAACTGTTCGACTTCGGCGCCATCCGCCGCCTTTTCGCCAGCGGCTTCCGGCTGCGCTACGACGCCATGTGGGCGGTCGGCGGGCCGTACGCGAAATCCATCATCGAAGGCGAGCTGGGCGCGCCGGCCGGCACCGTGGTCAACGCCGAGCCGAAGGAAGACTTCGGCGGCCTGCACCCCGACCCGAATCCGGCCTACGCCGACGACCTGATCGCCCACCTGATGGGGCCCGACGCTCCCGACATGGGGGCCGCGTCGGACGGCGACGCCGACCGCAACATGATCCTGGGCCGGCACTTCATCGTCTCGCCGTCGGACAGCCTCGCGGTGCTGGCCGCGCACGCGACCCAGGTGCCCGGTTACGCCAAAGGCCTGGCCGGTGTGGCGCGCTCCATGCCCACCTCCACCGCCGTCGACCGCGTGGCCAAGGCGCTGGGCATCGCCTGCTACGAAACGCCCACCGGCTGGAAGTTCTTCGGCAACCTGCTGGACGCCGGCAAGATCACGCTCTGCGGCGAAGAAAGCTACGGCACCGGCTCGAACCACGTGCGCGAGAAGGACGGCCTGTGGGCCGTGCTGTTCTGGCTCAACCTCGTCGCCGTGACCGGCCAAACGGTCGAGCAGTTGGTGCGCGGCATTTGGCAGGCACACGGCCGCTGCGTCTACTCGCGCCACGACTACGACGGCATCGCCACCGACAAGGCCAGCACACTGATGGCCGAGTTGCGCGCACAGCTGCCCACTCTGGGTGGACAAACCATCGAAGGCCAGACCATTGCCTGGGCCGATGACTTTTCGTACACCGACCCGGTCGACGGTTCGGTGAGCCAGAAGCAGGGCGTGCGCGTGGTGCTCGAAGACTCCTCGCGCGTGGTGTTCCGCCTCTCGGGCACCGGCACCGAAGGCGCCACGCTGCGCGTCTACCTGGAGCGCCACGAACCCGATGCGTCGCGGCAGGACATCCCCGCGCAGGACGCGCTGGCACCACTGATCGCACTGGCCGAAGCGGTGGCCCACATCCGCCAACACACGGGCATGGACGCGCCCACCGTCATGACCTGAACCCACCCTCGCTGCCGCCCATGCTCGACCGCATCGAACACCGTCTCGCCCAGTCCCTGCGCGCCCAGCCCCACTGGGCCGCCTTCGCGAAACGGTTGTCGCTGCATGGTCCGCGGCTGGTGCGGGAGCTGTCGCACTTGTACGGCGAGCGTCCGGACTTCGAGCAGGTGGTCGAAGACCTGCTGCACGTCGCCTACGACGGCTGGCGCGAGCGGTCACCCGCCCTGCAGCAGCTCGATGCGCAGCGCGAGCAGGCGCCCGACTGGTTCGCGTCGAACCAGATGCTGGGCGGCGTGTGTTACGCCGACCTCTGGGCGGGCGGCTTCGAGGGGTTGAAGGCGCAGATCCCGTACTTCCAGGAACTGGGCCTGACCTACCTGCACCTGATGCCGCCCTACCAGTGCCCGCAGCCGCACAACGACGGCGGCTACGCGGTCAGCAGCTACCGCGCCACCGACCCGGCGCTGGGCAGCATGGACGAGCTGCGCACCCTCAGCGCCGCGCTGCGCGAGGCTGGCATCTCGCTGGTGCTGGACTTCGTGTTCAACCACACCTCCGACGAACACGAGTGGGCGCAGAAGGCTGCCGCGGGCGACGCCGAACACAGCGCCTACTACTGGATCTTCCCGGACCGCAGTGAGCCCAATCAGTACGAGCAGACGGTGCGTGAGATCTTCCCCGACGAGCACCCCGGCGCGTTCACGCAACTGCCCGACGGCCGCTGGATCTGGACCACCTTCCACACCTACCAGTGGGACCTGAACTACAGCAACCCGGCCGTGTTCACCGCCATGGCGCGCGAGATGCTGTTCATCGCCAACCTGGGCGTGGACTTCCTGCGCATGGACGCGGTGGCCTTCGTCTGGAAGCGCAAGGGCACGCCCTGCGAAAACCTGCCCGAGGCGCACCACCTGCTGCGCGCCTACAACGCCCTGTGCCGCATCGCCGCGCCCACGCTGCTGTTCAAGAGCGAGGCGATCGTGCACCCCGACGACGTGGCGGGCTACATCTCCACCGACGAGTGCCAGGTCTCGTACAACCCGCTGCAGATGGCGCTGCTGTGGAACTCGCTGGCCACGCGCGAGGTGAACCTGCTGCAGCACGCGCTGGAACACCGCCACGCCCTGCCTGCCCACACCGCCTGGGTCAACTACGTGCGCAGCCACGACGACATCGGCTGGACCTTCGCCGACGAAGACGCCATCCACTTCGACATCGACGGATTCGCCCACCGCCAGTTTCTCAACCAGTTCTTCGTCAACCGCTTCCCCGGCAGCTTCGCGCGCGGCGAACCCTTCCAGGACAACCCGGTCACCGGCGACTGCCGCATCAGCGGCACCGCCGCCTCGCTCTGCGGCGTGGAACAGGGCGACGTGCACGCCATCGCGCGCTTGCTGCTGCTCTACGGCGTGGCCCTGTCCAGCGGCGGCATTCCGCTGATTTACCTGGGCGACGAGGTCGCCACGCCCAACGACCACGGCTGGCAACACGACGCCCACAAGGCGGTGGACAGCCGCTGGCTGCACCGGCCGCCGCGCGACGGCGCGCGCTACGCGCAGCGCCACGACCCGGGCACCGACGCCGGCCGCATGTTCGGCGGGCTCACCCGCCTCATCACCCTGCGCCGCCACCTGCCCGTGCTCGCGGGCGGCGCGCTCACCCCGTTCTGGACACAAAACCCGGCGGTACTGGGTTTCCAGCGTGGCCAGGGCAGTGGCGCCGTGCTGGTGCTGGCCAATTTCAGCGAACGGGTGCAACCGGTCGATGCGACCGTGTTGTCGGCCCGGCCGGCACAGGCGGTCGATCTGGTCGGCGGCGGTGGCGTCGGCCTGCGCAACGGCGTGACGCTGCAGCCCTACCAGCAAGTCTGGCTGCAGCTGCCGTGACCGCCGCCTGAAAGGCTGGTGCAAAGGGCCGATCGCTATAATTCAAGGCTATTTGCCCTCTGCGGGGCAATCCCTCCCTCACCATCCGCCTTTTCTCGCCCCCGAGGACCCCATGAGCGACCACGCGCACGATTCCCACACCGGCCCGATCAAAACGCCCGCCCAGTTGCTCTGGACGTCGTTCTTCTCCTTCGTGGTCCCGGTCTTCGTCATCATCGGTCTGGTGTACTACGTCACCTCCGGCAACAAGCCTGCCGCTGGCTCGGGCGACCCGGAACTGGCGACCGCCCAGCGCATCCAGCGCATCGGTTCGGTCGAACTGCGCGACGCCAACCGCCCGCTGGCCTCGGGTGAAGAAGTGTTCAAGGCCCAGTGCTCGGCCTGCCACGCCACCGGCGCCGCCGGCTCGCCCAAGTTCGGCGACGCCGCCGCCTGGGGTCCCCGCATCGGCGCTGGCTATGAAGCCCTGCTGAACTCTGCTCTCAAGGGCAAGAACGCCATGGGCGCCCAGGGTGGCGGTGCTTACAGCGACACCGAAATCGGCCGTGCCGTGGTCTACATGGCCAATGCCGGCGGTGCCAAGTTCGCCGAGCCCAAGGCCCCGGCCGCCGCCGGTGCCGCCGCACCTGCAGCCGAAGCCGCTCCGGCTGCTGCACCCGCGGCTGCCGCCCCGGCCGCCCCCGCTGCGGCGGCTCCTGCCGCTGCCGCCACTCCGGTGGCCAACGCTGGCGAAGCCCTTTACAAGCAGACTTGCGCCACCTGCCACGGTGCAGGTGTTGCCGGCGCGCCCAAGTTCGGCGACAAGGCCGCATGGGCGCCCCGCGTCGGCCTGGGCCTGGACGGCCTGACCGCCAGCGCGATCAAGGGCAAGAACGCCATGCCGCCCAAGGGTGGTTCGACCGCCTCTGACGCCGACATCAAGGCTGCCATCAGCTACATGCTGGCCGCAGTCAAGTAAGGTCGCTCTTCCAGAAAAAAGCCGGTCGGTTGACCGGCTTTTTTTTTGCTGCGGTGGACCCGCGCCGCGCCCGCTCAGACCCAGGGGCGTTGCCCCAGCAGGCGCTGCGGGCTGCGCACAAAGCCCCATTGCGCCGGCAGCGCCGCCGCGTCCACCGGCTCGGGGTCCCATTCGCCCTGCTCCACCCGGTCGGCCGCCAGCGCCATGTCATTGGTGTGCACCAGACCCAGTCCGAGCTCGGTCACGAGGTACAGGTGACCCTCGGCATCGAGCAAGGCTCGCAACACCGCCCCCGCAAGGCCTCCGGTGTGCGCCAGCACCGCACCATCCGGCTGCAGGCGCCAGACCCAAGGCGTCGCCTCCAGTTCGACATAGACCCGCTGCGGCCCGTTCTGGAAAAACCACTGCCCGCGGTCGTCGGGCAGGTAGTTGCGACCGATGAAGGCGATCAGCTTGTCGTGCAGCAGGCGCGAGCCCTTGGATGGCATCGCGCCTTCACCGGGCTGCAGCGCAAAGGGACCACTCCGCTGGCAGCGGTCGTCGCGCATGTACCAGTCGCCGCGCGCGTCCAGCCCCAGCCAGCCGTGGCAATCTGGCACGTTGGGCCATTTGGCGAGGGCGGCCTTGACGATGTCGTCCATGGATTGCTCAGCGATGGGCCAGCAGCCAGCCGCCGACCGCGGCCGGCATGGCCCGCACGTGGCCCGGCAGTCCCAGGGCACCCAGCGGCGCCGGAAAACCGACATGCCCGCCCTGCGCCGGTTGCCACAGCGTGACGTGGGTCCCGGCCTGTGCGGGCGTGGGCAGTGAAGCGGCCGGGACAAACGGATCGTTCAGCGCGTTGAGCGCCAGCGCCGGCACCCGGATGTCGGCCAGCACCGGTTTGGCCGAGGCCCGCGCCCAGTAGTCGTCGGTGTCGCGGAAACCGTGCAGCGGCGCGGTGAACAGGTTGTCGAATTCGTAGAGGTCACGCGCCGCCACCAGGGCCTCGCGGTCAAAGAGGCCTGGGTGCTGTTCCAGCTTCTTCAGCGCCTTGGGCACCATGGTCGACAGGAACATCCGGGTGTAAACCAGCCGGTTGAAACCGCGCCCGATCGCGTGCCCACCCGCAGCCAGGTCCAGCGGGGAACACACCGCGGCCACGGCGCGCACGGTGCGTGCCGCACTGACGCCCATCTCGCCGGCCCAGCGCAGCAGCGCATTGCCGCCCAGCGACACCCCGACGGCCAGCAGAGGGCGGCCCGGGTGCTCCGCCGCAAAGCGCCGCAGCATCCAGTCGATCTCCTGAAAGTCGCCCGAGTGGTAGGCGCGCGGCGCAAGGTTCAGTTCGCCCGAGCAGCCGCGGAAATGCGGCACCGCCAGCGCCACGCCGGCCTGGGCCGCGAAGTCGGCAAAGGCCACCGCGTACTGGCTGGCCGAAGAACCCTCCAGGCCGTGGAACAGCACGATCAGCGGCGCATCGGGTGCCACCGCGTGGGCGCTGGTGTCGACATCGATGAAATCGCCATCGGGCGTCTGCCAACGCTGGCGCGTCCATTGCGGCGGCGTTCCCGCGTGCCGCCGTGCCGCGAGCGCTGCCCAGAGGGTTTGCACGTTGCCGCCCGGCAGCCACCAGGGCGCGGCGTAGGAGAAACCGCGGGTTGACATCGACTCAGTGCAGCAGCGACGGTGTGACAGCGGTGTCGACCGGCTCGGTGCCGCTGCCCGAACTCGCGTGGTGCGTGACCATGCGCCATCCGTGCACCGTCTTCGCATAGACATTGGTGGCCATGATCCAGGCATTGGCAGGACCGTCGTCGCCCATCACGTCGACGCGTTCGACCACGCTGTGCACACTGCAACTGCCCGCGTCGATGCGCCGGACCCGCTCGGGGTGGACCTTGACGCTGCCGTGCGCAAACAGGCCCTCGAACGCTGCTCGGATGGCCGTATGCCCCACCAGGCGCGCGCCGCCCGGATGCACACACACGATGTCTTCTTCGTCGGCCCAGCACTCCATCAGCCGATCCAGGTCGCCGTGTTGCAGGGCGTCGTAGAAGGCGGCTTCGGTGTCGTCGGCGGTGCCGGGAGAAAACTTGGGTCGTCGCATGGCGCACTATGATAGGTCTTTGCCCTCGGAGGAACCCATGAAGTCCCGTCTATCCCTCGCCGCGCTTGCCCTCTCCGCCACGCTGCTGGTCTCCGGCTGTGGCTACAACGACTTCCAGAGCCTGGACGAAAAGAGCAAATCGGCCTGGTCCGAGGTGCTCAACCAGTACCAGCGCCGTGCCGATCTGATCCCCAATATCGTCGCCACGGTCAAGGGCGAAGCCAGCTTCGAGCAGGACACGCTGACCAAGGTGATCGAGGCCCGTTCCAGGGCCACGGCGATCCAGGTCACGCCCGAGATGGTCAACGACCCTGCCGCCATGGCCAAGTTCCAGGACGCGCAGGCCCAGATGGGCAGCGCGCTCTCGCGCCTGATGGTGGTGGCCGAGCAATACCCCAGCCTCAAGGCCAACCAGGCCTTCAGCGACCTGCGCGTGCAGCTCGAAGGCACCGAGAACCGCATCACCGTGGCCCGCAACCGCTACATCGAGGCGGTGCAGTCCTACAACGTGCTCACCCGCAGCTTCCCGACCAACCTGACCGCCATGGCCTTCGGCTACAAGACCAAGGAAGGGTTCAAGGTCGAGAACGAAGCCGCCATCAGCGCGCCGCCCAAGGTCGACTTCAACAAGCAATGACCGCCCGCGGCTTGCGCGCCCTGTGGCTGGGTGCGCTGTGGTGGATGGTGTCGGCGGTGGTGCTCGCGCAGGGAGTGCTGCCGCTGCCGCCCCTGCGCGCCCGCGTCACTGATCAGACCAGCACGCTCGACGCCGCGGCACTGGCGGCGCTGGAAAGCAAGCTGGCGGCGTTCGAAACCGCCAAGGGCACGCAGATCGCGGTCGTGCTGGTGCCGACCACGCAGCCTGAGGACATCGCCGACTACACGCAGCGACTGGGTGACGCCTGGAAGATCGGACGGCGCGAGGTCGGCGACGGTGTGCTGTTCGTCGTAGCCAAGAACGACCGTCGCGTGCGCATCGCACCGGCCAAGACGCTGGAAGGCGCCATCCCCGACCTGATGGCCCGCCGCATCATCGACCAGGCGGTGACGCCTGCGTTTCGCCGCAATGACTTCGCCGGCGGCATCCAGGCCGGCGTCGACCAGATCATGGCCAAGGTGTCCGGCGAGAACCTGCCACTGCCCGATGAAGCTAGTTCGGCCGACAGTGGCAGCGGCTTTGCGCCGATGGATCTGCTGATCTTCCTGGTGTTCGCGGTACCCATCGGCTCCGGCATCCTGCGCAGCCTGTTCGGCAACAAGCTGGGCACGCTGCTCACGGGCGCCGGAGCGGGCGGGTTGGCGTGGGTACTGACACAGGTGTTCTGGATCTCTGCCGGCGCCGGTCTTCTCGCCATGCTGGCGGCACTGTTCTTCCAGATGCTGCCCTCCATGCCTTCTTCGGGCCGCGGTGGGCGCGGCGGCGGCGGTAGCTGGGGTGGGGGATCCTCTGGGGGCGGGTGGAGCGGTGGCAGCAGCTCCGGCGGCGGGTTCAGCTCGGGCGGCGGGGGTGATTTCGGTGGCGGCGGTGCCTCGGGGAGCTGGTGAAGCATGAACAAACTCTTCACCATCCTCAAGCACCGCTGGCTCGACAGCAGCGACACGCGCCGGCAGGTTCCAGACGCGATGGCGCAGAGGCTGGCCCGGCGCGTTGCCGCCAGCGAGGGTCGACACGCCGGAGAGATTCGCGTGTGTGTCGAAGCGGCGTTGCCCCTGTCCTACCTCTGGCGTCTGGACCGCCAGACGCCCATGAAGGCACTGGTCCGGCAGCGGGCCATGAGCTGGTTTGGCCGCCTGCGGGTCTGGGACACGGCACACAACAGCGGCGTGCTCATCTACCTGCTGCTGGCCGAACACTCGATCGAGTTCGTGGCCGACCGTGGGCTGACCACGCGCGTCGGGCCCGCGCAATGGCAGGGCATGGTCGACCGGCTGGCGGCGCAGCTGCGCGAGGGACGTCTGGAGGACGGGCTGACTCAGGCGTTGGAAGAGGTATCAGCAGTCCTGGTGGAGCACTTTCCGCAACAGCCCGACACACCCAACCCCAACGAGTTGCCCGATCTGGTCGTTCGAGCCTGATGCTTCCCGGCGTCAGGATTTGGGCTTTGCGCCGCCCCGGGCAGTCCGGTTGTTCATCACCACCTGCAACTCTTGTTGAAGCGCCTTGTTCATCTGGGCGAAGGTGCGCAGCTTGCGGGTGGTTTCGCGCAGGCGGTCTGCCATGCGCTTGGAAATGGCCAGAAGCAGACGCGCGCCCACCGCGGGTTCGGCCTTGAGCAGTCGGCGCAAGGCCGACCGAGACAGCACGGCGGCGGCGATGTCGGTGACCGCAGTGCAGGTCGCCGAACGCGGCGAGCCGTCCAGAACACCCATCTCGCCAATCAGGTGACCGGGGCCGATGATGTTGACGACCAGACTGCCATCGTTGCCCGGAAGCTCGCTCTCGACCGAGATGTCGCCTTCCAGCACCAGCATCATGTAGTCGTTGCCCTTGATCTCGCCTTCGTGAATGAAGACGGTGCCCGCGGATATCAGCTGCGGATGCATGTAAGTCACCACCCGCCGGGCATCGGCCAGCTTGAGTTCATCCAGCGCCGAGGGTGTGACCAACAGCCGTGCAGCGACTTCTTCAGGCGCCAGGTCCGGTCGTTCGGAAATGGAAGGCATGGTGGCTTTGGCGACTCTCTTCACAGGAACAGGATGATTCCACCGTCACCCGACTGGTGCTTGGTGCGGGCGAAAAAAAACCGGCTGACGCCGGTCTTTTTTCATGAAACGCCTGGAGCGCCTCACTTCTTCTGACGGAACTTGCGCAGCGCTGCGATCTGGGCTGCCATGACCGCCAGCTCCGACGTGGCCTTGGCCAGGTCGATGTCGCTCTTGGCGTTCTTGACGGCTTCTTCGGCGGCCTTGCGGGCTTCCGTGGCCTTGGCTTCGTCCAGATCGTGACCACGGATGGCCGTGTCGGACAGGACCGTGATCAGGTGCGGCTGGACCTCGAGAATGCCACCGGCCACGAAGACAAACTCTTCGCCGCCGTCGGCTTTCTCGATGCGCACGGCACCGGGCTTGATGCGGGTGATCAGCGGAATGTGACCGGGCAGAATGCCCAGCTCACCGCTCTCGCCCGGCAGCGCCACGAACTTGGCCTCGCCCGAAAAGATGGACTCTTCGGCGCTGACCACATCGACGCGGATGGTGCTCATAGTTACTCCTGGAAAAGGTGAAAGGGGACTCAGCAGCGGTGGAGCACCCTTTCAGGATGCCCCGCTGGCCACTCAGGCAACCTTCTTGGCCTTTTCGAACGCTTCGTCGATGGTGCCGACCATGTAGAAGGCCTGCTCCGGCAGGTGATCGCACTCACCGGCGGTGATCATCTTGAAGCCGCGGATGGTTTCCGACAGCGGCACGTACTTGCCGGGCGAACCGGTGAACACTTCGGCGACGTGGAACGGCTGCGACAGGAAACGCTGGATCTTGCGGGCGCGGGCCACGGCCAGCTTGTCTTCAGGAGCCAGTTCGTCCATGCCCAGAATGGCGATGATGTCGCGCAGTTCCTTGTAGCGCTGCAGCGTACCCTGCACGGCGCGGGCGGTTTCATAGTGATCCTGACCCACCACCAGCGGGTCCAGCTGGCGGCTGGTGGAGTCCAGCGGATCCACGGCAGGGTAGATACCCAGCGCAGCGATGTCGCGAGACAGCACCACGGTGGAGTCCAAGTGGGCGAAGGTCGTGGCGGGCGACGGGTCGGTCAAGTCATCGGCAGGCACGTACACGGCCTGGATGGAGGTGATCGAGCCAACCTTGGTCGAGGTGATCCGTTCCTGCAGGCGGCCCATTTCTTCGGCCAGCGTCGGCTGGTAGCCCACGGCGGAAGGCATACGGCCCAGCAGGGCGGACACTTCGGTACCGGCCAGCGTGTAGCGGTAGATGTTGTCCACGAAGAACAGCACGTCACGGCCTTCGTCACGGAAGGACTCGGCGATGGTCAGACCGGTCAGGGCCACGCGCAGACGGTTGCCCGGGGGCTCGTTCATCTGGCCGTAGACCATGGCCACCTTCGACTCGGCCAGGTTCTCCAGGTTCACGACGCCGGAGTCGGCCATCTCGTGATAGAAGTCGTTGCCTTCACGGGTGCGCTCGCCCACACCGGCGAACACCGACAGACCGCTGTGGGCCTTGGCGATGTTGTTGATGAGTTCCATCATGTTCACGGTCTTGCCCACACCGGCACCACCGAACAGACCCACCTTGCCGCCCTTGGCAAACGGGCACACCAGGTCGATCACCTTGATGCCGGTTTCCAGCAGTTCCTGCGAGGGCGACAGCTCGTCATAGGCCGGGGCCTTGCGGTGGATGGACGCGGTCAGCGCCTGGTCCACGGGACCACGCTCGTCAATGGGCGTGCCCAGCACGTCCATGATGCGGCCCAGGGTGGCCTTGCCAACGGGAACCATGATGGGGTTGGCGGTGTTGGTCACCACCATGCCGCGGCGCAGGCCGTCGGACGAACCGAGCGCGATGGTACGGACGATGCCGTCGCCAAGCTGCTGCTGCACTTCGAGGGTCAGCGCGGAGCCTTCCATCTTCAGCGCGTCATAGACGTGCGGCATCTGGTTGCGCGGAAATTCCACGTCCACGACGGCGCCGATGCACTGAACGATCTTGCCTTGTACTTGAGACATGATGGATACCTTCTGTTTTCTCTAGATTCTGTGGAACGTCAAACCGCTGCCGCACCGGCCACGATTTCCGAGAGCTCTTTCGTGATCGCGGCCTGACGGGTCTTGTTGTAGACCAGCTTGAGCTCGCCGATGACGCTACCGGCGTTGTCGGTGGCGGCCTTCATGGCCACCATGCGCGCCGATTGCTCCGAGGCCATGTTTTCAGCCACTGCCTGGTACACCTGTGCTTCGATGTAACGCAGCAGCAGTTCGTCGATGACGGCTGCGGCATCGGGCTCGTACAGGTAGTCCCAGTCACGGCCGCTGGCCTGGTCCTGCAGGCTGCCCGAGCTCAGCGGCAGCAACTGCTCCATCACGGCTTCCTGCTTCATCGTGTTGATGAACTTCGTGTAGCAGAGATACACCGCGTTGACGCGACCTTCGGTATACGCATCCAGCAGCACCTTGACCGGGCCGATCAGTTTGTCGAGGTGAGGGGTGTCACCCAGACCGGTGGCGCTGGAGACGACCTTCGCACCGATGCGGTTGAGGAAGCCCAGACCCTTGTTGCCAATGGCCACGGCTTCGGCGCTCACACCCTTGGATTGCAGATCCTTGAGCTGGTTCGTCAGCGCACGCAGCACGTTGGTGTTCATGCCACCGCACAGACCCTTGTCGGTCGTGACGACGACAAAACCGGCGGTCTTGGCGTCGTTGGGCTTCATGAACGCGTGGGTGTACTCCGGATTGGCCTTGCTCAGGTTGCCGGTGATCTGGCGCACTTTTTCCGCGTAAGGGCGGGCCGCACGCATGCGATCCTGCGCCTTGCGCATCTTGGAGGCGGCCACCATTTCCATGGCTTTGGTGATCTTCTTGGTGTTCTCCACCGATTTGATCTTGCCGCGTATTTCCTTGCCTGCTGCCATTGCTGCTCCTTTATCGGGTCAATGGGCGGTTCAGAACGTGCCGGTTTTCTTGAAGTCGGCGATCGCTGCGGCCAGCTGGGCTTCAGCTTCCTTGTCCTTGTCCAGCGCCTTGCCGGCTTCCATCTTCTGCAGCAGGGCTGCGTGCTTGTCCTTCAGGAAAGCATGCAGACCGGCTTCAAACGACAGCACCTTCTTGACGTCGATGTCGTCCAGGTAGCCCTTGTTCACGGCAAACAGCGTGGAGGCCATCAGGCTGATGGACAGCGGGCTGTACTGCGCCTGCTTGAGCAGTTCGGTCACGCGGGCACCGCGGTCGAGCTGCTTGCGGGTGGCTTCGTCGAGGTCGGAAGCGAACTGCGCGAAGGCGGCCAGTTCACGGTACTGGGCCAGGTCGGTACGGATACCGCCGGACTGCTTCTTGATCAGGTCGGTCTGGGCTGCACCACCCACGCGGGACACGGAGATACCGGCGTTGATGGCGGGGCGGATACCGGCGTTGAACAGGCTGGTTTCCAGGAAGATCTGGCCGTCGGTGATCGAGATCACGTTGGTCGGCACGAAAGCGGACACGTCGCCGGCTTGCGTTTCAATGATCGGCAGCGCGGTCAGCGAACCGGTCTTGCCCTTGACTTCACCCTTGGTGAAGGCTTCGACGTAGTCGGCGTTCACACGGGCAGCGCGCTCCAGCAGACGGCTGTGCAGGTAGAACACGTCGCCGGGGTAGGCTTCGCGGCCTGGGGGACGGCGCAGCAGCAGCGACACCTGACGGTAGGCCACGGCCTGCTTGGACAGGTCGTCGTACACGATCAGGGCGTCTTGGCCGCGGTCGCGGAAGTACTCGCCCATCGTGCAGCCGGAGTAAGCCGACAGGTACTGCATGGCAGCGGATTCAGACGCCGAAGCGGCCACGACGATGGTGTAGTCCATCGCGCCGGCTTGCTCCAGTGCACGCACCACGTTCTTGATCGACGAGGCCTTCTGGCCAATCGCGACGTAAACGCAGGTCATGTTCTGACCCTTCTGGTTGATGATGGCGTCGATGGCCACGGCGGTCTTGCCGGTCTGGCGGTCGCCGATGATCAGCTCGCGCTGGCCACGGCCGACCGGCACCATCGAGTCGATCGACTTCAGACCGGTCTGCACCGGCTGGTCCACCGACTTGCGGGCGATCACGCCCGGGGCAACCTTTTCGATCACATCGGTCATCTTGGCGTTGACCGGGCCCTTGCCGTCGATCGGCTGACCCAGGGCATTCACCACACGGCCGATCAGCTCGGGGCCGACCGGCACCGACAGGATCTGGCCCGTGCACTTGACAGTGTCGCCTTCGGAGATGTGCTCGTACTCACCCAGAATCACGGCGCCGACAGAGTCGCGCTCAAGGTTCAGGGCCAGGCCAAAGGACGGGACGCCGTCCTTGTTGGCCGGGAATTCCAGCATTTCGCCCTGCATCACATCGGAAAGACCGTGCACGCGGCAGATACCGTCGGTCACAGACACCACGGTACCCTGGTTGCGCACATCGCTCGATGCACCCAGGCCCTCGATGCGGGACTTGATCAGTTCGGAGATTTCAGCGGGATTGAGTTGCATGACTCTTTCCTTCTTTCGTTAAATGGGATGAGGGCGCGCTAGGGAGCGGGATACCGACGGTCAGGCCGTCAGCGCCACTTTCATTTGTTCCAGACGGGCTTTGATCGAGGTGTCGAGCACTTCGTCGCCCACGACCACGCGGATGCCACCGATCAGCTCAGGCTGCAGCTCGACCTTGAGGTTGAGCTTGCGGCCAAAACGCTTCTCCAGCACACCGGACAGGTCGGCCAGCGCAACACTGTCGATGTCGAACGCGCTGTACACGACCGCATCGGAACTGCCGAGCTGGGCGTTTTTGAGCACACGGAACTGAGCAGCGATTTCGGGCAGGGCGGCAATGCGGCCGTTGTCGATCACGGTGCGCAGGAAGTTCTGACCCTGGACGGACAGAGCGTTCTTGAGCACACCGCTGATGACGCCGAACACCTGCTCGGGGGACGCCTTGGGGCTGTCTGCGAACTGGCGCAGCTGTTCGTTGGCGGCCACGGCGCCCAGCTCGTCGAGCCAGACGGACGCGGCAGCAACGTCAGCGCCGGAAGCCTTGAACAAGGCCTCGGCGTAGGGACGGGCAATGGTTGCAATTTCAGCCATGATCTACCTGTGGATGCCAGCGGTACGGTGCAGAAAAGTGGACGCGAGGATCAGAGCTCGGCCTTCAAGCGACCAAGCAACTCGGCGTGAACGCCGGCGTTGACTTCGCGCTTGAGGATCTGTTCCGCACCCTTGACGGCCAGTGCAGCCACTTCTTCACGCAGCGATTCGCGCGCCTTGATGACTTGCTGCTCGGCTTCCTGGCGGGCGCTGGCCACGATCTTGGCGGCCTCTTCGGTCGCACGACCCTTGGCCTCTTCGATCAGGGTCTGTGCACGACGCTCGGCATCGGCCAGGCGCGTGGCAGACTCGTTGCGCGATTTGCTCAACTCTTCTTCCACCCGCTTGTTGGCCACGGCCAGTTCGGACTTGGCCTTCTCGGCCGACGCCAGACCTTCGGAAATCTTCAACGCACGCTCGTCGAGAGCCTTGGCGATCGGAGGCCACACGAATTTCATCGTGAACCAGATCAGGATCGCAAAGACGACGGCCTGCGCAAAGAGGGTTGCATTGATATTCATCGCAACGCCTTTCTGTGTGTTGACAAGAGTGGTGACGCAGCTGCCGCAGGACCCACGGAAACAGGAAGAAAGACCGGCGAGACCGCCGGTGTTTCAGGAGCCTGCTGCCGAAAGCGGCAGCAAACCCATTAACCCAGCGTGAAGGGGTTGGCGAACGCGAACAGCAGGGCGATGGCCACGCCGATCAGGAAGGCGGCGTCGATCAGACCAGCCAGCAGGAACATCTTGGTTTGCAGGTCGTTCATCAGCTCAGGCTGACGTGCACCGGATTCGAGGAACTTGCCGCCCATCATGCCGATGCCGACGGAAGCGCCCAGAGCGCCCAGACCGACGATGAGACCGCAAGCCAGTGCGACGAGACCCAGAACGTTTTCCATGATGACTCCTATGAAATGGAAGTGAGGTGAAAAAGAAAGAAAAGAAACTCAGCGCGCGGAAGGCCCGTGCAACTCAGTGAGCGTCATGCGCCTGACCCAGATAAATCAGGGCCAGCATCATGAAGATGAACGCCTGCAGCGTGATCACCAGGATGTGGAAGATGGTCCACACGGTACCGGCGATGATGTGCCCGACGAAGAACAGGCCACCGCTCAGCGAGAAGGCAGCAAAGCCCCCCAGCAGCGCGATCAGCATGAACACGAGTTCACCGGCAAACATGTTGCCGAACAGTCGCATGCCGTGGGACACGGTCTTGGCGACGAATTCGATCATCTGCATGGCGAAGTTGACAACGCCCAGCAGCAGTGCGAACACTGGGTTCTTGCTGGTACCGAACGGTGCGGTCACCAGTTCATGCGTCCAGCCGCCCAGACCCTTGATCTTGAGGTTGTAGAACAGCACCAGCACCAGCACCGACAGGGACAGACCCAGCGTGGTGGAAAGGTCGGCCGTGGGCACCACACGCAGATAGGCATGCTCGGGATCGTGACCGATCGCGGCGTTGTACTTGCCCCAAAGCATGGGCAACAGGTCCAGCGGCAGCATGTCCATGAAGTTCATCATGAAGATCCAGCAGAACACCGCCAGCGCCAGCGGAGCCACCAGCTTGCGGCTGTTGGCGTTGTGAATCACGGACTTGGCCTGGTTGTCGACCATCTCGAACAGGATCTCGACCGCCGCCTGGAAGCGACCCGGCACGCCGGCCGACGCCTTGCTGGCGGCACGCCACAGGAAGAAACACACCAGCGCGCCCAGCAGAACGCTGAAGACCACGGAGTCGATGTTGATGATGGAGAAGTCGACGATCGACTCCTGCTTGTGACCCGACGTGTTGAGGTGGGTCAGGTGATGGCGGATGTACTCGCCCGGGGTCGGTGAATGTCCTTCAGCAGCCATGTTTGTATGTTTCCGTCAACCGTTTGATTCAACGCCGGGCCTGGATCAAAAATCCAAACCAGTACACCTTGAGCACCACCACCAGGCCCGCAACCAGCGCGAGCCAGCTGAGATTCGGAACGATCCTGGGAGCGATCCACAACAGGATCACGGTCAGCAGGATCTTCACACCTTCCCAGAGCACGAAATTCATGAAGACCGTCTCCACCCGCCCCGCCAGACTTCTGGACAGCGCACTGGAGGTCAGCCCCCAAGCCATCAAAGACGTCGGAAAGGCAGCTGCGGCAGCGCCATACAGCAGAGACCAGGCGATCGGGGCCTGACGGGTCACCAGACCCACCAGCACAGCCAGGGAAAAGCCCACCAGCCATTGCACCCTCACCACCCGCCACGGAGTCAACTCCGGCTGACTGGCACGCCACTGCTCCGCTTCTTCACGGGTCAGGGGCTTGAACTCGGGCTCTTGCGCCCCATCTTCCCAAGCATCTGCTGTTGTGGCTGCCGTCTCCGGCAACGCAGCCGGGGCATTGTCGGCATCCATCTTTACAGTCAGGTTACAAAGGTCGCTGGTGGTCGCAAAGCCAGTGATTATACGTATAAACCCACCCCAGACGTCAACCTGCCGGTGGTGGCCGACGCTGCGCCAGATAATCCCTTCCATGCTTTCAGACCTCCCCGACACGCTCTGTTTTCTCAACGGCGATTTCTCGCGCGTGCGGGACGCGAAGGTCAGCGTGCTCGACCGCGGATTCATCTTCGGCGACGGCGTGTACGAGGTACTCCCCGCCTACGGGGGCCGGATCTTCCGGTTCGAGCAGCACATGGACCGGCTCGACCGCTCGCTGGCAGAGACCCGCATCCCGCAGCCTTTGACACGCGCGCGCTGGCTTGAGATTGCGCGTCAGCTGATGCAGTCGCTTGCAGAAGCCACCGGCGCCACCGACCAGCTGGTCTATATACAGATCACCCGCGGCGTGGCCCGTCGCGACCACGTCATGCCCGAGGGGCTGACACCGACGGTGTTCGTCATGACCAGCGAGATGAAGCCCCCATCTGCCACCCAGCGCAGCGACGGTGTCGCCTGTGTCACGGCCGACGATTTCCGCTGGCAGAAGGCCCACATCAAGAGTACCAGTCTGCTGGGCTCGGTGTTCGCCCGCCAGATCAGCGCCGACGCTGGTGCGGTCGAGACCATCATGTTCCGCGACGGCTGGCTCAGTGAGGGCGCGTCCAGCAATGTCTGGGTGGTGCGCGACGGTGTGGTCAGCGGACCACCCAAGGATCATCTGGTGCTCCAGGGCATCCGCTACGACCTGATTCAAGCGCTCTGCGCCGAGACCGGAACCCGCTTCGAGTTGCGTCGCATTGCGCGCGAAGAAGTGCTGGCGGCCGACGAGCTGCTGCTGTCTTCCGCCACCAAGGAAGTGCTGCCCGTCACCCTCCTGGACGACAGCCCGGTCGGCACCGGCCGCCCCGGCCCCATCTATCAACGCCTGTATGCCGCCTACCAGGGCGCCAAGACCCGGCAACTGACCTGAGACTCCGCATGGACCTGAACCGCCCCATCCCGCCGGACCAATCGCTGATCGAATACCCCTGTCACTTCCCGATCAAGGTGATGGGCGCCAACGTGGACGGCTACGTCACGGCCATGACGCACATCGCCAGGTCCTTCGACCCGAGTTTCGACGCCACGTCCATCGAACTGCGCCCCAGCAAGGCCGGCAACTACATGGGCCTGACGCTCACGGTCTACGTGACTAGCCGTGAACAGCTCGACGAACTCTACCGCACGCTGACCACGCACCCGATGGTCAAGGTCGTGCTCTGATGCTCCGGCACGCGCCATGATCTTCCGCCCGCTTGGCCAGGTTGCCTACAAGCCCACCTACGACGCAATGGTCGCGTTCACCGAAGCGCGTACGCCTGAGACGCCCGACGAACTGTGGGTCTGCGAACACCAACCCGTGTTCACCCAAGGGCTGGCCGGCCGCGAAGACCATCTGCTGGCGCCGGGCGACATCCCGGTGATCAAGACCAACCGGGGTGGCCAGGTGACCTACCACGGTCCTGGTCAGGTGGTGGTCTACCCATTGGTCGACCTGCAGCGTGCTGGCTACTTCGTCAAGGAATACGTCTACCGCATCGAGGAGGCGGTAATCCGCACCCTAGGCCACTTCGGCGTGACCGGCCACCGCGTGGCCGGGGCGCCGGGCATCTATGTGCGGCTGGACGACCCGTTCAGCCACGCCATGCTGCCCCAGCGCCCGCAGAAGCGCGAAGAAGGCTCTCCACCCCCGCAACCGGACTTCGCCGGCCTTGGCAAGATCGCTGCGCTGGGCATCAAGGTCAGCCGGCACTGCACCTACCACGGCGTGGCGCTGAACGTGGGCATGGACCTGCAACCCTTCTGGCGCATCAACCCGTGTGGCTATGCCGGCCTGCAGACGGTCGATCTTTCTACAATCGGGGTGGCCGTTTCATGGGATGAAGCGGCACAAGTCCTGAGCGAAAAGCTCGGCGCCACCCTCAGCCCCTGAACTCCAACGCGCCTGCGCGCTCCCGCCATGACCCGCCCCGAAACACCCGCGGCCGACGCCAGCACCACCGTCCGCGAAGCACAGCCGGCCGCCAGCTACGACCCGACGGCCAAGCAGAAAAGCCAGGCCAAGACCGCCCGCATCCCGATCAAGATCGCGCCGGCCGAAGTGCTGAAGAAGCCCGAGTGGATCCGCGTCAAGGCCGGCTCGCCCACCACGCGCTTCTACGAGATCAAGGACGTGCTGCGCAGCAACAAGCTGGTCACCGTGTGCGAGGAAGCCAGCTGCCCGAACATCGGTGAATGCTTCGGCAAAGGCACCGCCACCTTCATGATCATGGGTGACAAGTGCACGCGCCGCTGCCCGTTCTGCGACGTCGGCCACGGTCGCCCGGACCCGCTGGATGCCGACGAACCCGAGAACCTGGCCAAGACGATCGCCCAGCTCAAGCTGAAGTACGTGGTGATCACCAGCGTGGACCGCGACGACCTGCGCGACGGCGGTGCCGGCCACTATGTCAGCTGCATCCAGCGCACCCGCGAACTGTCGCCAGGCACGCAGATCGAGGTGCTGGTGCCCGACTTCCGCGGTCGCGACGAGAAGGCGCTGGACATCCTGGCCGCAGGCTTGCCCGACGTGCTCAACCACAACCTGGAAACCGTGCCGCGCCTGTACAAGGAAGCGCGCCCGGGCTCGGACTACCAGTTCAGCCTGAACCTGCTCAAGAAGTTCAAGCAACGCTTTCCCGGCATCCCGACCAAGAGCGGTCTGATGGTCGGTCTTGGCGAGACGGACGAGGAAATCCTTGAAGTCATGCAGGACATGCGCGCGCACGACATCGACATGCTGACCATCGGCCAGTACCTGGCGCCCAGCGGCCACCACCTGCCGGTGCGCCGGTACGTTCACCCGGACACGTTCAAGATGTTCGAGGCAAAGGCGTACGAAATGGGCTTCACCCACGCGGCCGTGGGCGCCATGGTGCGGTCAAGCTATCACGCCGACCAACAGGCACACGACGTGCTGAACCCCGCCAGCCGGTGAGCTGCTGAGAGAGAGACGCCGACCGGTCCATGCGGGGCCGGTCGCGCTCAGCGTCCCCTAAGCAGAAAACCCAGGCGTCGACGCAGTGAAGCCCGTGGCAATGCCGCGGGAACTGGCGGCGCCGGCGGCACTTCTGGCGCCCGAGCGGGTTCGGGAATTCGTCTGAGGATGGCCTTGAACGAGCCGCCGTCGATCATGGCGCGGGTAGCCTGGATGCCCGCCTTCGCAAAAATCTGGCCGTACTCTTCAGCCGTGAAGATCTGCTCGTTGATCCCCTGCTCGAGATCGGCCTTGAACTCGTTGCTCAGACCCTCGGCCCGGTAGGAGCCGATCGGTTCGCACAGAATCGCCACAAAGCCATCGGGGCGCACCGTCCGCATCAGCTCCTTCAGGCAGGCGGCCGGGTCCAGGAAGTGGTGCAGCGTGGCGAACATGACCGCGCAATCGAACACACCGTCGGCAAACGGCAGCCGATGCGCGTCTGCCGCCACAAACTCGACATTCGGACGGTAGGTGGAGAACCGCAGTGCACCGATCTGCAAGGTCTGCACATCGATGTCGGCACTGACGACCGGGCACGGCAGATCCCAGGTCATCGGATTGCAGCAACCTCCGATTTCGAGCACGCGCTCCAGCGGCCGACCCGACAACGCTGTTTCTTCCTTGAGAAAGACGCGACCGATCTCATGATCGATCTGGTAGTCGTAGGTCCCCGGCAGGCGGTGCAGCGTCAGCCAGTGTGGCGGCACCATGGAGGTCCAGTCCGGCCGGACATCGACCTCCACCGACAACAGCGACCCGCTCGACCACGATCCGTCGGCCAGTTCGAGCCGGACCTCGACGGTATAGGTCCCGGGCTGCGCCGGGGATAGCAGCCACAGGGGAATCGTGATGCCCCGGCCAGCGGAAATGTCCACCGGCAATGTGGTCTTTTCGGCAACTGGATCCACTGCATGGCCCTGCGCATCCAGCAGCCGGTAGGTCAGGTAGGCAGCACTTTCACCGTGACACAGCAGGGTGCGCTGACCGGTGTTGTTCAGGCGCACATTCCAGCTGCGCAGTTCCTGCGGGTGCAGGGTCCTGGGAATCATGTGCGAGGGTATCTCGCACGCCAGAACACCCGTGTCCTGGGTGTCGGCCCGGGGGCGGTAGCCCTCCACTTTCAGGCCGATGCGTTGCAGGTAGAAATTGTTCTCGGCGGTCAGGAGCAGATCCGACAGACGAAAGTTGCGCGCGAAGATGTCGCGAATCCTGGCGCGATTGGACTCCTCGTCGGCGATCATTTCCTGCCGCAGCACCTGGTTCACCAGGTCCTCGGAGAGGGAGAATCCCGACGGTTCGGAGTCCATCCCGTGGATGAGAACCGGCACACCGAGTGACTGCTGGTACTCAGCCCCACAACCCCGGCAACGGTACCCGCCAGTTGTGCCATCCAACTCCGCCCGGCAGGCCGGACAACTCAGAATCCCTGCATCCATGTCTCGCCTTGTGTAGAGCCCACCCGTCGCAACGGGAACGGCACGCATCATACGGCGAGCCTTGACTCAAGCCGGAGGAGCCATCTGGTCCCAGGCAGCCAGTGCTTCGGCGGCATACATCAGCGCCGGACCTCCGCCCATGTACACACAGACCGTCAGCATTTCCTCCAGCTCGGCACGGGTACAGTTCAGCCGGTGCAGGGCTTTCACATGAAAGCCGATGCACCCCGAACAACGCTGCGTGATGCCGATGGCCAGGGCAATCAGTTCCTTGTGCTTGGCGCTGACCGCGCCCTCGGCCATCGAGGCCTTGGCCAACTGGCCGAATCCGGCCATGGCTTCGGGCTGGGACTTGCGCAACGGCCCCAGTTGCTGGTTGATGTTGTGGATCAGGCTGCTGTGGTCGAACGTGCTCATCTGTTGATCTCCAAAATATACCCATGAGAGTATCTTTGAAACCCCGGGTTTTCGCATCTGTCCTGCGTCAAAGGGGCTGCCGGTGAGCGCCAACGCCCTGGCGCTGGGCGCGATTGCGCTCTGGGCTTCGCTGGCCGCGCTGGGCGTCGCCCTGTCCCACGTCCCCCCCTTCCTGCTGACCGGGCTGTCGCTGCTGATGGGCAGCGCCATCGCCCTGCCACTCTCGCGTTTTGACTGGCGCCAATGGAAAGTGCCGGCGAGCACGCTGGCGCTGGGCGTGTACGGCCTGTTCGGCTTCCACTTCCTGCTGTTCATCGCACTGCGCCATGCACCGCCGGTGCAGGCCAATCTGGTGAACTACCTGTGGCCTCTGGGCATCGTGGTGATGGCGCCGCTGTTCCTGCCGGGGGTGTCGCTCACCAAGCGCCACGTGCTGGCGGCGCTGCTGGGGTTCGCCGGCGCGGCGCTGGCCATCCTCGGGCGCGGCGGATCGGCCGAAGTGGTCTGGGCCTGGGGCTACATTCCCGCCGCGGCCTCGGCCTTCATCTGGGCCAGTTACTCACTGCTGACCAAACGCGTGAAACCCTTTCCCACCGCCGCGATCGGCAGTTTTGCGCTGGTCTCCGGTCTGCTCTCGCTGGCCTGCCACGCGCTGCTGGAACCCTCTTCGGCGCTGTCCAACCAGGACTGGCTTCTGATCGCCGTGCTGGGGCTGGGGCCTCTGGGTGGCGCGTTCTTCCTCTGGGACGCGGCTCTCAAGCGCGGCGACGCGCGGCAGATCGGCGTGCTGAGTTTCCTGACACCCCTGCTGTCCACGCTGACGCTGCTGCTGTTACGGGGAGAAATGCCAGGGCTGCCCGTGGTGCTGGCCGCCGCCATGATCATCGGTGCAGCGGTGCTCGCCACGCGCCGCTGACCGGGGCGGGTTCAGTCCGCCATCAACGCGGCAGGGTCTTCGGCCGCCAGGACGCTCTGCGCCCAGGTCGCCAGCTTGCCGGTGTCGCACCGCAGGATCTGCTGCTTGACCGCCAGGATCTGCGACGGGTGCATCGAGAAGCTGCGCAGGCCCAGGCCCAGCAGCAGCCGCGTCATGCCGACGTCGCCCGCCATTTCGCCACAGACGCTCACGCTCCTGCCTTGCGCACGTGCCTGCGCGATGGTGTTGGCCACCAGATGCAGCACGGCCGGGTGCACCGGGTCGTAAAGATGCGCCACCGCTTCGTCGGCGCGATCGATCGCCAGCGTGTACTGGATCAGGTCGTTGGTGCCGATCGAGAGGAAATCGAAATGGCGCAGGAACAGCGGAATCGTCAGCGCTGCCGCCGGCACCTCGATCATGGCTCCCAGACGCACCGGGCCGTGCACCGCGCCCTGCGCGTCGAGCTGTGCGCGGGCCTTGTCGACCAGTGCCAGCGTCTGGCGGATTTCGCTGGCGTGCGCCAGCATCGGGATCAACAGATTGATCGGCCCCAGCGCCGCCGCGCGCAGGATGGCGCGCAGCTGGGCCAGGAACATGGCGGGATCGGCCAGGCTCCAGCGGATCGCTCGCAGCCCCAGTGCCGGGTTCAGGTGGTCTTCGCCGGAACGCACCGGCGTGCGGTCCAGCGGCTTGTCGGCACCGACGTCGACGGTGCGGATTGTGACCGGCAGCCCCTGCATGCCTTCGACCGCGCTGCGGTAGGCCGCGTACTGTTCTTCTTCGTCGGGCAGCTTGCCGTTGCGGCCCATGAACAGGAATTCGGTACGAAACAGACCGACACCCACCGCGCCGGCCTTGAGCGCTCCGACGGCATCCGACGGTTGCTCGATGTTGGCCAGCAGCTCGATCTTCTGGCCGTCGAGCGTGACGGCCGGCGTGTTCTTCAGGCGCGACAGGCGCTCGCGTTCGACCTCGCCCTGGCGCTGCTTGAACCCGTATTCGGCCAGCAGGATCGGCGAGGGATCGACCACCACCACACCGGCGTCGCCGTCGATGATGACCCAGTCGTCCTGGTTGATCAGGTGGCTGGCCGAGCGCGCGCCGACCACCGCGGGAATGTCCATGCTGCGGGCGACGATGGCCGTGTGGCTGGTCTTGCCGCCCACGTCGGTCACGAACCCGGCAAACACGCTCTGCTTGAACTGCAACATGTCGGCCGGCGACAGGTCGTGCGCGATCAGCACCAGCGGCACGTCGACCGACGGGTCAAACAACGCATCCGAATCCCCTGAACCGCTGGTCGCCGAAGCCGGCGCCGCCACCGGCGAGACCACGCCGCGCATCATGCGCAGCATGCGCTCGACCACCTGCTCCAGATCGGCCTTGCGTTCGCGCAGGTACGGGTCTTCCATTTCGTCGAACTGGCGCGCGATCACCTCCAGCTGGGTGGTCAGCGCCCATTCGGCGTTGTAGTGGCGGTCGGTGATCCAGTGCTTGACGCCGCTGGTGAGCTGCTCGTCCTGCAGCAGCATCAGGTGCACGTCCAGCAGTGCGCTCAGCTCGGGATGCGCGTCGTGCGAACCCAATTCGCCCAGACTGGCCTGCACCTTCTCGATCTCTTCGACCACGCCGTTGCGCGCCTGGCGCAAGCGCTCGATCTCCGCTTCGATCTGGTCCGGCTTGACGAAGTAGTGAGCGACGTCCATGCGGCTGGACGCCACGATCACGGCCCGCCCGATGGCAATGCCCCGGGAGACAGCGAGACCGTGAACGGTGAAGCTCATTCGCCTTCGCCGAACTTGTCGTTGATGAGGGCGAGGATGGCGTCCATGGCTGCCTGCTCCTCCGGCCCGTTGGTCTCGATCTCGACCTGGCTGCCCAGCCCGGCCGCCAGCATCATCACGCCCATGATGCTCTTGGCGTTGATGCGCCGGTCGCCCTTGGACATCCACACCTCGCAGTTGTGGCTGCCGGCCAGCTTGGTGAGTTTGGCCGAAGCGCGGGCATGCAGCCCGAGCTTATTGCTGATGGTCACGGTGGTCTTGATCATGTGTCGTTCTTCTCGCCTGATTTTGTGGAGCCGTCACCGCCACCTGGATCACGCCCTGCGTGGCCCCGACCATGGCGCGCGAAACCAGCGCATCCAGCGATTCGTGCCGGTAGGACACCGTGCGCAGCAGCATCGGCAGGTTGACACCTGCGATCAGCTTGGAACGCACGCCGTCGATCAGCTTGTGCGCAACGTTGCAGGGCGTCGCGCCAAACACATCGGTCAGCACCAGCACCTGCGGCGTGTCCAGCTGTTTGACCAGCACACGCGCCTGGGCCAGCGATTCTTCCGGCGGGGCATTGGGCAGGACATCCAGGGCCGACACCGCGTTGGCGCTGTCGGGGAACACATGCAGCACGCAGGACCGGAGGGCCGACGCGAGCGGAGCGTGTGCGACGATGAGGATGCCGTTCATGGCGCGAGTTTATCCCGCGGCTCCGGCGGGCTGGCGCAGATGCGCGCGCAGAAACAGTCCATAGGCGGACACACCGCACAGTCCGAACACCGCGACCGCACCGCGAAAGCGCGCCACCGTGTCCCAGCCCAGCAACGAGAACACGTCGATAAGCCCTCCGATCGCCCACTGAACAGCAAACACGCCGGCAAAAATGACCAGGTTGTAGGCAGACAGCGCGCGCCCCGCTGCGGCCGCCGGCAGCGCCAGCGCCACCGCGGGCTGCGACAGCGAGACAAAGGTGCTGCTCACACAGAAGGCCGCCCACAGGGGCCAGCCCGCCCCCGGCCCCATCCACACGATCGCCGCGAGTGCCACGAAGCTCAGCGGCAAGCCCCAGGCGATCAGCCGCTCGGCGCGGATGCCGTGGCGCGCCAGCCGCGGATTGACCAGCCCCCAGAGCCAGAAGCTCACCAGCATGCACAGATTGACCGCAAACAGCCCACACGCCGCCTGCGATGCCGTGTATCCGGCGACCTGCACCATCCAAGGACCAGCCCACAGCGTCTGCACCGCCACCATGCCGCCGTAGTTGATCAGACCGATCGGCAACATCTGGCGGAAGTAGGGGTGGCGCCAGATCTCGGCATAGCCTGGTACCGGCGTGTGCGTGGCCTCGGCCCGCAGCGGATCGACGCGCCAGTGCGGCACCAGCAGGTACAACCCGACCATGGACAGCAGCACCAGCCCGGCCAGCAGCCAGAACAGCCCGCGCCAGCCGGTCATCGGCATCAGCCACTGCACCGGCAAGGTCGAGGCCACCATGCCCAGCGAACCGGTCATCAGCATCCACGAGTTGGCACGCATCTGCGTCGCGGGCGGCAGCCAGCGGCGGAATCCGGTCAACGGCGCCATCAGGCATGCACTCACGCCCATGCCAGTCAGCACCCGCGCCGCCAGCAAGCCCACGAAGCTGGTGGCCACGGCGAAGGCGGCGCAACCCAGCACCGCAACCCCGAGAAACGCCAGGATCACGCGCCGCGGACCGAAGCGGTCCAGCCAGGTGCCCAGCGGCAACTGGGTCAGCGCAAAGCCAAAGAAGTAGCCGCCGGCCAGCAAGCCGAGATCCCGTGCCTGCAGCGAGAGCTCCGCGCTGAGCACCGGCGAGAGCGTGGCGGTCACCGCACGGATCAGCGCCGACAGAAAGTAGGCCAGGGCAAACACCAGGAACACTGCGACGGCGGTGCGTGGAGACAGTTGGTCGCCAGCTTCGGGCACCACAGCGCCGCTCATGGCGCAGGCAGCTTCAGGCCACCGAAGAAGGCCTCGACCGCTTCCCCGTTGAGGCGCTCGCCGTAGACCGCCGCCTGAAACACCTGGGTGCCGCGCGCGAAATACACGGTGCGGGACAGCACAGCCTGGCCCTGCGGGTCGGTACCCTGGGCCTGTACGCCCTGCGCCTGGGGCGCGCCGGCCACCGTGACCGGCCAGTTCAGCGCAGGATCGTCCGCAGACGCCACCGTCACCCTCAACGTCTGCAGGCTCGCCAGGCGCCAGGCTGTCATCGCCACTGGCACCTGCGCTGCCTGCCCGACATCGGCCCAGGCCAGCGCAAACTTCAGCCCACCCGATTCGCAGCTGTGCATGTGCAGTTCCACCGGTGTGCCCAGCATCGGCACTGCCCGCGAAGCGCTCTCGGGCTTGCAGGGCATCATGGCCTGCAGCGGCGTGCCCTCCACCGGCCAGGCGCGCCAGTTGAAGGTCGGGCTGCAGGCGCCCAGAACCAGCAGCGCCGCCAGGCCGGCGGCGCGAACAGAATGCAGCAACGGTGTCTCCGGAATGCGCGACAGCGTGGTGCCGCCGCGGCGGGCACAATGGCCCGATGAATGCTCTGGATGGTATCCGCATCCTCGAGTTGTCCCGTGTGCTCGCCGGTCCCTGGTGCACGCAGACGCTCGCCGATCTTGGGGCCGATGTGGTCAAGGTTGAGCGCCCGCGCAGCGACGACCACCCCGGCGGTGACGACACCCGCGGCTGGGGACCTCCCTTTCTCAGGGATCGCAACGGCGCCGACTCTGCCGAAGCCGCCTACTACCTGGGCGCCAACTGCAACAAGCGCTCCATCACCTGCGACATCGCCACGCCCGATGGCCAGGCGCTGGTCCGCGAACTGGCGGTGAAGGCCGACGTGTTTGTCGAGAACTACAAGGTCGGGGACATGGCGCGCTACGGGCTCGATTTCGACACCCTGCATTCGCTCAACCCCAGGCTGGTCTACTGCTCCATCACCGGTTTCGGCCAGACCGGTCCGTACAAGGACCGTGCCGGCTACGACTACGCGATCCAGGGCATGGGCGGACTGATGAGCGTGACCGGCGAGCGCGACGACCTGCCCGGCGGCGGGCCGCAAAAGGTCGGCGTCGCGGTGGCCGACCTGTTCACCGGGCTTTACGCCACGGTCGCCATTCAGGCCGCATGCGCCACGCCGAGCGCACCGGCGAAGGCCAGCACATCGACATGGCTCTGCTGGACACACAGGTCGCCATGCTCGCCAACCTCGGCGCCAACTACCTGGTGCGCGGGCGCGAGGCGGCCAAGGTGCCCGACCGCGCCGGCAACGCACACGTCAACATCGTGCCCTACCAGGTGTTCGAGGTCGCTCCCGACTCGGCAGGACAAGCGCAGCACATCATCCTCGCCGTGGGCAACGACAGCCAGTTCGCCAAGTTCTGCGAGGTGGCCGGCCGTGCCGATCTCGTCGCCAGTCCGATCAAGCTCAGCGCCACTCCGGTGCTCAGCCAGCGCCCGCCCCCGCTGCTGGGGGAACACCAGGCTGAGGTGCTGGCGGACTGGCTCGGGCGCTCCTGACCGGAGCGAGATTTGGCCCGCGCGTTGAACTCTCCGACAATAGGTGACTCCTACCGGGATACCCGAGGTCCCATACACCCATGAATAGCCTCCCCATTTCCCGCCGCCGCTCGCTGCTGTCCCTGTCTGCCCTGCTGGGCGTCGCCACATTGGGCCTTGCGGCCTGTGCCGGCGGCGACCAGGCCCCGGCGTCAAAATTTGTCCTGCTGGACGGCTCGACCACCACCACCGAGCAGCTCAAGGGCAAGGTGACCCTGGTCAACTTCTGGGCCACCACCTGCACCACCTGCGTGAAGGAAATGCCCTCGATCGTGGAAACCTACAAGAAATACCAGGGCAAAGGTCTGGAGACCATCGCCGTGGCCATGAGTTATGACCAGCCCGCCTGGGTGGTCAACTACGCGCAGTCCCGCCAGCTGCCGTTCAAGGTGGCACTGGACAACACCGGCGAACTGGCCAAGAACTGGGGCGATGTGAAGCTGACGCCGACCACCTATCTGGTCGACAAACAGGGGCGCATCGTCAAGCGCTTTGTGGGCGAACCCGATTTCCCGGCCCTGCATGCGCTGATTGAAGATCTGCTGGCCAAGGGCTGATCAGCCCCTGTCCCAAGAAAAAAGGGCTGGCACCCGAAGGTGTCCAGCCCTTTTTGTGGAAGAGCGGTCTGCCGAAGTACCTGCTCACTCCTTGCGGAAGGCGTCGTGGCAGGCCTTGCAGGTCTTTGCCGTTTCACCAAACGCTTTCTTTAGGTTGTCCAGATTGCCGGTCTTGGCGGCAGCGTTCAGCTGCGCGGCGGCGGCGACCAGGTCGTCGGAGCTCTTCTTGAATTTGGCACCATCGGTCCAGATTTCTGGCTTGGCGCGGGTCTCACCCTTGTCCGTGCCTGCGCCAAAGGCGGCCCAGGGCAGCTTGCTCATCTCTTCCACGATGGCCGCGTTCTCGGCGGCGATCTTTGCGTCGAACGGGGCCTTGTCGTTGGCCATGGCGCCGATGCGCCCGAAATGGGCGGCCATCACAGTCAGGGCGGCCTTGCGGTACTTCACGGCGTCCTCCGGCTTCTGGAACTGGGCCATGGCCGGCACCGACAGCGTGGACACGACGGCGGCGAGCGTGAGGGAAGCGAGCAATTTCATGTAGGGACTCCTGCGCGAATGGGTTGATTGAGGGGAACCAGTAGCCGTGGCTACCGGTGCCGGAGTTTATGCCGTGGGAAAAAGTTCCGCAGGAACCCTGTTCCGTGTATCGTCTCTATCCGTTTTCAGTGTTTACACCTAGCTTGAACATGCATACCGTCCGTGTCTGGGACCTTCCCACCCGCATCTTTCACTGGGCCCTGGCGGCCTGCGTCGTCTCTCTGGTGATCACCGCCAATGTGGGCGGCAACTGGATGGAATGGCATGGCCGCCTGGGCCTAGCCGTGCTCAGCCTGTTGCTGTTCCGCCTCGTCTGGGGCTTTGTCGGGGGTCACTGGTCCCGCTTCGGCAGTTTCCTGTACGGTCCTTCCACCGTTCTGGCCTATGTGCGCGGTGTGGTCCGGCCGGAGCACAAGGTCGGCCACAACCCGCTGGGCATGCTGTCGGTGCTTGCGCTGCTGAGCCTCCTGCTGCTGCAGGTCAGCACCGGCCTGTTCAGCGACGACGAGATCGCGTTCACCGGCCCGCTCGTGAGCCTGGTATCGGGCGACACCGTGAGCCTCGCCACCAAATACCACAAGTCGATCGGGAAGCTGCTGGTGCTGCTGCTGGTGGTCTTGCACGTGGCGGCCATCGTGTTCTACAAGCTGGTGAAGAAGGACAACCTGATTCGCCCAATGGTGCTGGGCGACAAGCAGGTTGACGTACCCGTACCCAGCGCGACGGACTCTACCAAATCGCGCCTGCTGGCCCTGGTGTTGTGGGCCATGTGTGCTGCGGCGGTCTACGGTCTGGCGGGCCTGGGCCAATCCTCTGGCGGATGACCGGTCAGGTCTGGTTGCGGGGCGCTGTCGTATATTCCTTGGCCGAACCGCTCTTTTGCGCTCCGATGTCCGAACCACGCGCCGCCGCCACCGTTTCACTGATTGAAGTCCGCACCCCGCAGCAGGTGGATGGGATCCGGGCCCTGTTCCTCGAATACCAGGCAAGCCTTGGCATTGATCTCTGCTTCCAGGGCTTCGATCAGGAGCTGAGCAACCTGCCCGGAGACTACATCGCGCCCTCGGGCGGCCTGTTGATGGCCGAGGTGGACGGTTTGTCCGCAGGTTGCTGTGCTTTCAGGCCGATGGTCGCCAGCGACCATCTCGACGCTTGCGAGATGAAGCGCCTGTTTGTGCGACCTGGATTCCGCGGCCTGGGCCTGGGCCGGCAGCTCGTGGATGCCATCGTGCTGGCTGCCCAGCAGGCGGGCTACACCACCATGCTGCTCGACACACTCAGCGACATGGAATCCGCACGCGCGCTCTACCAGGAGGTGGGCTTCGTCGAGACGGAACCCTACTACCACAACCCGTTGGCCGGCGCCCACTATCTCAAGCTCGACCTGCGTTCGCTGGCATCCGGCACCGCATGAAAAAAGGGCGGGTGCCCGATGGCAGCCGCCCTCTTCCTGACGAAATCCAGAAGCGCGTCAAACGCCAGCTTTGGCCTGCGCCAGCAGCGTGGCCGCGTCGCTCACCTCGAACTTGCCAGGGCCTTCGACATTCAGGGTCTTCACCACGCCGTCCTTGACCAGCATGGAGTACCGGTTGCTGCGCAGCCCCAGGCCCTTGCCCGTCAGGTCCAGAGTCAGGCCGGTGGCCTTGGCGAAGGCCGCATCACCATCGCCCAGCATGCGCACCTTGGTTCCGGTCTTCTGGTCACGCGCCCAGGCGCCCATCACGAAGGCATCGTTCACGCTGAGGCACCAGATCTCGTCCACGCCTGCGGCTTTGAGCGCATCGAACTGCTCCACATAGCCTGGCACGTGCTTGGCCGAGCAGGTGGGCGTGAATGCGCCCGGCAGCGCAAATAGCGCAATCGTCTTGCCGCTGCTCGCCTTGGCCGTGTCCACCGGATTGGGGCCGATGCTGCAGCCGTTGCCTTCGACCTCGACGTATTCCATCAGCGTGGTCGCCGGAATCTTCTCGCCAACCTGAATCATGTGTGCTCCTCGGGATGTGATGGCCTGTCGGCCGGAACCGGTGCCAGATGAGAAGGCCCGGAAATGAAAAAAGCGACCGAGAATTTTCGGTCGCTTCCTTGATTCGCGCTGAGACCAGCGTGAACAGGCTTACACCACGGCGGCCTTTTGGACCAGACGGGTGGCAACCCAGTTCTTGGTCTTGGACAGCGGGCGGCTTTCGGTGATCTCGACGATGTCGCCGGCCTTGTACTCACCCTTTTCGTCATGGGCGTGGTACTTGCTCGACTTGGCGACGATCTTGTCGTAGAGCTCGTGCTTGACACGGCGCTCGACGAGCACGGTCACGGTTTTGGCGCGCTTGTCGCTGACGACTTTGCCGATCAGGGTGCGCTTGAGGGATGTTTTGGCTTCCGTCATTTCGTCACTCCTTACTTGGCGGCGGCACGTTGCTTCTCGGCCAAGATGGTCTTGGCACGAGCGATGGCGCGGCGGGTATCGCCCAGCGTGGCGGTGTTGTTGAGTTGTTGCGTGGCCTTCTGCATGCGCAGGCCGAAATGGGCCTTCTGCAGAGACTTCACTTCGGCTTCGAGGCCGGCCACATCCTTCTGGCGCAGTTCAGCAGCTTTCATCTATGTTCTCCTGAATTACTGACCCAGCATGCGCGCCACGAACGTGGTGCGCAGGGGAAGTTTGGCGGCGGCCAGGGCGAAGGCTTCGCGAGCGAGTTGCTCGGGCACGCCAACGATTTCGTACAGCACCTTGCCGGGCTGGATTTCAGCCACGTAGTACTCCACGGAACCCTTGCCGTTGCCCATACGGACTTCGGCAGGCTTCTGGGAAATCGGCTTGTCCGGGAACACGCGGATCCAGATGCGGCCGCCACGCTTGACGTGACGGGAAATCGCACGGCGTGCGGCTTCGATCTGGCGGGCCGTCAGACGGCCGCGGTCGGTGGACTTCAGACCGAAGTCGCCAAAGGCCACGGTGGCGCCACTGGTGGCGACGCCGGTGTTGCGGCCTTTTTGCTCTTTACGGTACTTGCGGCGAGCGGGTTGCAGCATGTTTATTCTCCTTTGCCGTCCGCAGGTGCCCCTGCGGGTGCGTCTTTGCGAACGCGCTTAACGGCGGGTTTGTCGGTGGCCTCGGCGGGCTTGTCGGCACCATCGGCCGGGGCGGCATTGCCGCCGCGACGCACAGCGGCGCGGGCAGCAGGACCGGCCGGACGCTCACGGCGCGGACCGCGGGGACGACGCTCTTCTTCCGGACGCGGGGTTTCCACGGCGGGCAGATCGTTGCGACCCAGGGTGTCACCCTTGTAGACCCAGACCTTGACGCCGATGACGCCGTAAGTGGTCTTGGCTTCCGAGGTGCCGTAGTCGATGTCGGCGCGCAGGGTGTGCAGGGGCACACGGCCTTCGCGATACCACTCGGTACGGGCAATTTCGATACCGTTCAGACGGCCGGCAGACATGATCTTGATGCCCAGGGCACCCAGACGCATGGCGTTCTGCATGGCGCGCTTCATGGCGCGGCGGAACATGATCCGCTTTTCGAGTTGCTGGGTGATCGAATCGGCGATCAGCTTGGCATCGATTTCGGGCTTGCGCACTTCTTCGATGTTCACAGCGACCGGCACGCCGAGCTTGGCGGCCAGATCCTTCTTCAGCTTCTCGATGTCCTCACCCTTCTTGCCGATCACCACACCCGGACGTGCCGAGTAGATGGTGATGCGGGCGTTCTTGGCGGGGCGCTCGATCACGACGCGCGAAACGGCGGCGTTCTTCAGCTTGCCCTTGAGGTATTCGCGCACCTTGATGTCTTCGGCCAGCATGCCGGCGAAGTCACGGTTGCTGGCGTACCAGCGGCTGGCCCAGTTGCGGGAAACTGCGAGGCGGAACCCGGTGGGGTTGATTTTCTGTCCCATATGTCCTCTGACCTCTTCAGTTGCCAACCGTCACGTAGATGTGACACGTGGGTTTGCTGATGCGGTTGCCGCGGCCTTTGGCGCGGGCCGAGAAACGCTTGAGCGTGGCGCCTTGTTCGACGTAGATCGTTTTCACGAACAGTTCGTCGATGTCGGCGCCATCGTTGTGTTCAGCGTTGGCGATGGCGGAGTCAAGCGCTTTCTTGACGATGCCGGCGGCCTTCTTCTGCGTGAACGCCAGGATGTTCAGAGCCTGGTCGACTTTCTTGCCGCGAATCAGGTCGGCCACGAGACGGCCTTTGTCCACCGACAGGCGCACGCCGCGAACGACGGAGCGGGTTTCTGTGCTCATGGTTGGTCCTTACTTCTTGGCTTTCTTGTCGGCCGGGTGGCCCTTGAACGTGCGCGTCAGCGAAAACTCGCCGAGCTTGTGTCCCACCATCTGGTCGGTGATGTAGACAGGCACGTGCTGCTTGCCGTTGTGCACGGCGATCGTCAGACCGATGAACTCGGGCAGGATCATGGAGCGGCGCGACCAGGTCTTGACCGGCTTCTTGTCCTTGGTGGCCACTGCCTTTTCAACCTTGGCCATCAGGTGATGGTCAATGAAGGGGCCTTTTTTGAGAGAACGAGTCATTTCATCAACCCCTTACTTCTTACGACGCGAGACGATCATCGACTGCGTGCGGCGGTTGTTGCGGGTGCGGTAACCCTTGGTCAGGTTGCCCCACGGATCCACCGGAGCGCGGCCTTCGCCGGTCTTGCCTTCACCACCACCGTGCGGGTGGTCGATCGGGTTCATCGCGGTACCACGCACGGTCGGGCGGATGCCCATGTGGCGCTTGATACCAGCCTTGCCGATCTGGCGCAGGCTGTGTTCGGTGTTGGAAACTTCACCGATGGTGGCGCGGCAATCCACGTGGATCTTGCGCACTTCACCCGAGCGCATGCGCACCTGGGCGTAGATGCCTTCGCGGGCCAGCAGCACAGCCGAGGCGCCAGCGGAACGGGCGATTTGCGCGCCCTTGCCGACTTGCAGCTCGATGCAGTGGATGGTCGAACCCACGGGGATGTTGCGGATCGGCAGGGTGTTGCCCACGCGGATCGGCGACTCGGAACCGGACAGCAGGGTGGCACCGACTTCAACGCCACGGGGGGCGATGATGTAGCGGCGCTCGCCATCGGCGTAGCACAGCAGCGCGATGTGCGCCGTCCGGTTCGGGTCGTACTCGATGCGTTCGACCTTGGCCGGGATGTTGTCCTTGTTGCGACGGAAGTCGACCACGCGGTAGTGGTGCTTGGCACCGCCGCCCTTGTGGCGAACCGTGATGTGGCCGTTGTTGTTGCGGCCGGACTTCTGGTGCTGGGGTTCCAGCAGCGGCGCGAAGCCATCACCCTTGTGCAGGTGTTCGCGCGTGACCTTCACCATGCCGCGACGGCCTGGCGAAGTCGGTTTCATCTTGATCACTGCCATGATTAGGCCTCCCCACCGAAGTTGAGTTCCTGACCCTCGGCCAGCGTGACGTAAGCCTTGCGCACATGGTCGCGGCGGCCAACGGTCTTGCCGAAGCGCTTGGTCTTGCCCTTCTGGTTGAGCACGGACACACCCTTGACCTGGACCTTGAACATCAGTTCAACGGCGGCCTTGATCTCGGGCTTGGTGGCGTCCTGCAGCACCTTGAACAGCACAGCGTTGGACTGCTCGGCGGCTTGGGTGGCCTTTTCCGACACGATCGGTGCCACGAGCACCTGCATCAGACGGCCTTCGTCGTATTTCGTGACGCTCATGCGAACATCTCCTTGAGCTGGTCGATGGCACCCTTGGTGACCAGGACCTTCTTGTAGTGCACCAGCGACACCGGATCGGCGTAACGCGGCTCGACCACGAGCACGTTGGCCAGATTGCGCGAAGCCAGGTACAGGTTCTCGTCGACTTCCTCGGCGATCACCAGCACGTTGCTCAGGTTCATGGCCTTGAACTTGTCAGCCAGCTGCTTGGTCTTGGGCGAGTCCACCTTGATGGAGTCGACCACGGCCAGGCGGCCTTCACGAACCAGCTGCGAGAAGATGGAGGCCATGCCGGCGCGGTACATCTTCTTGTTGAGCTTCTGGGTGAAGTTTTCGTCCGGGCTGTTCGGGAAGATGCGACCGCCCCCGCGCCACAGCGGCGAGGAAGTCATACCAGCACGCGCGTTACCGGTGCCCTTTTGCTTGAACGGCTTCTTGGTCGAGTGCTTGACCTGCTCACGGTCCTTCTGGGCACGCGTACCTTGACGGGCGTTGGCCTGATAAGCCACCACGAGCTGGTGGATCAGGGATTCGTTGTAGTCGCGACCGAAGACGGTCTCGGGCACGTCCAGCTTGGACGCGGCCTGACCTTGGTCGTTCAGGAGTTCAACTTGCATCAGTTAGCTCCCTTCTTGGCCTTGACGGCAGGACGGACGGTCAGGAAACCGCCGTTGGCACCAGGCACGGCACCACGGATCATCAGCAGCTGACGGGATTCGTCAACGCGGAAGATGTCGAGGTTCTGGATGGTTTTGGTCTGATCGCCCATGTGGCCGGTCATCTTCTTGCCCGGGAACACGCGACCCGGATCCTGGGCCATGGAGATCGAGCCCGGCACGTTGTGCGAACGGCTGTTGCCGTGCGACGCGCGTTGCGAGCTGAAGTTGTGGCGCTTGATGGTGCCGGCGAAGCCTTTACCGATCGAAGTGCCCTGCACGTCGACCTTCTGGCCGGCGGCAAAGATGGCGTTGGCAGCAACGGTAGCGCCCGGCTGGTACTGGGCAGCCACGTCGGCAGCAACGCGGAATTCCTGGATGATTTCACCCGCTTCGACACCGGCCTTGGCCAGGTGGCCCGCGATGGGCTTGGTGACGCGGGAGGCGCGACGCTGGCCAAAGGTGACCTGCAGCGCGTCGTAGCCATCGTTGGCTTGGGTTTTGACTTGCGTCACGCGGTTGTTCGACACATCGACCACCGTGACAGGCACTGCGTCCCCGTCATCGGTGAACAGACGCATCATGCCCACCTTGCGACCCAACAACCCGAGGGAGTTGCTAAGACTCATTGTTTTCTCCGTTCCCGACTGCAATTGGCCGGGGCTGATGTTTGACCCGACCACCCAAGGGCGATCAGGACGGGAATGCGACCCTGAACATTTTCATGAACCGGACCGACAAACGAAAATTTCGGGCCAAGAGCCCGAAAAGCCCGCCAGTATAACCGGCGGGCTTGTTCATTGCAAGCCCGGGCGCTCACCCAGGCCTGCCGCAAGATCACTGCAGCTTGATTTCGACGTCCACGCCGGCCGGCAGGTCCAGCTTCATCAACGCGTCGACCGTCTTGTCGGTCGGATCGACGATGTCCATCAGACGCTGGTGCGTGCGGATTTCGAGCTGGTCGCGCGAGGTCTTGTTGACGTGCGGCGAGCGCAGGATGTCGAAGCGCTTCATGCGGGTCGGCAGGGGCACGGGGCCCTTGACGATCGCGCCGGTGCGCTTGGCGGTGTCAACGATTTCGGCGGCCGAGGTGTCGATCAGCTTGTAATCGAACGCCTTCAGGCGGATGCGGATCTTTTGCTTGGAAGACATGTGTGTGCTCCTTAGGCAATGATCTTGGCAACCACGCCGGCGCCGACGGTACGACCGCCTTCACGGATGGCGAAG
>NZ_JBKIXC010000004.1:0-627584 GCF_046604225.1 Hydrogenophaga sp. RWCD_12
ACCACCGAACTTGGCTGCCAGCACGGTGGTGATGGCGGCCGTCAGCGTCGTCTTGCCGTGGTCCACGTGACCAATCGTGCCCACGTTCACGTGCGGCTTGGTCCGCTCAAATTTCTCTTTTGCCATTGCAAATACCTCAAAAAGAACAAAACCCGTGATGGTTTAACGTCTCCGGCACGGGCCGGCCACGGGCAGCCGACCCACCGCGCAAGGCGGTGCCGAAGACAGGTTCGAAATTACTTGGCGCGGGCCGAGATGATGGCTTCCTGCACGTTGCGCGGGGCTTCCGAGTAGTGCTTGAATTCCATCGTGTAGGTCGCGCGGCCTTGCGTGGCCGAACGCAGCGAGGTCGAGTAGCCGAACATTTCGGACAGGGGCACTTCTGCCTTGATGGCCTTGCCGCCACCGACCATGTCTTCCATGCCCTGCACCATGCCGCGGCGGCTGGACAGGTCGCCCATCACCGTACCGGCGTAGTCTTCAGGCGTCTCGACTTCCACGGCCATCATGGGTTCCAGGATGACCGGCTGGGCCTTCTTGCAGCCTTCCTTGAAGCCGAAGATGGCCGCCATCTTGAACGCCAGTTCGTTCGAGTCCACGTCGTGGTACGAACCGAAGTGCAGCGTGACCTTGACGTCCACGACCGGGTAACCCGCCAGCACGCCGGTGGTCAGCGCTTCGTTCACGCCCTTTTCCACGGCCGGGATGAATTCGCGAGGAACCACACCGCCCTTGATGGCGTCGACGAACTCGAAGCCCTTGCCGGCTTCCTGCGGCTCGATCTTCAGCACGACGTGGCCGTACTGGCCCTTACCACCGGACTGGCGCACGAACTTGCCTTCGGCTTCTTCCACGGTGCCACGGATGGTTTCGCGGTAGGCGACCTGCGGCTTGCCCACGTTGGCTTCCACGCCGAATTCGCGCTTCATGCGGTCGACAATGATTTCCAGGTGCAGCTCGCCCATGCCGGCGATGATGGTCTGACCGGATTCTTCGTCGGTGCGCACGCGGAAGGACGGATCTTCGGCGGCCAGGCGGTTCAGGGCGATGCCCATCTTTTCCTGGTCGGCCTTGGACTTGGGTTCCACGGCCTGCGCAATCACGGGCTCCGGGAACACCATGCGTTCCAGGGTGATGATGGCGGACGGATCGCACAGGGTTTCACCCGTGGTCACTTCCTTCAGGCCCACGCAAGCAGCGATGTCGCCGGCGCGAATTTCTTCCACTTCCTGGCGGTTGTTGGCGTGCATCTGCACAATACGGCCGATGCGCTCCTTCTTGCCCTTGACCGCGTTGTAGACGGTGTCGCCCTTCTTGAGCACACCGGAGTACACACGCACGAAGGTCAGCTGACCGACGAACGGGTCGGTCATCAGCTTGAACGCCAGAGCAGACAGCTTTTCGTCGTCGTCGGCCTTGCGGCTGGTCGGCTGTTCGTCTTCGTCCGTGCCGCCGACCGGGGGAATGTCCACCGGCGAAGGCAGCAGTTCGACCACGGCGTCCAGCATGCGCTGCACGCCCTTGTTCTTGAACGCGGTGCCGCACAGCATCGGCTGGATTTCGCACGCCAGCGTACGGGCACGCAGGCCGGCGGTGATTTCGGCTTCGGTCAAGTCACCTTCTTCCAGGTACTTGTTCATCAGCTCTTCAGAGGCTTCGGCCGCGGCTTCCACCATCTTTTCGCGCCATTCCTTGGCCTGCTCGATGAGGTTGGCGGGAATGTCTTCGAAGGTGAACTTCATGCCCTGGGAAGCTTCGTCCCAGATGATGGCCTTCATCTTGCGCAGATCGACCACGCCGGTGAAGTGTTCTTCAGCGCCGATCGGGATCACGATGGCCACGGGATTGGCCTTCAGGCGCAGCTTCATCTGGTCGTAGACCTTGAAGAAGTTGGCTCCGGTGCGGTCCATCTTGTTCACAAAGGCCAGACGCGGCACCTTGTACTTGTTGGCCTGGCGCCAGACGGTTTCCGACTGGGGCTGCACGCCGCCCACGGCGCAGTACACCATGCAGGCGCCATCCAGCACGCGCATGGAACGCTCCACCTCAATGGTGAAGTCCACGTGGCCGGGGGTGTCGATGATGTTGAAGCGGTGCTCGGCAAAGGAATTGTCCATGCCACGCCAGAAGCAGGTGGTGGCAGCGGACGTGATCGTGATGCCACGCTCCTGCTCCTGCTCCATCCAGTCCATGGTGGCGGCGCCATCGTGCACTTCACCGATCTTGTGGTTCACACCGGTGTAGAACAGGATGCGTTCGGTCGTGGTGGTCTTGCCGGCGTCGATGTGCGCCGAAATACCGATGTTGCGGTAACGCTCAAGGGGCGTATTGCGTGCCATGAAAATTCTCCAAAATTAAGTACCAAAGCCCGCGACCCTTATGGGGCCCGCGGGCTCGCTTCTGAAAGGCTACAGGGCGGGCGTGACGCCCGCGTGAATCAGAAGCGGAAGTGGCTGAAGGCCTTGTTGGCTTCGGCCATGCGGTGCACTTCGTCACGCTTTTTCATGGCGCCGCCACGGCCTTCGGTGGCCTCGACCAGCTCGTTGGCCAGGCGCTGGGCCATGGACTTTTCGCTGCGCTTGCGGGCCGCTTCCTTGATCCAGCGCATCGACAGCGCCAGACGACGGACGGGACGCACTTCAACGGGCACCTGGTAGTTGGCACCACCCACGCGACGGGACTTGACTTCCACCATGGGCTTGACGTTGTTGATGGCGGTCGAGAAGATTTCCACCGGGTCTTTGCCGGTCTTCTTTTCGATCTGCTCGAGGGCACCATAAATGATGCGCTCGGCGACCGCCTTTTTGCCGCCTTCCATGATCACGTTCATGAACTTGGACAGCTCGACATTGCCGAACTTGGGATCCGGCAGGATTTCACGTTTAGGGACTTCGCGACGACGTGGCATTTTTTACCTCTGCATTGCTTCAGTTGGCATCTTTTCAGACACCGCGAGAGCCATCCGGAGCTCTCACTTACTCGACCCGCACGGAACAGCCCGTGTTTGGGGTCACTACGTTTGGACCACCTGCCAGGCGGAACAAACACCGATATCTCAGGAAGATCAGGCCTTCTTGGGACGCTTGGCACCGTACTTGGAGCGCGACTGCTTGCGGTCTTTCACGCCTTGCAGGTCGAGCGAGCCACGAACGATGTGGTAACGCACACCAGGCAGATCCTTGACACGACCGCCACGAACCAGCACCACGCTGTGCTCCTGGAGGTTGTGGCCTTCACCACCGATGTAGGAGATCACCTCAAAACCGTTGGTCAGGCGCACCTTGGCGACCTTACGCAGAGCGGAGTTGGGCTTCTTGGGAGTCGTGGTGTACACGCGGGTGCACACGCCACGACGCTGGGGGCAGTTTTCCATGGCCGGGCTCTTGGATTTGGTCTTTTCGACCTCCCGGCCTTGGCGCACGAGTTGGCTGATGGTTGGCATGAATGAAACGTCCCTAAACGTTTGAAAGCGAAAACGAAAAACCCTTCGGAAAATTCCGAAAAGCCCTCGACTGTATCACGATGCACTGAAAGTGCCAAATCCAGATGGCAAGCATGCCGAATGCGGCACTGATGTCACTGAATCCAGAGGCGCACCGCGTCCCAGGCCCGGCCCAGGATGCCGCTTTCCTCCACCGAGTCCAGAACGGTCAGCGGCACCTCGGCCACCGGCTCACCACTGGCTGTGCGCACGCGCAGCGTGCCGAGTTGTTGCCCCTTCAGCAGCGGCGCCACCAAAGGGTCCGGACGAGAGACCTCGGTTTTCAGGCCTGCGCCCTGCCCGGCCGGAATCGACACCACCACCCCTTCAGGCCTGCCCAGTCTGGCTTCGGACGCCCGCCCCTTCCAGACCCGCGGACTCACCACGGCATCGCCTGGCTGGCTGATCCGGACCACATCCCAGGCCGTGAAGCCCCAGTTCAGCAATTTCTGGCTTTCCGCGGCGCGGGCGTTTTCGCTGGACGCCCCGAGGACAACACTCAACAGCCGGCGCAGACCGTCCTTGCCCTTGCCAAGCGATGCCACTTCCCGACGGGCCGTCGCGACCAGACAGAACCCGGCTGCATCGGTGTGACCCGTCTTGAGTCCGTCCACCGTCGGATCGCGGAACAGCAGCAGGTTGCGGTTGCTGTCGTTGGCGGCCGGCGTGCCCGGATAGCGGTAGTGCTGGATCGCGTAGAACGGCACATATTCCGGAAAGTCGCGCATCAGCCGCTGAGCCAACGTCGCCAGATCTCGGGCGGTAGTGATGTGGCCCGCGACCGTCAGCCCTTCCGGATTGCGGTAGGTCGTGCCATTCATGCCAAGCGCCTTGGCCTGGCGGTTCATCATCTCGACAAACTGCTCGGCCGTGCCGCCCACACCTTCTGCCAGCGCCATCGTGGCGTCGTTGCCCGACTGCACGATCATGCCCTTGACCAGGTCTTCGACCGGCACCTTCATCTTGGGATCGATGAACATGCGCGAGCCCGGCATCTTCCAGGCGCGCTCACTCACCGACAGGGTCTGCTTGAGGTCCAGCTTGCCCGACTTGAGGGCGTCGAAGACCAGATAGGCGGTCATGAGCTTGGTCAGCGAGGCCGGCTCCACCGGTTTGTCGGCGTCCTTGGCCGCCAGCACCTGTCCCGAGGTGACATCGATCAGCAGGTAGGCCCGGGCCGCGACCTCGGGTGGCTGGGGAGCAGCGGCATGCGCCGCGAACGAGGCGCAGAGCGCCAGAACAGTCAAAAAGCGGGACGCCGCTCGATGCAACAACATCGCAATCCAGTCAAACAAACAGAGAGAAAAAAAGGAAGAAACGGAAGGGACGGATCAGGCCCGCACATGCCGCTGAACCAGTTCCCGCAGCAGCGGCAGCTGGCCATGGAAAAAATGCCCGCCACCAGGAACCACCAGCACGGGCAGCACCTGGGGACGCGCCCAGTCCATCACCGCCTCCAGCGGCACGGTGTCGTCCTGCTCGCCATGAACCACCAGCGTGCGCGCGTGCAAGTCCGCAGGCACCGCCGCCGCATCGAAACGACTGGCGGCTGTCCCCACCAGCACCACCCGCTCGATCTCGCGCCGGGTATGCAGCTGCTCGACCGCTCGGGTGGTCACGAAGGCACCAAATGAAAACCCGGCCAGACACAGCGGTCCGGCCGGAGCCACCGCCTCGACCACCGACAACAGGTCGTCCAGTTCGCCTCGCCCCTCGTCGTACACGCCTTCGCTGGCGCCGACGCCGCGGAAGTTGAACCGAACGGCCGTCCAGCCAGACAACACGAAGGCGCGAGCCAGGGTCTGAACCACTTTGTTGGTCAGAGTTCCACCATGCAAGGGGTGCGGATGGGCAATGACAGCGACGCCACGGGCGACGCCTGCCGGCCGATCGGTCGCCATCTCCAGACGGCCCGCGGGGCCGGCTTGCACGCCAAACTCGGTCTGGGCATTCACGGGCGTACCTCCACACCCGGCGGCAGGCGCATCAACGGCCCACCTCGGGCGGCGTCCGCAGACGCTCGACCACCACGCCATCGCTCAGATGAGACTGCACGATTTCGTCGATGTCGCTTTCGTCGACGTAGCTGTACCAGACCGCTTCCGGATAGACGACCGCAATCGGTCCGCCCGCGCAGCGGTCCAGGCAGCCCGCCTTGTTGACCCGCACCTTGCCTTGCCCCAGAAGGCCCATGGACTTTGCCTGGCTCTTGCACCGGTCGAACGCGGCCTGCGCCTTGTGCTGTGCGCAGCAATCCTCGCCGCTGTCGCGCTGGTTCAGACAGAAGAAGATGTGCCGCTCGTAATAGGAGGATCGGTTTTCAGACATGGCCGGATTTTAGTGGCGGGGTCAGCGCAATGCCGGCGCCCGGATCGCCGCGCGCACCCCGAACACAAGCGCAGCAAACGGCCAGAGCCAGCCCAGCCACTGCGACAGGCCATGGAAGCGGATGAACCGCCCCTGCTCCCACGCCTCCAGCGACTGGTCGAGGTAGGCAATCGACGGCACACGGTTCAGCAGGCTCAGGGACACCGCCAGCGCCAGGATCAGGCCCACATGGCACACCCGCGATGGCAGCCACAGCGCCGCTAGACCGGCCACAGCCGCCAAGCCCAACCCGAGCAGCGCCGAGGCATTGACCCAGGCCCAAGCATGCTCCGGACCATACGTCAGCGCCGAAGACAAGCCCGTGGCCCCCAGCCCGACCGACAACAGCAGCACCAGGAAAGCCAGCCGCCGCGGTACGGTGCGCACATCCGCGTAGCCAGTCAGCAGCGGTGCCAGCAACCCAAGTGCCACACACAAGGCCTGCGCCAGGGGCCCGAGCGCACCGGATCCGTCGCCATGCACGGGAACCCATTGCAAAAACGGGGTTCCGCTGAAAGCCTCCACCAGAAGCGCCTCCAGACGCTCCCACACCTGCCCCAGGCCAAAAGGCACCGACGCCGGGTAGAGAAGAGAAAAAGGCCACAAGGCCACCAGCACCAAGCCTCCGTGCGCATGGGGGTTGAACCAGTCGCTCCGGAACTGCGTCCACCGGCGCAGCACACCCAGGCGCGCCAGCCCCCAGGCAACACCGGCCCCGAGCCCCGCGCCCGCGGCATTGAGCATCCAGTCCAGGTTGGACGGCACACGCGACGGCAGGAAGTTCTGAAAGAGCTCCATCGCCAGGGAAAGCGTCGCCGGACCAGCCGCCGCCACGACCCAGGCCCATCGCCCCCAGCCAGAGCGCCACAGACCCAGCGCCAGCAGAAAGCCCAACGGGATGTAGCCCACCAGATTGGCCAGCACATCAAATCCGCTCCAGTACCTGGACAGCGGTGCCGTCAAAAAATCCAGCGGTGCAACCCCTGGCCAGCGCCAACCCTCAAACGGATAGAGGCTGGCATAGACCACCATCGCCGCAAAGAGCAGCGCCAATGGCATCGCCGAAGAGCGCGTGGTCACGGATGCCGCAGCATCAGAACGGCTTCACCACCACCAGGATCACCACCAGCACCAGCAGGATCACAGGCGCCTCGTTGAACCAGCGGTACCAGACGTGATTGCGGCGATTCTGGCCAGCCCGGAATCTCTTGAGCATCAACCAGCAAGCGTGGTGGTATCCAAGCAGCAGTGCCACCAACAGCAGCTTGGCGTGCAGCCAGCCGCCCAACGCGATCATGTCGCCGTATCCCAGCCACAACCAGAACCCAAGTCCCAGCGCCGGCACGGCAAGCACGGTCATGAACCTGAACAGCTTGCCGGCCATCAGCATCAGCCTCTCACGCTCGGCCACGCTTTCCGGCGGAACCATGGCCAGGTTGACAAAGATGCGGGGCAGGTAGAAGAGCCCCGCAAACCAGCTGGCCACGAAAACGATGTGAAACGACTTGACCCAGAGCATCCGGGCAGTGTATCCGGGGCAGGTTTTGCGGGGTCCAGCGCAAGGGCGAAAAAAAACCCGGCCCAAGGGGCCGGGTTAGGAAGCCTTTTTGCTGTCACACACTAAGGCACCCGCTCAGGGAGGAAAAGCGGGGAGCGCACCCTAGAGCACGCTCGGTGCCTATGTTACATCAAAAAACATCCAAGACAAGCATGACCCCCTGTCAGATCTGACAGGGGGTCATGCTTCATGCGTGAGGTTTCCCACAGACATACCAAAGAACTACATCATCTTGGCCAGTTCGAACATCACAGCGGTCCCCAAGGCTTCACGAATGTTCCCGCGACCGACCTTGGCCATGGAGAACTCGCCAAATCCGGACATGTCGAACGAGCTGTCGTCTGGGGAAATCTCGACGAACGGGAACTCGAAGACTTCGCGCAGCAGGTCGTCCCGGAACTTCTCGAAGTCCTCGTCCTTGATTTCCGAGTCGACCACGATCAGGTTGGGCATGCGGGCCTTGATGGCGTCACGGGCCTGCGAGAAATCGACCACGCTGTCGGACGAGATGCCGATTTCGCGCAAGGCATCGCGCACGTCCGCGCGGATCTGCAAGCTCGGAGAGATGGTCAGCACGTAGGTACCTGAGAGCGACTTGAACATCGACGAGTGCTCGTCAGACAGGTCCACCGCCGAAATGCCGTCGACCGCCTGCACCACGGTGCGGTTGAACATGGCGGTGAAGCTGACTCCTTCACCGGTCACGTCCCGCTCGACCTCGATGCCCCCGGCGGACGCCGCGATCTGGCGGATCAGCATCCAGCTCAGGCTGTCGGACGAGGTGCTGCTCGACGGCGGCGTGCCTTCATTGCCCACGCGCATCTGCAGGCGGGCGTGCTGCGGCCAGGCGTTGAGGTCCATGCGCACGTCGACCCGGTTGCCAAAGGGGATGCCCCAGTCCAGCACGGCATTCACGAAAGTGTGGGCCACCGTCGGGTCGATCAGCACTTCCACCGGCTTGAGCTTGCGGCGCAGCGCGATGCCCAGAATGCCCAGCTCCTGCTTGCGCTCCTGCAGCACGCCCTCGACGAGGTCGGCCATGTTGACCTTCTCATGCGACTGACGGATGCGGCCGCTGTAGAAGCGGTGAATCTGCTGGGCGCTGACACCGGCGAGCTTGATGCGTTCCGCCGGGATGTTCAGTGCGCGGTGCTCCATCTTGGTGATGCGTCCCTTGGCCAGCAACTGGTCGATCTGCCCCTGCAATCCACTCACGCTCTCGGTGAAGTGATCCGCCAGAGCGGTCACCAACTCCTGCCAGTGCTCGTCCAGCGCCCATGTTTCGACTGGTGCAGGGGCTCCGGGTTTGGACGACGCCGTCGGGTTCGCTTTGCTCGTAGGTGTGGGTTGCATGGCGGTACTCGTTGTGAAATCGTTGTTTTGGGTCGCCCTGATCGTGACCGTTCAAGGCTCCGCAGCCACCGATCCTCTTGGGCATCGGTGCGAAGAAGCGTCAAAAATATCATTGCTTTGCCGCTGTTCGCCGTGCCGGGACAACGATATTTTCTTCTTACTGCGGAGTTCAACACATTCCACCGTGGTTTTCAATCACCGCGGGTTTTTTACGGCTTGCTACACCTTGCCCGACCGTTGCCCGGGGACGAAACCTTCGCCCCGGCACCTGCGCCTTTGCCACAATAGCCCCATGCACACCCCTGCCCCCTACCCCATTTCCCGCCCCCGCCGGCTGCGACGCGACGCGTTCACGCGCGATCTGGTGCGCGAACACCGGCTCAGCCCGTCGGATTTCATCTATCCGGTGTTCGTGCTGGATGGTGCCAATCGGCGCGAAGCGGTGGGGTCCATGCCCGGTGTCGAGCGCCTGAGCCTGGATCTGCTGCTGCCGGTGGCGGAAGACTGCATGAAGCTGGGCATCCCCTATATGGCGCTGTTCCCGGTGATCGACCAGTCGCTCAAAACCCCGGACGGCCAGGAAGCCATGAACCCCGACGGCCTGGTGCCGCGGGTGGTGCGGGCGCTCAAGAAAGAATTTCCCGGGCTGGGCGTCATGACCGACGTGGCGCTGGACCCGTACACCAGCCACGGCCAAGACGGCGTGCTGGACGAGCACAACTACATCCTGAACGACCCGACGGTGAAGATCCTGGTGCAGCAGGCGCTGACGCAGGCTGCGGCGGGCGTGGACATGGTCGCGCCCAGCGACATGATGGACGGGCGCATCGGCGCCATCCGCCAGGCGCTGGAGGCCGCCGGCCAGGTGCACACGCGCATCATGGCGTACAGCGCCAAGTACGCCAGCGCCTTCTACGGCCCGTTCCGTGACGCGGTGGGCTCGGCCGCCAACCTGGGCAAAGCCGACAAAAAGGTCTACCAGATGGACCCGGGCAACAGCGATGAGGCCCTGCGCGAGGTCGCGCTGGACATCGCCGAAGGTGCCGACATGGTGATGGTCAAGCCCGGCATGCCCTATCTGGACATCGTGCGTCGGGTGAAGGACGAATTCGCGATGCCGACTTTTGCCTACCAGGTCAGTGGCGAGTACGCCATGCTCAAGGCGGCGGCACAGAACGGCTGGCTGGACCACGACGCGGTGATGATGGAGAGCCTGATGGCGTTCAAGCGCGCCGGATGCGACGGCATCCTGACCTATTTCGCGCGCGACGCGGCCCGCCTGCTGCGCGGCTGATCTCTCCGCCCAGCGCCATGCGCATCTTCCACATCACGCCCGGGCAGGTCAGCGAAACCGCCACCCTGCCGCACCATCCACCACCGGGAGGGTTCCTGTGGATCGCCTGCGGCCGGCGCGAATTCGAGCTGGAGCAGGCACACATCCAGTCCACGCTGCTGTTGCTGGGTGGCGTGACGCTGGTGGACCTGCATGTGTCGGACCTGCTCAACAACCAGCTGCCCTCCCACTTCGACTACACCTCGCAGTACGACCTGCTGGTGTTCCGCCGCCTGGCGGCCGGGCACAGCGAGACCGACATGGCCAACCCGGGCCAGCCTCTGACCCAGGCCACCCGGCGCGGCGGGCCGCCGGTGCTGCGCCACATCGACACCAGTCCGGTCGGGTTTGCGGTGTTCGACCATGTGCTGCTGACCGTGCATCCGGCCGGCTGCACGGTGCTGGAGCAATACGCATCCCGCCTGCTGGCGGCCAACTCATCGGCCTCGCGCGCCGCCGGGGTCAATCTGCCCACTGGCCCGGCCGACCTGATGCTGCGCATCGTCAACCAGATGGTGGACGGCTACCTGGCGCTGCGGCGCGAGCTCACCCGCCAGCTCGACCACTGGCAGGCCGAGCTGCTGCACCCGTCCACCCGGTTCAACAACTGGAATTCGCTGCTCGATGCGCGCATCTCGCTGCACCAGCTGGATGAAATCTGCGAGGACCAGCGTTCGGCCGTGCAGGACTGGATCGAAGCGCTGGCCGGCTGGGAGGTGGTGGAGGGCAAGAGCGAGCATTTCGGCGGTGCCAAGGGACTGGAGCTGCTCAAGGTGCGAAGCCGGGATGTGCTGGAGCACATCGAACGCGTGATCCACCACGTGCGGCGGCTGGAGCAGAACGCCGAGACCGCGGTGCAGATGCACTTTTCGGCGCAGAGCAACCGCACCAACGACATCATGCGCACGCTCACCGCGCTGACCGCCATCTTCCTGCCGCTGAACCTGATCGCGGGCATCTTCGGCATGAACTTCGAGTTCATCCCGCTGCTGCACGAGCAGCGGGGTTTCTGGTGGGCCATGGGCTCGATGTTGATGATCGCGCTCTCGCTGGGCGTCGTGTTCTGGCGCAAGCGCTATCTGGCGCGCACCGGCCGCTGATCCGCTGCGCCGTCAGGGCCGGCCCTGGCCGGAAGACAGACCAAACAGGCTGGCCGCGTTTTCCCAGGCGATGCGCCTGGCGACCGAGGCCGGAAGGCCACCCAGCCAGACCCGGTAGGACTGCATCAGCTCGTCGTAGTAGAGCCAGCGCTGGTTGACCCAGGTGTCTGATCCGATCAGGAAACGGTCCGGATACCTGAGCACCAGCGCCTGCCACTCGGGACACAGCTGGCCGCCCTCGCAGGTGAGCCCCGGGCGGTACGACAGCTCACCCATGAGCAACGGGTAGCGGGCCATCAAGGCTTGAACCCTCTCCACCGGCGGCCCGCCAATCCCTGTGTGTGCCCAGATCAGCCTGAGCTTCTGGCCTTTGGACGGGGTGTGCGCCATCAGCAGGTCGATCGCGGCATCGTCCACATGGGCCAGCACCGCCAGACCGTCCTGCTCGGCCAGCGCCATGAGCTGGCGGGCGACGGGGCCGTTGGCGTTGGCGCTGTCGTAAAGATGGAATTCGCCCAGGCCACGGTACGGCCCCGCGGGCGTGCTCCGGGAAAGCTCAGCGCGCACCATCTCGACGATGCTGTCGTCGCGGAACCAGGTGCTGTAGTCGGCCCGGTCGCGGTAGAGCCGCACGAACGGCACGACGGTCACACCCGCTGCGCGCGTGGCCTCGCGGGCGCTGGCCAGTGCGCGGGTGCCGGCATTGGGGCGTGAGTTCGCCAGCACCGCCCGCACACCGTTGCGCTGCATGCGCGCCAGCACGTCGGCCAGCGGATGGGGACACGCCGGCTCGGGCATGTCGTGCACGCAGGCCTCGTCGTTGTAATGCAGGTGCGCATCAAACAGCGGCCCTCCGTAGGGCGTCTGCGCCATGGCGGGCAGCGCCACACAGCTCGCCCAGGCCAGACACTGTCGCAGCAGCCTGCGCATGGCGAACTCAGCGCAGGTGTTGCGCGAAGAATGCCAGCGTGCGCTGGCGCGCGGTGGCCGCTGCATCAGCGTTCCACGCGCCGCGGTGGTCGCAGTTGAAACCGTGGTGCGCGGGGTAAAGGTGCACGGCCACATCGGGGTGGCCCTGCCGGAAGGCCTCGACACCGTCCAGCGGAATCCATTTGTCCTGCTCGGCGAAGTGCGCCAGCGTGGGCACGCGCGCCTGACGCGCCGCTTCGGCCTCGGTCGTCATGCCGCCGCCGTAGTACGGCACGGCCGCCGACAGACCATCCAGCAGGCAGGCCGCGCGCCAGGTCAGCAAACCGCCCCAGCAATAGCCCACGATACCGACCTTGCCGCCCTGCGCGGCGTGGCGGATGGCGGCCTGGATGTCGGCCAGCACGCCCGGCGCCGGCAGCGCCTCGACCGCGGCCTTCAACGCCATGCCTTCGCCCATGTCGGCCTCGGTGTAGCCCATTTCGACACCCGGTTTGACGCGGTGGAAGGTGGACGGCGCCACCACGAAGTAGCCCTGTGCGGCGTAGCCGTCGGCCACTTCACGGATGTGGCTGTTTACGCCAAAGATTTCCTGCAGGACCACGACCCCGCCCTTGGACTGCACGGCGGGTTGTGCCACGTAGGCAGGAAAATCGAAGCCGTCGGCGGAAGTGAGTTGAACGAAGCTGCCCATGTTGTCTCCGGATGTTGTGGTGAGGCCGGTCCGGTGCGCGACGCACGCGGGGCACCGACCTGCGGTAAGTTTCGACAGACGCGTGTTGTAACCGCAAACGCCATGTCCGGCAGGAGGAAACGGGATGAGCACAGGATCTGCAGGTGTGTTGCTGGTCACCGGCGGCAGCCGGGGCATCGGCGCGGCCACTGCACTGCTGGCGGCGCGCCAGGGCTGGTCGGTGGCCGTGAACTACCAGGGCAATTCGCTGGCGGCCGACGAGGTCGTGCGGGGCATCCGGGAAAGCGGCGGCACGGCGATCACGGTGCAGGCCGACGTGAGCGACGAAGCGCAGGTCCTGCGCATGTTCGAGAAGGTGGATGCCAAACTGGGGCAGCTCACCGGGCTGGTCAACAACGCGGGCGTGGTGGACGTGACCGCGCGGGTCGACGAGATGAGCGCCGCGCGCTTCAAGCGCATGTTCGACATCAACGTGTTCGGCAGCTTTCTCTGCGCCCGCGAAGGGGTGCGCCGCATGAGCACGCGGCACGGCGGCGAAGGCGGGTCGATCGTCAACCTTTCCAGCGCCGCCTCGCGCCTGGGATCGCCGGGCCAATATGTGGACTACGCGGCCAGCAAGGGCGCCATCGACGCTTTCACCATCGGCCTGGCCAAGGAAGTGGCGGCCGAGGGCATCCGTGTCAACGCCGTGCGACCGGGTCTGATCGAGACCGAGATCCACGCCTCGGGCGGCCTGCCCGACCGGGTGAACGACCTCAAGCACCTGGTGCCCATGCAGCGCGGGGGCACGGCCGACGAGGTGGCGCAGGCGATTGTCTGGCTGCTGTCGCCCGCCGCGAGCTACACGACGATGACCCTGATGGACGTTTCCGGAGGACGCTGAATGACCGCCACGACACCCGAACAAAGCCCGCACATCCAGATCTGGTGGGAAGACCTGGACGTCGGCCAGACCCGCGACCTCGGCACGATCTCGCCCACGCGCGACGAGATCATTGCCTTCGCCTCGCAGTTCGACCCGCAACCGTTTCACCTGAGCGAGGCCGCGGGCAAGGCCTCGGTGTTCGGCGGCCTGAGCGCCAGCGGCTGGCACACCTGTGCGATGGCGATGCGGCTGATGGTCACCAATTTCCTGCACCAGACATCCAGCCTCGGCTCGCCTGGGCTGGAGAGCCTGAAGTGGACCAAGCCCGTCTACCCGGGCGACGTGCTGCGGCTGCAGCACACCATCACCGAGAAGCGCGGCATGACCAAGCGGGCCGATGTCGGCCTGGTGCGCACGGTCTGGGAAATGTTCAACCAGCACGGCGACAAGGTCCTGCACATGGAAGGCTATGGCATGTTCCGTCGCAGGACACCTGAGCCCCCAGGCTCCACCGCTGCGCGGGTCGCTGCCCCCCATGGGGGCTGATCCGGCTTGGGACGGCCCGGCGCCGGATCGACCGACCGACCGCACAATAGCGGGATGGATTTCAAGCCCCTGATCACGCTGCTGGCCATCGTCAACCCGCTGGCCATCGTTCCCTTTTTCATCCACTACACGCAAGGCTTCAGCTCGGCGCAGCGCAAGCGCACCATCCTGATCTCGTCGTTCAGCGCCTTCGCGGTGATCGCCATCTGTGCGGTGATCGGCCTGCAGATCCTGGAGTTTTTCAGCATTTCGCTGGCGAGTTTCCAGGTCGGCGGCGGCATGCTGCTGCTGACCTCGGCGCTGTCGATGCTGAACGCGCAGCCGGCCGAGGCCAAGGCGACGCAGGGCGAGGTCGACGACGCGGCGACCAAGGCCTCGATTGCGGTCGTGCCGCTGACGATTCCGCTGCTGACCGGCCCGGCCACCATGTCCACGGTGGTGATCTACGCCGACCAGGCCAAGACCTTCTTCCAGCACGCGGCCCTGGTGGGCTACGGCGTAGTGATCGCTCTGGCCACCGCCGTGTGCTTCGCGGCGGCCAAGCCGATTGCGCGCTTTCTGGGGCAGACGGGCATCAACGTGATGACGCGGCTGATGGGCCTGATCCTGGCGGCTCTGGCGGTCGAGGTGATGGCCGCCGGCCTGGTCAAGCTGTTCCCGGCCCTGGGCGGCTGACCTGGCCGGCGCGCGGGATCAGCCGAACTTGATGAACAGCTTGCTGTAGGGCGCCTTGACCTGGCCGATCGCCTTCTCGATCTGCGCCTTGTCACCGGAGGCCACCGCGGCGTTCAAGGCCGCCACCGAACGCGTCACCGCTCCCAGCAGTTCCTTGAATTCGGGCGAAGCCTGGACCGCTGCGGGCGCCTCGGACGAGAGCCGCTCGGACAGGTAGCCCAGCACGCCGGCCTGCGCGGCCAGCTTGGGCGAGCCGTCTGCGGCCTTGAGCCACTTCGGCCCTTCGTCCAGCAGGTGCTCCATCTGCGCGTGGTACGCGTTCATGTGGTCGCTGTAGACGATCACCTGGTTCTGGCGGCGCAGCTCGCTCAGCAGGTCACGCACCGACTCCAGCGTGGCGTGTGCCTCGGACAGTTTGCCGGCGGCCACCTGCTGCGCAGCGGTGGCGTAGTACCCGTCGACGCCCGTCAGCGTCTTCGCCATCAGCGCGTCGTTGGCATAGGGCACCGTGGGCTGGGACTTCACCAGCTGGGTCACCTGCCCCCAGGCCTGCTGCGCCTGCTTGAGCGCCTCGGCCGACTCGGCAGCCTGGCCCGAATTGGTCTTGAACAGTGCCGCCCGATAGGGGGCATACGCCTTTTGAACGGCATCGGTGACCGGGTCGGCGGACCACACGGCCGTGGTGAGGGAGCTGGCGATCAGACAGAGGGCGAGCGAAGCGGAGCGGCGAAGAGACGGCATCAGAGGCTTTCGGTTGGAGAGGATTTCATGATACCCCCACCCGTATCAAAGACAAGCCACTTTACCGCACGGAAACACAGTCACCGGCCCTCGGCGTACCGGGTCAGGATGTCGCAGGTGAGCCGGATGTGGGCCTCCAGCGCCAGCGCGGCGCGCGCCTCCTGCCGCGCCAGCGCCGCGGCGAAGATGCCCTCGTGTTCGGCGTGCACGTCGCGGTCGAAGCCGGGCGTCGCGCCGAGCCGGATCGCGACATGCCGGTAACGCTCGCCGTGGCGGTAGAGGATGTCCAGCAGGTGCCGCGTCCAGGGCGAGCTGTATCCGGCGATCAGCGCCTCGTGGAAGCGCCGGTTGGCGCGTTCCCAATGCTCGGGGTCGCGCCCCGCGCCGCCGGACTCGGCCACGCTCAGGCCCGCAAAGCTTTCGCGCACCGACGCCTCCCAGGCCGCATCCCCCTGCCGGATTGACTGGCGCAGCGCCTCGGTCTCCAGCCGCACGCGGGTGTCGGTCAGGTCGCGCAGGTCGTCCAGCGAGATGGCGCTGACGCGGTAGCCCCGCTGCCCTTCGACCGTGACCAGCGCATCGGACACCAGCAGCGCCAGCGCTTCGCGCAGCGTGCCGGCGCCGACGCCATAGTCGTCCTTGAGGTGCTCGACACGCAAGCGCTGGCCGGGTTCGAGCCGGCCGCAGACGATGTCGTGGCGCAGGCCGCGGTAGGCGCGCTCGGTGAGGGTGCGCGGCTCGGGCTCTTCGCTGCGCGGCGCAGGACCGGCGGCGTGGCCGGGTTGGAGCAGGTCTTGCAGCATGGCGTCCCTTCAGTCGGCGCAGGGCCGCCCCAAGGCGACGGCAACCCCCTCGGGGGGCAGCGAAGCACACGGAGTGGCGAGCGTGGGGGTCATATCAGTCGGCGCAGGGCCGCCCCAAGGCGACGGCGGCCCCCTCGAGGGGCAGCGAAGCACACGGAGTGGCGGGCGTGGGGGTCATATCAGTCGGCGCAGGGCCGCCCCAAGGCGACGGCAGCCCCCTCGGGGGGCAGCGAAGCACACGGAGTGGCGAGCGTGGGGGTCATATCAGTCGGTGTCGGTGGCTTGTTCGCGCTTGAGCCGGTAGGCCAGCTGCGCCCGGGTCAGGCCCAGCAGCCGCGCCGCGCCCGAAAGGTTGCCGCGGCTGCGCTCGACCGCCAGCGCAAGCACGCGGGCTTCGAGCGATTCGATCGGCATGCCGCTGTCGAGCACGCGCTCGCACAGCAGCTCTTCGTCCTGCGGCGCACGGCGCGCCAGGTGACCCTGCGGGTCCAGGCCGTCGTGGGCCACGTCGGGCTGGTTGGGAAACAGGTGCTCGGCCTCGATCACGCCACCCTGCGCCGCCAGGATCACGCCCCGCTCGACCAGGTTCTCCAGTTCGCGCACGTTGCCCGGCCAGTCGTGCTTCACCAGCGCCTGCAGCGCGCGGTCGCTGAACCCGTCCAGCCGCTTGTGGTGCAGCGCGGAGAAGCGCGCCAGCAGGTGGCCCGCCAGCGGCTCGATGTCCGACTGGCGTTCGCGCAGCGGCGGGATGCAGATCGGGTAGACGTTCAGGCGGTAGAAAAGGTCGCGGCGGAACTGGCCGCGCGCCACCGCGGTCTCCAGGTTGACGTTGGTCGCCGCCACCAGGCGCACATTGACCTTGCGCGTGCTCTCGCTGCCCAGGCGCTCGATCTCGCCCTCCTGCAGCACCCGCAGCAACTTGGCCTGCGCCGGCATCGGCAGGTCACCCACTTCGTCGAGAAACAGGGTGCCGCCTTCGGCGCGCTCGAAGCGGCCGGCCCGCGCGGCGTGGGCGCCAGTGAAGGCACCTTTTTCCACACCGAACAGTTCGGCCTCGATCAGCTCGGCCGGCAGCGCCGCGCAGTTGACCGCCACGAACGGCCCGGCGGCCCGCTCCGAGTGCGCGTGCAGCGCGCGCGCGAAGCGTTCCTTGCCCACACCCGTCTCGCCGGTCAGCAACACCGTGACCTGGGTGCTGGCGGCGCGGCGCATCAGGTCGTGCGCGCGCTGAAAGCCCGGCGACGTGCCGACCAGCATGCCGCCCGACTCGGCCGGCTCCAGACTGCTCTTGAGCGCTTCGACCTGCTGACTCAGCGCCGCCATCTTCTCCAGCAGCGAGTCGTCCTCGAAGTACTGCCGGTGCGCGTCGCCGTCGGGCCATTCTTCGATCGGCCGGCCCTGGATCAGGCAGTGGTCGGCGCCGCACGCGGCGCACTGCGTTTCCTTGAACAGGATCAGGCGACCCATGAACGCGCTGGTGTACCCGCTGGCGTAACCCAGCAGGGTCCAGCAGGCCGGTTCGTCGACCACCCCGTATTTCAGGCGGTGCGCATGCGCCTCCCAGGAATCGTCCCAGCGGAACTCGCCGTCGAAGTGGCCGGCGGCGGCGTCCATCTCCAGCCGGACCGGTGTCACACGCGCAGCGCCTTCGAGCATGTGCAGTTGCGGACCGACGAGGAACATGTCTTCCAGCGTCTTGGATCCCCGGGTCTTGGCCGCAAAACCGGCGTCGTGCAGCCCGCAGGCGTAACCCATGCGGGTCAGCAGCCGCCGCGCCTGTTCCTTGCCGACCGAGGTGATCAGGTCGTGACGCAGTGCCGTGAGCGCCGCCGTGTGCAGCAGCACCATGCGGCGCTCGCCCAGCCAGATCGCGCCGCTGTCGGGCTCGAAGCGCAGCAGGCGCCGCAGATCGGCGTCGGGGGGGTAGGTCAGGGAGGGGTCCAAACGTGTCTCCGGTGGTGGGCGCTCTGCGGCGCCTGGAATCTCGATATTTTCGGTGAAGTGCCCAGGAATCCGCAAGCCATGCGCATCGGACCGCCGATTGATCATTTGAGCAAACCGGTCGACCGGAGGCTCACCAATTCGTGAGTTTGTCCGCGAAACAGCGGCTGGTTTTTGATGAAACAGGCTATCGAAGCCTCAGTACCGATCCGGATGCTGCGCTGCACATCGGCCAATTGATCAGGGATTTCCCTGAAATATCGAGATTTTCGGCCAATCCGCGATCTGCTGGCACGCTGCCTGCGAAAGGGGACGTGTCCGACAACGCCCCGACCGCCATGAACCAGCCCGCCGACCAGACCCTGCCCGCCTGCGACACGTCCAAGCGTTTCGTGCGGGTGACCGAGCGCCGCGCCGACGGTCTGGTGAGCTTCGAGTTCTCGATCGGCTGGCCTGAGCTGGCGGTCGAGCTGATGCTGCCGGCCGCCGCGTTCGAGGCCTTCTGCACCGACAACAAGGTGCAGCGGCTGGACACCTGAGTTCCCGAGAGCCGTTCCACCACCATTCCAACGGAGACAAGCACCGATGAACATCGACCTGCAGGCGCGGGAGATCACGCCGCTGCGCCAGACCTATGCCCACGTGGCGCAATACATCGGCGGCGACAAGACCGCCAGCCGTTACCAGGAAGCCACCTTCGGCGCGCAGCCGATGGCCAATTTCCATTACCGGCCGACCTGGGACCCGGGCCACGAACTGTTTGACGCCGCGCGCAGCAAGATCGTGCTGGCCGACTGGTACGTGCTGCGCGACCCGCGCCAGTTCTACTACGCGACCTGGACCATGACCCGTGCGCGCCAGCAGGACGCGATCGAGGCCAACTTCCAGTTCGTCGAACAGCGCGGCATGGTCTCCAAGATCTCCGACGCACTGCGCGAGAAGGCGCTGGACGTGCTGATGCCGCTGCGCCACGCGGCCTGGGGCGCCAACATGAACAACGCGTCCATCTGCGCCTACGGCTACGGCACCGCCTTCACCGCGCCAGCCATGTTTCACGCGATGGACAACCTGGGCGTGGCGCAGTACCTCACCCGCCTGGGCCTGACGCTGGGCGACGCCGCATCGCTCGACGCTGGCAAGCAGCGATGGCTCGAAGCGCCCGAGTGGCAGGGCCTGCGCCGTCTGGTGGAAGACAGCTTCGTGGTCAGCGATCCGTTCGAGCTGTTCGTGGCGCAGAACTTCGCGCTCGACGGCCTGCTGTATCCGCTGATCTATGGCGGCTTCGTGGACGACCACGTCGCGCTGCAAGGCGGCACCGCGGTCGCGATGCTGACCAGCTTCATGCCCGAGTGGCACGACGAGAGCGCGCGCTGGATCGACGCGGTCATCAAGGCCGCTGGCGCCGAGTCGGACGCCAACCGCCGCCTGCTGGCCGACTGGGCCGGCCAGTGGATGGACCGCGCACAGGCCGCGCTGTCGCCGATCGCCCAGCTGGCGATGGGCGAGACCGGCGAGACCGTGCTCAGCGACGCCCGCGTGCAACTGCAGTCCCGCCTGGCCAAGGCCGGCATCACCGCCTGATCGGAGCCGCCATGTCCAACGTATTCATCGCCTTCCAGCACAACGAGGAATCGCGGCCGGTGATCGACGCCATCGTGGCCGACAACCCCAACGCGGTCCTGAGCCACCCGACCGGGCTGGTCAAGATCAACGCGCCGGACCGCCTGACGATCCGCCGCGAAACCATCGAAGGCATCACCGGCCGGCCCTTCGACCTGCAGCAGATCCACGTCAACCTCGTCACCCTCTCGGGCCACATCGACGAAGACGACGACCAGCTCACCCTGAGCTGGAAGCACTGAACACCAAGCAGAAGGAGACACACATGGACACCAGAGTTGCGGGCAAGAAGCTCGGCCTGAAGGAACGTTACGCCGCCATGACGCGCGGCCTGGGCTGGGAGACCAGCTACCAGCCGATGGACAAAGTGTTCCCGTACGACAAGTACGAGGGCATCAAGATCCACGACTGGGACAAGTGGCAGGACCCGTTCCGCCTCACGATGGAGGCCTACTGGAAATACCAGGGCGAGAAGGAGAAGAAGCTCTACGCCGTGATCGAGGCCTTCGCACAGAACAACGGCCAGCTCGGCGTGAGCGACGCGCGCTACATCAACGCGCTCAAGCTGTTCATCCAGGGCGTGACGCCACTGGAGTACTACGCACACCGCGGCTTCGCGCACGTGGGCCGCCAGTTCACCGGCGAGGGCGCGCGGGTCGCGGCGCAGATGCAGTCGATCGACGAACTGCGCCACTACCAGACCGAGACGCACGCGATCTCGCACTACAACAAGTACTTCAACGGCATGCACCACTCGAACCACTGGTTCGACCGCGTGTGGTACCTGTCGGTGCCGAAGTCCTTCTTCGAAGACGCCTGCACCGGCGGCCCGTTCGAGTTCCTGACCGCCGTCAGCTTCTCGTTCGAATACGTCCTGACCAACCTGCTGTTCGTGCCGTTCATGAGCGGCGCGGCACACAACGGCGACATGTCCACCGTGACCTTCGGCTTCTCGGCGCAGAGCGACGAGAGCCGCCACATGACCCTGGGCATCGAGTGCATCAAGTTCATGCTGGAGCAGGACCCGGACAACGTCCCGATCGTGCAGAAGTGGATCGACAAGTGGTTCTGGCGCGGCTACCGCCTGCTGACCATCGTCGCGATGATGCAGGACTACATGCTGCCCAAGCGCGTGATGAGCTGGAAGGAAGCCTGGGAGATGTACGCCGAAGAAAACGGCGGCGCCCTGTTCCGCGACCTGGCGCGCTACGGCATCCGCGAACCGGCCGGCTGGAAGCAGGCCTGCGAAGGCAAGGACCACATCAGCCACCAGGCCTGGGCCACCTTCTACAACTACAACGGCGCCGCGCCCTTCCACACCTGGGTGCCGGAGAAGGAAGAGCTCGACTGGCTCAGCGAGAAGTACCCCGAGACCTTCGACAAGTACTACCGCCCGCGCTGGGAGTTCTGGCGCGACCAGGCCGCCGAAGGCAAGCGCTTCTACAACATGACGCTGCCGATGCTGTGCACGACCTGCCAGATCCCGATGCTGTTCACCGAAGAAGGCGACGCCAGCAAGATCGCCTACCGCGAGTCGGACTACTTCGGCAACAAGTACCACTTCTGTTCCGACCACTGCAAGCACATCTTCGACGACGAGCCGCAGAAGTACGTGCAGAGCTGGCTGCCGGTGCACCAGATCTACCAGGGCCACTGCTTCAAGCCGGGCACCGACCCGACCAAGGAGGGCTTCGACCCGCTGCTGGCGGTGCTCGACTACTACGAGATGAACGTGGGCCGCGACAACTTCGACTTCAACGGCTCGGAAGACCAGAAGAACTTTGCCGCCTGGAAGGGAGAGACGAAATGAGCGTCGTTGCAGCAGCCCCCTACGACTTCCCGATGAAGGACGTGCGCGAGAACTTCCCCGCGCCGCTGATCTACATCGGCTGGGAAGACCACCTGATGTTCTGCGCGCCCTTCTGCCTGCCGCTCCCGCCAGATACGCCGTTCGGCGCGCTGTCGGCGGCCGTGCTGCCGGGCATCTACGGCTACCACCCCGACTTCGCGAAGATCGACTGGAGCCAGGTCGAGTGGCTCAAGTCGGGCAAGCCCTGGACACCCGATCCGGCCAAGTCACTGGCCGAGAACGGTCTGGTGCACAAGGACGCGATCCGCTTCCGCACCCCCGGCCTCACGGGCATCAAGGGTTCGTTCAGCTGATCCGTTCATGAGCTACCAACTGACGATCGAACCGCTGGGTGCGACCATCGAGGTCGAAGAAGGCCAGACGGTGCTGGACGCAGCGCTGCGGCAGGGCATCTACCTGCCGCACGCCTGCGGGCACGGGCTGTGCGGTTCGTGCAAGGTGCAGGTCTGCGATGGCGAGGTCGACCATGGCGCGGCCAACCCGTTCGCGCTGATGGACTTCGAACGCGACGAAGGCAAGACCCTGGCCTGCTGCGCCACGCTGCAAGCCGACACCACCATCGAGGCCGACATCGAGGAAGAACCCGACGCCGAGATCATCCCGGTGCGCGACTTCGCCGCCACGATCGAACGGATCGAAGACCTCACGCCCACCATCAAGGCCTTCCATCTGACACTGGACAAGTCCCTGCACTTTCAGGCGGGGCAATACATCCAGCTGGAGATCCCTGGCCTGGGAGAGAGCCGCGCCTTTTCGATCGCCAACGCGCCGGCCGATGTGGCTGCCACGCAGAGCATCGAGATCAATGTGCGGCGCGTCCCCGGCGGCCGCGGTACCGGCTGGCTGCACGAGCAGGCCAAGGCAGGCGACCGGCTGCACCTGAGCGGACCGTACGGTCGCTTCTTCGTGCGCAAGTCCTCGTCGCTGCCGATGGTTTTCATGGCGGGTGGTTCGGGTCTGTCGAGCCCGCGCGCGATGATCGGCGACCTGCTGGCCGCCGGCTGCACCGCACCGATCACCCTGGTCTACGGGCAGCGCTCGCGCGCCGAGCTGTACTACGACGCCGAGTTCCGCGCGCTCGCAGCGCAGCACCCGAACTTCAGCTACGTGCCAAGCCTGTCCGACGAGCCCGAGGGCTCCGACTGGGACGGTGCGCGCGGCTTCGTGCACGAAGCCGCCAAGGCCCACTTCGGCGGCAGCTTCGCGGGCCACAAGGCCTACCTGTGCGGACCGCCTCCCATGATCGAAGCGTGCATCACGACCCTGATGCAAGGCCGCCTGTTCGAGCGCGACATCTACACCGAGAAGTTCCTCTCGGCGGCCGACACCCAGGCCACGCGCAGCCCTCTCTTTCAGCGTGTGTGACCGCCATGTCGATCTTTGACACCCGACCCAAGTTCGCCGTGCACGTCGCGCAGACCGACGAAACCTTTCCCTGCGCCGCCAACGAAAGCCTGCTCACCGGCATGGTGAGACTGGGCCGCAAGGGCATTCCCGTCGGCTGCGTCAACGGCGGCTGCGGGGTCTGCAAGGTGCGCATCCTTGACGGAGACATCAAGGCACTGGGACCGATCAGCCGGGCCCACGTGACCGTCGACGAAGAACAGCAGGGCTACACGCTGGCCTGCCGCGTGGCGCCCCAGACGCCGGTGAACCTCGAGGTCGCCGGCAAGCTGAACAAACCGTTTTCCAAGGGGCGCGCAGAGTCTGCGACTGCCAGCCCTTCGATTCAGCAGCAGTAACCAACCGAAGGAGACAAGACATGGGTGTGATGCGCATCGGGCACGCGAGCCTGAAAGTGATGGACATGGACGCGGCCGTGAAGCACTACGAGAACGTGCTCGGCCTCAAGATGACGATGAAGGACAAGGCCGGCAACGTCTACTTCAAGTGCTGGGACGAGTGGGACAAGTACTCGCTGATCCTGACCCCCTCGGACCAGGCCGGCCTCAACCACGTGGCCTACAAGGTCGAGAACGACAGCGACATCGACGAGCTGCAGAAGCGGATCGAGGCCTGGGGCGTGAAGACCACGGTGCTGCCCGAAGGCACCCTGCCCTCCACCGGCCGCATGCTGCAGTTCAACCTGCCCAGCGGCCATGAAATGCGCCTGTACGCGATGAAGGAGTACGTGGGCACCGAGGTCGGCACCACCAACCCCGACCCGTGGCCGGACGGTCTCAAGGGCGCTGGCGCCCACTGGCTGGACCACCTGCTGCTGATGTGCGAGATGAACCCGCCCGAGGGCATCAATACCGTCGCCGACAACACCCGCTTCATGACCGAGGCACTGGACTTCTTCCTGACCGAACAGGTCCTGGTCGGCCCCGAAGGCAACATGCAGGCCGCCACCTGGATGGCCCGCACCACGACACCGCACGACATCGCCTTCGTCGGCGGCGCCAAGAGCGGTCTGCACCACATCGCCTTCTTCCTGGACTCGTGGAACGACGTGCTCAAGGCCGCCGACGTGATGGCCAAGAACAAGACCAAGATCGACGTCGCCCCGACCCGCCACGGCATCACGCGCGGCGAGACGATCTATTTCTTCGACCCCAGCGGCAACCGCAACGAGACCTTCGCCGGCCTGGGCTACCTGGCCCAGCGCGACCGGCCGGTGACCACCTGGACCGAGGACAAGCTGTGGACCGGGATCTTCTATCACACCGGTGAAGCTGTGCCGTCCTTCACGGACGTGTACACCTGATCTCCCCCCTGCGCCGCTGACGCGGCTTCCCCCCTCTCTGGCGCGCCTGCGGCGCTGGGAGGGGGGACGGCATCTTGGGCCGGCGGAGCCGGACCCTCGATGCCCCTGGATGGAAGTCACTTCACGCCAACACCTCGTCTTCTCGTCATGTCATCCGTTCTCTCTGTTCCTTCTTCCGTCATCACCACCTCGGCCGCTTCGCTGGCTTGCCAGGCGGCGGTGGCGCATGCGGAGGCATCGGGCATTCGCATCAACGTGGCCGTCACCGATGCCTCGGGCACGCTGACCGCGTTTCTGCGCATGCCCCATGCGTTTCTGCATTCGATCGACATCGCGATCGACAAGGCCTACACGGCCGCCAGCTTTGGCTTTCCCACTTCGAAATGGGGCGGCGTGATCGGCGACGACGAGTTGCTGCGCATCGGCCTGAACCATCGCCAGCGGCTGGTGCTGTTCGGCGGCGGCCTGCCCATCGTGGCCGACGGCCAGCGCATCGGCGGCATCGGCGTCTCCGGCGGCTCGGCCGAGCAGGACGAGGCCTGCGCCCGCGCTGGCCTTAAGGCCCTGGGCCTCGACTGATTTTTCATCTCACTCACGCACCATGAAACAGTTCCTGAACTTCATCAACGGCGAATTCGTCGCCACCGCCAAGACCTTCGAAAAGCGCGCGCCCGCCACCAACGCCGTGATCGGCCAGGTGCACGAGGCCGGCCAGGCCGAGGTCGACGCGGCCGTGGCCGCGGGCCGCGCCGCGCTCAAGGGTGAGTGGGGCACGATGAGCGTGGTCAAGCGCTCCGAGCTGCTGCACGCGGTGGCCGACGAGATCAACCGCCGCTTCGACGACTTCCTCGCCGCCGAACTGGCCGATACCGGCAAGCCGCGCTCGCTCGCCTCGCACATCGACATCCCGCGCGGCGCGGCCAACTTCAAGGTCTTCGCCGACATCGTCAAGAACGTGCCGACCGAGAGCTTCCAGATGACCACGCCCGACGGCGGCACGGCCATCAGCTACGGCGTGCGCACTCCCCTGGGTGTCGTCGGCGTGATCTGCCCCTGGAACCTGCCGCTGCTGCTGATGACCTGGAAGGTCGGCCCGGCCCTGGCCTGCGGCAACACCGTGATCGTCAAACCCTCGGAAGAAACGCCCGCCACCGCCACCCTGCTGGGCGAGGTGATGAACGCGGTCGGCGTGCCCAAGGGCGTGTACCAGGTGCTGCACGGCTTCGGCCCCGGCTCGGCCGGCGAGTTCATCACCAAGCACCCCGGCGTCAACGGCATCACCTTCACCGGCGAGACCCGCACCGGCGAGGCCATCATGGCCGCCGCCGCCAAGGGCGTGCGCCCGGTCAGCTTTGAACTCGGCGGCAAGAACGCCGGCATCGTGTTCGCCGACGCCGACTTCGACAAAGCCATTGCCGGCATCACGCGCAGCGCCTTCGAAAACTGCGGCCAGGTCTGCCTGGGCACCGAGCGCGTCTATGTGCAGCGCCCGATCTTCGACAAGTTCGTCGCCGCGCTGAAAGAGAAAGCCGAAGCGCTGAAGGTCGGCGGCCCGGACATGCCGGGCGTGGGCATCGGCCCGCTGATCTCGGCCGAACACAAACAGAAGGTGCTGGGCTACTACGCCAAGGCCAAGGCCGAGGGCGCGACCGTCGTCACCGGCGGCGGCGTGCCGAGCATGGACGGCGAGTACGCCAACGGCCACTTCGTCCAGCCCACCATCTGGACCGGCCTGCCCGAGAGCGCCAGCGTGATCCGCGAAGAGATCTTTGGCCCCTGCTGCCACATCGCGCCCTTCGACACCGAAGAAGAAGCCGTCGCACTGGCCAACGCCACCGACTACGGCCTGGCCACCACCGTCTGGACGCAAGACCTGGGCAAGGCCCACCGCATGGCCGCCGCCATCGAGGTCGGCCTGTGCTGGATCAACAGCTGGTTCCTGCGCGACCTGCGCACCGCCTTCGGTGGCGCCAAGGCCTCGGGCATCGGCCGCGAGGGCGGTGTGCATTCGCTCGAGTTCTACACCGAGCTGCGCAACGTGATGGTGAAGCTGTGAACGCGCCACACAACCCAGAGATCGCCCGCAGCGTCCGCACCGGCGCGTTCAACTCGAACGTGCACGACCTCGGCAGCTCTAAGCCGGGCCAGCCGCCGGTGCTGTTCATCCACGGGTCCGGCCCGGGTGTGAGCGCCTGGGCCAACTGGCGCCTCGCCATGCCGGTCATCGCGAACGATCGCCGCGTGATCGCGCCCGACATGGTGGGCTTCGGCTACACCGACCGGCCCGCAGACATTGCCTACAACATGGACACCTGGGTGCAGCAGGCGCTCGATGTCATGGACGCGATGGGCGTCGAACAGGCCGACGTGGTCGGCAACAGCTTCGGCGGTGCGCTCTCGCTGGCGCTGGCGATCCGCGCGCCGCATCGCGTGCGCCGCCTGGTGCTCATGGGCTCGGTCGGTGTGAGCTTCCCGATCACGCCAGGCCTGGACGCGGTGTGGGGTTACGAGCCCTCGCTCGCGACCATGCAGAAGCTGCTGGACATCTTCGCCTACAGCCGGGCGCTCGTGACCGACGAATTGGCCGAGCTGCGTTACCAGGCCAGCATCCGCCCCGGTTTCCAGGAGTCCTTCTCGGCCATGTTCCCGGCCCCGCGCCAGCGCTGGGTCGACGCCATGGCCAGCCCGGAATCCGCCATCCGCGCGCTGCCGCACGAGACCCTGATCGTGCACGGCCGCGAGGACCAGGTGATCCCGCTGCAGAACTCGCTCACGTTGAGCCAGTGGATTCCCAACAGCCAGTTGCACGTCTTCGGCCACTGCGGCCACTGGACACAGATCGAACACGCCGCGCGCTTCGCGCAGCTGGTCGCGAACTTCCTGGCCGAGGCAGATGCCCAGGCCAACAAGACTTCTCCCTAACGCTACGACACCATGATCTCCATCGACTCCCTTGGCGACGAGCTGTACACCGCGCTGCGCACGCAGCAGGTCGTCGACCCGCTGTCCAACCGCTACCCCGACATCACCATCGAGCAGGCCTACGCCATCCAGCAGCGCATGCTGCTGCGCCGCCAGCAGGACGGCGAGCGCATCGTCGGCAAGAAGATCGGCGTGACCTCGGCCGCCGTGATGAACATGCTCGGCGTGCACCAGCCGGACTTCGGCTGGCTGACCGACGCCATGATCGTCAACCAGGGCGAATCGATCGACATCTCGACGCTGATCCAGCCCAAGGCCGAGGGCGAGATCGCCTTTCTCCTGAAGCGCGACCTGATGGGGCCGGGCGTGGGCGTGGCCGACGTGCTGGCCGCGACCGAGTGCGTGATGCCCTGCTTCGAGATCGTCGACTCGCGCATCCGCGACTGGAAGATCAAGATCACCGACACCGTCGCCGACAACGCCTCGTGCGGCGTGTTCGTGCTGGGCGACCGCGCGGTCAGCCCGCTGGCCATCGACCTGCAGACCTGCGGCATGGTGCTGGAGAAAAACGGCGAGGTCGTCGCCACCGGCGCCGGCGCCGCGGCCCTGGGCTCGCCGCTGAACTCGGTGGCCTGGCTGGCCAACACCATGGGCCGCCTGGGCATTCCGCTCAAGGCCGGCGACGTGATCCTCTCGGGCGCGCTGGCCGCCATGTTCCCGGCCCAGAAGGGCGACTTCTTCCGCGTCTCCATCGGCGGCCTGGGCGAGTGCTCGGTGCGCTTCAACTGACCCCGCGGAGCACCTCACCATGACCCTCGACAAAGCCACCATCGCCGCCCTGGCCGAACACCTGGAGAACTGCCAGCTGCAAGCCAGGGACACCCACAAGATCACCGACGATCACCCGGACATGGACTGGGAGGACGCCTACGCAATCCAGGCCACGATCCTCGCGCGCAAGCAGGCGCGCGGCCTCAAGCTCGCGGGCCTGAAGGCCGGCCTGACCTCGTTCGCCAAGATGAAGCAGATGGGCGTGAACTCGCCCGTGTTCGGCTTCATGACCGAGGACTACGCCGTGCCGCACGGCGGCGAGGTGAAGACCAGCGAGCTCATCCACCCCAAGGTCGAGCCCGAGATCGCCTTCGTGCTCAAGCGCGCCCTCAAGGGCCCGGGCTGCCACATGGGCACCGTGCTGGCCGCGACCGACTTCGTGCTGCCCGGCATCGAGGTGATCGACAGCCGCTACCGCGACTTCAAGTTCGACCTCAAGAGCGTGATCGCCGACAACACCTCGGCCGCGCGTTTCGTGGTCGGCGGTCAGCCGATGAAGGTCGACGGCCAGGACCTGCGCACCGTCGGCATCGTGATGGAGAAGAACGGCCTGCCCGTGGCCTTCGGCGCCGGCGCCGCCGTGCTCGGCCACCCGGCCACCGCGATCGCCATGCTGGCCAACCACCTGGGCGCGCGCGGCGAGGAGATCCCCGCCGGCACGCTGATCCTGTCCGGCGGCATCACCGAAGCGGTGTCCGTCCAGGCCGGCGACTCTGTGACTTTGAAAGTCCAGGGCATGGGCAGCACAGGCCTGCGCTTCGTTTGAGATTCAGAAAAGGAAACCCATGAGCAAGAAGATCAAGTGCGCCCTGATCGGGCCCGGCAACATCGGCACCGACCTGCTGGCCAAGCTGCAGCGCAGCCCGGTGCTCGAACCCGTGTGGATGGTGGGCATCGACCCCAACTCTGACGGCCTCAAACGCGCCAAGGAGATGGGCATCAAGACCACCGCCGACGGCGTGGACGGCCTGATCCCGCACATGAAGGCCGACGGCGTGCAGATCGTGTTCGACGCCACCAGCGCCTACGTGCACGCCGAGAACTCGCGCAAGGTCAATGAACAGGGCGCGATGATGATCGACCTCACGCCCGCCGCCATCGGCCCCTATTGCGTGCCGCCGGTCAACCTCAAGCAGCACGTCGGCCAGCGCGAGATGAACGTGAACATGGTCACCTGCGGCGGCCAGGCCACGATTCCCATGGTCTACGCAGTCAGCCGCGTGCAGCCCGTGGCCTACGGCGAAATCGTCGCCACCGTGTCGTCCAAATCGGTCGGCCCCGGCACCCGCAAGAACATCGACGAATTCACCCGCACCACGGCCGGCGCGGTCGAGAAGGTCGGTGGCGCGAAGAAGGGCAAGGCCATCATCGTGATCAACCCGGCCGAGCCGCCGCTGATCATGCGCGACACGGTGCACTGCCTGACCGAAGGCACACCCGACCAGGCCGCCATCACCAAGAGCGTGCACGACATGATCAAGGAAGTGCAGAAGTACGTGCCGGGCTACCAGCTGGTCAACGGCCCCGTCTTCGACGGCAACCGCGTCTCGGTCTACATGGAGGTCGAAGGCCTGGGCGACTACCTGCCCAAGTACGCCGGCAACCTGGACATCATGACCGCCGCCGCCGCGCGCACGGCCGAGATGTTTGCCGAAGAAATCCTGAAAGGCGAACTGGTCCTCGAACCGGTCGCCGCCTGATCCGGAGCACCCCATGAGCCCGAAAAAAATCACCCTGCACGACATGACCCTGCGCGACGGGATGCACCCCAAGCGCCACCTGATGACGCTCGACCAGATGAAGAGCATCGCCTGCGGCCTCGACGCCGCCGGTGTGCCGCTGATCGAGGTGACCCACGGCGACGGCCTGGGCGGCTCCAGCGTCAACTACGGCTTCCCGGCCCACAGCGACGAGGAGTACCTGGGCACCGTGATCCCGCTGATGAAGCAGGCCAAGGTCTCGGCCCTGCTGCTGCCCGGCATCGGCACCGTCGACCACCTCAAGATGGCGCACGGCCTGGGCGTGCACACCATCCGCGTCGCCACGCACTGCACCGAAGCTGACGTGAGCGAACAGCACATCACCTACGCGCGCCAGCTCGACATGGACACGGTCGGCTTCCTGATGATGGCCCACATGAACAGCCCCGAAGGCTTGGTGAAACAGGCCAAGCTGATGGAGGGCTACGGCGCCAACTGCATCTACATCACCGACTCGGCCGGCTACATGCTGCCCGGTGACGTGAAGGCCCGCCTGCAGGCCGTGCGCGACGCGCTCAAGCCCGAAACCGAGCTGGGCTTTCACGGCCACCACAACCTCGCCATGGGCATCGCCAACTCGGTCGCCGCCATCGAGTGCGGCGCCAACCGCATCGACGCCGCCGCCGCCGGCCTGGGCGCGGGCGCGGGCAACACGCCGATGGAGGTGCTGGTCGCCGTGCTCGACCGCATGGGCGTGAGCACCGGCGTCGACGTCTGGAAGATCCAGGATGTGGCCGAAGACCTGGTCACGCCGATCATGGACTTCCCGATCCGCATCGACCGCGACGCGCTCACGCTGGGCTACGCCGGGGTGTACGGCAGCTTCCTGCTGTTCGCCAAGCGCGCCGCCGTCAAGTACGGCCTGTCGGCGCGCGACATCCTGGTCGAACTGGGCCGCAAGAAGATGGTCGGCGGCCAGGAAGACATGATCGAAGACACCGCGATGACCATGGCCCGCGCGCGCGATGCGCGCGAGCAGCGGCGCGCCGCCTGAGGAGACACCATGCCATTCGCACAGATCTACATGCTCGAAGGCCGCACGCCCGAGCAGAAGAAGGCCGTGATCGAGAAGGTCACCCAGGCGCTGCACGAGGCCACCGACGCGAAGAAGGAAAGCATCCGCGTCTGGATTCACGAGATGCCCAAGGAGAACTGGGGCATCGCCGGGGTATCGGCGAAAGACCTCGGGCGCTAGGGTCCGCGCCGAGCGGGCCGGGGGTTGCCGATGAATCACCTGCTCGAAGACGCCCGGCCGCATGTGGTCGGGTCGGTCGCGCTCTCGCCGTCGGACCCGCCGCAGGTCCAGAGCGAGAAGCTGGCGCGCATCGTTCTCGATTCGATGTACCAGTTCGTCGGCCTGCTGGACGCCCACGGACGCACGCTGGAAATCAACCGCTCGGCGCTCGAAGGCGCCGGGGTGTCGCTGGCCGACATCCGCGGCAAGCCGTTCTGGGAAGCGCGCTGGTTCCAGGTCTCGCGCGAAACCACCGAACTGCAGCGCGACTTCGTGCGCCGGGCGCGCAACGGCGAGTTCGTCCGCTGCGACATGGAGATCTACGGACAGGCGGCGGGTGACGAGACCATCGTGGTCGACTACTCCCTGCTGCCGGTGCGCGACGCCAGCGGGCAGGTCGCGTTCCTGCTGGCCGAGGGCCGCAACATCACCGCCAAGAAGCGGGCCGAGGACGAGATCGCGCGCAAGAACGCCGAGCTGGAAACCCTGCTCGAACGCATCCGCCAGCTCGACCAGCTCAAGAGCGACTTCTTCGCCAACGTCAGCCACGAGCTGCGCACGCCGCTGGCGCTGATCCTCGGGCCGGTGGGCGACCTGCTCGGCTCGGCCGCCAACCTGACCGACCCGCAGCGGCAGCAGCTGGGCGTGGTCCAGCGCAGCGCCGCGTCGCTGCTCAAGCACGTGAACGACCTGCTCGACCTGGCCCGGCTGGACGCGCAGCGCATGGACCTGCACTGCACGCGCGTGGACCTCGCCGCGCTGGTGCGCGAACACGCCGAGCAGTTCCATGCGGTCGCGCCCCAGCACGATGTGCGCTACACCGTCGTCGTTCCCGAAAGCCTGCCGGCCATCGTGGACGCGGACAAGACCGAGCGCATCCTGCAGAACCTGCTGTCCAACGCCTTCAAGTTCACGCCGCCGGGCGGCCGGGTGCGCTGCACGCTGGAACGGCTGGGCCCGCAGCGCTGCCTGCTCTCGGTGCAGGACTCGGGCCCGGGTGTCGCCCGCGAGCACCGGCAACTGATCTTCGAGCGCTTCCGCCAGGCCCAGTCGGGCACCACCCGCAACCACGGTGGCACGGGGCTGGGACTGTCCATCGCCCGGGAGTTCACCGGGCTCATGGGCGGCACGCTCATCGTCACCGACGCGCCCGGCGGCGGTGCCCTGTTCCAGGTCGAGCTGCCGCTGGAACCCGCGCCGGGCACCGGCTGCGTCGAAGAACCCCTGGCAGCCAGGGACGGCTGGGCACCACCACCGATACAGACCACGCTGGCGGAGCTCGACGGGCCGGTGCACAGCGCAGCGCCCGCCGTTGCGCCCGCCGGCGCGCCGCGTGTGCTGGTCGTGGAGGACAACCCCGAGATGCGCCGCTTCATCTGCGACGCCCTGCGGGTGGAGTTCCGGGTCGAGGCGGCGAGCGACGGCCAGCAGGCGCTGGATGCTGTGCTCGCGTCGCCGCCGGACCTGCTGGTCACCGACCTGATGCTGCCGCGCCTGGGGGGTGACCGGCTGGTGACCGCGCTGCGGACCGTCCCGGCACTGCGCGACCTGCCGGTGCTGGTGCTGTCCGCCAAGGACGACGCCACCCTGCGGGCCCAGTTGCTGGCCGGCGCCGTGCAGGACTACGTGACCAAGCCCTTCTCGGCGCAGGAGCTGCGCGCCCGCGTGCGCAACCTGGCGACGGTGAAGCAGGCGCGCGACGAGCTGCAGCGCGAACTGCTGTCGCAGAGCAGCGACCTGGCCGAACTGACCCGCCACCTGATCGAGAGCCGCCGCGCGCTGCAGGCGTCCGAGCACCGCTGGTGGACCATCTACGAACACTCGCCGGTGGGCATCGCCCTGGTGGGTGCCGGCGGCGCGGTCCGCGCCGCCAATCCGGCCTTTCGCACGATGGTGGGCTACAGCAGCACCGACATCGGCGCGGTCGCCCTGCCCCGGCTCACCCCGGTCGAAGACCGCGCACCGACGCAGCGGCGCATCGACCGGCTGATCGCCGGCGAGGTCGACGAGTACCACGTGCAGCGGCGCTTCCAGCGCCAGGACGGCACGCTGGTGTGGGCCAACACCAGCGTGGCGCTGGTGCCGGGCGAGATCGACGCCGAGCAGTTGCTGGTGGTGGTGGCCCAGGACATCACCGAGCAGCGGCGTGCCGAACAGGACCTGCTGCGCACCCGGTCCGAGCTGGCCCAGGTGGCCCGCGTGAGCACCCTGGGCGAGATGACCGCCTCGATCGCGCACGAGGTCAACCAGCCGCTGGCGGCGATCGTCGCCAACGGCCACGCCGCGCTGCGCTGGCTGGCGGCCAGTCCGCCCAACGAAGGCGAGGCCCGGGCCGCGGTGACCCGCATCGTCCGCGACGCGAACCTGGCCGGCAACGTGATCCACCGCATCCGCGGCTTCGTGCGGCGCCGCGAGACCCAGCTCACCGCGCTGGACATCGACGAGGTGGTGCACGACGTGCTGGACCTGGTGCGCGGGGAGGCGCAGACCCGGCGCATCGGCCTGGTGCACCAGCGCGCCGACGGGCCGCCCTGCGTGATGGCCGACCGGGTGGAGCTGCAGCAGGTGCTGCTCAACCTCGTGATGAACGGACTGGAGGCGATGACCTCCACCGCCGGGTCCCCGCCGGTGCTGCGGCTGTCCACGCACAGTGGCAACCACAGCGTGCAGGTGGACGTGCAGGACAGCGGCAGCGGCGTCGACCCCGCCGTGCGCGAGACCCTGTTCAACGCCTTCCAGACCACCAAGGCCGACGGCATGGGCATGGGGCTGGCGATCAGCCGGTCCATCGTCGAGTCGCACGGCGGCCGTCTCTGGTACGCGCCCAACGCCGACGGGGGTGCCACCTTCAGCTTCATGCTGCCGGCGGCCAGCCAGGAGGACACCGGATGAGCCCGCGGGACGCCATGGTCCACGTGGTGGACGACGACCTCTCGATGCGCGAGGCCGTCAGCAGCCTGCTGCGATCGTCCGGCCTGCGGGTGGAGACCTATGCCTCGGCGGTCGAGTTCATGTGCCACCGCGTGGGCGCGCGGCAGGAACCGGAATGCCTGGTGCTCGACGTGCGCATGCCGGGGCTCAGCGGCCTGGAGCTGCAGCGCCAGCTGATGGCCTCGCCGCAGCCGCTGCCCATCGTATTCATCACCGCGCACGGCGACATTCCGATGACGGTGCGGGCCATGAAGGCCGGTGCGATGGAGTTCCTGCCCAAGCCGTTTCGCGACGAAGACCTGCTGGCCGCCATCGAGGCCTCGCTCGAACGCTCGCGCCTGGCGCGGCACGAGAGCGATTCGGTCCAGGCGCTGCGGGACCGCTTCGATGCGCTCACCCCGCGCGAGCGGGAGGTGCTGGCGCTGCTGACCCAGGGCCTGCGCAACAAGCAGACCGCCGACCGCATGGGCATCAGCGAGGTCACCGTGAAGGTGCACCGCCACAACCTGATGGAGAAGATGCAGGCCACCTCGGTCCCGATGCTGATCGGCATGATCGAACGCCTGCGCACCGCCCTCGGCGAACTGCCCGACGCCCCCAGGCGAGGGAATTCCCTAGACGCCGCATAAACCAAAGTCCAATGGTGCGCGCGCCATGCGCTCCCTACAGTGATTGAGGCAATCCGCTTCAACAATCACAGGAGACAAGCACCATGGCTTTGCTGGAACGCAGCGAGTGGTATGACATCGCGCGCTGCACGAACTGGACCCCGTCCTACGTCACCGACGCCGAACTCTTCCCCGACCTCATGACCGGCGCGATGGGCGTGCCGATGGAGCAGTGGGAGGTCTACGACGAGCCCTACAAGACTTCCTACCCGGAGTACGTGAAGATCCAGCGCGAGAAGGACGCCGGCGCCTACTCGGTCAAGGCCGCGCTGGAGCGCAGCCGCATGTTCGAGACCGCCGACCCGGGCTGGCTCTCGATCCTCAAGTCGCACTACGGCGCCATCGCTCTGGGCGAGTACGCCGCCATGAGCGCCGAGGCCCGCATGACCCGCTTCGGCCGCGCGCCGGGCATGCGCAACATGGCCACCTTCGGCATGATGGACGAGAACCGCCACGCCCAGATCCAGCTGTACTTCCCGCACAGCTACTGCAGCAAGGACCGCCAGTTCGACTGGGCGCACAAGGCGTACCACACCAACGAGTGGGGCGCGATCGCCGCACGCCACGCCTTCGACGACCTGTTCCTCTCGCGCAGCGCCACCGACATCGCGGTGATGCTGACCTTCGCGTTCGAGACCGGCTTCACCAACATGCAGTTCCTGGGTCTGGCGGCCGACGCGGCCGAGGCCGGCGACTACACCTTTGCCAGCCTGATCTCCAGCATCCAGACCGACGAGTCGCGCCACGCGCAGATCGGCGGCCCGGCGCTGCAGGTGCTGATCGCCAACGGTCGCAAGGAAGAGGCGCAGAAGCTGGTGGACATCGCGATCGCGCGCGCGTGGCGGCTGTTCAGCCTGCTCACCGGCACCGCCATGGACTACGCCACGCCGCTGGAACACCGCAAGCAGTCGTTCAAGGAGTTCATGCGCGAGTGGATCGTCGGCCAGTTCGAGCGCACGCTGATCGACATGGGCCTGGACCTGCCCTGGTACTGGGACCAGATGATCAACGAGTTCGACTACCAGCACCACGCCTATCAGATGGGCATCTGGTTCTGGCGCCCGACGCTGTGGTGGAACGTGGCCGCCGGCATGACGCCCGACTGCCGCGACTGGCTCGAAGAGAAGTACCCCGGCTGGAACGACACCTTCGGCCAGGCCTGGGACGTGATCATCGACAACCTGGTGGCCGGCCGCACCGAGCTGACCTACCCCGAGACGCTGCCCATCGTCTGCAACATGAGCCAGATCCCGATCTGCGCCATCCCGGGCAAGGGCTGGAACGTCAAGGACTACCCGCTCGACTACAAGGGTCGCACCTACCACTTCAACAGCGAGATCGACCGCTGGGTGTTCCAGCAGGACCCGGTGCGCTACCGCGACCACCTCACGCTGGTGGACCGCTTCCTCGCCGGACACATCCAGCCGCCGAACCTGGGCGGCGCGCTGCAGTACATGAACCTCGCGCCCGGCGAGATCGGCGACGACGCCCACGCCTACGCCTGGGTCGCCGCCTACCGCGACCAGCGCACCGACAAGAAGGCCGCCTGAGGGCGCCTCAAACAGGAGAACACACCATGGCACTGTTTCCCGTGATTTCCAACTTCCAGTACGACTTCGTGCTGCAGCTCGTTCCGGTGGACACCGAGAACACGATGGACGAGGTGGCCGCCGCCGCCGCCCACCACTCGGTGGGCCGGCGCGTCAAGGCGCGGCCGGACAAGGTCGTGCGCGTGCGCCGCCAGGGCAGCGAGACCTTCTTCCCGCGCAAGGCCAAGCTCAGCGAGACCGACATCAAGCCGATGGAGGCCCTCGAGTTCATCTTCTGCGACAGCTGAGGAGGCACCGATGGGATTCCAGAAAGCCTGCACCCTGGACGAGGTCTGGGAAGGCGACATGACCGAGGTCGAGGTCGGCGAACACCTGGTGCTGCTGGTCGGTATCGAAGGCGGTGACGTGCGCGCCTTCCAGGCCGTGTGCCCGCACCAGGACATTCCGCTGTGCGAAGGCAAGTTCGACGGCAAGGTCCTGATGTGCCGCGCCCACCAGTGGACCTTCGACGCGAAGACCGGCCTCGGCATCAACCCCGGCGACTGCCGCCTGGCGCAGTACCCCGTGCGCGTGGACGGCGACGACGTGCTGGTCGACGTCGAGGGCATCAAGCCGCTGTTCGCGCACACCTGAACCCCACAAGGACAAACACCATGAGCCAGACAAACACCGCACAGGCCTACCGCAACAACCGCGTCGGCCCCGTGCTGCGCGCCAGCCCGCTGACCGCCGCCGTGGTCGAGGCGGCCGAAGAGGACAACCCCGGCAAGCAGATCCGCGTCGACGACAAGGTCGCCTACGTGCGCATCGACTGCGAGGGCGAGCTGATCCTGCGCCGCGCCACCATCGAACGCGCGCTCGGCCGGCCGTTCCGCATGTCCGAGCTCGAAGTCGAACTCGGCTCCTTCGCCGGCCGCATCGAGACCGCCGAAGACCAGGTGCGCTTCTATTTCAACAAGACCCTCTGACCGGAGCCCCCCCATGTCGCAACCCGAAGTCCTCAAGCCGCTCAAGACCTGGAGCCACCTCGCCGGTCGCCGCCGCAAGCCCAGCGAATACGAGATCGTTTCCACCAACCTGCACTTCTCGACCGACAACCCCGACGCGCCGTTCGAGCTCGACCCGAACTTCGCGATGGCGCAGTGGTTCAAGACGCACCGCAACGCCTCGCCGCTCAAGCACGCCGACTGGAACGCCTTCCGCGATCCGGACGAGATGGTCTACCGCACCTACAACATGCAGCAGGACGGGCAGGAAACCTACGTGATGGGTCTGTTCGACCAGTTCTCCGCGCGCGGCCACGACACCATGCTCGAGAAAACCTGGGCCGGCAGCCTGGCCCGCCTCTACACGCCCGCGCGCTACCTGTTCCACACGCTGCAGATGGCTTCGGCCTACCTCTCGCAGATGGCGCCGGCCTCGACCATCTCCAACTGCGCGACCTACCAGACCGCCGACTCGCTGCGCTGGCTGACCCACACCGCCTACCGCACGGCCGAGCTCGCCAAGACGTTCCCGGGCATCGGCCTTGGCACGGGTGAGCGCGCCTTCTGGGAGACCGACCCGGCCTGGCAGGGTTGGCGCAAGCTGGTCGAAACCGCCCTGGTGGCCTGGGACTGGGCCGAGAGCTTCACCGCCTTCAGTCTGGTCATCCGCCCGGCGGTCGAGGAAGGCCTGCTGCGCACCCTGGGCGACGCCGGCCGCCACAACGGCGACACGCTGCTGGGCCTGCTGATCGATGCCCAGCTGCTGGACGCCCAACGCCACCGCCGCTGGTCGTCCGCGCTGGTGCGCATGTGCCTGGAGCAGCCCGAGAACCTCGCCGTGCTGCAGGGCTGGATCGCGAAGTGGGAGCCGCTGGCCGACGCCGCCATCGACGCCTACTGCGCGGCCCTACCCGACGCCGCCGGTGCGGCCGCGCGCGCGCGCGCCGCCACCCGCGAGTTCCGTCGCGGCCTGGGTCTGTGAGCGCGGACACCAGCGCCAGCCCACCCGTCCACATCCGCATCGAGAACGGGCCGGACTTCGTGTTCGGCCCGCACGAGGATGCCCTGCTGCGCGGCGCGCTGCGGGCGGGGCTGGCCTTTCCCTACGAATGCGGTGTGGGCGGCTGCGGGGCCTGCCGCTTCGAATTGCTGGAAGGCGAGATGCAGACCTTGTGGGAGACCGCGCCCGGCCTCTCCGACCGCGACCGCAAGCGCGGCAAGCGCCTGGCCTGCCAGTCGCGCCCGCTGGGCGACTGCCGCATCCGCGTGCGCCTCGGCCCGGACACCGACGTGCCCGCCGACTCGCCCCAGCGCAGCCGCGCCGTGCTGACCGGCCGCCGGTCGGTGGGCGGCGACATGCTGGAGCTGAGCCTGCGCGTCGAGGGCATGCCCGCCTTCAAGGCCGGCCAGTTCGCCCTGCTCTACCCGCCCGGCGTGACCGGCGCGCGCGCGTACTCGATGAGCAACCTCGACGCGGGCGACGGCGACTGGCGCTTCATCGTGCGCCGCACCCCCGGCGGGCGCGGCAGCACGACCCTCTGCGACGGTGTCGCCGTCGGTGAGCGCATCGATGTGGACGGTCCGTTCGGCCACGCCTGGTTGCGCCCCGGCGTGCGCGACGTGGTGTGCGTCGCCGGCGGCTCCGGGCTGGGGCCGATGTTGTCGGTCGCCCGCGGCGTGCTGGCCGAAGACAGCGCGCGGCGCGTGCATCTGCTGCTCGGTCTGCGCAGCGAGGCCGAGCTGGGCGCCGCCGCCGAACTGCAGGCGCTCGCGCACGAACGGCTGACGGCAACGGTGGTGCTCTCCGCGCCCGTCGACCCATCCGCCTGGAGCGGCGCCATCGGCTTCGTGCACACCGAAGTCGAGCGCGCGCTCGCACCCGGCCTCGACCGCTTCGATTTCTATTTCGCGGGACCGCCGCCCATGATCGACGCGATGCAGGACCTGCTCATGGTCCGTCACCGCGTGCCCTTCGAACAGATCCGCTTCGACCGCTACGTCTGACCCACCACGAGGAGACCCACCATGCCAAAGAACCCGATGATCCTGGCCGCCTGCGCGCTGTTCCTCACCGCCGGCCACGCCAGCGCCGCCGACCCTTCGCCCTGGACCGTGCGGCTGGGCCCCGCCCACGTGGGCTTCAGCACGAAAGCCGACGTGAGCGTCGGCGGCAACCTCGTGCCGGGCGGCGACGCCTCGGCCAGCAGCAGCACCACGCTCGGCATCGAACTCGCCTACGACGTCTCGGACCGCCTGACCGCCCGGTTCCTCGCCGGCATCCCGCCCGAGACCACGCTCACCGGCAAAGGCAGCCTGGCCAGCGCCGGCCAGCTCGGCAAGGTGACCTACGCCCCGGCCGTGCTGTCGCTCACCTACAAGCTGGTCAACGACGGCCCGGTGCGCCCCTACGTCGGCGCCGGCATCAACTACACCATCGTCACCCGCAACCGCGACGCCTTCATCCGCGACCTCAACACGCGCAACGCCTGGGGCTCGGTGCTGCAGGCCGGCGTGGAGTTCCCGGTCGATGCGGACTGGTCGGTGTCGCTGGACGCGCGCAAAATCTTCCTCAAGACCAAGGCCACCGGCACGCTGCCCGCCTTCGGCGGCGCGCCCACGCGGGCCGACGTCCGGCTCAACCCGCTGGTGGTCTTCCTCTCGGTCGGCCGACGATTCTGACGGCGGCCGGGGGGCCACGCGAGAACGGAGACCGCATGGACACCCCTCACGATGTCGCCCGCAGCGCCGAACGCATCTGGGCCGCCCGCCAGGCCGGGCGCACCCTGGACGCCGAGGCCACCATCGGCTCGCCCGACCTCGCCACCGCCTACGCCATCCAGCGCGCACTGCTCGGCCTGCGCCTGGCCGCCGGCGAACGGATGGTCGGGTGGAAGCTGGGCTACACCTCGGAGGTGATGCGCCGCCAGATGGGCATTGACCGGCCCAACATCGGGCCGCTGACCGACTGGATGCTGCTCGGCTCGGGCGACGCGGTGCACGAGCGCCTGGTGCAGCCGCGGGTCGAACCCGAGATCGGGCTGCGCCTCCAGACCGCCCTTGACGCGCGGCAGGCGCCCATCGACCGCCACACCGTGGCCGCCGCCGTGGAAGGCGCCCACGCCTGCCTCGAAGTCGTGCACTCCACCTGGACCGGCTACCGCTTCAACCTCGAACAGAACACCGCCGACAACTCGTCCGCCGGCCAGGTCGTCGTCGGGCCGCGCCTGCCAGTTACCGACCTGATGGCGCTCGACACCGTGGCGGTGCGCCTGCATGACGGCAGCCACAACACGCTGGGCCAGGGCGTGGGCGCCGACGCCGACGGCCACCCGCTGGACGCGGTCGCGCGGCTGGCGCGGGAACTGGCCGCGAATGGTCTGCGGCTGGAGGCGGGTGATCTGGTGATCACGGGGGGGTTGACGAAGGCTTGTGCGCTGGAGCCCGGTGGGCAGCTGGTGGGGGTGTTTTCAGCCGGTGGAGTGGCGTCGATCACGGTGGTGGTCAACCGCCGGTGAATGCCCGTTGACCGGACCGGCTTTCTGCCGCGTCGGCTTGACGCCCGCATATGGCGCCCATAATATGACGGCCATCATGTCTACTACTTCCACCCGCAAAGAACTCAGCCACGACCGCATCGTCGACGTGGCGTCGCGCGCGATCCGGCGCGCCGGGTACAAGGGCGTTGGCGTGGCCGACATCATGAAAGAAGCCGGCCTGACGCACGGCGGCTTCTATGCGCACTTCGCCTCGCGCGACGCCCTGCTGGTCGAGGCCATGCAGCGCGCCGGGCGCGACAGCCAGGCCGCCCTGTCCGACGCGGTGGCGCGCCGCATGGCCAAGGGCAGTTCGCGCTTCGCTGCCCTCGTCTGGGCCTACCTGCACGACTCGCATCTCGACCGACCGGAACAGGGTTGCGTCGTGGCCGCGCTCGGCTCCGAGATGACGCGCCAGGACGATGCCGTCCGGGACGAGGCGCGCCAGCGGGTCAAAGCCCTGGTGGCCCTGGTGAGCGAGGCAATGCCCGCTGGCACCGAAGCCAGCCAGGCGGCGGTGATCGCCGCCACCCTGGTCGGGGCCCTGCAACTGGCGCGCACCCTGGGTGGTCAGGCGGGGCGCGCACTGCTGGCGCAGACCCGCGAAGCGCTGATCCAGCGCCACGACACCCCGGCCTGAACCGGCTCCCCCTGACATCCCCAGCAACTACGGCGCACCCCAAAATATGACGAGCATCATAAAATCGGAACTCCTCACGAAATCCCAGGCACCGGCCGCCGCCACGGCATCGCCCTGGCGGGCGTTCTGGATCGCCAGCAGTGCCGTCTTCCTCGTGTCGCTGGACGCGACCATGCTGTTCGCGGCCTTCGACGCGCTGCGCCAGAGCTTCACCGGCAGCTCGACGGCCACCCTGTCGTGGGTGCTCAACGCCTACACCGTGGTCTATGCCGCCATGCTGATCCCGGCCGGCGGGCTGGCCGACGCGCATGGGCGCAAGCGCGTCTTCCGGCTCGGCCTGGCGGTGTTCATCGCGGCTTCGGTGGCCTGTGGCCTGGCGCCGTCGGTGGAAGGGCTGATCGCGGCCCGGGTGGTGCAGGCGGTGGGCGCCGCCCTGCTGACGCCCGCCTCCATGTCGATCGTGCTGGCGGCTTTCCCGGTGGAACGCCGGGCCCTGGTCATCAGCCTGTGGGGCGCGGTGGGCGGGTTGGCCGCGGCGGTCGGCCCCAGCCTGGGCAGCTGGGTCACGGCGGATTTCGGCTGGCCGTGGGCCTTCTACATCAACGTGCCCGTGGGCCTGTGGGCGCTGTGGCAGAGCCGCTCGCGCATCGAAGAGGCGGTCAAGCCGGTGCAGCGCCGGCGCGTGGATGTGGTCGGCCTGCTGCTGCTCATGGCCGCGGTGGGCGCCGTGGCGCTGGCCATTGTCGAAAGCGGTTCGCCCGCCTGGTCGCGCGCGCAGATCGGTGCGGTAGCCGCCGGTGGCCTGCTGGCCGGCGTCGCCTTCGTGCTGTGGGCGCGTTTCCACACCGCCCCGCTGCTGGACCTGTCGCTGTTCGCCCACGCCACCTACCGCTACGTCAACGCCGCCACCCTGGCCTTCGGCACCGCGTTCTCGATGATGTTCCTGGGCTTCTTTTTCTTCATGACCGGCATCTGGCACTACACACTGCCCCAGGCCGGTCTGGCCGTCACACCCGGCCCGCTGCTGGTGATGCCGACGGCCATCATCACCGGGCGCCTGGCCGGGCGCCTGGGTCACCGACCCTTCCTCGTCGGCGGATCGCTGCTGTACGCCTGCAGCGGTCTGTGGATGCTGCTGGTGCCCTGCACCGAGCCCGACTACCTGCGCCACTGGTTGCCCGGCCTACTGATGAGTGGCGTCGGTGTCGGCCTGGTCCTGCCTTCGCTGTCCGGCGCCGCCGTGAGCCGCCTGCCCGCCGAGCACTACGCGGTGGGCGCAGCTTTCAACCAGGCCACGCGCCAGATCGGCGGCGTGTTGGGCGTCGCCATCACGGTCGGCCTGCTCGGCCACGCCAGCCTGACCCGCACCGACTTCAACGCGCTGTACGGGCTGCACATCGGCCTGGCCGTGCTCACGGCGCTGCTGTGCCTGCCCGTCAGCACACGGCCCCGCTGAACGCCGCCCCACCCACCACTCCGTTCACAACCACCCGACCAGGAACCCGACATGAATGAAAGCGACGTGATCGAACAATGGATACATGAAGAACAGGCCGTGCGCGCCCGGCTGCGCCCCGCCAACGCCCCCCGCCCCACGCTGCGGCCGGCCGGGCTGACGGGCCTGGAAGTCCTCGATGCCATCTTCGCGGGCGAACTGCCGCCACCGCCCATCGGCGACACGCTGGATTTCCTGCCGATCCGCATGACACCCGGCGAAGCGGTGTTCCAGGGGCGGCCGCATCGGCGCCACTACAACCCGCTGGGCACCGTGCACGGCGGCTGGTTCGCCACGCTGCTCGATTCGGCGGTGGGCTGCGCCATCCACACCACGCTGGCGGCCGGCCGGGGCTACACCACGCTGGAACTCAAGGTCAACCTGGTGCGCGCACTGACCGACGCCGTGCCCCTGGTGCGCGCGGAAGGCAAGGTCATCCACGTCGGGCGCCAGACCGGCACCGCCGAAGGCCGCATCGTCGGGCCGGACGGCAAGCTCTATGCGCACGCGACCACCACCTGCCTGATCTTCGACATGCCCTCGGCCGCCCCCAGCGGCGCCCAACCCATCCACGCCTGAAACGGAGCGATCCATGTCTCATTCCCAAGTTGTCTTCGTCACCGGCGTCTCGTCCGGCATCGGCCGCGTCACGGCCGAGCGCTTTGCCCAGCGCGGCTGCAAAGTGTTCGGTTCCGTCCGCAACGCCAGCAAGGCAGAGGCCATCTCCGGCGTCGAGCTGGTCGAGATGGACGTGCGCGACGACACCTCGGTCCGGCACGCCATCGACACCATCGTGGCGCAAGCAGGGCACATCGACGTGCTGGTCAACAACGCGGGCGGCACCCTGCTGGGCGCGGTCGAAGAAACCTCGGTGCCCGAGGCGCAGGCACTGTTCGACACCAACGTGTTCGGCATCCTGCGCACCACCCAGGCCGTGCTGCCGCACATGCGCCAGCAGCGGTCCGGCCGCATCATCAACGTGAGCTCGGTGCTGGGCTTCCTGCCTGCGCCGTACATGGGCCTGTACGCCGCGTCCAAGCACGCTGTCGAAGGCTTGTCGGAATCGCTGGACCACGAAGTGCGGCCCTTCGGCATCCGCGTGGTGCTGGTCGAACCCGCGTACACCCGGACCAGCCTTGACCTCAACGCCCCCCGGGCGGCCCGGCTGATCGATGCCTACGCCACCGACCGGAACCGGGCGTCACAAGCCATCGCGCGCAGCGTCGAGAAGGCCCCCACGCCCGACGGTGTCGCGGCAACCATCGTGGACGCCGCCTTCAACGCCTGGACCATGCGGCACACCCCCAAAGGCGAAGCGTCCCTGCTGCGCAAACTGCGCCGCTTCATGCCGGCCGGGCCTGTGGACGCCAGCCTGCGCAAGAACTTTGGGTTGGGTTGACCGGCTACCGCTTCAACCTCGAACAGAACACCGCCGACAACGCGTTCGCCGGCCAGGTCGTCGTCGGGCCGCGCCTGCCGGTGACCGACCTGATGGCGCTCGACACCTTGGCGGTGCGCCTGCACGACGGCAGCCGCACGCTGTGCCAGGGCGTGGGCGCCGACGCCGACGGCCACCCGCTGGGCGCGGTGGCGCGGCTGGCGCGGGAGCTGGCCTCTTTCGATCAGCGGCTGGAGGCGGGGGATCTGGTGATCACAGGGGGGCTGACAAAGACTTGTGCGCTGGAGGTTGGCACTAGGCTGTCAGCGACGTTTTCTTTTGGACACGCTTGGTTGATTTAGGTGACTTTCCGTCGAGTCGAAGACACTTCCTAGAGACAGGGACGTCTCGGTTGACAGCTATGTGCATGCTTGGAGGTTGGAAAATCGCAAGCTACTCACCATATGATCACAATCACAACTGCATTGGTCGGCTGGAGTACTCCCGATAGCACGCAACCCGTTGTTGGTTCTAACGAGATGGATTCGACCTGCCATTTCGGCAGCCACGCAACACGATGTCCTCCACAGTCACAAGGTACAAGCTCCCCATGCAAATACCTGTATGAGTCATCCGAGCTCTCCGCCCATAATTCAGTGCAACGGGAGTACAAACAAGAAACATGGAATACGCAGTCGGAACGCTCGAAAACTGCCCTTTGCCAACGGCGGAGCCGTGCAATGGGCCCTTATACCTAGTTAGCAAGGTCAATCCTGTAGATGCTGCGGCTTGCATGTCGCAGGCGGAGCGCGGACGTGCGAAGAACGCTACCGGAGACAAAGCTTGCACGCGTTTCGGTCTATCAGTTTTTCCGACCTTCGAGACCTGCGAACATCACCGTGAGTCATTCCCGGGTCTTGGAACACACATTGCGGCGGCGAAGCTTGATGCTTCGCATGGAGTACAAGCCGCTACTCCTTCGAACACGTCCCCGGCGCACTGCACTTGGTGGCCCGGCACACACGTGACCAGACATGCACTGTTTGCAGTTGTGACGAAGGGGATCTGAGATGAACTGGTCACTCCCAGACACTCGCATTCCAGTTGAGCGCCTAGGCACGCTTTCGCCGTACGAAGTTCTGTATGAGTTTGACGGCCCTTTGGTCTTTACAACGCTCAGCCCTACTGGGGGGAAGTTTTTGGCTTATGCCTCGTTCTGCGTGGACGAGGAACCGGCTAACGCTACAACTGAGTTGCCCGACTCGGATGGTTTCACCCGTTACTTGATTTCGCCCACTTCAGACAAGCTCCTTGAGCGGCTTAAGAAGGGGGCTACAACTCTCTATGACGCGCTTGATCAACCCATACTATGGGCGGTCGATATCGCCCACTCTGGTGAAGTAGTGCGCGCAGCAGAGTTGGGCCAACTCAGTGACGTACCAGCGAATTGCTTGCCTGCTCGCAATCGGACACTGTGGCCTCACCTAATGCCACTGCTTTCTTACCGCCTCATCGGCGATGGACTCAGAGAGGGCGAAGTACCTGCAAGCGTCGTTTCGCGTGCTGTTGATGGCGCTACCAGCGCTTTAAAAAAGTTGATCGAAGTTGTGCGCAACGTCAATCAATCCACAGGCCGCCCAACGGACTCGCATCGTCGTGACTACGACCTAACCGCTCAGAGATTCGCATTCAACAGCTTCGAAGTCGCTTTTGCGTCCGGAAGCGTCATGCCAGCCCCTGCGAATGAGGACCCTGCTGCGCGCTACACGGAAGCAGGCATGCGCCTTCAGGAGGCTCTTGACTGGCTTGTTTACGGATATCAGTACGACGAAGATCCGACGACGGACATGCTGGACGTTCTCAATCGCCTAGTGCCGCCGTCGCAAGGAGTTGTCCGCGAAACAGAGATTGCAGGACGACTTTTGCCAGGTTCTGCTCCTTATAGATTGACCCGGACCGACGCTACGCGAGTTCGAAGTGCTATCACGAGACACCGTCTACGCAAACGCGACCTCTTGGAGTCCGAGGGGCGCGTGAGGGAGCTAGATCTTGACGAGTTCACATTCATCCTTCGAGATCGCAACGATGGACTACCAGAGCTTAGGTGCTCGTTCATTGAGCTTTTACTGGACGATGTGAGTGATGCCTTTAACGGAGCTGGGCGCGTCGTTGTCCAAGGTCGCTTGGACAACCGAGGGCAACTGGATGTGTCCGCAATCCAGACCCTCGCCACCAACTCGCCCGCTGATCATGCGTAGCCCCCGATGGGGCGTATCAATACTTGAACTGCAGGTTGCTATCGGCTTGCGCCCGTGTTCGTCGTGATACGAACACTCGTATGTTCGGGCAAAAAAGACAAGCTAAATCCCGACGATCCAGACTGGCACTTACGTTCGACTGCAGTCGATTCGTCCACCGAAAAGTCTCCGCCTAGCAATTTTTCAGTCACTGAATGGGCGAAGACTTTTCACCTGACCGTATGCACCCTGCCGCCGTCCATGCTGTAACCCAGCCGCTCAGTACCCACCCGATGGTGCAGCCGGCGCCTTTGAAGCCCCCGCACTGAACCGCTGCACCAACCCACTCGCCGCCTTCACCAGCAGCGTCGTGTCCACCCCCACCGCCACGAACAGCGCGCCCGCGTCGAGGTACTGCTGCGCCAGCGCCGGGTCGGTGGCGAGGATGCCGGCGGCCTTGCCGGCGGCGCGCACCGTGGCGATGCCGTCGAGGATGACCTTCTGCACCTCGGGGTGGCTAGGCTGGCCGCGGTGGCCCATGCTGGCCGAGAGGTCGGCCGGGCCGAAGAACACGCCGTCCACGCCCTCGGTCTCGGCAATGGCCTTGAGGTTGTTCACCGCAGTCACGGTCTCGGCCTGCACCAGCAGGCACATCTGGCCGTTGGCCTGATTGAGGTAGTCGTCCACCTGATTCCAGCGCGAGGCGCGCGCGAGTGCCGCGCCCATGCCGCGGATGCCTTCGGGCGGGTAGCGCATTGCCTGGACCATGAGCGCGGCCTGCTCGGCGGTGTCGATCATCGGGATCAGCAGGGTCTGCGCGCCGACGTCGAGGTACTGCTTGACGAGGGCGACGTCGGCCTCGACCGCGCGCACGACGGCGTGGGTCTTGCTGTACGGGGCGACAGCGCGCAGCTGGTCGAGCACGCTGCGCGGGTCGTTGGGCGCGTGTTCGCCGTCGATGAGCAGCCAGTCGAAGCCGCAGCCGGCCAGGGCCTCGGCCACGTCGGGCGAGGCGAAGCCGACCCAGCAGCCGATCTGGGGCTTGCCGGCCTGGAGGGCGTCGCGAAAGGTGTTCTGGGGGATCTTCATTGCGGTGTCTTCGTGGGTTCGGGGTAGAGGCCGCGCATCTGGCCCATCAATCGTGTGAGGCCCATGAGCGCGTCCATGTTGGGTGTGGCTTCGCCCAGGTGCTGGCCGATCTCGCGCACGGCGCCGACCAGCGCGTCGAGCTCGATGGGGCGGCCGGCTTCCACGTCCTGCAGCATCGAGGTCTTGAACGAGCCGAGCTTGCGCGTGACGGCGTGGCGGTCTTCGGGCTGCTGGTCGATGGGTATGCCGATGCGCGCGCCGATGGCCTGCGCCTCGCGCATGACGGCGCTGCAGAAGCCGCGCACGAGTTCGTCGTCGAGGATGCGGTCACAGGGCGCGCCGGTGATGGCCGAGACCGGGTTCATGGTCATGTTGCCCCAGAGCTTGAACCAGATGTCGCGCTGGATGCGCTCGGAGACGGTGACGCCGAACCCGGCCGCGCCCAGCAGCTCGGCCACGGCCTGCACGCGCGCGGTCACACCGCCGGCCGGCTCGCCGAGGATGAGCTGGTTGTTCTTGATGCGCTCGATGCGCGCGGGCTGCGGCGCCGCGGCGCTGGCGTGCACCACGCAGCCGATGACCTGCGCCGTGGGGATGTTCGTGGCCGTGACGCCGCCGGGATCGACGGCGTTGAGCTGCAGGCCCGCGGCTTCGCCCGGCAGGCCGTCGAAGAACCACCAGGGCACGCCGTTCATCGCGACCAGCACGACCGTGTGCGGCCCCATGAGCGCGCGCACGGCGGGCGCGACGACGGGCATCGCCGGGCCCTTGACCGAAACGATCACCAGGTCCTGCACGCCCAGGCTGGCGGGGTCGTCGCTGGCGTGGATCGCCGCGCGATGTTCCGCACCCTCGGCATCGACCCACACCAGGCCGCGCTCCTTCAACGCCCGCAGCGTGTCGCCGCGCGCCACGGCCGAGAGCTGGATCTGTCCGGCCGGCAGGCGCGAGCCGAGCCAGCCGGCGAACAGGCCGCCGATGGCGCCGACGCCGACGATGGCGACTTTCTGGAAGGTCGGTACGGTCATGCGCGGTAGCCCGGGTCGATGCGGTCGATCAGCCGCTGCATGGCGGCGAAGGAGTCTTCGCCCGCACCGAATTTCGGGTTGAAGTTGAGCGAGTCGCGCACGCAGCCTTCGAGCACCGGCTCCGGAATCTGGCGCAGCTTGCCGAGCGTGGACGAAGCCACCTGGATCTCGCAGGCGCGCTGCACCAGCCACAGGATGTTGAAGGCCTGCGGCAGCGTGTGCCCGATGATCACCGGGCCGTGGTTGCGCAGCAGCAGCACGCGCTTGCCGCCGGCCGAGGCGAGGATGCGCGCGCCCTCTTCGCGGTGCACGGTGATGCCCTCGAAGTCGTGGTAGGCCACCTGGCCGTGCAGCTGCGCGGCGTAGAAGTTGGTGTAGCTCAGGCCGCCCTCGCTGCAGCACACGGCCATGGTCGGCGTGGTGTGCACGTGCATCACGCAGTGCGCGTCGGGCAGGGTGGCGTGGATCGCGCCGTGGAAGGTGAAGCCGGCCGGGTTGATCGGCCAGTCGTCGTTCCCGATGATGTTGCCGTCGACATCGACCTTGACCAGGTTGGACGCGGTGACCTCGGTGTAGTGCAGGCCGAAGGGGTTGATGAGGAAGTGCGCGTCCGGGCCGGGCACGCGCAGCGAGATGTGGTTGTAGATCAGCTCGGCCCAACCCATGTGGGCAAAGATGCGGTAGCAGGCGGCGAGCTGCACGCGGGCCTGCCATTCGGCGTCGCTGACGCGGGCGGGTTTGAGGAAGGCGTCGGCCATGCGGGTCTCCTTCTATATATGTATGTGTGTGCTCAGACGAAGCGGAAGCGAAGGCAGCCGAGCGGGCCGTAGTCCGCCTCGAACAGGTCGCCCGCCTTCGCCGCCACGGGCCGCGTGAAGCTGCCGGCGAGCACGATCTCGCCGGCCTGCAGCGTCTCGCCCCAGGGGGCGAGCTTGTTGGCCAGCCAAGCGATGCCGATTGCAGGGTCGCCCTGCACGCCGGCCGCCAGGCCGGTCTCTTCGACCGCGCCGTTCTGCCGCAGGATGGCGCCGCACCAGGGGCGGTTGGTGCTGCGCGGGCCGGCCTTGAACGCCGGGTCGCCCGCGCCGATCACGATGCCGGCGTTGGCCGCGTTGTCGCTGATGGTGTCGTAGACCTTGCGCATCACTTTCGTGTGGCGGTCGAACTGCTCGATGCGCGCGTCGATGATCTCGATGGCGGGGGTGATGTAGTCGGTCGCGGCGAGCACGTCTTCCACCGTCACGTTCGGGCCGGCCAGCGGCGCCTTGAGCACGAAGGCCAGCTCGACCTCGACGCGCGGCGCGATGAAGTTCTTGACCGGAATCTCCAGCACCTCGCCGGCTTTGGCGGTGTAGAGCATGTCGTCGAGCAGGGTGCCGTAGTCAGGCTCGTCGATCTGGCTGCTGATCTGCATGGCGCGGCTGGTCAGGCCGATCTTGTGGCCGATGACTTTCCGGCCGGCAGCTTTTTCAAGATCCACCCAGGCGCGGCCGATGCGGTAGCCGTCTTCGACGGTCATGCCGGGGTGGCGTTTGGAGAAGTGCTCGACCTGGGTGCGGGTCTGCTGGGACTGCTGCAGCTCGGCGGCGAGCTGCTGAACGAGGGCGTCGTCGAACATGGTGGATGTTGTGTGGTTCAGGGCTTCTTGAAGAGCGGGTGCAGGGAACTGTTCTTGGCGTCGAAAACCTCTGTGCCTTCGTCGACCTGCACGGTGATTCCGATGGGGCGCTTCGCGAGCTGTTCGGCGAAGCGCTCCTTCACGCAGGCATTCAGCGCCTCGCCCACGCGCTGGTGCACGACGGCGCTGCGGCCCCGGGCCATGCGCACGTTCATGTAGACAAAGGCGTAGTCACCGCCCAGGCCCGCAGCGATGCCGGCCGCACCGCCGTCGGACACGGCGCTGTGCGCGGCGGGGTAGGCCAACACGCGCGTGCCCCCAGTGGGGAAGACCTGCTGGTCCTGCTCATCGCGCACCGCGAGCATGGAGTCGGCCAGCGCGCGGCACAGACCGCTCATGTCGACGCCGCCTTCGGAGGCCGGCTTGTCGAGGTTGGGGGTGTAGAGGATGACGAGGTGGGGCATGGGGTGCTTCCGTTCAGAGGCGTGAACTCACGAGGCTGAAGCCGTCGGCGGCCGAGGCCTGCGCCTTGGGAATGGCTTTGCCGGTGACGGGCGTGACCGGGAACACGGCGTTGATCTGGCCGGTGCCCGACGCGCCGAAGTACGGCGTGATGACCTCGGCCTTGCCGTCGTATTCGCTCCAGCCCAGCACACCCATCATCATCGCCGTGTCGTGCATGAAGCCTTCGCCGTGGCCCTTGCTGGCGTACTCGGGCAGCATCTCGCAAAAGTCCTTCCACTCACCGGCCTGCCACATGCGGACCACCTCGTCGTCCAGGTGTTGAAGGAAGGGGCTCCAGACCTTGAACGCGTATTCGGGCGCGAGGCCGTTCTGTGCGAAGCGGTGGCTCAGCGAGCCGCTGGCAAGGAAGGCGACGGTGCCGTCGTAGTGGTCTTCGACGGCCTTGCGCATGGCCCAGCCCAGGCGGGCGCTGTCGTTGAGGTAGTGCACGGTGCACAGCGCGGAGACCGAGATGGCCTTGAAGTGCTGGTCGGCGTTCATGTAGCGCATGGGCACGAGGGTGCCGTACTCGGGCTGCAGCGTGGTGGCGTGGTGGGCGAGGGTTTCGACGCCGTGTTCGACCGCGACCTTGGCGAGCAGCTGGCCCAGCTCGGGGTTGCCGGGAATGGCGTAGCCCATGTTGCTGATGAAGTGGGGCAGCTCGTTGCTGGTGTAGGTGCCTTGCCAGTGGGGCGCACAGTTGAGGTGGTAGCTGGCGTTGACGAGCCAGTGGGTGTCGAAGACGACGATGGTGTCGACGCCGAGTTCTTTGCAGCGGCGCGCGATTTCCTTGTGGCCGTCGATGGCATCCTGGCGAGTGCCTTTGCGGGGGCCGTCGAGTTCGCTGAGGTACATCGAGGGGACGTGGGTGATCTTTCCGACCAGTGCTACTTTGCCCATTTGGCTTGTCTCCTGTTTTGTGCGTTGTCTTGGCTGACGTTTGTGGTGGAAGGCGAGGTGGGTGGTATGCCTCCGCTCATGTCCCCCGGTCTGCGCTGCGCGCAGCCCTCCTCCTTTACTTCGCTGCGGCACACCACCCACCTCGCCTTCTCTCGCTGCGCATCGGCGCTCGAACGGTTGAATGCCAACACTGCTTCTGGCTGGGAGGACCGGGGTACCCGGTGCAGCGAAGTAAAGGAGGAGAAACGGGCAAAGCCCGTTTCGGGGGACATGAGCGGAACCGGGTACCCCGGTCCTCCCAGCCCGCCCAGGTCAATGAGCGAAACAGCAGAGGAGCGCAAATCAAACTCCCCAATGAGGAATGTGATGCGACCCCAGAGACACAGCAACGTTCTTGGGCTCCAGGAACACCTCGTAACTCCAGGTTCCGCCCTCGCGCCCCGTACCCGACGCCTTCGTGCCACCAAACGGCTGCCGCAAATCGCGCACGTTCTGCGAGTTCACGAAACACATGCCAGCTTCCACGGCCGCCGCGACCCGGTGCGCCTTGCCGATGTTCTCCGTCCACACATAGCTCGACAGACCGTAGGCGATGTCGTTCGCGATGCGGATCGCGTCCGCCTCGTCCTTGAACGGAATCAGGCAGGCCACCGGGCCGAAGATCTCTTCCTGTGCGATCTTCATGCGGTTGTCCACGTCGGCGAACACGGTCGGCCAAACGTAGTTGCCGGCCTGCACATGCGCGGGCAGTTCGGCCGCATACGACGGGCGATCCAGACCGCCGCACAACATCGTCGCGCCCTCCTTGGGCCCCAGCTCGATGTAGCTGCGCACCTTGGCCAGGTGCCCCTGGCTGATCATCGGGCCGATGGTCGTCTTCTCATCCAGCGGGTCGCCGACCACGATGCGCTTGGCGCGCTCGGTGAACTTCGCGGCGAAGTCGGCGTAGATGCTCTGCTGCACGAGGATGCGCGAACCGGCGGTGCAGCGCTCCCCGTTGTTGCTGAAGATCATGAAGATCGCGGCGTCGAGCGCGCGGTCCAGATCGGCGTCGTCGAAGATGACGAACGGGCTCTTTCCGCCGAGCTCCATGCTGAACTTCTTCAGGCCCGCGGCCTTGACGATGCGGTTGCCGGTCGCGGTGGAGCCGGTGAAGCTGATGGCGCGCACATCCGGGTGGGCGCACAGCGGCTCGCCGGCTTCCTTGCCGAAGCCGTGCACGACGTTGAGCACGCCGGCCGGGATGCCGGCCTCCAGCGCCAGCTCGCCCAGGCGCGCGGCGGTCATGGGCGAGAGTTCGCTCATCTTCAGCACCGCCGTGTTGCCGAAAGCCAGCGCGGGCGCGACCTTCCACGTCGCGGTCATGAAAGGCACGTTCCACGGCGAGATCAGCGCGCACACCCCCACCGGGTGGAACAGGGTGTAGTTCAGGTGCGTGGGCGTGGGGTAGGTGTGGCCGTCGACGCGGGTGCACATCTCGGCGAAGTAATAGAAGTTGTCCGACGCGCGCGGGATCAGCTGCTTGCCGGTCTGCGCGATCACCTGTCCGGTGTCCTGGGTCTCGGTGTTCGCGATCTCGGGCACGTGCTTGGCGATCAGGTCGCCCAGCGCGCGGATCTTCTTCGCGCGCTCGGTGGCCGGCAGGCCGGCCCAGGCGGGGAAGGCGTCCTTGGCGGCCTGCACTGCGGCGTTGACTTCGGCTTCGGTGCCCGAGGCCACTTCGGCGAGCACACCCTGCGTGGCCGGGTTGACGGTTTCGAAGTAGTCGCGGCCGGCGACGGTCTTGCCGTTGATGAGGTGGTCGATGCGTTGCGTCATGCCTTGCTTTCGGAAGTGATGGTGTTCGTGAGGGCGCCGATGCCGTCGATCTCGGTGACGATCACGTCGCCGGGCTGGCAATCGACCACGCCGTCGGGCGTACCGGTCAGGATCAGGTCGCCGGGCATCAGGGTCATGAAGCTGCTGAAGTAGGCGATCAGCGTCGGCACGTCGAAGATCATGTCTTTCGTGCTGCCCTGCTGAGTGACCTTGCCGTTGACGGTGGTGCGCAGCGCGAGGTTCATCGGGTCCGGGACATCGGCGGCATCGACCAGCCAGGGACCGATGGGCGTGCAGGTGTCGCGGTTCTTGACCTTGAGGTTGGGCCGGTACCAGTTCTCCAGGTAGTCGCGGATCGCGTAGTCGTTGGCGACCGTGTAGCCGGCGACGTATTGAAGGGCGTCGGCTTTCTTCACGCGCTTGGCGGGCTTTCCGATCACCACCGCGAGTTCGCATTCGTAGTGCATGAAGTTCACGCCGTCGGGCCGCACGGTGAAGGCTTTGTGACCGGTCAGCGAAGCCTCGCCTTTGACGAAGGCCAGCGGCTCTTCGGGCGCCTTGAAGGCGAGTTCCTTGGCATGGTCGGCGTAGTTCAGGCCGAGGGCGAGCACGGTCCGCGCACGCGGCACCGGCGCCAGCGGCGGCAGCCAGACCACCTCGTCGAAACCGACGCGGCGGCCCTTGAACGCGGGCGTGAGCAGTTCGAGTTGGCCGTCGGCTTCGACGGCGTCGTGGACCGCGCCGGCCCAGGCGATGCGGGCGCGCTTCATGTGGCCTCCTGAATGAAATGGTTGACCAAGGGCGAGAAGCCAGTGGCGGTGATCTCGACCGAGTCGCCGGCCTTCACACGCGGCCGCGATCCGTCCTCCAGGCAATCGGTGCCGACCATGAGCACGTCACCGGGCCGCATCGACTGGAAGGCGTTCACATCCGCCCACAGCGTGGCCGCATCGCGCACCAGATCGGCCAGCGCCGTGCGCTGTCGCATCACGCCATCGACCCGCAGTTCCAGCACCAGCGACGCGAGCGTCGACAGGTCGGTCAGTGGTCGCACCGCGTCGCCCACGCCGAAGAAGCCGTCGACATTGCGGTACTTCACCGGTGGTCGGTAATAGCTCTCGTGCGGAAGCGCCACGTCGTTGCACAGCACGGCGCCCGCGACCACACCGCCCTCGCCCGCCACCAGGCCGAGCGACGCACTGACCTCGACCTCGCCCACGCCGGGCGGAAGCGCAATCGGATGCCCCGAAGCGGTGTAGGTGTTGGCGGTCTTGATGTAGAGCACCGGAGCGTTCGGCGGCGCCTTGTAGGGCGCGTCGTTCATGCGCGGCGCCCACAGCGCGTGTTCGCGCCGGAAGTTCAGCAGGGTGCCGTAGACCGTGCCGGCCGGCAGGTAGGGGATGGGGTTCATTCGGTGTCGTCCTCGGACGTGTCTTCACTGGTGGCTTCGCCGCCGGGCGCTTCGAGCGCAATCACCTGGTCCAGCAGCACATAGAGCTTCGCCAGCTGCGCCTTGCCCAGTTGTTCTTCCATCCAGGCGTAGTGCGCCTCGATGGTCTGCGAGAGCGTCGCCACCAGCTTCAGGCCGGCGGCGGTGGCGCGCACCACGGTGCGGCGCGCGTCCTGCGGGCAGCGCTCGCGGCTGATGAGGCCGTCGCGCTCCATGCGCGTGAGCACGCCGGTCAGGCTGGGGCCGAGCAGCAGCGCCTCGCGCGCCACGCGGCCGGTCTCGACACCGGCCGGGTCCCCCGCGTGTTCCCCCAACACCCGCAGCACGCGCCATTGCTGGTCCGACAGACCGTGCTCGCGCAGGCTCGGGCGGGTGTGCTGCATCACCGCTTCGCGCGCTTCGAGCAGCAGGCGGGGCAGGTTGCGGTGGACGAACGAAGGAGTGGTCTGGCTCATTTATTTAATATGTTAAATGATTTTGTTCGACGCATCCAGCAAGGGATAACCCGCACCCTGAAACCGGGTGGACAATCCGCCCCATGAAGACCTTGCTCGCCCTGCTGGGCACCGAAGTCCCCCTGATCCAGGCCCCGATGGCGGGCGTACAGGGCGCGGCGCTGGCGATCGCCGTCAGCAACGCCGGCGGGCTGGGTTCGCTGCCCGGCGCCATGCTCACGCCCGAGGCGCTGCAGACCGAGCTGACGGCGCTTACCCGGGGCACCACGCATCCCTGGAACCTCAACTTCTTCTGTCACACGCCGCCGGTGCCCGACGCCGACCGCGAGGCGCGCTGGCGCGAGACGCTGGCGCCTTTCTACGCCGAGGCGGGGCTGGACATCCAGTCGGTGCCCGCGGGCGCCGGGCGCGTGCCGTTCAGCCATGCGGTGGCCGATGTGGTCGAGCCCTTCCGCCCGCCGGTCATGAGCTTCCACTTCGGCCTGCCCGCGCCCGACCTGCTGGCGCGCGTCAAGGGCTGGGGCAGCGTGGTGCTGTCGTCGGCGACGACGGTGGACGAGGCGCGCTGGCTGGTCGCACATGGCGCCGACGCCGTGATCGCGCAAGGCGTGGAGGCCGGTGGTCACCGTGGCATGTTCTTGACAGCAAACAGCCCCCACGCTCCGCCGCTGCGCGGGTCGCTGCCCCCCGAGGGGGCTGATCTGCCTTGGGGCGGCCCGGCGGCAGATCTCCTCACCACCCAGATGGGCACCTTCGCCCTGCTGCCGCAGATCGTGGCCGCGGTGGATGTACCGGTGATCGCGGCCGGCGGCATCGCCGACGCGGCGGGTGTGCGCGCCGCGCTGGCGCTGGGCGCGACCGGCGTACAGGTCGGCACCGCCTACCTCTGCTGCCCCGAAGCCACCACCAGCACGATCCACCGCGCCGCGCTGCAGAGCGATGCCGCGCGCCACACCGCGCTCACCACCCTGTTCACCGGCCGGCCGGCGCGCGGCATCGTCAACCGCGTGATGCGCACGCTCGGCCCGCTGAACCCCACCGCGCCGGCCTTTCCGCTCGCCACCGCCGCCATCGCACCGCTGCGCGCCCACTGGGAAAAGCAGGGTAGCGGCGATTTCACGCCGCTGTGGTCGGGCCAGAACGCCAGCGGCTGCCGCACCCTCCCGGCGGCCGAACTCACCCGCGAACTCTCGCAAGGATTCATCGAATGTTTGTTGTGATCTTCCGGGCCAAGGCCCGCACCCTCGACGCCGAATACAGCGCCATGGCGGCACAGATGCGCCAGCTCGCGCTCACGCAGTTCGGCTGCCTGGACTTCACCGCCGCGACCGAGGGCGACCAGGAAATCGCCCTCTCCTACTGGCCCGACGAGGCCAGCATCCGCGCCTGGAAACAGCACACCGACCACCTGATGGCGCAGAAGCTGGGGCGCGAGCGCTGGTACGCCAGCTACTCGGTCGAGATCGCCGAAATCACGCGGCGCTACAGCCACCCGCCGGCACCCGGCCACTGACCCCCGGGCGCCCGCATAACGGACCCCTGGCAGCGACCCGGTATATTGGGTGCCGAACATGCCGCGCCGCCACCCCACCGCATTGCCGGGCAGGTCCCCGCAAGACCTCTGCCCCCTGAAGCGCCGCCAGCTGCTGCTGGGCGGGCTGGCACTGGGCCTTTCGCTACCGGCCGGTGCGGCCGAGGTGATCCGCTATGCGGGCGACGCCGCCTTCCCGCCCTTCGAATCCCTGGACCCGCAAGGACAGCCGCAAGGCTTCCAGATCGACCTGCTGCGGGAGCTCGAACCCCTGCTGGGCGTCAGCTTCGCGATCAGCCTGCAACCCTGGGCACAGACCGAGGCGGCTTTTCGAGAGGGCCGCGCCGACCTGATCGCCATGGTCCAGACCAGCGAGCGGCAGGCCTGGACCCAGTTTGTCCATGGTCACGCCACCCCCGCCATCGCCGTCTACCGGAAGAAGGACGCCGTCGAACCCCAGGATGTCAGCGACCTCAAGGGGCTGCGCATCGCGGTGCCCGACCGCGAGCCGATGCGCGAGACCCTGCAGAACTGGCTGCCGCAGCTGACCGGACCGTTCGTGAAACTCAAGCAACCCGAACTGGTGCTGGCCGCCGTGGAAAAGGGCGAGGCCGATGTGGCGCTGCTGCCGCGCGCCTACGCCGACCCACTGCTCGAACGCGGCGTGGCCCCTGGCGTCGTGGCCAGTGCCCTGGTGCTCAAGGTCCAGTCCTACGCCTTCGCGGTCCACCCCGGCGAACAGGCACTGCAGGAACGTCTGCAAAAGGGTCTGCACGAACTGGAACGCAACGGCCGGCTGGAAGCGCTGCGGGTCAAGTGGCTGAGCAGCCACCGCGATGTGGCCGAACGCCACCGGCTGGAACTGGGCCTGTCACAACAGAAGACCTGGACCTGGGGCGTGGCCGCGGCCTCCGCGCTGGGTCTGGGTGTGCTCGGCACGGTGGCCTGGAAGCGCGGCCGACGCATCCTGCAGGAGCGCGCCCGCCGCCGCACCGCCGAAGCCGCCTTGCACAAGGCCGAGCAGCTGCTGGAGCGCAGCTTCACGCTGCACCCGGAGCCCATGCTGCTGGTCGAGCGCGGCAAGGCCGTGATCCGCGACACCAATGCGGCGCTGCAGACCTTGCTGGGTGTGCCGGCGCGCACGCTGGTGGGCAGGCCGATGCACGAGCTTGGCGCGCACATCGACGCTGCGGCGCTGCAGGCCCTGGTGCGCAGCTTCGGCGACCACGGCGGACTCGATGCGGTGCCGGTACGGCTGATGCGAGCCGACGGCAGCACCCGCGAATGTCTGGTGAGTGCCGACCCGCTGACGATTGGCGGCGTGGAGCATGCCTTCTGCCTGCTGCGGGACGTGACCGAGCAGCTGGAACAGGACGCGGCGCTGCGCCAGGGTTACGACACCCTCGCCGCCGAGCTGGACCGGCTGCGCCGCGACCTGGACAAGGCCCAGGGCAGCCAGCAGCGCGCCGAACAGTCGCTGCAGGAATTCACCCGGGTGGTGTCGCACGACCTGCGCGCGCCGCTGATCGCGATGCAGGGATTCGTCGGCCTGCTGCGCGAGCGGCTACGCGGCGGCCACCTGCAGGAGGCCGAGCAGTACACCGAACACATCGACCGCGCGGCCCGGCGCATGAACACCATGGTGTCGGCCCTGACCGAGATGGCCAAGGTATCACGCAGGCCGCTGCAGCGGGTGACGGTGGACATGCAGCAGCTGGTGCGCGACACCTGGACGCTGCTGAGCGCGGCGCAGGCGCAGCGCCAGGTGGACTTCAAGCTGGACCAGCTGCCGATCGCCCACGCCGACCCGGACCTCACGGCCCAGGTCTGGCAGAACCTGCTGCACAACGCCTGGAAATACAGCGGCAAGGTGGCGCAGGCCAAGGTGTCGGTCGACAGCTTCCGCGATGCCCGCGGCATCTGGTACCGCGTGACCGACAACGGCGCCGGCTTCGACATGACCAAGGCCGGTCAGCTGTTCCAGCCGTTCCAGCGCATGCACAGCGCCACGCAGTTCGAAGGTTCGGGCGTGGGCCTGAGCCTGGTGCGGCGCATCGTCGAGCACCACGGCGGCGAGATCCGGCTGCGCAGCGCACCCGCCGTGGGCACGGTCGCCGAGTTCACGCTCGACCCGCCGCCGGACACCACGGTCCCGGTGAACTGAAGCCCGCGACAGGACTCCATCCGACGGGTGTTAGTCTCGGCGGATGGCCAAGGAAAAGACCCAATTCACCTGCAACGAATGCGGCGGCACCAGCCCGCGCTGGCTGGGCAAGTGCCCGCACTGCAACGCCTGGAACACGCTGATCGAATCGGTGGCCGAGTCGTCGGCACCGGCGAAGAACCGCTTTGCCTCGCTGGCCAAGACGGCAGAGGTCACGACACTGGCCGACATCGAAGCCACCGACGTGCAGCGCACGCCCACCGGTCACGACGAGTTGGATCGGGTCTTGGGCGGCGGCATCGTGGAAGGCGGCGTGGTGCTGATCGGCGGTGACCCGGGCATCGGCAAGTCCACGCTGCTGCTGCAGGCGCTGGATTCGCTGCAGCGCGCCGGCCAGAAGACGCTCTACGTGACCGGTGAAGAAAGCGGCGCCCAGGTCGCGCTGCGTTCGCGCCGGCTCGGGCTGGACGGCTCACAGGTCAGCGTGCTGGCCGAGATCCAGCTGGAAAAGATCCTCGCCACACTCGCCCACACACAGCCCGCCATCGCGGTGATCGACTCGATCCAGACCGTGTACTCCGAGCAGCTCACGAGCGCGCCGGGTTCGGTGGCGCAGGTGCGCGAATGCGCGGCCCACCTGACGCGCGCCGCGAAGGCCAGTGGCACCGCCATCGTGCTGGTCGGACACGTGACCAAGGAAGGAGCGCTGGCTGGTCCGCGCGTGCTGGAGCACATGGTCGACACGGTGCTGTATTTCGAGGGCGACACGCATTCGAGCTACCGCCTGATCCGTGCGATCAAGAACCGCTTTGGCGCCGTCAACGAGATCGGCGTCTTTGCAATGACCGAGCGCGGCCTCAAGGGGGTGAGCAACCCCAGCGCGATCTTTCTCTCCCAGCACGCCGAGCCGGTGCCCGGCAGCTGCGTACTGGTCACGCTGGAAGGCACGCGGCCGATGCTGGTGGAAATCCAGGCGCTGGTCGACAGCGGCGGCCCGTCGCCGCGGCGTCTCAGCGTGGGCCTGGACCGCGACCGCCTGGCCATGTTGCTGGCGGTGCTGCACCGCCACGCGGGCGTGGCCTGCATGGACCAGGACGTGTTTGTCAACGCGGTCGGCGGCGTGCGCATCAGCGAGCCGGCGGCCGACCTGGCCGTCATGCTCGCGATCACCAGCAGCCTGCGCGGCAAGGCCCTGCCCAAGGGATTCATCGCATTTGGCGAAGTCGGCTTGGCGGGCGAAGTGCGCCCGGCGCCGCGCGGCCAGGAGCGCCTGAAGGAAGCCGCCAAGCTGGGCTTCTCGGTCGCGGTCGTGCCCAAGGCCAACGCGCCCAAGCGCAACGACAAGGCCTTCGAGGGCCTGACCATTCACGCGGTCGAGCGCATCGAGGAAGCCATGGAACTGGCGCGAAGTTTGGCTTGACCCCCCGCGCCGCCTTCGGCGTCACCCCCTCGGGGGGCGATGCCAGTGGCCCGGCAAAGCCGGTTCCACGGCATCTGCCGGCGAAGCCCGCGCATACGCGGAAACCGTCATCGTGCGCGGCCGCAGCGCACCGACAATCTGGGCATGAACTTCCAGCGCCTCGCCATTCCCGTCCTGATCGTCGGTCTGCTCGCTGTCGCCTGGCGCAGCTACGGCTGGCCCGGCATCGCCGCCGTCGGCGGCGGTCTGGTGATGTGGCTGTTGTTGCACGTCACGCGGCTGATGACCGTGATGCAGCGCGCCGCCAAGCGCCCCATCGGCTCGGTCGCCAGCGCCGTGATGCTCAACGCCAAGCTCAAACCCGGTGCGACGCTGTTCCACGTGATCGCGATGACGCGCTCGATCGGCGAGCGGCTGTCGGCCGAGGGCGAGCAGCCCGAGCGCTACCGCTGGACCGACGGCAGCGACTCCTCGGTCACCGCCAGCTTCGCCGGCGGCAAGCTCACCGACTGGCAGCTTTCCCGCCCCGCCAGCGACCAGTGAGGTCGGCGAGGGGCGCCGTAAAATTGCGGGCTGACCGACAAATCCCATAAAGGACCCCGCATGAGCCCCGTGATTCCCTCGATGTCCGACCGCGACGGCAAGATCTGGATGGATGGCCAGATGGTCGACTGGCGCGACGCCAAGATCCATGTGCTGACCCACACCCTGCACTACGGCTGCGGCGCCTTTGAAGGTGTTCGCGCGTACAAGACCGCCGACGGCACCGCCATCTTCCGCCTCGAAGAACACACCGACCGCCTGTTCAACAGCGCCAAGATCCTGCGCATGAAGCTGCCGTTCACGAAGGAAGAAGTGAACGAGGCCCAGAAGGCCGTGGTGCGCGAGAACAAGCTCGAATCCTGCTACCTGCGCCCGCTGACCTGGATCGGCGACAAGAAGCTGGGCGTCAGCCCCAAGGGCAACACCATCCACCTGATGGTCGCGGCCTGGGCCTGGGGCGCCTACCTGGGCGAAGAGGGCCTCAAGCGCGGCATCCGCGTCAAGACGTCCAGCTACACCCGCCACCACGTCAACATCACCATGACGCAGGCCAAGGCGGTGAGCAACTACACCAACTCCATCCTGGCCAACATGGAAGTGACCGACGAGGGTTACGACGAAGCGCTGCTGCTGGACAGCTCGGGCTTCGTCTCCGAAGGCGCTGGCGAGAACATCTTCGTGATCAAGAACGGCGTCATCTACACGCCCGACCTGTCGGCCGGCGCGCTCAACGGCATCACGCGCAACACGGTGTTCCACATTGCCAAGGACCTGGGCCTGGAAATCATCCAGAAGCGCATCACCCGCGACGAGGTCTACATCGCCGACGAGGCCTTCTTCACCGGCACCGCCGCCGAAGTGACCCCGATCCGCGAGCTCGACCGCATCGAGCTCGGCGCCGGCAGCCGCGGCCCGATCACCGAGAAGATTCAGAGCGCGTTCTTTGACATCGTCAACGGCCGCAATCCCAAGTACGCCCACTGGCTCGCCAAGGTCTGAAGGAACACGCCATGAGCAAGATGCTTGTCGAACTCGCCGCCGCCGATCTGAACCACCAGGGCGGCGTGTTCTGCCCCAGCCCCAAGGCGGACATGAAGCTCTGGAACAGCCACCCCAAGGTCTACCTGGACGTGGCCAAGACCGGCGAAGCGCGCTGCCCGTATTGCGGCACCGTGTACAAGCTCAAGGCCGGCGAAGTGGTCGCTCACAGTCACTGATCAGCAGCGACAGCGCAAAAAAAAGCCACCTTGCGGTGGCTTTGAAGTCCTTGGAAGGACGTCGTTGGGAGATCGGTACTGTGGCAACGGGCGGGACCACACGGCCCCGCCGTTGCGATGAATGTTGTGACAGCAACCGGCAAATTGTGCGTTGCGGCATCTGTTTCGACCATCCCCTGTTTGGGGGAGAAATGTGGTCCTTTGTTGCAATTCGCCCGGCAAACAGGCAGCAACTCACCACAAAATGCCTCGGGCCGTACGTAAGCGTGACAAATTGCACAGTTCGCTATCGAACACTATTTACAGGTAGTTACATCGGCAGCTCGACCACGAACCGTGCGCCTCCGCCGGGACGGTCTTCGCAACGCACGTTGCCGTGGTGCCGGATCGCGATCGAACGCACCAGAGAGAGGCCCAGCCCCACGCCGCCCACGCTTTCGCTGGCACCGGGCAGGCGGTAGAACGGTTCAAAGATGCGCTCCCGCAGTTCGGGCGGCACACCCGGGCCCTGGTCCTCGACACACACGCGAAACACCGGAACACCTGTCGCGCCGGCACCACGATCAATGACCAGGTGCGCGGGCTCGGCAGGACCGGTGGCACCCGGCCGATGGCCGTAGCGCCGCGCGTTCTCCAGCAGGTTGCGCAACAGGCGCCGCAGCAGCTTGGGATGACCCTGCACCAGCACCGGGGAAATGCCCTCGGCCACATCCAGCTCGGCGCCGGTGCGTGCGCACTCTTCGGCCGCCAGCCCCACCAGGTCGACCTCTTCGGTCGGCCCCAGCGCCGAGGCCTCATTGGCATCGCGCAGGTCCAGCCGGCTGGCCATCAGGATCTCGTCGATCAGCTGGTCCAGTTCGTCGATGTTGCGCGCGACCTCCGCCCGCTGCGCGGCGCGCGCCGGATCGTTGCCCAGCAGTTCCAGCCCGATGCGGATGCGCGCCAGTGGAGAACGCAGCTCGTGCGACGCGTTCGCCAGCAAGGTCTTGTGCGAGAGCATCAGCGACTGCACGCGTTCGGCGGCGGCGTTGAAGCGCTCGCCGAGAAAGGCGATCTCGTCGCGACCGCTGACCGGCAGGCGCGTGCTCAGATCGCCCTGCCCCCAGCGCTCGACGCCGCGTTGCAGAGCCTCCAGCCGCTTGGTCAGGCGACGCACGATCGGGTAGGCGCCCAGGGCCACGGCCAGCGCGACCAGCCCCAGCAGCCAAAGGAATCCGAACGGGTCCTGCAGGCCGAACAGGCCACGCCGTGCCCCCACCGGCGCGCCGGGCGGTCGGTTCGGTCGCGGCAGCTGGATGTACAGCGTCTGCCCGTCCTTCATCTGCACCTGGAACTCCAGGCCCTGGCCCGGCACCCGGATCGCCTGCGCCGGCGCTTCGCCAACCACTTCACCGGCGCCGTTGCGCAGCACGATCTCGCGCGCCATCCGAGCATCGCGTTCCGCGCGGTCGCTGTCCAGCGCCATCTGCCAGAGCCAGCCCACCACCAGGGTGAGCACCGCCACGGCCGCCACGACGGCCAGCCAGATGCGCAGGTAGAGTTTCTGGCCGAGGCTGTTCATTCCTGCTGCTTCGCGAACACGTAGCCCACGCCGCGCACCGTGAGGATGCGCTTGGGTTCCTTGCTGTCGGCCTCGATGGCATTGCGGATGCGGCCGATGTGCACATCGATGCTGCGGTCAAACGCCTCCAGCTCACGCCCACGCACCGCTTCCATGATCTGGTCGCGCGTGAGCACCCGGCCAGCGCGCTCGGCCAGCGCCACCAGCAGGTCGAACTGGTACGACGTGAGGTCACAGGCCGCACCAGCCACCTGCACGGTGCGCGCGTCGCGGTCGATCTCCAGCGAACCGAAACGCAGCACCGGCGTCGCGCGGGTCGTGGCCGCGGCCGCATTGGCGTCGCCGCGGCGGCGCAGCACAGCGCGGATGCGCGCCAGCAGCTCGCGCGGCTCGAAGGGCTTGGGCAGATAGTCATCGGCGCCGATTTCCAGGCCGATGATGCGGTCCATCGGATCGCCCTTGGCGGTCAGCATCAGAACCGGCACCTTGGCGTTGCCGTTGGGCAGCGAACGGATGCGGCGGCACACCTCGAGCCCGTCGATCCCCGGCATCATCAGGTCCAGGATCACCAGCTCAGGCTGCAGCAGCGGCAGCTGCTCCAGACCCCGCTCGCCGTCGGGCGCGTGCGTGACCGCGTAGCCGGACTGGGCCAGGTACTCGGTGACCATCTGCGCCAGACGCGCATCGTCTTCGATCATGAGGAGGCGGGTGGGGGTCGGAGCGTTCATGGGGCCAGTGTATCGAGAGAGGTCGGTGCCCCCCGAGGAGGCCGACCATCGTCGCGCACGCGCGTGAAGCCTTTGCATCCCTCACGTAAAGTTGGCGGCATGTTTGCGCCCACCGCCCCCGCCCTGCCCGCCCCGTCGCTTCACGAACTGTTGCAGCGCCGTGCGCAGGAGCGACCGGACGCGATTGCCCTGGATCACCTCGACCCGGCCAGCGGTGCCCGCGGCATCCTGAGCTACCGCGAACTGCTGGCGCTGGCCGACCGGCTGACCGCCGGATTGGTGGCCCATGGTGTGGTGCGCGGTGACCGCGTCGCCTGGCTGGGCCTGAACCACCCGCTGCAGATCGCCGCCCTGTTCGCGCTCGGCCGGCTCGGTGCCGTGCTGGTGCCGCTGAACCACCGGCTGGCCGCCGCCGAATGGACCGCGGTGCTGGCCGACTGCACGCCCCGGCTGCTGGTGCACGACGCGGGTTTCGCCGAGGCGGCGCGCGCGCTGGGCGTTTCGGGCCGTCCGTCGGTGGTGCCACAGGACACGCTGTCAGCAGCGGACGCAAAGCACAAAATGCCAGCCTCCACCGCGAACGCCTTGGCAGAGCCCGCCCTGCTGGTCTACACCTCCGGCACGACGGGCACGCCGAAAGCGGCGGTGCACACGCAGGGCAACCTGCTGGCCAACATGGCGATGGCCGCGCAGGTGCAGGGCATGACGGCCGACGATACGGTGCTGACCGTGCTGCCGCTGTTCCACGTCGGCGGCCTGTGCATCCAGACCCTGCCGGCACTGTCGGTTGGTGCCCGCGTGCTGCTGCATACCCGCTTCGATCCGACGGCCACACTGCGCGCCATCGCGCAGGACCGGCCGAGCCTGACACTGCAGGTGCCCGCCACGCTGCAGGCGCTGACCGCGCACGCCGAATGGGCCCGCACCGACCTCTCTTGCCTGCGCACGGTGTGGGCCGGTTCCAGCGTGCTGCCGCCCGAGCCGCTGCAAGCATTCATGGCCCGCGGTGTGCCGGTCAGCAATGTCTACGGCAGCACCGAGACCGGGCCTTTCTCGATCGCGCTGCCACCCGACTGGTCGGCGTCGCACATCGGCTCCTGCGGCTGGCCGGCACCGGGCGTCGAGATCCGGCTGCTGGACCCGCAAGGCACGCCGGTCGCGCCGGGTCATGTGGGCGAGATCTGCGTGCGCGCTCCCAACGTGGTGACGACCTACTGGCCCGACAAGCCAGCGCTCGACGCCGAGGGCTTTTTCCACAGCGGCGACCTCGCGCAGCAGGCGACGGACGGCAGCTACTCGGTGGTCGGCCGCGCCAAGGACATGATCATCTCCGGCGGCGAGAACATCTACCCAGCCGAGATCGAGAACCTGATCGCCACCCACCCGGCGGTCGCCGAATGCAGCGTGGTCGGGCAGGCGGACACGCGCTGGGGCGAGGTCGCGGTCGCGGTCGTAGTGCTGCGCGATCCGCAAACCGCCGACGAAGACTGGGAGGCGCCACTGCGCGCCTTCCTCGACGGGCGGCTGGCGCGCTACAAGTGGCCGCGCCGCTGGGTACGCCTGGACACCTTGCCGCGCACCGCGCTGGGCAAGGTGCAGAAAGCCGAACTGGCCAGACAACTGCGGTCGCTGACTTCGTCGTGAACACCGTGGAACCGGCTTTGCCGGGCCGCAGGTGTTGCCCCCTGAGGGGGTGACGCGCCATCAGGTGCTGCGCGGGGGGGAGTCAATTCGCGTGGCCAGCCAGATGAGTATGAGCACCGGCAGGCCCATCAAGGAAGTCGCCGTGAAAAAGGTCGGGTAGTCGTAGGCGTCGACAAAGGCGCCCGAATAGCCCGCCAGCCACTTGGGCGCCAGCAGCATCATCGAGCTGAACAGCGCGTACTGTGTCGCCGAATAGCTGACGTTGGTCAGGCTCGACAGGTAGGCGATGAACGCCGCCGAGGCCACGCCCGCGCTCAGGTTGTCGGCCGAGACCACGGCGATCAGCGCCGTCACGTCGTGGCCGTGGTGCGCGAGCCAGGCAAACAGCAGGTTGCTCGCGGCCGACAGCACAGCGCCCAGCATCAGCACCCGCATCACCCCCAGGCGCAGCGACAGCGCACCGCCAATGAACGCGCCGACCAGGGTCATGATCACGCCGTAGATCTTGGTGACCGCCGCGACCTCGTCTTTGGTGTAACCCATGTCGACGTAGAACGGGTTGGCCATGATGCCCATCACCACGTCGCTGATGCGGTAGACGCCGATCAGCGCCAGGATCAGCAGCGCGTGTGTGCCGTAGCGCTTCAGGAAATCCGCAAAGGGCTCGACGAAAGCGCCCTTGAACCACTCGGCCGCGTTGCGGCTGGGCGGCAGCACCACCTGCGCCGGCTCGCGCGAGAACAGCACCGTCACCACGCCGACCAGCATGCTTGCCGCCATGACAAGGTAGGCCGTGGTCCAGGCGGCGTTCTGGTACAGCGCGCCCGGGGCGGGCTTCACTGCCTCGGCCGCAGCAACGGCGGCCTGCGCCACGGGCGCCACCTCGGCCCGCGCCGCCAGCCACAACACGCCGGCGCCGGCCCAGATCATCGCCAGCCGGTAACCGGTCTGGTAGGTCGCGGCCAGCGTGCCCTGGTGCGCGGCGTCCGCGGACTCGATGCGGTAGGCGTCGAGCGCAATGTCCTGCGTGGCAGAAGCGAAGGCGACCGCCAGCGCACACCAGACCACCGTGTCCAGCCCGCTGCGCGGATCGGACACCGCCATGCCGGCCAGCGCCACCATGATCAGCAACTGCGACACCAGCAGCCAGCTGCGCCGCCGCCCCATCGCGCGGGTCAGCAGCGGAATCGGCAGCCGGTCCACCAGCGGTGACCAGACCCACTTGAAGCCATAGGCCAGCCCGACCCAGCTCAGGTAGCCGATGGTGGTGCGGTCCAGCCCGGCCTCGCGCAGGCGAAAGCTCAGCGTGCCCAGTACCAGCAGCAGCGGCAGCCCGGCCGAAAACCCCAGCGCGAACATGCGCAGGCTGGCGGGTTCCAGATAGGCCTTGAAGGTCTCGCCCCAGCCGGGCTTGTGGCCCGCGGCGGCGCTTTCCGCGGCCGACGCGGGTGTGACGGAAGACTCGTTCATGCAAGGGGCGGGCCCGTGGCCCGGATGCGGGCGACAGGCCCTTTGCCTATTATTGGACCATGTGCTTCCTCTGCGACCTCAAACAACGCGCCGCCACCCCGGCGGCCGACCCGATTTCTGAACCTGCCAGTCACGGCCCCTGGCAGGCCCGACGCGGCTTCCTGCTCGCAGCGGCCTCCGCCGCGGCGGCCCCGGCGATGGGCCAGGTCGAGGTCGGCAAGGCATCTGGCATGCGCAAGCTGATCCCGGCCGACCAGATCGAACAGATTGGCGCCCAGCAGTTCGTCACCACCGTCAAGGAGGCCCAGGCCAAGAACGCGCTGGTGCCGCAGAACCACCCGCAGACCCAGCGCCTGCACACGATCGCCAAAAAGATCATCCCGTTCGCCAGCGCCTGGAATCCGCGCGCCAAGGACTGGAAATGGCAGGTCGCGCTGATCAACAGCGACGAGATCAACGCCTTCTGCCTGCCCGGCGGCAAGATCGCCTTCTACACCGGCATCCTGCAGAAGCTGCAGCTGTCCGACGACGAGGCCGCGATGATCATGGGCCACGAAATGGCCCACGCGCTGCGCGAGCACGCCCGCGAACGCATGGCCAAGAGCAGCGCCACCAACCTCGGCCTGCGCCTGGGTGCCGAACTGCTGGGCCTGGGCAACTGGGGCGCACTGGCCGCCGACATGGGCTCACAGCTGCTGACCCTGAAATTCAGCCGGGAAGACGAAAGCGAGGCCGACCTCGTCGGCCTCGAGCTCGCCGCCCGCGCCGCCTACCAGCCCACCGCCAGCGTCAGCCTCTGGCAGAAGATGGCCAAGGCCGGCGGCGGCAACGGCATCGCCTTCCTCTCCACCCACCCGAGCGGACCGGAGCGGATCAAGCAGCTGCAGGCGAATGTGCCGAAGGTGCAGGGCTTGTATGAGGCGGCGCGGAAGGGGTGATCACCGCTCCCCCACATAAGGATTGAACCGCCGCTCCTCGCCAAACGTGCTCTCCGGCCCGTGGCCCGGGATGAACACGGTGTCGTCGCCCATCGGCCAGAGCCGTTCCTTGATGCTGGCAATCAGCTGGGCGTGGTTGCCCTGGGGGAAGTCGGTGCGGCCGATGCTGCCGGCGAACAGCACGTCGCCGACGAAGGCGCGCTGGATTTCGGGGGAGTGAAACACCACGTGGCCGGGGGTGTGGCCCGGGCAGTGGCGCACGTGCAGCGTGCTGTTTCCGATCTGCACCGTGTCGCCGTCGGCCAGCCAGCGGGTCGGCGTGAAGTGGCCGGCGGGCGGGAAGCCGAACATCTTGCTCTGCTGCGGCAGGCCGTCGATCCAGAACTGGTCGCCCGGGTGCGGGCCGATGATAGGCAGTTGCAGCCGCTCGGCGAGTTCGGCCGTGCCGCCGGCGTGGTCGATGTGGGCGTGGGTGAGCCAGATGGCCTTGAGCGTCACACCCAGCTGCCGGGCCTCGGCTTCGATGCGGTCGAGTTCGCCGCCCGGGTCGATCACGGCGGCGTCCTGGGTCTGGTCGCACCAGACGATCGAGCAGTTCTGGGCGAAGGCGGTGACGGGGATGGTCTGGTAGTACAGCATGGGCCGTATTGTCAGCGGCCGCGGCGCCCGGCCCGCACAGGCCGGAAAGCCCCCGGAAAAGCCTGAAGGCCGGCGCTTTTCGACGCATCGACAAAACCACCGGAACGACATACTGCGACGGCGATCCGCTGCGGCCGCGAAAGTATCGATCCGAGGCACTTCAAACCTCAAGTCTCCCCGGGCGCGGCCGACAAGCTTAAGAACTCTTAACGGCACCAAACAGGTGCCACCCACAGCGTCTCAGGGTTGCCACATGCTCAAGAATCTCAGTCTCAAGACCCAGCTCGGCGTCGGCTTTGCGACCGTCGTGGCGCTGTTTCTCGCCACGATGGTGCTGGTGGCCCAGCTGGTCGCCCGCCTGGAACATGGGGTGCGCGAATTCAGCGTCACGGAGTTGCCGCTGGTGCTGGCGGTGGAGCGCATGAACCTGTCGCGCTCGGAGGTGCAGCAGTTCCTCACCGACGTTTCCGCCACCCACGACCCGGCGGCCTATGCCGAGGCCGAAGAGGCGCTGAAGAACTACCAGACGGCCAGCAAGGAAGTGCGCACCATCCTGACCGCCGCAGGTGACCAGAAGGACATCGCGGCCCTGGACAGCATGGACAAGGCCTTCGTCACCTTCTACGACAGCGGCAAGACGATGGCCGAGGCCTACATGCGCGACGGGCTGGAGGCCGGCAACCGCCTGATGAAGGGCAGCAACGGCCAGCCCGGTTTCGACCAGACCAGCGAGGTGATCTCCACGCAGATCGAGGCGCTGCGGGAAACCCTGCTGGCGGGCGCCCGCCAGTCGGTGGAGCAGGACCTCCAGCAGGTCGTCGGCATCGAGCGTGTGATGCTGATCGGCGGTGCGCTGGCGACCCTGGTCGCCACCGGCTTCGCGGTCTGGATCGTGCTGACGGTGTACGCGCAGATCGGCGGCGAGCCGCGCTTTGCGGTCAAGCTGATGCAGCGCATCGGCGCCGGCAATCTGGGCTCGCACATCCGCCTCAAGTCCGGCGATACCGAGAGTCTGATGGCCTGCGCCGCCGACATGCAGGCCAGCCTGCGCACGGTCGTGAGCGAGGTGCGCGAGCACGCCCACTCGGTCGAAGACACCTGCTCGCAGATTGAATCGGGCGGTCACAACCTGGCCCACCGCACTTCGGCACAGTCCGACGCGCTGGCGCACACCTCGGCCGCCGCCGAAGAGCTGACCTCGTCGGCCAACCACAACGTCGAAGGCGCCCGCGGCGCCACCGAGCAGGCACGGCTGGCCAGCGACAGCGCGCGCAAGAGCGGTGAACTCGTGGGCCGCTTCGTCGACACCATGCACGACATCCAGCACTCGTCGCGCCAGATCGCCGACATCATCGGCGTGATCGACGGCATTGCCTTCCAGACCAACATCCTCGCGCTCAACGCGGCGGTCGAGGCCGCCCGCGCGGGCGAACAGGGGCGCGGTTTTGCCGTTGTGGCGGCCGAGGTGCGCAACCTGGCCCAGCGCAGCGCCGAAGCCTCCAAGGACATCCGAGGCCTGATCTCGGGCAGCGTGGACCGCGTCGACCAGGGCTCGGCGCTGGTGGAGCAGGCGCGCAGCGCGATGGACGAGGTGGTGACCGACACGCTGCGGGTGATGGAAGCCATGTCGGACGTCGCGTCCACCAGTTCCGAGCAGGGTCGCGCCGTCTCGGAGGTGGCCCGCTCAATCCAGGAAATGGAGCAGGTGACGCAGCAGAACGCCGCCCTGGTGCAGGAAAGCGCCGCCGCCAGCGCCAGCCTGCGCCAGCAGGCACTGGCCCTGACCGGCGCCGTGGCCCGGTTCGACCTCGGCACCCACGCCTAGCCGGTCATCGCTGGCACCGGCCCGGAGGCCATGGGCCTTTGTCACAGGGCCGTGGTGCGAATCCGTCGGCCGGCCTTCCCGATCTGTCTCAGTCGCGCCATACTTTCATGAGAAATTGCTCATGGAGGTGTGCGCATGGTCAGGAAAAAACCACAACCTGAGGTCCATTCCCGCGCGACAGCAGGCAGCCCGTTGCGGTTGGCACGCCTGTTGCCGCTGGTGATTCCCCTGCTCGCGGCAACGCCGGCCCACGCGATCAACAGCACCTACGCCAAACAGCTGGAACGCTCCGGTTGCACGCAGGTGACCGAGCTGCAGGGTTGCGACATCCGCAAGAGCAAGGCCGAGAACGCCAAGGCAGGCTTCGGCAACGGTGCTGGCCCGGCCCCCGCCTCCGCAGCACCTGCAGAACCTGCAGCAGCAACCGCCTCCACCAAGACACCCTACGCCGGCCAGTGGGTCGCCACGTCCGCCGATGGCCGCACGGTCGCGACCATCCGCATCGACGCCGAAGAGCGTGTCTGGGTCAACGGCAAGGCCGTGAAAACCAAGCGCAGCGACGGCGCACTGGTCTTCCGCAGCGGCAAGCTGCAATTCACCATCCAGGGCGACCGCCGCCTGCAGGGCGAAGACGTCTGGAACGACTTCGATGCCGGCACCAGCGGCCCCATCGTCACCGAATAAACCACCAACACAGGGAGTTCACCCATGATTCACCGCACCAGCATCGCCGTGGCCGTCACGATGGCCCTCACCACGGGCGCCGCCCTGGCCCAGGACGCTTCGACCTTCGGCTTCCCGCTCGCTTTCTCGCCGACCAAGATGGATCCCTCGGTCGATCCGCGCAAGGACTTCACCCGCTACGCCGCCGGCAAGTGGCACGACGCGCTGGAGATCCCCGCCGACCGCGTCCGCATCTCGGGTCTGGACCTGATGATGAAACGCACCGACGACGTGCTGAAAAAGTTGGTGGAAGACGCGGCTGCGCAATCCGCTTCGGCCCCCAAGGGCAGCCCGCTGCAGCAGGTGGGTGCGCTCTACACCGCCGGCATGGACCTCGAGCGGCTCAAGGCCCTCGGGGCGGCGCCCCTCAAGCCGGCCTTCGACCGCATTGCCGCGATCCAGGACCGCGACGGCGCCGTGCGCGAACTGGCCCGCCTCTCGCTGGTGACCAACGACCTGCTGGTCATGGGCGCCACCATCTCCCCCGGCATTCGCGACAAGACACGGTACATCGCCGTGGTGGGCGACGGAGAACTGGTGCTGACCAACTTCGAGGACTACCTCAAGCCCGAGTCCGCCAAGATGCGCGACGGTCTCGTGCAGTACGTGACCGACCTGATGGTGATGGCGGGCTCCACACCCGAAGAGGCCTCTGCCACTGCGAAAACCGTGCTGGCGCTGGAGACCCGCGTGGCCAAGGTGCGCCAGCCGCTGGTGGAACGCAACGACCCGGACAAGCGCTTCATCGAGATGCCGTTCGCGCAGGTCAAGGCGCTCACCCCCGGCTTCAACTGGGACGCCTACTTCGGCGTGCTCGGCATCCAGCCCCCGGCGCAGATCACCGCGATCGAAACCAAAGCCATGGCCGAACGCAACGCCTTCCTGGCCGATCTCAGCGTCGACCAGCTCAAGTCGCTGCTCAAGTGGGAATACCTGCGCCGCAGCCTGGGCGGCCTCTCCCCGGAGTTCGGGCAGCCCGGCCTGGCCTTGACCCGCCTGATCTATGGCCAGGGTTTCGAACTCCCGCCCCGCGCCAACCAGGTGTTCGGCACCATCGGCGGCAAGCTCGGGCACCCGCTGGGCCAGCTCTATGTCGACAAGCACTTCAGCGCGCAGTCCAAGCGCGAGGTGGAGCAGATGGTCGGCATGGTCCGCGCAGAGTTCCGCGCCCGGCTGGCCAGGAACACCTGGCTGACGCCGGCCACGCGCAAGCAGGCCCTGTACAAGCTGGACAAGGTGAAGATCACCGTCGGCTATCCGGACGCATGGATCGACCACCGCACGGTGGACGTCCGGCCCGAAGACTACTTCGGCAACCTGGAGCGCCTCACCGAGTTCCGGGCCCGCCGCGACCTCGGCCGCTGGGGCGGCCCGATCAAGGAAGACGGTTTCTCGATCCCCGAAAGGACCCTGCCCACCGTCGTCAACGCCGGCTACAACCCACTGCGCAACGGCATCGAAATCCCCGCCGCCTTCCTGCAGCCGCCGGCATACACCCCCAAGGCCGACCCCGCGATCAACTTCTGCGGTGTCGGCGCCGTCATCGGCCACGAAATGACGCACGGCTTCGACTCCGGCGGGCGCCTCTACGACGAGATCGGCCGCGCGCGCAACTGGTGGGTCAAGGACGACGAGGTGAAGTTCGTCGAGCAAGCCCAAAAACTGGTCAAGCAGGCCAGCGCCTACCAGGTGCTGCCGGGCCTGCATGCCAACGGCGCGCTGGGCGTGACCGAAAACCTGGCCGACGTCGGCGGCATCGCATTCGCCTACAACGCGCTGCAGAAGTACCTCAAGGCGCACCCGAAGGAAAACCGGGTGATCGACGGCCTGACCCAGCAGCAGCGCTGCTTCGTCTCCTGGGCCCAGATGTGGTCGGACAAGGCGCGCGAAGGCTACCTGCGCCAGGTGACCGCCACCGACGCGCACGCCGCAGGCAACTACCGCGCCTACGCGCCGGCACAGCACGAACCGGGCTTCTACAAGGCTTTCAACATCCGCCCGGGCGATCCGATGTGGCTGGACCCGAAGGACCGCGCCAAGCTCTGGTGACCGCAACGGTGCGCTTGGTTCGCCAGCGCACAGACCCTCCCGGGTCTGCGTGATTTGCTGGCGCATGCCGACACCACCCAGCGCTCTCCGTGCGACCGGGGGTTCAGCGTGCGCCAGGAGCCGCTCGTGAACGACCAGGACCACTACGCCACCCTCGGCGTGCCCCGCAATGCGGACCTGAACGCCATCAAGAAGGCCTACCGCAAGCTCGCCCGCGAACACCACCCGGACATGTCCAAGGCGCCGGGTGCAGAGGCGCGCTTCAAGGAAGTGGCCGAGGCCTACGCCACGCTGAAAGACCCCGAAAAGCGCGCCGCCTACGACGCGCGGGACCAGCACCCGGCCGGCGAACCGTTTTCACCACCGCCGCAGTGGGGCCAGGACCACGCCACCAACGGGTCGGCCTTCGAAGAGATGGACATCGAAGCCTTGCTGGCGGCCATGGGCCGGGGCCGCCATGCGCGCCATGGTCCGCAGCCCAGGAACGGACGCGACTTCGACACCTCGGTGCGCATCAGCCTCGAAGACGCCCACCACGGGCGCTCCGTGCACCTGAGCCTGGACGACGGCGGCCACGAACGCACGCTGGAAGTGACCGTGCCGCCCGGCGTGCACGACGGCCAGAAGCTGCGACTGCGTGGCCAGGGCGGCAAGGGCCAGCACGGCGGCGCCGATGGCGACATCTACCTGCACATCACGCTGGCGCCGCACCGCGTCTTCCGCACCGACCACCAGGACCTGTCCTTCGACCTCGTGCTCTCGCCCTGGGAGGCGGCGCTGGGCACGCAGACCGAGGTGCCCACGCTGGACGGTCCAGTGCTGCTCACCGTGCCACCGGGCACGCGCTCGGGCCGCAAGCTGCGGCTGCGCGGGCGCGGCCTGGGCAACGGCCGCCGCGCGGCGGGCGACCTCTATGCGGTGGTGCAGATCGACGTGCCCGCCACCCTCACCGGGCGCGAACGCGAGCTGTTTGAAGCGCTCGCCCAGGATTCTGCGTTTCACCCGCGCGACGTGCCGCAGGGCGCGCCCGCCTGAACTCCAGCTGATCAGAGCTTGAAGTCGTACTCGATCGTGATCGGGGCGTGGTCGCTGAACTTCTCGCCCTTGTAGATCGCTTCGCTGCGGGCGGTTTCGGCGATGGCGGGCGTGGCCAGGTGGTAGTCCAGCCGCCAACCAACGTTGTTGGCGTAGGCCTGGCCCCGGTTGCTCCACCATGTGTAGCAGGTGTCCGTCGTGTCCGGCTGCAGCTGGCGGTAGACATCGACCAGTCCGCCCTCGTTCAGCAGCTTCGTCATCCAGGCGCGCTCCTCGGGCAGGAAGCCGCTGTTCTTCTGGTTGCTGCGCCAGTTCTTCAGGTCGGCGTTCTGGTGGGCGATGTTGACGTCGCTGCAGATCACGAAATCGCGCTTCTTCTTCAGCGCCATCAGGTGCGGGTACATCAGGTCCAGGAAGCGGTACTTGGCTTCCTGCCGCTCGGGGCCGGACGAGCCGCTGGGGAAATACACGCTGATGACCGAGAACTTGCGCTTGGGCGTGTCAAAGCGCAGTTCGGCCCAGCGGCCCTCGGCGTCGAACTCGCCGCCGTCAAAGCCGGTCACCACATCGCTGGGCGCGTGCCGCGTGTAGACCGCGACGCCGGAATAGCCCTTCTTTTCCGCGAAATGGAAGTGACCCTTGAGCCCCACCATCTCTTCGAAGCGGCCACTCACATCCGCCGCCTGGGCTTTGACCTCCTGCACGCAAATACAATCGGGCGCGTGCCCCGCGAGCCAGGATTCCAGCCCTTTGTTGCTGGCCGAACGGATGCCGTTGAGGTTGAGGCTGGTCAGTTTGAACAAGGAAGTCCCCATGTCGTTGGATACGGGCGCGGCAACCACCACACAACAAGGTGATTCGCTGGCGCAGGAATTTGTGCAGTTCTGTGTGGACTCGGGCGTGCTGCGCTTTGGCGAATTCAAGACCAAAGCCGGGCGCCTGTCGCCCTATTTCTTCAACGCCGGCCTCTTCGACGACGGCGCCAAGCTGGGTCGGCTCGCGCAATTCTATGCACAGGCCCTGATCGCGAGCGGCATCGAGTTCGACATGATCTTCGGCCCCGCCTACAAGGGCATTCCGCTGGGTGCCGCCGTGGCCATCGAGCTGGCCCGACTGGGCCGCAACGTGCCCTTTGCCTACAACCGCAAGGAAGCCAAGGACCATGGCGAGGGTGGCACGCTGGTCGGCGCCGCGCTCAAGGGCCGGGTGCTGATCGTCGACGACGTCATGAGTGCCGGCACCGCAGCGCGCGAGTCGATTGCGCTGATCCAGGCCGCCGGCGCCACGGCGCACGCCGTCGCCATCGCGCTGGACCGGCAGGAGAAAGCCACCGAGAAAACCGCCGACGGCAACGTGAGGGATGTGGACCACAGTGCCGTGCAGTATGTGCAGCGCGAGCTCGGTCTGCAGGTCTGCGCCATTGCGAGGCTCTCGGATTTGCTGCAGTATCTGTCGGGACACACGGGAGCCGAACTGAACCAGCACCGCGACCGCGTGCTGGCTTACCGCGAACGCTATGGCGTCGCCTGAGAAAGAACTGCATTGACCCGTCCCCTGACCTTCGCCGCTTCACCCCGCTGCCTGCGCCTGACCGGTGCCGGCCTGCTGGCGCTGGTGCTGGGAGCTCCTGCCTGGGCGCAGGACATCAAGAACCAGGGCGGCATCTACAGCTGCATCGACAGCAAGGGCCGGCGCCTGACCTCGGACCGCCCGATCGTCGACTGCCTCGATCGCGAGCAGAAGGAACTGGGCAACTCCGGCACGGTCAAGCGCGTGGTGCCGCCGAGCTATACCGCCGAAGAGAAGGCCAGGCTGGAGGCGCAGCGCAGGGTCGAAGACGCCGAGAAGGCGCGCGTTGCCGAAGAGAAGCGGCGCGACAAGGCGCTGCTGATCCGCTACCCCAACCAAGGGGTGCACGACAAGGAACGGGTGGAAGCGCTCAAGCAGATCGACGATGTGATCGATGCGGTGAAGAAGCGCGTCGACACCCTGGCCAAGCAGCGGCGCGACATCGATCTCGAACTGGAGTTCTACCAGAGCGACCCGAAAAAGGCCCCGGCCTGGCTGCAGCGCAAGCTGGATGACAACTCCCAGCAGGTGCAGGTGCAGAACCGGTTCCTGGGCGAGCAGTCGCTGGAGAAGCAGCGCATCAACGCCCGCTTTGACGAAGAACTGGCCAAGCTCAAGATGCTCTGGACCTACGGCATCAAGCCCTGACCGTCCTTCCCCAGACAAAAGGCCCGCGTCGCGGGCCTTTTGCTTTTCTGCGGTGGCGTGCGCTCAGCCTTGCAGCTTCTGCCGGAGCACGTCGTTGGCCTGCTGCGGATTGGCCTTGCCCTTGCTGGCCTTCATGACCAGGCCCACCAGCGCGTTGAAGGCCTTGTCCTTGCCGGCGCGGAACTGCTCGACCATGGGCGCGTTGGCGGCCATCACCTCGTCGATGATGGCTTCGAGCGCGCCCGAGTCGTTCATCTGCTTGAGGCCCTTGGATTCGATGACGGCGTCCACGTCCTGACCCTCGCCGGCCCACAGCGCATCCATCACCTGCTTGGCTGCGTTGTTGGACACCGTGCCGTCGGCAATGCGCTTCAGGAGCGCGGCCAGCGTGTCGGCGCTGACGGGCACCTGGGCGATGTCCTTCTCTTCGTTGTTCAGGCGGCGCGAGACCTCGCCCATGATCCAGTTGCTGGCCATCTTGGCCTGACCGCTGGCCTTGGCCGCCGTCTCGAAGTAGGCCGCCATCGCCGGGCTCTGCGTCAGTGTGGTCGCGTCGTACTCGGGCAGACCGTAGGCCTGCACCAGCCGCTCGGCCATCTGGCGCGGCAGCTCGGGCATCGCGGCCTTCACCTCGTCCACCCAGCTGCGCGCGATCACCAGCGGCGGCAGATCCGGGTCGGGGAAATAGCGGTAGTCGGCCGCGTCTTCCTTGGTGCGCATGGCGCGCGTCTCGCCCGTGTCGGGGTCGAACAGCACTGTGGCTTGCTGGATCTCGAAGCCGTCCTCGATCTGCTCGATCTGCCAGCGGATCTCGTAGTCGATCGCCTGCTGCATGAACTTGAACGAGTTCAGGTTCTTGATCTCGCGGCGCGTGCCCAGCGGCGCGCCCGGCTTGCGCACCGAGACGTTGGCGTCGCAGCGGAAGCTGCCTTCCTGCATGTTGCCGTCGCAGACACCGATCCAGGTCACGATCTTGTGCAGCTCTTTCGCATAGGCCACGGCCTCGGCGCTGGAGCGCATGTCGGGCTCGGTCACGATTTCCAGCAGGGGCGTGCCGGCGCGGTTGAGATCGATGCCCGACTGACCGATGAAGTCCTCGTGCAGGCTCTTGCCCGCGTCTTCTTCCAGGTGCGCGCGCACCAGGCGCACGGTCTTCTTCTCGTCGCCCAGGAAGAAGCTCACCTCGCCACCCTGCACCACCGGGATTTCGAACTGGCTGATCTGGTAGCCCTTGGGCAGGTCGGGGTAGAAGTAGTTCTTGCGCGCAAACACGCTCTGCTCGGCGATGTGCGAGCCCAGCGCGAGCCCGAGGCGGATGGCGTGCGCCACCGCTTCGCGGTTCATCACCGGCAGCGTGCCCGGCAGCGCCAGATCCACCGCGCAAGCCTGCGTGTTGGGCTCGGCACCGAAGGCCGTGGGCGCGCGGCTGAAGATCTTGCTCTTCGTGGCCAGCTGGGCGTGCGTCTCGAAGCCGATCACGACTTCGTAGCCTTGCACCAGCAGGGAAGCTTGTTTTTTCTCGCTCATGTTCAGAAGCCCTCCGGCGTCTTCGTGTGCCAGTCGGTGGCCTGCTGGAAAGCGTGTGCGGCTTGCAGCAGCTCGGCTTCCTTGAAGTAGTTGCCGATCAGCTGCAGACCCACCGGCAGGTGGCCCGCACCAAAGCCCGCCGGCACGCTCATGCCGGGCAGGCCGGCCAGCGACGCGGGCAGCGTGAAGATGTCGGCCAGGTAGTTGGCGACCGGGTCGTCGCTCATCTCGCCAATCTTCCAGGCGGTGGTGGGTGCAGCGGGGCCGGCAATCACGTCGCACTGTGTGAAGGCCTGCTGGAAGTCCTGCGCGATCAGGCGGCGGATCTGCTGCGCCTTGAGGTAGTAGGCGTCGTAGTAGCCGTGGCTGAGCACATAGGTGCCGATCATGATGCGGCGCTGCACTTCAGGACCGAAGCCTTCGCTGCGCGACTTCTTGTACATGTCGGTCAGGTCGTCGAACTTCGCCGCGCGGTGGCCGAACTTCACGCCATCGAAGCGGCTCAGGTTCGACGATGCTTCGGCGGGCGCGATGATGTAGTAGACCGGAATGGACAGCTCGGTGCGCGGCAGCGAGATGTCGACCAGCGTGGCGCCCAGCTTCTCGTACTCGGCCAGCGCGGCGCGCACGGCGGCGACCACGTCGGGCGCGCAGCCTTCGCCGAAGAACTCCTTCGGCAACCCGATGCGCAGACCCTTGAGCGGCTGGGCGGCGCTGGCGCCTTCGCGCGGCTGGCCCAGCAGAAGGGTGTAGTCCTCGGCCGGGTGGTCCAGGCTGGTGGAGTCGCGGTCGATGTCGGGGCCGGCCATCGCCGTCAGCAGCGTGGCGCAGTCGGCGGCGCTGCGCGCCATTGGTCCCGCCTGGTCCAGGCTGGAGGCGAAGGCGACCATGCCGTAGCGCGAGCAGCGGCCGTAGGTCGGCTTGATGCCGGTGACGTTGCAGAAACTGGCCGGCTGGCGAATGGAGCCACCGGTGTCGGTGCCGGTGGTCGCGGGGGACAGACGCGCGGCCACAGCCACGGCCGAACCACCCGACGAGCCACCCGGCACGCGCTCGGCGTCCCAGGGGTTGCGGGCCACGCCGTAGGCTGAGTTCTCGTTGCTGCCGCCCATGGCGAACTCGTCGCAGTTGAGCTTGCCCAGCGTCACGGCGCCGGCCCTGGCCAGGTTGGCGACCACGGTGGCATCGAACGGGCTCTGGTAGCCCTCCAGCATCTTGCTGCCGGCGGTGCTGGGGAAGCCCTGCGTGACGAAGATGTCCTTGTGCGCCAGCGGCACGCCCAGCAGCGGACCGCGCTCACCGGCTGCGATGCGCGCATCGGCGGCTTTGGCCTGCGCCAGCGTCAGGTCTTCGTTGAAGGCCAGGTAGGCGCCCAGGTTCTGGTGCTGTTTGGCGCGCGCCAGCAGGGTCTGAGCGGCTTCAACGGCAGAGGTCTTCTTGTCGGCGATGGCGGCGGCCAGTTCGGCCACGCCCATCTCATGAATCTGTTTGGCGCTCATTCGATCACCTTGGGCACGAGGAACAGGCCGCGCTCGACGGCGGGCGCGCTTTTCTGGTTGGCCTCGCGGTTGTTGGGTTCGCTGGCCACGTCCGGACGCAGGCGCAAGCTGACATGGTCGATCACGGCGGTCGGATGGGCCAGCGGCTCGACGCCGGTGGTGTCCACCGCGTTCATCTGCTCGACGATGTCAAAAAAGCCGTTGAGCTGGGTGAGCATGCGCTCGGCCTGGGCCGGCGGCATTTCCAGCCGGGCCAGGTTGGCGATGCGGCCGATGTCGGTCAGGGTCAGGGACATGACGGAATGGGATCGGTGTAAGTCGAAAGAAACAGGCTTCCGGGGAAGCCCGCGCGGCGGAAACCGCCTGTAAAGAGATGATTTCGGCCCCGTTCGGCGCAGTTATGCACAGGGGATACGGTATTATCCAAGGTTTGGCGACCCCGACCGCCTCTCGGGCCGTTTTTGTCGCTGAATCAAAGACTTAACCGGATTTCACCCCGAACAGCACACGGCGACGGCCCCCCGAAGCGGCGGTCGTGCCCCACAGGATTTTTTGCACCATGTTTGAAGCGTTCCGTCGGAGTTTCTCGACCGACCTGGCCATTGACCTTGGCACCGCCAACACCCTGATCTATGTCCGCGGCAAGGGTATCGTCCTTGACGAACCCTCGGTGGTCTCGATCCGACACGAAGGTGGCCCGCAGGGCAAGAAGACCATCCAGGCCGTGGGCCACGAAGCCAAGGCCATGCTGGGCAAGGTGCCCGGCAACATCGAGGCCATCCGTCCGATGAAAGACGGCGTGATCGCCGACTTCACCGTCACCGAGCAGATGCTCAAGCAGTTCATCAAAATGGTGCACCCGCGCTCGATGTTCAAGCCGAGCCCGCGCATCATCATCTGCGTGCCCTGCGGTTCGACCCAGGTCGAGCGCCGCGCCATCCGCGAATCGGCCCTGGGCGCCGGCGCTTCCGAGGTCTATCTGATCGAAGAACCGATGGCCGCGGCCATCGGCGCCGGACTGCCGGTGTCCGACGCCTCGGGCTCCATGGTGGTCGACATCGGCGGCGGCACGACGGAAGTCGGTGTCATCTCGCTGGGCGGCATGGTCTACAAGGGCAGCGTGCGCGTCGGCGGTGACCGCTTCGACGATGCCATCATTGCCTACATCCGCCGCAACTACGGCATGCTGATCGGCGAGCCAACCGCCGAAGCGATCAAGAAGAACATCGGCTCGGCCTTCCCCGGCTCCGAAGTCAAGGAAATGGAAGTCAAGGGCCGCAACCTCTCCGAGGGCGTGCCGCGCAGCTTCACCATCTCCAGCAACGAAATCCTCGAAGCCCTGACCGACCCGCTCAACAGCATCGTCTCGGCGGTCAAAAGCGCGCTGGAACAGACGCCGCCCGAGCTGGGTGCCGACATCGCCGAGCGCGGCATGATGCTGACCGGCGGTGGCGCGCTGCTGCGCGACCTGGACCGCCTGCTGGCCGAAGAAACCGGCCTGCCGGTGCTGGTGGCCGAAGAGCCGCTGACCTGCGTGGTGCGCGGTTGCGGCATGGCCCTGGAGCGCATGGAGCGCCTGGGCACCATCTTCACCAGCGAGTAATCCCCGGCCGGCGCCCTGGCGCCTGCCCACACTGCCCGACCCGACATGCCACTGGGCACCCTGGACCGAACGCCTCCCCCGTTTTTCAAGCAGGGTCCGTCGGCGCTGTCCAAGCTGATGGTGTTCAGCGCGATCGCGCTGTTCCTCATGGTGGCGGACGCGCGTTTTCGCGTCACCACTCCGCTGCGCGCCGTGCTGGCCACCGCGCTCTATCCGGTGCAGTGGCTGGTGCTCCAGCCCATCGATGCCGCCAGCCACGCGGGCGAATACTTCACCAGCCTGCACACGGCCCAGCAGAATGAGGCCCAGGCCCGCCAGCAGCTGGCGACGCAGGCCGAACGGGCGCAACAGGTCGAACAGCTCACGCTGGAGAACCAGCGCCTGCGCGAACTGCTCGACATGCGCCCGCGCATCAATGCAAAAGCCACCGGCGCACAGGTGCTCTACGACGCCGCTGATCCGTATTCGCGCAAGGTGGTGATCGACCGCGGACAGACCCACGGCATCCTGCCCGGCTCGCCGGTCATCGACGACCAGGGAGTGCTCGGCCAGGTCACGCGCGTCTATCCGTTGGTGTCCGAAGTGACCATGCTGATCGACCGCGACCAGGCCATCCCGGTGCTCAACAGCCGCACCGGCGTGCGCAACGTGGTCTACGGGCAGCCGGGCCCCGACGGTGACGGCCTGGAGCTGCGCTACACGCTGGCCAACGCCGACATCAATGAAGGCGACCTGCTGACCACCAGCGGTGTCGATGGCGTCTATCCGCCGGGACTGCCCGTGGGCCGCATCACCAAGGTCGAGCGCCGCGCCGAAACCTCCTTCACCCGCATCAGTTGCGTGCCGGTGGCTCGCATGCATGGATCGCTGCACGTGCTGGTGCTCGACCCTGTCGGGCAGGGTCTGCCGACCGTCCCCGCACCGCAGAATGCGGCGGCCAAGAACGGCGAGAAGGATCCCGATGCCGAGCCGTCCGCACCGGCGCCCAAGCGCAGGAGGACGCCATGATCATGCGTCCGGGGCAGCAGCTGCTGCTGCCCGCCAACCCGGTCTTCATCTGGGGCAGCCTGCTGGCGGCGCTGCTGATGAACATCCTCATGAACATGGGGCTGTGGGGCCGCTCTGCCTGGGTGCCCGACCTGCTCGCGGTCGCCCTGGTGTTCTGGAGCGTGCACCAGCCATTGCGCATCGGGGTCGGCGTGGCCTTCGCCTTCGGCCTGCTGATGGACGTGCAGCAGGGCGCGCTGCTGGGCCAGCACGCGCTGGCCTACACGGTGCTGGGCTATGCCTCGGTCTTCATGCACCGCCGCCTGCTCTGGTTCGATGTGCCGACGCAGGCGATCCAGGTGCTGCCGCTGTTCGCTGCTGCGCACTTGCTGGAACTGTTGGTGCGCCTGGTGGCCGGCGCCGGTTTCCCGGGCTGGACCTATTTCCTGTCGCCAGTGATCGAAGGCGCGTTGTGGCCGGTGGCCAGTGTGCTGCTGCTGGCCCCGCAGCGCCGGGCGCCGGACCCCGACGACAACCGGCCGTTGTGACATGACCGAACTGCGCAACGTCGAAGCCGACCTGGCGCACTTCCGCACCCGGGTCCTGGTGGCCGGGCTGGCGGTGCTGGTGGCGTTCTCGCTGCTGGCCGCGCGGCTGGTCTACCTGCAGGTCGTGCGCCACGAAGATTTCGATGCGCAGGCTGAGAGCAACCGCACGGCGGTGCTGCCCGTGGTGCCCAACCGCGGCCAGATCCTGGACCGCTACGGGCGCGTGCTGGCCACCAACTTCTCGGCCTACACGCTGGAAATCACACCTTCGAAGGTCGAGGACCTGGACCGCACGATCGAGGCACTGGGGCAACTGGTCGACATCCAGCCGCGCGACAAGCGCCGTTTCCGCAAGCTGCTGGAGGAGTCGCGCAACTTCGACTCGCTGCCGATCCGCACCCGCCTGAACGACGAAGAGGTCGCGCGCTTCACGGCGCAGCGCTACCGCTTTCCCGGCGTCGAGGTGCGCGCCCGGCTGATCCGACACTACCCGCACGGCGAGGTCGGCAGCCACGTGGTGGGCTACATCGGCCGCATCAACCAGCGCGAGAAGGAAGACATCGAAGACTGGCCCGAAGAGGACCAGGCCAACTACCGCGGCACCGACTACATCGGCAAGCTCGGCATCGAGCAGCACTACGAGCGCGAGCTGCATGGCATCACCGGCTTCGACCGGGTCGAGACATCGGCCGGTGGCCGCGCCGTGCGCTCACTGGCCAACACACCGGCCACGCCGGGCAACACGGTCGTGCTGGCGCTGGACATCAAGCTGCAGAAGCTGGTCGAGGAGATGTTCGGCGACCGCCGCGGCGCGCTGGTCGCCATCAACCCCAACAACGGCGAGCTGCTGGCCTTCGTGTCCAAGCCGACCTTCGACCCCAACCTGTTCGTCGAAGGCATCGATGCCGACAACTGGAAGGCGCTGAACGAGTCGATGGACAAGCCGCTGCTCAACCGGGCGCTGCGCGGCACCTACCCGCCTGGCTCGACCTACAAGCCGTTCATGGCGCTGGGCGCACTCGAGCTGGGCAAACGCTCGCCGACCACCATCATCAACGACCCCGGCTACTTCATGTTCGGCGGCCACCGCTTCGGCAGCCCCGAGAACGAGCGCGGCGGTGCCATGGACATGCGCCGCGCCATCGTCGAGTCGAGCAACGTGTACTTCTACTCGCTGGCCAACGAGATGGGCGTGGACACGATCCACGATTTCATGGCACCGCTGGGCTTCGGCCAGATCACCGGCATCGACCTGCGCGGCGAACTGCGCGGCATCCTGCCCAGCCAGGCCTGGAAGCGCGAGAACTACAAGCGCCCCGAACAGCAGCGCTGGTACGCCGGTGAAACGGTTTCACTGGGCATTGGCCAGGGCTACAACAGCTTCACCATGCTGCAGGTGGCGCACGCCATGGCCACGCTGGTCAACGGCGGCAAGTCGTACCCGCCACACCTGGCTCTGGCCACCGAGGACGAGGTCACCCGCACGCGCCATCCGGTGCCGGTCGCCCCGCCGGTCGACTTGGGCTTCAAGCCCGAGCACGTGGAACTCATCCGCCAGGCCATGCACGGAGTGACCACCGGCGGCACGGCCACGCGCGTGTTCGCCGGCGCGGGCTATCTCAGCGGCGGCAAGACCGGCACGGCGCAGGCGGTGAGCCTGGGCAAGCACGAACGCTACGACGCGCGCAAGATGGAAGAGCATCAGCGCGACCACTCGCTCTACATCGCGTTCGCACCGCTGGACAAGCCGACCGTGGCGCTGGCCGTGGTGGTGGAGAACGCGGGCTTCGGTGCCGCCAGCGCCGCGCCCATCGCACGCCGCGTGTTCGACTACCTGTTGCTGGACCAGTACCCCAACCCCGAAGACCTCGCCGCCGTGCAGAAGGGTCAGGCAGGCCGGCCGATCGGCACGCCGCTCAAGGCCAGCGAGATCCCCTGGCCCTCGGAAAACGAGAACGCCCCTGCATCGCTGCGCGCGCCGGGCTGACACCGCCGCTCAACGCAGCCAGCTGTCATAGCCGGTCTTGAGAATCAGGGCCGAGACGACCACGATGAAGGCCACGCGCACGAAGCCGCTGCCGTGCTTGAGTGCCAGCCGCGTGCCCAGCAGGCTGCCGACCACGTTGGCCGCCGCCAGCGGCAGCACGAAATGCCACCAGATGTGGCCCTTGGAGATGAACAGCACCAGCGCCGCCAGGTTCGACGCCGTGTTCAGCAACTTGGCGCTGGCGCTGGCGTGCAGGAAGTCGTAGCCCAGCCAGCGCACGAACAGGAACACGAAGAAGCTGCCGGTGCCAGGGCCGAAGAAACCGTCGTAGAAGCCGATCACCAGGCCCAGCGTGCCCGCCGCCCAGGCTTCGCCGCGCGCTGTGAACCGCGGCGTGTGGTGGCGTCCCAGGTCCTTGCGCGCCAGTGTGTAGATCAGCAAGGCCAGCAGCACCAGCGGCAGGGCCTTGCGCAGGAAGCCGGGCGAGATCACGGTCACGGTCCAGGCGCCGGTCATCGAACCCGCAAAGGCTAGCGCGGCCGCCGGCAGCAGCGCGTGCCAGGGCATGGTCACGCGCTGCGCGTACTGCGCCGTGGCCGCCGCCGTGCCCCAGATCGACGCGCTCTTGTTGACCCCGAACAGCGTCGCGGGGTGCGTGGTCGGAAACACCGCGAACAGCATGGGCGTCAGGATCAGGCCACCGCCGCCCACGATGGAGTCGACAAAACCGGCGAACAACGAGGCGAGGGAAACGATCAGCAGTTCCATGCGGCGATTGTCACCGCAGGGTCCTCACGCGCTGGGCAGCTCCATCAGGAACTCGGCGCCACCGCCTTCGGCATTGCGTGCGCTCAGGTGTCCGCCGTGCTGCTCGACGATGCCGTAGCTGATGGAAAGGCCCAGACCCGTGCCTTTGCCCACCGGCTTGGTGGTGAAGAAGGGGTCGAAGATGCGCAGCAGGTGTTCGGCCGGAATGCCAGGACCGTTGTCGCGCACCGTGACGCGCACCGTGGATCGCTCGCCACCTCCGCAACCCATCTCGACCCAGACCATGGGTTCGGGTTCGCGCGAGAGCGCGTCGAAGGCGTTCTGCAGCAGGTTCATCATGACCTGCTGCAACTGCCCGGCGCTGCCCATCACTGCGCAGGTCTGCACCGGGTCCCAGCGCACCTGCACCGAGGTAGCACGTCCCTTCTGCACCCAGTGGATCGCGCGCTCGATCACCTCGACCAGGTTCACCACCTTGCGTTCCTCGGGGTCCATGGCCGAGAAGCGCTTGAGACCGTGCACGATGTCGGCGGTGCGCTGCGCGCCTTCGAGCGTTCCTTCGATCAGCGACGGCAGATCGCCCATCAGGTGCTCGATGCGCAGCCGCTGGCGCAGCGCCTGCAGCTCCTCGTCGCTGGCGTGCCCGTGCAACGCCGCCATGTACATCTGCAGCCGGTCGCAGTACTTGCGCAGCGCGTGCACATTGCCCAGCACAAAGCTGATCGGGTTGTTGAGTTCGTGCGCCACGCCCGCGACCAGCTGGCCCAGCGAAGCCATCTTCTCGGAGTGCAGCAGCTGCTGCTGCGTGCGCTTGAGCGCTTCGTGCGCGGCGCGCATCTCGTGGTACGCGCGCTTGAGTTCGGCCGTCGGGCGCCCGACCCAGACCGTGCCGACGCGCTTGCCGTTGCTGCCCACGCGCGGCGTGCAACTGGCGTCGACCGACACCGCCTGGCCCTGGCGGTCCAGCAGGTTGAGCTCGATGCCCTGGCCGGAGCGCGGTGCGGCGCTGCGGCCCATCGCCTCCCGCGCCGCCTGCACGCTCGCGTCGTCGGCGAGCAGGTCCGACAGGTTGCTGCCACGCAGCTGGTCTTCGCGGCGACCGACCAGCTCACACAGCGCGGCATTGGCCTGCTCGATCAGGCCACGCTCGTCGCACACCACCAGCACGTCCGACATCGAGGTCAGCACGCTGACGATGAACTGCTGCGACTGCTCCAGTTCGGCGTTCTTCTTCTCCAGCTCGACTTCGTCGTCGATCAGGCGCGTGTAGACCTCATCCATCTTCTGGATCACGTCCAGCCAGGTGGACTCGTCCACACCCTCCATCGGCGCGGAGATCAAGGGACTGGGGGCGCGGTCTTTCGACATGTCAGTGCACTGTACACACCATGCAGGGATCGAAGGAGCGGACGATGTGCTGCACCGCCACCGGGTTCGTCTCTCCTTCGCGCACCGGCGCGCCGGCCAGCGCCTGCTCCAGCGCGCCGGGAACGCCCTGGGCGTCGCGGGGCGAGAAGTTCCAGCTGGTCGGTGCCACGATCTGGTAGTTGGCGATGCGACCGCCCCGCACCACCAGCCAGTGCCCCAGCGCACCGCGCGCCGCTTCGGACAGACCGACACCATGCCCCTCGTCGGGCAGGGCGGTGGGCACACAGAAGGCCTCGGTCGGGCGCAGCGACTGCAGCCAGTCTTCCATCATCGGCACCACCCGTGCCAGCTCGACCATGCGCGCCAGCACACGGGTGAACACCGTGCCACCGTGGCGCGCCACCACGTCGCGCACCAGCGGCTGTCCGCTGGCAAGCTGGCGTGCGATGGCGCCGGTCTCGATCACTTCGCCACCCAGCCGCGGGGCCTTGTTCCAGGTGTAGGCACCGGCCTTGTCGGGTTCGGGCCGGGTCACGCCGTGCAGCGGGTGCAGCGGCTGGTGCGCCTGCGCCAGCCATGCGTGGTTGGCGTCCTCGGTGATCGCGTGGGCATCCAGCGGATCCAGCCGCCGCGCATCGCCGCGCCAAAGGCCCTGCGCGAGCGCGAGACCGCCGTCCGGCTGCGCATAGGCGCCGTAGCTCAGATAGCGGCCCGGCCCGGGGCCCAGCGCCTGCAACGACAGGTCCTGCACGACGGAGAGGAAGAAGCGCAGGTCGCCGGCCAGCGGGTCCTGCGCGTGCCAGCTCCAGAGCGCACCTGCGTCGGCCAGACTGGCGAAATGCTCCAGCGTGGTGGACAGCAGCTGGCGCTCCAGGAAACTGCGGAACTCGCGCACCTTGCTCAGCAGTCGCACCCGCTCGGCGGCGTCGATCGGTCGCGTGGAGCCGCCCGGCTCGACCGACTGCGTGTGCGGCCACTTGCCGCCCAGCGTGCCCAGCAGCGTGAGCCAGCGCTGGCGCGCCGCCGTGGCACCGCGCACCTGTTCGCCGCGGTCGGGTGCGAAGCGGCGCATCGCCTCGGCGTGCCACGGCCGGTCGGCGTACACCGGCCGCGCGAAGTCGGGCATGAAGAACAGGTAGAAGTGCGTCAGATGGTCGGCCAGGTTCTCGGTCGCCAGAATCAGGTTGGTTGCGTGCTGTCCGTTGGGTGGCATGGCAATCCCGCCGAGGTCGGCCAGCGCGCGCGCCGCCGCGACCGACTGCGAGACCGAGCAGATGCCGCAGATGCGCGGCACGAAGACCAGCGCGTCGTGCGGTGCCTTGCCCTGCAGGATCTGCTCGAAGCCGCGGTACATGGTGGCGTTGACCTGGGCCGATGCCACCCGGCCGTCGTCGATTTCCAGCGAAACCTCGAGGTCGCCCTCGACGCGGTTGAACGGACCCACAAGCAGGCGGCTCATTTCAGGCGGGTCTTTCTCACAGCGGGTTTGACCACGAGGTGGTCCGCGGTCGCGTTGTGCTTCACCCGCTTGGGCGTCGCGCTCTTGGACAACGAGGCCAGCGCCACGAACCAGGCCTTGGGCATGTCGGTGGGCAGGCCGATGGGAATGCCGGCAAGTTTGGGCGTCAGGTGGAAGGGGTGGCCCGGTTCCTGGAAGCCCGGCTCGGTACAGGCAATGCAGGCGTAGCCGCCACGCGTGCAGCTGCCCTCGCCGTTCCAGGGCCGGATGTTGCAGTCGGCGTGCACCTGCGTGCCCTTGCAGCCCATGTGCTCCATCATGCAGCCCAGATCCGAAGGCTTCTCGGCGCTGGCCTTGAACTCGTAGTACTCGTTGCGCGTGCAGCCATGGTGCACCAGCTGGTCGGCGTAGAAGCGCGGTCGCGCCAGCGGATCGAGGTCGTCTTCGGTGAAGGCTTCGGCGGCCAGTGCCATCAGCGTGTCGATGACCCAGCTCGGGTGCGTCGGGCAACCGGCGACATTGATGACCGGCAGGCCGCTGCCACTGCGGAAGTCGGCGCCCAGCAGGCCGCCAATGCGGTCGTCTTCGTACTGCAGGCCGCAGGCGTCGGTCGGGTTGTCGCCAGCGGCCGTGATGCCGCCCCAGGCCGCGCAGCTGCCAATCGCCAGCACATGCCGCGCCTTCGCCGCCAGTTCGCGCACCCAGTGGATCATCGGCAGGCCGGTGCCGGCCAGCATGTGGAAACGCCCGGTGCCGTTGGGGCCACGCAGCAGCGAGCCTTCGACACACAACGCGTCCAGCTGTGTGCCGCCATCGATCACCGAGCGCAGCAGCGTCAGCACCTCGTCACCGCTGGCCAGCGAGAGCGAGGGGTGCCACAGCAGGTGCACGCCGGCGTCGCGCAGGTGGCCCTGAAAGTCGGTCGTGTCGGCGCACAGCAGCGACATGCTGCAGCCGCCGCAACCGCCACTTTGAAGCCAGAGTACGTTCATATGGAGACCTCCTCGGTCAGGTCGGCCCAGCCCATCGCCCATGCCAGGGCGAGCGCCAGATCGGCCAGGGCCTGCCCACCTGGCGCTCCGCCCAGCTCAAACGCTGTGGCACGGATCGCCAGCAGCGTGCATGGCGGAGGCTCGGCGCGCTCCAGCTCGCAATAGACCTGCAGCAGCGCCTCGGGCGCCAGCGCGTGGGTGGTGAAGCCAGCCACCGGCGCAGGCAGCACGGCGCTGACCGCGAACGGTGTCTGCAGGCCGATGGCGGCATCCACAAACAGCACCCGCTGGCGGCCCCGCAGGTCAAGCGCGTGCTCCACCTGCAACTGGAAGTCGGTCAGACATTCGAGTCGCCCCGCAGGCAGCTGGGCCTGTGCCTGGGCGGCCAATTGTTCGACCAGCAACGGGCCGAGCGCGTCGTCGCCCCGGCTCGGGTTGCCCCAGCCGAACACCAGCAGCGGTGCGACGGGTTGGCTCATTGCGCTGCCTCCGCCGAATGCGGCCGGGTGTCGCGCACGGTGTCGCCGCGGGAGGAGCGGTGCACATGGTCGAGCACCTCGCCCTGCGCGTTCCGAAGCGTGACGGCCAGCGGCATCTGGCCCAGTGCGTGGGTGGCGCACGACAGGCAGGGGTCGTAGGCGCGGATGGCAACCTCGATGTGGTTGAGCAGCGGCTCGGTGATGGTCTGGCCGTCCAGGTATTGCAGCGCGACCGAGCGCACCGCCTCGTTCATCGCCTGGTTGTTGTGCGTGGTCGAGACGATCAGGTTGCAGCTGGTGACGAGGTCGTCGTCGCCGACTTCGTACTCGTGGATCAGCGTGCCGCGCGGCGCTTCGATGATGCCCACGCCACCGCGCTGGCGATCGCCGGTGGCGAGCAGCGGGCCGCCGAGGATGGCCGGGTCGGCCAGCAGATCGGCCACCACCTCCACACCGTGCAGCAGCTCGATCATGCGCGCCCAGTGCGTCGCCAGCACCGCGTGCACCGGCCGACCGCCGTGCGCGGCCATGAAGGCCTGGCGCCGCGCTTCGGCGCGGGGCGTGGGAATGAAGTCGCAGTTCTGCAGCCTCGCCAGCGGGCCGACGCGGTACCAGCCGGCATCGGGGCCCAGGGCCAGGCGGTAGGGAAACTTCATGTAGGTCCAGGGCTTGACGCCCTCGCCGATCAGCTCGCGGTAGCGCTGGTCTTCGAAGCCATCGACAGCGATGCGCCCGTCGGCCTCGCGCACCCGCAGCGTGCCATCGTAGAACTCCATCGCGCCGTCGGGGCCGACCAGCGACATCATGGCCGCCGGGGTCTCAGCGAACCCCACCAGGTGTTGCGGCAAGCTGGTGTGCAGGCGCTCGGCCAGGTCCACCGCCGCCTCGGCCCAGGCCAGCACCTCGGGCAGTTGCGAGCGCAGCGTGTCGCGCTCGGCCACATCCACCGCGCGGTTCATGCCGCCGGGCACCGAGCCGGTGCCGTGCACCCGCTTGCCCGCCGTGATGCGAATCACCTCCTGGCCAAACTTGCGCAGCATCACGCCCTGGCGCGCGGCCTCGGGGTGCGCCATCGCCACGCCGACGATGTTGCGCTGTGCGACGTCGGCGCCGAAGCCGAACAGCAGATCGGGCGACGACAGGTGGAAGAAGTGCAGCGCGTGGCTCTGCACGATCTGGCCGTAATGCATCAGGCGGCGGATCTTGTCGGCCGATGCGGGCACCGGCCAGCCACCGACCACGCGGTCCAGCGCCTTGGTGGCCGCCAGGTGGTGCGAGACAGGACAGATGCCACACAGGCGCTGCACCATCACCGGCACCTCCCAGTAGGGCCGGCCAACGATGAACTGCTCGAAGCCACGGAACTCGACGATGTGCAGCCGCACCTGTTCAATGCGGTTGTACTCGCCCAGCAGCAGCGTGACCTTGCCGTGGCCCTCGACGCGCGAGACCGGGTCGATCACGATGCGGCGCAGGCCCTGCGGGTCGGCGGCGGTTTCGAGGGAGCGCGTGGACTCAGTCATAACGGATCAGGCCTCGCGAAAGCTGGGGCTCGCGTCCCGCCATCAGGTCCTGCAGCAGTTCCCAGAACGCATCGGCCGGCGGCGGGCAGCCCGGCAGCGCGTGGTCGATCTGCACCACCTCGTGGATCGGCAGCACGCGGTTGAGCGGCAGCGGCAGTTCGGGGTCGTTGGGCACTTCGCCGTAGACGGCTTTCATCATCTCGCCCACGTCCAGGTGGTTGCGCAGCGCTGGCAGGCCGCCGGTGATCGCGCAAGCCCCCACAGCCACCAGCACGCGGCACTGGTCACGGAATGCGCGCAGCACCTCGACGTTCTCGGCGTTGCACAGGCCGCCTTCGATCAGGCCGATGTCGCAGGGGCCGACGGTCTTGATGTCGGTCAGCGGCGAGCGGTCGAATTCGATCAGCTCGACCAGGTCGAACAGGCGTTCGTCGATGTCCAGGAAGGACATGTGGCAGCCGAAGCAGCCGGCGAGCGAGACCGTGGCGACGCGCCACTTGCGGGGGGAAGGTTTCGCGACGTTCATCCGCGGGTCTCCGCGTCGTCGAATGTGCGCTGACCGATGGGCACTGCAAAGCCAACCCGCTTGGGCAGCAGCGCACCGACCGGACAGATGTGGGCCGCACGGTCGGTCACAGCGAGCGCGCTGTCTCCCAGGCGGCCGCTCTCGCTGTTGATCAGCAGCCGCGTGGCGATGCCGTGGCCCCCGATGGCGAACACCTGCTTGCCGTCGACTTCGTCGCTGGCGCGCACACAGAGCTGGCACAGGATGCAGCGGTTGGGCTCGAACAGCACGTCCGGGTGGCTGGCGTCGACCGGGCGCTCGGGGTTGAGCGTCTCGTAGTGCAGGTCGGTCATGCCGGCGCGCTCGGCCTGGGACTGCAGCAGGCAGTGGCCGCTTTTTTCGCAGCCCGGGCAGAAGTGATTGCCTTCGACGAACAGCATCTGCAGCAGGTGTTTGCGCTGCGCGCGCAGCCCGGCGGTGTGGCACTCCACCCGCTGCCCGGCGGCCGCGGCGGTGGTGCAGGCGGCCACGTGGCGGCCGTCGACGTGCACGGTGCAGACCCGGCAGGAGGCGCTCGCCGAGACCTCGGGGTGCCAGCACAGGTGCGGCACCTCGTGCCCGGCGCGTTGCGCGGCCTGCAGGATCGTGTCGCCTGGCTGCAGCGGCACCAGCTCGCCGTCGAAGAGGAAGCTGCTCATGCCGAGTGCTCCGTCGAGAGATGGGCGCCGGGGTCCTGGCGGCCGGTCACGCGGCGCGCGGCAGAGAGATGTGCGTCGAGGTCCAGTTCAGGCTGGAAGTGTGCGGCGGTGCTGCGCTGCGCGTAGGAATGCCCGAAGTGGGTCAGCGTGTCCCGCAGCGGATTGCAGGCCGAGGCACCGAGGCCGCAGTGGGTGCCGCTGTGCAGCAAGGTGTCGAGCTCGTGCAGGCGCGCGATGTCGAAGGCCGAACCGCGACCGGCACCGCGTTCGTGCGCCAGCTTGTCCAGCCGCCGCACCACCAGCTCGGTGCCGACGCGGCAGGGCGTGCACAGGCCACAGCTTTCATGGGCAAAGAAGTGCGCGAAGTGCCGCGCGACCGCGAACAGGTCGCGCGTGCGGTCGAACACCATGAAGGCGCCCGCGCTGGGCACACCCTCAAAAGCAATCGCGTCGCCGAATCCGCTGGACGGCACGCATCGGCCCGACGGGCCACCCACCTGCACGGCCTGTGCGTCGCGCGCGCCGCAGTCGGCCAGGATCTGCGCGATGAGGGTGCCCAGCGGATACTCGTACAGGCCCGGGCGCTCACAGTCGCCCGAGACCGAGTGGATCTTGGTGCCAGTCGAGTCGGGCGTGCCAATGCCGGCCCACCACCCGCCACCGCGGCGCGCGATGTGGGCCACGGCCACAAAGGTCTCGACGTTGTTGACCACCGTCGGCCGCCCGAGGTAGCCGCGCTGTACCGGAAACGGCGGGCGGATGCGCGGGGTGCCCCGTTTCCCTTCCAGCGACTCGATCAGCGCCGACTCCTCGCCGCACACATAAGCACCGGCGCCCAGGTGGATGGCGATGTCGAAGTGCAAGCCAGCCACGCCGCCGACGTCGCGCCCCAGAAGGCCCTGCGCGCGCCGCCGCTCCAGCGCCTCCTGCAGCCGGGGCAACAGGAATCGGTACTCGCCGCGCAGGTAGATCAGGCCCGTCTGCGCGCCGATGGCACGCGCTGCCAGGGTCATGCCGTCAAACAGCTCGTCGGCGTGACGGCGGAGCAGCACCCGGTCCTTGAAGGTGCCAGGCTCTCCCTCGTCGGCGTTGCAGACCACGCAGCGCTGCCCATCGGAAGCTTCGGCCTCGGCGCAAGCACGCCACTTGCGCGCAGTCGGGAATCCGGCACCACCGCGGCCGCGCAGGCCCGAGCGCTCGACCTCGGCCAGCAGTTCACTGGGTTCGCGGGCCAGTACACCCGAGAGCGCAGGCCCATCGTTGGGCAGGCCCTGGAGCAGCACGTCGGCGCGGCGAATGTGGTCCTGAACCTGGAACCAGTCGTCCGGCCAGTCCTCGGGGGGCACGCCGGCCAGCAACAGATCGGCGAGCTGGTCGACGCGCGCCGGGTCCAGTCTCGTCACCACCTGGTGGTGGTTGACCAGCAGGGCCGGCCCCTGGTCGCACAGGCCGGTGCAGGAACAGCGGTCCACGCTGAATCGGCCGTGCGGATCGACCTCGCCCACCTCCACGCCCAGGCGCCCGCACAGCTGCGCCAGCAGGACCTCGCTGCCCAGCATGCGGTCGGTGATGTTGTCGGAGAACAGCACATGCACCCCGCCCACAGGACCGAGGTGGAAGAAACGGTAGAAGCCGGCCACGCCTTCAACATGCGCCAGCGTCAAGCCCAGTGTGCGGGCAATGTGACCCAGCAAGTCGCGCGGCAGCCAGCGGGTCACCGCCTGGGTTTCGCGCAGCACCTGCACCAACGCATGCGGGTCGTGTCGCCAGCGGGCCATCACCGCGTCGGCCGCGTGGAAGTTGCCGGCCTGGTCAACGGCGGTCATGGCTTGTCCAGACCGAAGCGCTGCATCTTGGCTCTGAGGCCCACGCGCGAAAGCCCGAGTTCCGCCGCTGCTTTGGTCTTGTTCCAGCGGTGCCGCAACAGGGTCTCGCGCAGCAGCATGGCCTCGATCACGTCCAGCCGGTCGGTCAAGGTGCCAGAGCTGGGAATCGCGGCCACCAGGCCATCGACACCTCCGGCGGCTCGGCCCTGCAGCACGCGCGGCGAAAACGCCCCCGGCGGCAGTTCGTTGCCTTCGTGCAGCGCCATCGCGCGGGCAATCTCGTTGCGCAGTTCGCGGATGTTGCCGGGCCACGGATAGGCCAGCAGGCAGGCCAGGGTGTCGTCGGGCAGCGTTGCGCCCGGGTGCCCCAGTTCGCCCGCGACATCCAGTGCGATCTGTCGCGCAATCGGTGCGATGTCGGCAACCCGGTCGCGCAACGGCGGCACGGTGATCGACACACCCGCCAACCGGTAGAACAGGTCTTCGCGGAACAGGCCTTCGCGCACGCGCTGCTCCAGGTTGCGGTGCGTCGCGGCGATGATGCGCACGTCCACCGGGATCGGCCGCGGCGCCCCCACGGGCCGCACCTCGCCCTCCTGCAACACGCGCAACAGCTTGACCTGGAAGGCGGGCGAGGTTTCGCCGATTTCGTCGAGAAACACGGTGCCGCCACTGGCGCGCTGAAACAGACCGGGGTGGTCGTCGAAGGCGCCAGTGAAGGCACCTCGCTTGTGGCCGAACAGTTCAGACTCCAGCAGGGTGTCGGGAATGGCCGCGCAGTTTTCGACCACGAAGGGGCCGGTCTGGCGCGGCGAGGCGTAGTGGATGGCGCGCGCCAGCAGTTCCTTGCCGGTGCCCGACTCGCCCAGCACCAGCACCGGGATGTCGTAACGCGCCACGCGCTCGGCCATCGAACACACCAGGTCGATCGGACTGCCCGGCGCGCGCACGATGCGGTCGAAATCGAAATGGCTGCGCGCCTGCGCCATCTGGCTCGCGGTGCGCTGGCGCAGCACACGCGTGCTGGTGCGCAGTTCGAGGTCGAGCCGGCTGGTCTGGCGCTGCAGGGTCTGGGCCTCGACCGCGTTGCGCACCGATTCCAGCAGATGGTCGGGCGACCAGGGCTTGAGGATGTACTGGTAGATGCCCGCTTCGTTGATGCCGGCGATGATGTCTTCGCCGTCGGTGTAGCCGGAGATAACGATGCGCACGATCTCGGGCCAGCGCTCGCGCACCTCCTTGAGGAAGTTGACGCCGGTCACGCCGGGCATGCGCTGGTCACAAAGAATCACGCTGACCGGCTGGCGCTCCAGAAGGCCGCGTGCCTCGTCGGCGCTGCTGGCGGTGAACACGGTGAAGTCTTCGTCGAGCGTGCGGCGCATCGCATCCTGCGAGCGCACCTCATCGTCGACCACCAGCACGGTCGGCAGATCGGGCAGGAATGCGTCGGCGGTCACAGGCCGCCACGCAAGGTGTCGAGTTCGCGCGTCGCCTGCTTGCGGCCCATGTAGATCGCGAGCTTGGCCTCGATGCCGTCCAGCGCCATGCGGAAGTCCGGCAAGGTCCGCGCGGCAAACACCGCCTGGGCCACCGTGGGGGTGTCCGGGCCGAAATGCTGGCGCAGCATCAGGAAGGCCTTGCGCTGCAGCGCCTGCACCTGCCGGTCTTCTTCGGGATCGACCGGTGGGGCCACCGGTGCAGCGGGCGCGGGAGCGGCGATCGGCGCGGCTGTCACGGCTGCCGTGACAGGCGCTGCCACCGGCGACGCCGACCGGTTGCCGCTTCCTGGCACAGGCTCGATCAGGCGGAACGCCAGCAGCGTGTCCAGGTGCGACTGCAGATCGGGCAAGCCGAGCGAAGCCAGCGCGGCCACGCCGTCCTGCCCGTTGACCAGGATGAGCACGCGCCGCGTGACCGGCGACAGACCTGCCTTGCGGGCACCGACCTCCTCGCGGCCGGCGTCGGTTTTGCGATAGATCGGAGCGGGCATGGTGGTTTCAGCAGAGATTCAGCAGATGCGCGGCAGCTGTTCGCCGCTGAGCCAGTCTACGACACGGCGTCCACCGAACCGCGTATCCATCTGCACAAATTGGTGCGGGTCGGTGGTGACCTCGCCGATGCGCGCCGCGTCCTCTCCCAAAGGGTGGGCGCGCAAAGCGGCCAGCGCGGCCTCGGCCGCTTCGGGCGCGACGATGGCGATCAGTTTGCCCTCGTTGGCCACGTACAGCGGATCCAGCCCCAGCAGCTCGCAGGCCGCGTCAACCTGTGGTTTGACCGGGATCGCTGCTTCCTGCAACCGCATGCCGACGCCGGACTGGCGGGCAATCTCGTTGAGCGTGGTCGCCAGACCGCCACGCGTCGGATCGCGCAGCACGCGCACGGCGCCAGGGACCGCCGCCATCAGGTCGGTGACCATCGTGTGCAGCGCCGCGGTGTCACTTTCAATCGTGGTCTCGAAGGCCAGCGACTCGCGCTTGGAGAGCACGGCCACGCCATGGTCGCCGATGGTGCCGGACAGCAGGATCACGTCGCCCACGCGGGCATTCCTGCCGCTGACCGAGACGCCCGGCGGCAGCATGCCCACGCCGGTGGTGCTGATGAACACACCGTCGCCCTTGCCCTGCTCCACCACCTTGGTGTCGCCGGTCACGACCGGCACGCCGGCCTCGCGAGCGGCGGCGCCCATCGATTGCACGATGCGCTGCAGGTCGGCCAGCGGGTAGCCCTCTTCGATGATGAAACTGGCGCTCAGGTACAGCGGCTGGGCGCCCATCATTGCCACGTCATTGACCGTACCGTGCACCGCGAGGCAGCCCAGGTCGCCGCCGGGAAAGAAGATCGGCGAGACCACATGGCCGTCGGTCGCCATCACCAGCTGGCCGGCACCGGCCGCGAAGGCCGGCAACGGCAGCGCGGCGCCGTCGTCGCCCTGTCGCAGGAAGGGGTTGTCCAGGGCGGGCAGGAACAGCTCCTCGATCAGCTGGGCCGCTGCCTTGCCGCCGGCGCCATGGCCCATGTCGATGCGGCCGTGTTTGATGTCCAGCGGGCGGGTATAGGTCTTCTTCACGGTGCTGACCTTCGCGGGCGGATTCGTGGGCGGGTTGTCGTGATCGACTCTCATGCCTGCGCCTCCTCATGCTCCGACGACGCGGCCACGACCGGAATGTCGCGGAAGCGCCCGTAGGTGTAGTGGGCGGCGCAGGCGCCTTCGCTGGACACCATGCAGGAACCGATGGGGTTTTCGGGCGTGCAGACGGTGCCGAAGATCTTGCAGTCGCGCGGCTCCTTGACGCCGCGCAGGATGGCGCCGCATTCGCAGGCTTTGTTGTCGGGCACGCTGCGGTAGCCCAGGCCGAAGCGATGCTCGGCGTCGAAGGCGTGGTATTTCTCGCGAATCTGCAGCGCCGAGTGGGGCATGGTGCCCAGGCCGCGCCACTCGAAGGCCTCTCGCAGTTCGAACACGTCGTCCATCACCGCCTGCGCGTTGAGGTTGCCCTGTGGCGTGACGGCGCGGGTGAATTCGTTCTCGACCTCGGTGCGACCCTCGTTGACCTGGCGCACCAGCATCAGGATCGCTTGCAGCACGTCCAGCGGCTCGAAGCCGGCGATGACCACGGGCTTTTTGTATTCCTGCGCGAACTTCGCGTAGGGGTCGGAACCGATGACGACGCTGACGTGGGCCGGACCGACAAAGCCTTCGATCTCCGCTGTCTCGTGCGCCTCGGCGCCGTCGAGGATGGCGCGGATCGCGGGCGGCGTCAGCACGTGGCTGCACATGACGCTGAAGTTGTTCAGGCCTTCGCGCGCCGCGTCGCGGATCACCAGGGCGGTCGGTGGCGTGGTGGTCTCGAAACCGATGGCGAAGAACACCACCTGTTTGCCCGGGTTGTCGCGCGCCAGCTGCAGTGCGTCGCCGGCCGAATAGACCATGCGGATGTCACCACCACGGGCTTTGGCTTTCGTCAAAGAGAGCCCACCGGAAGCGGGCACCCGCATGGTGTCGCCATAGGTGCAGAGGATCACGTCGTGCTGCAGCGCGAGTTCGATCGCCAGGTCCACACGACCGATGGGCAGCACGCAGACCGGGCAGCCCGGGCCGTGAATCATGCGAACGTTGGGCGGCAGCAACTCCAGCACGCCGTAGCGGCTGATGGCGTGCGTGTGGCCGCCGCAGAACTCCATGAAGCGGTAGGCGTGGTCGGGCTTGACCTCGGCGGCGATGCGTTCGGCAATGTGTTTGGCCAGCGCCCCGTCGCGGAATTCGTCGATGTATTTCATGGCTGGACCTCTGCGGTCTGCGACTGCATTTCGGCAAACATCGCCAGCGTCTTCTGCGCCTCTTCGGGATCGAGCACACCGATGGCGTGGCCCACGTGCACGATCACGTAGTCGCCGACATTCGCCTCGGGCACCAGCGCGATGGAGATGGGCTTGCGGATGCCGCCCAGATCGACCACCGCCTGGTCGTGTTCGCGCTTCTCGACCAGCAGCGCGGGAATGGCTAGGCACATGAGAGAGTCTCCTCAACGGGTGGTTGTTGTGATGGTTCGAGTTGTTGCGCCGCGACCCAGGCCTGACCGAGCGCGAGGCCTGCGTCGCCGCAGCCCTTGGCGCCCGTCTGGCACACGGTCAGTCGTGCGCTGGTGAGCCGCTGTTCGATGCGCTCGCGCAGGATGCGGTTGAAGAAGCAGCCACCGCCCAGGGTGGCGGTGCGGATGCTGCGCGCGTGGGCGGCGGCGATCAGTGCGTCGGCCAGCGCATCGGCCATGGCCAGGTGAAAACCGGCCGCCGCCGCATCGGTCTCGGCCGCATCGAACAGCTGCGCCAGCACCGGCCGCAGGTCGATCACACCATCGGCCGTGACAACGGCACCGGGCAATGCTTCAAGGGTCGGTTGCCAGGTGAGCGCCCGCGCCGCCGCCTGCTCCAGTGCGATGGCCGCCTGCGCTTCGTCGAGCTGGTGGTGACAGAGGCCCAGCGCACCCGCGGCCGCGTCGAACCAGCGACCGGCGCTGCTGGTCAGCGGGCAATTCAGTTTTTTGCCCAGGATCTGGTGCACGCCCGTCGCGACAGCGTCACCCACCTCCGGGCCGAAGCACGGCACGATCTCGTCGCCACGGCCCAGCGCATGCAGCACGCTGGCGGCCATGCGCCAGGGCTCGCGCGCCGCGCGGTCGCCACCGGGCAGGGCCAACGGCCACAGATGACCCACCCGCGCCCATTGCGCGCCGTCGAGCCAGAGCAGTTCGCCGCCCCAGGGAGCACCGTCGCTGCCAAGGCCGACGCCGTCCAGCGCCAGCCCGACGACGGGTTCTTCGATGCCATGTTCCGCGACCACGGCCGCGAGGTGCGCGTGGTGGTGCTGCACGCCGATGGCGGGGACGCCCATCGCATCGGCGGTGGCGATCGCCAGCTGGGTGCTGAAGAAGTCGGGGTGCAGGTCGTGTGCGATGGCCCGCACCGGTGCGCCAGCCTCCTGCGCTTGCTGCAGCAGCGCCTGCACCGATTGCTCCAGCGCCTCGCAGGCGTCCGGATCGCTCAGGTCGCCATGCACCGGCGACCAGTGCGCCTGACCGTGCAGCACCAGGCAGGCCGCATTCTTGAGCCAGGCACCGACGGCGAGCACAGTCGCGCTCATGGTGTCGGTTCCGTCAGGCCGGGGTGTCGGCAGACAGCGCGGCTTTCGCGCGGGCCAGTTCGGCTTCGAGCTGCTTCACGCGTTCGCGCAGGGCCGCTTCTTCGGACACCGGCTCGTCGTGATGGTGGTGGTGCGCGCCCATCGCGTGGTCCAGCCAGTGCAGCCAGGCGTCCATGCCTTCGCCGGTGGTGGCCGAGAGCTGGATGATTTCGATGGTGGGGTTCACGCGGCGCGCCAGCTCGATGCAGCGGGCGACTTCGAACTTCACGTGCGGCAGCAGATCGACCTTGTTGAGGATCATCAGCTGCGAGGCCGCGAACATGTCGGGATACTTCAGCGGCTTGTCTTCGCCCTCGGTCACCGACAGGATCGCCACTTTGGCCGCTTCACCCAGGTCCCACACCGCCGGGCAGACCAGGTTGCCGACGTTCTCGATGAACAGCAGGTCGCGCGACCCGTGATCGTGGTGGTCGCGTGAATGGTCATGCCCATGCCCATGGTCATGGTCGTGGTCGTGGTCGTGGTCGTGGGTGTGCAGCTGCGCGAACGCTTCGGCCACCATGGGCGCGTCGAGGTGGCAGCCCTTGCCGGTGTTGACCTGGATTGCGGGGGCGCCGGTGGCGCGGATGCGGTCGGCGTCGAAACTGGTCTGCTGGTCGCCTTCGATCACCGCGACGTGCAGGCCCGGATCGCGGGCCTTGAGCGCCTCGATGGTCGCGCACAGCAGCGTGGTCTTTCCCGAGCCGGGGCTGGAGACGAAGTTGAGCGCGGTCACGCCGTGCGACTCGAAGTGCGCACGGTTCTGCTGCGCCACGCGGTTGTTGGCGCCGAGGATGTCGCTCTCCAGCTTGATCGCGCGCTCCTGGCTCATGCCCGGCACCGACACGCGGGCCGAGCCGGCGCCGAAATGCAGGTCGCCGTTGGCCGGGTTGACCTTCACCACCCCTGCCTCGCCGGTGTGGGCCTGCACGTGGCGGGCATGGGCCGGGCTGCTGTCACTGCATCCGCAAACGACACACATGTTCTGTCTCCTTCAAAGTCGGTTCAATCATCACTCACCCGCATGTCCACCACACGCAGTTCCAGCCCGCCGGTCGGCTGCAGCTGATAGCCGCCACACGATGGGCAGGCATCGCCGCGCTGGGCGATCGCCACGGTCTGTCCGCAGCCCATGCACCAGGCCTGTCCGGGCGGTTCGTCGATCTGGATCTGCGCACCGTCCAGCAGCGTGCCGGGCGCCAGACTTTCCAGCGCGAAGCGCAGCGCGCGCACATCGACGCCCGCGAGCTGCCCCGCCTCCAGGTGCAGTTCAAGCAGGCGCGAAAAGCCTTCGCGCCGCGCAGTGTCTTCGACCAGTTGCAGCACGCCACCGGCAAGGCTGGCTTCATGCATGGCTCACCTCTTGGGTCTGGTCCTGCGCCGTGTCGATGTGGAACGGCACGCAAGGGTCGAACGCCACCATGAGCAAGGCGAGCTGGCGGTGCAGCAGCGCCTCGGGAAGGCCTGGGTCCAGCGCGGCAATGCGCTGCGCCACAGCGCCCTGCGGGTGGAAATTCCATTCAGTCGGCGCCAGCACGCGGCAGGCCTGAACCATCGCGGTTCCGTCGCTGCCATCGATCGCCACCTGGTGCACCAGCAGGCCGCGGGCCATCTCGACCCAGGCCAGCCCCTGGCCATCGGTCAGGTGCAGGGCACCGTGTGCCAGCCAGCCGGTGCCGTCCTGTGGTGCGGGCAGGCACAGGCGCGCCAGTTCGGCCAGCCGGCAGCCCAGCATGGCCCAAGGCGTCAGCGGCAGGCCGTCGTCGGTCCGGTGCAGGCGCGACCAGGTGCCGGTGTGTGCGCAGGCGCTCTCCCACTGCGGCTGCATCGCGAAACCCGGCGTCCGTGCGAGCGCATCGGCCAGCCGCCGCTGTCCTTCCTGATCGGCATGTGCGCGCATCGCGTGCTTCATGTCCAGCGCCGAACCGGTGTCGGCCTCGCGCGCGGCCCGCACCAGGCTCGGCAGCCAGCCGGTGTGGCGTTGGCTCCAGTCGATCAGCCAGTCGGCGCCACAGGCCTGCCAGGCGCGCAGCAAGGTCGCGGCCGGCATCTGCAGCCATTCGGATTCGAACCAGGCCAGCGATGTCGACCAGTCGTGTTCTGTCGCGGCGCCCGCCGGCCGAAGCAAGGGGCTGATCTGCAACGAGGCCAGCGCGGCCGGCACCGGCGCGCCGGCCAGCAGGCGCGGCCAGTCCAGGCCGATGCGGCGCACATGCTCCTGCGCGGTCTCCAGCCGCAGGCGCTGCGCGACATTGGTCGGGGCAGCCATGACCCCAGGCCTTGCCGCCGAGATGGCGAGCTGCGCGCACAGGCGGTGCGCGTGGCTGCACAGGCTGAACAGGCTGGCCAGCAGTCCGGGCAAGGCGGTGGCCGATTGTCCGCGGGCCAGTCGCGACGCCCAGTCGCGGCGCTCGCTGTGCAGCGCGTCGGGCACCGGTGTGCCGGGTTGCACGCGCAGGCTGCCCGCCATGTCTTCGGCGCGCATCACGGCGTGGCTCCCGGCCCGTTGCGGCGGGCCATGAAGAAGGCGCGCCGCGCGGGCACCGGTTCAGACGCCTTGACCACTTCCTTCGCAAGCTCGGGACGCACCAGCGCGAGCGAAGCGAGCGCGGTTTCCACCGCCTGCGCCTGCGTCGCAAAACCATCCATGGGCGAGAACAGCGCGCAGGTCTCGTGGTAGCCCACCGCGTCATCGTGGGCACCGATGAACTCGAAGCCCTCGCTGCCAAAGTCGCGCACGAACTTGCGCGCCACGCGGTTGCCGTGCGGCTGCAGTGCCAGCGGCAGGCGCACCAGACTCATGAACCAGGGCGTGATCAGCACGCCCTCGGCCACCGGCTCGTGCTCCGGCTCTGGCGCGTCTTCGGGCGTTTCGGCCCGGCGAAACCCCACCGCCTCGACCGACAGCGCCAGGTTGAGGATCGGAACGCCCTGCATGCGCTCGGTCTGCACGCGGCGGTAGAAGTCGACCAGGGCAGCGACGCGCTGTTCCATCTCAGTCATCCGTCAACAGCAGGAATTGCTCGGCATCGCAATCGCAGTTCGGGCACCGCCAGTGCGCCGGCAACTCGGCGAACGGCGTGCCCGCCGGAATCTGCCACTGCGGGTCGCCCAGCGCCGGGTCGTAGACCCACCAGCAGATCTTGCACTCCAGGCGCGAGCCAGGCTTGAGCGCTGCCCGGTTGCCCAGGTAGCTGCCCTCAAAACCCTCGAACCCGTTGGAACTCATGCCTGCTCCAGGTAACCCAGCACGTCGTTCAGGCGCTCGTGCGAATCGCGCAGGTCTTCCGGCGCGGCCATCGCGACTTCGGGCATGTCGACCACCTCGACCGTGTTGAGGATCACTGTGTCCATCGAGTTGTAGTACACCACGCGCCAGCAGTTGGGTAGCAGGGTGTTGGAGATGCGGCAATTGCCGTAGCCGCGCGAGAGCAGCAGCACGCGGCCGGTGCCCAGCTGGTGGTCCAGGAATCCGATGTCTTCCGGCGTGACCGGCAGCAGGGTCAGGTTGATGACGTGTGGCGCCTGGCCCGCTTGCCAGCGCGCGATCTGGTCGCGCACCTCTTCGACCAGCAGCGGCGCGTTCTGCACATTCGGCGGCAGAGGACCGCGCCATGGCTTGTAGATGCTCTCGGCGTCTTCTTCGGCCACGGTGCGCAGCAGCGCAGGGATCGGACCGACCTCGATCACGTCGTCGATCAGCGCGCCGTCCCGGATGGTCATCAGGCGCCAGACGCCGGCAAACACCGACTCCTGCACGCGCACTTCCAGGTTCGCGCCTTCATCGCGCACGATGGCGCTGGCTTCGCCCTCGCCCATCACCTGGTTGATCAGCTGCAGGTCTTCTTCGTCCAGCCCACGCAGGCTGACCTGGCCACCAGGCTGCCGGTCGGCGGCCAGGTCCAGCAGCGCCAGCACCTTGCACAGCGCATCGCGCGCCGCGGCGCGACCGGCAATCTCCTCGGGCTCGGGCAGCATGGGCGCACGGTAGGTGTCCATGTCCTTGGGCATGGGCAGGTAGTCGAGGGTTTCCTCTTCGGTCTGCGAGCCGGGACCGAGGGCGACGACGGGAATCGGGAAGGCTTTCATGGGGAGTTCCTTGAGGGGTCTGTGCGGGCGGTGCGGCGGTTGCGTTCAGTGGCAGGCGCTGTCGCTGCCGGCGCCCTGGCTGACGACGGGGATGCCGATGGTGGGCGGACGCGAGGGCGGCATGGCCAGCGCGGCGGCGACGCCATTGAGATAGATGTCCCAGTCCTGCATGCCGGCGATGGCGGTCACGTACTGGCCGTCGCGGAAGAACAGGAGCGTGGGCCAGCGCTGCGAGCCGTAGCGCTTGGCCACCGCGTCTTCGCTGTCGCGCGGCACCACTGCAACGCTGAAGCGATTCGGAAAGGCCTTCATCAGTTCGGGCAGCACGGCCGCCACGTCCACGCCTTCGGGAAAACGCACCGGGTCACCGGCCAGCAGCACGACGCGGTCGCCGCCGCCGGCCGTCCAGTCGGCGACGGTCTGCTCGTCGACCCAGGTGGCGCCGAACTCGCGGGCCAGTCGCTGGATCAGGGGGGCGTGGGCTTCTTCGATGTCGATCATGGTGTCTCCAGTTGAATCATTGGCCGGTCAGGGCACGCAGTTGTTCGGGGCTCATCTGCGAAGGCAGGGCGAAATCCACGTCGTCCGGCAGGGCGGTGCCCTGCATGGCGCCGAGCACCAGGTCGAGTGCGGCGTTGACTTCGAGCGCACGCTCCGCATCGATCTGTTCGCGGGCGTCGTCGAGGAACACCAGCAGCCAGTCGCCCACCGACACCTGGCCCACCAGGGCGGTGCCGACGCGCCGGCGCTCATCACGGCCTTCGCACAGTGCGAAGCGACCGTCGGTCTCGACCACCTGCATGGGAATGCCGATGCACATGTCAGAGTTCCTTCGGCAGGAAGCGGTCGTCGCCGATCCGGCAGGCCTCTTCGGCCGCGGGACGCTGCGCTTCGTAGGCGGTCAGCGCCAGCTCGTCGAGCGTCACGGCCTCGCGCGGCGCCAGCGGCGACTTGCGTTCCCGCGGCTGTGCACCCCAGCGCTCCAGTTCGGCCACACCGAGGGTGATCGCCTCTTCCATCGCGGCTTTGACGACCGGCCGCAGGCTGCCGCCGTAGTCTTCGAGCTCCTGCGGCTGGCAGCCCACCAGCAGCACGCGCTGCGGGTACTTCTCGGTCAGCTGCGCCAGCGAGAGCACTTCCTGGAAGCCGGTCTGGTGCAGGCTCATCTTCTTGGCGCCCATGAAGCGCGGCACGGCGTCGTCGCGCACCTGCTTGAGCGTGCCGGGTTCGAGGCCGTAATCGATCGCGTCGAAGATCAGCAGCGCGTCGGCTTCCTGCACGTGCTGGACCAGATAGAGGCCCTGCGTGCCGCCGTCGATCAGCGACACGTGGTCGGCGAATTCGTAGCGGCGCTGAAGCGCCTCGATGCAACGCACGCCGAAGCCCTCGTCGGCCCACAGCAGGTTGCCAATGCCCAGCACGACGATGCGGGCTGGCAGGGTGTCACCAGCCGGGTGACAAGCGGTTTCGGTCGGAGTGGCGCTCATGGCTGGAATCCCGGATGGGCGTCAGTGGGAGGGGGAAGGGGTGGCCGTCGTGTCCCGGGCACACAGACGCTTCCAGGCGTGGAAGCTGTCCCAGGCGGCCTGCTGCGTGAGCCAGAAGCCGGCATCGATGCCGAACTGGCGCGCGCAACGGATGGCGGTGTCGGGCGACATCGCGCGCTGGCCATGCACGAGCTCGTGCAGGCGGCGGCGCGAGAGGCCCAGCAGCCGGGCCGCTTCGCTCTGGTTGAGCGAGAGCGGCGCCAGGCAGGTGCGCGCCAGCAGCCGCCCCGGGTGCATGGGCTCGCGCACCGGCACACCACGGGGAGGGATCGACCAGCTGGCGGCGACCTTTTTCACGGTCTCAGTCCTTGAACGTGCGGCGACCGGAGATCATGGTCGAGACGATGGACTGGCGGCCCATGATGTCCTCACGCAGCGCGGCATAGATGTGCAGCGTGATGAAGATGATCATGGCCCACATGCCCATGTGGTGCCAGGTGTGCACGTCCTGGCTCTGGCCGAACAGCGGGATCACCCAGCCGAACAGCTTGTCCTGCCACGAGCCAACGCCGGCGCCTTCGCTGTAGAGCGCGAAGCCGGTGAAGATCATGAACAGCATCAGGACCAGGAAGCCCGAGAACATCGCGAGACGGGCCAGCGGGTTGTGGCCCACGTAGCGGCCCGGCCGCGGGATCAGGAAGGCGTACCACTTGAACATGATCAGCACTTCGCCCCAGTAGGCCTTCTGGAACAGCGGCACCCAGAACAGCTCGCGCGCGTGGTGATTGCCCACGATCGCCCAGTAGGCTCGGCCCAGCAGGCCGATGGCCAGGATGTAGCCGGCCGTGAAATGGGCGAAGCGGATGTAGCCCATCAGGTAGTTCGCGCTGGCTTCGCCGGGCATCGTCGGCAGCGGGCTGCCGATGAAATAGCCGGAGAGGCACAGCACGGTGATGGCCGCCACGTTGATCCAGTGCCAGACGCGCACGGGCGCTTCGTAGACGTAGACCGACTTGGTGCTCTGGCCGTGCGAGACAGCGCTTTCGTCGATGCCGGTGACATCGGCCAGACGCTGCTGGGCCAGTTCTTGTGCAGACAGGGAGGACATGGTGATCTCCTGTGCGAGGGTGGGGCCGTCAGGCGGCCAGCTGGCCGAACAGGTACAGACCGGCGCCACCCAGCAGCGCGCCCAGGCCGCCCAGGGCGACACCGCTGCGCCCGGCCAGCCAGCGGCGGATCGCCAGGCCGGCGCCCACGCCACTGACGTGCATCAGCGCGGTGGTGGCCAGGAAGCCGATCGCGTAGCCGGCAAAGCCGGAGGCCGGCGTTTCCGCGCCGTGGGCCAGGCCGTGCAGCGAGGCGGCCGCGGCCACCAGACCCAGCCCGAGCGATGCCGGCATCGGGCGGCGGGCCAGCACCAGCATGGCGCCGAACAGCATCACCGACAGCGCCACGCCGTGTTCCAGGAACGGCAGCGTCACGCCGGCGGCGCCCAGCGCAGCGCTGGCCACCAGAGCGGCCAGGAAGGCCGCCGGGCCTTGCCAGGTCTTGCCTTGCGGCAGGGCCGTGACCGACCAGACGCCGACGGCCACCATGGCCAGCAGGTGGTCCAGACCGAACGGATGGGCCAGGCCCTCCATCAGGCTGGTCGCACCGTGGCCCGGGTGGGCCTGCGCGGCGCCGGCCAGACTGGCCAGCAGCGCAGCCGCGGCGACGCGACGGATGTTTTTCTCTTGCATGTGTTTCTCCTCGTCCGTTGTGGGGTGGGGCTTTAGCGCACGGTGACGCGGGCCATTTCCTGACCCTCTTCGCTCATCACGTGGGTGGAGCAGGCCAGGCAGGGGTCGAAGCTGTGCAGGGTGCGCAGGATTTCCAGCGGCTGCTCAGGATTGACCATCGGGGTGTTCATCAGCGAAGCCTCGAAGGCACCGATCTGGCCCTTGGCGTCGCGCGGCGAACCGTTCCAGGTCGTGGGCACCACGCACTGGTAGTTCTCAATCTTGCCGTCCTTGATCTTGATCCAGTGGCCCAGCATGCCGCGCGGTGCGGCCACCGTGCCCACGCCCTTGGCTTCCTTGGGCCAGGTGGCGGGATCCCACTTCTCGGTGTTGGCGGTCGAGGTGTCGCCGGCCTTGATGTTGGCGACCAGCTGCTTGAAGTCGTCCATCATCATTTCGGCGGCGTACTGGCTTTCCAGGGCGCGGGCGAGCGTGCGGCCGATGGTCGAAGGCAGCATCTGCTTGAGCGTGTAGTTGGTCTCGGGCAGGCCCAGCGCCTTGGGAATGGCGCTGTTGATGGCCACGGCCGAGCTCTCCAGCTGCTCCTTGACGCGCTGGCAGTACTTGTTGCCCTTGAGCGCGTGGGCATAGCCCAGGATGTAGCGCGAGAGGGGACCGACCTCGACCGCGTGGCCGCGCCAGCGGGGCGACTTGATCCAGGAGTACTTGGCCGACTCGTCGAGCTGCTCGATGTTGGTCCGCGTGCCCTTGAAGTTCGGGCCTTCGGGCTTGTAGTTCGGCTCGGTGATGCCGTCCCAGGGGTGCAGGCCCTTGGCGTCGTTGCCGTAGGTGTACCAGCTGTGGGTCACGAACTCCTGCACCTGCTCGGGGTCGCGCGGGTCGATCGGCTCGATCTTGTCCCAGTTGCCGCCGAGGATGACGCCGCCAGGCAGCTGCTGGGTGCTGTGGTCGTAGGGCACCTTCTCGTAGGTGCCGTAGTCGGCCACGTTGGTGGCCGACAGGCCGCCGCCGTAGAGCCAGCCAGCCTGCTTGTAGATGGTGCCGATGGCCAGCACGTCCGGGATGTAGACGTTGTTGTTGAACTCGATCATCTCCTTGATGCGGGCTTCGACGAAGTTCAGGCGCTCCATGTTGATGGGCGCTCCGGCGGCGCCGACGCCGTCGAGGTTGATCGCGCAGGGCACGCCGCCGACCATGTAGTTCGGGTGCGGGTTCTTGCCACCGAAGATGGTGTGCACCTTGACCCATTCCTTCTGCAGGTCCAGCGCTTCCAGGTAGTGGGTCACGGCCATCAGGTTGGCCTCGGGCGGCAGCACATAGGCCTTGGAGCCCCAGTAACCGTTGGAGAACGGGCCCAGCTGGCCGGACTCGACGAACTTCTTGAGACGGTTCTGCACGTCGCGGAAGTAGCCGGGGCTCGAGAGCGGGTGGGATGGCGAGACCATCTGTTGCAGCTCGGAGGTCTTCTTCGGGTCGGCCTTGAGGGCAGACACCACGTCGACCCAGTCGAGCGCATGCAGGTGGTAGAAGTGCACCGCATGGTCGTGAACCTGCAGCGTCTTGGCCATCATCTCGCGGATCAGGTGGGCGTTCAGCGGGATCTTGATGCCCAGGGCATCTTCCACCGCACGCACCGAGGTCAGTGCGTGGCAACCCGTGCAGACGCCGCAGATGCGCTCCACGAAGGCCCAGGCGTCGCGCGGATCGCGGCCCTTGAGGATCACTTCGAGACCGCGCCACATCGTGCCGGTCGAGACCGCGTTGCGGATCACGTTGTTGCTGTCGAGGTTGACCTCGCAGCGCATGTGGCCCTCGATGCGGCACACCGGATCGACCACCACTCGGCGGCCGGAGTTGTCGAGCTTGAAGCCCTGTGTTTCGTAAGCACCCATGGTCTTGTCCTTCTAGCTTCAGGCGTTGTGAGAGGTGCCGGCTTTGGCTTTGTCGCGCGAGGTGTCGCGCACACGCTTGGCCACCGAGATGGCGGCGTGGGCGGCGACGGCGGCACCCACCACACCGGCGGCCTTGCCACCGATCTGGTCAGCGTTGCCTTCGATGCCGAACTGGTGGATCGTGGTCAGGCGGTCGTAGAACGAGCCCTTGTCCCAGAAGCCGTCTTCCGAGCAGCCGATGCAGCCGTGGCCGGCCTTGATCGGGAAGCTGGTGCCCTCGTTCCACATGACGGTCGAGCAGGCGTTGTAGGTGGTCGGGCCCTTGCAGCCGACCTTGTAGAGGCAGTAGCCCTTGCGCGCGGACTCGTCGTCCCAGGCTTCGACGAACTGGCCGGCGTCGAAGTGCGGACGGCGGTAGCACTTGTCGTGGATGCGCTGGCTGTAGAACATCTTCGGGCGGCCCTGGCGGTCCAGCTCGGGGATCTTGTCGAAGGTCAGCATGTAGGTGATCACGCCGGTCATCACTTCGGGGATCGGCGGGCAGCCGGGCACCTTGATGATGGGCTTGTCGGTGATGACCTTGTGGATCGGGGTGGCCTGGGTCGGGTTGGGCTTGGCGGCCTGCACGCAGCCCCAGGAAGCACAGGAACCCCAGGCGATGATGGCCTTGGCGTCTTTCGCCACGTGCTTGAGCTTGTCCAGGAAGGGTTTGCCGCCCTGGATACAGAACATGCCGTCTTCGTTGAGCGGCGGATTGCCTTCGACGGCGAGGATGTACTGACCCTTGTACTTGGTCATGATCTCTTCAAGGATCGCCTCGGCCTGGTGACCGGCAGCGGCCATCAGGGTGTCGTCGTAGTCCAGCGAGATCATGGAGAGCACCACGTCCTTGGCCAGCGGGTGGGCCGAGCGGATGAAGGATTCGGTGCAGCAGGTGCATTCCAGACCGTGCAGCCAGAGCACCGGGGTGCGCGGCTTGTTTTCCATCGCGTGCGCAATCTGCGGCACAAAGGAGGGTGCCAGCCCCAGCGAGGTGGCAGTGAGCGAGCAGTACTTCATGAAACTGCGGCGCGAGATGCCTTTGCGGCGCATGACCTCGTAGAAGGTTTCCATCTTGTGGTGTCTCCGTTGGACTGGGGTGGGGCGGATCCGGGGCCCGCCGGACAGGCAGGTGTTTGACCGTTTGCAATACGCGGGCCACCGCAGGAGCACCAAGGGAAACTACCAAGACACCGTTACAAGTCCCTGTCAGGTAACAGTTTTTTTCAAGGCAGCGTCACCACCCGCGGCCATCCCCCGATGGGAGTACCAGATGACCTTCCGTTTTTCAGAACAAAGTGGAAGTTATTCTTTCACCACAAAAACAGCTCCGTCCCGGCCGTCAGGGCAAAAAAAAAGCCGACCCGCAGGGGTCGGCTGATGATTCGGTGCATCTCTTGGGACGCTGAGAGATTGTTCTGATAGGACTGGGTTGTCTCCTCGGTCCCCCGCGGTCGCGGCGTCAGGCGCCGTTTGCGAGTGACAGGAATGTAACGGCCCGCACCAGACTTGGGCATCGGTGCTTTCCCTTGGATGGGGCGCCCCTGCGGGGCCGGCGGGCGGTTCGCCGACAATCCCAGCTCCTGTGCCCATGAACGACGACCCAACCTCCCGTGCCGCCCCGCCGGTCCGTGTCATCACCGGACAGGTCCGTCCGCCCGTGCGCCGGCAGGTGGCGCAGGATGGGCCGGTGATTTCGGCCGCCCAGGGCACGTTCAATGGCCGGATCTCCCTGCCATCGAGCTTCGCCAGCCGCCTGGCCCGGGCCGATGCCCTGCTCGACGCGCGCGACTTCGTGGCCGCCGAACAGGCACTGGACGCCCTGGCGGCCGAGGACCCGGCGTCGGTCGAGCTGCGGCACGTGCGCGGCAAGCTGCTGTTCCACCGCCAGCAGTGGAAAGAGGCCGAGGCGCTGTGGGACGAGCTGCGGCGCCTGCGGCCCGACGATGCCGACATCGCCCACGGCCACGCGGCCACGCTGGCGCGGCTGCGGCGCTTCCGCCAGGCGCGCGAAGCCCTGACCGCGGTGGTGGAGCGCTGGCCGGACTACCTGCTGGCGCGCCTGAACCTGGCCGGCATGCTGCGCCAGGAGTTCCGCCGCCCGCGCGAGGCGCTGGCGGTGCTCGAACCGGCCCTGGAACGGCACGGCGGCAACGCCACGCTGCATTTCAATATGGGGCGCGCGCGCCAGGACCTGCTGGACACCGCGGGCGCGATGGTCTCATACCAGAAGGCGATCGACCTCGACCCGGGCCACATCAAGGCCTTCAGCGCCTACCCGTTCTGCACCCACTACCTGCCGCGGCCCGACCTGGACGCGCTGCGCGCCTGGACCGAGTCGCACGCCAGGAGGCTCAAGCGCCCGCCCGCCCCGGCCCACCCGGCCACGCACACGCCCGGCGCGCGCCTGCGCGTGGGACTGCTCTCGGGCGACCTGTCCGACCACCCGGTCGCCTACTTTCTGGAATCGGTGCTGACGGCGCTGCAGCGGCGCGGGGTCGAGCTGGTCGCCTACTCGACCGGCGACAAGGCCGACGCCACCACCCAGCGGCTGGCTGCGCTGTTCGCGACCTGGCGCCCGGTCGCGGCCCTGTCCGAGCCCGAACTGGCCCAGCGCATCGCCGACGACCGGCTGGACGTGCTGCTGGATCTCGCGGGTTTCACCAACCACCACCGGCTGGCCACGCTCCTGATGAAACCGGCGCCCGTGCAGCTCTCGTGGCTGGGCTATTTCGGGACCCAGGGCGTGCCCGAGATGGACGGCGTGATCGCCGACCCGCACTGCGTGCCGCCCGACGAACAGCGCTTCTTCACCGAACGCGTGCTCTACCTGCCGCACACCCGCCTGTGCATGAGCCCACCGGTCGGCGCGCCGGAACCGGTGCCCGAGCCGCCGCTGGCGACCGGCACCGGGCTGCGTTTCGCCTGCCTGCAGAACCTCAACAAGATCAATGAGCGGGTGCTGGCCGCCTGGAAACGCATCCTCGACGGCGCGCCCCACGCCACGCTGCGGGTCCAGGGGCGGCAGCTGTCGCAGCCCGACGTGCGCGAAGCCTTCGAGGCCCGGCTGCAGGCCAGCGGCATCCCGCGCTCGCGCATCGAACTGGGCAATCCCAGTAGCCGCGCCGAATACCTCGCGGGCTACGGCGGCGTCGACGTGCTGCTCGACACCTTCCCCTACCCCGGCGGCACCACCACCGCCGAGGCGATCTGGATGGGGGTGCCCACGCTGACCCTGGCCACCCCCGGCATGCTCGGCCGCCAGGGCCAGGCCCTGCTGCACAACGTCGGCCTGGGCGACTGGATCACCCACAGCGACGACGCCTATGTGCAGCGCGCGATCTCGCTGGCCAACGACCGCGAAGGCACCCTGGCCACACTGCGCCGCCTGCGCACCACGCTGCGCGAGACCGCGCGCGTGAGCCCGCTGTTCGACGCCGAGACCTTCGCGCGCGACTTCGAGGCCCTGCTGCGCCGCGCCTGCACCGAAGGCGTGGCCGCCATCGCCGGGCAGATCCCGTCACCCCACCCGCCCGTGCCACGGACCACGGCGACCGCGCCCGGCGACAAGGCCGCGCGCGTCGCGCACTTCAATGCCCTGATGCAGGCCGGCGACCTGGCCGCGGCCGAACCGGTGCTGATGGCGCTGCTGGCGCTGGACCCGGGCGTGCCGCCACTGCGCCAGGCGCTGGCCGCGCTGCGCGCCGGCCAGCGCCGCCACGCCGAGGCCGAAACGCTCTGGCGCACGCTGGTGCAGGAAATGCCCAACGACCCCGGCTGCCTGCACGGCCACGCGCTGTCGCTGCTCGCCCTGCAGCGCCACGGCGAAGCCCGCGCGCTGCTCGAACGGCTGGTCGCCGGCTGGCCCGACTTTCTGGCCGCCCGACTGCCGCTGGCCACGCTGCTGCAGCACCACGCCCACCAGCCCCAGTCCGCGCTGGCCCTGCTGACCCCGGCGCTGCCCGCCCACCCGAACCACGCCCCGCTGCAGTTCGCCATCGGCCGCGCGCGCCACGACCTGCTCGATTCCGAGGGCGCGCTGGCCGCCTGCGAGCGCGCCATCACGCTCGACCCGGCCTCGATCGAGGCCTATTGCACCTACGGCTTCTGCGCGCACCACGTGCCCGCGCCCGACCTCGACGCCCTGCGCCAGTGGCTGCAGGACCATGCGCCCGCGTTGCCGAGGCCGGTCGCGCCGCTGGCCACGCCGCGCGCGGCCAGCGCCGACCGGCCGCTGCGGGTCGGGCTGCTGTCGGGCGATTTCAAGGACCACCCGGTCACCTACTTCCTGGAGTCGGTGCTGGCCGCACTGCCCCGCCAGGGCGTGGAACTGTTCGCCTACGCGACCGGCAGCGACCACGACGCCGCCACCGCCCGCGTGCGTGCCCTGATCGGCCACTGGTGCGACGCCGCGCCTCTGACCGACCTCGCGCTCGCGCGCCGCATCGCCGACGACCGGCTGGACGTGCTGCTGGACCTCGCCGGCTTCACGCAGCACAGCCGGCTGGGCACGCTGCTGATGCGCCCCGCGCCGCTGCAGCTGTCGTGGCTGGGCTACTTCGGCACGCTGGGCGTGCCCGAGATCGACGGCGTGATCACCGACCCGCACTGCGTCCCCGAGGGTGAGCGGCGCTTCTTCAGCGAGCGCGTGATCCCGATGCCACACACCCGGCTGTGCATGAGCCCACCGGTGGATGCGCCCGAGGTCGCACCCGAGCCGCCACTGGCCTCGGGCGATGGCCTGCGTTTTGCCTGCTTCCAGGACCTGCGGAAAATCAACGCCCGCGTGCTCACCGCCTGGAAGCGCATTCTCGACGGCGCGCCACACGCCACCCTGTTGCTGCGCGGCCGCCAGCTGGCCCAGCCCGAGGTGCGCGCGGTGTTCGAGGCGCGGCTCAAAGACAGCGGTATCGACCTCGCGCGCGTCACGCTCGATCGCCCGCGTTCGCGCGCCCGCTTCCTCGCCGGCCACGCCGAGGTCGACGTGCTGCTCGACACCTTCCCCTACCCGGGGGGCACCACCACCGCCGAAGCGATCTGGATGGGTGTGCCCACGCTCACGCTGGCCACACCCGGCATGCTCGGCCGCCAGGGCCAGGCGATGCTGCATCTGGTCGGGCTGGGAGGCTGGATCACCCACAGCGACGACGCCTACGTGCAACGCGCGATCTCGCTGGCCAACGACCGCAACGGCACCCTGGACGCGCTGCGCCATCTGCGGCGCACGCTGCGCCAGACCGCACGCGTGAGCCCGCTGTTCGACGCCGACGGCTTCGCGCGCGACTTCGCCGCGCTGCTGCGGCGCGAGTGCGGCGTCGGCGCGGGCGAGAGCACGGTCGACGGCATCCGTCGCTTCAACCAGCTGGTCGCCGACGGCCAGATGGACGCGGCCGAACAGACGCTGCGCAGCCTGCTGGCGCGCGACCCCAAGGCCGACGGCCTGCGCCAGGCCATGGCCGCCCTGCTCTACCACCGCGAACGCTGGAACGAAGCCGCGCCGCTGATGGCGGAACTGGTGCGCGACCACCCGGACGACGCGACCCAGCAGTACCGGCTGGGCGCCGTGCTGCGCCACCAGGAGAAGTTCGCCGAAGCGCGCACGGTGCTGGAGACGGTGGTGCGGCGCTGGCCCGAACAGCTGCAGCCGCGCCTGACGCTGGCCAAGCTGCTGCAGCGCCCGTTCCAGCTGCCGCGGCAGGCGCTGGCCGTGCTCACGCCCGCACTCAAAGACCACGACACATCGGCGCTGCTGCACAGCGAGATCGCGCTGATGCAGCAGGACCTGCTCGACACCGAAGGCGCGCTGAGCTCTTACCGGCAGGCGATCGCGCGCGACCCGGCGCACATGACCTCGTTCGGCGCCTACGCTTTCTGCAGCCATTACCTGCCAGCGCCCGACCTCGATGCGTTGCGCGCCTGGCAGGCGGTGCACCAGAGCGGCCTGCGCCGCACGAAGCTGACCCGCCCTGCGGCCGCCGCGCGCGCGCCGGGCGAACACCTGCGCGTCGGCCTGGTCTCGGGCGACCTGCGCAACCACCCAGTCGCCTACTTTCTGGAGTCGGTGGTGGTGGCCCTGCACGCCCGCGGCGTGCAGCTCTTCGCCTACTCGGGCGATCCGCGCCACGACGCGGTCAGTCAGCGCCTTCAACAGCACACGCACACCTGGCGCAAAGTGCACGGCCTGAGCGACGCGGCGTTGGCGCAGCGCATCGCGGACGACCGGCTCGACGTGCTGCTGGACCTCTCGGGCTTCACCAGCCACGGCCGCCCGGGCCTGCACCTGATGCGTCCCGCGCCGTTGCAGTTGCAGTGGCTGGGTTACTTCGGCAGCCTCGGACTGCCCGAGGTCGACGGCGTGATCGCCGACCCGCACTGCGTGCCAGAGGGTGAGCAACGTTTCTTCTCCGAGCGCGTGCTGCGCATGCCGCACACCCGGCTGTGTCTGACGGCGCCGGCCGATGCGCCCCTGCCAACCGCAGAGCCGCCGCTGTCCAAAGGCAACGGCCTGCGCTTCGCCTGCCTTCAGGATCTGAACAAGATCAACGTGCGCGTGCTCGCCGCCTGGAAACGCATCCTCGATGGCGCACCGCACGCCACACTGCTGATCCAGGGCCGGCAGCTGTCACAGCCCGAGGTGCGCGCGGTGTTCGAGGCGCGGCTGGACGCCAGCGGCATCGACCGCTCGCGCCTCACGCTGGGCCTGCCGCGTTCGCGCGCCGACTACCTCGCGGGCTATGGCGACATCGACGTGCTGCTCGACACCTTCCCCTACCCCGGTGGCACCACCACCGCCGAGGCGATCTGGATGGGCGTGCCCACGCTGGCCCTGGCGACGCCGGGCATGCTCGGCCGCCAGGGCCAGGCCATGCTGCACCAGGTCGGCCTTGACGCCTGGGTGACCCACAGCGATGACGCGTACGTCGAACGCGCGATCGCACTCGCCAACGACCGCGCCGGCACGCTCGCCACGCTGCGCCATCTGCGGCGCTCGCTGCGCGACACGGCGCGCAGCAGCCCGCTGTTCGACGCCGCGCGGTTCGCGCGCGACTTCGAGGCCCTGTTGCGCCGCGCCTGCACCGAAAACGTGTCGTGACAGGCCGCGCATCCCCCCGCTGGTGCAGGCTGGGCCCGCGGACCCTGCGCAGCAGCGTGGCACGGGAAATGCTGAGTCCTGTGCGTCGTTGGAAAAGAAAGAACCCATGTCGCAAAACGATGCATTCGCCGCGGCCGCGCATCTGCACGTGCTGTTGCGGCGCAAGACCGGCCGCGTGACGGACACGGAATGGATGGTGCACAACGCGGAGTACGCACAGGCCATCGTCGCGTTTGCACGCGAGCGCGCGAGCGAAGACGGTCATGCAGACCTGCTGCCTCTGGCCGACCGGCTCGAGTCGCTGGTGATCCCGGTGCGCAAGGCCGTTCCAGTGTCTGCCCCAGCACCATTGACCGCATCCACATCGGTCGACCTCAGCACCCGCTACATCGGAAGACTGAGGGGGTAGGTCGGCCCCCGCGCTCCGCCGCTACGCGGGTCGCTGCCCCCCGAGGGGGCGCGTTTCGCCTTGGGGCGGCCCGGCGTCGAAACATCCGCTTCAGATCGCCAACCCGACCGTGAGGCGGGCGGTGTAGCCCGCATCCACGCTGCCGGTCATGGTCGCGACCTGGTGCGCGGCACTGTCGTTGCCGAACACACCGTCGCTGGCCAGCGAGATATTGGCGTAGTTCGCCACGCTCGCCGAATAGCCGGCAGCCACGCCGTAGATCTGGTCGCACGCAATTGCCGGCAGGGCCAGCTGCGACACCTTGCCGTGGTCGCTCACGACCGAATCGTCGGTCGCGATGTCCAGCGACTGGTAGACCTCGAAGTGGATGTGCGGCCAGCGGCCGCTGTAGCAGCCCGGGAAGATGGTGGTGAACGTGACCTGGCCGTTGCTGTCGCTGACCTGGATGCCGCGCAGGTAGTTTTCCTGCGTGTGGCCTCCCGAATACATCGAGTAGCCTCCGTCACGCGTGCAATGCCACAGGTAGACCGCACGGCCGGCCAGGGCCTCGCAGGCCGAACCCGCGTTGACCAGTGTGAGCACCACGGTCAGCGGCACGCCGAGCGCGGTGCCGCTGGCGTTGCCGATGCTGGAGCGGATGTCGCTGCGCACGATGCCCGAAAGCGTGAGTGCGTTCTGCCGCTGGCCCGACGCGACGCTGCCGTCGGCCGGGTACGGACCGGCGGTCTCGGTCGGAATCACGCTGCAGCTGCCGCCGTCGGTCGATGCGGTCGAACCATCGTCGTCCGAGCCGCCGCCACAGGCCAGCAGCGACAGCGGGGCCACCGCGCCCAGCGCCGCACCCCCGAGCCAGCGCAGGCCGCGGCGGCGGTCCAGCGTCTGCTGCATCAGGACGTTCATGTCGTGTCTCAGACCGTGTTCGTGCATGGGTGTCTCCTCTGCGTGGCGGATCAATGGGTTCTGGGCGTGCTGTCGAGGTCGATGCGCAGCGTCAGCTCGGCGCGCAGGCCGCCGCCCTGCGGGTCGGCCACCACGCGGTCGGGCCGCAGGCTCAGCGCCGACTGCGCATCGAGCGGGAGCGGCTTGCGCAGGGTCGGCAGCACAGCGGGGGCGATCTGCAGTTCGCTGGCGACATCGGCCGGCTGCGCGGGCAGCAGCAGGCAGCCTTCGGCACGGGCCAGCACATGGCGCCCGTCGTTGAAATAGACCCGCAGGTAGACCGGCACGCTGTTGTCCAGGTAGCGGCCCGGGTAGACGGTGTGGAACACCAGGTCACCGTGTTCGTCGCTGACCTGCACGCCGCGCATGAGCGCGACAGTGCGCAGGTCATCGTCCTGCACGTCCAGCGTCCAGCAGCAGGGGTCGTAGTGCCAGACATAGACGGCGGCGCGCCGGATCGCCTGGCCCTGCGCGTCCTGCAGGCGCAGCGCCAGCGTCAGCGGCACACCGGGGCTTTCGCGGGCGAGATCGCTGTCCCGCGCGGGCGAGGCCTGGACGAACTCCTTGAGTGGATAGGGCCGCGGCGTTCGCTGAACCTGCAGCAGCACCGGTTCGTGCGGCAGCGGCAGCGGAAGGTGGGAGCGGACGGCAAAGTTCAGCGGTGCGAGTTTCATGCCCCGGATGCTGGGCCGCGCGTGTGAATCCGCCGTCGGCAGATTGTTTCTGCACCGACACAGACGCGGCCGGCACCCCGCCGCTCAGGTCCTCAGGCCAGCGGCAGCCAGAGCCTGGCGCGCAGCCCGCCTTCGGCCCGGTTCTCCAGGCTCAGGCGGCCGCCCTCGCGCTGCGCCAGGTCGAGCGCGATCGCCAGACCCAGGCCGCTGCCGGTTGGCCTTCCATCGGGCTCGCCGGGTGCTCCTTCCGCCTGCAGTCGCACCCAGGGCTGCATCACCCGCTGCAACTGTCCAGGCGCAATGCCCGGCCCTTCGTCCTCGACCGACACCACCACGCCGCCCTCGCCCTCCTGCGCGGACAGCCGCGCGCAATGCCCGTAGCGCAGCGCGTTGTCGACCAGGTTGCCCACGATGCGGCGCAGCGAGGCCGGGCGCGCGCACACCCGCAGCGGAGCGGCTCCTTCGAGGCGATCTGCCAGCGATACCGGCTGCCCCAGCTCGGCGCGGTCGTCGGTCAGCGACTGCAGCATCGCGCCCAGGTCCATCAGCGCCGGCGGCATCGCGGTCGCCTGTTCGCGCACCACCGCCAGCGAAGCGTCGATCAGTTCGTCCATGGCGCGGATGTCCTGCGCCGCCGCCTGCGCGGTCTCCGGCGGCAGCTGCTCCAGCCTCAGGCGCAGGCGTGTCAGCGGCGTGCGCAGGTCGTGCGAGACCGCTGCCATGTGCAGGCCGTGCTGCTCGAACTGGTGCTTGAGCGCACGGGCCATGGTGTTGAAGGCGTGCGCCGAGTCGCGCACCTCGACCGTGCCGAGCCGCTCGTCCAGCGCCGGCGGATCGCGCCCCTCGGCCAGCCCTTGGGAAAGCGTGCCCGAGGCCAGCGCCAGACGCCGCATCGGCGCCGACAGCCAGCGCGCGCCGATCGCCGCACCGACGCCGATCAGCAGGGCGCGCAGCAGGTAGTCCAGCCACAGGCTGCGCGCGGGCATCACCGGCCAGCCGTCGCTGTCTCGCACGCCGTCGCTGCTGCGTCCGTCCGGCGCTGGCCAGCCGGCAAGGTTCGGCCGGTGGTCATGACCCGGTTTCGCCGGTGGTCCGTGCGGCATGTCCACCAGGCCATCGGGCGGCAACGACGGCAGCGGCGGCAGGGCGGCGGCGCCCTCGGTCGACAGGCGGCCCATCCAGCTGGTGCCGAACGGCGAAGCCACCGAAAACGCCACCAGGTTGCTGATCACCAGCGTCACCCACATCAGCAGGAACAGGCGCAGGAACAGGGTGTCGATGCGGCGCAGCCGCTCGCGCAGTGCGGCCAGGCTCATGCGGCCCTCCGGGGTGCAAACAGGTAGCCGGTGCCGCGCAGCGTGCGGATCATGCCGTTCTGCGCGTCGGGTTCACCGAGCTTGCCGCGCAGCCGCGAGACCGCGAGGTCGATGCTGCGCTCGTTGGCGTCGACGCCGGGCGCCCGTGTCAGCTCCAGCAGGCGGTCGCGCGACAGGGCAACGTCCGGGTGGTCGACGAAGGCGACCAGCAGCCGGTACTCGGCCGCCGACAGCGGCACCATCACGCCCTCGGGGTCGTAGAGCCGGCGCTGCACGCGGTCGAAGCTCCAGGCCCCGATTCGCACCCGGCCCACCGCCTGCGCAGGCGCCGCACTGGTGCCCACGCTGCGCAGCACGGCGCGGATGCGCGCCACCAGCTCGCGCGGCTCGAAAGGCTTGGGCAGGTAGTCGTCGGCGCCCAGCTCCAGACCCAGCACGCGCGAAAGCGTGTCGCCCTGCGCGGTCAGCATGATCACCGGCAGGCCGGGCTGTTCGCGCTTGACCCACTGGCACAGGTCCAGCCCGCTCTCGCCGGGCAGCATCACGTCCAGCAGCAGCACATCGATGTCCGAGGCCGGCAGGCGCCGGCGCATGCCGTCGCCGTCGGCCACAGCTTCCAGCCGCATGCCGAAGGGTTGCAGGAAACCGGTGAGCAGTTCGCGGATGCCGGGGTCGTCGTCGACCAGCAGGCAGCGCACAGGAAAGGGGGAAGCGGCAGATTCGGACATGGTGGCGCAGGCAAGGCGGCGCCCCGGAAGGCGACCGCAGGGCGTCAGTGTAGGCAGGGCGGCACCGGCCGGCGCCGCTGTGTCGGCATCTTTCCGGATCTTTACCTGGGCGACACAGACCCGCCCGCGCGCCGGCTCAGTCCGGCAGCCGGAACACCGCCAGCTCGTCGCCCGTGGGCATGCCGAACAGCGAATTGCCGCCAACGGCCACCGCGATGAACTGCTGTGCCCCGACGCGGTAGGTGATGGGCGGCGCATTGACACCGGCGCTGCGCTTCGATTGCCACAGCGTGTCGCCAGTGCGCGCGTCCAGCGCGGCAAACGTGCGGTCGCCGATGCCGGTGAACAGCAGACCACCCGCGGTGCTGAGCAGGCCCCCAATGGCCGGTTCGTCCAGCTGGCGCTGCCACCGCAGGCGGCCGCCGTGCTGCAGGTCGAGCGCGGTCAGGGTGCCGCGCCGCTTCTCGGCGAACTCGGTCGCGACGAAGGCGATGCCCGAGGGCGAGGTGCCGCGGCGGTAGCGCGTGGGCATGTCGATGCCCGGCACCACCAGCTGACCGCTGGCGGCGTCGTAGGCCGAGGGCGACCAGTTGGCGCCGCCAGCGATGCCCGGCGCCAGCACCACGCCGCTCTCGTTCGCACGGGCCATGAAGTTGGACTGCGGCACGAAGCGGTCGGAGCGGAACAGCAGTCGGCCGCTGGCCCGGTCGTACACATAGACCCAGCCCAGCTTGCTCGGCTGCGCCACAGCCGGCCGCGTGCGTCCGCCCTGCTTCAGATCGAAGAGCACCGGCGTGCTGGCCACGTCGTAGCCCCAGAGGTCGTGCGGCACCTGCTGGTGGTACCAGACCAGGCGGCCGGTGCGCGCGTCCAGCGCGACCAGCGACGAGGTGTGCAGGTTGTCGCCGGGGCGGGTGTCGCCTTCCATGTTCGGCGCCGGGTTGCCAGTGCCAAAGAAGATCCAGTCGCGCGCCGGGTCCCAGGCCGGCGTGCTGTACAGCGAGCCGCCACCGTGGCGCCAGGCCTCTTTGTGCTTCGGCAGCGCGCGGCGCTCCTGCGCAATCTCGCGGTACACCGGCAGGTGGTCGGCCGTGGTGGCGCGCATCGGGCCTTCCCAGCCCGGCCCGGTGACCCGGAAGCGCCACAGAGGCTTGCCGGTGTCGATGTCGAACGCCGCCATCACGGCGCTGGGCGCGCGCTGGTCTTCCGCACCGATGACTGCGCCTTCGGTGTGCACGCCATAGCCCGCGCCGTTGGTGCCGACGATGACGCGCTTGCCCGCCACCAGCGGCGCCATGCCGATGCCGATGCCCTGGCCGCCGGTGACCGACTGGCGCGCCAGCGCATCGCCCGCGCGCACCACGTCGCTCATCGAGGTCGCCATCGCGGTGGTGTCCACGTCGCTGTCGGCCTGGCGCGCGACATCGGTGTCCCACAGCACCTGGCCGGTCGCGGCGTCGAGTGCGATCAGCCGGGCATCCAGCGCGCCGAGAAACACCTTGCCTTCGGCCACCGCAACGCCGCGGTTGGCCGGCCCGCAGCAGGGCTTGAAGCCGGGTCGGGTCTGGTGGCGGTAGCGCCAGAGTTCCTGCCCGGTGCGCGCATCGAGCGCCACCACGTGGCTCGACGGCAGACCGACGAACATGCGTCCGTCGACCACCACCGGCGTGGCCTGGAAGGTGCCCTTCACACCCGAGCGGAAGGTCCAGGCTTCGGTGAGCCGAGACACGTTGCCCTGGTCGATGTCGGCCAGCGGCGAATGGCGCGTCGACTGGGCGTCGAGCCCGTGCGTGGGCCAGTCGACGTCCGCGGCGGGTGCCGCAACAGCGGCCAGCGCGAGACAGAGGCCAGGCAGCAGATGGCGGGTGAGACGCATGGTGGTGATCCCTGGGCAACCGTTCGGCGTGAACGATCGCGAGGGTATCACCGGCGCTCGGCAATGATCCAGCGCGCCGCCTTCTCCGCGATCATCAGCGTCGGCGAGTTGGTGTTGCCGCTGGTGATGGTCGGCATCACGCCGGCATCGACCACCCGCAACCCGGCGACGCCGCGCACACGCAGGTGGCTGTCCACCACCGCCATCGGGTCGTCGTCCTGCCCCATCTTCGTCGTCCCCACCGGGTGGAAGATGGTGCTGGCGATGTCGCCGGCCAGGCGCGCGAGGTCTTCGTCGCTCTGGTACTGCACACCCGGCTTGAACTCCTGCGGCTTGTACTTGGCCATCGCGGGCTGGTCGACGATGCGCCGCGTGACGCGCAGGCTGTCGGCCGCGACCTGGCGGTCTTCTGCGGTGCTCAGGTAGTTGGGCGCGATGGCCGGCGCGTCCTCGAAGCGCGGGCTGCGGATGCGCACATGGCCGCGGCTGGTCGGGTTGAGGTTGCAGACGCTGGCCGTGAACGCGGGGAAGCCGTGCAGCGGTTCGCCGAAGGCGTCGAGCGAGAGCGGCTGGACGTGGTACTCGATGTTGGCGTGCGGCTGCGACGGATCGCTTTTCGTGAACGCACCGAGCTGGCTGGGCGACATGCTCATCGGCCCGCTCCGCTTGAGCGCGTACTCCAGTCCGATCGCCGCCTTGCCCCAGAGCGAGTTCGCCAGCGTGTTCAGGGTCTTCGCGCCCTGCACCTTGTAGACCGAGCGGATCTGCAGGTGGTCCTGCAGGTTCTCGCCCACGCCGGGCAGGTCTTTGGCCACGTCGATGCCGTGCTGCTGCAACAGCGCGCCCGGGCCGATGCCCGAGAGCTGCAGGATCTGCACCGAGCCGATGCTGCCCGCGCTCAGGATCACCTCCTGCGCCGCGGTCGCGGTCACCATCTCCTGCCCGCTCCAGACCTGCACTCCGGTGCAGCGCAGCGTGCCGTCGGCCTGCGGCTCGGTGACCAGCTTCGCCACCTGTGCCGAGGTCCACAGCTCGAAGTTGGGCCGCGCGTAACAGGTCGGCCGCACGAACGCCTTGGCGGCGTTCCAGCGCCAGCCGGCCTTCTGGTTCACCTCGAAGTAGCCCACACCCTCGTTGTTGCCGCGGTTGAAATCGTCGGTCGCCGGAATGCCGGCCTGCACCGCCGCCTGAGCGAACGCGTCGAGGATGTCCCAGCGCAGGCGCTGCTTCTCGATGCGCCATTCGCCCCCGGCCTGGTGGTGCCGCAGCGTGTGCCGCCACAGGTCTTCCTCTGCCGTCGCAGGATGGGCGAGCAGCTCGGACGGGCTGCCCTTGGCACCGTGCAGCGCGCTTGCGCCCTTGTAGTGGTCTTCGTGCAACTTGAAGTAGGGCAGCGCGTTGTCCCAGGCCCACTCTCCGTTGCCGGTCAGCTGCGCCCACTGGTCGTAGTCGCGCGCCTGGCCGCGCATGTAGATCATCCCGTTGATGCTGGAGCACCCGCCCAGCGTCTTGCCGCGCGGGTAGCGCAGCTTCCGTCCGTTCAGGCCCGGGTCTGCCTCGGTCTGGTACAGCCAGTCGGTGCGCGGGTTGCCGATGCAATACAGGTAACCGACCGGAATGTGGATCCAGTGGTAGTCGTCCTTGCGGCCGGCCTCGATCAGCAGCACGCGCTTGCTGGCGTCGGCCGAGAGGCGGTTGGCGAGCAGGCAGCCGGCCGTGCCGCCGCCGATGATCACGTAGTCGAAAGTCGCGTTGTGCTCGCTCATGCGGGCGTCTCCTCGTCGGTTCTTGTTCGGGCCGGGTTCATTGGCCGGGCTCATGATGGACCGACCGGCTGACGCGAAACTGTGCCCGAACCTAGGTGGTTTTCCCAATGAAATCGGCCAAGGCACTTTATAAGCCGGCTCAATAATGCGACCTGCATGGCCGCCCACCCGCCCACCCGTCTTCCCGCCACCGACCCGCAGACCCTGCGCGCCTTCGTCGCCGTCGCCCGCGAAGGCAATGTCTCGCGCGCGGCGCAACGTCTGCACCTGAGCCAGCCGGCGGTCAGCCTGCAACTCAAGACCCTCGCCGAAGCGACCGGCCTGCAACTGTTCACCCGCACGCCGCAGGGCATGGCGCTCACGCGCGACGGCGCTGCCCTGCTGCCGCTGGCCGACCGCGCGCTCGCCGCTCTTTCCGATTTCGGCCAGGCCGCTGCCGCGCTGCACCAGACCGTGCGCGGCACGCTGCGCATCGGCACCATCCTCGACCCCGAGTTCACCCGCCTGGGCGCCTTCCTCAAGCAGCTGGTCGAGACCGCGCCGCAGGTGCACACCGAACTGGGACAGGGCATGAGCGGCGACGTGCTGGCGCGCATCGCGCGCGGCGAACTCGACGTCGGCTTCTTCCTCGATCTGCCGCAGGACACGCTCGGCCCGCCCTACCACCTGCGCGCCCTGACCCGCTTCACCTACCGCGTGCTGGCGCCCGCCGGCTGGGGGCCACAGGTCAAGGGCAAGGACTGGAAGGCACTCGCCGCCCTGCCCTGGCTCGCCACCCCGCCGGCCAGCGCCCACCACCGCCTGCAGCGCCGCGTCTTCGGCCCCGGCTCGCTCACCGGCGTGGAGCCCCGACGCGTCGCGCTGGTGGATCAGGAGGCATCCATGCTCGATCTGGTGAAGAGCGGTGTCGGCCTGAGCCTGGTGCGCGACGCGATCGCGATGCGCGAGGCGCAGGCGCATGGGCTGGTCGTCGCAGACCAGGTGGCGCTGGAATGCGATCTGGGGTTTGTCTGCCTCGCGGAGCGGGTGGGGGAACCGGTCATCGCGGCGGCGCTGGGGGCGCTGGATGCGGTGTGGGGGTGACAATCGCCCCCGCCACTTCCTCCGCGGCCGCATGACCAGCCCCACCCACGACCAGAAGTCCGCCGCCTACCAGGCCCACATCGACGGCCTGCGCGCGATCGCGGTCCTGGCCGTCATCGCCAACCACTTCAGCCCGTCGTGGCTGCCCTCGGGTTTCCTGGGGGTGGATGTCTTCTTCGTGATTTCCGGCTTCGTGATCACGGCCTCGCTGCTCTCCAGACCGCGCGATGCCTTCGGCGGCTTCCTGCTGAGCTTTTTCCAGCGCCGCATCCAGCGGCTGTTGCCGGCCCTGCTCGCCTGCGTGCTCGTCACGGCCGTGTGCATCTGCGTGCTGAACCCGCAGCCGCGCAGCAGCCTGATGACCGGCATCAGCGCCCTCTTTGGTGTCGCCAACCTCTATCTTTACCAGCAGTCGATCGACTATTTCGCCACGGCTGCACAGGCCAATGCCTTCACGCACACCTGGTCCTTGGGCGTGGAAGAGCAGTTCTATCTGTTGTACCCGTCGCTGTTCTGGCTGCTGGCGGGTGGCCGCGGGCGCCGGCCTGCCTGGGTGCTGCCGGTGGTGGTCGGTGCGCTGAGTCTGGTGTCCTATGTGGCCTTCGTGAACGTGTTTGCCTCGCGCCCGGCGGCGGCCTATTTCTTTTCGCCGCTGCGCTTCTGGGAGCTCGGACTGGGCTGCCTGCTGTGTGCGGGCCGGGACAGCACCGCGGTGACGTGGATGCAGCGCGCTGTGACACACCTGGGCGCACTTCCGCTGCTGGGTCTGATCGCCTGTCTCTGGATTTCAGCCGATCAACTGGTGCTTGCGAGCACCGTCGCGGTGTTGCTGACCGGTCTGCTGCTCGTGGCCCCCGCGGGCCTGGGCATGAAGGCGCTGACCTGGCCGCCGCTGCGCCACGTTGGGCTGATTTCCTATTCGCTCTACCTATGGCACTGGAGCGTGCTGCTGCTGGCGCGCTGGTCGGTCGGCATCACGCCAGCCAACACCGTCTGGCTGCTGGTCGCCATGTTCCTGCTGGCCGAAGCCTCCTACCGGTGGGTGGAGTCTCCGTTGCGGCATCGGCCCTGGCGCCTGCCGGTGACCTTCGGTCTCGGCGCATCGCTGGCCGGAGCAGCGGCGCTCCTCTTGCTCGCCACCCAGCACCGGGGCCTGCTCCTGCCCGTGGACCCGGGCCTGGTGAATCCACCCGCGTTCCTGCCGGTCAAGGACCAAGCCTTCAACCCCCGCTGTGTGGTCGACGGCCGCGAGCGCCGGTTTCTGGCCGACACCGTGGAGCTTTGCACCTTCCCGCCACGCCCGCCGGCAGGCCGGACACTGTGGGCCATGGGGGACAGTCACGCAGGCCACCTCCAAGGCCTGCTCTACCGCCTGCACGACACCACCGGCGTCGGCGTGCACCTGATCGAAACCCCCAACCAGCCGTACCCGTACAAAGGTCCGGTGTTCGAACCGAGAGAACCCATCCTCCAGTCGGTCCACGAACGCGCCCGCCCCGGCGACGTCTTTGTCGTGTCGCGCCTGTATTTCAAGCGGGAAACCATGCAACTGTTTGCCGACCTCGAACAATGGTCGAACGCGCTGCTCCAGCTCGCGCGCGAACTGGACAAGAAACAGATGCACCTGCTGGTGATCGGACCGCCGCCCATGTTCGAGTTTGTGGACGCCACGGTGTGCCTGCGCCCTGCCTTTTCCAACAGCGCCTGCACACAGGATCGCGAACGCATGGCACAACTGGCCGGCCGGGTGCACCAGATCCTGGAGAGCGCACTGGCGCATCAAGCCAACGCGCACGTGTTCCGCAGTTTCGACGTGCTGTGTCCGCCCGGTAGGGAGCGGTGCTCGCCAATCCGGGAGAGCACGATGCTGTACCGCGACCGCGACCATCTCAACACCGCGGGTGCCGCGCTGCTTGCCGAGCCGCTGGAACGGTTTCTGGCGGAGCAGGGCTTGCCGCTCCGATGAATTCTGCCGCCAGCCCTAACCCATCTCTTCCCATGCTCCAACGCATCCACCACGCCGCCATCATCTGCGCCGACTACGATCGCTCGAAGCGCTTCTACACCGAGGTCCTGGGCCTGACAGTGATCGCGGAGCACTTCCGCGAAGCGCGCAATTCCTGGAAGCTGGACCTCGGCCTCCCGGATGGTTCGCAGGTCGAGCTGTTCTCCTTCCCCGGCGCACCGTTGCGCCCGTCTTACCCCGAAGCGCAAGGCCTGCGGCATCTGGCATTCGTGGTCGAGGATGTACCGGCCTGCAAGGCGCGGCTGGAGGCGCTGGGCGTGGCGGTAGAACCGGTGCGCGTGGACGAATACACCGGGCGGCGCTTCACCTTCTTCAGCGACCCGGATGGGCTGCCGCTGGAGCTGTACGAAGCGGGCTGAGCGGCGAGGTCGTCACGACGGAGCGCGGGGGCCATGAATCCAGCGCCGGGCCGCCCCAAGCTGGATTCGCGCCCCCTTGGGGGGCAGCGACCCGCGCAGCGGCGGAGCGTGGGGGCCTAGTTCAGCTCCATCACCTGCGCCGGAAAGTCGTAGTTCTCGTCCAATGCCCGCGCCGCCATCACCGGCAGCATGTGGGTGAGGAAGACCTCGCCGACCCAGCGGCGCACGGCCGGGTCGGCCGGGCCGGTTTTGGCGTGCAGGGTGAAGGCGCAGAAGCGAGAGATGCCGATGTCTTCGGTCACGCCCAGCGGCACGTGCGGCGCGCGCAGCTGACCTTCGGGCAGGGCGTGCGTGGTTTCCAGCCGCCAGGCGCCAAGCATGCGGTCAAAGTGCCCGACGGAGCCGCGGCGCCAGACTTCGGCGACGTAGAAGTTCCAGGCGCCAGGCTCCTCGGCGATGAAGCCCCAGTCGAACTCGTGGATCGCGTCGGGTTCGGTGTCAAACACGCCAACTTCACGCACATCGTCGCGCATCGCGAACTCGGTGAACATGGCACCGGCGCCGGTCGGCCGGTCGTCGATGAAGCGGTTGATCGCGACCGGGTCGGCGACGTACAGCGGGTCGGGCTCGCTCCAGGCGCGCTTGGCGCGGTTGAGCAGGCGCGCGGTCGCATCGACGCTCTTCTGCGCGTTGATGATCCAGTCCATGAAGGTCTTGCGGCCCTCGGGGGTTTCGAGCTGCTTGACCGCCTGGTCGAAGGCCTTGTCGTCCTTGAGGTAGCCATCTTCGCGCAGGCGCAGCACGATATCGAGCAGCGAGTTGCGGGTGATGTGTTCGAGCGTGTAGGCCAGGTCGCCGCCGGGGTAGTCGGTCATGGTGCGACGGATCCAGTCCATCGTCGCCTCGTGCGAGAGGCCCTGCGGCGCACGCGGCATGTCGTTGAACAGTGCTCGCAGCACGCGTACCGTATCCAGATCGCTGGCCATGTCGGTTCCGGGGTCAGAAAAAGGGAAATGAAAACCCACGCCCGGCGCGCCAGAGCGGCGAACCGTGCCCAGTGGACAGCATAGCCTTGCCCCCCTGGGGTTGAATACCCGGAAAAGTCACGTGTTTGCGGTTCAAATTGAAGCCATGAATCACCCGACCCCACTCCGTTTCCGCGTCCTGTTCGTCTGCATGGGCAACATCTGCCGCAGCCCGACCGCCCACGGCGTGTTCGAGGCCAAGGTGCGCGAGGCCGGTCTGTCCGACCGTGTCGAGGTGGATTCGGCGGGCACCCACAGCTACCACGTCGGTGCCCCGCCCGACCCGCGCAGCCAGGCGCACGCGATCCGGCGCGGCTACGACCTCTCGACCCAGCGCGCACGCCAGCTCACGGCGCGCGACTTCGAGACCTTCGACCTGGTGCTGGTGATGGACTGGGACAACCTCGCCCTGGCCGAAGAGCTCTGCCCGCCGCAACACGCGAAGAAGCTGCGCCGCTTTGCCGAGTTCTTCCAGCACCACGACAGCCCGGTCGTGCCCGACCCCTACCAGGGCGGATCACGGGGTTTCGAGCATGTGCTGGATCTGGTGGAGGACGGCAGTGCGGGGCTGCTTGACCATGTGCGCCGAGAGCTGGAGCCCCCACGCTCCGCCTCTGCCCCCCGAGGGGGCTGATCCGGCTAGGGGCGGCCCGTCGGCGGATCGCTGCTGTCGCCCTCCGTCGCCGCGCGCACGGCGGCAAAGCGCTGCTCCATCTCGCGCCGCATGGCCTTGCGCAGCTCGGCGCCCGCGTGGCGGCGGCGTTCGTCGGGGGTGGACGGCTGCAGCGGCTTGACCGTGGTCGGCTTGCGGTCTTCGTCGACCGCGACCATGGTGAAGAAGCAGCTGTTGACGTGGCGCTTGGCCTGGGTGCGGATGTTCTCGGCGATCACCTTGATGCCGATCTCCATCGACGAGCTGCCGGTGTGGTTGACCGAAGCGAGGAACGTCACCAGCTCGCCGACGTGGATCGGCTGGCGGAACATCACCTGATCGACGCTGAGCGTGACGACATAGGTGCCCGCGTAGCGGCTGGCGCAGGCATAGGCGACCTGGTCGAGCAGCTTGAGGATGGTGCCGCCGTGCACGTTGCCGGAGAAGTTGGCGGTGTCGGGCGTCATGAGCACGGTCATGCTCAGCTGGTGCGAAGGAAGTTCCATGGCGGGTCCGGTGGCGGGGATGCGGTGACGAAGCAGCCATCGTGCCAAGCGAAGCTGCCAGTTGGCTGGCAAGGGCGGGAAGCTTCGCTAGAGTGAGGGCATGAAAACCGTCTACGAAGCCGCGAACGCCCTCGAGGCCCACATGCTGGCCGATGTGCTGAAACAGGAGGGGATTACCGCACAGGTCTTGGGCAGCTTCCTGACCGGAGCGGTGGGGGAACTGCCGGCGGCCGGGCTGGTGCGGCTGATGGTCGACGACGAAGACTTTGATCGTGCAAGGGCGGTGATCGAGCGCTGGGAGTCCACCCAGGACGATCTTTCGCGGCGGCCATCGGCACCGGCCGCGCCCCGGGTGCCCTGGCTCTGGGGGCTCGGCGGACTGCTGCTCGGCGCGGGGCTTTGCTGGGCCTGGGTGCGGGTACCGGTGCACCAGAACGGGTTCGATCACAACCGCGATGGCCGGGCCGACGAACACTGGGAAACATCGGCGGCCGACACCCCCCTCAGCGCCGAGTTCGACCGCAATTTCGACGGCAGGGTGGATCTGCGCTACCGGTACGACGGGCAGGGTGAGCTGGGCTCCGCAGAAGGCGACAACAACTTCGATGGCGTGTTTGAAACCCGGACCCGGTTCCGGGCCGGCCAGGCACAGACCGAGGAAGCCGACACCGACGGCGATGGTCTGATCGATGTGGTGAGCACGTTCGCATATGGGGTTCTGGCCACCACGCAATACCTCGAACCCCGCTCGGGCCGCCCTGCACGGATCGACTTCTACCGGCTGGGCGGGCAGCTGGAACATTCCGACCGCGACACCGACCTCGATGGCGTCATCGACACCCGGGAGCACTACAACGCCCTGGGACAGATCACGCGCACGGAGCGGCTCCCGCCACCCACCGGAAGCTGAAGCGGATGCCTGCGCCTCAGGGTGCGCGCAACCCCTGCCACAGCATCCACGCCGCACCACCCATCAGCACAAGCCCCACCGTCCGGCCGGCGAACACCTGTGCACGACCGCTGCCGTGCAGGAACGCCCGCGCCCGGTCTGCGCCGAACACGACCGCGCCGTACACCGCCACCTGCGTGGCCGCGATGATGGTTCCCATGGCCACCGCCTGCGCCAGCATCGGGCCATGCTCGGGGCGCGCGAACTGCGGGAAGACCGCGACCATGAACAGGTAGGCCTTGGGATTGAGCAGGCAGGTGAACAAGCCCTGCTGGAAAGTTGCCGCCAACGGTCGCGACCGGCTGGCACCGACCTCCCCCAGCGCCGACGCGCCCCGCACCAGCGACCAGCCGATCCAGCCCAGATAGAGCGCGCCGCCAACCAGCATCAGCGTGAACAGCGCCGGGACGGCCTGCAGCATCAGCCCCACGCCCAGCGCAGCCATCACCGTGTGCGCCACACCGCCGGCCACGATCCCCGCCAGCGCCGCCGCCCCACCACGACGGCCGTCGACCAGCGTGCTGCCGAGCACGAAGGCCATGTCCATGCCAGGCAGGGCAATGATCCCCAGCACCAGGACGAAGAACAGCCAGAGGTGCGACAGATCGGAGAAGAGCAGGTTTTCCATGGAGCAACGTGGTGAGGGATGACAGGCGCATGCTGCGCCACATACCATGTCACCTCATGTCATGTTTTACCGGGCACCATCGACAGACACCATGCAAGCCAGCCGACTGCTCTCGATCCTGATGCTGCTGCAGTCGCACGGCCGGCTGACGGCGCCGGCGCTGGCGCGCACGCTGGAGGTGTCCACCCGCACCATCCTGCGCGACATCGACCAGCTCTCGGCCGCCGGGGTGCCGGTCTGGGGCGAGCCGGGGCGCGCGGGCGGCTTCCAGTTGCGCGAGGGCTGGAGCACCACGCTCACCGGCCTGACCGAGCCCGAGTCGCAGGCGCTGCTGCTGGCGGGGCTGCCGGCCGCGGCCACTGATCTGGGTCTGGGCACGGCCGCCGCGTCGGCCCGCCTGAAGATGGTCGCGTCCCTGCCCGCCGAGTGGCGGCAGCAGGCCGACCGCGTGGGCGAGCGGCTGCACATCGATCCGGTGGACTGGTACCGCAGCAGCGAAATGCCCGAACACCTGCGCGGGCTGGCCGAGGCGGTCTGGAACTCGCGCCGCGTCGCGGTGCGCTACGAGAGCTGGCGCGGCACGGCCGAACGCGAACTGGAGCCGCTGGGCCTGGTAATGAAGGCCGGCACCTGGTACCTCGCGGCACGCACCGCCGGGCAAGAAACGGTCCGCACCTACCGGATCTCCGCCGTGCAGGCCCTGCGCCCGTTGCCCGCCCGCTTCCGCCGCCCGCGCCAGTTCGACCTGGCGGCGCACTGGCAAGCCTCGATCGATCGCTTCGAGACCGATCTGCGGCAGCTGCAGGCGGTGGTCAGCGTCTCGCCGCGGGCGCTCGGCTGGCTGCGCAACGAGCGCCACCCCTTTGTGCCGGACACCGCGCCGGCGGGAACGGCGTCACGGCCGGGCTGGACCACGGTGCACCTGCCCGTCGAGTCAATCGAACATGGTGCGCGGCGGCTGCTGTCCTACGGCGGCGAGGCCGAGGTGCTGGCGCCACCGGTCCTGCGGCAGCGGGTGCTCGAGGAGCTGGCGGCGGTACAGGGGCGGTACGGCCAATCCACGTGACAGGCATCTCGCCTTTCGGGGGCCTACAGTTTTCTCGCGCGCCGCCGATAGCTCCTTTGGGACACTGCGCCCGGACACTTCGGACCCCCACCATGACCTCGCCCATCGGATCGTCTGCTTCTGCCATCGGCCTGAGCGGCATGCGCGCCGCGCAGCTGCGGCTGGATGTGGGCGCGCACAACGTCGCCAATGCGCAAACCCCGGGCTTCCAGCGCCAGCGGGTCACGCAGACCGCCAACGCCAGCACCGGCGGCGTGGACGCGAAGGTCGAGCGCGAGACCGCCGTGTCGGGCGAAGGTGGCGACATGAACCAACTGGCCGACGACATGGTCAACGGCAAGATGAGTCTCTACAGCTTTGCCGCCAACCTCAAGGTGGTGAAGACCGAGCAGGACATGCTCGGCTCGCTGCTGGACGCCAAGGCCTGAGCGCGAAAAGCGCCATTGCCTGCGCCGGTTGAGCACGGGCCGCCACAGCCGGCGGCCGGAAGTCACGCTGCCGCCCATATGGCCTTCACAACACCTCCCTGCCGGCCTAGGATGGCGCTGCTTCGGCACATCCCATCTTCCAACTTCAAGGAGCAGACATGGCAGGCTGGTACGAACTCGGTTCCAACGACAAGGGTCAGTATTCGTTTGTGCTCAAGGCGGGCAACGGCGAAGTCATCTTGCGCAGCGAGCAATACGAGAGCAAGGCGTCGGCAGAGAACGGCATCGCGTCGGTGCAGACCAACAGCCCGCAGGACGCCCGCTACGACCGCAAGGAAGCGTCCGACGGTCGCCCGTTTTTCAACCTGAAGGCGGGCAACCACCAGGTCATCGGCACCAGCCAGATGTACAAGACCGCGGCCGCGCGCGACGGCGGCATCGAGTCGGTCAAGACCAACGGCCCGAGCACGACCGTCAAGGCGGTCTGACGCTGGCCGGGCCGTCTCAGCCCAGGGGCCAGGTGACCGACACACCGGCCCCGCCGAAACGGCCCAGCCGGGTCAGCCACTCGGGCCCCATCGCGAACACGAATACAAGAATCGGCACACAGAGGCTGGCGACCGCCAACCCCAGCCCCACCTCGAACCATTCGCGCCCGGTGGCAGGCAACAGCGGCCGCCCCTGCCGCCAGCCGGCGACGCGCTGGCGGAGTGTGTCCTGCAGCGCATAGAGCGCCACGGCCGCCAGCAGCGCCATCGCCGTCACCGGCGCCGCGAGCACCAGCATGATGAAACGCTCGAGCGGTGAGCCGCGCTGGTACTCGCCCCAGACCGCAGGCAGCAGCGCCGCACCGTTGCGCCAGGCGTCGCCCCAGAGTTCGCTCCAGCCCGCCTTTCCGCGGCCCGCATTGGCGTGGGCCATCTCCGCCCAGGCCCGATCGCCGCCAAGCGCGGTGTACACCGCCTCGATGAAGGCTTCGATGCCCTGCTCGGGCTGGCCGCGCGTCATTGCGGGCAACAGATGGGTCTCCAGCAGCTGCCGCAGCCGCAGATCCGGCAGCTGCCCTTCCAGGCCATAGCCGACCTCGACCCGCGCCGTCCGCGATCCGGGGAAGATGAACAACACCAGCCCGCGGTCCTGCTGTTGCGAACCGACCTTCCAGTCGGTCGCGGCCTGCTGGGTCCAGGCCGACAGGTCGCCCGCGGGCAGGTCGTGGTCGATGTAGACCAGGCCTTCGAACAGCTGGATGGCGTGCAGGCGCCGGCTGGTGTCCCCGGCAAACGCAGGCGCCACGAGGCTGGCCCGGTCGAGGAATACCGTGTCCGGCCGTTCGGGAGACGGCGCCAGTGGCGCGGTTCTGGGCGGCAGGAAGATGAGTGAGCACAGGACCGCCAGGATGATCGCCCAGCGCCGCCGGATGGCCCGCCGTTCGGCGGGTGACAGCGCCGCGGCTGTCGGCACGGGGATGGGTTCGGCAGCGCGTGGTGTGCGTATCTTGGGTCGACGGCGGGCCATGCGCCCAGTGTCGGGCGCAGCCTCACCCGGCGTCAATCTCCCGACGTGGCCAGCGCCAGCTCGGCGCACAGCCGCTCGCGCACCGCCGCCATGCCACGGTAGGCGACCACGGCGTCGCTCATGGAGAGCAATGCGTCGCGCAGTGCCGCAGAGCGGCCGGGGGCGGCGGCGAGCACATCGGCCAGTGGCGCGACCAGCACGCGGATGAAGAACACGCCGCGCCGCAGGGCGGGCAAGGGCAAGGTGGTCTGGCGCTCGACGCGGAAGAACACCTGATCGATCAAGCGGCCGTTCGCTGTGTCGGCGGCCCCCACCGCGTCGTCCCAGCGGGTGCGGCGGGTTTCCGGATGCTGGGCCAGATCGCCACCGGGCGTGAGCAGCCAGACGTGGCGCAGCATCGGCGCCTGCCGGAACGCCATGTCGATGATGCCGCGCGCACCAGCCTGCAACAGCGCGTTGTCGGCGACCGGTGCATGGATGGTCGCGAAGTCCAGGCCCAGCTTCTCGGCCGGGTCCCAGTTCGAGGGGAAACACACCGAGAGGAAACGCGCGCGCATGGTGTCTCCAGCGCCGTCACTCTCGCCGTGCAGGATCACGAAGTCCTCCTGCATGCCCTCGGCCAGCGCGTCGGCTTCGGGCGCCAGGTGGATGCCGGTCTGCGCCAGGTAGGCCTGAGCAATTTCGGTCAGCACCGCGGGCTCCGCAGCGCCGACCGGTGCGCGGCGGGGCTGCGCCTGCAACACCTGGCGCTTGTGCGACGCATAGGCGGCCGCCTGCGCATCGCGCACGAACAGTGCAGGCGACGGCGAGTCGGCCACGTGCGGCAGGCGTGCGAGCCCGGGCCGCATGCGGAAAGGGCTCTGGATGGTCCACGGCATATCGGCCGCGGGCGTATGGCCTTCGTTCTTCAACACTTGTTACACAAAACCACAGGTTTCATAAGGTTTCTTAAGGGAAGCGGACTTAGCCTCACAGGGCGACATCCAAATACCCCTGGCAGTAAAGGAAAAACCATGAAGAACATCAGAATACCGCGAGCCGGCCGTTGGAGCGGCGGACTGCTCGCCTTGGTCAGCGTGTGGGCGCTGACCGGTTGCGGCGGCAGCGGCAGCGACACCACGTCCAGTGGCGCGGGCAGCAATGCCAGCGCCGGCACGCCGGTGGCGCTGAGTACACCGGCCTCCACCCCTGTTACCGCAGACACCAGCGGCCTGACCAGCGCCGACACCGAACTTGCTTCGGACATGCAGAAGGCGTCGTCCGGCACGGTCGCGGCACCTCCCGCGAACGCCGAGGGACGGCTGCTCGCATCCAATTGTTTCCAGTGCCACGGCACCAATGGCACCGGCGGATTCGAAAGCATCCGGGGCGGTGAAGCCAAGGAGGTGATGGAGTTCCTCACCAAGCCGGCCAGCAAGGAAATCATGGCCGCGCACGCACAGGGCTACACGACCGCCCAGCTGCAAAAAATCATCGCCTACCTCCAACAGTGACAGGGGACATCACATGAAGAAGATTCAAATCTCCGGCGAACTCTCTCGCCGCCAATGGATGGGGGTGGCTGCGGGTGGTCTGGTGGCGGGGCTGGTGCCTTTCGCCGGCTGGGCCGACAACCGCAACATGACCGTGGTCAACCGCCGCCAGACCGTGACCTCACCGCTGGCGATCACGGCCATCACCGGCAAGAAGGTCGTCGTCGTGGGCGCCGGCATGGCCGGCATGACGGCAGCCAAGTACCTGCGCATGTGGGGCGGCAAGGGTCTGGAGGTGACGCTGGTCGAACCCGATGCGCTCTACACCTCCAGCATCATGAGCAACCTGGTGCTCAACGGCAGCCGCACGATCGCCGGCCTGCAGTTCAGCCGCGACACGCTCACGCAACGCTACGGTGTGGTGCGCAAGGCCGGCACGGTGGTGTCGGTCAACCGCAGCGCCAAGACCGTGGGCCTGGCCGACGGCAGCAGCCTGCCCTACGACCGCCTGGTGCTGGCCCCGGGCGTGAGCTTCGACAACGCCTACGGGCTCACGCAGACCGACTACAACACCCGCACGCCGCACGCCTGGCGCGGCGGCGCACAGACCACGCTGCTGCGCCAGCAGATCACCACGATGCAGAACGGTGAGATCTTCGTGATGACGATCCCGAAGGCACCGTACCGCTGCCCGCCCGGCCCGTACGAACGTGCCTGCGTGGTGGCCGATCACCTCAAGACCAGCGGCCGCGGCAACTGCCAGGTGATCGTGCTCGACGAGAACCCCAACGTCCAGGCTGAGCGCCACACATTCGAAACCGCGTTCACCGGGCTGCACGCCAGCGTGATCCGCTACATCCCGAACGTGACGGGGATCCAGATCGATCCGGCCAGCAAGGTCGTGACGTATGTGGACGCCGTCGGTGGCACGCAGGTGATCAACGCCAAGGTGGTCAACCCGATCGTGCCGCACCGCGCGGTGGGCAGCGAAACCGGCGGCTGGCTGGCGCAGGCCGGCCTGAACAACAGCGCCGACGGCCGATGGGCCATGGTCAATGTGTTGAGCTACGAGTCCACGCTCCTTGGCGCCGAAGGCATCCACATCATCGGCGACGCCTCGTCGTGCGGCATGCCCAAGGCCGGCCACGTCGCCAACCAGGAAGCCAAGATCTGCGCCGACGCCATCGTGCGGCTGATGACGGGTGCACAACCCGATGCGCAACCGGTCGCCAACTCGGCGTGCTACTCGCCCATTACCGCCAACAGCGCCTCGTGGCTCACCGCCGTGTACCAGTATGACCCGACCGACCGGCGCATGAAGGTCGCCAACAGCGGTGGTCAGATCATGGTCAACGGCGTGGCAGCTACCGCGACAGAAGCTGCATCGGTCAGCCAGGAAAACTTCAAGGACATGGGCACCTGGTTCACGACCTTGATGAAGGACACGGCCGCCTGATCTTCGGCTGTCACGCCCGCCTCAGCCGGCCGCAAGGAGTTTCTGCACCAGCGGGTGCTGCACCTTGCGCGCCGTGCCGATGGCGTAGAAGTGTTCCTGCACGCCTTCGCAGGGGGCGATCCACTGCAGGCCGTACCCCTGCGAAAGCGTCTCGCGCATGCGCTCGGACGCCGGGAACACGCCCATGCCCGAGGCGCCAAAGGTCGCCAGCAGCGCGCTGTCTTCGAACTCGCCGACCACATTGGGCAACACGCCGTGCTGCTCGAACCACTGGTCGATGCGCATGCGCACCGACGCGTGGGCACTGGGCAACAGCACCGGCACTTCCGCCAGACAACGCGGAAAGTCCTTGTGTGCTGCAGCCGCCCATTCCTTGGGGGCGTACCAGCCCAGCGGTGACGACCCCATGGCGTGGCTGTAGAGCTTGAGGTTGGGGTTGGCCGGCGCAGGCCGGTCGGACAGCACCACGTCCAGCCGGTGCAGCGCCAGGTCGGCCAGCAGGTGGTCGAATTCGTCTTCGTGGCACACCAGCCGCAACCGCGGCTCTTCCAGCGCGGGCGCCAGCAGCTCGCGCACCGCCAGCTTGGCCAGCCCGTCGGAAATGCCCACCACCAGACGCACCGAAGTCTGGCTGGTGGCGTCGCGCACCGCCGTGTGCAGGTTTTCGCCGAGATGGAAGATCTGCTCGGCCACCTGCAGCGCGGCCTGCCCCGCATCGGTCAGCGCCAGGCCGCGGCCGGCCGGCTTGAAGAGCGCATGGCCCAGTGACTGCTCCAGCAGCTTGACCTGCGCGCTGATGGTCTGCACGGCCATGCCCAGACGTGCCGCGGCGTGCGACATGCCGCCTTCTTTGGCCGTGACCCAGAAGTAATAGAGGTGCTTGTAGTTGAGTTCCTGGTTCATGCTTCGACTTTATGGGAACGATGTTTCGTGATTGTCTGCTTTTTTGATGAGTTCTGGAACCCTATCTTCCAGCCTCCCTTTGTTCCCTTTCAGGAGAACCCTCATGGCACAAGTCCGACGCTTCCCTTCCCTGTCCACCGGCAGTTCGCTGTCGCTGGACCGCCCGCAGGCCGCGAAGGTCCTGCGCAACACCTACGCCCTGCTGTCGCTGACGATCCTGTTTGCGGCCGGCATCGCCGCGCTGGCGGTCGCCAACGCCTGGCCTGCCCCGGGTCTCGTGATCACGCTGGTGGGCTACTTCGGCCTGCTGTTTGCGGTGCACAAGCTGCAGAACAGCGGATGGGCGCTGCCCGCTGTGTTCGCGCTGACCGGCTTCATGGGCTACACGCTCGGCCCGCTGCTCTCGCGCACGCTGGAACTGCCTGGCGGCGCCGGCACCATCGTGGCCGCCCTGGCCGCCACCGGCGCGACCTTCGTCGCCCTCTCGGCCTACGTGCTGACCACGCGCCGTGATTTCAGCTTCATGGGTGGCTTCCTGTTCGCCGGCATGGTGATCGCGCTGGTGCTGGCTCTCGTCGCCGTGTTCTTCACCATGCCCGCCCTGGCACTGGCTGTCTCCGGCCTGGTGGCCCTGCTGTCGGTCGGTCTGATCCTGTTCGAGACCAGCCGCATCGTCAACGGCGGCGAAACCAACTACGTGCTGGCCACGGTCGGCCTGTTCGTCTCGGCCTTCAACCTGTTCACCAGCCTGCTGAGCCTGTTCGGCATCGGCGGCAACGACTGATCCCGCTTCCCTCACCAACCAAGGAGATCGCATGAAAGCCTATTCCGTCAACAGCCCCGAAGCAGCTGCCCGCGTGCTGGCCATGGCCATGCTGGCCGATGGTCAGTACTCCATGACCGAGATCCGTTCTCTGGACCGCCAGAACGCGCCGGCCCGCCTGGGTCTGACGCCCGAAACGTTCAAGTCGGTCGTGGACAGCTTCTGCGAGGACCTGCTGGTGGCCGGCGGCGGTCAGTGGACCGGCACGGTCGACACCGCCACCCTGGAACAGCTGATGGGTGAAGTCACCGACCGCGAACTGCAGGACCTGATCCTGCTGCAGTGCGAAACCCTGATGCTGTCGGACGGGCATCTTGCCGATGGCGAGGTGGAGTTGCTGGATGCGTTGAGCGCCGCCTGGCGCCGGCCAGTGCTGGTGTGAGCGCCATGAGAACGCTGATCTGGAGCTTCACCGCCCTGCTGGTCGCGGCCTGGACCGGCTTCATCGCCATCGTCCACCAGCTCACCGGCTGGCTGCTGGGCGCCGTCGGTGCCGGAGCGCTGCAGGGCGCGGCTGGCACGGTCGGTGGCCTGGCGCTGCCGCCGCTGCCCGACTGGCTGGCGCCCTTGCTCGACACCGCCTCGCTGGCGTCGCTGCAGTCGCTGGTCGTGTCGTTCGTGCAGTGGCTGGGCGTGGTGCTGCCTTCGAGCGATGCACTGATGGCCTGGGTTGGTCCGTTGCTGTGGGTCGGCTGGGGGCTGGCGCTGGTCCCGCTGCTGGCGATCGCCGCCTTGCTGCACTGGCTGGTCGGGCGTGCCTCGGCTCAGCAAGCCGCCGTGCGGATCGCCAACGCATGAACGAAGGCATTGCCCGGCGCCTGCGGGACGCGCACGACGGCGCGGGTGAGCTGCGCCTGACCCTGCGCGAGTTGCTGCATCTGCACGGCGAGGGTTCGGGCGCCGTGCTGCTGATGCTGATGGCGCTGCTGAGCACGGTACCGATTGCCGGGGCGGGCACTGTACTCAGCCTCGGCATCCTCGCGCTCGCCTGGGCCTGGCTGCGCGGGCGCGACACCTTACAACTGCCGGAAAAGCTGGCGACGCTGACGCTCAACGAAACCTGGACCCGCCGCTGCCTGCACTGGTTGGCATGGACCTATGAACGCGCCGAGTGCTGGCTGTGTCCGCGCTGGCAGGCGCTGAGCCACGCACGCACGCGGTTCTGGTGGGCGCTGTGGATCGCGCTGATGGCGGTCCTGATCTTCCTGCCGCTGCCGCTGGGCAATCTGCTGCCTGGCACCAGCCTGATGCTGCTGAGCCTGGGCTGGCTGTTCCGCGACGGCATCGCCCTGTTGCTGTCGGCCGCCACCGGCACCGCCGGCGTGGGCTACGCGATCTCGGTCGGCCACCTGGCTTTCGCCGCCTGGCAGCAGGCGGGAGCGTGGCTTGGCATTTGATTCGCCGCCGGGCCGCCCCAAGGCGAATCAGCCCCCATGGGGGGCAGCGACCCGCACCGCGGCGGAGCATGGGGGCTACCTTGCTAGAGCCGGGAGAAAAAGACGGCGCTCATCACCAGCCCGGTGACGATCACGCCGCGCCGCACCCAGGCCACCGGCAACTGCTTGGACCAGCGGGCACCGAAATAGCCGCCGGCGGTCGCCGCCACCATCATCAGCAGCCCTTCTTTCCAGGCGATCGCACCGGCGATGACAAACGCCGCCACCGACAACCACGACAGCACCAGCGAGTTGAGGTTCTTGAGCGCATTGACCGTATTCAGCCGCGTCTCGCCGGCCACGGTGTAGAGCGCCATCAGCAGGATGCCCAGGCCGCCGTTGAAGTAGCCGCCGTAGATCGCGACCGCGAGCAGCCCCGGCTCGCGCCAGCGTGCCAGGCCGTGGCCTTCGGCAGATGCGGTCTGCGCCCGCTTGGCGATGGCCGGTCCGGCCGCGAACAGCAGCGTGGCGAACAGCAGCAGCCAGGGCACGATGCCGGAAAACAGCTTCGCCGGGGTGACCAGCAGGAGCAGTGCGCCCGCGATGCCGCCGACGGCGGCGATCAGCATCTCGCGCCGCAAGCGCTGCAGGGGCAACTCGCGGAGTTCGGGTTTGAAGCCCAGGGTGCTGCCCAGGTAGCCCGGGCTCACGGCCAGCGCGCTGGTGGCGTTGGCGACGATGGGCGGCACGCCGGTGAAGACCAGCGCGGGAAAGGTCAGGAAACTGCCGCCGCCGGCAATGGCGTTGAGCACGCCGGCACCGAACGCGGCACCGGCCAGCAGCGGCGCGGAACTCAGCAGGTCCAGGCCGGACTCACTTGGCCGGCGCGGCGGGAATGGCCACGTAGCGGTAGCCCTTGCCGCGCATGCAGTGGGCCACCATTTGTTCGCGTTCGCTCTCGGGCACCTTGGCCAGGCCGACCTGGTAGTTGCAGTCGGAGAACTGGGTGTAGGTCTCTTCCTTGCTCGCGCGGGGTTTGACCCACTCGGCCTGGGGCGCCGAAGCGCAGGCAACCAGAGACAGGAGAAGGAGGGAGGCGACGGCGGTTTTCATCGGGCGGGCATTCGTTTTCAAGGGTCACGCAGGATACCAAACGCACCCCGGAGCCCGCTGCAACCAGTTGTTCAACCCGCCACCGGCGTGATGCTGGCCACCGGCTCAGGCGCCAGCAGCGAGCCGTCGCGCAAGCCGCGCACGGTCGCAAACCCCAGCCACAGCACCACCATCGAGGTCGCGGCCAGCAGCAGCACCGCCGCGGTCTGCATCAGCCCTCCCGGCCCGCCCTGCAGTTCGAGCAGGCGCAGGGTCAGGGTCGTGAAGGCCGCCAGCGGGAACGACAGGGCCCAGAACGGAATCCCAAAAGGTTGCGTCACGGCGCGCTTGAGCACCGGCAACACCCAGAGCGCAAAGAACAGTGCGACGCCCCACAGAGCCTGTGCCGTCCACAAAGGCGCCTGGCCACGCTCGACCGCCTGCGCCAGCACCAGACCGATCACGGCCGGCGGCGCCACCGTGATGAACCAGGCCGGCAGCACGCGGTCGGGCAGCGGGCTGTGGGCGATGCGGCGCGCCAGGATCAGCGCCAGCGCGACCGGCCAGAAGAAGGCCCCGATGCCGAACTGCGCCGCCGCCCAGCCGCCATGGCCCAGCGGCACGCCCGCCAGCGGCGCCAGCACATTGCCCACCACCGGAATCAGCAGCACCGGCGTGACCACGGGCCACAGCCCCGTATTGCCGGCGCTGGTGCCTGGCGCCGAAGGTGCGAGCCAGCGACCCAGCACCCACAGGGTGACCCAGAGCTGCCCCAGGCTACCCAGCCACCACAGCGTGCGCCAGACCACCACCAGTTCGTTGGCCACGCCACCCAGCGCGACACCCACGGTCGCCAGCAGCAGCAGCGACACCGGAAACGCGGCCACGAAGGCGTGGCGCACCGGGTGCTTCAGATCCTCGGCGAGCGCCGCGGGATAGCGAGACACCCGCAACCACGACGCCACCAGCAGCACCACGAACACCCCCAGCGCCAGCAGCCCCGCCACCAGCGCCAGGCCATCGGCCATCTCGCCGAGCAGCGGCGTGGCGCGGTGCCAGGCCAGCGACAGGCCGCACAGGCCCATCACCAGCGAGAACCAGCCGGGCATGAGGAATTTGAGGGGGGTGGGACTGCTCATGCCGCCAGCTTACTTGGTCGAGCAGGCGCTCCCGCCGTCGGGCACGCCCATCTTCCTGAACAGGATCGCCGGCGGGCAGAAGCCGGTGATGCCGGACTGCGCCAGGTTGAAGCCGGCGAAGGCGGTCAGCGCGAGGAACCACTCGCTGACAAAGATGGGGCTGCCGTGGTAACCCAGGGCGAGCGAGATCAGCACGACGGTGCCGGCCATGATGCGGATGAGACGTTCGACGGTCATTGCAGACTCCTTGGAAAAGCTTCAGGAAACACTCAGGCCACGGCCTCGTACCGCTTCCGGTAGACCGCGTAGTACAGAACGGGAATGACCACGAGGGTCAGCATCGTGGACACTGCGATGCCGAAGATCAGCGAGATTGCCAGGCCGTTGAAGATCGGGTCGTCAAGGATGAAGAAGGCGCCCATCATGGCGGCGAGGCCGGTCAGTGCGATCGGCTGCGCGCGCACGGCAGCCGACTGCACAACGGCCTGCACAAAGGGCACGCCGCGCTTGGTTTCCAGCTCGATGAAGTCCACCAGCAGGATGGAGTTGCGTACGATGATGCCGGCCAGCGCGATCATGCCGATCATGGACGTGGCGGTGTACTGCGACTGCAGCAGTGCGTGGCCGGGCATGACGCCGATGATGGTCAGCGGGATCGGTGCCATGATGATCAGCGGCGTGACATAGCTCTTGAACTGCGCCACCACCAGCAGGTAGATCAGGACCAGGCCGACGCCGTAGGCCGCACCCATGTCGCGGAAGGTCTCGTAGGTGATCTGCCACTCGCCGTCCCACTTCACCGCGTACTGGCGGTACGGGTCCTTGGGTTGTGAGATCCAGTATTCGCCAAGCTCGCCGGTGTTGGGCAGGGCAGTGTCCTTCATCGAAGAGCGGATGCCGAACAGGCCGTACAGCGGCGAATCGAGCGAGCCCGCCATGTCGCCGAACACGTAGCTCACCGGCAGCATGTCCTTGGTGTAACGCGGCTGGTCGATCACGCCACGTTCGACGATCACCAGCTCGGACAGCGGCACCATGGCGCCATTGGCCGCCTTCAAGGGCAGTGCCAGCAGCGCATCGAGACCGACCTGCAGGTCGAGCGGCAGTTGCAGGCGCACCGGCACCGCGAACTTGGCATTGCCGTCGTGCAGCCAGGCAGCGTCGGCGCCCGAGAGCGCGGCGTGTACCGTCTGCGCGATCACCTGCACCGGAATGCCCAGCGACTCGGCGCGCTGGCGCTGGATGCGCAGAAAGGCACGCGGCGCAGCCTCCTTGAGCGAAGTGTCGACACCCACGATGTCGGGCGTGCCGGCGAACGCCTTGGCCACGCGCTGAGCCAGTTCGGCGCGGCCGGCCTGGTCAGGCCCGTAGACCTCGGCCACGATGGGCGACATCACCGGCGGGCCGGGCGGCACTTCCACCACCTTGACGCGCGCGCCGTGTGCGGCCGCGATCTTTTCCAGCGCCGGGCGGTGGCGCTGCGCGATGGCGTGGCTCTTCTCGTGGCGGTCGTGCGCGCCGATCAGGTTGACCTGCAGGTCGCCGCCTTCGGCCTCGGCGCGCAGGTAGTACTGGCGCACCAGGCCATTGAAGGTGATGGGACTGGCGGTGCCGGCGTAGCCCTGCACGTTGATGACTTCGGGCTGCTGCGCGAGGAAGGCCGTCATGTCCTGCAGCACGGCGGTGGTGCCTTCGAGCGGCGTGCCGGCCGGCATGTCGACCACCACCTGGTATTCGCTCTTGTTGTCGAACGGCAGCATCTTCAGCACCACGCCCAGGAATGAGTTGGGCACCAGTGCCAGACTCACCGAGAGCAGCAGCGCCGCGCCGATGCCGGCAGCGAGCAGCCATCGTTTCTTGGCGCTCTCCAGCAACGGTGTGAGGGTGCGGGTGAACACGTTCTGCAACGTGCGCGTGATCTTGCCCGGACCGTGCGCGGCGTGGCCATCGCCGGTCTTGGTCAGCTTCAGCGCGAGCCAGGGCGTGACCGTGAAGGCAATCGCCAGCGAGATCGCCATGCCCATGCTGGCGTTGATCGGGATCGGGCTCATGTACGGACCCATCAGGCCGGTGACGAAGGCCATGGGCAGCAGGGCCGCGATCACGGTGAAGGTGGCCAGGATGGTCGGCCCGCCGACCTCGTCGACCGCGCGCGGGATGATCACCGACAGCGGCTCGTCGGGCGTGAGCATGCGGTGGCGGTGGATGTTTTCCACCACCACGATCGCGTCGTCCACCAGGATGCCGATCGAGAAGATCAGCGCGAACAGCGAGACCCGGTTGAGCGTGAAGCCCCAGGCCCAGCTGGCGAACAGCGTGGCCGTGAGCGTGAGGATCACCGCCGTGCCGACGATGACCGCCTCGCGCCGGCCCAGCGCCAGACCCACCAGCACGATGACGCTGGCGGTGGCGAAGATCAGCTTCTGGATCAGCTTGTTGGCCTTGGCGGCGGCGGTCTCGCCGTAGTCGCGCGTGATGCTGACCTGCACGTCGTCGGGAATCACCGAGTTCTTCAGGTTCTCCAGCCGCTCGGCGGCACCGCGCGCCACGTCGACCGCGTTCTCGCCGGGCTTCTTGGTCACGGTGATGGTCACGGCCGGGTGGTTCTGGCCCGACTGGCCGGCGTGCTGCGCATCGGCAGCGCCGGGCGTGAACCAGACATAGCGCTGAGGCAGCTGCGCGCCAGCTTCCACCCGCGCCACTTCGCGCAGGTAGACCGGCCGCCCGCCGCTGACAGCCACCACGATGTCGCCCACGTCCTGCGCGTTCTGCAGGAACTCGCCGGTCTCGACCGACAGCATGCCGGGTTCGCCCTTGGCCGGGTTCGGGTTGACCACCGAACCCGACGGCATCGCCTGGTTGGCCGCCGCCACCGCGCCCTGCAATTGCTGCACGCTCAAGCCACGCTCGCGCAGCTTCGCCGGATCGAGCCACACATGCACCGCGCGGCCGGGGCCGCCGATGGTCACCACCTCGCGCGTGCCGGGCACGCGCTTGAGCTCGGTCTCCACCGCATGGGCCACGCGCTCGAGGTCGTGGGCGCTCTGGGCGTCGTTCGTCCACAGCGTGGCGGCGAGCACCGGCACGTCGTCGATGCCCTTGGGTTTGACGATGGGCGTCATCACGCCCAGGCCCTGGGGCAGCCAGTCCTGGTTGGCGTTGAGCACGTCGTACAGGCGCACCAGCGCCTCGGTGCGTGGCACGCCGACCTTGAACTGCACCGTCAGCACCGCCACACCGGGGCGCGCGACCGAATAGCTGTGTTCGATGCCCTGGATCTGCGAGAGCACGTGTTCGGCCGGCGACGCGACCATCTTTTCCACGTCGGCGCTGGACGCCCCCGGGAACGGGATGATCACGTTGGCCATCGTCACGTTGATCTGCGGCTCTTCCTCGCGCGGCGTGACCAGCACGGCGAACAGGCCCAGCAGCAGCGCGACCAGCGCCAGCAGCGGCGTGATGGCGTTGGCCTGGAAGGCCCGCGCCACGGAGCCGGAGAAGCCCAGCTTCTCGGGTGTGGACGAATCGTGTGGTTGGCTCATGGCGGCGCCTTACTTCGCGGCGGGTTGAGCGCCCGAGAGGCCAGCGCGCACCGGGTCCAGCGCGACCTGGTCACCGGCCTTCAGGCCAGCCAGCACTTCCACGCCGTCGCCGTGCGAGGCGCCCGTGCGCACCGCGCGCAGCGCGAAGCCTTTGCCGCTGTCCCCCTTGGCGATCACGACATAGACACCGGTCAGCTCGCCGCGGCGCAGCAAGGCCGACGCCGGCACCACCAGGCGCTGGCCGTCGCTCGCGGCGGGGGCCCCGGCGAAGCGCACCTTGACCTGTCGGCCCGGCACCTGGCCTGCACCATCGGACTCGCTCAGGTTCAGCCGCCATTCGACCGTCTGCGACACCGGATCGGCCGCGGGCACGGTCGAGGTCGATGCGGGCACCACCCACTTGCCGGTTCCCGGCAGCTGCACCTCGATTTTCTTCGCCGACTGCGCCAGCGCCTGCTGCGAGGCGGGCACATGCACCACGGCGCGGATGGGCTGGGGCGCGTAGACGGTGAGGATGGGTGCGCCGGGCATGGCCAGCGCGCCGGCTTCGGCGTGCGTGGCCAGCACCCAGCCGTCCCACGGCGCGGTCAGCCGCGTGAAGCCCTGGGCCACCGACGCCTGCGTCTGGCCGGCGCGTGCGGCGGCAGTGCCGGCCTGGGCGGCCTTGTATTGCGCCAGTGCAGTGTCCAGCGCCGCCTGGGCAATGAAGCCCTGGGCGCGCAGGTCGCGGGTGCGCTCGTAGGCCGCCTTGGCGTTGGCCAGCTGGGCATCGGCCTGGGCCACGCCCGCCTGCGCCTGCGCCACGCCCGCCTGCGTAGCGCGGTCGTCGATCACCGCCAGCACCTGCCCGGCCTTGACCCGGTCACCGGCCTTGACCGACAGGGAGGCGATGCGGCCGCTGGCCTGCGCCGAGAGCACGCTCTGGCGCACCGCCTGCAGGCTGCCGTCGAACTCGGCCCCCTCGCCCACCGTCTGCGAACCCAGCGAGACCACGGGCACCTGCGGCCCGGGTGCGGGTTCGGCCGCCACGGCAACACCCGCGCCCAGCAGGCCCGCCAGCAGCAGCGCAGCCAGGGGCCGGATCGGCGAAAGATGGGAACAACGGGGGAACGGCAGACGGTCGGGCATGGAAATCTCCTATACCGGACCAAGTATACCTACATACCCCCAGGAGTACAAAGAACAGGGGCTTTTCCACCCGCAGGCGGGTTCCGGAAGCTCAGCGTCGGCGGCGCCCCAGCACCCAGGCAGCGCCAAAGAACGCCAGGGCCGCAACCACCAGCACGGCGTAGGCCGCGCGCAGGCCGAAGTTCTCCGCCAGTTCGCCCATCAGCAGCGCCGCAATCTGGGCGCCAACAGTGAAGGCGATCATCAGCAGCGCCGACAGGCGCGGCGCTTCCTGCGGAAAGCCGCGCAGCGCGATGCCCAGCAGGATCGGGAAGCCGACCGACACGCCCAGCCCGGTCAGGTAGTTGCACAGCGCCAGCCAGACAAAGGGCGCGTCGGCTGGCGTCAGCCAGACTGCGGTGATCGCCAGCGCCGCCAGCGCACCCAGGCCCTGGATCTTCTGCTCCATCGCCCAGCGGCTGTGCACGAAGGCCTGCCAGATGCGGCCGGTGACCATGCCCGCCATCAGGAAACCCAGTGCCATGCGGGCGGTCTGCTCATGTTCGCCCAGCGCCTCGGTCGCAAAGCTGACGAACCAGAAGTACTGTCCCCACTCACACAGGCCACTGCACACGCCGGCGAACAGTACCCATCGCACCACCGGCTGGCGCAGCAGGCCACCATAGTCCAGTGGCTGGCGCGGCTGGGCGACACCCGTCTCGCCCGCGTGGTGGGTCTTGAACGCCACCTCCCGCAGGTAGCGCCGTTGCAGGGTCAACGCCAGCATCATCAGCGCCATCAGGCCGAACACCACGTAGGGGCCGCGCCAGTTCGGGTTCGCCGCCAGCACCGCCGCAGCCATCAGCGGCGAGAACATGGTGCCCAGGCTGTAGCCCACGTCGACCAGGCTGATGATCCGGGTCCGCTGCTCGGGGTCGTCGCTCATTTCGGCCAGCAGGCCATGGCCGACGGTGAACAGTGCGGTCTCGAAGGTGGCGATGGTGACCATGAAGAAGGCCAGCCAGCTGAAGCTGGGTGCCAGCAGCACGCCCGCCAAGGCAACCACGACCGCGGCGGTGTAAGCGCGCAGCAGGCGCCGCGGCGGGAACCGCTTGGCGATCGCGCCGCCCAGCAGCGAACCGACCGCGCCGCCGGCGCTCCAGATCGCCATCAGCCAGCCCATCTGCTGGAACGACACGTTCATCTGTGCCCGCAGGTTGGGCGTCACCGCCCCCAGCAGCGCGCCGAAGATGCCCCAGGTCAGGGCGCAGTACAGGATGATCCAGGCGACATACGGCAGGCCGCGCAGGGTTTTCAGTGGCGCAGCCAGCAGGGCGGGGACAGGATTCAAGTCGGGCTTTCGAAGGATCGTTCGCGTGAATGCAATCGATTGTCCGACGACTATTGCCCCGTTTGACGGACTTCCCGGCAAATGAACCCGTCTGGTAACCGGTTACTGGACCGGTTCGGCGAAAGGAACTCGGGGCGCCACCGCGCAGAGCAGCTCGTAGCTGATGGTGCCGGCCGAACGCGCCACCTCGTCCACCGGCAGCTGCGCGCCGGTCGAAGGCGAGACACCCCAGAGCACCACCTCGCTGCCAATGCCGGCCGGCACGCCCGCCGCGTCCAGCGGCGACAGGTCGACAGTGATCATGTCCATGCTCACGCGGCCGACGGTGCAGGTCTTCACGCCGTTGACCAGCACCGGCGTGCCCGACGGTGCGTGGCGCGGATAGCCGTCGGCGTAGCCGCAGGCGATGACGCCGATGCGCATGGGCCGGTCGGCGGTGAAGCTGGAGCCATAGCCCACGGTGTCTCCCGGCTGCAGGCTCTGCACGCCGATGACCCTGGTCGTCAGGCTCATGGTGGGCTGCAGCCCCCAGCCGGCGGCCGTGTGTTCGGGGTGGTCGGGAGCGCCGCCGTAGAGCGCGATGCCTTCGCGCACCCAGTCGGCCGCCAGCGTGCTCACGCCCTCGCCGCGCAATGGGCTCTGAGCGTGGCGCAGGATGGCGGCGCTGTTGCACAGGGTGCGCTCGCCGGGCAGGTCAGCGGTGGCGGCCTCGAACACGGCGACCTGGTGCGCGATGCCGCGCGGGCCGTCGGCGTCGGAGAAGTGGGTCATGAGCGAAATCTCGTCGACCTGCGGCAGCGCGTTCAGCCGCGCCCAGGCGGCGCGGAAGGCCTCCGGCCGGAAGCCCAGCCGGTTCATGCCGCTGTTGAGCTTGAGGAAGACGCGGTGCGGAACCTGGGTCTTGTGCGCGGCCAGCCAGTCGATCTGCTCGGTGCAATGCACCGCGTGCCACAGGTGCAGGCGCGAACAGAGCTCCAGGTCGCGCGGCTCGAACACACCTTCCAGAAGCAGGATCGGGCCGCGCCAGTCGAGCGCGCGCACGCGCTGGGCCTCGGCCAGGTCGATCAGCGCAAAACCGTCGGCGCCGCGCAGCGCGTCGAACACGCGCTCGATGCCGTGGCCGTAGGCATTGGCCTTGACCACCGCCCAGACGCGGGCGTCGGGCGCCCGCACGCGGGCCTGGTTCAGGTTGTGTTCGAGGGCGGCGGGGTGGACGGTGGCGAGGATGGGACGGGGCATGGCGGGGTGGCGCTGTGAACGGACGCAGGCCCGACTGTCGCACAAAGCCTGCCTCCGCCGGGCCGCCCCGCAGGCCGATTCATGTGCCTGCAGCGCCGCTTCTAGAGCTTCTCCAGGTTGACGTAGACCATGGTCTGGTTGAGCAGCTGGAAGGCGATCTCGCCGAAGGTCATCGGGCCGGTGATCGGACCGGTGCGCTGGCCTTCGAGCTCACCGTAGAGGTAGTTGAGGATGCAGTTGCAGCTCCAGCGCGCGCCCAACGCATCGCCGGGCAGCGCCTTGGCAAAGGCCTGGCCGTAGTCGGGCACCGGCTCGGCGATGCGGTATTCGACGTCGTCGAACACCGGCGCGTAGAAATCGACCTGCCCCGCTGCGGCGTCCACCGCCTTGAACGAGACGTTGATCATCGCGCCCGAGTAGTCGGCCACCAGCGGCAGGCGGGTGTCGATGCCCTTGGCGCCCAGGTACTGCGCCAGGTTCACCAGCTCGCCATTGACGTAACACTCGTGCGCGGAAAAGCCGGTCGACGGGAAGCGGATCACGTCGCCCGGTCCGGGCCGGAACAGGTTGAGGATCTCGATGCGCGGGTAGATCGACTCGGGCAGCGGAATGTGCACAGCCAGCGCGCGGTCGGCACTGAACACCAGCGACTGGCCGTTGGCCACCACCGGCGCGGCCTTGCCCAGATCGTCCAGGTGCACACCCGCAATCCAGCCCACCAACGGCTTCATGTAGAGGTCTTCGAAGGCCGGCGCCTCACGCGCAAACAGCGAGTGCACCTCGGAGAACGCTGGCACGATCAGCACCGTCAGGCCGTGCGCCGGCGCTTCCAGCGCCACCTTGTGCAGGTTGCCGGTGTCGTACCAGCGCAGGTGCAGCTGCCCGCCGTGCGTCGGGAGCTCGGTCAGGAACAGCTTCTCGCGCGAGGTCTCGCCGCCGTCCTGCGCCATGAAATAGGGAATGCTGCCGGCGATCCAGTTGCCCGGGGGCAGGCGCCGCAGCAGCGATTCGTCGGCCGCGATGGACAGGAAGGCGCCGCTGCGGATCGCCGTCAGCGCGCCCTGCAGGTCGGTCAGCTGTCCGCTGAGCGGGCCGGGAGTCGGAAATCGGGATTCGTTCATGAAGGCTCAGCCCAGCCGCAGCTGGTCCAGTTCGTGGGTGAGGACACGTTCGTTCTTGACGAAGTAGCGGTGCAGCTCCTTGAGCTTGAGCATGCGCACCTCTTCGTCGTGGATCAGGTCCAGCTGCGAACGCAGCCGGGTCAGCATCAGCTTGAGGCTGAGCACCTTGATGTCCAGGCTCATGTCGCCGTCCAGCAGGCGCAGCCAGACCGGGTCAGTCACGTCGGGCACCAGCACGCTGACAGGGACCGGGTCAGCGGTGGGCGCGGCCGGAGCCTGCGCCGCCGGCCGGTTCGACGCCTCGGGCTCTCCGCCGCCCGTGCGGCCCGTGTCCAGCGCGTAGCGGTAGCGCCAGACGTCCTGCAGGCTCAGGTCCAGCAGGGTGCAGACCGACTGCAGCGACACGCCCTCACCGAACAGCGCGAACACCCGCGCCGCCAGCGCCCGGGTGAACGGCATGCCGGTCTCTCCCATCCAGCCGACACCCTTGGACTCGAAACCCAGCGGCAGGGTCACATGCAGGTGGAAACGCACCGGCCCGATCGCCAGGTGCTGCCAGACCGCCGTCTCCCCGGCCGGCGCCGGCTTGGCCCGTCCGAACCAGCCGCGCTCGGGCTCCTGGGACACCCAGACATCGCAGCGGCGCCGGCGCACGTCCAGGCGGTACTCGCGAACTTCCCAGGGGCGCTCTATCAACAGTAGTTGCCGCAGCAGTGCCTTGTCGATGCTGATCATGTGGGTGGTCTCCTCGTCGTTGTAGGTGGTCTGGCCACGGTGCCTGGCGCTTGCGTCGCCGGCCGGCGACCGGCCGCAAGAGCCGTTCCAGCCCTTTCTTGCGCCAAACTGACACACCCTGCGGCCTTTTTCGCACCCGGCGACCGCGCGATGCCACTGCCCGCAACACTGGCTGTGGCAACCGGACAGGCGGTCCGGGGTGGCGTGCTATAACCCCGCATCGTTGGAGACAGCCTGGGGTATCCGCCCCGCCGCCTACCTTCCGGACCCCGACCGCCGGCACAACAAGACAACCGATGAAGCGCGGCTTCTACACCATCATGACGGCGCAGTTCTTCAGCTCCCTAGCTGACAACGCGCTGTTTGTGGCCGCCATCGAGCTGCTGCGCAGCCGCCATGCTCCCGAATGGCAGAGCGCGGCACTGGTCCCGCTGTTTGCCCTGTTCTATGTGGTGCTGGCCCCGTTCGTGGGGGCCTTTGCCGACGCGCGGCCCAAGGGCGCGGTCATGTTCATCAGCAACGCGATCAAGGTCGGCGGCTGCCTGCTGATGCTGCTGGGTGTGCACCCGCTGCTGGCCTACACCCTGGTCGGCCTGGGCGCCGCGGCCTACTCGCCCGCCAAATACGGCATCCTCACCGAGCTGCTGCCACCCTCCCAGCTGGTCAAGGCCAACGGCTGGATCGAAGGTCTGACCATTGCATCCATCATCCTGGGCGTGCTGCTGGGTGGCCAGCTGGTCGCGCCTTACCTGTCGCACCGGTTGCTGGCCTTCGACTTCCCCGGCCTCACCACCGGCATCGATCGCCCCGCCGAAGCCGCGATCGCGGTGCTGGTCGCCATCTACGCGATCGCCTCCGGCTTCAACCTGCGCATTCCGCTGACCGGCGTCACCCCGCGCCCGATGCCCAGCAATCCGCTGCAGCTGCTGCCCGACTTCTGGCGCTGCAACGCGCGGCTCTGGAAAGACCACCTGGGCCAGATCTCGCTGTCCACCACCACGCTGTTCTGGGGCGTCAGCGGGAACCTGCGCTACATCGTGCTGGCCTGGGCCGGTGCGGCGCTGGGGTACAGCACCTCGCAGGCTTCCAGCCTGGTCGGCGTGGTCGCCCTGGGCACGGCTGTCGGCGCCGTGGTCGCCTCAATGCGCATGAAGCTTGACCAGGCCACGCGCGTGATGCCGCTGGGCATCGGCATGGGCGTGCTGGTGATCTTCATGAACTTCATCGACAACGTCTGGGTCGCAGCGCCCTTCCTGGTGCTGCTGGGCGGCCTGGGCGGCTTCCTGGTCGTGCCGATGAACGCCCTGCTGCAGCACCGAGGCCACAACCTGATGGGCGCCGGCCGCTCGATCGCGGTGCAGAACTTCAACGAACAGGCCTGCATCCTGGGCCTGGGCGCGCTCTATAGCTTCTCCACCGGACTGGGCCTGCCCGCCGTGGCGGCCATCACCGCTTTCGGCCTCATCGTGGCCGGCTTCATGTGGCTGATCATGAAATGGCACCGGTACAACCAGGAGCACCACAAGGTGGAGCTGGACCGCCTGCTGGAGATCGCGCGCCGCGACGATTTGCACGGGTAGCCCACCCCTACGCCGCGGGCGGCGCGGGGGGGGTCAAAAACTCACATTGGTCTTTTCAAACCCGTCGAGGCTGACCAGGCGGTGCTGCGCCAGCACCTTGTAGAAGTCGGCCTCGGCCACGGAGCGAGAGAGATAGGCGTCGCAGCCGGCCAGACCGGCCTTGATCCGGTCCATGCTGCCGGCGGTGGGCGCGAACATCATCACCACCGGAGCACTGCCGTTGGGCAGCTTGCGCTGTTTGGAGCTGCGGCAGACCGAATAGGCGTCGGGCTCGCCCTTGAGGCGGTCGATCGCCACCAGCCGGTAGGGATGGGCCTTGAGCATCGCCAGGGCCTGCGGGGCCTCGCGCGACCAGTCGATGCTCAGACCGTAGCGCTTGAACCGCTTGTGCAGGATGCGCCCCTCGACCAGACTCTCTGCCACGAGCAGGACTTCGCCGCGCTGCACCTCGGGCAAGGGATGGCCGGACCGGGCCGGCTTCGAGCGCGGCGAGCGCGAAGCCGGCGCGCGGGACGGTGGCGGCGGCGGAGAGGGCAAGGCCTCCAGCGCGCCGAAATCCGTCACCCGCATGACGCCCACGCGCTGTGCAGGTGCCGCAGCGGCCGCCGGCGGCGGCATGGCAACCTGCTTGAGAACTGGCGGCGCGGCACGGGGCAGCGCATCGTCCCGGGTCATGGGGCGGGTCGGGGGGAACTCGGTGTCGGGGCTGCTGCGGCGCTTGGGAACCGCCGGCTTCATCAGCTGCATCGCGGCGCTGGTCAGCGGCTCGGTCGCTGCGAAGCTGGGGTCCCCCCCCTTCTTGGGGGTCACCGGCGGCTTGTGCTGGGTCGGCGCACTGACGCTCGCACCCACCAGCTGGTCCAGTGCCGCCAGGACGTTGACCAGCTTGATCGGCTTGCGCAGCAAAGGCCAGGACAGGCCCTGGTCGGTGTGCCCGATGAGCAGCACCTTGCCGGGCAATTCGGCATAGCGCACCAGATGGACCGCCTGCGCGTTGTCGGCGTTGACCACCAGGACCTGGGCGTCAATCACCTCGTCCTGCACCGCGTAGGACGGCGGACGGCGGGCCGCCATGCGGAAAAACGATTCGAACGTTGCGGACTCGTTCTCAGCAAAACCGACCAGTGCCAACGAATACGCGCCTGCCATCTACCACTCCAATTGAGTACAAAGGTCTTCTTCGGGCAACGAGTATGCCCGTTCGGATACGTAAGGTCTCTTCTCCCATCCGCGTACGGATCGCGTGTCCGTGACACAGTGCCAGCTGCGGTGGTTTCCACCACAAATTCGCCACATACTCCGCTCCCTACCAGCCAGGAGAACCGACAGTGCCCAGCATCTACGATTTCGAGGCCCAGTCCATTGAGGGAAAGTCCGTACCGCTTTCGCGGTATCAGGGACACCCCATCCTGATCGTGAACACCGCCAGCGCCTGCGGGTTCACCCCCCAGTTTGCCGGCCTGGAGAAACTGCACGAGACGTACGGCGACCGCGGCCTGGTCGTGCTGGGTTTCCCGTGCAACCAGTTTGGCAGCCAGGACCCGGGCAGCAACGAAGAAATAGCGACCTTTTGCCAGCGCAATTACGGCGTCAGCTTCCCGATGATGAGCAAGATCGACGTCAACGGCGCCGATGCGCACCCGCTGTACCGCTGGCTGACCGCCGAAGCACCCGGACTGCTGGGCAGCAAAGGCATCAAGTGGAACTTCACCAAGTTCCTGATCGGCAAGGATGGCAGCGTGATCCGGCGCTACGCGCCGCAGGACGCACCGGAAAAGCTGGCCAAGGACATCGAGGTCGCGCTGGCCTGAGCACGCCCGCCGGGATTCAAAGTCCCGGCCTTCAGGCCAACGAGCTGCGTCCGGTCTCGCGGCGCAGCAGGTCGGCCAGGGTCTTGCCCGGTTCGGCGGGAAACACCGCCTCGCCCACCTGCACGGCCTCCATGCGGTCGAGCCGGAAGTTGCGGAAATCCTGGCGCTGCTCGCACCAGGCCGCCAGCGTCCAGACCTTGCCCCAGTAGAAGCAGCCCAGCGGGCGCACCTGCCGCTCGGACTGGCGTTCGCTCAGGTCCCGGTACCGCAGGTCGACCCAGCGACGTGCCTGCGCCGCCTCCCGCAGCACCTGCAGGCGCCGGCCCAGTGCGGGCTCCAGCCCCACCGGCGCCACCAGCAACTGCTGGCTCTCGACCTCGGCGCGAACGCCCGACGGCAGCACCGACATCACCCGCGACATCGCGTCGGCCGCCGCCAGCGCCATCGCCGGGTCAAGCCACTGCTGCGCCAGCCGGATGGCCAGGGCCATCGCACGCGCTTCTTCGACGGTGAACATCAGCGGCGGCAGCTCGAAGCCCCGGCCCAGCCGGTAACCCACGCCCGCCTCGCCCTCGATCGGCACGCCCTGCAGCTGCAGGTCGGCCACGTCGCGGTAGACCGTGCGCAGCGACACCTCCAGCCGCTCGGCCAGCCAGGCCGCCGTGGAAAGCCGGCGGCCACGGATCAGCTGAACCAGTGCAAAGAGACGGTCTGCCCGGCGCATGGCAATGCGTCAGGCCGTCGCCGACACCGCGTCGAGACGGGCGCGTTCGTCCGCCGCCAGCACCGTGGGTTGGGCCACCGGAACACCCGCTGCGGTGAAAAAGGGGTTGGTCTTGTATTGGCCCGACAACCGGCTGCCCGCGACGATCCGCAGAATCCGGAGCAAGGCCGCTGGCAGGCCGAACGCTCTCGGCTTCGGCTCGCCCAGCGCACTCTGCGTGTTGGCGGTCGCCAGCACGGGACCGAAGGCCGGCTCCACCGCAGCGCTGTCCAGGCATTGCACGAGCAGGCCGGTGAACGGCATGTTGCGGCTGGTCATGGTGTTGCCCACCGGGGTGCGGCAGCACGCGGCGTACCAGCGCAGCATGCCCTTGGACGACAGGCGCATCACCGCCAGATGCTCCTGGCCCTGGGTGATCCGGATGCGGTGCGGCGCCAGCTGCACCACATCCGAACCGCCCTGCGCGTCCAGCACACGCTCGGCCGGACCGAGATACCGGGCGAACGCCTGACAGTCCTTGCAGTAGCACACCATGCGGCTGGTCGGTCCGCCCAGCGCGATCTGGCCTTGCAGCGCCCCGCAACGGCAGCGCAGGGGATGGGTGTCGACGGTCATAGAGGTTCCCTGAAAACGTGGGAATCTATTGTGCGGTCATCGCGACAGGCGCAAGCCCCAGCGCTTGCGGCTCAGCGCACATCGCCTGCGCAATCAGCGCCATGTCACCCGCTGACACCTCGAACAGGCCATAGCGGAACTTGTAACCCCAGTGCGAACGGTCTTCGACGAAGTCCAGCGCGTCCAGCAGCGGTGCGATCGGCGCCGGCTCGGCGGCCACGTAGCGCACATCGCGCCGGAAGGGCACGAAACCGCCGCCCATGTCGGCCTGATAAGGGCTGCCCGGCTGCACCACGCCCAGGCTGACGAAGCTCTGCAGCCGGTCCTTGCCGCCCATCGTGGTCGAGGGCGCGTAGTAGACGACCACGTCGCCAGGAGTCAGCCGCCGCAGCGGCCCGCCCTTGCCGTGGCAGACCTGCATGAACCCCACCGGCGCGTGGTCGCGGCCGCGCTGCGCGTGTTCGGCGCAGGCCACCGCGATCCAGCACCGGGGTGTGGGGGCGGTGGCAGCGCTCATGCCATTGCGTGGATGCCCACGCGGTTGCCTTCGCTGTCGATGATGTGCGCAAAGCAGCCCATGCCGTCGGGCAGGGTCACCTTGGGCAGCGCCAGGCGACCGCCGGCAGCTTCGACGCGCGAGAGCCAGGGTTCGAGGGTTTCGCCGGCGTTGAGGTAGACCAGCGTGCCCTGCGCGGACGGTTGCATGGCCGGGCTCTTGAACAGGGCTCCGTGCACATCCGTGTCGTGCTCGGCGGGAAACACGGCCAGTTCCTGGCCGGGGCCGCCGAAGGCTTCGCGCTTGAGGGACTGGTGAGTCAGCGCCTCGTAAAAGCGGACGGCGCGGTCCATGTCGGTGACGGGGATCTCGAACCAGTTGAGGGTGTGTGCCATGAAAAAACTCCAGGTGGTGGTTGAACAGAACCTGGAGTCTGCGGACCCCCTCCTGCCAGCGTGTTGTCAGCAGGCTGGCAGTGGTGGCGTCAACGCATCAGAGCAGCTCTTCGGGGATGTTGCCGCCATTGGCCGCGATGTGGCCCAGCACGTTCTTGTGCAGCCACATGTTCATCTTGGCCGAGTCGGCCATCAGTTCGTCGGGGCAATACAGCTCCTTGGCCAGTTCCTTGCGCGCGGCCAGGCTGCTGTCCAGGCCCAGCAGCTTGAGCAGGTCGACGATGGAGGTCTTCCAGTTGAGTTTTTCCGGGTGGTTGGCGGCCTTCTCCGTCAACAGGGCCACCACGTCGACCATGGAGATGGAGTTGACCACCGGCGCGGCCGGAGCCGCTGCCACGGGGGTGGACGCAGCGGCAGGGGCTGCTGCCACCGGGGGCGGCGTGATGACGGGCGCAGCAGCGGCCTCTTTCATACCCAACTTTTCCAGGATGTTGCTGAAGAAACCCATGTCAAATCTCCAATGGCGTCATGAACAAAAAGGCACGGCGCCAGACGCTGGTGGCACCGAGACCCCAGCTTAGCGCCCCCTGACGACAAAAGCGTTACCTATTTGTACCAAGCCAGGGGTGCCCGGCGCGCTGCCTGTGCGGAAATGCCCGCTGGTGTCAGGCCAATGCCTCGTCCAGCAACTCGATCCAGTGCCGCACCGGCGTCGCGGTACCGCTCTGCAGGTGCGTGATGCAACCGATGTTGGCGCTGGCGATCACTGCCGGCTGCAGCTCGTTCAGGTGTCCGAGCTTGCGGTCGCGCAGCTGGTACGACAGCTCGGGATTGAGCACCGAATACGTGCCCGCCGAGCCACAACACAGGTGGGCCTCGTTCTTTGCCACCTGCAGCGTGAAACCGAGTTCCGCGAGGTGCGTCTCGACGCCGCCCTTGAGCTTCTGTCCGTGCTGCAGCGTGCAGGGCGGGTGGAAGCCGATGACCTTCTTTGCGTCGGGCTTCACGGCGAGTTTGGGCTGCAGCACCGGCACCAGCGCAGGCAGCAGCTCGCTCAGGTCTTTCGTGAGCGCGCTGATGCGCGCGGCCTTGGCGGCGTAGGCCAGATCGTGCTGCAGGATGTGGCCGTATTCCTTGACCGTGACGCCGCAGCCCGATGCGTTCATCACGATCGCTTCCACGCCCGCCTCGACATGCGGCCACCAGGCGTCGATGTTGCCGCGCATCTGGGCGGTGCCACCGTCCTGGTCGTTGAGGTGGAACTTCACCGCGCCGCAGCAGCCCGCCTCGGGCGCGACCACGGTCTGGATGCCGGCGGCGTCCAGCACACGCGCGGTGGCGCTGTTGATGTTGGGCATCATGGCCGGCTGCACGCAGCCCGCCAGCATCAGCACCTTGCGTGCATGGGTCGCGGTTGGCCAAAGTCCGGCGTCCTGCTTCGCCGGCACCTTGTTCTTCAGCGACTCGGGCAGCAAGTCGCGCACCAGCTGGCCCAGCTTCATGGCGGGGCCGAAGGCCGGTGAGGTCAGCCCTTCCTTGAGCAACCAGCGCACCGCCTTTTCACTGGCCGGTCGCGGCACTTTCGCGTCGACGATCTTGCGGCCGATGTCGACCAGGTGGCCGTAGTCCACGCCGCTGGGGCAGGTGCTTTCACAGTTGCGGCAAGTCAGGCAGCGGTCCAGGTGCATCTGCGTGGCGCGCGTGGGCTCGGCGCCCTCGAGCACCTGCTTCATCAGATAGATGCGGCCACGCGGGCCGTCCAGCTCGTCGCCCAGCAGCTGGTAGGTCGGGCAGGTGGCGGTGCAGAAACCACAGTGCACGCACTTGCGCAGGATGGCCTCGGCGGCCTGGCCGTCGAGGGTGTTCCGGTATTCGGGGGAGAGGTTGGTCTGCATGGCTTAACCCATCCGTCCCGGATTGAAGATGCCGTGCGGGTCAAACGCTTCGCGCAGGCGGCGGGTGATGGTTTGCAGCGCCGGGCTTTCGGCGTCGAAGCGGCGCACGCCCGGTGCGCTGTCGGCACTGGCGCGGAACAGGGTCGCATGGCCCTGCACCGTAGCAGCGGCGGCGCGGATCTGCGCTGCCGCCGACGCTGGCGCCCACAGCCAGCGCTGCGCGCCCTGCCACTCGATCAACTGGGCGTGCGGCAGGTCGATCACTGGCGCGGTTTGCGGCAGCGAAAGACGCCACAGGCCATGGTCTGCCGACGGGGGCGCGAAAAACGGCAGGGTCTGGTCGCGGCAGGCGGCCCAGTCGGGACCGGCCTGGGCGTTGTCCATGCGTTGGCCGCCGGCCTCGCGCGCCATGCGATCACAGGCCGACTCGACCGCCGCGACGGCGCCGCGCAGGCGCACGAACAGCAACTCAGGCGCGTCGGGCGAGGTTGTGTCTTTCACCCAGCAACTCGCGTTCAGTGGCAAGGGCTGGCCGCCCCAGCGGTGCAGCTGCTCCAGCGCACCGTGCTGGCCCAGTTGGAACACCAGGGTGGCCTCGGCCGGCGCGACCGGCAGGACCTTGAGCGAGAGGTGCGTGATGACGCCGAGCGTGCCCATGGAGCCGGCAAGCGCGCGGCTGACGTCGTAGCCAGCCACGTTCTTCATGACCTGCCCGCCGAAGGTCAGCCACTCTCCTTTGCCGTTGATGAATTGGGCACCGAGCACGTAGTCGCGCACGCCGCCTGCGGTGGCCCGCGCCGGGCCCGCCAGGCCGGCGGCCACGACACCACCAATGGTGGCGCTGTCACCAAAATGCGGCGGGTCAAACGGCAGGTGCTGCCCCTTCTCGGCGAGTGCGGCCTCGACTTCGGCCAGCGGGGTGCCAGCGCGCACGGTGATCACGAGCTCGCTGGGTTCGTGGGCCACGATGCCACGCCAGTCGCGCATGTCCAGCGGCTGCCCCCCCACCGGTTCGCCATAGAAGGCCTTGGTGTCACCGCCACGGATGTGCAGCGGCGTGCGAGATTCGGCGGCCGACCGGACCCGGTCGATCAGGGCCGTCGGGGTGTCGTTGGTGGGGCTGATTGGCATGGCCGCCATGGTAGCGGCGGCCCCGCCGGGCACTTTGAATTTTTTGCACGGGCGCCTGCAATCCTGGCGGGCGCCTGGCCCGCACGGCGGTCAGCGCGTGTAGCCCAGACAGGCGCCGGCGTTGGCACGGCCCTGGCACTCGCGCCGCAGCCGCTTCTCCCGCGCGGCCGGGCTTTCGGACGAAGGCGCGTCGATGAACCTGACCGAGGTCGACGGCGCTTTCTTGCCGGGCTTGGCTGTGCTGGCTTGCGCGGCGTTGGCCAGCCCGGCAGTGGCCAGGGCCAGCAGGATCAGCGCTACCCGCATCGGGCCTGTGCGTGTGTGGACAGACATGAATTTCTCCCCGGTGTGTGACGGAGAGGATGTTCGCCAACGCGGGAAATCCTGTCAGTGATCCATTCACCAAAACGAAAAAAGACCCGCGGCCTTGCGGCACGCGGGTCGAACATCCAAAGGAGACTCTCGAAAACGGCGGCGTGATTCGCGAATGGTTTCAGTGAATCACGCCGCGGGGAACCAGTAGACCGATCAGCGGTTGTAGGCGGTTTCGCCGTGGCTGCTGATGTCCAGACCTTCGCGTTCCTGCTCTTCGGTCACACGCAGGCCGATGGTCAGGTCGACGATCTTGTAGGCGATCACGGAGACCACGCCAGACCACACGATGGTGATCAGCACAGCCTTGGCCTGCACCCAGACCTGGCTGGCCACGGAGTAGGCGTCGCCGGTGATCATGGCCACGGTCGTCCAGTCAGCGACAGCCGACGGGCCGCCCAGATTGGGGCTGTTGAACACGCCGGTCAGCAGGGCACCCAGGATGCCGCAGACACCGTGCACGCCGAACACGTCCAGCGAGTCGTCGGCGCCCAGGATCTTCTTCAGACCCGTCACACCCCACAGACCAGCGAAGCCAGCCAGCAGACCGATCACCAGGCCACCGACCACGCCGACGTTGCCGGCGGCGGGGGTGATGGCGACCAGGCCGGCGACGGCACCGGAGGCGGCACCCAGCATCGAAGCCTTGCCCTTGGCCAGGGCTTCACCCACGCACCAGGCCAGCACGGCGGCGGCGGTGGCGAAGAAGGTGTTGATGAAGGCCAGGGCAGCGAAGCCGTTGGCTTCCAGGGCGGAGCCGGCGTTGAAACCGAACCAGCCCACCCACAGCAGCGAAGCGCCAACCATGGTCAGGGTCAGGCTGTGCGGAGCCATGGCTTCCTTGCCGTAGCCGATGCGCTTGCCAACCATGAAGGCACCAACGATACCGGCGACGGCGGCGTTGATGTGCACCACGGTACCGCCAGCGAAGTCCAGGGCGCCCATCTGCCAGATGTAGCCGGCCTTGCCGTTCATCTCGGTGGCCACTTCAGCGGTGGTGTAGGCGTCAGGACCCATCCAGAACCAGACCATGTGGGCGATCGGAGCATAGGAGAAGGTGAACCAGATTGCGCAGAACAGAAGCACGGCGCTGAACTTCATGCGCTCGGCGAACGAGCCCACGATCAGGGTGCAGGTGATGCCGGCGAAGGTGGCCTGGAAGGCGGCGAACACGATCTCGTACATCGGCGTGTTCTTGCTGAACGTCGCTGCGTTGGCAAAGGTGCCCGCGGCGTTGTCCCAGACACCCTTCATGAACAGACGGTCGAAGCCACCGATGAAGGCGTTGCCTTCGGTGAAGGCCAGGCTGTAGCCGTAGACGGCCCACAGCACGACGATCAGCGAGAAGGTCACCATCACCTGCATCAGCACCGACAGCATGTTCTTGCTGCGGACCAGACCGCCGTAGAACAGCGCCAGGCCAGGCACGGTCATCAGGATGACCAGCAGGGTCGAGACGAACATCCAGGCTGTGTCGCCCTTGTTGGGGGACGGTGCGGGAGCAGCGGCGGCCTCGGCGGGCTTGGCAGCGTCAGCAGCGGGGGCGGCGGCCGGTGCAGCCGCGGCTTCGGCCGGCTTGGCGGCGTCGGCAGCAGGTGCTGCTGCAGGCGCGTCGGCGGGCTTGGCAGCAGCGTCAGCAGCGGGGGCGGCGGCAGCCGCAGCGGCGGGCGCTTCGGCTGGCTTGGGGGCGTCCTCGGCCATGGCGCTGAACGCGCCGAAGGTCAGGCCGGCGCCCAGCAGCAGGGAGGCGAGTAGCTTTTTCATGTTGGTGCTCTTTCTGATTCGGGTCTGTGGATCAGAGGGCTTCCTTGCCGGTCTCGCCGGTGCGGATGCGAACCACCTGTTCGAGGGAGGTGACGAAGATCTTTCCGTCGCCGATCTTTCCGGTGCGGGCGGCACCTTCGATGGCTTCGATCACGCGGTCGACCAGGCTGTCGTCGACGGCGGCTTCGATCTTGACCTTGGGCAGGAAGTCGACGACGTATTCGGCGCCGCGGTAGAGCTCGGTGTGGCCCTTCTGGCGTCCGAAGCCCTTGACTTCAGTGACGGTGATGCCCTGCACGCCCATGCCGGAGAGCGCCTCGCGCACCTCGTCCAGCTTGAACGGCTTGATGATGGCGGAAACCATTTTCATGCTGTGTTACCTCTTCTTCGGTGGGATGGTGCCGGGCGGCAAGGCCTGGAGACACCACGGTTTGATGCAATCGCTGACAGGGCAATGCACGGACCGTGCCAGCCGGCTTCTTCCCTCGGTCTCCAGCGCGGTTTACAGAGGGATACATCCCTCGGAGAGGGGCTGCGGTATGCACGCCCCCATGCCATGATTTCCGCGCGTCGGTCTCCAGGCCGCACCAAACACGTGCATGGCGACCCGCACCCGGTCGCGCACCGAAACAGGGAGGAACGAGCGAATGGGTTTGTCATTGGTGCACAGCCGCGCGCTGATCGGGCTCGAAGCCCGGCCGGTGCAGGTCGAAGTCCATCTGGCCAACGGTCTGCCCAGCTTCACGCTGGTGGGTCTGGTCGACACAGAAGTGAAGGAAGCGCGCGAGCGCGTGCGCTCGGCCATCGCCAACGCCGGGCTCGAGTTCCCGAGCAACAAGCGCATCACCGTCAATCTCGCGCCGGCCGACCTGCCCAAGGACTCGGGGCGCTTCGACCTGCCGATTGCGCTGGGCATCCTGGCCGCGGCAGGCCAGATCGACCGCGCGAAGCTGGTCGGCTGGGAATTCGCGGGCGAACTGTCACTGGGCGGCGAGCTGCGGCCGGTGCGCGGTGCGCTGGCGATGAGCCTGGCGCTGCACCGTGACGGTGAAACGGGTCGGCCCACCCGGCTGGTGCTGCCACCGGGCAGCGCCGAAGAAGCCGCGCTGGTGCCGCAGGCCCACGTGTTCCGCGCCCGCCATCTGCTGGATGTGGTCGCCCAGTTCCTGCCGGAAGGCGCCAGCGGCGCACCGGAGAGCGTGCCGGACGAAGCGGCCTGGGCGCGCCTCTCGCCGATGCCGCCCGGCGCGCGCGAAACCTACGCCGACCTGTCCGACGTCAAGGGCCAGGCGGCGGCGCGGCGCGCGCTGGAGATTGCGGCCGCAGGAGGTCACTCCATATTGATGGTCGGTCCGCCGGGCTCGGGCAAGAGCATGCTGGCCCAGCGTTTTGCCGGCCTGCTGCCGACCATGGACACCGACGAAGCGCTGGAATCGGCCGCGGTGGCCTCGCTGGCCGGCCGCTTCCACCCGGACCGGTGGGGTCTGCGCCCGACTTGCGCACCGCACCACAGCGCCAGCGCGGTCGCCCTGGTCGGCGGCGGCTCACCGCCGAGGCCGGGTGGACATCACCAAAGTTAAGCCACTTGCCAGGCTAGATGAATCAACGATTTAGAGCGGTCGGCACCAAAGTTGAAGGCACCAAACGATCAGAGTTGCAGTGCCTGTGTCGAGTGAGGCGCAGGTGAACTCCAACCCCAACTCATGAATTTGCTGCAAGTCGTGTGCTGACGTACACGCGGAGGCGATCAAGCCCGGAGTCTCTAAGCCCCAGCGATTCAAGATGACCGATGGTGTTCCAGAAATACTCCAAGCTGGTGCCAAACTGACCTTTAGCTAGCAAGATGCAATCTGCGATCTGCTCATCAGTTAGAGAATCGGTAAAACGTTCGTGTCGCCTGTTGGCGACAAAAGTTACTGCCTTGACCATGCTTGATTCTGCACCTTGAAGGCGGATGTCGATCCATCGAGCTTCGTAAACGCCGCTAGCCATTTCGCGACGCCACAGCATTAACAGTTCTTCCTCGACTCGCTTCGCTTCGATCCGGAAGGCAACGCCGTTACAGGCGCCACCGCGGTCTAGCGCTAGGGTGAGGCCAGGTCTTTCGGGCGTGGCACGTCCCTGCTTTATCCAAAGGCAGTAGCGACGATGCCAGCCTCGCAGAAGTGCTACCCGCTTTTCTGCGAAATCAAATGTAGGGTTCCAGATTAGAGAGCCATATCCGAAAACCCAGACCTCGCCATCACTAGGTCGCGAAGCCAGCGTGTGACTCAACGATCTCTCGATCTCTTCGTCAGAGCGCACAGTGTAGTTGGGCAGAGCAGCTGCGCGCCACTGTGCGAGCAGCGAACCGTCACGAAGCCGGTCGCGAGTAATGGCGTTACTGGCGCCATCGAAAGGTGTGCTTTGTTCAGGGGGTTGCACATCGGATGAGCTCATGCTTCCTCTAGACAAGTAGGTGCCTGCCGCCCTTTTGAAAAAAGGCGGTGTAGAGGCTTTTCGGAAATCTAGAGACGGCTTAGTTTGCCGATCTCTTCGTTGCCAAGCTGCGTAAGGCGACCATTGCGATTCCAAATGCGAGGGCTACCAAGCAGCCAGCCACCGCAAACGTGACATGCATGCCGTTGGCTACCGCATCCGGGTTGGCCGTTGAGAAGTCGCTGGTCATTGCAGCATGCGCGAAGAGTGCCCCCATCACCGACGCGCCTGTAATGAGACCCAGATTGCGTGCCAAGCTCAGCATGCCTGAGATGACACCGCGCTGATCTTGTGGCACGTCGATCATCACAGCCGTATTGTTGGCTGCTTGGAAGAGCTGGTATCCCGGGGTGAGGATGAACACTGCCAGGATGTAGCCTGCGATACCAAACATGCTAGGTAAGAATGACAGCGCAAATGCGCCTGCGGCCATCTGGAGCAGACCGATGAATACAACCTTCGTTGGGCCTAGGCGGTCCACAATTCGTCCAGCGGGAACTCCGCAAAATGTGGAGATGACTGGGCCAATGGCCATGACCGCGCCGACCAACGCGTCTTTCAGTCCCAATGCGCGAGACAGGTAGAAGGGTCCTACGACCAGCGTTGACATCATCACGGTTGCCACCAGCACGTTCATGGCCAAGCTGGCGCTGAGCACCGGATTACGGAACTCAGAAAGCCGAATGAGCGGCGAGGCGACCCGGGTCTGCACCAGCAGAAATAGGACGACGCCCACTGCCGCTGCCGACATCAGTATGGTGTTAAGTTGCCCAAACTGGCCTTTGCCCGCTGTAACTGCAAGCGCATAGCATGCCAGGGTGCCGCCCAACAGCAGGGTGCCCAGCTTGTCAAAGCCTCCGTTGCCCACCTTGGCGCTGGGTGCCTTCACTGGGAGGAAGCGTTGGGCCACCAATAGGTTGACCAAGCCTAGCGGCACCATGACGATGAAGACCGACCGCCAGCCAGGGCCTGCCAGCAATAGTCCACCTAGCGAGGGGCCGAGTGCTGTGCCGATGGCGGACATCGTCCCCAGCAGGCCCATGGCACTACCTGTGCGTTCTTTGGGCACAGCCTCGCGCACCAGCGCCGCTGGCATCGCCATCAGAATTGCGGCACCGAAGCCTTGCACTGCGCGCGCCGCGATGAGCGTTAACAAAGTGGGTGCGATGCCACACAGCACCGAAGCTGTGGTAAAGAGAAAAATGCCTGCAAGCAGAACTCGCCGGTGACCGAGGATGTCGCCCAGCCTGCCTACACTGACGATCACGACTGTGATGGACAGAAGGTAAGCAATGACAACCCACTGTACTTCCTGAAACGGCGCGCCGAAGGCTTGGGCAATGGTGGGCAAGGCAACGTTCGGAATGCTGATTCCAAGTGAGGACAGCAGCATCGACATTGCCAAGGCGAGCAAAACCCTCTTCCCCGACGCTGGGTCAGCCCGACTTGTCACCATAGCGTGTGCGTCTTCAGTAGTCACACGATTCATGAATCGCTCCGTCTAGTGCCTGCTTCCGATATTTCCAGTTTGGCTTTGATGATGGCCAGCACCTGGTCTGGTTCGGGCAAGCTGTAGTGGCCATACATGCGTCGGTAATGCGGCTCGTACTGCTCTTTCCACGTCGGCTCAACAACGTCGTGGCCATCCTCGCGCATTTGAGCCACATTGCGGCGAACCACTGGTTTGTCCCACATGCTGGGCCCCATCACGGGGAAAAATACGATCGGAAACTTCGCGACAAGGAACATCATGGTCAGCCGATTCTGAGAAGTACCCTGAGCGGCTGCGGCCAAGGTGTTGGCCGTGGCTGGCATGACGATCATCAGGTCGTGTTCCGCAGCAATACGGCCTGGCCTGTCAGTCTCCCAATCCTTTGGGCTTTCGCCGCTAATGACGCGTTCAACAATGAGTCCTATGCTATCGACGTTCACAAAATTCGTTGCATCAGGGGTGAATATCACGCTCAGCGAGCAGTCCATCCCCGCACGGATCGCACGAATGTAAGTAGGCAGTTGCATGGCATCCACCGAACCGGTCACACCTATGAGAATGCGCGGCCGGCTATCGTCTGCAGGTCGGTTGTTGTCCATGGTCATTGCTTAACTTCGGAGTTTTCGGGAGTGACGACCTGGTCGGTGTGGGAGGTCGGCCAAGTGGTGCCAGTTGCCCGTCGCTGTAGGGTCGCCTCATATGAGTAGATGTGGCCTGACAGTGCTCTCTGCACATCGGGCCGATTCCCCTTGAGCGAAACGGCGATCCACTTCTGATTGAAAGGATGCGGCCAGTCGAAGTGCTGACATTCGAGGCCAGATTCCTCTACGAATTTGGAGATCGTGGACTTGCGGTAGCGCACGATTTCGGGGTATGCCCATTCAGAGCCCGTGTAGTCGGCACCGTCCAGGCTCTCGAAAAAGGTAGCCAAGAACACCGTCTCGGGCACCATCACCTTGGCCGCCTCCACCATACACTGGCGGATCTGTTTCTCCGGTGCGTGGGTGAAGATAGAGTGCGCCATCATGAAGTCAAACTTACGGCCAAACTTCGTAAAGGTGTAGTCGCTATCCTGGATGAAAGTGGGTTCCTTTCTGCTGGCCAACTCCTTGCCGAAGTGAGCTTGCAAGCCTTCTTCCCAGGCCCATGGCTCGGGATCCAGTCCGTAATACTTGCCGGGACGGAGGTACATGATGGCGAAACGGCCACCTCGCAGAGAACCACATCCAACGTCCAGCAGGGTGGAGGTTTCGCGCATGCCAAACAGCGTTAGCAGGTTGAACTGGGTAACGCCAATAAGGTCGTAGTAGTTTGGGGGTCCGACGTAAGCGCGGTAGTGGTTCCCGCCAATAGCCTGGTCTTCGCCGAATTGCTTGTGTAAGTCTTGTTTGTCCGACAACGTGACGGTGGTCATTTCGTGATCTCCAGAAAGTGGCATTGGTGCAAGCGCACCTTCAAAGCGCGCCTTGGAAGGCCAACACTGTCTGCTTGAAGCTGTCGGGTACCGGATACGTTGCCTGCTTCTCGTAGTCAAACATCACGTGGTTGGAAATTGCCTTGGCCACCACGGCGTTGTCGCGCTTGATGTCGTCGACAAACATGATGTGCTCCATCTCAAAGCTCTTATTGCCAAACTTTGTGATGTGGCTGTGGATCTTCAGCTTCTCTCCGTACTTGGCCTGTGAGACGTATTCACAGGAGGTTTTGAGCATGATGTGCGGCATCTTTTTTGACTTTGGGAGTTCAAGGATGTGATGCATGAACTCGAGGTAGGCCGTTTGCATGTAGTCGTAGTAGAGCGGGCTGCTAACGTGCCCCATGGAGTCTGTGTCGCGGTATCGGATTTCAATCGGAGTCTCAAAAGACTTACGCATCATTTCTCCTTGCTGGCTGGTAGTGGTTACGCTGAGGACGCCCCTTGCCTCGCGCACATGAGCAGAACGTCAAAGGGCTGTATTTCAGACGCCAGGACTATCCTATGAGGGTAAAAAGCGATGCACAAATCAAAAGTCGTGAGAACGCACCTCAGCTTTGCTGAGGCGGCGCGCGTCCGCACGAGTCGTCTTTGATGACGAAGTCCTCAAGTCGCTGGCCATGAAAAACTGGCCTGAAAAGACAGCGCGACGAGCTACCTCGTAGGTTCTCTTCAACTATCCGCATCCATCTCCACGCAGTTTCGGGCGACCTTTTTTTGGCATGTGCAGCACATGTGCTGCTGGCACAAAGTGCGCGCCAGACTTCTTGGCTCAGAGCTGCGTCGAACACTCTGTTCCGGCTAGACCTGAATCTGCGCGCTGAACTACGGTGCAGAGAGCCTAGCGACAACAAAAAGTAGCTGATATCGCTCTTGCTTACAGAGGTATCGGAAATACTGAAGCACTGGCTCAGCATTTGCGACTTGCTCAAGTCGGGGGGCGGATCTTATTGTTCTAAGCAAATCAGAGCACGCAATGACGCCCGATACCCTAGGCCCTCGAACCAATCCTTGCCTCGCGCGGCCGATGATCCGAGAGTTTGGCTGCTCCGAGGCGATAGAGCTCAACACTGAAGCTGAGGTTTGGCATTGCATCCGCGAAACGGCGAGGGAGGTGTCTCGCCGAGAGCCGGAGTTGCGGCGCCGTCTGGAGGAACTCGTACTTTCGCCCACTAGGCCGTCGTTGATCATTGCTTCGGTGCTCGCGGTGCGCATGGGCAGCGGCGACTTGAATGAGTCAGCGCTCAGCGCGCTCATCCGGCGAGTGCTTGAGGAAAATCCGACCATTCTCTTCAGCGTTACTGCCGATATTGCAGCTATCGGTGTGCGCGATCCAGCCTGTCCTAACTCTCTACATGCACTACTGAACCTCAAGGGTTTCCATGCTTTGCAAACCTACCGCATCGCGCATTCCCTGTGGCGTTCGGACCGAAAGGATCTGGCGCTTGCATTGTCAAACCAGGCGTCTGTGGTTTTCGGTGTAGACATCCACCCGGCGGCAATCATCGGTGCCGGCGTGATGTTAGATCACGGCAGTGGCATCGTCGTGGGCGAAACGTCGGTGATCGAGGACAACGTTTCCATCTTGCAAGGCGTCACTTTGGGTGGCACCGGTAAGGAACATGGTGACAGGCATCCCAAGGTCCGTTCTGGCGTGATGATCGGGGCCGGTGCCAAGATCCTTGGCAACATCGAAATCGGCACAATGAGCAAGGTTGCTGCCGGCAGTGTCGTACTCAAGCCGGTACCTCCGCATTGCACCGTCGCCGGCATCCCGGCGCGAGTGGTGCGCTATCACTATGCGCAGAGATTCCCATCTGTCGAGATGGACCAGACGCTCTAGCTACCAAAGGAGTCTGATGCCATCACACTTCACTGCCGATGACGTGCCTCGCTTGTCCTATGAGCAAGCCGACTTCACCTTGAGCTACCCCGAGCTGCTCGCGCGACAGACCTACAAGTGGGGGCGTCATTTGCCCGGTGTGATCGCTTCCTGCGTGGCTGACATGGACTTTCGCACTGCACCGCAGGTGCAGGCGGTGCTCCAGAGGAACCTCGATCACTTCGACTACACATATCCGCTTCGCGATGGCCAGCGCGCCGACTTACTTGTAGGGCGTACATTCGCAGCCCGGATGAAGCAGTTGTATGAATGGGAGGTCGAGCCCACACGGGTATTGGCCGTGGCCGATCTTGTACAAGCTGTCTATGCCACCGTAATGGCCTTCAGCGAACCAGGTGATGGCGTGATCGTCCAGGTGCCGAACTATCCGCCGTTCCGTGAGGCCATCGAAAGCACGGGGCGCCGGCTCATTCCGCTCGAGATGGAGTGGATGGAGCAGCAGCACGTCTTCAATCTTGACAAGCTTGAGAAGGTTATTGATGGCTCGACAAGACTCCTGCTCCTGTGCAACCCGCAAAACCCAACTGGGAGGGTCTTCACAAAGACCGAATTGCAATCGTTAGCGGATTTCGCACAGCGGCACGGGCTCATTGTGCTGTCTGACGAGATTCATGCCGACCTTGTCTATCCAGGCGCTGAACACTTGCCGTTTGCGAAGCTAGGTGAACGGGTTGCCGACCGAACGGTTACCCTGGCTTCTGCTACCAAAAGCTACAACATCCCCGGCTTACGCTGTGCCGTGGCGAGCTTTGGATCAGCACATTTGCTGCAGCGGTTCTTTGCGCGCATTCCGCTGCGGCTTATCGGGTCGGTCAACAGCATGGGAATAGATGCCACTGTTGCCGCATGGACGCATGGCCAGCCGTGGCTGGACTCGGTCAAGCGGCACTTGCTGGAGATGAGACGGTATGTCACCGACACCTTGCGGCAGGAACTTCCATGCATCCGCTTTCACCTGCCAGAGGCTACCTACTTGTTGTGGATGGATTGCAGCGCTTTGGGTTTCGAGGGCTCTGCCTCCGAGTTTTTCTTGGAACGTGCGCGTGTTGCGTTCAGCCCCGGTGAAGCATTCCACCCGGCCGCTTCAAAGTGTGTGCGCATGAACTTCGCCACATCTAGACCAATCGTTGACGAGATGCTAGATCGAATGATTCTTGCAGGGCGTCAGGTCTCGTGAGCCCCCTCAAAAAATTGGATTTCCGCCTTCAGAATTTGCGAATTGATGGACGAGACGACGAGCGCTTATCGTTGCCTGCACATAAGTAGGAGATCTTCTTTAGGGGGGGCTGAGTGTGGTGCCTGATTTCAAGTTTCACATTGGTATTGCCCAGCTATTCGTAGGGCAAAGTGGGGTGTTGTCCGACTGCGGTTCGCAGGGTGTTTCCTATGGCCGTGGTGCGCGCGTTTCGTTGATGGACGCCACGCCAGTGGCCGGCAATTCCGTCCGCACAACGCATAACTCCAGTCGTCTTGTTGGCACCGTCGACAAGGTGTCGCTTGAGTCCCATATGAAAGGCTCCCTCAAAGCGAGGACCTGCACGGGAGGAGACAAGGTAAGAAAAGGCGAAAAGCTGAATGCTGGTAACGCCATTCCTCGCGAGCAGTTCGAGTCGCTCAGCATCAAACTTGCCCAAGCCGCAAGTGATGGCTTGAGAGTGATAGCGCTAGCTCCGATGAACTACCAGACCGGGATGATCGATCTCTAAAAATTTCTGTTGGTCGGATGCGAGATGCTGGGCCTACAGACCGCCCCAGTCAACTACCTCACTCGGAGCGTGACCGCGAACGCTGCGCTGTTCAAGGCGTGAACCGTCGACTGAGCCGACGGTTCACGCGCAATGCCAATACACCTGCCGGAGATAACTGATGCAACGAATTCTGTACAGCCTGTGTGCCGCTGATGGCGTGCGCCACTACTCACCCCACGTTTGGAAGATCATCCTCGCAATTAAGCACAAAGGCTTGCGGGTGGAGCTCAAGCCGCTCTCATTTGCGGACATACCCAATATTGAGGGAGGTGGCTACAGCGCCGTGCCGGTCCTCAATGACAACGGACATCTGGAGGGCGATAGCTTCGACATCGCCGTCTATTTGGAGAAGACCTACCGCGAAGGTCCAACACTTTTCGATGGCGAAGGTGGAGTGGCGATGGCGCGCTTCGTCGAAGCGTTCACCCAAAATGTGCTTCATCCGCCCATGTCAGTCATTGTTCTCATGGACATGCACTCAATGATGTCGACACAGGATCAGGCGCACTTTCGTATCGCTCGTGAGAAGCGCTTTGGTAAGAGCATGGATGAGATCTTTGCTGACCACGAGGCTGAACTGAAGGCCTTTCCTGCCAAGCTGGCACCACTGCGCGCCGTGTTGGAGCGACAGCAGTGGATGGGCGGCAAGACGCCGCTGTTTGCTGACTACATCCTCTTCGGTGCTTTCCAGTGGGCACGTATCTGCTCGCCGGTAAAGCTGCTGTCTAACGACGACCCGGTGAGGGAGTGGTTCGAGCGGTGCTTGGACCTGCATGGCGGCGTGGGTCGCGCGGTACCTGCGGCCGCAAGCTGATTTGGGAGACACGACATGAGTTTCATGTTCTCAGCAGATCATTTGGCCATCCGCCAGCACTATGCAGATGTCGGTCGCGAACTGGCCGAAGCCACCACCTTGCACCAGGCTGCCTTTGACTTTGCAGGGTGGCGCCGGCTTCGCGATGAGGGGTTGTGGCAGCTCATCGTGCCGTCCGGACCCGTTGATACGACCGACTGGTGGGGATTCACCGCCGCGCTAGACGGACTGTCCTCGACCATTCGTTCCCCGGAGCTGCTGCTATCGGTGATCGCCCAGGCAGGCATGGTGCGAGCCATGGCTCGGCACGGCACCGCTAGCCAGAAGGAGCGCTACCTCTCGGCCATACTGAGCGGAAAGGTCAGTGCCACATGCATTGCCGAGCCATCCACAGGCACCGACGTTCGAAGCATCGAGACCTCACTGGCAGAAGTGAGCGACGGATATCTGCTGAACGGCCACAAATACAACATCGCGCATGCACCGATCATGGACTTCGCGCTAGTTGTGTGCCGGCTGGAGGGCCGCGAGAAGAACAACATCGTGTTGGTTATGTTGGATACTGGCACGCCTGGGATGATGTCCGGCCCGGTCGATGACAAGCTTGGCAACCGCAACCTTCCCACTGGCGAGATCCAGTTCCAGGACGTGATGGTGGATCGTCGCTGTGTGCTGGGCGAACCGGGGCGCGGCTTGTCCACCCTCATCGACATAATTTCCTTGGGTCGTCTTTATTACGGCCTCGCCGCTGCCAACTTGATGGAGCCCTATCTAGCTGACGCGATGCGATACGCCTCGGCTCGCAGCAGCTTCAAGGCGACGATTGACTCTCACCAGTACGTGCAGCGACGTTTAGTGGACATCCGCATTGGCATTGAGCGTTCCAGATGGCAGGCCTACGGAGCCCTATCTCAGTTGTTGGCCGAGCACCCGCAGGCCTTGCTGTCGTGCTCAGTGGCGAAGTTAGTTGGTGCTGAGGACCTGATTGCCAGTGCAACTAGCTTAGTGAAGCTCTACGGCAGCTTGGGTTACCACAACGGTCCAGTGACCGAGCTAATGAAGAACGCTCTGGGATTCGCAAGCGTAGGCGGAACCGAGGAGATGCATCGCAAGAACATCTTCAACCAGATGCAGCGTCAGTCGGCCTGATTCATCAGCATCACGAAGGTTTTTGATAGAAATGAAAGGTGCGAGATGAAGATCGCGGTCCTGGCTGATCCCCTGGAGTCATTCAAGATCTACAAAGACACGACCTACGCCATGATGTGCGAGGCCGCAGCGCGTGGGCATGAGCTATATGCCTTCGAGCAGCATCAGCTAGTCTATGAGGCGGGAATTGTGATGGCGCACGCGTCGCGGATTCACCTCACCGGAGACTCGCCGGTGTGGTTCCGACGTGACTTGCCCGAGGCAATGTCCTTGTACTCATTTGACGCGGTTCTGATGCGCAAGGATCCGCCTTTTGACATGGAGTACATCTACAGCACACATCTGCTTGAGATTGCCGAACGACAGGGAGCAGCTGTCTTCAATAAGCCCAGCGCGGTGCGCAACAACAATGAGAAGCTGTCCATCCTGGAGTTTCCTCAGTTCACCGTGCCCACCTTAGTCAGTAGAGATGGCCCGCAGTTGCGCAGCTTTCACGCAGAGCACCGCGACGTGATCATTAAGCCGTTGGACGGCATGGGAGGCATGGGCATTTTCCGAGTGAAGGAAGATGGTTTAAACCTCGGGGCTATTGTTGAAACGTCCACCAAAAACGGCACGACGACAATCATGGCCCAACGCTATATCCCGCAGATTGCCAGCGGAGACAAGCGCATTCTGCTAATCGGCGGCGAGATTGTCCCCTACGGTCTGGCTCGCATTCCTCAAGACGGCGAAGTGCGTGGCAATCTGGCGGCCGGCGGTCAGGGCGTGGCCTTCGAGCTATCGGCCCGAGATCGCGAGATCGCGAGCTCGCTGGCTCCGGTGCTCTTCCGCCGCGGCCTGCTGCTGGTGGGCCTAGACATCATTGGCGACTTTCTCACCGAGATCAACGTCACCAGCCCGACCTGTTTCCAGGAAATCTGTCAACAGACAGGATTTAACACCGCGGGCATGTTCGTCGACGCACTGGAACGAGTCGCCGAATCGAACCACAATGGGCTACAACGCAGCTAGGTGGCTTGACGAATACTCCGACCGTGCCTTGGCAGGCACGGTTCACCTTTTTCGCCAGCCTCTGAATTCCGTCTGATTTCTTTGATACTCATGCGTCTCTCAACGAGACTTCACGTAGACCGGAATGGTGCGCAGCGCCTCGAGACCACGCGGGCGGTGAACAGCTGGCTGCAGGTTCATGATCTCTGGCTCCAGTCGGTCAAACTCTAAGAGTAGTTCCTTTTCACGCTGGCGGGTGGCCTGAATGCTAGCCTGCTTCACGTGGCCATAGCCACGGATTTTGTCCGGAAGCTCGGCGAGCTTGATCAAGACGTGCAGGTTGCCTGGACTTAGCCCGGGCAGCAACTGGTCGAGCATCTCTTCATATTCACGGATCAGACGACGTTCAGTCTGCCGTTCTTCAGTCCAGCCGAAGATATCCAACCGAGTTCCGCGTAGGAATTTGCCTTTAGCAAGTACCTTTAGTGCCCAGCACATCCATGGACCAAGATCCATTTTTGCTGGCGGCTTTCCGCCAGCGCCTTGGCGTGAAAACAGGGGCGGTGCCAAGTGGAACCGCAGGCTGAAATTGCCTTCGAACTGCTGCTTGAGCTGTGCAGTGAACTCGCCATTGCTGAAGAGTCGAGCCACTTCGTATTCGTCCTTGTAGGCCAGCAGTTTGGAGTAGCAGCGTGCAACTGCATGGGTCAGGAGAAATGGGGCCTGCGTACCGAACACTTCTGTCTCGCGTGCCTGGACGGACGCAACGATGCTGCGGTAGTGGTGCGCAAGTCGGGGACTCTGATAGCGGGTGAGGAACGCCGCGCGTCGCTCGATCAGTTCTTGCAGACCAGTGGGATGATGTGCAGTTGCAACGGCCGACTCTGGTGAAGTATGCAGCGACTGAAGCAGACCTGCGTCCTGGGCGGCCAGCCGACCGGCGCCAAAAGCTAACTTGTTGGCTTCAACAGCGACGCCATTAAGTTCGATAGCGCGCTCCACTGCCTCAAGCCCTACTGGGACAAGTCCGCGCTGCCAAGCATAGCCCAATAACAAAATGTTTGCGGAGATGGTGTCACCGAACAACTGCTGTGCAAGAGCCTGTCCGTTGCAGGCGAGTACTTGTTTTGCACCTGCGGTGAAGCGCAGTTTCTCTAAAAGCGCCGGGTGGTGGAGTTGCGCATCGGGATCGCGCACAAAGGCATGGGTACTGATTTGATGGGTGTTAGCGATGATTTGCGTATGGCCGTGCCTGATGGTCTGCAGCGCCTCTGCACTGGCTGCCACCACCAGGTCGCAAGCGAGGATTGCATCGGCCTGCTGTGTATCGATGCGGGCTTGGTGAAGGGAATCACGTCCCTTGCTGAGACGAACAAAGGACAGCACTGCGCCGCCCTTCTGTGCAAAGCCCATGAAATCCAGCACCGAGGCATCCATGTTCTCGATGTGCGCGGCCATGGAAATCAGAGCTCCTACGGTCACCACACCTGTGCCACCTACTCCAGTCACCAGGAGACTGTAGGGGCCGTTCCACACGTGGCTGGCCGGCCTGGGTAGTGATTCGATGGCTTGCCGCAGCCTCGCCTCCTCCAAGCGCCCGTTGACGGGTTTGCGCAATTGGCCGCCCAAGACGGAGACGAAGCTTGGACAGAAACCATCGGCGCAGGTGTGATCCTTGTTACAGGATGACTGGTCGATTGCTCGTTTTCGGCCGAAGTCAGTCTCTACCGGTACGATAGACAGACAATTCGATTGAATGCCGCAGTCGCCACAGCCTTCGCACACCTCGGTGTTGATGAACAGACGGCGAGACGGTTCAAGGACCTCCTTGCGTTTTCGCCTTCGCCGAAGCTCGGCAGCACAAGGCTGGTCGTAAATTAGCACCGTTACCCCACGGATTTCGCGCAGGCGCCGCTGCACCTGATCCAGCTCGGATCGGTGATGGAAGGTGGTCTGACGCGGAAATTGCTGTCGCCTGAGCTCATACTTTTGTGGATCGTCACTGACGATGGTGATCGCCTTCGCGCCCTCGGAATCCACCTGCCAAGCGATGGCATCAATGCTTAGCATGCCATCGACTGGCTGCCCACCAGTCATGGCCACCGCATCGTTGAACAGGATCTTGTAGGTAATGTTTGTGCCTGCAGCTAGCGCCTGACGAATGGCGAGGAAGCCAGAGTGGAAGTACGTACCGTCGCCTAGGTTCTGGAACACATGGTCGGTAGTTGTAAACATGGAGTGCGATACCCAGTCCACGCCTTCGCCACCCATCTGGATGAGTCCGGTAGTCTCTCGGTCCATCCATGAAGCCATAAAGTGGCAACCGATCCCGGCCTGTGCCCGTGAGCCCTCAGGGACCTTAGTCGAGCTGCTGTGCGGGCAGCCAGAGCAAAAATAGGGCACGCGACGCACGGAATCGGACTCATTGGCCAGTAACTTGGGCGCATTGAATTCAGCAACCAAATGTCGCTTGTCCAGTGCCGGGCGATGCTTGGCCAGCCAGTCTGCCACCACCTGTACGATGCGAGAGGGCCTTAGTTCGCCTTCTGCCGAAAGAAGGCTGGCTCCACCGGGAGATATCTTGCCGAACACAGCGGGCCGTTCAGCATCTGGCAAGTTATAGAAGAGCGACTGAATCTGACGCTCCACAACTGGGCCTTTTTCCTCGATGACAAGGATTTCCTTCAGGCCCTGCTTGAAGGCCAGCATACGTGTGGGCTCCAGTGGGAAACTCAGTCCTATCTTGTAAAGCCGCACACCCGACTGCTCGAGCTGCTGAGTTCCGATGCCCAAGCGACGAAACACCTCCATCAGGTCCAGATGGGCCTTGCCGCATGTGACGATACCGATGTCTGCGTGTGTGCTGGGGCAAAGAAGTTTGTCAATCGAGTTCGCATGGGCGAAGGCACTTGCGGCCTTAAGCTTGGTGGCGTGCCGTGTTTCGATCGAGAGGCTAGGAAAGTCGGGCCAACGATAGTGGAGCCCGCTGGAAGGCGGGGTAAAGTCAACTTGATTGTCGAAACTGGTCTGAATGGCATCAAGATCTACCGTAGAGCCACTTTCCACGGTTTCCGAGATTGCCTTAAAGCCAACCCACAGGCCTGAGAATCGCGACAGTGCCCAGCCATACAGGCCAAACTCAAGGAACTCCGTGATGGTCGCCGGGTTGACCACCGGCATTCCCCATGCTTGCATCGCGAAGTCGCTTTGGTGTGGCATGGACGAAGAAACGCAGCCGTGATCGTCTCCTGCTACGACTAGCACGCCGCCATGAGGTGAGGATCCATAGACATTTCCGTGCTTGAGTGCGTCGCCTGCACGGTCCACACCTGGTCCTTTGCCATACCAGATGGCGAACACCCCGTCGACCGTACGTGTTGGATCGGTCTCAACCTGTTGCGAACCGAGCACTGCGGTGGCACCCAGCTCCTCGTTGATCGCTGGCAAAAATCGAATGTTGTGCGAATCCAGAATCTTGCGAGCCCGCCACAATTCCTGGTCGTAGCCCCCGAGAGGGGACCCTCGGTAGCCACTCACAAACCCCGCTGTATTCAATCCCTGCTTAAGATCAAGCCTCTTTTGCATCAATGGCAGCCTCACCAGCGCTTGTGTACCGGTGAGAAATATTCGGCCATGCCCCGCATGAAGGTTGTCCTCCAGCCTGTAGTCAGTCAGGGTAGTGGTCGTGTTCCCGTGTAGATGATCGTCCATGACTTCCACTTGCACTCCCTTAAGGCTATGGTGGGAAGATAAGAGTCATTGCGACTTTTGATCAATGTTGAAATACTGAGTGGGTGGCTCAAGATTCCTGATTGGAGTCCCTCGGTCTGACCTTGGCACGGATCTATCCACCATGGGCTGCTGCCGGTTTCAAAGACACCTTGTTAGGGTGGAAGATGAAACCGGAGGTGGTTCATGGAAAGAAGAAGGACATTCAGCAGAGAGTTCAAGCTCGAGGCGGTCAAGCTAGTCACCGAGCGTGGTGTGGCTGTGGCCCAGGAGGCTAAGGACTTGGATGTTCACGAGAACGTGCTGCGCAAGTGGGTTTGCGAGCAGGAGCCCCAGGAGGGCTTCCCTGGCAACGGCAAGCAAAAGGCCCAGAACGCGGAGATAGCGCGGCTGCGCAAGGAGGTTGCCAAGCTCAAGATGGAGCGCGACATCCTGAAAAAACCGCGGCCTACTTCGCGAAGGAGTCGATGTAAAGTTCGCCTTCGTGGCGAAACACCAAGGGGCCTGGCCGGTCAATCTGATGTGCGCGGCGCTCGGTGTCTCGCGAGGCGGCTTCTACGCTTGGCTCACGCGGCCCAGGAGTCCACGCAGCATCAGCGATGAGGTACTGGGCGCGCAGGTGCGCCAGAGCTTCGTACGCAGTGACCGCACCTTTGGCGCACGCCGCGTATGGCACGACGTGCTGGAGCAAGATCAAGCCTGTGGGCTGCACCGCATCGAACGGCTCATGCGAGAGCAGGCACTGCGCGCCAGACCCCGACGGCGTGGACTTCCCAAGGACCGAGACGCGCGCAGCGCGGCGGCCGACAACGTGCGGGACCTCCAGTTCCGGGCCGATGGCCCGAACCAGAAGTGGGTAGCCGACTTCACCTACTTCTGGACAGCCGAGGGCTGGCTGTACGTGGCGGCGGTGCTGGACCTTTACTCCCGTCGCATCGTGGGCTGGTCGATGCAGGAGAGCATGACATCGCAGCTCGTGGTGGATGCGCTGATGATGGCCGTGTGGCGCCGGGGCAAGCCCGTGGCCCTGCTGCATTACTCGGACCAGGGTAGCCAGTACATCAGCGAGCACCTCCAGAAGCTGCTGGACGAACTGGGCATCACTTGCAGCATGAGCCGGGCTGGTGAGGTCTGGGACAACTTGGCCATGGAGAGCTTCTTCAGTTCCCTCAAGACCGAGCGCACGGCCAGGAAGGTGTACCGCACACGAGGGCAGGCCCGTTCAGACGTGTTCGATTACATCGAGTGCTTCTACAACCCGACGCGCAGGCATTCGACGCTGGGCTATCTCAGCCCCGTACAGTTCGAGCAAGCTCAAGAAACTTAGGTAGGTGTCAATGGAACCGGCAGCATCCCACCAAGCCGAGTCTGGCCATTCTTGAGGCCAACACATGATGGGGCGGGCGGGTAAATGAAAGCGCCCTTTGAAATCTGAGGTGGGTCGCTACCCGACGGCTGTGACGAAGCCTCGTCGCGCGAGAGTCGTATCAAGCCTCATGACACGAGCGCGGCGGCGTGCAGATTCAGCGGAATTGACCGCCTGCACTTTGTTGAACATCGGCTGCGTCGCGACGACTCTGAGGAGATCGGCTTGATCCTGACGCATACTAAGTTCGTTTCGCGACCTGGACTTAGCCTGCATACAACTGGGCCTGATACCAGGGCGAGCCTAGGATCAAGGCAGGCTTAACGTTTGTGGACAGAAGTTAGGAGTCCATCCGACAGCCAGATGGAGATGAGCTTTGCAGGATCAAATGTGTTTTCGGGTTTCTCGCAAGTCCAAAATTGATCCTGCGCCGTCGCAAGGGCGTCAACCAAAGTTGCGCCGCCTTCAAAGGCTTTCAGAGCCGCCCACTCCGATGCATCCGTTTCTCGAACTGTGGCAATCCATCCTGATCGAAAAACGACCGCTCGGGTAATGCCATCGACCAAATCAGGCAGGTCGTGCTTGTCCGGCATGACGTGCGCTTGCCAGATAGCTGCAGTCCTCCAGGCGCTTTCGTATAGAACCGCGCCAGGGCATAGGCGCAAAGGCCATCGCTCCGGTACATCAACTTCGGAAGCGGAGCGAAGATCGTCAACGCGAAGCGGGAGCACGTCTGCTGCACCGTGTACCTCGTGGACTAGCCATTCGAGCCTAGCGACGTCACCTAGGTAAGGGTAGCTGGAGACCGAGGGCAAGCGAGCAATGAACTCCGGCAGATGGCGCCCGAACCGGCCGAGGTCAGCATCTCGCGACGGATACATATCACCGTAGTTATGCGACATCATGCGGAAAAAGCCAGCGCCTACCAGCGCGTGCAGGACTGGATATACCAGTTTCAGCGATCGCTCATGGTGATGCCGCAAGGAATCGGCATACCGGGTGAACCGGTCCGACGATGTGCGGTCGTCCTTAAGCCAAGGGGTAAGTTTTTCGAGGATAGGTTCCCTGCAGTACAACTGCGCTGCGAAGGCTTCCTGCAAATTGGCTAGTTCATCAAGCGTCATGGGCGACGATATCGAGAGCCGTATTTGCCACCTCGCGAGCACGCTGCACCTCGTCGAGCAATGCCGTCAGCGATGGCAGGTTTGTGTCCCATTCGATGATGGCTGGCACAGGACCGAAGCGTTGCAAAGCTGCTTCGTATAGACGCCACACCGGCTCAGCCACCGTCGAGCCGTGATCGTCTACCAGGAGGTTGTCTTCGAGTCGATGACCGGCAAGATGCAGTTCGCCCACTTGCCCTGGAAGGATGGTCTGCAATGCATCGAAAGCATTCTCGCAGAGGTTGACTTCGTTTACGTGGAGGTTGTTGACGTCCAGAAGGACACCACATCCCGTGCGTCGACAAACCTCCGCAAGAAAACTAGTCTGGGTATAGGTATCGCCACTAAAGCGAAGGTAGCTGGAGACGTTCTCCAGCAAGATGGATCGTTCAAGCCGCGCCTGAACGCGGTCCACTCGCTCACAGACCAGAGACAGCGTGGTCGCATTCAAAGGCAGGGGAAGCAGGTCATTTGTCACTGTTTGAGAGGTTCCACTCCAACACAGGTGGTCAGATACTTGGATGGGGTCGACGCGCCTCACCAGCCGTGCGATTCGGTCGACATGCTCCATGGAAAATCCATGCACCGACCCTATGTCGAGACCTACTCCGTGCAGTGATATTGGATAGTCGCGCCTCAGTGTCAGCAGCACATGCAGGTCCCAGCCTCCATCGGCGAGATAGTTCTCAGTGTGCACCTCCAGCCAGTCTAGAGCTGGTCGCGTTTCCAGCATGGGCCTGTAATGCGCTCCCCGAAGTCCGATGCCAACTGGTGCATGGACACTCACTGGCGGCCCTCTGACGCGGGAGCAAGGCCCACTTTCTGCTGAGGCGGAACTTGCATGTCGCGCACGACTCGCAATCCCAAGTAGTTTTTGCGCAGATCCGAGGGCATGCCCGAACGTGTCGCGGCGCGGATGTAGCCTGGTACGTCACTCCAAGAGCCGCCCCGGATGACACGCCGCTTGCACTCAGGCTCATCCCATGCACTGCCATCAATGGGTGCGCCGTTGTAGTCACTGTGCCAGCAGTCGGCAGTCCATTTCCAGACGTTTCCCAGCATGTCATACAAACCAAACGGATTCGGTGCGAAGCTGCCAACTGGCGCGGTGTATGGCCACCGCCCTGTGCCCGACGCTACGCCGCCGCAGTTTTTCTGTTGCGGGCATTCGTCGGGGCCGTATTTGGCATCGGCACGGGTGATGTTGTCTCCCCACCAGCGCGACTTAGTCGTTCCGGCGCGTGCGGCGTACTCCCACTCTGCTTCAGTCGGCAGCCGATATTGGGCGCCTGTCTTCTTCGAAAGCCAACGTACATAGGCTTGTGCGTCGGGCCATGTGATGTTTATGACTGGCCAAGCCCCGCGCCCCCAGCCTTGGTCGGCCGGTTTGTCAGAACAGCCACCATCTGAAACACAGGCATCCCAGTCTGCAAAGGTGACGTCGTAGCGGGCAATGGCGAAAGGTCGTGCGATATCCACTGTGTGCTGGCTTTCGTTTCCGAACCGACCAGACTCACTTTTGGGCGAACCCATTACGAAGCTACCCGCCGGCAGCGGAATCATCTCGGGGCAGTTTGGCGAACAGTCTTGAAACGGGCGACCCGCTGCAGAGCGTTCCTTCTGGATTGCCAGTTGCAGGTCGGTCTGGCGGGTAGCGAGATAGGCAGACAGGTTGACGATCTCACCATCCGTTAGTGGTGCCGCTGCCGCTGTCATAACCGAGTTCGACCGGGACTTGCTTCTGAACGCGCGCAGCTGGCGATCAAGGTACCCAGCGAACTGACCGGCTAGTCTCGGGTAGCTGGGTGAGCTGGATCGCCCTTCAGGTCCGTGGCATGCCACACAAGATGGCAGTGAGCGACTGGTGTCGCCTTTGCCGTACAAGGCTTCGCCTGCGCGCACGTCTATGTCCGTCGCTTCGGTGGTACTGGATTGGGTCGATGGGCATGCCAACGGCGCCAATTGGGCCTTGCCCCCCATTTCCAAGCAGGTGCCTTTGGGGACCATCATCCACTCGGTAGGGTCCCGATCAGCCTGCGATAGGCCTGAGCACAGGTGAAAGCAGGTGGTATTGGCGCATTCGTTCTGGCCGGCCTTGGCGACCCCATAGCACACCTCGGAAGATCCTGGTCCGACAGTTTGCGCGAGCCCATTGGTAGCAGCTGCGGCGCATACAGCTGCCAAGGCGGCACGGACAAGTGCAAGACGATTCTGAGAATGAGAGTAGGTGCCTCGCTCTGTATGTGCTGTGCTCATAGTGGACTCATGCTTCATTGGGTAAGGGTGTGGCTGCTTCCACGGGCGGCGCATAGAGGATGCCGTCCTGGTATCGTTTGACGAAATCGTCAAAACTACCGGTGTCGTTTCTCTCAATTTCGACTTGCTCTTCCAGTGATTGCAGCGCCATAGCGTCGAACAAGTCATTGCTCGAATCGCTGGGTGGATGTGACAGGAAATAGCGGTGGTGCGAAACGCTTTGGTGTTGCGCGAAGTTGTAGAAAGAACTGTTGTGCTCTCGGATGCCTGTCAAGACTCGGGCCGACGGCGTGAGCTCTGGATCGCGCACCTTGTTTTTTTGTGCTGCGAGCGCAAGCGTGTACTCGCCGTTGCCCCCTAGGGAATCTAGAAGGGCCGCTACCTCCTGCATGCGGTTTAGCATTTCAAGACCCCACATCTTTAGGCTGATGGGTACGCCATCACGAATAAGCGATAGACCAGGCCGTCGCCCCGCTTCCACAGTGAGTGCAAAGTTGTGCGTGTTCTCGCGGCATTCCCTGGTAATCGTCAGGGGACTTTCGTCTAGGGCGCAGAACAAAAGAAAGGTATCGAGAAAGCGGCAGGTTTCCAGTCCGACGCCCAGTGGTTCGAAGGGATCAATGTCCAGACAGCGCACCTCGATGTATTGCACTCCGTTTTCGGAAAGCGCATGAAGTGGTCGCTCGCCTGGCTTGGTTACGCGTTTCGGCCTGATAGATGAGTAGTACTCGTTCTCGATCTGTAGCTTGTTGGTGTTGACCTGCACCCATTCCCCGTTGCGTTTGGTCCCCAAATCCACATAGGGTTGATGCGGCTGGTTCATAGCTGCCGCTAGGCTTTTCACATAGGTGTCAAGCGTGTTGTAGTCCGGCGTGAGACCGGCTTGTCCGTTGTTCTGGTAGCCGATGCCGCTCATACGCAGGCTGGTCGCGTACGGCATGTACACCGTGTCGGAGGAGAAGTTTTGGAGTGGCATCTCTCGGCGAACCGGGAATTCGCGAGAGACTGCGGGCGATGCACCGAACAGGTACATCAGCAGCCAGGCGCAGCGACGGAAGTTGCGGATCAGCGCGATGTAACTTTCCGACTGATGGTGTACCAAGGATCCGCTGCCACTTTCTTCCGCCTTCAGCCGCTGCCATACCTCCTCGGCTACTGAGTAGTTGTAGTGGATTCCAGCGATGCACTGCATTGACTTGCCGTACCTCAGCGCCAGACCGCGCCGATAGACATGCTTGAGCGTTCCAATGTGTGAGGTGCCATACAAGCCAATGGGAATTTCTTCCTCCGGAGGTAAACGGCAAGGCATGGAGTGGCTCCACATCATCTCGGGGCCCAAACGACTCGCCACATGACGGTGCAGCAGATCGAGTCGTTGGTGCATTGCTGCTGGATCATGGGCTGGTGGAGTGATGATCTCCAGCAAAGCCTCCGAGTAGTCGGTAGTGACGTGTGGATGCGTCAGCGCCGACCCCAACCGCCGCGGGTGCAGTGTGGATGCGAGGTGCCCCAGTACGTCGACACGGAGAGCCTCGCGCTCAATGCCTCGGTAGCCCTGCGCTAGAAGGGGCCGGTTGGTGCCATTGGAGAGAAACGCTAGGCGGCGCATCAGCACTGAGCTCATCTTTGAACGGCAAACCTTGTTGAGGGGTGCTCAGAAGATAAAGCTCAATCCATACGGCAGACAATTCGTAAATTTCGAACCGCCACCTCAAGTTTCCTGATGCTGCCGGTAGACACCATCGGCCCCAGCGCCGATGGTCTCCTCCTCCATTTGCTACCTGGGCCTAGCAGGTAACCGTGCTCACGCTTTGCGAGGTCTGATGCGTGCGGGGGTCGCGCGAACCGAGTTGGAAGTGCTCGAGTGCGTCCTCAGCGAGCCACTGTTTGGTGCCTGAGCAGCCGATGAGGTCGCTCAGAATGGCTCTCACGGCGTACAAAAGGGGATCTTGCGCTCGGCTGGCCAGCTGGGCGTATAAGACTCTGACTGCCTTGCGGGCGCTACACACAACGGTGACGTCGCCACACATCTGCGCTTCACGCGCGGCGGCTTCTTGGAGCAGTCCCACGCCCACGCCATGTGCCAGGAGAACACGCGTCACGTTTTCGTGGTCAACACTGATAACCTGTTTGGGGCGGAAGTTGTACTGCCTGAACAAACTCTCTGCCGCCTGCGCATAACAGGGGTTTGAGGTAGGGTAAATCCAGGGAACGTCGCCGAAGCAATGGGGTTTCGGAATCTCGCCAGCGGAGACAAGTCCGGTCGATGCAACAAGGGAAATTTCAAACCTTGAGGTTTCGATCGTACTCAGTTCAGCGTTTGGCTCGCTAGCTTCGTCGTAAAAGCCTGCATCGAGGTCACCGTTGCAAATGCTCGAAACGGGATCGAGAGACGTGCAGTGTTGCAGGGAAACGTTCACTTCTGGATGCCGTTCGGAGAACTCCTTGAGCAGACGACTTGTTAGCTCGGTTGTGGCACTGCTGCTCGCTCCCAAACGGAGGCGGCCGGCCAGTCGTCCGCGAATGCGCGTGGCTTCATCGATCACTTCTCGGTGCATACCAAGTGCCTGCTCGGCTTTGACCAAAATGAGCTGTCCATGGCTCGTAAGGCTCATGCCGCGCACGGTCCTCTCGAACAATGTGATGCCCAAGGTGTCTTCAATGGCCTTGATGTGCGCACTGACTGCTGGTTGACTTAGGAAGACTCTTTCCGAAGCTCGGGTGATGCTGCCTTCACGCGCTACTGCAACGAAAGTCCGTAGTTGGTAGATATCCATTCATAACCCCCTGAAAAGTTGTTCATCGTTAGAAAAATATGCTCGTTCTTCTTTGCCTGCAATGTCGAATTTGTGACGACTCCAACCTCCTTCTCGACGAACAGAACTAGGTAAATGATGTCCCGAATGGAGTTGACCTTCAACACTGTTGCCGGATGGCGCTCGAACCATCGCCCGATCCCTTGGAACCAAGTGCTTTTTGTTGATTTTTCTCGAACCGTACGGTACGGCCAAACTCAAAGCTCGAGTGCGATGGGATTTGCTGAGAAACCACTCGATGGGTTCGAACACTTCGGCCAGGACTCTTTCCGCGTCAGGACTCCTCGCAAGGAGTCCACTCGGACTTTCTAGAGCTGCAACAGCGCTTTGCCACCGACTTTCCTAGGCCTCACTAGCTCTTCTCATGCTGCGTTCGAGCACTTGTTTTAGTTAGCAAGAAGTTGGCCACCGACTTGCTTCCAATCGACTCTGTTGTTCGGTAGTCCACGACTCTGTGATCCACCGAAGCGGTAAATGGGTCGTTTCTGTAGTTCTAGCCCACACACCTCTAGTCTCCAAGACTCAAGGGGAGGCTCCAGCTGCGGCGCCGTTGCGGCAGCTCCGCGCCCAGCATCTTGAGCAAACATCCACAGTTCGGATGCGCCTCCTCTGTAAGCAAGTCACACCGCCACCAATACGCAGCTCATTGGTCATAAAGTACTATTTTGCAGCGTCGACGCTGAGCAGTCTTCCCCCGCTTTGAGTAGACGCCCCTGGGAATACTTGCCTCAATCAAGTTGTGCGGCGCAGCGCACCCCGACCCGTGCCCCGGTCTTGAACTTCTTAAGGGCTTGTTGCGGAAAGGTACTCAACCTTCACACTTGGAGCGTAAGCCGCCAGCACGGCCTCGCTGCTGCTCTTCTGACTGGAAAGGGTTGGCACCTCTACCAGCACGCACCGGGTTACGACACGACTGGCGCCTTGTGGCTGACTCATGTTCATGAACGCTAGGGCGGATTCCAGTGGAGAGAGGCTCGGGTTGTATGCCGCGTTCTCAGCATTGCGTCCGGTATAGACACTGCCATCGCTCAGTTGCACCGCAATGCCAGCGTATCCGAAGGCAGTATCAGTCGGGTACGGCGCATAGCAGCCCTGTGCTGCAGCCAGCGCAGCCGCAATGACCGGATCCGCGGGTGGTCCCCCCGGCAGGCTCACGGCATGTGTGCAAAGCTTGGGATCCATCAGGCCTCCCTTGATTCCCAGGTCGCCGGGACCGAATGCGTTGGGCAGAAAGGTGGTCAGCGGAGTCGATGTGTAAGCGTATGGGTTGTTGGGGTTGGCCGGAACTGGTGGCAGCAGGATGTTGAGCTGTTGTGCTGTCACCAGTTCGTACAGGAACTGCCGGCAGTAGCCGCAGGGCGCTGCGCTGATGGCCAGCGCCTGCAATCCCGCTTCACCATTGAGCCAGGCGCTGTTGGTGGCCGCCTGCTCCGCGTGCACCGTGAAGCTCAGCGCCGCGTTGCTGAACTCGAAGTTCGCTCCCAGATACAGGCTGGCCCAACCCGTGCCAGGGACAGGCATGCCCGCAGCCACCGCACCCACCTGATAGTGCGACACCGGCACCACCGCGTAGGTCTGCGCCACCGGCAGCAGCTGCATCATCAGCGTCCCGATCTCGGCTTGCGCGCCCAGCTTCCCAAGGATGGCCCCCACCTGATTTGCAGTGAGGTGGCCACCCTGGTTACGGATGACATCGACATCGGCCTGGATAAGGGGTGGCAGTTTGGCAATGGCCGCAGCCCATGCTGCGCTGCTTGGTGTGGTGGTCATGAAGTCGCCTCTGTAGGTGGAACAAATTTGTCCGTCCTGCGCACCAGTCATCCATGCAGCAGTGAGCCCGACGGTATCCGTGCACCAGCAGGAATGCTCCACCTACCTGTCAAGGTTGCCAGTGGGTGATCGATTGCCGCAACGCGAAGCGACAACATCGCGCCCCATGCGCTGGGCACCAGGGCAGAGGAGACCCAATTGGAGAGATTTCCAACCGAGTTCGCTGACATGCTGGGACCGCATGGAAAGGCGATGCTGAAAGCTGTGCAGCCCGAGCCGTCCCGCTTTGCGCTGTCCTACGCGGCCAATACCGAAGGGACGACGCCCCTGGCGTTTCTTCCTCAGATGCTGAGCAAGACCTGGGCAAAGCATGCGCGTCGTTTGCTGGACAACACCATGCTGGAGCACGTTCAGCGGATCGAGTCACGGATACCGCGAGAGGCAATCACAGGCATGCGCCGCAACTACCGCGAGAAGCTGCCCAAGAGTTTGCGCATCCAGACCGTGTACTTTGACTCACCACGCACTGCCGCCTATCGCGCAGCTTCCAAGATTGGTCTGTTGCAGATGCTGCGGTCCGAGAGCCTGGCGCAATTTGCCGAACGCATCACTGGTCTGTCCCTGGATCGCCGCCGGGGCATTCAGCTCATCCTTTACCAGCCGGGTGACTACTCGGGCCCCCACAACGACCACCACCCAGAAAACGCGCACGCCAAGGACGGGTTCATCGATCTGCACATCTCGCTGTGCAACGAGGGGGTGCAGGACCAGTTTCTGGTGTGCGAAGAGAACGGCCATCTGGCCGGGGTGTATCCGGCCGCGAGCGACGGCTCAGTGGCGGTGTACCGCCTGCCTTTCTGGCACTACACCACACCGTTGCGGGCCAAGCCGGGTGCCGAGAAGGACGCACGCCGGTGGTTGCTGCTCGCAACCTTTGACCTGAGCCAGCCGGCCGGACAGAAGTCCTGACCACCAATACCAACCAAAGGGAGTTCACCATGAGCCAGAGCTACGCCAAGATTCGCTTCATCGGATACGCCATTCCCACGACACCGGCCAACATGGTCGCGATCGGCAACCCAAACGGTCCTGGTGCGGTTGCCGGAACGTATCTGGGTCTTGCTGATTTCCAGGCGGATGTCCGTGCCCGCATTGCGGTACTCAAAAACGCTGCCGAGGTGGCCAAGGCGGCACTGCCCTTGGGTGAGGCCCCGGGCAGTGTGCTGAATCTGTTCGTAGCGCCCGAGTTCTACTTCCATGGCACTCAGGGGCCGTACCTGTATGGGCACGGTGACCCAGACCCGGCCGACTTCATCCTGGATCAGCTGCGTTTGGCGTTTCCGGCCAGCGACTACCCGGACTGGACGCTGGTGTGCGGATCCGCCATCACCTCACGCGTGCAAGACATGGCCTCCATTGCAGTGGCCAACAACACCACGGTGCGCAATGATGTGGTGCGAGCACTCTCAGAGCAGTGGTTGGCGTCCTACGGTCCACTCAACGGCGTGATCTTCGACATGCTGGTCAACTTCATCAAGAATTGCCACGGCTACCCTTGCATGGAAGTGCGCAACCGTGCACTCATCGTGAGCAATGTGGCGCTGGACACGCCAACCCATTCGCTGGGAACCGACCGGATGACTTGCGAGAAGTACTTCGTCTCCAACGAAGACTTCATTCTCTACGACACCACTGGCCGCAAAGATGTCGTGACCGAACAGATGACGGCCTATCCCTTCATCGATCTGAGTCACGGAGACCTCAAGGCCACGGCCAAGGACAAGTACGCCATCTTCCGGCAGAACTACGGGCCACAGAACTTTCCGCAATACGTTGATTTCGGCGTTGAGGTTTGTCTGGACCACAGCGATGTGCGCCTGCGACGCAACATCGACAACGAACCGTGGCCACAGCCCGTCGATGCGCTGCATGTGCAGATCATTCCTTCTTGCGGCATGCAGATCTCGGCTCCAAGCGTGGCGGCCGATGCCATGGGCTTTGTCTTCAACTGCGATGGCCAGTACGCTTTGGATGCAACCAATGGAACGGCCAACGCGGGGTTGCAGAACGGGGTGCAGTGTCTCTATGCCAACTACATCGATTCAACGGCCCCCGCGTATGCCGGACACACCCAACTGGCGCGGGTACAGCAACCGGCAGTTGGCTGTGATCCCAATCGCAAAGGTTCAAGCAATGCCAGTTTCGAGACGCTGGCCTCAGAAGCAACGGCGGTCCTGGCCGTCCCCGTCATTCCAGATCTCGCTCAATGCTTCGCAGGTGGACCAGGAGCGGTTCACATCTATGGGCTGCAAACGCCGTACAACTTCTATTCGTAACCCAAGCGTTGGGATGGCTTGTGCGCTGATCTCGGTCAGGACCCAGCAAAGCATCCCTACATCACCCAGCTCAGGGTGCTTTCAAGATATCCCGAACATGGCGAATCCGAAGCTGGCACATGCCGAAGGCTCCACCAAATCGTCCACAACTTTGGAGCAGAAGCCACCAAGAGTTCAGTCCCTGAACTGGACTACTGCGCTGAGTGTGCTGACCGCGCTGGTTGCTTTGGGAAGTGTGATCCTCCACTTCATCGGAGACGTTTCTCATCGTCAGTACCTCAAGTTTTGGGGCATCGACGCGGGGCTGTTTCCGAAGTCGACCGACTGGATACTCATCAATGGCTACTACAGCCTTGTGACGCGGTTCATTGCCATTCTTGAAGTGATATTCAAGAATGTGCACTGGTTGGCTACGGCAGCAATCCTTCTGGGGTTGTACATGGGATTCCTCCTCACTCCGATTGGCAGCGGTCGAGGAGTGATGCATGAATGGCTTCAAAGACGGTCGGCGCGATACAGGAATTTTCTGCGGATCACATACTTCACGGCGTTGCTCGTTGGGGCACTGCCACTAGCTATGTTTGTCCTGACATCAGTCATGGTGATCCCCGCTGCACTTGGAGAAGAAGCAGGTAGGGCAGCAGCAGAGAACGAACTTGATGTGTTCCGCAAGGGCTGTTCGATCTCGACGCCGAGATGTGTTGAGGCCAGGAGAGAAGGGCAACTCGTTGCCACAGGTTTTGTGCTGGATAGCTCAACGTCCTACCTCGCCATCTTCGACGAGCGGACTCAACAGGGTCGAGTCATTCCACTTGACAAAGTTGAGCTTGTGTCTGCGCGACCGATCGCCTCAAGTCCAAAGGAGCACCGATAGATGTTCACATCAGCAGCGTGCCACCAATGCGAACCACGTAGATCGCGCAGTGTTCTGTTTCAACCGATGAAGCGCACGAAGACATGCGCCACGGGCATGCGAGTCAATGCTTCATGGCTTGGATGCTTCGATGATCCTCTGAGTCGATTCCATTGAAGAACTGATGCAGCTGTGCTCGGGCGCTAGCAACCTCAGGTCTGGAAGCAGAAATGGGCGTGCAGGACGCGCATTTAGTCGATCACGGTAGCAAGTCCAACCGAAAAGTGACGACCACAGTTTCTTCAGGCGAGATCATCGATCGTCAAGCCATGTCGGCGCATCATGAGAACCATCTCAACGATGGTGGCTTCTCGCTGGGCCAGCCAGAGTGCCCGTTGTCGCTCAGTCTCTTGTGCCTGCATGCGCTTTTCATCGCCATCGTCGGCTTGGGCGAAGGCAGCTCCCAGTTCACCCATCAACTGCTGAAAGCGCTGGTCGCCCATCGGCACATGGGCCAGGGTGGGTTCTCGTCGAGGGACTTTTCGGGTGTGTATGCGCTTATCTGCAAATGGCATCGTGGCAGGCGTGAGGAAGCTCAAGGAACAACTAGGGTTTTCCAAATCAATGGTAGTCCTGAAACCCACTTGCGCGACGCACACCGGTTTTTTACCTCCATCTCTAACAGCACTTATGCAGCGATTCGCGTCAGTCGGTTCATGAAGACCGGCTCGCGCTCCGGGGCCTGAAGCGGTCGTTGGGTGGGACCTTGCCCGCAGGCTCCCTAGGAGGAATAGCTTCCGTCTTGACCAAGCATCAATCGCACGCCTGAGTTTGATCACTCATGACTGCGGAATCCGCTACCGAGGTTCGGCTCCTAGAATTGGGCAGGAGCGTAAATCTGCGTCACATCGCTCCGGACATCCAGATTCATGTGTACGTAGCACTCTCGGTAGTCGGACCACGGCTGATTTGAGCGATTGATTGCGAAGGACTGCACTGCATCCAGATACCACGAGCAGCAGACTCGCACTGACCGCATTGGGTGCCCACGCCCATGTCGATCTGGATGTCGTCAAAGCTCGCCCCACAGCGCGCGGCTTGGGCGATGGCTTTGTCGTTCACATGGCGGCAGACACAGACGATCATGGTTCAGGTGGGCGTTTGAGTTTTCAAATGATAATGGATCTCATTCAGAAAACCAAGCAACCACGATCACCGAGGGGCATTGGCCGATAGGCGGCGGCGCTCCCCGCCCGCCCGGACGCTGGTAACCCGACCGTCAGTCGGCCTCACCCATCTGGCTCTGCAGGTAGTTCTGGATGCCGACCTTGTCGATGAGTTCGAGCTGGGTTTCGAGGAAGTCGATGTGTTCCTCGGTGTCGTCCAGGATCTTCATCAGCAGGTCGCGGGAGACGAAGTCGCGCACCGACTCGCAATACGCCACGCCGTCCTTGATGGTGGCTTGTGCGCCGCGTTCCAGGGCCAGGTCGCTGCCCAGCATCTCCGGCACGTTCTCGCCGATGTTCAGTTTGCCCAGGTCCTGCAGGTTGGGCAGGCCGTCGAGCATGAAGATGCGGTCCATCAGCCAGTCGGCGTGCTTCATCTCGCCAATGGATTCCGAGTATTCCTTCTTGGCCAGCTTGTCCAGGCCCCAGTGCTTGAGCATGCGGTAGTGCACGAAGTACTGGTTGATGGCGGTCAGTTCGTTCTTGAGCTGGGCCTGCAGGTGGCCGATGGCCTGTGGATCGCCTTGCATGGGAAACTCCTTTAGAAAAACATGTCGAGCCGGGACCGCATTGTGGTCCTGCAGTGTGGCCACCACAAACGGCACCAAGGCTTGACCTTGCTTCATCTTGTCAAATGAGAATTATTCTCATAAACTGTCAACACATTTGACGCCAGCCAGCCTCCAGGGGGTCTGCCCGACCCGCCGCCCCGCCAGCAAGCGATGGAACCACCCCACCCATGGAGGCCCGCCTTGATCCCCCCCACCTGCCTGACCGATGCCTGCTGCGACGAAGAATATGTGCTGCCCTCAGTGGACGCGCTCATGGCCGGTACGCTGGCCCTGATGACGGGCTACGCCCAAGCCCCTGCAGACGGAGCGCACCGGCCCCTGATGGGCAAGAAGCTGGTGTCCAACCTGTTTTTCCTGGCCCAGCACCCGCAGGTGTCGCCCGCGATGCGCTGCATGCTGGGCAACCTGCGCACCCGCTGGCTGCAGGCGCTGGAAGCCGACGGGCCGCCGGTTCGTCGGAAGCCGACGCCGGCCGCTTCGCTGCACGAGGCGCACAGCACGCTGCAGTGATCCGGCCCATGTGGTCTTCTTTGCAAGGAGTGCGCGATGCCGTCGCCCCAGGCCGTTGAAACCAGGGTGGCCGTTCCGGCCCGGGACGTCGCGCCGCCACCGCGCTCCGGCGCCGAAAAGGCTGCCGGGGCTGCGGTGCGGGATGTCAGCGATTCGCAGGGAGAGAGGTCATGAGCACCACGGTGCGATGGCGCGGCCTGGCCCGGCCGGAACTGGTGACCGAGTTGTCGGCGGAACACGGTGTGCTGGTGCGGCGGCTGGCGCAGTTGCAGCAGCGCGTCGGCGAACAACTGCAGGCCAGCGCCCGCCATGCTTCCCGCCTGGAGGCGGAGAACCTGCGCTTGCGGGCCGCGCTGATCCGGATGAAGACCTCGGTCGCCTGGAACCTGCGGGGCGCGGCCATGCAGCCTCCCCCACCGCCCAAGCGGCGGGCGGTGGACCCTGTCGCCGCGCCCGGGCTAGAGGCCGCCCAGGCGGTCATCTGCCAGACCGGCTGTGCGGGACACGCCCACCCCTGGCTGGAGGCCGACGGGCAGTGCCGGCGCACCGGGCGGTCCTGCGAACTGACCGGTGGCGTGGAGGCCGCGGCGGACACCCCGGACGCCTGACGCGGCCGGTCCTGTTCAGCCCGGCACCGGCACCCAGTGGTTGTCGATCTGCAGCGCCGTGGCAGGGCGGTCCAACAGGGCCAGCACGGGCGACGCCTCGCCTTGGCCGACGAGCACGCCGGCCGCGCCGCTGAGCCACCAGCGGTCATCGCGGCTGGCCAATGCGTAGGCCTCGCGGTGGGCCAGCGCACCGCGCCACCGGCCCCGCGCGTCGAACAGCGCCAGCTGGTTCACGCGCGGGCAGCTGACCGCGAAACCGCCCCCGGCGGCGGACGGCAGGGCGCAGAGGTCGCCGCCGTAGCCCGCCATGACCGGCTGGCCCTCGGCGGCGCGCAACGTGCGGCCGTCCCAGACCGCGAGCACCGGTGCCCCGGCCTTGGCCTGCGGGTCCGGGTGGCTGGCCGGGTGTTCGGCCTGCAGCGCGATGCCCAGCGTGCCCGAGACCGGGTCGAAGGCCAGGTGGCGGATGCTCAGGTGGGGGTCGGGCAAGCGCCACTGGCCCAGCAGCGCACCGGTGCCGGGGTGCAGCGCGACCAGCGACGCATCCATGCGCCCGATTTCGCGTTTGCTGCGCCCGGTCTCGGGCAACGTCGGGATGCCGCCGTTGGCCACCATCAAGGTGCCCGCGGGCAGCTCGCCGACCGCCTGCGGCAGCGCCAGCAGCTGGTGCGGGTCCATGCCGTGCGTGGCCCATTCGGCGGTCTTCTCCAGCGTGCGGGCTTCGCGCACGCCCAGCCGTCCCTGCGCGGAATCGAGGTCGGTCTCGGTGGTCCAGAGCGTGGCACCGCCGTCGCTGGCGATCACGTGGCCGTTGAAGCGACGGTCTTCACCGATCCAGTGCCATTGCGCCTGGCCGGTGCGCGGGTGCCAGCGCAGCAGCCAGTCGCCCGGGCGCCGCGCCACGGCCAGCACCGAACCGCCCGCCTCGGCCCACAGGCCGTGCGCGCGCGTCGGCACCGATAGCGACCGCTGCACCGACCACGACGCATCGCCGACCGACAGCAGGCCGATGTGTTGTTCGGCACCGCTCTGCCAAGCGGCGAGCAGCGTGGGGTCTGTGCGGGCTGCGCGCGCAATGGGGGAAAGCAGCGCGCCCGCCCCCAGCAGACAAAGCGTCCGGCGCGAAAGGCCCCCTTCCAGGACCACCGCGGAACCGGCTTCGCCGGGCCGCAGGTGTTGCCCCTCTGGGGGGGTGACGCCGCAGGCGGCGCGGGGGGAGCCCCATCCCTCGGCGCGGGGGGGCTCAATCTCCATCCGCATCGGAGAATCCCAGCGGCACGTCCAGCGCCGCCGCGACTTCCGCCTGGAACAGCGTGGTCACGCCCTTGAGCGTACGGGACAGCGCCATCAGCGCCGGTTCGCCCGCCTTGGGGGGCAGCGCCGTCAAGGCGGCATCGGCGCGGTCCAGCGCCTGGCCCCAGCGTTGCGCGAGGGCGATCTGGCCCTTGCCCATGAGCAGCGCCTCGATGGGGATCAGACCCTGTCCGGGCTGTGGCGGCTGCCGGGCCTGTTCGGGCCGCAGGCGGGCCTGGGCCTTCAGCGCCTGCCATTGCGCGCGCCACTCGGCGGCGTTGTCGGCGGCGGCCAGGCGAGCGAACTCGGGCGGCTGGCCTTTGCCGGCGGTGCGGGCCTTCTGCACCGGCTGCTCGATGTGGACCCAGCGCAGCCGTTCCAGGCCACCCAGCCACTGGTTGATCCACTCGGCGAACGCGCTGCGGGCGGCCTCTTCGTCGCTGGTCCAGTCGCGCGAGGCGAGCTGCTCGAAGCCACTGCGCAGGGCCTTGGCCTCGGCTTCGATGCCTTCGGCCAGCAGCACGAGATAGGGGCAATGGGCTGGCGAGGGCCTGGCGGTCAGCAGCTGTTCCAGCGCCGGAAAACCCTTGGCCGGGGTGCCGATGGACTCCATGTCGGCCAGCGTCGTCGGCGCGCGCTCCAGTGCCTTGGCCAGCAGGGCCGGACGGACGGGCCAGAAGTCGATCTGCCGCTGGGAACGCCGCTCGATCACCGGGCCCAGTGCGGGGCTGGACAGCGCCTGCCAGGACAGCAGGGCCTGGCGCCAGGCATCTTTCAGGACGGCTGGCGAGGCCGGCCCGGCACAGTGCTGGCGGGCCGCGGCGGTCAGGGCCCTGGCTTGTGTTTCAAAGTCGCGCGCCAGCGGCACCTGGTGGGCGTACAGACCCTGCAGCGCGTCCTCACCGCTGTAGTAGGGGAAGGCGAGCGCACCGCCGGTCTGCGCGTGCAGGCCGGTGGCGGGCCAGGCGGCCATGGCCAGCAGGCCGGCCAGGGTGTGGCGTCGGTGGATCATGACCAGGCCCTCACAACGAGTTGACAAAGGCGACCAGCGCATCGCGGTCCCGCTTCGTGAACTTCAGCACCTGCTCCCTGGCGCCCTGCGCTTCGCCGCCGTGCCACAGCACGGCTTCGAGCACACCATTGGCGCGGCCGTCGTGCAGCAGGCGCTGGTGGCCGTTCACGTCCCGGAACAGGCCCACGCCCCACAGCGGCGGCGTCTTCCACTGCCGGCCGCTGGCCAGGAAGTCGGGTCGGCCGTCGGCCAGGCCGTCGCCCATGTCGTGCAGCAGCAGGTCGGTGTAGGGCCAGATGCGCTGTCCGGCCACCTTGGGGCTGGTCAGGCGCGGGAACAGCGGGTCACCGGTGGTGTAGCCGGGGCGGTGGCAGGCCGCGCACTGGGCCTGAGCGAACAGAGCCTGGCCGCGTTGCACCTGCGGGTCGTTCACCTGGCGGCGCGCGGCCGGGGCCAGCGTGGCCGCGTAGAACACCACGTCGCCCAGGGTCTGGTCGTCGATTTCGGGCACCTGGGCGCTGGCCTGCGACGCCGGCATCGGCCCGTCGTGGCCGCTGCGCTGGCCGCCGCCGTGCGGCGCGGCCAGGCAGTCCTTCTGCGCGGGTGTGCAGGCTTCGCGCCCGTTGACGCTGCTGGTGATGCCCATGTCGCCCAGGAAGGCGCCTGCACTCTGGTGCGCCAGGCTGCCGGTGTTGGCCTTCCAGCCAAAGCGGCCGATCACTTCCTTCTGCGCGAAGGCGTCCCACACGCGGTTGGGCTGGCCCTTGACAGGGCCGGGCGCGGCGGCCTGGTCGCGCGCGTTGGCCAGGATCTCGCCCTCGGGAATCGCTTCGAGCAGGCCCAGGCCGGCCATGTGCGGTGCGATGCGCGGGCTGACCATCACGTCCTTCGCCATCGGGCCGTAGCCGAGGTCGGTGAAGCGGTACTGCGGCTGCTGCAGCGTGTAGCGCGTGCCATCGGCGAAGCGGCCGTGCACGGGGGTGCCGTGGATGCGCACCGTGCCCTCGGGCTTCACGCCCTGGATGCCGGCGTTGTTGAACTGGTCGCCGTAGGTGGGCTCGGGCACCACGCCGTCGTGCAGCGCGGGCGTGCCGGGCACCGACAGGCGCAGCAGCAGCGCCACCGTGTTGTCGGGCTCGGGGCCGAGCGTCTTCTTCCAGTCGGGTGGCGCGCCGCGGCCGTCCATCACGTGGCAGCCGGCGCAGGAGCGGGCGATGAAGTGCGGGCCCAGGCCGTCGCGCGCCGTGGTGGACGCGGGGGCCTCGACCCAGTTGCGCTTGAAGAAGGAGTTGCCGACCACGAAGCGCGTGCGTTCGGCGTCGTCCAGGTTGGCCAGCGGGAACGAGAAGGCGTTCCTGCCGGTGGCGTAAACCGTGGTGGCGCCACCGGTCTTTTCACCCAGAGGGTCCGGGTCGGTGTCGGCGCAGGCGTGGCCGATCAGCAGGAGCGCTGCCGCCCCGAAGGCAACGGCTCCCATGGCTGGCGCAAGGCGCGTGGCTTTGGGATGGGTACGCATGGTCGGTCAGGGTTCGACGAGGGTCAGCTTGGCGATGCCCACGGCCGACGCCGATTCGACCAGCAGCTTGGACTGGGCGACCAGGCTGGCCACGGTCTTCTCGATCACCGGGCGGCCGGCCGAGCCCTTGACGATGGCGCGGTCGAACGGCGCCGGGATGGCTTCTGCGCCCTTGACGGAGTCGGCGATCTGCGCGGTGGCCTTCTCGGCCAGGGCCGGATTCTTCACCGCCACGAGATCGCGCAGGCCGGGCCCCTCGACCTTGCTGCCGTCGCGGCGGGTGTACTGGCCCAGCCACACGTTCTGGATGCCGCGGGCGTTGTTGGTGATGTCGCGGTGGGTGTTGTCCGAGAAGCAGGAGTGTTCGTCTTCCTGGTCCTGCGAGTTCAGCGCCACTTCCATGCGCTCGCCCGAGAGCTCGCCGCGTGAGAGCGAGCCCAGGCCGACGATGATCTTGCGCACCGACTCCTTGCTGCCCGCCTCGAACTTGGCGCGGTAGTTTTTCGCGTTCGGCTCCCAGGCCTTGGCCACGTAGCTCAGGTTGTCGATCAGCAGTTCGGTGGCCACGGTCAAGTACTGCGCGCGGCGTTCGGCGTTGGGAGTTTTGCCGGCGACGTAGTCTTCAAACGAACGGTTGCCCGGACCGGTCTCGCTCTGGTCCTGGCCCCAGAGCAGGAACTCGATGGCGTGCCAGCCAGCGCTGATGTTTTCCTCGCCACCGCGTTCGTTGGCCTTGGCCAGCGCGGCCTTGGTGATCTTGAACTTGGGGTTGTTGACCATGCCGGCCTTGGGCTTGCCGGTAACGTAGTCCACATAGGCCTCGTCCAGCGGCCAGGCGTTGATCTGGCCTTCGGGGCCCTTGGCGTCGTCGATCGGGCCGCCGTAGAAGCGGAAGGCCTCGGTCTGGCCGTAGAACTCGCGCGCAGCCAGCCAGGCCTTGCGGGCCTTGTTCAGACCGTCGGCGCTGGGGGCCTTGGTGAAGTCGGCGATGGCGGCCTGCAGGTCCTTGGCGGCGGCCAGGGTGTCACTGTAGCTGGCGTACACCACGTCAGCGTAGTGGGCGGCCACGGCCTTGTGGTCCACGGCGCTGGCCACTGCCGCGGCTGGCATTGCGGACTGGGCATGGACCGGCAGGCTGGCGGCGGCCAGGGCGGACAATGCCAGCACAGTGGCAGCAATGGGATGCAGTTTCATATGTTCAGACGTCTCAAATTGATGTGGGCAGGATGATGGTAAACGAAAATGATTCGCAATCATAGCGGCATTGGCAACGGTACTGGGCCACTGGCAACCGTCTCGAGACCTTCAGCGCCCGCAATGCAAGCGCCGAAGACGCGACATCCCGGCGGCGCTCTTTCGGCTCATGGCGCGGCCCGGGCCCTACCGGTGCAAAGCGACGCCGGATTCGCCGCGATGCTCGGACAAACCTAGCCCCAGACGACCGGCCATGATCCGCAATGCCGGATGCCCATGGTGACACTGCAACGTCCGGCACCCCAGCGCCCCAGGCTCGCGGAGCGCAGCGGCGAGCAGGTCCGTGCCCACGCCGCGCCGACGGATAGATGCGGCCACGGTGAGCGACAGTTCCCACACCCATGTGTGCCGAGTGGGCGCCAGTTGGACCGCCCCCAGCAACAGGTCTTCAGCACCGCACCAGGCCCCCATCCAAATGTCGGAATCCCAGTTGATCCGGCGGACCCAGTTCAAGAGGGCGTCGTCGGAAAGACACTGCCCGAAACGCGCATAGCGATCATCGTCATCCAACGCCAGCCAGTGCAAGCCGAGCGCCCGCGCGTGTCGAGCGTCCAGCACGCTGAGCTCAATCAGCAACGGCGACATAGACCAGGCTCGCCGACGTGCACAGCCTGCGCTCACCTGTGCTCGGGGATTCCGCCCACATGGTGGCTGCGACCCGGACGGAACGGCGTCCGACGGACGTGACGTGGGCGCAGACCTCCACCACATCCCCCAGCCGTGCCGGTGCCACGAAGTCCATGCGCTCACTGCTGGCCATGACGACCGTGCGGCGCACGCGCCGTGTTGCCGCCACGAAACCGGCCTTGGCGATCCACTCCATGGCTGGGCCTCCGTGCAACAGGCCGCGGTGATTGGTGTGACCGGGAAAGACGATCTCGGCAACACGCACGGCGTCGTCTGGCGGCGGCCCAGGATCGGTACCCGCCGACATCGGTGGCTCTGCCATGGCAGTGGCCAGTGAATCCCGTTCGGCCCGCCTCACGATGGTGAATTCGCCCGAGAGACAAGCGATGCGCTCACCGTTGAGCAGGTCCTCGGCGAACAGGCAGACACCAATCACCGCAGAACGCCCACCTCGACGTGTCACGCGGGCCCTGCATTCGGCCACCCGCCCGGCAGGCACTGGCGCCGCAAAGTCAAGTCGCCCGACGGCGGCTGTGACCACCGTTCCCCGCAGCACGCGACTACCCATGATGAAGGCCAGCCGATCCAGCATGGACAGGGCTGCACCGTCAAACAGGGTGCCATGGTGGTTGGACTGGTCGGGCCAGACCATGTCCACCACCACCAGCGGACGCAGCGAACCATCGGTCGCACGCGCGTCTGCGTCGTCGGGCGCGGATTCACAAGAAAGAAGAGACACCGAACACCTCCAATGAAAAAAGGAGGCGGGGAAACACGTCGGTTCAGACGCGGCAAGACACAACCACCAGCGGCTCATCCACGAACGGAAGTGCCCACAGGCCGTCAACGGTTCTTGCTCCAGGACACCCCGCCCAGGCACAACACACATCGCCCGGTGGCAGGTCTCCTGGCTCTCGGGTCATCGCCCGATGCCTGTCTTCCCGGCACAAGGCCAGTGACATAGAGGGGCATCGGACTCACCGATCACAGTTGCGGGGGCAGCCACAGATTGGTTCAAGGCGGGGCGTTCACACGCCTCGCCCCAGTGCCTTCTGTCGTTCCCTTTTCATTCTCGCGGTGATGCGAGAAACCGCCGGGCGGATGAAGTCTATCAGCCACTTTCGATCTTCAAACCCATGACAGCAACCGCCTATTGACAGTCGCTTGGACTGGATTGCCGCGTGCGAATAGCGATAACTTCACGCACTTGTCGGTTCAGGAGGCCTTGTCATATGCCCCGTTTTTTCCAGTCGCCCGCTCGTGAAAACAAGCCGCAATGACTGGTGTTCGGCATGTTTCTGACTTTCGGGCCTGGTCGATCAGCGACAGCTGCCAGCCTGAAGCTCCCCCAGCTGAAGATCGATGGCGCGATCTGCCAGTTCGAACGCCTGATTTGCCTTCAATGCCAGGGAGTTGGTGATATGTGGCCAAAGGCGCGGTGGATTCATTGGCCTGGCTTGCCTTTCGGCGTGGGTCGGCGCATCGGTAAGGTCATGGCTGCAACTCCGGCAACGACACATGCAAGGCCGATAAGGTCGGTTACGGATAGGCGCTCCCCCAGGAAGGCGACTCCGATTGCGACGCCGATCGGCACACGCAGATAGGCTTGTGCAGTGGTCCCAACCGACCCCAGCGTCTGAACGAGGCGAAAGTAGATGACGAAGGCCAGCGCGGTGGAGAACACCGAAAGTACGAGCAGCGCCAGGATCGACTCCAGAGACGGCGTCACGTGCCAGGGCCGCTCGAACACGAGGCTCGCGGGAACGAGGATGCTCGCGCCGCAGATCATCGAGCCTGCCGCCGGCACGATCGGCTCAAGGCCCTTGAAGCCTTTGCCAAAGATCGCCGCTCCCGCATAGCACACCGTCGCCGCCACGATGGCCAACTGGGCCCACAGTTCCCGGCCTAGGCCGTCAAGCGCTTGCACCCCAACGATGAGACAGATTCCGGCAAAACCAGCGCCGACACCGAAGAGCCTGCGCCCCGCAACGACCTCATGGCGCGTGACCAGCGCAGTGAGCAGGAAGGTAAAGATCGGTGACGTCGAATTCAGGATGGTTGCCAGGGTCGCGTCGGTGGTCTGCTGCGCCCACGCAATGAGAGTGAACGGGACCACGCTGTTGAGGCAGGCTTGAACGAAGAACCGCCGCCATGTCGTCGCGTCTTTCGGCAGTGCAATCCCGCGCCAGTTCAGGACCAGAATCAGCAGCCCCGAGGCGATCAGCGTTCGCAACGCAATCAGCGTGACGGGCGGGATGGACTGAACCCCAATCTTGATGAAGCTGTAGGACGCCCCCCACAGCGTGGAGAGCACCAGCAGCAGCGCGATCTCCTTCGCCAGACCCGTTTGGTCTGCTTGCAGTTCTTGATTCACTTGAGGAATGTCTGGGCGATCACAAAAGTAGCCCGGGTCAGGGCCACCAGGCGCTCACCGGACACAATGGCGGAGGTCACGACACAGATTCGCTTGCCAATTCGGATGCGGTCGGTCTCCGATTGCAGCCACTCCCCCGCGCTGGCGCTCGTCATGTAGTCCACTGTGAGACTGGATGTCGAGAACTGCACCGCGGGATCAAGCCTGGGTGCCAGGCTATAGCCGGCCCAGACATCTGCCAGCGTTGAAATGAACCCGCCGTGCACGGTTCCCCGTCCATTGCAATGAACTTGTTCGAGCCTGACACCGAACACCGGTGCGTTGGCCGGCCCGCGCACAAACACGGCCGCGACGTGTTCCAGAAAAGGTCCCTTCGCTGGCCACGGATTGAAGCCCTCGGGGACCTCCGGTCTCGCAGTCTCTTTCATCATGCGGGTACACCCGCGAAGGCCAACGCGTCGTCGAGTCGATCATTGCCCCAGAACATCTCGCCGCGAACAAAGAACATCGGGGCGCCGAATACTCCCTTGGCTTGGGCTTCGGCTGTGGCTTCGCGGAGGAGGTTCTTTCTGTCGTCTGCAAACGCCGCATCAATCACATCCTGGGCGTCCACACCGATTTCGGCAAGCACCTTGCTGACCTGCTCCAACGAGTTGATGTCTTCGTCCAGTGCGAAGTTCTTGGTCATGAAGGTCCTGCAATACCTGCCTATCCAGGGCTCCCCTGCAAAGGCAGCGGCAACCTTCATCGGAATCGTTGCTGGCCGCGGAAACACAGCAGGCATCCGCCACGGAATGCCGTACTTTGAACACTGCCGCTGCATGTCCTTCCAGACGTACACGCCTTTCGCCTGTTGCAGCACGAAAGGGGAACTGTTCCAGCCAAAGGACTGGAAGATCGGGCCAAGCAGGAACGGCCTCCAGTTCACGGTCACACCCCGCTGCGCCGCTGCCTCTTCGATGCGCATGGCGCTCAGATAGCTGTAGTTGCTGCCGAACTCGAACCAGAAATCGATGGTGGGCAGAGGGTGGCTGTTGACGTCGTTGTCCATATCTCTTTTATCGGTTTCAGTTGATCAATCAAACATCACCAGGCACCGCACTTCGATGCTCTCGCGCAGGGGAGCGTCGCTTGGAATGTCTGGCAAGTCGAATGCCGCATGGGGCGTGAACCTTGCTACGCCGCTGACCTGTGAGTCGTACTGCTTGAACACAAGCGCTTCGTCACGATTCATCTCGGGGTAGTAGTACCAACGATGCCGATCCGAATGCTCGAAGAGATAGATCTCGCCAGTGCGGTCCTGATAGCGGATATCGCTGGCCACCATGTCGCGAACGAAAACGGTCCTCGCATCACAGACGGCCAGCGGCGTGTCGACGATCGGGCCCTTGGCGGACCTCCAGATGTTGACGACACAGTAGCGTCGAACGATCGCAGCGCGTTGATCATCTTGCAAGACCCGCCCCAGTCGGAGTTGCCCGGACTCGTCGGTGTAGTCGTTGTGTACCCGTCCGACACTTCCAGGCTGGGTGCCGTCGCCGGACCGCCCAAACGTCAATGGCGGCCTTCCCGGTTCGCGCTTGCGCAGCAAGTGATCAAACACAATCGCCGACGACCCACCGGTTGCCGCGCAAGCCAACTCAACGCACTCCGGGTAATACGTTCTGGCAATCTCGTCAGGCTCCTGAAAGTTCAGTACCGACGACGGCGCACTCCACAGTTCGAAGCCCTCGGCATGAACGGACGGCGGTACCGTCAGGCTGCGGGCATTGGCAATCCGCACATCTCGGAAGTCGTACTCGCAATTCTCCTTGGTCACACCCTCTGGCGGGTCGTACATGTAGTTGATCGGACGCCCTTCAGACGAGGCAATGTAGCCAAGCCTGGCTGAGACAGCGCTTTGCACAGGCCGCCATGCGTGTGGCGAACTGACACGGGGATGGGCGAGCGTTTCGTTCATTCGTTGCTCCAGTGGTTGCCGCTGCAGGTAGCGGATGCGTGGCATTGCATCGCATGGCGAACGGCGCCTCAAGCCAAAGATGCGCAGGCTTCGCATGTGTCCCGCTCATGCGATGAACGTCGCTCGGTATTCGCTTGGCGCATGCCAGATGTACGAAAGATCGGTTGAGCGCACGCCAATGGTGGCCGCACAGTAAAGGTGTTGCTATTGCATGAGGCAGCGGCCGGCGCCGTTGAAACGATTCGGATGTCTTCCACACCAATGATTCGGCTCGATCGAAGGGGCCTGTTGCTTCCAATCCTTTGCGGAGGGCTCGTGATGGGCCTGGCACTCGGCATACGACACGTCCAGGGTCTGTTCATGCTGCCGATGACGATGGATCGTGGCTGGTCTCGTGAAACCTTCGCCTTCGCGCTGGCCATTCAGAATCTCGCACTTGGTTTTGCGCAACCCTTCGCTGGCATGCTTTCTGACCGCTTCGGCGGTACGAAGGTCGTCGCGGTCGGCACCCTGTTGTATGGCCTCGGCCTCGCCGTGATGTCCGCAGCCACGACACCGATGGAGCTGTATCTGGGATGCGGCCTTCTCGTCGGCGTAGCTCAGTCGTGTACTGCCTTCGGCGTTGTCTATTCCGCTCTAAGTCGACTGTCTCCTGCGGCTGACCGCGGCTGGTCAATGGGTCTGGCGGGTGCCATCGGCGGCCTGGGGCAGTTTGTCGCTGTGCCAGCCACTCAGGCACTGCAGGACACCCTCGGCTGGAACTGGGCGTTGTTGGCTCTCGGCGCTGGCATGGTGGCCATGGTCGTGCTCGCGCCGCAGCTCAGAGACAAGGGCGTTGTCGAAACGGCAGGAGAACGAACCGCGCAGACCATGGGTGCGGCGATCCGTCAGGCGCTGGGGCATCGTGGCTTCTGGCTTCTCAATCTGGGCTTTCTGGCATGTGGCTTCCAGCTTGCCTTCATCGCTTCGCACCTTCCGGCCTATCTGCTCGACAAGGGTGTGCCCGCGCAGCTCGCAGTCACCGGTCTGGCCGTGATCGCCTTGACCAACATCGTGGGCACCTTCGCCTGCTCTCGCCTGGGTGACCTCTACCGGCGCAAGAACCTGTTGGCCCTGGTGTACCTGATCCGAACCGGCGCGATGGCGCTCTTCGTACTGCTTCCCGTGTCCACGACCAGCGTGATCCTCTTCTGCGGCGTCATGGGCTTGCTCTGGCTCGGCACAGCCCCGCTGACCAATGGACTGGTCTCACAGGTCTTCGGTGTTCAGTACATCGGCACCCTATTCGGTTTCGTCTTTCTCGGACACCAGGTAGGGGCCTTTCTCGGCGTCTGGTTGGGAGGCTACGTGTTCGACACGACCCAGTCCTACGACCTCGTGTGGATGGGTGCCATGGCGTTGGGATTGATCGCGGCAGTGCTTCACCTGCCCATCGATGATCGCGCCGTCCACCCCGCAACAGCGCGCAGCCTGGCATGAAAAGAGCACGAGCGATTCGGACGCTTTCCGTGCCAGCACTGGCTGTCGTTTTGATCGTGGCTCTCGTTGCAGTGTTCAGGGCCTATCAGGACCCGGACAACGTTGTTCAGTGGCTCTCTCTGCTGCAGCTATGCCGATGAGTTCGGCGGATGGCCCTGCGTTGCGCAACAAGGTCACCGGCGTGGCCGCAGCCAGCGGCGTGGTCGTGCTCTTTGTGGGCTTTGTCCTGGTTTCCAAGTACGGGCTGCGCACGGCTCTCGTCCCTTGGGATCTGGCCGCTCTCAGATTCGCCGTGGCCGGCCTGGCGATGTTGCCCTTGGCGCTGAGATATGGCCAGTGTGGCCTGGGACTAGGGCGCACCCTCGTGTTGGCCGCATCGGGCGGCCTTGGCTTCGCTCTCTGCGCCTACTGGGGATTCACGCTCTCACCAGCGCAGCACGGCAGTGCACTCATTCACGGCACGTTGCCCCTGACGACCGCCATGATGTCCTGTGCACTGCAACGCACTTGGCCCAACCGATGGCAGGTCATCTCTTCGATCGCTATCACCGCTGGCGTTGTCGCGATCATTGGAACCAGTCTGGTTTCTCCAGACCGCAGGTCCGTCTCCGGGGACTTCCTGCTGCTCGGCGCATCGCTGTGCTGGTCCTGTTTTGGAGTGATGGCCAACCGGTGGAAGGTGCCGCCCTTTGCAGCAGCAGCCTTGGTGGCCGTCTTCTCTGCGGCCATGTACCTGCCCATCTATCTGGCATTGAGTGCAGGCCACTTGTTCGAAGCACCATTGCGCGATATCGTGCAGCAAGCTGCGTTTCAGGGGCTGGCAGTTGGCATCGGCTCCATCCTGGCCTACTCGACCGCAGTGGCCCATATCGGCCCGAGTGCCACAGCCCTGGCCGCTGCAGCGGTGCCCATGTTGACTGCGGGCGGGGCAACACTGCTCCTTGGAGAGCACCTTGAAGCGACCGAACTTGGCGGCCTCTTCATACTGACGCTTGGAATCATTCTTGGAACCCTTGGCCTCGACGCGCGGCGTCGTGCAACTAGATGACCGCTCGTAACTACTTCAACCATGCAGGCTGCTCAATCATCACCGAGCGAACCAAGCGGGCTGTGGTGGCGCAACTGGAGCTTGAAGCACAACTGGGCAGTTTCATGGCGGAACAAGCAACAGTCACGGAGAGGTACACACTCCTTGAACTGGCCGCCAAGGCAATTGGCGCCTCGGCTTCCGACATGACCCTGACGGATAGCCACACAACCGGATGGGCGAAAGCACTTCAGGTGCTCAACATCAAGTCTGGAGATGTGCTGCTGACGACCAGGAGTGAATGGGGTGGGAACCTCAAGGCCATGTTGCACCTGGCCCAACAGAAGGGTGCAATCGTGAAAATAGTGGAATCGGATGACCGAGGTGCGACAAACGTTGAATGTTTGAAGAGCCTGATTTCGCCCAAGGTCAAGCTGATCTCGGTGGCGTGGCTTGGTTCCAATGGCGGTCATCTGGAGCCGGCGCAGGCGATCGGTGCGGTGGCAAATGCCCACGGAGTTCCATTCTTTCTGGACGCCTCCCAAGTTGTTGGTCAGGCACCTGTTGACGTGAACGTACTAGGGTGTGACGTGCTGACGACGCCTGGCAGGAAGTGGCTACGGGGTCCAAAGGGAACAGGTCTGATGTACATGCGATCCGGCTTCCTGGCCAATCTTCAGGAGGCAGGTGCCTTCGAAGGCATGCTGGAACAGGGTGAATCGGTCACTGCAAGACACTTTGAAGCTCCTTCAACTTCCTGCCCTTTGCATATGGGTCTGAAGACTGCCCTTGAGCAGTTTCATGAGACCGGAGCCGAAGCTCTGCAACAGCAGATCCTTGCAAACACATGCGGCATCTGGGAGGGTTTGCGAACGATTCCACAAGTGAAATTTCTCTGCGACCACAGTCCAGAGCACGGGCTGCTTTCGTTCGCAGTCCAAGGCCGCACTGCCACCGACGTCAAGACGCATCTCATGGCCAAAGGCATCGAAGTCGCTGCCAATCAGGCAGCGTTCACACCACTGGATATGCAGACGCGAGAACTGGCGGCCGTGGTCCGTGTGTCTCCTCAAGCAAGTACTGCGCCTGGTGAGATTGATGCACTCGTCCGCGAGATCCATACGCTCTGCAATCGCGCGTAGCGCAGTCAGAAGTGGCTCGGAGGGGAGCAACAGATCTGGCCGCACCGACGGAAAGAGACGGGTCATGCTCGTGGCGGTCCTGTGGTGATGAATAGATGGCTGAGTTTCTGATCCCATTGGCACAGGCCCACACCAAAGAGCACCACAACAGCGGCGGTCACCTTAACTGAAGTCAATGGCTCCCCGACAGTGAGCACCGCGAAGAGCAGACCAAACACCGGCACCATCATCGTGAAGGGTGCTACGGCCGCGGCAGGATAGCGGCGCAACTGGTACGCCCAAAGCGAAAACCCGGCGAGGGTGGTGGGATACACGACATACGCCAACGCCGCCCAGGTACTCGGCTGACTTCCAGCAAGTGCCGCTTTCCAAGCCGGCCACCCCTCCAACCACAGCGAGGCTGCAGCGAGCGGGAGAACACTGACCAAGCTGCCCCAGGCAACGGATGGCAAGACCGCTTGCCCCGCCAGCAGCCGCCGAGACAAGGTGTTTCCAACCCCCCAGGCAACGGCGGCAAGCAGCACGAGCAGCAAACCCAGGCCCGATACGTCCTGAGGCGCGCCGGCAACCAGAGCTGCCAGGCCGCCAGCAGCGATCAAGGTGCCCAAGATCTGCGTGAGTAGGGGGCGCTCGCGGCCGAATCCTAGCGCCAGCGCAATAGTCACGAACACTTGGAACTGCAGCAACAATGACGCCACGCCGGCGCCTACCCCCAACGACATGCCGGCGAATAGGAAGGCAAACTGCATCGCGAACATCGTCAGTCCGTAGGCCGCGATGTGGCGCACCGGCGCGGTTGGCATGGGCAGCAACAGAACGGCCGGCACAGCCACAAACAGGAACCTCAATGCGGCCAGCAGCAGGGGCGGCAAGTCCACCAAGGCAATCTTGATGACGGAGAAATTCAGACCCCAGACGGCGGTCAGACCAACAAGAAGCAAACGATCTCGAAGCAGCATGCTGTGAACCGTGAAGTGACCGAGGAACTCGGTCAGTGAAGCACCAGGACCACCGAGCTGGCCAGTGCGATGCCCATCGATACGTTGAACCACCTCGATCGCGTCTCGTTTGTCAGCCAGCGCTGGAGCGAAGCACCGAACGCCAGCCAGACAAAGCAGCTCAGTGCCGCAGCAAGGGCGAATACCGAAGCCAACCACATCGCTCGAACCAGCGGAAAGGCACTGAGCCCTGCGCCGTAAGTGGCCGCAGCGCTGACACTGACAATCCACGACTTCGGATTGACCCATTGAAAGACCAGTGCCTTCCAGAAGTCCACGGCGTCGTCCATGACTCGGTCGGACATTGGGGGTGCGCTGGCCACTTTCCAGGCCAGCCACAACAGAAACGCAGTGCCTGCGCCCTTGATCACAACAACGGCGTTCGGTGAAGCCTGAACCAGACCACCGAGCCCCAGGTTCGCTCCGCCCATCAACAGCGCCATGCCCACCACCACCCCAGCAAGGCATGGCAGTCCTCCGACGAAACCCGCGCGCGCACCGGCCACCATCACCAAGGCATTGCTTGGCCCAGGCGTGATGGCGGCGACGACCGAAAAGGTGAAAAAGGCAAAGACCTGTTCAGCGGACATACGCAGTCTCAGTCTGTGAGCCCGACCATCACCCTACATTCCGCCGCTGGGAAAAACTCCCCACGGCAGACCAGTCCATATCGGCACCCCCGGCTTCGCAGAGTTCGTTGAGCAGACTCTCCGCGAGCGGTGTGGCCAGAAGTTCCGCATGGCCACGAACGGTCTCCAGGGCGAGACGCAGGTCTTTGCGCATCAGTTGCGCTCGAAAGCCTGGCTGAAAGCTGCCTTCGATGATCCTTTGCCCGTCCTTTTCCAGAACGAAGCTTCGAGCCGTGCCAGACAACAGAACTTGCCGCATCACCTCGGGATCCACACCCTGCGAGCGCGCGAGCGCAATGGCGTCTGCAACCCCCAACAAGTCACAGGCGGCCGCAACCTGATTGCAAGCCTTGACGATCTGCCCGGCGCCAACGTCTCCCACATGCGTCACGCTCCGGCAGAACGCACTGAGAACTTCGCGAACGGCTTCGACGGCAGGTTCGTGACCACCGATCATGCAAGCTAGGGTGCCTGCGACGGCGCCCATCTGGCCGCCACTGACCGGCGCGTCCAGAAATGCGACGCCTCGACCCTCCAGCCGTTTGGCGAAGCGCCGCGCCGAGTGGGCACCGATGGTGCTCATGTCAACGATGACGCTGCCACGTGCTATTCCCTGTTCGACGCCTTCGGGACCGAACAAAACCTGCTCGACTGCCTCATCGTCAGACAGGCACAACAGCACCAGGCCGGATGCACTTCCCAGAGCCCGTGGATTCTGTGCGCGTTTCGCACCGGCGGAAACCAGCCGATGAGCGGGCTCGTCGCGCCGTGCGTAGACCTGAAGGGACCATCCTCGCTGCCGCAGCCATCCCGCCATCGGCATGCCCATCGCACCCAGCCCGATAAAGCCGAGGGAAGTGTCTTTGCCGAAGTGGTTCATGGGGATGGAGATCACGGTCTACAAGTGCAGCCGGGCTGCGCAAGGAATTTCGCGGGCATCGCGTTTTGTATTCACATTGAACCGCCCCAAGTGGCGACTCACCAGTGTTCAGCCAGCCTTCATTGAGGCGCTTCCTGACACACTCTTGGCCAATCTCGATTCGCCTTGAACTCACGCAGCCAATAGACGGGTGGTCCCGGACACTCGCACTGAAGCACCTTCTTGGGCCCCGATCTCGACTCGAATGCGGCACGGCACGCCCATGTCGTCACCCTGTAGGACGCTGATCCGCCCTTCATGTGGCCAAGCGAGGTCTCGCAGGAAGCCACCCAGCGCTGCGGCAGCAGCACCCGTGGCGGGGTCCTCGTAGATTCCGCCAAAGGCGAACGCGTTGCGCACATAGAAGACGCGGGGCGTCTGGGCGTGGGCCAGCATGATGGTGGCAACACCCAATTGCCGCATGAGTGCCTGGCCTTGAGCAAAGTCGTATGCCATGGCGGCAAGGCGATCTCGCTCTCGCAGTCCGATGAAGAGATGGTCCGCACCGGCGTGAATCAGTGCTGGCGGCAAGCGGGGGTCAATGTCATCAAAGCGATAGCCAAACAAGCCCAAGGCATCCTCGACCACAGCCCCGTTCACCACCTTGCTTCGGGTCGGCGGTGACTGCAGGGCTGCACCCCAACTGCCGCTCTGCCGATAGCCTTCGACCGATATCGCGGACTGGTTCAGGTCAAGTCGGAAAGCGCCCGCACCGCCTTGAGCGGCCAGGGCCGCGCCAAGGGCAATCGTGGCGTGTCCGCAGAATGGGATTTCGGTCTGGGGAGAAAAGTAGCGAACGCGCCAGCCTTGCCCGGTTGACGCCGCAAAGACAGTTTCAGAGAACCCGACAAGTGCGGCCACGCGCTGCATTTCCTCAGCCGCAGGTAGCACATTCGCGATCACCACACCGGCGGGGTTTCCGCCGCGATCGCCTGCCGAGAATGCGGCGATGTTCAGAATGTTCATGGTTCTCCGCTGCGTTGACAACACGTCGATCAGATTGGAGACCGGCGCTCCGGGAAGGCTCAAGCGACTCCTTTGCAATCTGGCATTCCCACGGTGCATCACAAAGCCGTACGTCCGTACGTGTTTCGGATCAGAGCGGCGACTGACGCTTGACCGAATCCACCGCGGAAGCGACGCATCGCGCGCTTGCCAGGACTGACGTTGTCGCCTCGAATGGACAACGTTCACCGATTTCTACCGCTATGTGCCAGAGTCAGTTGCACCACGGAGTCAATTCCTTGCACCGCAGACCCCGCCCTTCGCGCTCAGGCATCTCCTGCCTGCATCTCCATCATCCGTTGTCACATGAGCCCAGAACATCGCATCGTTGACCTTGGCATCGAGCTACCGACCAGCAGCCGACCTGCGGGCAACTACGTTGCGGCCGTTCGATCTGGAACGCTCCTTTTCTTGTCTGGAAAGGCGCCTCTTCCCCTTCATGGCGTGTATCCGCGTGGTCGCCTGGGAAGCGAGTTCTCAACCGAAGACGGCTATGTGCTTGCACGGTCGGCGTGCACCGATCTGCTGGCCGCGACAAGGGCTGCGCTTGGGAGCCTCGACGAAGTGGTGCAGATTCTTGAGCTGCACGGATCGTTGAACACGACGCCGGACTTCGAGGACCATGCCCGGGTCCTCGACGGCGCATCCGATCTGCTGGTCGCGCTGTTTGGCCCCGCCGGCCTGCACGCCAGATCGGTTGTTGGTGTGACGTCCTTGCGCAACGGCGTTCCGCTGACTGTGAAAGCGACCATTCGCTGCAGGCCAGAGTGATCAGTGCCATCGTATCCACGGTTCTTTCGCGATCCAGTGTGCACCCGACAAACCCTAGAGACCACCAAGACCAATCTGGCGCCCAACGCCACGCTGACCCTTCGCCCCAACTGTGAGTGCTGCAATCGGGACTTACCCAACGAAAGTGTGGATGCCCGAATTTGCACTTTCGAATGCACCTTCTGCGTCGATTGCGCGGAGGTCAAGCTAAATGGCGTCTGCCCCAACTGCGGTGGAGAGTTGGTGCGTCGACCGAGGCGACCATCGGCGGCACTGTCCCGGCACCCGCAATCCACGGAGCGGATCTTCAAACCTACGGGTTGTGGCGAGGCACATCCACCTCATTCAACAGCCTCTCCGACAGGTTGAGTCGCATCCGCCTTGCAGCGGACTCGGATCAACGCTGGGACAGGCGGGCTGCCTGGAACCGGTGCCGTCGCGATCGAAGTAAACATAGCTGACGGAATCATCCCGAAGTGAGTCGGAAATGGCGCTTTCCGTCAAATGCGTATGCATGTGCAATCAGTTCCTTCCATTGCTTCATGCCTGCGGAAGGATGACCGGATGCGCCTGGGCACCCCAAGACATGTCGCTGCAGTAGCACAACAGCTTCAAGGATACGAACAAACATGCGCAAGGTTGGTTTCATCGGTATAGGGGTGATGGGCCAGCCGATGGCGGCAAACCTGATCGGTGCCGGTGTCGACCTGGTCATCTGGAATCGATCGCTGGAACGCTGCACGCCGCTTCAGGAACGCGGCGCCACAGTCGCAAAGTCCGCCCGGCAGGTGTTCGAACTCGCCGACATCGTGATCCTCATGCTGGCCAACGGCGGAGCAATGGACGAGGTCCTGGAGCGACGCCGGCCCGGATTCAACGACCTGGTGCGCAACCGCACGGTTATCCACATGGGAACCACATCGCCCGGATACTCAGCAGAGCTTGCTGCAGACGTGCGATCCGCCGGGGGCTTCTATGTGGAATGTCCGGTGTCCGGCTCACGCAAGCCCGCAGAGGCAGGTCAGCTCGTTGGCATGCTTGCAGGTGACCACGAGAGGGAACCCGCGCTTCGCGAGACGTTGGCGCCCATGTGCCAGCAGCTCTTCGTGTGCGGCGAGGTTCCGTCGGCGTTGCTGATGAAGCTGTCAGTCAACCTCTTCCTGATCACCATGGTGACCGGCCTGTGCGAGTCTTACCATTTCGCTGACAAGAACGGCCTAGACGTTCGCCTGCTGCAGGCCGTGCTCGACGCAGGACCGATGGCGAGCAGCGTGTCGAAGACCAAGTTGTCAAAGTTGGTGGAGCAGGACTTTTCCGTTCAGGCGTCGATCATTGACGTGCTCAAGAACGCGCAGCTGGTTTCAGAGGCGTCCAACAAGGCCCAGCTCGCGAGTCCGCTGATGGACGTGTGTCTGGACCTGTACAGCGAGACAGCCAGCAACGACGGTGGTGGACTCGATATGGCCGGGGTCGTCAGGGCGCTCGAAAGCCGGACCGGTTCACGCCAAGCCAGTGGCTCGGAAGCAGGCGATTCAGAGGTTTCACACGCGAGGAATAGACCATGAAACCCGTCTTCAGACTGCATCACTGGCTCAACTGCACCGTGTTGGTCATGCTGGGGGCAACGCATGTGATGGCATCTGCCGAGCGCCTACCCATGCCAAAGGGCAATGAGAACTTCGGCGCAGAGGCGCTCTCACGCGGAGTCTTCGCCACTGAACTGGAATGCTCCTCCGTATCCGTGGCGGTATGGGCTCGCACTGACACCGGAGAGGCGGAGTGCTTGCGCTACTGGGCCTATGGTCTGGCGGACGGGCCGAAAAATCCCCGCGCGCTGATCTACATTCCCGGTGATCAGCTCGCCTTCGACCAGCCAGCGCCGGGGTACACCAGCCTGAACCCTGGAAAGATGCAGTCATTGGTGGATGAGATGGCGCTGAAAGTTGGCGTCCCTTTGATCCTCGTTGCACGCCCAGGCACTTTCGGGTCCTCTGGCGAACACACGCAGCGCCGGCGAAGGCTGGAGCCACAACTTGTGTCCAACGCACTTGACGAGCTCAAGACGCGCCACGGAATCCAGGAGCTGACCTTGGTCGGTCTGAGCGGCGGAGGACACATTGTTGCGTCGCTGCTCGGATGGCGATCGGATATCACCTGCGCAGTACCAACCTCATCGGTCTCTTCGCCCAGACAGCGTTGGGAGGACATGGGAAGGACGACGGACCTGACCGGATACGCCGACTCCTACGAGCCGTTACCGCACTTGAGACGCGAAGTGATGAACCCCAAGCTGCGAGTGTTTGTGCTGGGCGATCCAAAGGACAGCAGCGTGAAATGGGCAACTCAGTTGCCAATCGCCGCTCGGCTGAAGGAATTGGGTGTCGGTGTCGAGGTCGTCACAGGGGAAGGTAGTGATACACAGCGACACGCCCTGGGCGCATCAGGTCGGCTGATCGGATCCCTGTGCCTCCTGGACCGGCCGACCGTGGAGATTCTGAATTTCGCGGCACACGGCCTGAAGGGTTGACCGAACTCGCACCGCACCGCAGGAATGCAACTGCACTCGGACGATGGCTGCAGCATGAAGCCAGTGTTGGAGGCTGCACTTTCGCATCCATTCATCCATCTCAGATGAGGACTTATGTCAAACGAAAAACCACCAGTTGCTTTGGTTGCCTCCGAAGTAGCCGTACGAAGCAGGCCGTCTGTGTATCCGGAGCCATTCGCTTCGCGTATGGCCGGACGAAACAAACGTCAACTGGGTGATGCCTTTCAACTCAAGAACTTTGGTGTCAACCTCACGACGCTGGCTCCCGGCGCAGTGTCTGCCCTCCGGCACGCGCACACCAGGCAAGATGAATTCGTCTTCGTACTGCAAGGCAATCCCACCCTTCACACAGACGAGGGTCGTCAACTGCTTTCGCCAGGAATGTGCGCAGGCTTCAAAGCGGGAACGGGCAATGGCCACCGTCTGATGAACGAGACCGCCGAAGAAGTCGTCTATCTCGAAGTCGGGGACAGATCGCAAGGAGACGAAGCCTCCTACCCTGACGACGATCTCATGGCCATGCTCGTCGAGGGCCAGTGGAAGTTCGCCCACCGCGATGGCACACCATATGGGTGACTCGAAAGCTATAAGCTCTAAAGATCGAATGGACCACGTACTCATCATCCATGCTGTCAAGGACTATGCAGCCTGGAAAAAAATCTTCGACGACGCTGCAACCATCCGCAAGGAAGCCGGTGAGCGGGAGTACTTCGTGCTGCGCGACGAAAACGACGCCAACAGGATCATCCACTTTTCAAGGTGGACTTCGATCTCCAAGGCCAAGGCCTTCTTTGAGTCACCGAGGCTGGTAGAGATTCGACGTCAGGCCGGAGTCGAGGCTCCGGAGTTCAACTACCTGCACCTCCTGGATCAGGGCATCCTGCAATGACTGTCGCGGTCATCGCCCAGACTGGATTCTTCACTCCCGCTCCACCAAACACAGGCGACCCGACGCCAGAGCCTGCATTGCTGCCGCGCCCGGGCACCTCAGAGCTGCAGTCTGACCGGCCTTGATGACGATGTCAGCGCGGCTGCCGTCTTGCGTGATCCAGAACACACCTTCCAAGCATTGGATGTCAAGGTAGCGCCGGAACGCGACCCGGATCAGTTCCCGATGAAGAACTTGTACATGGAACCTCTCGCCGCAGATGTTCACGTCAACCACTCCTCGAAAGACTTGTCGCAGCGGATACGAGTCACTGCAGTGAATGGCAGGCGGTTCACAGATCGATTCCCATTCCAGTACGTCATGACAAGATCTGGTCAACCACGAGCAGCGTCGCCTCCCCCTTCACCCGGGTCCTGTGAGATACGGACGTATCGACCTTGAAGAATTGGCCAGGCTGAAGAGCCACGCACCCATGTTCGGTGTCAAGCTGCACCGTTCCGGACACGACGAAGAAACACTCTGGTCCTTCAACATGCCTGTGAAACTCCGCCGACGTGTCGCGCATGACTCGAAATCGAAGATGTACGCCAGACATCTCAACCAGCTCTTGCGCGTACCAGGACTCCTTGTGGTCGACGCTGATCGCGTGGGTGTCGATGGGCTCATTCATATTCAAAATGTCCTTTTCCAGAGCGACGACCGCCAGTCGACCAACTCGCTGAAAGCCTCTGTGAGGGCCTCCACAGGTTCACGAGTGGGTGTCTGTGGCTAAACCTTGACGGCTCCAGCCCTATGCCTGCAGTTCGATGGACATAGCCACAGCCTCGCCACCACCGATACAGAGGGTCGCAACGCCTCGCTTGAGTCCACGGCCGCGAAGGGCATGCAGCAGCGTCACCAAGACGCGTGCTCCGGAAGCGCCAATGGGATGACCCAGGGCACAGGCACCACCGTTGACGTTGACGCGATCGTGGCTCAGTTTCAAATCCCTCATTGCGGCCATCACAACCACCGCGAACGCCTCGTTGATCTCGAACAGATCCACGTCCGATTCCTTCCAATTCGCTTTTTCCAGCGTTTTCTGAACAGCATCAATCGGCGCCAGCGTGAACTCCGCCGGCGCCCGGGCATGGGTGGCATGTGCTACCACTTTGGCCAGGATCGGCATACCCAAACGGTCGGCGTGGTCCCGCGTGCTCAGTACCAGCGCAGCAGCGCCGTCACTGTTGGCACTTGAACTGGCTGCCGTGATGGTCCCATCGGCACGAAACGCTGGGCGAAGGCCTGGAATCTTCTCCGGACTGATCTTCCCGGGAATTTCGTCGACCAGAACTTCAGAAGCCTTCGCACCCGACCCGACATTTACAGCTATGGTCTCCTCGGAAAATCGCCCGTTGGCGATTGCGTCCTGAGCCCGCCTGACCGTCTCCAACGCATAGACATCCTGCTCATCACGGGTGAAGCCGTAGGCAGTCGCGGTGTCTTCGCCGAAGGTACCCATAGAACGACCACGTTCGTAGGCGTCCTCCAGACCGTCCCTCATCAAGTGGTCGACAAAGGCGGCATGTCCCACCTTGTATCCTCCCCGCGCATTGGGCACCAGATAGGGCGCACCTGACATGCTCTCCATGCCACCCGCCACCACCAGTCTCGAACCGTCTAGGCGCAGCCCATCTGCAGCCAGCATGACGGACTTCAAGCCGCTGCCGCAGACCTTGTTCACCGTCGTCGCTGGTGTGGAAACCTGAAGTCCTGCAGCGATAGCGGCTTGTCGAGCCGGCGCCTGCCCCAGATTCGCACTCAGTACGCACCCCATCAAGACTTCATCGATCTCGTCGGGATTGGTACCAGACCGCTCAACGGCAGCCCTGATCGCCACGCCTCCAAGAACCGGCGAAGTCACGCTGGACAGCGCGCCCATGAACTTGCCAATCGGCGTGCGAACCGCAGAACAGATGACAACATCGTCACCTCGGTGCTCAGACATAAATGCTCCTGATCAAATGTTGGTGCGCGCATACCGCGTTGGTAGGTTCAATTTCTTGCTATTGGCGAGGCCTGTGGGCGGTGGAAGAATGCTCAGACAATTGATCTCTCAAGGGCGGCGCGCAGGACCAACGGGATGGCAACGGGACGCTTGCTTTCTGGCGAAACACAGACCTGCGTGAGGCGGGCTCGAAAGGCAAGCTCACCACCAAGCCGCCGCGCTGCAACGTCACAGCTGAAGGAGGTCTCTCCGACCGCGCTGCAAGTGACTTCAAGTTCGATGACGTCGTCCCAGGCGAGAGGCGACGCAAACTCCACGCTGATGGCCTTCGCCGGCGGCAAGATGCCCATCTCAAAGATCGTCCGAGCTGCCGGTGCTCCCAATATCCAGGACTGAAAGTCGAGAATGGACTCGACGACAAAGTGACATGCCCTAGGTGTGTAGATGGCACCCCCAGGGTCGCAATCGCCAAAAGCAACTGTTCGGCGCGACTTGAAGGGCAGCATCGATCGCGATTCAGCGTTCATCGCTTCAAGTGCTCTTGGCAGACAGATGCTGAAGATGGGCATAGCCTGCCATCTTGGCCAGATCGACAAGTCGAAGCGTGACCCCGTTTCCGCCCCACGCTCCATCTGGAACGTCATGAAGAATGACGGATGTGGCCAGTTGCCGCTGTTCGCTGAATGGCAACGACTCTTCAAGCGCTGAATGGATCAGTCGGTGGTAAAGCGCTCTGGACTTTTCGTCAAGCACGCCACTGGGCACATACACAATGACAATGCACGGGAGAACCTGGTGTGTCATGTCCGAGCCAGCGCAGACAAACATCCCTGTCTCAAGTTCTTCCAGACACACCCATGAGGTGAATCGTGCCTCTGGCCTATCTGGAATTTGCTCAGCAGTTGCAGCTGCCTCTGTCACGCGGCGGAGAAGCCTGGCCCGGGTTTGAGGTGGAAACGCACCCTTCGGCACTTTGATGAGAATGTTGGGCATGAGGCTGTGTCCGTTCATCGATACAGCACCATTGAGCCAGCGCTGCGCGATCTTCAACAGTGCGCCACAGGACACAAGTTGGGCGACTTGCGACAAGCGAGGCTCCTATCTGACCTGACACAGGCGCCCTATCCATCCTGCTCGCTCGATCGGCCGATATCGAGGCCTCGACCTCAAGGATGAGCTTCGTGACAGGCAAAACACAGCTTGTTGCCTTCGGGGTCTCTGACGTAGGCACCAAAGTAGTTCGCGTGATACTCCGGGCGCAGACCAGGAGCCCCCTCAGACACAGCGCCAAGGGCAAGTGTCAGGCGATGAACTTCTGCGACGGTTTGACGATCTTTGGCCAGGAACGCAACCATCTGACCGTTCCCGGCGTCGTGCTCCTGTTTGTCATATGGCGCGCCGATGATGAACAGCGGCCTCGGTTTTGGCTGAGACTGCCAACCGGCCCAAGGGCGACTCGCATCCACGAATCGAAGCGGCGCACCAAGTGCCTCCATCACCGGCTTGTAAAAGGCCAAGGCCCGGTCAAAGTCCTTTACGCCAACAAATATGTGCGAGAACACGTTCAACGGACCTTTCCGAGCTTGAGGTTTCTGTTGACGACGTTCAGTCGACAACGAAGAGCCTTGCGCCTGTCACCGTGCGCGATCGATGGGGTTCAGCACCGTCGGCAACCTGGTAGCTCATGCCAGGCTTCAGCAAGTACTTTCGGCCGTCCTCCAGTTCGGTTTCAAGTTCTCCGTCCAAGCACAGCAAGATGTGACCCTTCGTGCACCAATGGTCCGCCTCGTAGCCCCTTGAATACTCAATGAGGCGCACCCGGATGTTCCCGAAGTTCGCGGTGCGCCAAATGGCGGTACCGGTTGTGCCCTTGTGCTCCGTGCAAGGCACTGTCGTCCAGTCCGTCGTGCCAAAAGGTATGTCTTGCATGTTCATGACTTGCCTAACAGAGTTGTTTGGTCCGAAAAGACGATCAAGGCGATCGATACAACTTCAACACAATGGACACTGATTCAAGACGGATACTGACTCAGACGCAGGGTACAAAGCACCCTGATCACCGTAGTGCCCGACTCCGAGTGATTGACGCATCAGACCTCGTAGTAGGCATGTGAGCGGGAGACCAGTCCCTCGCGATTGAAGTGAAACACCTCGGCCACTCTCCGGTTGGCCGCGCCAACGTAGTGAATGACCAGGCTGTCAACGCCGATCAAGGTGCAAACATGAACGAAGGCAAGACTGGGGTACTTGGCAAGTGCCTTGACCCAATACCGGCGCACATCCTGCTTTCCCTTGATGCAGCCCTCTGATATTCCCGTAAGGAGGGCAATCACTGGCGAAGACATCTCGAACTCGTCGCTGTAGTGACTGAGTATTCGATCAATGTCGTGGGCGTTCCACGCTTCAAGCCATTCACTCGTAAAGCGGGCAGCCAGTTCGGGACTCACGGTTCAGATACCTCTTGCAGGTGATCACACGGCGGGGAGTGCCATGCGCTCATTCGAATCGACGAGTCACCAATGGGCAAGGGCCAAAACCGCATTTTTGGAAGCTGTTTCGGACATCGACCCGATGTCTCCAAGTCTGGCAGCCAGCTGTAGCTGTCCGAATTGGCACGAAGGGCGTCTGGCTTGTCACTTGAGCGAGATCAAAACCTCACGTTCAATGGTCTGCATTGTCCGCGTTCAACGCACGCCTTCGCCCGGGAGCCCCCATGATCATTTCGCGACCCATCCGCACCATCGCCTCTGTCGCCGTCTCATGGCTACCTGTATTTGCCGCCGCCGGCGACTTTCGACTTCACAGCGAGCACCTTCGTCACGGCGAGCGTCTTGCTGTGGCACAGGTCTTTGACGGTTTTGGTTGCACTGGCAGCAACCGGTCGCCGGTCTTGCGTTGGAGCTCTGCACCAGCCGGCACCAAGAGCTTTGCCATCACCATGTACGACCCTGACGCTCCGACAGGCAGCGGATGGTGGCACTGGCTGGTCTACAACATTCCGGGCGGGGACAACGCCATTGCCGAAGGGGCGGGTGCGCTGGATGGCGCCGCCCTTCCGCAGGGCGCCAAGATGGGGCGCAATGACTTTGGTGCGTACGCATATGGTGGAGCGTGCCCGCCGCCAGGAAGTCGCGCCCACCGCTATCTGTTCTCCGTCCACGCTCTGAAGGTCGAAAAAATCGATCTGCCCGTCGATGCCAGCGCGGCAATGATCGGGTTCATGATCAACAGCAACAGCCTCGCCACGGCGCGAATCGTGGCCACATTCGAGCGACCTGCCCGATAGATTGGCAAGTCGAGAGCCAGCGATTGCCAACAAGCACCGATGGCTATTGAGAGCAGTTCATGAACAGTCTCTGGTTCCGACTCTCAAATCTCGCACTTGAAGCATGCTGATTGCTCAGCTTTCAGACTTGCACGTTCGGCCTGGGGACCAGCTCTACGGTGGCGCTGTCAACTCGAATGCCCAACTGAGCCGTGCTGTAGATCATCTGCACAGCCTGGACAGGCGCCCTGACCTCGTCATCGTGTCAGGGGACCTTGTGGACGAAGGTCGCCCGGAAGAATACTTTGAAGCGGCCAAGGCGCTTGGGAGACTGGCCATTCCGTTCCTGATCGCGCCCGGCAATCACGATGATCGGGCCAATCTCAGACGCGCTTTCCGCTCGCATGACTACCTGCCTGCTGCGGGTCCCATGAACTACTGCATCGATGACCACGATCTGCGCATCGTTGTATTGGATACCTGCAAAGCCGGCTCGCATCATGGCGAGTTAGAGGAATCGACACTGTCCTGGCTGGAGCTCACGCTGTTGACCAATCGTGAGAAGCCAACGCTGGTGGTGATGCACCACCCACCCTTCACCTGCGGAATTCCATACCTTGACCGCTACAGACTCCTGGACTCAGGAAAGCTGGCGAATCTTCTGATCGGGTTCGACAACATAGAGGCCGTGCTTTGCGGACATGTCCACAGGACGATGGTGAGACGATGGGCCGGAACCGTGGTCATCACGTGCCCAAGTACGACAACGGAGATTGCACTTCAAATGGCGCAAAACGCTCAACCCCAGTCCTATTCGGGTCCGAGATCATATCTGTTGCACCGATGGTCGAGGAGTGAGCGTTTGGTCACGCATCTTGTGCACACAAATCACGACGCAGGACCCTACCCGTTCTTCTAGCAACAGGTCCCCTTCGCCAGGACCAGATAGTCAGCGGCTGTGCGCCCAAACATAGCTAACGCTTGCGCGGTGGGTTGGCCTTCGGCACGGGACCCTTCTTGGGTATCTCGTTCTCGGACAAGGGAGCCAATCGTGTCTCCATTGCACCCAACAGCAGCTCTGACTCACGCTTGATCCAGAGAGCCACCGTTTCGACGTCTCGATGCGGTTCTGACGGGGAGCGAATGAGCCAGTAGGCGTGATCCAATTCGTGATTGACCTTGAAGTGCGGCAACGCCACCAGCCGTCCGTCGGCCAACATCGGCTCGATCAATGCCACGCGCCCCACTGCGACGCCCTGCCCCGCCACTGCCGCCTGTATGACCTGCTCATACTGGTTGAATCGCATGATTGCCCGCGGTCGTATGGAGGACAGCCCCGCAGCCGCAAGCATCTGCGACCAGTGCATCCAAGGGCGCCGAGGTTCGTCGAAGTCCAGCAAGACATTTTTGCGAATGATTTCGGACGACTCTCTTTGGGTGACGGTCAATGAAGGATGACAGACCGCGAGCAGGTGCTCGCCAAAGAGTCGCTCGGCACCTGGCGGCGCGGACGCCTCGGAGCAATAGCGAACGGCCAAATCGATGCCCTCAGCCTTGAGATCCAGGACCCTGTTGCTCGCAGCAATGCGGACGTCGATCGCACGATGTTGATCCTGGAGCATGCTGAGGCGAGGAAGCAGCCACAACGCAGCCACGCCGGTGCTGAGAGTGATCGTGACAGGCCGGCGTTGTTGGCGCGTATCCAGCGTACCGATCACGTCCTGCAGCTGCTGTACCGACACGTCAGCGATGCGGAAGAGCCGCTCACCTTCACCGGTGAACTGAAGCGAGCGGTAGCCTCGCGCGAAGAGCTTGACCCCAAGCACCTCTTCGAGTGCATGCACCTGTCGGCTAACAGCCGATTGAGTTAGGCAGAGATCCTGCGCCGCGAGGGTGATGCTCATGCGGCGACCTACGGCCACGAACCCACGCACAAGATCCAGGGATGGCAGGCGGACGATCGAAACTGACATGCACAGTCCTTACGTGACCAACGGTGAATGAGTGCCTCAGGATAGCAGTCGAATGCGGCCTTGCCACTTGTGTTGTCGCTCCCCGCACTTGGTTTTCTTCTATTCGTAGAGACGCGAATCGCTAGCATTGATCGCAGTTCGATGACTGTCAAAAAACGCCCGTGACACGTCGATTCGGACACTGGCACGCGGCCCATGCGTGCGCTGAAATCGAACTCGGACATATGCAAGGCCAGACCTCCCGGGGAAGCCGCCTGATGCGCGCCCATCTTTCACTACCTGGATCAATCCATGCCCAACCGCAACCTCGCCGAGCACGACCCACTTGAGGACTTCCAAGCCCGCGAAATCACGCTCAACGGACTGAGCAAACGCGTGCATGTTGCCGGCAGCGGACCGGCTGTGATTGTCATGACGGAGATGCCAGGCATCAGCCCACACGTCGCGCGCTTCAGCCGCTGGGTCCGCGATGCTGGATTTACGGTCTACATGCCATCCCTCTTCGGCCGCGACGGAATGGTCGCCACCGCGGAAGAAGGCGAGCAGGTGATGCATCGAGCTTGCGTCAGCGCAGAGTTCAGAGCCTTTGCCAACAAAAAGGGACCTAACCAGGCGAGCCCGGTGACGCAATGGCTGCGCGCCTTGGCTCGCATGGCACACGGCGAATGCGCTGGCCCTGGGGTCGGTGCCATAGGCATGTGCTTCACAGGCAACTTTGCACTCACGATGATGCTGGAACCATCGATGTTGGCACCCGTGCTGTCGCAGCCGTCCCTGCCCTTTGACGATCCGGGGGGGCTCGAGATCGGGCCGGATGACCTGACCGCGGTTGGAGAGCGTCTGCAGCGTGAGGATCTGACTGTTCTGGCCTACCGTTTCGAGGGCGACCGCTACTGCAAGGCTGAGCGCTTTGCCGCCTATTCCGCTGCACTGGGGGACCGGTTTGTGGCTCGGATCCTTCCGGACACCGCAGCCCGCAAGACGGGACTTTCGCCCTTCTTCGAGAAGGTGGTTGCAAGTCCACACAGTGTCGTCACTGCGCACCTTATCGACGAGGCGGGACAACCCACCATTGCTGCGCGGGACGAGATCCTGAGCTTCTTCAAGCAACGCCTCCTCTAGCCCCCCTGTCCCATCGGCGCAACCCAAGGAGCATCCACTTGAGCGACTCATCTTCCACGTCCGCTGTGACGACGAAGCGGCCATCACCCAGCCAGGTCTTTCACTTCCTGACCCATCCGCGACGGGTGCCGCCATCGCCAGAGAACCAAGCTGCCCTTGCGGGCGCAACGCGCCTTGAGGTCATCCATCGAGGGCTCAGGCTGGCCGTCTGGGCCTGGGGCAAGGGCCCACCCGTGCTTCTGCTCCATGGCTGGGAGAGCCATGCTGGCTACATGGCCGGCTTTGTAGCGCCACTGATTCAAGCGGGATTCAGCGTCTATGCACTGGACGCACCGGGGCACGGAGAGTCAGACGGATCGGCAACGGACGCCGTCGATTTCGGCCGCGCCGTGCTGAGCGCGGTGGAGTCGCTGGGCATGCCTCACGCCATCATCGGTCACTCCGTGGGCTCGGCCGCGGCCCTCTTCGCATTCAGTCGCGGCGCCACTGTTCGCGCGAGCGTTCACTTGGCAGGCCCGTCATCAATGGAACGGGTATTGCGTCGAGGTTGCGTATCAGCAGGCCTCGACGAGTCGGGCACACAGCAGGTCCTCGACAATATGGTGGACCAGATCGGTGAACCGCTCGCAACCATGGACCTGGAACAACTGCTGCCGGGACTAAAGCATCGCTCGCTTATCCTGCATGATGCCGAGGACATGGAGATTCCATTCTCAGAGAGCGCTCAACTGGCACAGGTTTGGCAGGGTTCGACTCTCGAAGTGGTGGCACGCCTTGGCCATCGGCGAATACTGCGGTCACCCATGGTCGTGCAACGCGTGGTGACATTCCTCAGGGCGACCGAAATCAACGCTGGATCACGTCTGCATCAGAATGAGCTCCATCGATGATTCAGTGGCTTAGAGCGTACCGCTGCCGCTGAGGAATGGGTGTGAGAAGCAGAAGAAGTCAGTAGTCCAGACTTCGCAAGCATTCGACCATGCCCCAAAAGCCAGTGGCGGACATTCGAATGCAGATTGCAGAGGCGCCGTTGTTGTTCCTACGGAAATCATATGCACATTCAGCCACTGTTTGCGATCACCGATCTTGAAGAGCTGCATCAGCACATGCGTGACTATCCGCTTGCGACCACTGTTGTGGCCAGCGCGGGAGGCTTGGAGATCAACCTGCTGCCGCTGGATCTATGCACAAACGGCCCCTTTGGGACACTTTCAGGTCATGTTGCTCGATCTCACTCGCTCTGGTCCGAGGGCTGCAAGAAATGCGAAGCCACTGTGATCTTCCAAAGCCCTAACGCATACATCTCTCCGCGTTGGTACGTCAGTGGGCAAACCACGGGGCGCAACGCGCCAAGTTGGAACTACGTTGCTGTGCAAGCGCGCGGAACGCTCCGCTTTGTAGAGGGATCCGAATGGATGGCAGCACATCTCAACAGACTAACAGCCGCTCAAGAGGACAAGCGCCCGCAACCGTGGTCAATGGCCGAAGCATCACCTGATTTTCTAACCCAGACGGCACATCGTCTCGTCGGTTTTGAAATCGAAATCAGGGAGCTGGTGGGCAAGAAGTTTCTCTCGCAACAACGCACCGAAGCAGACAGATCAAATCTTGTGAGCAGTTTGATGCTTGACATGGCCCCCGGTTCACGGGCAATTGCATCCCTCATCAAACCATAACCAACCTGCCGCAAGCTATGGGATGGCGACAGTCGACCCGGGACGAAATCGACTTGGACTGGCTCCCGCGACACGCACCATCAGACGGCGCAGTGCTGTCGCGTCCTGATACCCAACTGCACTGGCTACCTGCTCGACCGTCATGCGACTCGACTCCAACAAGGTCCTCGCACGGCGCTGCCGGACACTCTGCAGGAGCGCCATGGGGCTCCTTCCAGTAGCACGCTTCACATAGCGGGCCAGCGTGCGCTCAGACATGCAAAACTCCCGGGCAAGTTCTCCTACCGAAGGAGGATCCGGCAGGGCTGACTCAACGCGGGCCACCAGGCGGCCTATCAGGTCGTCACCGTTGGCATAGACCTCGGGCACGATGTAGGACGCCTGAGCCTGCCGTCCATCAATCAAGAGTGCGCGAGAAACAGCATCGGCCAAAGAGTTGCCAGACAAGGCACGCAACAGGTGCAGCATCAAATCGGTCTGTGCAAACGCTGCGCCGGCAGTCAATACAAGACCATCGGCACACACCATGCGATCCGCATCGACTCTGCAGTCAGGGACAAGTCTCTGAAGCTCCTTGGCGAGCCACCAGGCCGTGGTTGCCCGCTTGCCGGAAAGCAGTCCCGCAGCCTGGAGCACGAACACGCCCGAGCAAGACGCAGCAACCCCCCCACCCGCTGAAGCATGCAGCCGTATTGCGTCTACGGCACGCTTCGTATCTGCCTGCGCAAAGAACTGATGAATGGCTTTCGGGCTGTCCAGGCCTAGGCCAGGGACGATCCATAGCGACCCATCCTCACCGTTCTGATCGTCAAGCCGCTCTGTGTCAACGCTCATGCCGTCCTGAAGTGCAAGGGTTCCACCGCGAACTGAAGACATGCGCCAGCTCGGAACGGGGACACCAAGACGTGGAGCAAGCTTGCGGGCTGCACTCAGGATGTTGACCGTCGCCGCTACGCTGGATGCAAACGCGCCCTCGAGAACCAGTACGGTGAAATCGTTCATTGGCTGAAACTGCCTTGTGGGTGTCGGGTTCAACTCTTTTTCTCCTTGTGAGGTCAGATCGATACTCGATGGGTCAGTGACCGAACACGCACTTCGTTGACTCACTGCGCCAGTGTTCTCTTTCAACCGATCCCGGAAGCAACCCGTGTTTGATGAGACGTACTTCAATCAACTTGGCGATGGCTATCTTCCCGGGCTCCTTGGCCTGGTGATCACTGACATTCGAAAGCTGGAGATCGACTCGCTGCTCACTCTGAACCGAAGCCTGCTGGCGCCAAACGGCTATCTGCATGCAGGCACCCTCGTCGCCATGGCGGACACGACGGCAGGGTATGGATGCGTCGCGAACTTGCCCGCGGGCGCCGAGAGCTTCACGACGATCGAGACCAAATCGAACCACCTAGGCACCGCTCGGGAAGGTAATGTTCTTTGCGCCGCGCGGTGCGTACACGCTGGGCGAAACACGCAGGTGTGGGACGCAGAGGTGGTCCATCAGGAATCCGGAAAACGGATCTGCGTATTCAGATGTACCCAGATGATCCTTTGGCCGCGCTGAGCGGCAGGATCGAAGCAAATAGAAGGTCACGTTGATCATGTAGCGGACAAACACATGCGGCATGCAAATTGTCTCGTTACAGAGCGTTGTCGTCGAATGCGTGTTCGTCATGTTGACATACCGTCAACGCGAGTCAGCCACCAGGCACACCATGGCAATGCAGGCAAAAGTCAATGGGTTGGAATTCGATGAACCGCGATTTCTCCATCGCAGCGCACAAAGACGCGAGTGACATCGCAGCCCTCGTCAATCGTGCATACAGACCAGTGGCAGGGACGGGTGGATGGACTCACGAGACCGAGTGGATCCGTGGCTCGAGAACATCTGAACATCAGGTCATCGCATCGATGAACAGCGGATCAGTGATGCTCATCCGCCGCCAGGCGGATTCGATCATCGCCTGTGTGCAGGTATCTTTTGTCGGTTCTGTGGCATGTATCGGAATGCTTGCCACGGATCCAGGGCTTCAGGGCATAGGTCACGGAAAGCTGATGCTGGAAGACGCTGAGCAGTACGCAAAGCAGTCGGGTGCAGCCACCACCTTGCAGATCAGTGTGATTGAGTGCCGAACTGAGTTGGTTGCGTTCTATGAACGGCGCGGCTACAGGCGCACGGGGAGAAGCAGTGCCTACCCCCTCAGTGGTGAGTTCGGGGTCCCCTTCGTCGGTGGGGTAAAGGTACTTGAGATGACCAAGGCGATTCGGATTTGAGTTCAACCTCCCCCTACGCAAACTTGCGCCGGTCACGCCGATTTCGCAAGCCGGACCCCTCCAGAGACCTCAACCTTCACACAGTCTGAGCATGATCACCTGCCACCTTCGATACGTTATCAACTCCGCAAAACTCGATGAATTTGAAGCCTACGCCAAGCGCTGGATTCCGCTCGTTCGCAGATTCGGAGGACTCCATCATGGATACCTGCTGCCCTCGGAGGGCGCCAGCAACATCGCCTTAGCCTCATTTTCCTTTCCGTCCCTGGCCAGCTACGAGCAGTACCGAAAGGACTCTTTGGCAGATCCGGACTGCCAAGCAGCTTTCAGGTTTGCCGAAGAGACACGATGCTTCCTGAGCTGTGAGCGGTCATTCTTTCGGCCGGTGTTTGAATAGGCCGTTGTCCCTTCATTCGCCGGCACCCGTACCGAACAAAGCGGTAGGGCCGCAGCACATTCAGCACAGCAATGAGCTCATCCCTTGGGCATCGCCTCCCGCAAGCCTCGGGGCCTCCCAAAACGGCCGTCGTTGCTGCTGTATTGATCGGCATAACGGTTGGCATCACAGGAGTCGTTCATGACCATCGCTCTCTACTATTCACCCGGGGCCTGTTCGTTTGCGCCGCACGCCGTGCTGCGCGAGATTGGAGTTGAGTTCGAACTTCGCAAGTTCTCGACTGCAGACCGCAGCAACCACTCTCCTGAATACTTGGCCGTGAACCCCAAGGGTCGCATTCCCGCTCTTCTAATCGATGGCTTTACGCTCACGGAGAATCCAGCAATCCTCGCTTACCTGGGTCGCAAGTTTCCTCTGGCCGAGCTCTACCCCACTGCCGGCGGAGAGAGTGAAGCGAGATGCCTTGAGCTTCTGGCGTGGTCGTCCAATACGGTTCACGTCGCATTCGCTCAGATTCTTCGACCCGAAAGGTTCGTTGCAAGCGCAGCTGACTTTCCACCTGTTCAATCTAGCGGGCATGCGAACTTCCGGCGCTGTCTGGCAGACATTGAAGCCCATCTTGGTCGTCACGCGTTCGCACTTGGGACTGGTTTCTCTGTTGTTGATCCGTTTTGGCTGGTCTTCTATCGCTGGGGCACTCGCCAAGGGTACGAGATGAAGGTGCTCTACCCAAACTACACGTGCTACTTAGAGAATCTCGCGCTGCGGCCATCCATCGCCGCAGCGCTGCAGGCTGAGGCAATTTCGCCCTGGGAATGAGGCCGGTGCTTTCGCGCCCCATGAGGTTCGCCAGCAGGCTACTCCGTTGTCACCCTCAGGTGAGATCAAAAGTTGAACAACAGATCTTCTGTGTACGGAAAAGCTGCTCGTGGCCAAAAGCCACAAACTGCAGTTCCAAAAGCTGATGGCAGCAATGCAGCGATTGCTGATCGTTTCTCCCGGGCGGGAGTACTCCCGCTGATGCAACAAGGCGGTAACCAAACGGCGCCCAAAGAACGAAGCCTCTGCGCGCAGTACCCGTTCACCCGATTTTGGTCGTGTTTGGTCTGGAGATACTCCTTGAACAGCATCATTGTGTCGATGACCACAACGCCTTCCTGCTTCCATCGACACAGCCTGAAGCAGAGTGTCAGCCTCAAAGGCTTGGCCGAGCATACGAGCAAGCCAACTTGCCAAGGTCAGACTCAAGGCAGAGGGGCGTCGCTTGGCTGCATCTCTGGCTCCCACGCAATCGGCACTTTTGCGAGGCTGCCAGGGTTCGCGCACTCACCCTTCCCTCGCGGGTTGGTTCGCATAGCCGGTGAAGAGAGCCTTCATCCTCCCCTGACCGGGCAGCGACGGGTGATAGGTTGGCGCACCTGCGTCCCTTGGTTATGACATTGCTCTCAGCACGAGCGACGCGTTCACTCCCCCGAAGCCAAAGCCGTTGACGAGCGCATGGTTGACCTTCATCTCGCGAGAAGTGCCGTAGACCAGATCCAATCCTGCAGCGCCTGCATCCGGCATTGAAAGATTGCAGGTGAGAGGCACCAGTCCTTCCTGCATGGCGTAGGTGGCGAAAATCGTGGCAGTGGCGCCTGCTGCGCCCAAGAGGTGTCCGAGAGCACCTTTGACCGAAGAGACTGCTGCCCGCGCGCCCGAATGGAACACGCTGTGGATGGCGCGAAGTTCTGCGGCATCCCCAACGGGCGTGGAGGTTGCATGGGCGCTGATGTAGTCGATGTCGGCGCTGAGGATGTTTGCCTGCGCCAGTGCCCTTGACATGGAGAGCACCATCCCGCTTCCGTCGGGTGGCGAGGCTGTGATGTGAAAGGCGTCTGCGCTGGTGCCGTAGCCAAGGACTTCGGCGATGGGCGTTGCGCCGCGCTTGAGTGCATGGTCGAGTGACTCAAGTACCAGCATGGCCGCACCCTCGCCCAGCACGAAACCGTCGCGTGCCTGGTCGAAAGGCCGGGATGCTGTCGCTGGCGTGTCGTTGTACGAAGTGGACAAGGCCTTAGCCGACGAGAAGGCGCCCAGGGTAACGGGATCCATGGTGGATTCGCTGCCCCCGCAGAGTACGACATCGGCTTCGCCACTGCGGATCAGCCGTGCGGCATCCCCAATCGCCTGCACGCTGGCTGCGCACGCGGTGGCCGGGGCGCCAACCGGTCCCCTGAAGCCATATCGGATGCTGATGTGGCCCGCCGCGAGGTTGATGAGGAACGACGGTACGGTAAAAGGCGAGAGACGTTTTACGCCCCGCTGCTCTGCGAGCCGGACGGCGTCTGCTATGGCGGGAAAACCTCCAACGCCTGAGGCAACCACGGTCGCGGTCATGGCGCGCGAGCTTTCTTCGATGGGTGGCCATCGGGCTTCCTTGAGCGCCTCATCTGCCGCAGCCAAGGCGAGGTGGATGAATCGATCCGCCTTCTTGATGTCTTTGGCGTCCATGAAGCGGCCTGGATCGAAACCATCCGGGGTCTCGGCTGACCGATCCTGAACCAGGCCCGCCACGCGACTCTCCTGACCTTCGGACAGCGTGGTGGGCAACGCCCGCACGCCAGACTCGCCTGCGACCAAGCGCAGCCACGAAGTCCTTTTGCCAACGCCCAGAGGCGAGACCATTCCGCGGCCGGTGATGACGACGCGGCATTCTGTGTTTGGCTTCATGGAACTCATCGTGTTTTCCTCAAACGGATCTGTCTGCATCTCTCTGCTTCATGGTGGGTTCTTGAACGAGTAGAAATATGATGAAAATCATATTTCTGACGAAAGAATGTCCGGGAAGACCTCAGGCCAATCGATCTGCCGGTTCGGCGTCAGCCCCTCCGTCACAGGCACGGTCGTATTGCCGTATGAGACTCTGCTGCGCCTGTCTGAGCAAGCGTCGCCCCTGAGGCGTGTCGGCACCGAACAAACGGGCCAACTGCAAGGTGCCGATCAGCGTGCTGGAAACCTGCGCCGCCATATCGCGGTGGGCAGGTGCAGGCAAGGCCTGCTGAATCCTCAGGATGAAGCCCTCGACGCGGTGCAGAAAAACCGCACGAGCCTCCGCAGGCTGACGGGGTATCTCAGACACGAGTGCAGCGATCGGACAGCCCGTTTCGCGGCCCTGCGCGTGAGCCTGACCCAGGTAAGCCTTGACCAGCGCACTGAAGGGTGAATCACCGCGCGCGCGATGCTGAGCCATGCGCACAGACAAGTGGTCGTAGGCATCGATACCGGCACGACCCACTGCCTCGGCCAAAAGAGCGTCCTTGGACTCGAAATGCGCATAGAACCCCCCATGAGTCAACCCGGCCTCTTTCATGATGTCGGCCACGCCAACTCCATGGAAACCCTCGCGCCGGATCGCGCGCGACGCTGCCTCGACGATGCGGTCATGCGAAAGCTGTTTGCGATCGGTCATACTTTTCGTGGATGCCAAAATATGATCGACATCATATGTTCAAACCATGACCTCAGAAATCTCGATTCGCCCGCTATCCCCTGCCGACTACGCGCAATGGCGACCGCTATGGGATGGCTACAACGCCTTCTATGGTCGGGAGGGCAGCACTGCACTGCCTGAGGCGATCACGCAGAAGACGTGGGAGCGACTTTTCGACCTCGGCGAGCCTGTCCACGCACTGATTGCAGTCGAAGGCTCCGCTGTCGTTGGCTTGGTGCACTACCTGTTCCATCGAAGCACCACCCGCCTCAACGACGTGTGCTATCTCCAGGATCTGTTCACCTCACCGAACCACCGAGGCCGAGGTGCTGGAAAGAAACTCATTGAGGCGGTCTACTTCGCTGCGAAGACGGCAGGCAGCACGCGGGTGTACTGGCATACCTATGCCGACAACGCAACGGGACGCGCGCTCTACGACAAGATGACGCGGTATTCGGGTGTAATCACGTACACGCATGACACCGAATGAAACGCGAAGCTGATTCCACCAAGACACCCTATCGTCGGCTGGTGATCTTCGAAGGGTATCGGCTCCAGCGGCCCCCCCTGCTAAGCAGTTACCTCAGCCATCACGGCGTAGGTGTTGCTTGAGAGGACTTGCTCGCACATCCCAACAGTTTCTATGTTGGAAACCTTGACAGAAGTACCTGACCTGGAGGCTCACCATGTCCATCGCCAAGCATCATCGCGCAAGCGAGAGAGTTGGGTCCACAGCAGGTGACAAAGTGAAGCCCATTCGATCTACTCAACCTGCCTACGAGCAACCCGAGCCAAGTGGGGCGGATGTAGGCACTCATACAGGCAGCAGCAATGCTGGTAATGCTGAGTCACTCGAGTGCAAGCTCGCTCGCTTCGATCCTGCTTTGCACGGAGGCGAGGCAATGGCCGTAAGCCCTGTTGGGCGCGAGAAACTCTGATCTCGGGTGTTCATATGAACGGCGGCGCAAATGGCTTTGAATCGTTCAATGGGCGGCTTCGCGACGAGTTCCTCAATGTCAAGGAGTTCGTCACGTTGCACGATGCCCGGGAGAAATTGAAGGTCCGGCAGGACGACTGCAACCACCGCCGTCCACCCGGCCCACGCTCGGTAACCTGACCCCGAGCGAGTTCGTCAACAGCAGGTCAGTTCAACCCAACGAAGCGGCCAGTCTGTAGTTCAGAGCTGTCCTGTTTCAGGGGGAACGCCAGGCCAGAATCAACGGCCACATTGATCCGGAATACCCAATCAGGCAGAGAAGCACTGGTTCGGATCGGCGTTCAAAATGGCTTCGACTTGTGCATTCTTGAATTCACGACGGCGCATAATGTAGCCATCTTCAAACTGCCTGTGTTCGAGCAAGTGAGCGCTTAGCTGCACGGGCTTATGCGACGCAGTCATCGCAAACTGCCACTCAGCGAAGAATTCCCTGACGTGTTGCCCGAGCTCCTGCTCTACCGGTCTAGACCAAGCATTCTCTTCGGCCAGACTCAGCCGGAGATCAATCCCCTGAATTAGGCAGAGCAAGGCTCGTCGCGCCAAGTTTGAATCGCCTCTCAGCTCCGCTGCTCGGAAGACACAAGCCAAAAATCCATAGTGCCAAGCTGCGTCTCTTGAGATGATCCAAAACAGATCAGTCTCCGACGGCAGTTGAATCCGATACGGAGCAGGAAGATGCTCTGTTCCAGGGAGTAGCAAGCACTCTCTCTCCTCTTCTGGCAACAACTCAATACACTGCAAAAGCTCTGCGATCGTTGAGTCTTGATCTCTGTCCAGCAGGTACCACAGCGGTGACCTAAAAATGTTCGACGCTCCCGGTACAAGGGCGTCAACTCGTTCAAGCCAGGGACTCCTCACGATCGGTCCGATGGTTCGCGACGGCATCTTCTTGCCTGACAGATAGCGACCGAAATTCCCGGAAGGTTCACAGTCTTCGAGCCCCGACGCCTTGTTCACGCGGTCTTCGATCGACTTCCCGGAACGCAGTTGCAATGCATCAGCGACTGTGGTCGCCCATAACCTGGTCCTCAAGCTCTGCCAAGGGTTTCGCTTTACGTTCGCCATAGACACTCATCCATCGGAACGGTTATGCGCACCCAAAAGTGTTGATAAAAGTTCTGAATCGCTCCGGGGCGATTCACGGAGACTCGCTCTCCGCTTCGGAGCTTGACTTGCTTAGCGAGGAAGTGGGCCATTCCTCGCAGCTTTGATCAGACCCGGCCCACCTGTCCAGTCATAGGCACCTATAAGAAATGAGAGTTGAAAAAAAGGCCCGCTTCCCATAGGGAGCGGGCCTCCGAACCAACAAGAAATATTCTTTTCCAATCTAAGCGGGTATGGGTTCAACTTCGCTGAAAACGGACCCTACCGGGAGGGAACGAAATATGACAGAGTGCGGCGATCTATGGACCCGCGCATCTCTTCGTCCCCTGCTGCACCAAGTAGCTTGGACACATGTCCACGTGGCTTCGCGGCCAAGGCTGCAGCAACGAGGCGCGTGGATGCCAGGCTGCAGGCATTTCTCGAATGGTTGAAGAGGCGCGACAAATGACCGCATCAGCGCCTGAGATGCAGACCCCGCAGTCGCAACCACAGCACCTTGGCAGCCTTGAAGCTTTTCGCGCCAACGGCGTTGTGATCGCTGACTGGGCTCGCTCAAAGGGTTTTGCTCCGGCACTTGTCTATGCGGTGCTCCGCGGAGAGCGCAAGTGTCTTCGCGGCCAAAGCTTTGATATCGCGAGGGCGCTCGGTATGAAGTAACCAATCCGCCAACGCCTGATGTACAGGTGCGACGTCATGCGCTCGCACAAATACAAAGGGCTGAACACTCGCCAAAGTGTCCAGCCCTTGATCCCAACCGAAGTTGAGAGATCCTTAAACCAGACACAACTCTATCGCCTCGTTCGCTGGCGGTCAACTCCGGTCTTGTTCACTTTTGTTTCTCGCTACAGGGAAGGCACAGCTACGCCTATTCGGCGCGCGTGACCTCTGCCCTACAAGGAGCAAGGAGGTCCCATGACCCACAAAAAAAGAAGCCATTCGCTCGGGTGGCGCGATGCGATTTTTGGTTCCGCGCCTCGACGGTGCGTCGCCACTCAGAGCAAGTCCACCACACGCCTCCCGATCTTGACGCCATCAGGATGGCAGTACGCCGAGGGAGGACACGAGGCCACTGCCCTGCTGCTACTGAGCTACTTGCAGAGGTTTGGCGTGGTCAAGCGCTTCAAGGCGCAACCGTTCTCGCTCGAGGAAATCGGGGGGCCAGAAGACCGGATCCCTGACGTGCTTGTCGAACTGGCCACAGGCGAATCAACGTTACACGTCATCCAGGTCAAGTCTCAGCGCTTCATCACCGAAGAGGTGAAAGAACGTTTCGACATCGAGAGCGCATTCCTGGAGCAAGTGGGCATCGGGTACCACGTCTGGACGGACAGGGGCCACCTCTCGTCAAACACGTCGCACACGGTCCGGATGCTCGATCGAGGCTTTAGGCACCCAGCGTCACGCGAACGCATCGAACAGGTTCGCGGCTTTGCTGCTTCCCAAACAACTCTCGCTCCTTTGCTTAGTGAGTTCGGCTGGGACGACGCGATCTCTGCTGCCTCCTACGGCGCCTTTCACATCAACGTCACCGAAAAAATCCATGAAAACACTCCGATCTGCCATTGTTTTCCCAGCGAGAAGTACCTCCATCTCTTTGGCGGAAGGCATGCTGCTCTCGACTGGTGGGAATCAGTTGCGCATTGACAAACTCTGCGACGGACAGGTTTTTCTACGCCACGTCCACACCAACGAAACGAAACAGGTCTCCGAGCATCAACTGATCGACGCCATCCAATCCGGGATCGTCCAGATGGGCTTGAATCCGACCACCGCATCGGGAACAAGTGCCGCGTCCGCCATGGACACTTCCAGGCTGCGGCAAGAGTCTGAGGCGGCTGTGCAGGTGATGATGGACAAGAGACAGTGGATCGAGGCGCTCAAACACAGAGGCATCACTCAACTGGTCGAGGAACCGTGGGTTCGCGCCGCCGTCAATTCACTCGCCACTACCGAATTGGCCAACATCAGGCGCTATGCGATCAGCACTCTGAGTGAAACTGAACAAAAGGTCCGACAGACTGGCGGCGACTGGACCGTCGCGGTACCCAATTACTCGCTGCGTGGCGGACGCGGCAAACCAAGGACCGACCCGAGAGCAGATGCCCTACTCGGCCAAATCCTTTCCCGAATCGCGCAAGAGCGAGGGCCGATCGTCAAACAGAAAATCATCGATGAAGTGCGGGTAAAGATCGCGTCCGAAAACCTGGCCTTACCAGGTAGCGAAATATCGATTCCTGGAGCCAGCACCATCTCTCGCCGGGTAGATGAGAAATTCGGCGCCTACGAACTATGCGTCCGCAATCACGGACGAGCGCGGGCCAATCGCATCTACCGCAACAACGCTCTCTCTCGGGACAGCGCTCAGTTCCCGTTGCTCGTGAGCGAGTACGACGACACCGACTGCGGTGTCTTCCTGGTCGATCCCAGGACAGGCCTTCCTCACGGCCGCGCATACCTGACCTCCGGCGTCTGCCAGTACTCCAAGGTCCCTCTTGGCTTCGATCTGGGTCATCGGCCCAGGTCGTATGAGTCTGCGATTGGTGCCATCGCAGACTCCTTTCTGCCCAAGGACATGGGCCAGCCCTTGTTCAGTGAGTGTGCGCATTCTTGGATTGGCTATGGGGCGCAGGGGACCATCCTGATGGACAACGCTCGATACAACCAGTCCAAAAGCATGGAGCACCGCCGGGAAGAAATGCAACTGATTCTTGCAGGGGCACGCCCATACGGGCCGACAGAGAAGACCGCCATTGAGCACTTCAACAACATCGTGAAACAGGACTTCTGCACCCAGCTTCCAGGGTGGCGCGGAGACAAAGGTGATCCAGACTCCGTCAAATACGGCATGAGTCACGCCATCCTGACGGAGGACGTATTCAGACGCTGGTTTGCCAGATGGGTAACCGACCAGTACCTCAACAACCCTGGTGACGACGGGTTCACGCCCAAGCAGCGATGGCAGATGCACTTTCGGCATCACAGACCAGCAGTCCGTTGGAGTTCCCAACAGATCGCGTTTATGCGGCTGAGGCCACTGTATCTGCGCTTCCGAGAGAACGGCGCGATCGAAACCCTCAAGCTCAGGTACTGGTCTTTTCCGCTGTCAGCGTTGAAACAAGAACTGGGTCCACAAGCGAGTGTGATCGTTTATCAGGACTACAAGGACCTGACCTATATCGTGGTGCAACACCCCCGGACCAAAACACTGATGCGGGTCGATTGCGTGATGGACCCCAACTACGTGCACGGGCTGACAAGGTACCAACAGTCGCTCATCCTTCGGTTTGCGCGCACCTTGAAAATCACCAACCCGTCCATGAACGATTTGGTCCACGCGAGACTGGAGTTCGTTGAATATTTGAATCAACTGTCCAGATCATCAAAGCTCAGGTATCGAAAGCTCGCTGCAAATGCAGGGGACTTGTCGATCCCCGAGACCCGGGACAACGCAAAGCTTCCTAGTCAATCGCCCGGAGAGACGCGGATGGTTGAGATGACCGAGTTGGAGTCATCGCTGCAGGAACTTGAACTGGTCGAACTCGACGAGGACGACCAATGGTGAGTGACGTTGAACACACCCAACTCGACAAGCGGCGTTGGCTTGGATGCGATGCACCAAAGCGGCAGGAATGGAACAGGGAGCTGTTCGTAGCTTACCCTGCAGTAGCAAGCATCATCAGCGACCTCAATGAGAAGCTCGATGAATGCGAGCGCACTCGCCAGGCCTGCGGGATGTTCGTGGCAGGAGGTTCCGGAGTGGGAAAAACCACGCTGATGAACCGCCTCAAGGCCATCGGAGAGCAGCGCTACGCTCGCCAGGACGACGAACGAACCATTCGGCCGGTTCTGCTGATTGAAGTGCCCGACCCTTGCTCTCCGATCGAGTTCTCGTACGCCATTTTGGAAGCCCTTGGTGATCCAGATCCGCGGGGACGCAAACACAAGGTGGATACCCACAAAGCAGCTGAACTGTTCCTGACCCACTGTGAGGTACGGCTGATCCTGATCGACAACGTCCAGGACATTCCAGCACGGCGTGCCAAGCGTGGCGTCGAACTTGTGAGTACCCGACTGCGGCAGTTCATCGACAAGTCGTTTGCCGTCTGGGTGTTTCTGGGCACCCAGGAAGCCAAGTTGGTCATCAACAGCGACCCTCAGATCGTCAAGCGGGTTGGGTATCGAGCACAGCTGGACTACTTCTCGATTTCAGACAACCGAGGGGTTCGGTTGTTCAGCCGCGTCTTGGAAAAGATTGACGCCCAGCTCCCCTTGGCTGAGCCGTCCTGTCTGGTTGATCCAAAAACCAGGGCGAGGCTGTTCCTGGCCTGCGACGGCATCTTCGATCGGCTGATCAAGCTCGTAGACCGAGGTTGGTACGAGGCCTTCAAGGAAGCGAGGGAACAGATGACTCGCTCTGACCTTGAACGCGCCTTTGCATACGTGCATGGCCAGTGCAAACCAGAGTTCAACCCGTTTTCGGACGACTTTGTCCTCAGGCAGCTGCATCGCGCTGACGAGCCTTTTGAGATCTTGCGAGGAGAGCAACTTGCTGATTCAACCGCGACCTGAAGAAGGCGAGTCCTGGCCGGGATACCTCTTGCGAATCGCCGAGCAGAACCATATGACAAATGGTCTTCAGAGCTTCGCGCAACGTCTTGGAGTCATTCCACAGACTTTGGTTGCAAGTCAACCTGAGGTCGTGATGGGAGCACTTGGAATCAAGCACGTCGAACAAACCCCCGGAGTCTTTGCACAGTCGGGCTCTGGTCGGAACCTGATGAAAGAGTCAGGGCGAACATTTCTTTGCAGAGTTTGCCCGCTGTGCCTCAACGAGATGTGGCCCCGGTACATCAAGGCTTCGTGGGAACGGGCCTTTGAGTTCATCTGCGATCGTCATCACCTACTGCTGGTTGATCGATGCCCAAAGTGTGGGAGATCCATTTCCTATCTGCGCAAGCACTTTCTGGCTTGCGACTGCGGCATGAGCTACTTGAGCCTGCCACTGCAGAAGGTGCCAAAAGACTTCGTCAGCTACTACAAGGTCTTGGACTTGGCGGACGTCTATGCGAAGCCCGCCAAGACTTTCGAGGCGTCGAGTGTTCTGGAGACACACGCCGTCATGTTTTGTAGACGCCTGCAGAGCATGAGGGAGACGATTGCAAGCGTCAAAAAACAAAAACGGCCCTCACAGTTCTACAACGTTTTCATGTCATATGCGGACTTTCAAGGCATTGAGGACATCTTTGAGCAGTGGCCTCAAGGCCTGCATGCGTTTCTTGAGCGTCATCTTTCTTCTGAGGAAAAAATTTTTGTCTCTTCATTTTTGCTGACCGCGCCCCTCAACCGAAAAGATGTCTTGGTTCAGATCAAAAGCGGTGTCCGGGAATGGTCACAACGGTACAGTGGCCTTCGATTGCCTGGCACGAAGACTCCTCAACTGGTTCAAAGCAACCCGCAAAGGACTGTGGGAATCAGGCATCTCATGGAAGTTACCGGGTGCTCCTACGTTTTGGCCCGACATTGGATTGAGTCCGGACGACTGGGACAGTGTCTGATCACCAAGAATGCGAATGGCATCCGGCGATATCAGATTGACAAGGCGATGGTGCAGAAGGCTATCCAAATCACCATGTCAACGGCGTCTGTTTCAGAGATGGCGCTCACCTTGGGCACGAGCGGCAGCGTGATCCGCTCGTTGGTCAAAGCCAAAGTTTTGTATGGCGTCCCTTATGGGATAACGCCACGCAGCATTCGAGTGCATCCGGCTGAGGTGTTCTCGGTCGCGAATACTCTCCTGCGTCTGGCTCGACGGCGTCCCAACTTGATCAACGATCAGCTTCTGCTACCTGCGGTGGTATACCGTTTCAAAAAGCGGCCTTTGCGCCATCTACAGGCGTTCTTCGATGCTTTGCTGCAGGGAAAAATTGCGATCAACAAGACCACGACCCACGTCACGCGACTCGATGAAATATTGATCGATTTCGAGAGTCTGCGCGAGTGGGAGAAGCTGAACCTCCGATGAGGGATACGTCCACTCCCTTCCTCATTCGGCCAAGACCTCAACCAGGGGAGTCGCTGTCGTCTTGGCGTCAGCGGGCCGGATGGGCCAACGGATATTCGCTGTTTCCCGTTCTCGATGAGCGAACGCGTCGCTCCGACCCTGATCTGGGTGTGTCCCTGCATGACTTGAACTGGATCGCTCGGCTGCACGGCGCCACCCTCGATCAGGTCATGTCAATGACCCTTCGGTCACTGCTCGGCAAGGTGATCCACTCGCTGACGCCTCGGTGTCAACCGCCATGGTGGTTGCGCTCACGCATGGCAGCAGCTGGTGATACGAATGGCCCAATGTTTTGTCCAGACTGTCTCGCGACCGACGCTGTTCCCCACTTTCGTCTTCGTTGGCGCTTGGGATTCGTCACACATTGCGAGACGCATCGAACCCGGCTTCTGGATCGATGTCCGCGATGCGGATGTGCTCCCTGGCCATCTGGTTGTGGAAGACATGACGCCGTACACGAGGGGTTTCAGTCCCTGCGCAACTGCTGGCATTGTGGGTTCGAGTACGAATCGACTGTCGACAACCCTGAGCCCGTTGTTCTTGCTGACGATCCAGCAAGTTGGCTCGACATTTCCTTCGTGCAGTTGGGGGAGGTATCGGTTCCTTCGATAGAAGCGTTTCAAGCTTTGCGTGCTGTCGGACAGATCTTTTTGCGCAACCTCCCAGCGAACAACATCAAAGCCACAAACACCGTGTGGTCAGAGGCACTGTCAAATCTGTCTCGCTCAGCAAGCCGATCGCGTGCCTTCGAGTTGCTGTGTGTCGCTGATCGTGCGGTTCTGGTTCCAGCAGCACATCAAATTCTGTCACGGTGGCCATCCTCGTTTTTGTCCTTCTGCAAAGAGGCAGACATCACGAGGGTGCATTTCGATGGAACGTCTCAACTGCAACCACCCTGGATGACGGCGGTCATTGACGCGGAGCTGGCCAGACAAAACCGGTTCGTCACAAGGGACGTACTTGCCTCCACCATTGCCGACCTACGGACACGCAAAGGCAAAGAGCCCACCATCACCGAAATTCGCGCTCAACTGTGCTGGAAGGGGAGCAAAGGTCTGGGAGAGTTCTATCCGACAAAACGAGCCCAGGCTACCCAAGACGAATGGCTGTCGTTTCTCGGTGCCTGCACGCAGTCTATGGATCGAACAGCCCATGAGCCATTGAGATCAAGGCTCCCGGCCTCGTTTGCACTGGTCGCCGTGCTCCTCGAACTTCTGCGAGCTCATGGTCTTGCCTGCAATCAACGTTGGACCAGGATGGATATGGTTCATGTACTGGGCGAAGCACGTTTGCACTGCATCTTGGACGGCACATTGTTTGCGGCCGTCGTCGACTCGTTGTTGCTGACTCTTCGCAATGACTTGACTCGATCCACACGAGTGCTCATGAGTGAGACTCAAAGTTGCCGTCAAACTGCCAAGCGATTCCGTTCACTGACCTCTTCGCTGCCGGCGGACCTTGACCGCAGCCCTTGCGTGTTCTTGGCACCCGCCAGGGCCGATGGCCTGACTCAGCAAATGCACGGTCCGTTGCGAGCCCTGTCAGGCGCAAAATACTTTGATCGAGGTATCGCATGAAGACTTCCCATCTCACCCTCGCGGAGAAACTTCGGGAGCCTGGGACCACGCGCTTGTCCGTCCCCGCCTTCTGCAAATTGCTGGGTCTGCAAGAGCAGGATCTTGCAGAAGTCGCCGGCGTCGATGTAGAGACGCTGCGAACCCACCCCGAATCCGTACAGCTTCAGGGAGCCCTGCGCAACCTTTTGCGTTTGCTGTCGGTAGCTGTGACCGTTGAGCCAGACCTGCTGCGCAGCGCCACCTTCATCAAGGGCCATCCGATCTCTACGTTCAGCAACAAGACACTGATGCAGTTGGTGAAAGAAGGTCGCACAGACGACGCCGTTGGCTACCTTGGGTCAATCAGTGCTGGGCACCTTGGCTGATGAAGTAGCAGGCATCCTCGTCAGATGCAGGGTAAAGAAAAGAGGAGGAGGAGGAGGCACATGACATCAAGGAGCAGATTCGAGAAAGCACTTTTTGGGGCAGTCGTGTGCTTGATCTCTTTGCTATCTACGCAGGTGAGTGCACAGGTGCCGGCGATTCTCATCGAGGCATGCAGCCTGCTGGAAACCGCATCGAAGCGCGTTGAATGTCTGCAGGTGGCCAACAGGCAGGCGCAGGGTCCGTCAAGGAGTTCGACACCGCAAGCTGCTCACTCCGCCGTGCCAAACGGTGTGATGTCGAACTCCACCACTACGAACGTTGCTCCGCGGATGAATCACTCGTCCCTTGGTGGCCAGACTTGTTATGTCGGGCCGCGTGGCGGGACCTACACCATCACCAAGAGCGGAAGGAAAAACTATGGCGGCTGTTGAGCTACAAATCCTCACACTGGTTGTCGACAATGTCGTTCCTGGTGTGTATCGGGCAGAAGCACTGGTGCACGGAGTAGTTGTCACAGCCCCGTCGGAGTACAGCAGCCTCAGTGAGGCCATCAGAGAAGAAGCGATGTCAGTGGCAGACGACTTCGCGCACTTCATCGAGGTGCGTTACTGTGGTCTATACAGTGGGACTCTCAGGCTTTCCGAAGCTGCAGAGCGCAGCGAAGAGATTGCGGTTCGCCTAATGTCTCAGCTCGCAGAAATGCACGCTATTGCCGGGCACTAGATCGGCGCTGTTGCCTCCAGTCCCAGGGCGTTACCGGAGCCGGGTCGGTCCACAAACCGCGTCGGTCAGCTATGGCGTCTCTCTGTAGAGGGTACAGATCCTCGTAGCCCTCCGAGTACCTGTCGAATACCCAGGCCAAACCGGTGGCTACCAGCGCACTGCCAACGTCCTGTCCTTTGCATTGCACGTCGGCCACGGTGCGGCCGTACCGGTCCGTAGTCCTCGCCGTGATGGTGGCGGTCTCCAGGTGGCACATATCAGCGAGCGCCTCACGCGAACGTTGACCGAAGGCTTGGGCCTTTTCTGGGGCATCGATACCGGCGATGCGCACCTTCACTTGTTCGTAGGCGCCAGATTCGCCGCAGCGAGCTGTCAGAGTATCTCCGTCGGAGATGGCGACAACGAGACAAAAGAGGACTGCAGAAGCCGGCATGAGAAGTGGTCTACCGAGGACGCTATGTTCAAAAAATGAGCCCGCACGCGGCGGGCCTTAATCCATGAACGCTGTCACACGCCCTTGGAGGAACCTGGATCATGCCTAACGGCTGATGAGTGTGCATCCCCTATTGGAATGAGCAAGGCAATCTCCAGAAACTCCATCCGAGACAGCCACGCAAGATGGAGCACAGTATCGATCGACCCTTCATTGATGACGTGCGACCGTGAAACCACTTTCCGTCTTTCTCGACAGCAGCGACTACTCCAACCTATCCAACCCAAGCCTTGTTGACTTGTATGGCGACACGCTGAAGATCCTTCAGCGTCATGCAACTTCTGGGGAGGTTTCGTTCTATTTCTCGGGCTCCATACTCAGCGAGGTGTCTCCATTGCCAGGGAATAGCGCCGTTGGTGCTATGGAGCGCGCTCGGGTTATGGCGCAGCTATGCGGCAGCAACGCGTTGATTTCGTACGACAAGGTTCTTCGGCACGAACTTGCTTGCTTGACGGGGATACCTTCTCCAGTCATTTCAGTGCACTCCAGTGTCGGCGAATGGTTTCCCGACACAGTGCCAGCGCTGGTCGACGACTTGAGAGAGGGCCTCGCAGACGTGATCGAAAAAAATTCGCACGAGGTCGAACTACCCTCCGAAATGAACCGTGAGCAACGTAGAGCAGCCAAGCGGCGAATGCAGTCGCAACGGGGAAAGACAGAGCTAGAGGCACTTGCCCGTCAAGTCGCGCGATCTGCGACGCCAGACGTAATCTCAAACCGTCTGCCACTCAAACCGGAGTCCGCTTCGGCTGTCATCGACTACTGCGTTGGAGGCGGTTCAAGGGATGCTGCAATTGCTGCACTCAAGACTTGTTTCGTCGACCCAGCATGGATGATGGGTTGGTTCGCGACACACCCCGATGATGGGGATCACTTCTCCGCATGGGTAAGGGAGCCGGCTAGGAGAGCTCATCTGGTGTTTGGAAGCTTCCAACAACTTGCCGAATCCCTACGATCAAGGGATCGTCCCAACAAGGCCGATGTTCAGCCCGCGCTTTCACCATCTACTTGGAACAAACAGGCCGATGTGATCCTAGAGCGTGTTGTCTCGGCGGGGTGCCAGAAGTTGCTGAACGTGACCAATATTCAGCCCAAGGCCAAGGACATCATCGTCGCGTGCCCTGGGCTATCGCTTTGTGTGCTGTCTTACATGGCGGTATGGCGCGATCCGGTACTGTTCTCTCGTGGGAAAGCACCAAAGCAAAGCGCGTTCGTTGACTCACTTCACTGCATGTACGCCCCGTATGTGGATGTCTTTCGATCCGATCAAGGAATGTCCCACCACGCCAAAGCTTTGTTGCAGGGAACAGGAACAGTTATGGTGTCCACTCTTCGTCAATTGCCAGACGTGATTGCGCGTCGCCTTTCGGAACGACAAAATCACTACACAGCAAAAGACGACTGACCTCGCCCTGGCGTTGCCTTGCATCGGAGGCAACGAGTGGCCGACTTTGCGGCACCACGCAGTCAAAGTCCTCTCGCACCCGGTGTTGATGCTGACCGAAAGCAGTCCCCAAGATAGACCTTACTGTCAATCATTTTGTGAAAATGGAGGAAATCATGACGATGCCAAGTGAGCGTGCACGGGCTCTCCGGTTTGCCGGTGAAATCCTGCGCAAGATGGTTGCACGAGACGACGTGCCTGAGGATCTCCGTTCTCAGGCACGGGCTGCGTTGCGTCACTATCCGGATCCTCACGACCTCGGACAGATGATCAGTGATATCGAGCACCTGCCACACGAGTTTCTCGATCAGCGATGGCTAGCTCCGGAAGATTCAGTCCAGGGTCATGTGACCGGTACGGTGCCAGGAAGTGTCGCGAAGAAGCAATCGACGATGCGCGCGACCGAGAGCAATGGTCTGCAATCGACTCTTGAACCCTCTGAGTGGGGTTGTGTCCGGCCGGTAGGAAGGGAATTCGGCAGTCCGGACTATGACCGCCTGGAATAGCTTGAAACCCTGGGGATGGTCTGCACAACGCCCGTCGCAGCGTGAATTCATGTACTCGATTTCGGATGGCGGCAATTTCAGGCTTGCGGTGTCCTTTTGAAGGCCAATTTCGCCCATGTCACGACCCTTTGGCCGCGACAGTCGCACTCGTCTCCGCATCTCCTGCAGCAACGTGCGTCGAACCATCCACAGATTGCTCAGCGCAAACAACGTCTGCAGCTGCGCCGTGTTCTTGGCCGGCACCTTGCGCATGCCCAGTCGCATGACCAGGTGCCAGTTGACGTTGATGCCTTGGGTCTCTGCTCGCTTGTCCACGCCCAGGTAGCTCGCGTCGGCCAGCACGTTGGCTTCCTCGCCATGCACCAGCGCGTGCGCCTGCGTCACGTCGTTGACGTTGGCCGCTGTGTCCTCCACCGTGTGCACCAGATCGTGGCACCTAGTTGCCGTATCCCGCAAATGTGCGGATCACCCAGGACGGGGAAGTCCCTTTCATTCGTTAGGTATGCAAACGTGATCGAGACCCTTGAAGGGCAGTGTCAATGCGGGGAAGTGAAGTACCGCATCTTGGGTAAGCCAGCAACCTTGTTTGCGTGCCGCTGCACTGACTGCCAGCGCCAGTCTTCCAGTGCTTTTGGCACGGCACTCTGGGTGCGGAATGCGGCAGTTCAACTCTTGGGAGGCAATCTCCCCAGCAATCGCGCTGTACAAAACACTCGCGCAGCAGGTCGAGGTGCTCAATTTTAGAAAGCAGCTCTAGGGGTGGCTGCGCCTGTCGGTATATCGCTGGGTCAAACAAAGGTGCTCCCCACTTCAAGCTTGATCGGATGAAGAATCACCAAGACGAAGTGCGATGGCGACAAGAGTTGTCGTCTTTCAATGAGCACCCCGGATCGACCGGTGTGACAGGGCGACCTTTTTTTGACGAATGGAAGAAGCGACTTCAGACCGCAAATGAGATCGGCTTCGACATGTAGCGAACCCAACCGATGCGCCCCTCATCTCTTTTCCCGAGGTCCACAAACCCTGCCCTGGCATAGGCACGGCGCGCGGACTGGTTTTCCTCATCGACCGATAACGCGAGCTCTGTGGACTCCGGCCAGTGTGCGGCGATCCACGGCGGAAGCAACTTGAGGGCAGCGGACCCCATCCCCTTGCCTTGATGGGAAATGTCGATTCGCATGGCACTGACCACGGCCGCCTTTGGACCGCCCCACACCGGCGCACTAGCGCCCCGCTTGAGCAAGAAGAAGCCGACGACGCGCTGTTCGTGAACCACTGCCAGGCCCGCAATTTCATTGGTCTGATCTTCCACGCAGGCCTGGACCGATCGCGCGACGGTCCCGGCGAATTCAACTTGCTGCTCCGTGACATTCAAGTGCAGGACAGCAGTCTGCTCGGCTTCAGAAAGCGCCTGCCAGCGCCTGAGTGACACGACCGCATCCATGGAAACATCTACCTTTGATCTGTTGTGATTTCAGCTTGAGCCTCGGGAAGGCTCAAGCTGAAATCACACCTCGCTGCACCGCTGCAAACTGTGCCAGCCGCCCCTTTCAACCACTAGGATAGCCTTCATGAATCAAATCCAACAGGGTCTGCGATTCCAGCAGTTGCACACCACCGACGCCATCTTTCTGATGCCCAACGCGTGGGACGCTGGTAGCGCGCTGATGCTCGCGTCCTGCGGCTTTCCGGCCATCGCCACCACGAGTGCCGGCGTGGCTTTCTCGCTGGGGTTCCCTGATCAGGAGGCTGCGGTAAGCAGGGAGACCATGCTGGATCGGGTGGGGTCCATCGCTGCGGCCAGTCCACTTCCTATTTCTGCCGATCTCCAGTCGGGCTACGGTTCGAGTCCGGACGAGGTTGGGAAAACCATCACGGCTGCGATCCGCGCTGGCGTGGTGGGTGCGAACATCGAGGACAACAGCGGGAACCCTGCGCAAGCCCTGTTCGACAGAGAGGATGCTGTTGCACGCATTCGAGCAGCCAGACGCGCTGCAGACGCTTCGGGAGTCCCCTTTGTTCTGACAGCCAGAACCGATGCCTACCTGACGGATGCTCGCCATCCCTTTGCAGACGCCGTCGAACGATGCAATGCGTACCACGAAGCGGGTGCGGACTGCCTCTTTGTCCCGGGCGCATCCGACCCCAAGTCCATCGAAGCACTGGTCCGGGAGATCAACGGTCCCATTACTGTGGTCATGGGACTGACGGGCTCCTCACTCACCGTGTCCCAACTCGGATCGTTGGGCGTTCGGCGGGTCACCGTCGGCGGCAGCCTGGCGCGCGCCACTTTCGGCTTGATCCGAAGGGCGGCGCAAGAGATGGCCGCTTCAGGGACGTTCACATACGCCGATCAGCAAATCCCCGACGCTGAGTTGTCGCAGTTCTTTGCAGAGCGGCGTGGCTCTGACGGCACACGGTAGGTGTACCGCTCAAAGGTGGAGGTCCAAGGTGGAGCTCCGTCGCCAGCTGCTACAGCTTCACGCGCCTTGCGGAGGGTTCTGAGCCCACCTTCGCCGTGGATGCCTTCTTCTTCGCTTGCTTGATGCTGCTCTTGCCCGCCACCTCAACCAGTCGCCTGAAGGTTGGGCACTCCAAATGCGAAGGTGCAGGGCAGTCGGCGACGTGGCGCAGCGTATCTCGCAGCGCCGCCAGCTTTTGGATCTGCCGGTCGATCTCGTCGGCTTTCTGATGCAGCACCACACGCGGCAGTTCTGGCAAACCGTTCCGTCCAAACATGCCACCAATCTCGGCGAGCGAGAAACCGGCTGATTTCCCCATAGAAATGAGCTTGAGTTGCAAGAGCACATCGCGCGGAAACTGCCTGCGCAGTCCATGCCGTGAACTGGAGGAAATGAGCCCGGCTTCCTCGTAGTAGCGCAGCGCCGAGGGCTTGATTCCGCTCTTTGCCGAGACCTCTCCAATATCCAGAAATTCCATGCTTGACCTCAAGTCAACTTGAGGTCGCATCATGCTCTCGATCGAAACTTCAGACAAGAGAGAAGGATGATGAAGCAGACGGAATCACCGGCCCCGGTCAAAGCTCAAGAGGGAATCACGATCACGTTGGCGCTGTCGATGCTGCTGGCATCGCTCAGTACCAGCATCGCCAACATCGCGTTGCCCACAATGGCCGAGGCGTTCGCGGCGCCGTTCGCACAGGTGCAGTCGGTCGTCGTCGCCTATCTTGTCGCGCTGACGATCACGGTCGTCGCTGCGGGGCGGCTCGGTGACAGTCTCGGGCTGAAACGTTCGCTCATGCTAGGCCTTGCGGTTTTTGCCGTTGCCTCGCTGCTGTGTGGCGCTGCATCGAACCTTTGGCTACTGGTCAGCGCTCGGGCGCTACAGGGCATCGGTGCTGCCTTCCTGATGACACTCTCCATGGCGCTGATGCGCCAGACGGCGAGAACGGAGCGCCTTGGCAGGGCGATGGGCTTGCTCGGCACCGTGTCGGCGCTGGGGACGGCGCTCGGCCCGTCGCTTGGCGGGGTTCTGATCGAGGCAACAGGTTGGCGCGGCATTTTTTGGGTGCAGTTCCCGCTGGCGTGCATCGCTTTCTTTCTGGCTTTCGTGACACTCTCGAGCGAGCCCACCAATAGGACCGGCTCCAATGCAAGCTTGTTGTCGGCGCTTGACCGGGATCTGGCGCGCAGTCTTCTCGTGAACCTGCTGGTTGCAACCATCATGATGACGACCTTGGTGGTCGGGCCGTTCTATTTGGGTTTTGGTCTCGGTCTGAAGGCCTCGCAGATCGGATTCGTGATGGCCATCGGCCCCGTGATTTCCATCTTCGGCGGTATTCCCTCGGGGCGACTGGTCGATGCCTGGGGAAGCGGCAGGATACTCGCCATAGGGCTCAATCTGTTGGCCGTTGGCACGTTGCTGCTCGCGTTCCTGCCAAACATGATCGGCGTGATCGGCTACGTGCTGTCCATCTCCGTTCTGACGCCGGGCTACCAACTCTTCCAGGCGGCAAACAACACAGCCGCGTTGGCGAAGGTGCCCAAGGACCAACAAGGGACGGTTTCGGGATTGCTGAACCTCTCGCGCAACATCGGCCTGATCACCGGCGCGTCTGTGATGGGCATCGTCTTCTCGTATGGCGTCGGAACAGACGACTTCGCTCACGCCAGCGCCTCGGCTTTCGCCGAAGGGATGCAACTGACCTTCCTGTTGGCCAGTGGAATGATGATCTGCGCGATCGCGATGTCGCTTGCACGCAGCCGACAGTGAGTCCCTACGGAATTTTTTAGTTTTCCTGGCACGGATCCCGGTTTCTTTCTCGACCTGTGTCACGCGGAACTTGATCGCTGACAAGTGGGGTCATTTCAGCCGGCGAGACACGTGCTACGGCGGAGGGAACAGCGAGACGCCCCACCCACACACCTCGCACGCACCACTGAAAGCACAGCGCACAGGCTGCCGGAGGCGTCAGGGATTTTCACTGAGCGGCCGAGACAGACGCCGATTGGCTCGGGGGCAACGCCTGGGCAGCCCCACGGCATCAGCCAGGACGCCCGAGTCCTTTGGCCGTCAAACCGACCTTGGGTCCAAAAACAGGGCTTGCCAGGGATGCTGTATAAAATTACAGTTCTCACATGGAGAGGCCCATGCACCACGAATTTCGCCAGCTCTACAGACCGCGCTTTCAGCGCCGTTCAGAATGGTTACGCCGTGTCTGGCGTTGGTTCTGAGGCGTTTTTGGGTGCACTGCCTGGTCAAGAGTGCATCAGCCTTGGAGCCCCTTGAAGTTCCGCTTTTGATCTCCATACCACCAGATGGAGATGACACAGCGGGTGGCCTAAGCAACGTAGCGACACAGAGGGTGGGATCTTGATGGATTTAGAACAAGCGCGGTTCCAGATATTGGCCCTTTCGGGCGGTGGCTATCGGGGGCTCTACACCGCCAAAATCTTGGCAGATCTGGAGCAGGACATCGGCGGCCCGATTGCACAGCGTTTCGACTTGATCGCCGGTACCTCCATCGGCGGAATCCTGGCCCTAGCTGTTGCCATGGAGATTCCCGCCGAGAAGATGGTCAAGCTTTTCGAGGAGCATGGAGAGGACATATTCAAGCGCCGTCTCTCGCTGTGGGGCATCGTCCGCGCCCCGTATTCTCAAGAACCGCTGAAGCAACTATTGACCGCTCCAGATATTTTCGGTGAGCAAACGCTGGGTGCGTGCAAGCATCCGGTTATTGTGCCGGCGATCAACTACTCGACCGGGCAGCCTCAGCTTTTCAAGACGGCGCACCACGCTTCCTTCAAGAGGGATCACCAGTTCCGTTTGGTGGACATCGCTTTGGCGACCAGCGCAGCGCCAGGGTACTTTCCCCGACACACCTTCAACAACAACCAGTACGTGGACGGTGGGCTCTATGCCAACGCGCCCGGGTTGATTGCTCTTCACGAAGCTCAAATGTTTTTTGGGCACCCACTCAATGCGGTGCACATGATGTCCGTTGGCACCATGTCGTCGAAATTTACCGCGGACCCGCGCCGCAATCGCAGTGGTGGAACGTATGACTGGGGTGGTATCCATCCCGCCAACATGCCGAAGCGGCTGTTTGGCGTGTCGATCTCGGTTCAGGAGTCGCTCAGCGACTTCATGCTCAAACACCGTCTCGGTGCACGCTATGTGTTGGTCGACGATGTGCTGACGGACGAGCGTGCCAGAGCGGTCGCTCTGGATAAGGCCGATGCCCCAGCGCGTGAGGTCTTGATGGGCTCCGCCTCTGAAAAATCGAAAGCTTGTTTGGGGCGTGACGACTGCCAAGCGTTTCTTCGCCACCAATCTGCTCTCCCCAAGTTTTACTACGGCCCTAACGCAGCGCGAGAAGTCAAATGTTGAAATTTTCCAAGCTCTTTTTCCATAGTGGCATTGACGCCGATGCGTTCGAGAGCCGCATCCGCCCTGACATGGAGCAACGCCGCTACCTGCGGACATGCGTCAGGAAGATCGAGAACCACCTCAAATTGAAAATCAGTCTTGCGACCAAGACCGTTCTCGGTATGGACCACAGTGTGACGCCCAGGTTCAGGACACAAGGCTCTTGGTCTTACGACACCTGTGTCGTGCCGGCCACGACACCTCCTCAGGAAATGGACTGGGACTTTGGCGTCTATCTTCCAGTCACAGTTTGGGAAGAGAACGGGCCGCCACACGCCATGGCAAAAGCCTACTTCGTCTTGGTCGAGCAGCTCTTGGAAGATCTCTGCGACGACGAGGACTGGACACTGCTTCCAGGAAAAGACACTTGTATCCGCATCAAGGTATCTCCCTGGGCGCACATCGACGTTCCGTTGTACGCGGCACCGGAGGGAAAGTTCGAGAAGATCACCGAATCAGTGGCTTTGGCCAAGGCGGGGACCTACGACTCCGCCGGCATGGAAAGCATCGACTTCACGGAGGCCATCGAGACCAGGCAGCAGTGGGCAGACTTGGATTGTGTGGTGATGGCGACGCGCAAGGGCGAGTGGAAGCCCTCGGACCCCGAAGTTATAGCCAACTGGTTCAAAGATCGTGTCGAGGAGCATGGTCCGCAATTGCGTCGGGTCTGCCGCTACCTGAAAGCCTGGCGTGACCATCATTGGCAGCAAGGAGGGCCGACCTCGGTGTCGATCATGATCGCGGTGACCCAGACATTCGAGCCACGCGTTGGCCGTGATGACCGTGCACTTGAGGATGCCGCTCGGCGCTTGAGTCGCGCCTTCTTGGGCGAGATCCGCGAGTTGGGAATTGATGATGGAGCAGAGGATTTCAACCGACTGCTGGAGCCCGACCGCGAAGCCGCCGCCCAGCGATTCGGGCGACTGGCTGCGGAACTGCGCCAGTCGCGCGAGTCGGCGTTACACGAAAAGGACGCGGTCCTTGCCTTGCTGCGCAAGCAGTTTGGAGGACGCCTGCCCATGGACAGTGCGTGCGTGGAGCTTGATGGCGATTCAGACGCCATACGCAGCACACCTGCATTGCAGGTGGCTGCCCCGGTCATCCCATCCACAAAGGCCGGTTGAAAGCACTTCAACGTGACCTTGCTGGGAGAATCGCTAAGGCTGCTGAGAAGCCGCGGGTTCCATCCCGTTGCTGCGAGGGCACCTTGCCGAGCTTTTGCGGGTTCGCTGCCCTGCGCCAAAGGGGCGGTGCCTGTCAAGCTGACCATCGAGGACTGGGACTTTCTTGAGTACCCTCGGATCTCGCTGGTCGATCGACCCGCCTTTCTGCCCGCGGTGATGCCACATGTCGACGTGCTGGGGCACCTTTGCTACTTCGCTCCGGGGGCAGTGACCTTGGATCGCTACGACCCGGCGACGGCTTTGGCTCAATGTCTGGACCAAGCCAAAGCCATGCTGGATCGGATCAGTGCTGATCCGGACTACCGCGTCGGCGACATACAGAGTGAGTTTCCAGCTCATTGGGAATATGGACAACTTGCACTGCCATGGACAGTTTTTCTGGGGGACATTCACCACGAGGCAACGACTGCTGGGTATTTCATCCTGACTCAGGGTGAGCGTAAGCACGCTCTGGTGACCTGCGACGCGGATGAGGCGCGTCGGCTAGCGCAGGCGATTGGTGCCAGCCTGAAACCATCGCAATTCCGATGCTGGTTGCTTAGGACCCCAGTCCGACCATCTGTTCCCGCAAAGATGCCCGAGACGGTAAAGGAGTTGTTTGCTTGGCTCCGGGTTTGGGATCGTTCTTTGGCAGCCGGGGTGCAGAAGGCACTTGGCGAGAAAGAGTACCTGCAGCAAGCGTATGCCGCCTTCGCTGTGAACACGCCTGTGGGTTGGATTGGCTTTGGCTTCGATTTAAACAAGGTCAAATGCATCGGCTATGCCAACAGTCCCAAGCGCTTCAGGAACTACCTACACAACGCGGGAGGGACACAGCGTGTATTTCGAATGGCTCTTCGTGAGGTGAGTAGCCGGTTCGTACACAGTCGAAATCTCAGTTTTAACGACCTGTTCAACAAGCGGGTGACCGTTGTAGGGTGTGGTGCTGTGGGCTCGTTCGTCGCGGCCGCGCTGGTGCGACTTGGGGCAGGCACGGGCAAGCTCGGAAAGCTCAAACTCATCGACCCCGATACCCTTGGCCCCGAAAACTTGGGGCGGCATGCGCTGGGGTACTCCGCGTTGATGAAAAGCAAGGCAGGGGCGTTGAGAGAGGAACTGCTTCGCCAGTTCCCGCACAGTGACATCGAAGCCCACGCCTGCAGTGCGTTTCATCATGCTCAACTGTTCGGTGCGGAGTTGATCGTTGATGCCACCGGCGAGGAGTCAGTGAGTGAACTTCTCAATGGTCTGCGCCTACAAAGAGGGACACGCACACCGATATTGCATGTGTGGATCCGTGGAAACGGAGAGGCCGTGCAGGCTCTGTGGGCAGATGCGCAAGGTGGGGCCTGCTACCGTTGCTTGCTCACCCCCAATACCCGGGTGCATCGAGAAGAGCGATTCCCTTTGCTTAAGACGGAGCCCCTGCGGCGTACCGATGGGTGTCGCGCATTTACGCCCTATGCGGTATCCGCTCCGATGCATGCGGCCGCACTGGCCATCGACATGGTCTGCGCCTGGTTGCAGGGCGACCCTTCGCCGCGTTTTCGCACGCGCAGTCTGGAAAGCGCAGACGTGTTCAAGGTGAAAAACCAGGACCCTGCCCGAATGGAAGCTTGTCCAGCATGCGCTCGCCCCTAGTCTGGCAAGGACCTATTCCTTCCGCAGGGAGGTTACTCATCGAAGCCGAGCCATTGGAGTTGATGGACAGACACTGGCAGGACAGTGTCGGTAAACCCGAATCCGGTGGCATCCTGCTTGGCTATCGGCGCGGAGATCATTTGCATGTGACGATAGCCTCTGCACCGCAAAAAGCAGACAGAGGTTGGCGCTACCAGTTCGTGCGCTCCGCTCGTCATCACCAAGAGATTGCTCTCCGCCATTGGCACGCCAGCGACCAGAAAATCGACTACCTGGGTGAATGGCACACGCATCCTGAGTGTCAACCCAACCCGTCCGCGACAGACCTCAGTGAGTGGCGCAAGATATGCCGCCAGCGAGAAGCTCGAATGGTGTTCGTGATTATGGGGTGGGGCGGTGAATTGTGGACGGGTGTTTCAAGAGGGGTGATCGTTGAGCGGTGTACGGAGATCAGCTTCTGATGGATGTGGTGTGCTCGATTCAAACTTGGAGAGCTTGTCGCACCACCTGCGGTTTTCATCTTCCGCCTTAACAAGGTGTCTTTGAGATCGGCGGCAGCCCAGACGCAGTACCCAACATGCTCATTCGATGTAAGGACTGAGCAGCTCTCGATGGCCGTCACCTTGCACCAGCTCCACGTGAAGGTCATTTCGACCGACGATGACGGCTAACAAAGGTCGCTTATCGGCCCTCGTCTTGGCTAGCTTCTGCCACTCGTTCAGATCGATGCCAGAGGGGACTGGGATGTCTTGCGGATGCGTGTGCCACTCACCGATGTAGCGGGTGGTGCCAGCGCTTTTGCGCCACTGACGCCTTGCCACCGCGCGGTGGCCGAACGGCAACCGTTCAAAGAGATAGCGAAACTGCCGGTCCAGGCGTGTAGGTGTCGTGGCCACTGTGACGAGCAGGCCGCGTTCATGCACGGTCCCCAGCAGCACGCCGCCGCTCTCCGGTAGGTTGCCCACTTGTACGTTCCTATCGAATACACCGCGGACCTCGTCGGAGAAGTTCAGAAGCAGGCTGCCACCGGCCAAAGTCCAGTCACTCATGTGGCGCATGCTGGGCATCCTTGGTACCTTGGGGGCGAGCAATCCTTGAAATGAACTTCGTGTTGCTGATCGAGTGCGCGCGTTCTAAAGCTGGGCGACTCTGCGCCATCCAACCACGCCTGAACCATCTCCATCGCTAGCGCGGCCGCCTGCACGGACGTTGCAGCAGTGAAGGGAACGTAAAGGCCTTCACAGCCATGTCCCTTCATGCCGACCTCTAGCGGCACGTCGAACACTCGGTATTGCTCCTTCAGGGGCGGCTGTGACACGCATCGCGCACAGGCGTACTCAGGCTTGGCCTTCATCAGGGCGCGGACGGCGGACCCAGCCCCTTCCACCCAAGTCGCCAGGAACGGAACCTTGTCCGAGTACTGCCATGTGAGCCAGTCGGTCAGGCTCTGTTCCCCTGTGGCGTCGATCAGTAGGTCAAGCGGCCCCAGGTTCGTAGCTTTGACATCCCCGACAACGGCCACAGCGTCTACGCCCGGCGCCACACGCCTGAGCTCATCGCACATCGCCTCTGCTTTTTTCTTGCCTAGGGCGTTGAAGCCAAGTCGATGACGTCCAAGGTTGCCGGGTTCAAGAGAACCCATGTCCACCAGCGTTAGTCTCCCGCCGATCGTTCCCGCGCCGGCTTTCGCCAGCATCTCGGCGAGATAGCCGCCAATGGTCCCGCACCCAACTAGCCCGATCTTGAGCCCGGCGAGGGTCTTGGAGCCGGGAATGTTTCGCTCGGCAAGGTACTGGTCGTCGATGCGGTACACGGAGATGCAGTGGACGGACAGGCGGTAGAGGATCTCGCGTCGCGACGGCTTTTTGCCTGGGCCGGCGGAATCGCGCTTGAGGTCCACCTCGATGCCGTATTGGACCTGCGGCGAGTCGATCAGGACCAACACGCGCGTCGCTTTAGCCCGGAACAAATCCATGAGGCGTTGCTCGATCTTCTTGCTACACCCCGGGTCCAGCGTCTTCTGCCACTTCAGGAACGCCTGGACGGTCTTTGGTGGCCAGCTTCCCTGCAGCGGCATAGGCCTTGCGTTAGTTCGCACTCGAAACGCGGGCAATTTGGTCTTTGGAAGACTCAGGCCGATGGCTTCCAGCTTGGCGTGGGTGCGCGTCTCGTTGTCCGTGGCGACGCTGATTTTTCCTCCGAACGCGTAGGCGTCCAGTCTGCGAGGCAGGCGCGCATCGACGTCCAACAGGCACCAGTTGCTGCCCCAGGTGATGTGGAACTCCTCTGCCAAGTCCTCCACCATTTTGCCGGCCAGGATGTCCTCCAAAACGTGCTCAGCACTGTCGAGGCAGGCCATCGTCTGGCGGATCGGATTGAAGAAGTCGAAGATGACCGAGCCAAGTGCCAGGTAGCACAGGTACCCGCTCGCGCTGAGGTGAGGCTGTAGTTCAGGGCGCCCCGGCGGAACCGGCGTCAGCCAAACACGGGGAAAGTCATCGAGTGCGGGTGAGACGGCTAGTTCACAGGGGTAGTTCTTAGCCTTCAGGCGTAGTTCGCCGACGAACCGCATCCAGCCAAGCTCGTCGCGCTTCAAATAAGAAAAGCCGCGCTGGTGTAGCGCTGCAGTCAGGTCCGGGATCGCGACCTTCTCGAACTTCATCCGGCGCGTGTCCGTCCGACCAGCTCGTTCGGGCCGGCGATCGCCGGGGAGGCGGCGATGGCAGCGGCCACGCCTGAGGCAACAGAGCCCGCCGTCACGCGATCGGGACGGTCAGGGAAGCGCGGCCCGAACAGCCCCTGCAGCCAAGTGCACGCCTGATCGGCGTTGCCTGCGTCGAGAGCCGCCTGGAGGCGGCGGCCCAGATCCTCGAACCGCAGCGCGGCCTGCTCGACAAGGTCCACTTCATCGCTGACCGCACGCAGGCGGTCGGTCAGCGACTCCCTCGGGTTGATCGGGTTGCAGACGCCCATGCGTAGCGCCGAGGGCAATTGCTTGACGACGTCTACCAGCGCCTGATCATCACGAAGATCCTGCTTCACGAACAGCGGCGACGCGGCTGCCATCAACAGGATTGAACTGGGGCCTCCCGATTTCCAGGTCCAGTCGCGGTAAGCCTTGATATAGCGCACGACTCGGCGGAGCTGTTCTCCTTTGGTCTCGACTTGGTCGACGAACCACTCCTTCACAGGGCGGGGGTCGGAGTGCATCCAGCCTTCCTCGCGATGGGCAAGCAGTACCTTCGTCTTGGGCAGGTCTTCCCAGCTGTCAATCGCCGCTTCGACAAAGATGTGGATGCCTTCGAGGGAAGCGCGCCTTGCGTTCTCTGCCTTTACGAGGGTCTCGAACTCGTTGTCCGGGATCGCGTACAAGGGAATATCGATGTGCGAACGATCGCTGATTTCCACGCGGATGCAGGTGGGCTTGCCGGAGAGCTTCCAGCCCTTGTCCTTGACAAGATTTGCCAGGGCCTTCTCTGCCACGCCGAAAAAGATCTCCGCCGCGATGCTGGGGCTGTCTGTCTGGTTCAGGAAGCTGAGCGGCAGGTAGCAGCCGTCGTCAACGTCTGCTTGCTGGGGGCTTTGCGCGGGAGCGTTCAACGTCTTGTAGGCCCAGGAGCCCTGCGTGAAGAATCGCGGCTGTGGGACTTTGCCTGGGTGTCCATCTGCCGCGTAGACACGTGGGATCCCGTCTCGCAGCGCTATCCGAACCTCGTTTTTGGCTTCGGCGATGTCCTTGCGATCTTCCTCGCGCAGGTCCAAGTTGCCAAATAGGCAGGGTTCAGATTCGATTTCTGTGTAGAAGAGGGCGCTTAGATTCAGCATGGGCAGGAGGGCATGATATGAACGGTAAGACGCGTGTAGAGACACGTCGCCTGCAGGTGCCGAGCTACCCGTTCCACACTTCAACCGGAAAGCCGAATACTGCTAGAAAGCGTGCTGGGGATTTCGACGTTTCGATATTTGAGAACGAAGTTTGGATTTTCAATAGCCTCGCCCCCATTGCTGGGATAATTGTTCTAGAACGCGGGAGACGCTGACGAACAAGTCAGACATTCGCGGAACATTATCTGCACCGATAAAAGGTGGATAGTGCAGCGACTTCTTTCCTGCGTGGAGACCTTGACTTTGCCATCCTTTCAAGCGTTCAGTGCCCTTCAGCTGCTTCGCGGGGCTGCTCCCAGGATCGCCAATGACTTCGCCGGGCTAGGAATTGTTTTCTACAACTCGCTGGCGGCATTGCCGCACCTGCAGCTTGAAATCGGCGGTGATGAGCGATTCGAACTGCCGGTCGAAGGACTCGATCCCATCTGTGATGTGCTTGCCCGAACGGCGCGCCACTCGTCTCGCTGGCACGACGGCTTCCATTTCGTGCGAGCCAGTTCGGCGTCACTGACCCACCTGTGCCAATTCATCGCGCCGCCGCTACCTAATTCATCCGACGCCGCACCGCATGCCAGCGGTGCCCGGCACATGACAGCGCTGCTGGCCTCGAAGGTGTCAGGCATTGAGGCCATAGGGCTGCTCACACACGAAGGCTTGGCTTCGATCTATGAAGCCGGACAATTGACCTTTAGCGAACTCATCTGATGTTGCCAGTTAGCCTGACTTACGACGACCTACTGCGGCTATTCAAGTACTGCGGCTATGTCTTGCTGGTATTGGCCGGCGGGATCCTCTTGGCCCGCTTACCTGAACTGCGGGAGCACCCGGTGAAGATCATTTGGCAGAGCGTGTCCACTGCGCTGGCAGTGCCGCCGCTGCTGATTTGGGGGCTGTCAAAACTGCAATGGAAGCACCCGAAGCTCGCATGGCTCATGGGAAAGCGCATGGTTCACGGGCTATGGTGGGGCGAGTTGAGGACCGAGTTCAAGCCGACCGAGGGCGCAGATCCATTACCGCCCATCCCGATCGCGTTCGTGGTTCAACAGAGCTACTTCTTCCTGACAATTCAGTCCTACACACCTAGCCTGCCGGCCCGGTCTACGTTGGAGGCATTGGTGGTCGAGCCTCGAAGCGCGATTGCGCAACTTCAGTACGTCTTCGAAATGCGGCGGCTGCAGGACGCCGAGGACAAGCTCACCACAGGCTACGGGGACCTTCGGCTCATGTCAGGCGACAAGCGGCTGGAGGGTTTCTACTGGACCAACTCACCCACCCGTGGTCACATTTCGCTGGACCTCGTGACCCGCGATTTCAACGGCATCGACTCGTTCGCCGATGCCAAGAAGGTCTATACCGAGTTGCTGAAGAACAAGGGTACGGCTGTCAAGTAGCCACTTTCGACTTCTTCCGCCATCTCCTTGTATCTGGAATTGGTTCGGGCCGGTACGTTCAGTTTTCTAACGGAGAAAGAAGTCGTTTGACTGCTTCGGTTGAGTCTCTGCTCAGCTGACTGCGACTGCCTGACCCCGAGAAGTCAGTGAGCAAGAGCAGCCTGCGCCGTATGGATGACCGCTGCTGGACACAGAGCGGAAAGTCACTGTACGTTCGCAGTCGACAGCAATCGCTGCACACTTGCCTGAGACCGGTCAGGACCCGCTAGAGGCTGGGAGCGGTCTTAGCTCGAATAGACGTGACCGACAGGAGCTACCCCAATTCCCGCCGTTCCACCTAGTGCGCCAAAGCGGTCCTTCAAAGCTCAAATGCCAACGTATCAAGCGGGCAGGCGGTGTACTCCGCATTTGCTTCGAGAACCTGGCAACGCGTTGCCGCCGAGGGACTCGTCGCGAGGGACAGCAGGCACAATGCCTAGGCCCCCATTCCCTGGAGCACGACCTATGAGCTCACCCGCCTTTGAACTGAAAGACTACCGCCAGCCCGTGGTGACTTCGCTGGGGGTGATCCTCGGTTTCCTCGTCGGCTTTCTCGGGCAGTGGGTGACGGAGGACAACTTCGCGCTGCGCTCGCTGTCGGACGTCGTGGTGCTGCTGAGTTGTTGTGTGGGGGCGCTGCTGTTGTTCAGCGCCTTGTTCCGCATGCTCCAGCCCGGCGTGGCGCCCGAGGCGGCGCTGGCCCACTACAGGGTCACGCTCAAGCTGTACATGGCTGGGCTCGGTGCCACGTTCGGCGGCATCCTCCTGTCGGCGTTCATCTGACGCCGCTGGGCGCGGCCGTGTGGCCCTCGCGCAGCAGCCAGTCGTGCATCTGGGTGATGCGCTCGCTGCGCGGCTCACCCGCCCGCCGGGAAATCCACCAGGTCTTGCCTTCCACGCGGGGGTAGCCCTCCAGCAGATGCAAGCGGCCCTGGTCGATCGCATCCTGCGCCAGCAGGCGCGGCAGGAACGCGAGCCCGAGGCCCCGCAAGGCGGCGTCCAGCAACAGGCGCTCGTCGTCGTAGATGGCGGTCTTGCGAAAGCGGTGCAGATGTTCGCGGAACACGTCGGCGGTGGCTTCGCCGGTGAAGGCGTTTTCCATGCAGATCAGCCCGACCTGAAGGTGGTGCCGATCGATCGCAACCCCTCCCAGCAACGGCAACAAGGCCGTCGGCGCGACCATCACCCACTCGTCTGACAGCAGCGGCGTTTCCACCAGACCGGCCTGGGCCAGCGGACGCTCGCTGATCGAAAGGTCCACGTCGATCTCGTCCACGTAGCGCGCGGTCTCGTCGCACGACAGCAGCGGACACAGGCCGGGCAGCTCGGCGAGCAGCCGTGCCATGCGCGGTTGCAGCCAGCCCTGCAGCAACGGCGCCGGACACACCAGCACCACCAGCCCCTCGTCCATGTAGCTGCCGATGCGGCCCATGCCGTTGCGCAAGGTGTTGATCGCCCCCTGCACGCTGCTGAGCAGGATCTTGCCGGCCACCGTGAGTTCGACCCCGCGGCCGATGCGCCGGAACACCGGTTGGCCGAGCTGGGTTTCGAGCATCTGGATCTGGTGGCTGATGGCGCTTTGCGACAGGGCCAGCTCGTCGGCCGCCCTCGAAAAGTTGCCCAGGCGGGCGGCGGCCTCAAAGCCCACCAGCAGTTTCATGGAGGGTATGCGCGGCGACGACATATGAAGTAACTTGATTGATCAAAGCAAAAGAGTTCGCTTTTATTTGTATCTTAGGCTTTCTAGACTCGCTCCAGACCCACCCAAGGAGCGTTTCATGAGTCGATTCGATGCCCGCCAGCGGGGTTACAGGATGCCTGCCGAGTGGGAGCCGATGGCGGCCATGTGGCTGGGTTGGCCGGTGCTGGAGAACCGGGAGGAGCTGTGGGGCGACCACTACGCGCGGGTCGAAGAGGAGTTCGCGCTGGCGGCGCGAACCTTCGCCCGCTACCAGCCCTGCAAGGTGACCGCCCACCACAGCCGAGTCGAGCGCGCACGGCTCCTGTGCGGGCCGGGTGTGGAGGTGGTTTCGGTGGCGGCCGAGGACAACTGGATCCGCGACTGCGGCCCGGTCTTTCTGCAGGGGCCGGGCGGGCAGCTGGCCGCCGCCGTGTTCCGCTTCAACGCCTGGGGCGGCAAGTACCAGCCGCACGACGGCTGCCAGCAACTGGCACAGGACATGGCGCGCGCTGCCGGTGCGCAGATCTTCAATTCCGACATGGTGCTGGAAGGCGGGTCCTTCTACGTCGACGGACAGGGTACCCTGCTGACGACGGAGTCGTGCCTGCTGCACCCCAACCGCAACCCGCACATGAGCCGCAGCGAGATCGAAGACGAGCTGGGCCGCATGCTCGGCATCCGCAAGGTGATCTGGCTGCCCGGCAACCCCGACGAGGTGGAGACCAACGGGCATGTGGACGGCATCGCCTCGTTCGTCGGTGACGGGCGGGTGCTGGTGCAGTCGGCCTCGCCGGACCAGGGCGAGTACCACCGCACGATGCAGGAAAACCGGCGCGCGCTGGAGCTCGCGACCGACGCAACTGGCCGACGCTTCGAGTTCCTGGAACTGCCTTCACCGATTGTGAGCGAGCGCTTCGGCTCGGAGCGCTACTGCGACTGCTACGCCAACTATGTGCTGGTCAACGGCGCGGTGGTGTCGACGGCGTTCGGCGTGCCCGAGGACGAGGCGGCCCGCGCGGTCTTCACCCAAGCCTTCCCGGGGCGAGCCATCGAGCTCTTGCCCGTCACAGCAATTTCGATGGGCGGCGGCAGCCTGCACTGCTCGACCCAGCAACAGCCTTCCACCACTTCCGCTTGATGCACAGGAGCACAACCATGGGCCGAACACTGACCGTCGCTGCCGTCCAGATGGCCTCCGGCAGCTGGAACTTCCAGGACAACATCGCGCGGGCCGAAGGGTTGATCCGCGAAGCCGCGAAAGCGGGGGCCCGGCTGGTGCTGTGCCCGGAGCTGTTCATGTCGCCCTACTTCTGCATTGACCAGAACGCGCAACACCTGGCGCTGGCAGAGCCTTTTGAAGGCCACCGCGGCATTGCCCACTTCGCGCGCCTGGCGGCCGAACTGAAGGTGGTGATCCCGATCGGCTTCTACGAGCGCGCCGGCAACGTCGCCTACAACAGCATCGCGGTGGCCGACGCCGACGGGTGCGTGCTCGGGCGCTACCGCAAGACCCACATTCCCGACGGCACCGGCTACACCGAGAAGTTCTATTTCTCTCCCGGCGACACCGGCTTCAAGGTCTGGGACACCCAGGTCGCGCGCATCGGCATCGGCATCTGCTGGGACCAGTGGTTTCCGGAGACGGCGCGCAGCCTGGCGCTGATGGGGGCGGAGGTGCTGTGCTTCCCGACCATCATCGGGTCCGAACCCTGGGACCCGAGCTACGACTCCAGCGGCCACTGGCAGCGCACCATGCAGGGCCACGCCGCGGCCAACATGGTGCCCGTCGTCGCCGCGAACCGGATCGGCACCGAGACCGGGCTGGGCAACGGCAATCCGCAGCAGGCGCCGCTGACCTCCACCTTCTACGGCAGCAGCTTCATCACCGACCACACCGGCGCCAAGCTGCAGGAAGCGGGCCGCACGGAAGAGACGATCCTGATCCAGACGCTGGACCTCGACACCATGCGCGCCGACCGCCAGAGCTGGGGTTTCTTCCGCGACCGCCGACCGACGATGTACCGCACCCTGCTGACCAGCGACGGCGCGGTGGAGTGCTGATGCCTTACCTTCGAACCCAAGGAGCCTTCATGCGAGCCATCCCTGTTCTGTGCGTCACGGCGTTGGCCGTTGTGTTGAGTGCCTGTTCGCCCGAGCCAGCACCCGCACCAGCGCCCGCCCCCGCGCCTCCTGCGGCGGCGCCAGCGCCGGCTCCCGTGGCGCTGGACGACGAGAAGGTGCTGAACATCTACAACTGGCCGGACTACATCCCGCCGGAGACCATTGCAGCCTTCGAGAAGGAGACTGGAATCAAGGTCAACTACGACACCTACGAAAGCAACGAGACCATGCACGCCAAAGTCACGGCCGGCAACACGGGCTACGACATCGCGGTCACCGGCAACGTGTTCGCCAAGCAGCAGGTCGAGGGCGGCATCATGCAGCCGCTGGACAAGAGCAAGCTGACCCACTACGGCAATCTCGACAAGAACCTCATGGCCAAGCTCGCGCAGGACGATCCGGGCAACGCGCACCTGATCCCCTGGGCCTGGGGCTTCACCACGGTGGGCATCAACAGGACCAAGGCAGAAAAAGCACTGGGTGGCATGCCCATGCCCGAAAACGCCTGGGACCTGGTCTTCAACCCCGCCTACACCAGCAAGCTCAAGTCCTGCGGCATCGCGTTTCAGGATTCGTCCACCGACGTGATCCCGCTGGCGCTGCACCACATCGGCAAGAACCCCGGTTCGGGCGACGCGGCAGATCTGAAGGCCACCACCGACATGCTGGCCAAGGTGCGAAAAGACATCCGCATCTTTTCCAACGGCATGATCGACGACCTCGCGAGCGGCAAGGCCTGCGTCGCCATCGGCTGGTCCAGCGAGATCAACATGGCCGCCGCCAGAATCAAGGAAAACGGCTCCAGCGATGTCATCGAAGCCCTGATCCCCAAGACCGGCGGCATCTTCTTCTTTGACGCCATGGGCATCCTCAAGGAAGCCAGGCACCCCAAGAACGCACTGGCTTTCATGGACTTCTACCTGCGCCCGGAGTACGCCGCGGCGATGACCAACAACTTCAACTACCCTACCGGCAACACCGCCGCGACCACCCTGCTCAAGCCCGAAGTCCTGCGGAACAGGAGCATCAGCATGAGCGAAGACGACATCCGCAAGCTGATCTTCACCGGCGCATTGAGCGCCCAGGCGCGCACCAGCATGCAGCAGGCCTTCGTGGCCTTCAAGAAAGGCAAGTGACCGACCCATGCAGAACCGACGCCAGACACTCCAGTCCCTCGCGGCCTTCTCCATCGCCATGACGCAGCCAATGACAGGTTCAGCGGCGCCGACGGCCGGCACCGGCTGGCGCATGCCCGACGAGGCCGAGCCACACCAACGCACGTGGATGGCGTTTGGCGCTCATCTGGACATCTGGGGCAAGAAGCTGTTGCCCGTGGTGCAGCAGGACCTGGCCAACATCGCCATGGCGATTGCCCGCTTCGAGCCCGTGTCGATGCTGGTGCGCCCGAAAGACATGGCCCGGGCGAACGAGCTGCTCAGGGGATCCAGGGTCGAGCTGGTCGAACAGCTGGTGGACGACTTCTGGGTGCGCGACTCGGGTCCTGTTTTTGTGACCAATCAGCAAGGCCAGAAGGCCGCTGTCGACTTCAACTTCAACGGCTGGGGCAAGAAGCAGAAGCACGGGCACGATGCCAAGGTGGCCGCCTTCGTCGCAGGCCGGGCTGGCGCGCCTCGGCTGAAAACCTCGCTGGTGCTGGAGGGCGGCGGCATCGAGGTGGACGGCCACGGCACGGCTATCATCACCGAGAGCTGCGTGCTCAATGCCAACCGCAACCCGGGCCTGTCGAAGGGCGATTGCGAAACTGAACTCAAGCGCCTGCTGGGGTTGGAAAAGATCCTCTGGCTGCCGGGCATCAAAGGTAAGGACATCACGGACGGCCACACCGATTTCTACGCGCGCTTCGCGGCGCCGGGGGTGGTGGTGGCGGGCTACGACTCAGATTCAGCTTCATATGACCACGCCGTCACCAAGCGGCACCTGGCACTGCTGCGCGAGATGACCGACGCGCGCGGCAACAAGCTGGAGGTGGTTGTCATAGAGGGGCCCGAAACGGTGCGCGAACGCTACGCGGGCAAGGACTTCGCCTCCGGCTACATCAATTTCTATGTGTGCAACGGTGCGGTGATTGCGCCCGAGTTCGGTGACGCAAAAGCCGACGCCAATGCTCGCGACACGCTCAAGGACCTGTTTCCGAATCGCGAGATGGTGCAACTCAACATCGACGGCGTGGCAGCCGGCGGTGGCGGGATCCACTGCACCACGCAGCAGGAGCCTGTGGTCTGACGCTCAAAGATTTGGCCGCCTACCGACCAGTAGGCATAAGAAGACGACGCTTGAGCGGAATGAGCAAGTATTGAAACACCCTTCTTGCACACGGTATTTCATGAACGCCGGTACCCGGGTCTCAGATTCAGCCAGAAAAGTCGCTTGAGCTTGATAGTGACCCTGAGCCTGCATGCGGATGAGATTGGCGTTTTACACGGCCTCTTTGAACGACTGCTTCCTCATTTCGCGACCGAGTGCTCTTGGCGCTGAATAGACGGCCTGCAAACCCTTGCCGATGACTGCCCCACCGCGGCAATGCCGAAACTGAAAACTTGAAGATCGCTTCAAGGCTGTTAGCTACCTTTCGTCACCCTAGGGAAGACCAACCGCTAACGCTCGCAAAGCGGGCGGAGCGGATGGCGATGTGACGTCTTGACATACCGGGCTGCTTTTTGAAGTGGGCCCTCCATGCAGCAATTCAATGCATATTTGTCACCCTCGCCCACAAATGATCGCGAACGCTGGCGCAAAGGCTAGCCCAGATGGGGTGCAAGGATCTCCTCCATCCATTGTGCGAACACCTGCAGTCGACGAGAAAGATAGCGTCGGTGTGGATAGACCAGATTGACTGGCATCGGTGCGGGTCGAGCCTCGGCCATCACTTCCACCAACTCACCGTTGACCAGGTGCTCCTGCACGTCAAATGCCGGAATCTGAACCAGACCAAGTCCAGCAAGCGCACAGGCGATGTAGGTCTCGGCGTTGTTGACACTGACCCGACTGGCAGGATGAATGGCATGGACTTTTTCGTCCTGCACCCATTCCCACGGCGCCCGACGGCCGTTGGTCGGCGACACGTAGTCGATCACAGTGTGCTGCGCCATGTCCTGGGGTCGCTGCGGCGCGCCGTGCTCCTTCAGATACGAGGGACTCGCGCAATTAATCAGTTTCAGCACGCCGATGGGTCGGGCCACCAGGCTGCTGGCGATCAGTGGACCGACACGCAGCGCGCAGTCCACACCTTCCTGCACCAGGTCAACCGCACGATCCGATGAACCCAGTTCGATGTCTATCTTCGGATGGCGTTCCAGGAAAGATCGCAACTGCGGAGCGATCAGCTTGCGTGCAATGCGGCCAGGTACGTCCACTCTCAAACGACCGGTGACCAGGTCGGCGGGCGGGCGGAACTGACGTTCCAGGTCATCCATGTCCGCCACCAGCGCTGCTGCACGCTCCAGAAGCGCTTCCCCATCCAAGGTCAGTGACACGCTGCGAGTGGTTCTGTGGAGAAGGCGCGCACCCAATCGGCGCTCGATCTGCTGCATGGCCAGGGAGACTGTCGCCCGAGGCAATCCCAGTTGGTCCGCCGCTTGCGCAAAGCTGCCGCATTCAGCGATTCGGACAAAGATGTTCAGATGATCGATCCGATCCATGTCGTCACATTGTTTAGATTTTCTGGATGGTGTGTCGGCAGATTCTGCCTTTATCTGGTCCTGGTAACTAAATAGACTGACATCGGTTCACGCTGGGTCGCTCAATTTCTTGGATGGAGGTATCCCTCATGCATTTGGTCGTTGTGTTGCTGTCAGGCGTTCTACTGCTGCTCGTGTTCGCGATGTTCGGTTGGCACTGGGGAGCCAGCGCTGGGGGCGTGCTGCAGGCCGCCAAGCTCTTCGTTCCATTCTGGTTCCTGGTTGCCTTGGCCAACATGTGGGTCGGCGTGGTGCATGCGGGTTATGGTGTGAGGGAGGAATTGCCCATCCTGCTGCTGGTGTTCGCCTTTCCGTCCGTGCTGGCCGGTGGCTTGATCTGGTGGGTCTCTCGCAGTTGAACAAAGCTCTGGCTCATGGAGCGCTGCTGCACTGCCAAGGAAGCCAGATCGGACGAGGCAGACTGAACACCACAAAGGAACAACAACAGTGAATGCGCCAACGCCAAGCTTTTTGCGTGGCCGAGACCAAGCCGCGAAGGTCGTCAGCCTGGAGCTGTTCTTTGACTTGGTCTACGTCTTCGCGATCACCCAGCTTTCGCACTTTCTGCTGGAGCACCTCACACTGCTGGGAGCCGTGCAGACCGCCACCCTGTGGCTGGCTGTCTGGCTGGGCTGGCAATACACCGCATGGGTGACGAACTGGTTCAACCCGGACCACTTGGCAATCCGCTGGATGCTGATGGCGATCATGGGAGTGGCCTTGCTGGTGTCAGCCGCTATTCCCGACGCCTTCGGTGACCAGGGGGCCTTGTTTGCCTTCAGTTTCGCAGCCATACAGGTTGGACGAACGGTGTTTGTGCTCTGGAATTTGGGGCGTGCTCATCCGCTGGCCCCCAACTTTCAGCGCATCCTGTTCTGGCTGTCGGTATCTGCCGCTTGTTGGATCGCAGGCGGTCTGAGCGAAGGAAACTGGCGTTTGGGCTTCTGGCTGCTGGCAGCGGCGTGCGAATACCTGTCGCCCATGGCCGGGTTTCCGGTACCGGGTCTGGGTCGGTCCCACACCTCGGACTGGACCATCGACGGCGGGCACCTCGCCGAGCGCTGCCAGTTGTTCGTGATCATCGCTTTGGGCGAGTCGGTTCTGGCCATCGGAGCCTCGTTTGCACGCGCTGCCCATCCAGACCTGTCACTGTGGATGGCCTTTCTGGTGTCCTTCATCGGGTGTGTGGCGATGTGGTGGATGTACTTTGACACTTCCAGTGGTGACGCTGCCCATGTCATCGAACACTCTCAAGACCCGGGTCGCCTCGGTGCGTACTTTCATTACCTGCACGTGCTTCTGATCGCAGGAGTGATCGTGTGTGCGGTAGCGGATGATCTGATCGTGGCCCACCCGATGGACCCCATCAAGGGCAAGTACATTGCCGTGCTGATCGGCGGGCCAGTGATCTACCTGTTGGGCAATGCCTTGTTCAAACGGGTGGTGTACGGATCCTTCCCGCTCTCCCATGCCGCCGGTATGGCGGGGCTGCTCCTGCTGGCGCCGCTGATGCCTGGCATGAGGCTGATCGAAGCAGGTGCCTTGACCACCTTGGTATTGGTCGCGGTGACCGCCCGGGAAGCGTTCGCGCGACGCAAGATAGCAGTCGCCAACGGATAGTTCACCTTAAGTTCAAATGCTCGATGCCGACATCTTGGGAGTCACGGTCGGAGGAACATCGATGCAACTTGAAACGCTACTCAAACGCCCGAACGCCCTGCCGTCGGCTCCCAAGACAGTCCGCCAGTTGATGGGCACTTTTGGGCGGGAGGACGTGGACGTCATTCTGGTGGCCAAACTCGTCCAGGAGGACCCCGTTCTGGTGGCGCGCCTGCTCAAGACGGCGAACTCGGCCTACTTCGGACTTCGGAGATCGGTCGGTACGGTGAGCGAGGCGATCAACGTTCTTGGCGTGACCAAGGTCCGGGCCTTGGTGGTTGCCGCAGCGCTGGAGCAGGGCTTTCAATGCGTCTGCGGCGTGAATCTGGGCCAGTTCTGGCGCTACAGCCTAAGCACGGCAAAGTTTTCCCATCAGATCGCGGCGCCAACACACCTCGATGAGGACACGGCGTTTACCGCAGGAATGGTCCATGGAATCGGAGAGTTGGTGATGCACGTAGGCATGCCCGAGGCGATGACAGAACTGGACCTGAGTGTTCCGATGCTCGACCTACGCCGCAGCGCTGCTGAACAGGAGCGCTTTGGGTACAGCTTTGCCCAGGTCGGTGCTGCGCTGGCCGCGGAATGGAAGTTTCCCAGTGAAATGATTGGGGCAATCGAGTTCCAAACCTCTCCCTTCGGAGGCGGCGTTCACGAGCCCATCGCCGGAGTGCTGCACATCGCATCCTGGCGTTCGCGTGCGCAGGAGCTTTCCCTGGGTGGCGATGCGTTGGTCAATACGTACCCCGACGCCGTTGGCGTCCACCTGGGGCTTGATCCGGACATCCTGATCGGGGACGACATGCTATTGGCGGCGACCCAGGAAGCGCAGCCGGCTACCGTGGCCTGAGCGCTCTACAGGCTAGCCAGTTGGGCTGGACCTGGTCCAAACCCACGCAGGAGGAGCTGCAGTGTCCTCGCCAGCCTTGGGCCCTGCGATGGGCAACCAGACCCGGAAAGCGGTCCCGACGCCGGGCTCCGATTGAACCTCAATCGTTCCGCGGTGCTTCTGCACGATGGAGAACGAGAGGGAGAGGCCCAAACCCGTGCCTTTGCCGACCGCCTTGGTGGTGAAGAACGGTTCAAAGATGCGGCGCTTGATGTCGGATGGCATGCCGCAGCCATCGTCTTCAATTTGCACCCAGACCCAGTCCCCCTCCATACCCGTGGCGATGGTGATCGTGCCTTTGTCAGTGATGGCGTGCGCAGCGTTGACGATCAGGTTCATGAAGACCTGATTGAGCTGGGCGGCCAGGCAGAACACCAAAGGGATGTCCCCCAGCCGCCTGACCACATCGGCCTTGTACTTGAGTTCGTTGCGCACCACGTTCAGCGTCGACTCCAGCCCTCGGTTGAGGTCGGCGTCCAGCCACTCGGCATGATCGACTCGGGAGAAATCTTTGAGGTCCTGGACGATGCGTCGAACCCGGTCCAGGCCATCGGAACATTCCTCCAGCAAGGTCGGCAGATCGTCGCGCAGGAAGTCGAGTTCAAACGCACACTCAATCCTGGCGCACTCCTGTACCAGTTCGGGTTGCGCAGACCGTAACGTGGCAGCGCTCAGAGCAGCCTGAGCCGCTAGAAGGTCCTGTGTGTACTTCTTGAGGGTGTTGACGTTGGAGTTGACAAACCCGATCGGGTTGTTGATTTCATGCGCAACTCCTGCGGCCAGCTGACCGATGGAGGCCATCTTGTCCTGCTGCAGCAACTGGTTTTGCGCCTCTTCGAGCTTGTGGTTGGTCTCGTTGAGTTCTTCGATCCGGTGCTGAAGCTGACCCTGTGCGTGAAGGATCTCCGAGCGGTCCTGCATCATCCACCAGGTGCCTCGTGCGGGTGTGGCCGGGTCGATCACATGGGCGTCGACCTGTGCCCATATCGCCTTTCCGCTCTGGTGCTGCATCCACATCTCTGTGTGAACCGGTAGGCCTTGCGAAAGCAGAGGGCCCGCAATCGTGCCGAATAGCCTGTATTCATCTTCTGTTCGGTAGAAGGCCTTGCCCGGCATACCCACCATCTCGGCACTCGGATATCCAAACATGGCACCCATGGCCGGGTTGGCCTTGCGGACCACACCATCCACCGTGCAGGCCACGGCGATGGGCGAGTTGGCCACAAACAGCTCCAGTTCCCTCGCGGAGGCTGCCAGTTCGGCCGAGCGTTGGCGCACCCTTTCTTCGAGCTCCTCGCGGTGGCGACGCAGTTCGTTTTCCGAGTGGTGTCTGGCGGTCACGTCTTGGAGGGTTTCGATGGCTCCCGTGATCTCGCCCTGTGCGTTGCGCAATGGTGCTGCCGTGAAGAACAACCACATGCCCTGTTGGCCAAACTGCGGAAAGAACGCCTCGACCTCGACACCTCCATCAACGACCGCGGATCGGTGCACGCGGTCTCCATACAGTGACGAAAATGCCTCCGCTGCCGACTGATCAACCACCAGATCGGCCAGGAGTGGGCGCTCGCTGGGATAGAACGCACGCCAGCCATCAGTCGTACCCAGGACCTTGGATCGATGGACTTTGGTCATGCGTTCGCACGCGACATTCCAATGGGTGACCCGATGGTTCTGATCGATCACGAAGGAAGCCACCGAAGCGCCATCAATGATCTGCTGAAGCATTTCGGTCATGCTCAGTAGGCTGCTCTGAACATGCGAGACATCGCTTTGGTCGATGCAGGTGACCAGAACGCAGCGCCGCTGCGCGAGGGTTAGAGGTTTCAGGTGCAGCTCGACAGGACGATGGCCTCCAAATGAGGTCGTGATGTTGGTCTCCAATGCGGGCGGCAGCTGACTTCCATCTGCACACAGGTTCAGCGCGTCCACCCAGCCGGCGAATCCATCTCGATCCAGGCAGGCGTCAAATGCCATTCCTGTCAGCGTAGCGAGTGAATAGCCAGTCAAACGGCTCAGCGCGTCGTTGGCGATCCAAATGTGCCGTCCACGCACCAGCGCGGCAGGGACCGCAATGGCTTCGACCATCTCCGTAGCAGTCGACACAGCAGTTGCATCATCCAGGGCATATGGGTCCAAGTCTTTACTCCGTGATGTGGACGCCTTGCTCAGGCGTCAATGGAATCACTTCTGATCCACAAGAACATCTGAACGCCCTGGCGAGCGGCATATCCGGTCACCTGCCGCACGATCTTTTCGTCGAACACATAGCCTGTCGCCAGGAGAACTGCGTTGGTGCTTGACACCAGGTCTCGCGCCAGGACCATTCCGACCCGCAAGTCGCGCACGTCAATCTGGACGTCTTCCTTGGCAGCCGACTCCATTTCAGTCCAAACCTTGATCAGTGAATCAAGGACTTGGCGGTCATAGCGTGTGTCTGCGCCCCCTTTGAGGAGATGGCTCGCGCTTTCCGCGCTGTGATGCTGGTCTCCCAAGGACCCATGCAAAAGCTGGTCCAAGTCGGTGGCGGCGGCCACGATCCTTGCACCAATGCAGATGCTTGAGCCCGACAGGCCATCCGGAAAGCCCTTGCCGTCCACGCGTTCGTGGTGCTGGCGGACGATGCGCGAGACCGAACCAAGATGCTGCAGCGACATCAGCGCGGTCTCGCCATCCAGTGTGTGCCTTTGGTGTCGCTGCACCTCGTCCGGTGTGAACGCGGACACGGGTTTCGTGAGCATGGCGTCCGGGTAGCCGATCTTGCCGATGTCGTGCACCAACGCGGCGAGGTAGACGTCGCGCACATCCCGCTCGGAGAGCCCCATGTGCTTGGCGACAGCCCTGCTCAGCTCAGCTACCCGGCGCGAATGGCCGGACTCGCGGTGTCGCAGATCGATCAGGCTGGAAAGGACGCGAAAGGCCGCCAGGAGCGTGTCGTCGAGTTCCTGGTAGGAGGCCTCCAGCATGTCGTTGATCTGGGAGAGTTCGGCGGTCCGCGCGGCGACTCGGCTTTCCAGCTGCGCGTTGGCGTCTTTCAGCTGCTGGTTTTGCTCTTTCGTCAGTTGGGTTAGTCGGGCGTTTTCGCGCTCCAGTTCGCGCCGGGCCAGCGCGTCTTTGACCGACAACACCAGCTCCTGATCGTCCCAGGGCTTGGCCAGATACCGGTGGATGGCTCCCTGGTTGATCGCGGCGATGGTGGACTGCATGTCCGCGTAGCCGGTCAACAGCATGCGGATGATGCTCGGGTCGTGCTCCTTGATCTGCTCCAGAAGTCTGGCGCCGTCCATCTCGGGCATGCGCATGTCCGAGATCACCAGATCGACCTCATGTGTCTTCAGGAGTTCCAGGGCCTCCTTGCCGGACGAGGCCTGGAGTGTGGTGATCCCGTGGAGGCGCAGCAGACGCCGAAGCGCATTGAGGATCGACGGTTCGTCGTCCACTGTGAGTACAAGACGCGGGACAACATGCAAAGCATCAGTTGCAGAGAGCTGAACTCCGTCTGGGGTTTGGGGGTGTTCAGTCATCATGTGGTGAGCTTTCAATTCAAGCGAAAGATGTTTAAAGAGTCCTTTACTCCTTGAAACAGCCGCCGATTGGTGAGTTGCGAGAGTTCGTTGCCTTGTCTACTCAGCTCACTCACCTTCAAAAACGTTGCATATGCGTTCGTAGCGCGAGGAGCGTCGTATGCGCTTTTGGTCTGTTCAGCCCCTACTGTCGATACATCAGCCCTATCGATGTGCGCAGCGTAGCGTGGTCCATTTGAATGTCCTTGATACATAAATCGTGCGACAAAGGTCTGCTTTGGGAACAAAGCCGCCATCGGGTTTGGTTGGACTGACAGCATGCGACAGCTCCCGGGGGGCAAAGCCGGAAAAAGCCGCATGGAAGCAGCCCAACTCTTGTTGCCTCGTAAGGGTCTTGCATGCCCTCGTACTTGCGAAGCCAGGTGCGGCGCATGCGAGTTGGCAGAAGTCGCAGGTATAGAATCATTGCGTTGGTGCTCGCAACATCGTTCCGATGCTGCAGTTCAACGGGAAGCAGGAGGGGGAGTCCCACACGGGCGAACCTAACCTGCGCTGCCCCCGCAACGGTAAGCAGACGGGTGGGTCGAGGCAATGCCATCGCCCCCCATTTCTCAAAATTTCGCCACTGGCTCACGCTGGGAAGGCTTTGAGAAACGCTCTGTCAGCCCGGATACCGGCCAACAAGGAGGCTGCGCGTCAAGCGCGGCCACATTACCCAAACACCGTCGGGGAAGGCGGTGAGGGGTTTTCGCCGGTGTTCCCTTTTTGTCCCTGTGCATTGCCATTGCGAGTCTGAGCCGACGCTTGTGCGTTCGCTCGTCCAGGGCTTCCCGTTCGCCGCTGAAACCTGCTGTCGCCTCCCCTTGGGCCTTGCCGCTTTTCAAACCGCGTTGTGTCCAACGCATTCAACCCAAGGAGTCACCTCATGCACATCGAACCAGGTCTGGTGGACGGCGCCAAGCTCATCCTGAGCTACGCCACTGCAGCCGCTTGTATGGGCTACACGGCACAGCTGTCGCGGCATCTGATCGGCAAGGAAGGCACTGCGGCCTGGCTGGTGCGATCCGTGCTCGCGATGGCGCTGGTGTTCTGCTTCTTCGAGGTGTTGCCGCACCATCCGGTGGGCGTGTCCGAGGTGCACCTGATCCTGGGGACCACGTTGATGCTCGTGTTCGGTGTGGCACCTGCGGCGATCGGCTTGGCCGGTGGTCTGCTGATCCAAGGGCTGTTCTTCGCTCCGTTCGATCTGCCGCAGTACGGCATGAACGTCACCACGCTGCTGGTGCCGCTGTTTGCCACCGCTGCGCTGGCCAGGTGGGTCGTTCCTGACAACCTGGCCTATGTGGACATCGGCTACCGCCAGGCCTTGAAGCTGTCGGTGGCCTACCAAGGCGGCATCGTGCTGTGGGTGGGGTTCTGGGCGCTCTATGGGCGTGGGGTCGGTGTCGACAACCTGGTGAGCATTGGCCGCTTCGGTGCTGCCTACATGAGCGTGGTGCTGGCCGAACCGCTGATCGATCTGGCTGTGCTGGCGGCGGCGAAGGCGTTGCGCCGCCTCGCAGGCAGCGTGGCGGTGGAGCACCGTCTGCACCACGCCGCCTGATCGCGGGCGCACCATGGGAGCCGGAATTGTCTGGTTCGTCGGCGCGGGTCCTGGCGACCCGGAGCTGATCACGGTCAAGGGGCGCGACCTGGTGGCGCGGGCGGGCGCCATCCTGTTCGCCGGCTCGCTGGTGAACGAGGCGGCGACCCGTTGGGCGCCGCCGGGTTGCGTGATCGCCGACAGCAAGGACATGACGCTGGAGCAGATGTCGGCCTGGCTGATCGCACAGGCAGCGCGCTGCGACACCGTGGTGCGGCTGCAGACCGGCGACCCGGCGCTCTACGGCGCCCTGATCGAGCTGGTGCAGCCGCTGGACGCCGCGGGCGTGCCGGTGGCGGTGGTGCCGGGGGTGTCGTCCGCCATGGCCTCGGCGGCGGCGGCGGTCGAGAGCTTCACGCTGCCCGAGGTGACGCAGACCACCATCTTCACCCGGGTCGAGGGTCGCACGCCCATGCCCGAGGGCGAAGACCTGGCGGCCCTGGCGGCGCACCGCACGACGCTGTGCATCTTCCTGTCCATCACCTTGCTGCACAAGGTGGAGGCCGGGCTGCGCGCCGCCGGCTGGGCCGAGGACGCGCCGGTGCTGGTGGTGCACAAGGCCAGCTGGCCCGGCGAGGAGCGCATCGTGCGCGGCACGCTGGCCACCATCAAACAGCTCTGCCGCGAGGCCGGCATCGTCAGCCAGGCGATGGTGATCGCCAGCCCGACGCTGGGCGCGCGCCAGTGGCCGGAACTCACCCGGTCCCGCCTCTACGACCCCAGTTTCACCCACCGTTTCAGGAAAGCCTCGACATGAACGACACCACCATCCTGCTCGTGGGCCACGGCTCGCGCGAGGAATCCGGCAACCAGGAAATCCGCGACTTCGTCGCGCAGTGGCAGGTGCGCCAGCCGGCCTGGCGCATCGAGGTCTGCTTCATCGAATTCGCGCCGCCCTCGCTGCACGACGGCCTGCTGGCCGCCGCCAGAAACAGCCGGCGCGTGCTGGTGCTGCCGCTGATCCTGAACGCGGCCGGCCACGTGAAGATGGAGATTCCGGAAGCGATCGAACACGCGCGCGAGCACCTGCCAGGTGTGGCGTTCCACTACGGCCCGCACCTGACGGCCTGCGACCCCATCTTGGCCATCCTCAAGCGCCGCCTGCGCAAGGCCATGGCCGAACTGGACATGCCCGACCCAACCACCACCGGCGTGGTGCTGCTGGGGCGCGGTTCGTCCGACCGCGGCGCCAACGGCGACATGGCCAAGATGGCGCGCTGGCTGCAGGAAGAGGGCGACCACGAGCTGGTGGAGCTGGCGTTCACCGGCATCACCTGGCCGCGGCTGGAGCGCGTGGTGCAGCGCCAGGTGCTGATCGGCATGCGGCAGGTGGTGGTGCTGCCGTACTACCTCTACACCGGCACGCTGATGCAGCGTATCCACCGCCAGGTCGAACACCTGCGCCTGCAGTACCCGCAGATCCGTTTCGCCTGCGGCACGCACTTCGGTTTCGAGAAGGAAATCTTCGAACTGGTCGAGCAGCGTGTGCACGACCTGCTGGCCGGTGTGCCCGACAGCAGGCTGCCCTGCGACGGCTGCAGCTACCGCGAGATCGCGCACGACCTGGGGCACGGCCACTCCCACGAGCACACGCACGCCACCGTGCAAGTGCACGGCAACGCCCACGCCCACGCACCCGAGGCGTTGACTGCATGAGCACGGTCAACACCATCACCGAACAGCTCACCCGGGCCGGCCAGGCCATCGAGCACGACAGCTTCGCCGTCATCGACGCCGAGGCCGGCCCGCACAGCTACACGGCCGAGCAGTGGCCGATCGTGCGCCGCATGATCCACGCCAACGCCGACTTCGAGTTCAACGGCCTGACCGACTTCCACCCCGACGCGGTGGCGGCCGGCATCGGCGCCATGCTGCGCGGTGGCGCGCCCGTGGTGGCCGACGTGGAGATGATCTGTTCCGGTCTGTCGCATCCGCGCCTGAAGCACTTCGGCATGGCCACGCACCAGTTCATCAGCGACCCCGACGTGATCGCCCAGGCCCAGGCCGAGGACAGCACGCGCGCTGTTCAGGCCATGCGCAAGGCGCACCGGCTGGGGCTGCTGGACGGCGCCATCGTCGGCATCGGCAACGCGCCTACGGCGCTGATCGAGCTGGTGCGCCTGATCCGCGAGCAGGGCGTGTGCCCGGCGCTGGTGGTGGGCATGCCGGTGGGCTTCGTCTCCGCCGCCGAGTCCAAGGACCTGATGGCCGGTGTGGCCGGCGTGCCCTGGATCGTGATCCGTGGCCGCAAGGGCGGCTCCACCCTGGTGGTGGCGGCGCTGCACGCGCTGCTGTCACTGGCCGAAGCGCAACAACGCCAGGCCGGCGGATCCGTTTTGGCCTGACACTGCGCGCCTTTCACTTGCCAAAGGGTCCCCATGTACAGCGCCACATTCATCTTCGACAAAAAACAATTCGACGCCGAGTTCCACTCCTTGGACGCCTTGATCGCCACTGCCGCGCGTGAAACCTCTGGCTACCTCGGCGAAGAGGCCTGGGAAGACCCATCCACTGGGCGCGTCTGCAATGTGTACTACTGGGCCGACGAGCTGGGTCTGCAAGAACTGACGTGCCACCCCAAGCACCTGGAGGCCAAGGCCGCGTATTCCAAGTGGTTGGGCGGCTATCACGTGGTACTGGCCAAGGTCCTGAAGTGCTATGGGGATGAGTCATTCACCCACCCTACCCAAAGCACCCATGTAGCCCTCGCTGCCAAGGAGCAGCACTCATGAGTCGATCCGTGTGCCGTGTGACGCGGGCCGAGGCCGCCGACCTGGATGCCCTGGCGCCCCTGTTTGACGCCTACCGGCAGTTTTACGAGCGGCCTGCCGACTTGACCCGGTCACGGACCTTCCTGGCCGAGCGCCTGGCACAGCAGCAGTCGGTGTTGTGGCTGGCCTGGCAGGGCGATCAGGCTGTGGGCCTTTGCCAGTGTTATCCCAGCTTCTGCTCCGTGCTGGCGGCGCCGATATGGGTGCTTTACGACCTCTACGTGAGCGCCGAAGCGCGGCGCAGTGGTGCTGGTCGTGCGCTGATGCAGGCGGCCGAGGCCGCTGCGCGTGCACAAGGCATCGCACGCCTGGACCTCACCACCGCCCACGACAACCTGCGCGCGCAGGCGCTGTATGTCTCGCAGGGTTGGGTGCACGACCAAGTGTTCCGCACCTACACCAAAACCCTGGGTCCACAAACATGACAGACAGCACCTCCCCGCGCGGCACCCGCACCGGTTTCACCACCGGCGCGTGCACCGCCGCGGCCGCGCGCGCGGCCGTGGAGGGACTGCTGACAGGGCAGGTGCCCGAGGCCGTCGAGAGCCTGCTGCCCAACGGTGACCGGGTGCACTTTGCCGTGCACGACGGCCGCTGTGACCAGGAGAGCGCGCACGCCATGGTGGTGAAGTTCGCGGGCGACGACCCGGACTGCACCGACGGTGCCCACCTCACGGTGGACCTGCGCCTGCTGCCCGGGCGGGGGGGCGAGGTGAGCTTCGTGGCCGGCGAGGGCGTGGGCACGGTCACCATGCCCGGCCTGGGGCTGGCGGTGGGCGGGCCGGCGATCAACCCGGTGCCGCGCCAGAACATCGCCGACAACTTGCGCGAGGTCGCGCCGCAGTTGCTGGCGCAGCACGGGCTGGAAGTGACCGTGAGCGTGCCCGGTGGCCAGGAGATGGCCAGGAAGACCACCAACGCGCGGCTGGGCATCCTGGGTGGCATCAGCATCCTGGGCACCACCGGCATCGTAAAACCCTATTCCACCGCGGCCTGGCGTGCCAGCGTGGTGCAGGGTATTCAGGTGGCGGCCACGCTGGGCCACGGCGTGGTCGCGCTGACCACCGGCGGGCGCACCGAAAGTTTTGCCATGGGCGCGCTGCGCGCCGAGCGCCCGGAACTGCCGGCCGCCTGCTTCGTGCAGATGGGCGACTTCCTGCGCTATGCGCTGGACGAGGTGGTGGCCCAGGGACTAAAGGAAGTGGTGCTGGGGGTGATGGTCGGCAAGCTGACCAAGATCGCGCAGGGCGAGACCATCACGCACGCCAACCGCAACGTGGTGGACACCGACCTGGTGGCCGCGATCGCGCGCCAGATCGGCGCCAGCGCCGAGGACTGCAGCGCCATTGCCACCGCCGAGACCGCGCGCTTTGGCGCCGAGCTGATGGTCGAGCGCGGCCTGGGCGAGCCCTTCCACCAGGCCCTGGCGCAGGCCGCCATCGACACCCTGACCGCGCCCGAACGCTACGGCCGGGCGTTCCAGCTGCGCGTGCTGGTGTGCGACTTCGCCGGCCAGTCGGTGGCCGACGTCCGCTCCGCCCCGGCCGAGCCACGGCCGCTGCCCGCCACCGCCGGCCGCACCGGCATCGGCCACACGCAACACACCGATTTCGACACCGAATGAGCGACACCGAAGACGCCATGGACACCCGAGTGAAAGACCCCAACCCCTGCCGCGTGATCGGCGTGCTCGACGACGGTGCCGCCAGCCTGGGCGCCACCGCACTGGCCCACCTGCGCACCGCGGACCTGGTCATTGGCGGCGCGCGCACGCTGGCCCTGTTCCGGCACGAGCTCAAGGCCGGCGCGGTGACGCGCGACCTGACCGGCCAGCTGAAGGCCGTGCCCGGGTGGGTGCGCAGCGCGCGCGACGCCCACCAGAGCAGCGTGGTGCTCGCCACTGGCGACCCGCTGTGCCACGGCATCGCGCCCTACCTGGCGCAGCACCTGTGCCTGGACGCGCTCGACATCCTGCCCAACCTCTCCACGGTGCAGTTGGCCTGCGCCCGCATCGGCCTGGCCTGGCAGGACGCGCGCATCGTCTCCGTGCACAGCCAGGACGCGGGCGAGTGGGTGCGTGGCAGCTGGCCGGACCACGGCCTGTATGCGCTGGCCCAGGCGCTGCGCTCCGAACAGCGGTTGCTGGTGCTGACCAGCCCGGCCAACAGCCCGGACCGCATCGCCCGCCTGCTGCTGGCCGAAGGCCTGGGCGAGGACTTCCAGCTGGCAGTGGCGGAAAACCTGCTGCAGGCCGACGAACGCATCCACCCGCAACTGAGCCCGGCACAAGCCGCCGGGATGCGCTTTGCCGAGCTCAACGTGGTGCTGCTGTGGCGCAGCCGCGCGGCGGCGCAGCCGGTGCGCTTCGGTCTGGCCGACAGCGCCTTCGAGCAGCGCCAGCCCGAGAAGGGGCTGATCACCAAGCAGGAGGTGCGGGCCGTCAGCCTGGCGCGCCTGCAGCTGCGCGAAAGCAGCGTGGTCTGGGACATCGGTGCCGGCTCCGGCTCGGTCGGCCTGGAAGCGGCGCGCCTGTGCCCGCGCGGCCACGTCTTTGCCATAGAGAAGAACGAGGCCGACCAGGCCATCGCCGGACGCAACCACGCGGCCTTCGGCGTCAGCAACTACACGCTGCAGCACGGCAAGGCGCCCGAGGGCCTGGACGCCTGGCCCGACCCGGACGCGGTGTTCATCGGCGGCTCCGGCGGCGAGCTGGCCGGGCTGATCGGGCTGTGCCTGCGCCGCCTGCGCCCCGGCGGCCGGCTGGTGATGAACTTTGTCACCCTGGAGAACCTGGCCACCGCCACGCAGGCGCTGCAGAGCCTGAACGCGCAATGGGACGTGCTGCAGCTGCAGGCCGCCCGCAGCCGGCCCATCCTGCACATGCACCGCATGGCGGCCGAGAACCCGGTCTGGCTGGTCTGCGCCGGCATGGGCAGCGGCCAGCCCGACACGGAGCACCGCCATGACTGACACCATGCCCCCCGTCGGCACGCTGCACGGCATCTCGCTCGGCCCTGGCGACCCCGGCCTGATCACGCGCGCCGCCTGGGCCGCGCTGCAGCGGCGCGACGCGATCTGGGTCTACCCGGTGCGCAGCGGCAAGACGCCCAGCTACGCGCTGGACATCGTGCAGCGCGCCGGACTGCCGCTGCCGGAGACCCACACGCCGCTGCTGTTCCCGATGACGCACGACGGCGAGAAGCTGGCCCGCGCCTGGCTGAAGGCCGCACACACCGTGCTGCCCTGGCTGCAGGCCGGGCGCGACGTGCTGTTCCTGGTCGAAGGCGACGCCAGCACCTACGCCACCTTCGGCCACCTGGCGCGCACCGTGCGCGGGCTCGATGAACGGGTGCCGGTGGGGGTGGTCGCGGGCGTCAATTCCTTCACCGCCGCCTGCGCCGACGTCGGTGAACCCTTCGCGGAACAGGACGACACCGTGGCCATCGTGCCTGCCGCCTACGGCGTGCGCGCAGTGGACCGGCTGCTGCCCGACTTCGACACCCTGGTGCTGATGAAGATCAAGCCGCTGATCGAAGACCTGCTGGACTGGCTGGAGGCGCGCGGGCTGCTGGCCGGCGCGCACTTCGTCGAGCGCGTCGGCGCGCTGGACGAGCGCCGCCTCTCGGGCGCGGACCTGCTGACGCTGCGCGGCAGCAAGGTCAGCTACCTGTCGCTGCTGATCGTGAAGAACCCCCACCGCGTGCGCGGCGAGCGCATCAAGGGCTGCCTGAAGAAGGACAGCCCCTCATCCCTGGAAGCCACCGCATGACCACGACACCTTCTCTGCCCCGGGTCTGCCTGGTGGCCATCACGAAACACGGGGCCGCGCAGGTGGCGGCGCTGGCGCGGCAGCTGCCGCAGGCCTCGATCTGCGTCGCCGCCAAGTTCGCCGAAACCATGCAGGGCCTGCCCAACCCGCTGCTGGCCTACGACGGTGCTTTCAAGGACCGCATCGGCCCCCTGTTCGAGGACTTCGACCAGATCGTCTTCTTCGTCTCGCTGGGCGCGGTGGTGCGGCTGATCGCGCCGCACCTGAATAGCAAGGACGAAGACCCTGGTGTGCTGGTGGTCGACGACGCCGGGCAGTTCGTCATTCCCGTGCTCTCGGGCCACGTCGGCGGCGCCAACGCCATGGCCGACACCGTGGCCGCGCTCCTGGGCGCCACGCCCGTGCTCACCACCGCCTCGGACGTCGGCAAGACGATCCCGGTGGACATCCTGGGCCGCGAACTGGGCTGGGTGGTGGAAGCGCCCAAACTCAACATCACCCGGGTCTCGGCCGCCGTGGTCAACGAAGAACCGGTGGCCGTCGTGCAGGACGCGGGCAGCCCGCATTGGTGGACCCGACCCACGCCACTGCCGGCCAGCATCCACCGCTATGCGCGCCTGGAAGACGTGCACCTGGACCGCTACCGGGCGGTGCTCTGGATCACGCACCACCCGGTGAGCGAGGCGCTGTGGCAGACCCTGCACGAACGCCTGGTGGTCTACCGGCCGCCCGCGTCGGCTGGCACCACTACCACCACCGGGACCGCCGCGTGAACGTGGCGCTGGGCATTGGCTGCGACCGGGGTACCCCGCTGGCCACGCTGCGCCTGGCCGTGGAGCAGGCGCTTGCGCAGGTCCGGGCCGACTGGCACCAGGTGGCGGTCGTGGCCAGCATCAGCCTCAAGGCCGACGAGCCTGCGCTCCTTGCGCTGGCCGCTGAGCGGGGCTGGACCGTCGCGTTCTATGCGCCCACGCAGCTGGCTTCGGTACCGGTGCCCAACCCGTCTGAAACCGTGCGCCGCTTCACCGGCACCCCCTCGGTCAGCGAGGCCGCGGCCTTGCTGGCCGCGGGCGCGTGCGACGCCACCGGCCTGCTGGTGGAAAAACACAAATGCCGGGGCAGCGACGGCAAAAACGCCACCGTGTCGGTGGCCCGCATTTCTGCGCCCACCGTGCCCGCGGACGGGCCCTTCATTCCCTTGTCTGGAGCCTCTGCCGATGAACACTGAAACCGTAGCCACCACCGCCCGCCCTGTGGGCAAGATCATGCTGGTGGGCATCGGCCCGGGCCACGTGGACCACATGACCGCCCGCGCCCGCGCCGCCATTGCCGAAGCCGATGTGGTGGTGGGCTACGTCACCTACATCAAGCTGGTGGCCGACCTGCTGGAAGGCAAGGAGGTGGTGCGCAAGGGCATGACCGAGGAACTCGACCGTGCCGTCAGCGCGCTGGAGGCGGCCCGTTCGGGCCAGAAGGTGGCGCTGATCAGTTCGGGCGATGCCGGCGTCTACGGCATGGCAGGCCCCACCTACGAGGTGCTGTTCCAGGCCGGCTGGACGCCCGACGACGGCGTGGAGGTGGAAATCGTGCCGGGCGCTTCGGCGCTCAACGCCTGCGCGGCCCTGGTCGGGGCGCCGCTGACGCACGACTTCTGCGCGATCTCGCTCAGCGACCTGCTCACGCCCTGGCCCACTATCGCACGCCGCCTGGACGCCGTGGCCTACGCCGATTTTGTCGTGGCGCTCTACAACCCCAAGAGCGGCCGCCGCACGCGCCAGATCGTCGAAGCGCAGCGCCTGTTTCTGCGCCACCGCCGGCCCGACACGCCGGTGGCCATCGTCAAGAGCGCCTATCGGCGGCGCCAGCACATCGAGTTCACCACACTGGACCGCATGAGCGAGCAGGACATTGGCATGCTCAGCACCGTTCTGATCGGCAACAGCAACACCGTGGTACAGAACGGGCTGATGGTGACCCCGCGCGGCTACGCCAACAAGTACGACATGAGCGAAGGGGGCGCCACGCGCGACGGCGAAAAAGCCGGACGCTCGTTGAGCACCGGGCTGAACGGCTGGCTGGAGAACCTGATCGCGGACCATGCGGCGGGCGAAAGCGTCGAGCAACTCGCGACTCGCCACCGGCTGCCTGCGCCGTACATCGCGGCCACGCTGGCCGAACCACTGGCCGTAGCAGAGGCCGACGCGGCCGAGGATACCGAAGCATGAGCGCCCTGGATGATGCGCGTGCAGCGGACACGGCGGCCGAACCGGTGGTGAAACCCAGGATAGCCGCATACAAGCGTCACCTGTTGGTCTGCACCGGGCCACGCTGCACACAGGACGGCGCGTCACAGGCGCTGTTCGACAGCCTGGGCGAGAAGTTCAAGGCCGCTGGCCTGCACGAGGGCGAGCTGCGTGTGAAGCGCAGCCGCGTGAGCTGCTTTGCCGCCTGCAAGGGAGGGCCGGTGATGTGCGTGCAGCCCGACGGCACCTGGTACTACAACGTGACCGACGCCAACATGGACCGCATCATCGATCAGCATCTGGTTGGCGGCCAGGTGGTGCAGGACCTGGTGTTCCACCAGGGCCCCGGAGGCGCCGATGCCGAATGAAGCGGGCCCCCGGGGCTTTGTCTCCATCGTTGGCGCCGGTCCGGGCCCGGCTGACCTCATGACTCTGCGCGCGCTGGACCGCCTGCAACGTGCCGAGGTTGTGGTGCACGACAGGCTGATCGCGCCCGAGGTGCTGGCGCTGATCCCGGCGGGCGCGCAGCGCGTGTACGTGGGGAAGGCCCTGGGCCACCACGCCGTGCCGCAGGAAGGCATCCACGCCCTGCTGATGCAGCTCGCCCGGGCCGGCCGGCGGGTGGTGCGCCTGAAGGGCGGCGACCCGTACGTGTTCGGGCGCGGCGGAGAAGAGGTGCAGGCGCTGCAGGCCGAAGGCATCGCCTTCGAGGTCGTGCCCGGCGTCACGGCCGCCAGCGGCTGCTCGGCCGCGGCGGGCATCCCGCTCACCCACCGCGACCTCGCGGCCAGCTGCGTGTTCCTGCCCGGCCACCTGGCCGACGACGAGGCCACACACGACTGGCGGGCCCTGGCGCGTCCCGGACAGACGCGGGTGTTCTACATGGGCATCCTGCGCCTGGCCCACATCGCCGGGCAGCTGATCGCCCATGGCCTGTCCCCCGACACCCCGGCGGCCATCGTGCGCGACGGCACCCGGCCGACGCAGACCGTGGTCGCGTGCAGCCTGCGCCGCCTGGTCGAGCAGGCCCCAGCCTACGGCCCCCAACCCGGCTTGCTGATCATTGGCGAGACGGTGCAACTGAGTCCCGACTTCCACGCCGATGGCAGCCCCTGAACCGGGCGGCCTGTGATGAAAGAACCCTGCATGGACCGCATTTCCCCCAACGGGTCCTGGCGCCAGCGCAGCCTGGCCGCCGTGTGGCACCCCTGTACACAGATGAAACTGCACGCGCCCGAAGGCGCGGCGTTGCCGCTGATTCCGGTCGCGCGGGCCGAAGGCGTGTGGCTGCACGACCACGAAGGCCATCGCTACCTCGACGCCATCAGCTCCTGGTGGGTCAACCTGTTCGGCCACAACCACCCGGCGATCCGCGCCGCGCTGATCGACCAGTTGCACACGCTGGACCACGTGATACTGGCCGGCTTCACCCACGGGCCGGTGGTGGAACTCTCCGAGCGCCTGGCCGCGCTCACGGGCCTGGGCCACGCCTTCTACGGCAGCGACGGCGCCAGCGCCACCGAGATCGCGCTGAAGATGAGCGCCCACCACTGGCGCAACGCGGGCCGGGCAGACAAGTGCCGCTTTGTCGGCGTGGCCGGGGGCTACCACGGCGAGACCGTGGGCGCGCTGGCCGTGACCGACATTGCGCTGTTCCGCGAAGCCTATGCGCCGCTGGTGCGCCTGGCCACCACCGTGCCCAGCCCCGACGCCCGGCTCGCCGCGCCCGGTGAAACCCCGGCCGACGTGGCCGAGCGGGCCGCCGCCGCCCTGGGCGACTTGCTGGCCGCCCACGCGCACGAGACCGCCGCCGTGATCATCGAGCCGCTGATCCAGTGCGCCGCCGGCATGGCCATGCACGACCCCGTGTACCTGCGCCGCGCGCGCGAACTCTGCGACCGGCACCAGGTGCACCTGGTGCTCGACGAAATCGCGGTCGGCTTCGGCCGCACCGGCACCCTGTTTGCGCACGAGCAGGCGGGCATCCGTCCCGACTTTCTCTGCCTCTCCAAGGGCCTGACCGGCGGCACGCTGCCGCTGTCGGTGGTGCTCACCACCGACGCGGTGTACGCCGCGTTCTACGACGACGAGGTGGCGCGCGGCTTCCTGCATTCGCACAGCTACACCGGCAACCCGCTGGCCTGCCGCGCGGCGCTGGCCACGCTGGACCTGTTCGAGCAGACCGACGCGCTGCGCCAGAACCTGGACACCAGCGAGCGGCTGGCCGCGCAGTTCGCGCCGATCTCCCGCCACCCGCGTGTGCGCCACGCGCGGCAGCGTGGCATGGTCTTCGCATGGGACGTGCTCAGCAGCCTGCCCGACTTTGGCCGCCGCTTCGCCCTCCACGCGCTGGCGCAGGGGCTGCTGCTACGCCCCATCGGCCACACGCTCTACGCCATGCCGCCCTATGTGATCGACGAGGCCGAGGGCGAGCTGCTGGCCCGGGGCGCGCTGGCCGCGCTGCAGGCCACGCTGGCCGAAGAAGCCGGCCCGGCGCCGGTGAGCGGGGTGCCCGATGGCGTTTGACGGCTGCTTCGTCACCGGCACCGACACCGGCGTGGGCAAGACCTTGGTGAGCGCCGCGCTGCTGCACGCCCTGGCGCGCCACCACGCCCGCGTGGTCGGCATGAAGCCGGTGGCGGCCGGCCTGGTGCAGCAGGCCGGCGTGTGGGTGGCGGAGGACGCGCTGGCCTTGCGCGCAGCGTCCACCGTGGCCGTGCCGCCCGCGCTGGACAACCCGGTGATGCTGCCTGAGCCGCTCTCGCCCCACCTGGCGGCCGCGCGCGCGGGCCGGCGCGTGGGCGTGGCCGAACTGGTGGCCGCGCACCGCGAACTGCGTGGCCTGGCCGACGTGGTGCTGGTCGAAGGCTCGGGTGGCTGGCGCGTGCCGCTCAACGACGACGAGACCCTGGCCGATCTGGCGGTGGCGCTGGCCCTGCCGGTGGTGCTGGCGGTGGGCCTGCGGCTGGGCTGCCTGAACCACGCGCTGCTCACGGCCGAGGCCATCCGCGCCGACGGCCTGCGGCTGGCAGGCTGGGTGGCCAGCGCCGTGGACCCGGACATGGCCTGCCGCGACGAGAACATCGACACGCTGCGCCAGCGCCTGGGCGCGCCGTTGCTGGGCCTCGTGCCCTGGCAGCCGGTGCCGGACGCGCGCGCTGTGCAACTGGAACTGCCTGAAACATGGCGTTGAAAGGATGGCCATGAGCTGGCTGAACGAATTTGACGAGCGCCTGGCCGCGCTGGACGCGCAGTCGCTGCGCCGCGTGCGCCGCGCGGTCACGCCCGAGCCGGGGGCCCGGCTCAACGTGGACGGCGTGTCGCTGCTGGCCTTCTGCAGCAACGACTACCTGGGCCTCGCGCAAGACCCGCTGCTGCGCCAGGCGGTGCACGCCGCGGTGGACCGCTACGGCGTGGGCTCCGGCGCCTCGCCCATGGTCAGCGGCCACAGCGTGGCCAACGCCGCGCTGGAGCGCGAGCTGGCCGAGGCCGTGGGCCTGCCGCGCGCGCTGTATTTCTACGCCGGCTACGCCACCAACGCCAGCACCGTGCCGGCGTTGGTGGGCGAGGGCGACGCGCTGTTCTCCGACGCGTTGAACCACGCCTGCCTGATCGACGGCGCGCGCCTGTCCAAGGCCACGGTGCACCGCTTCCCCCACGGCGACCTGGCGCGGCTCGACGCGCTGCTGGTCGCCAGCCCGGCGCGCCGCAAGCTGGTGATCAGCGACGCGGTGTTCAGCATGGACGGCGACGTGGCCGACATCGCCGGCCTGCACGCGCTGTGCGAGCGGCACGACGCGCTGCTGCTGCTGGACGACGCGCACGGCTTCGGAGTGCTGGGGCCGCAGGGCCGTGGCGCGCTGGCCGCCGCCGGCCTCACCGGCGCGGGCGCTTCGCCGCGCGTGCTCTACATGGCCACGCTGGGCAAGGCCCTGGGCGTGGCGGGCGCCTTCGTGGCCGGGCCCGAGCGGCTGGTCGAGTGGCTGCTGCAGAAAACCCGCAGCTACACCTACGCCACCGCCGCGCCGGCCCTGCTGGCCGAGGCCGTGCGCGCCGGCCTGCGCTGTGTGCTCGGTGCCGAGGGCGAACGCCGGCGCCAGCACCTGGCCGCGCTGATCTCGCAGCTGCGCGACGGTCTGGCGCCGGGCGCCCACCCGGCTATCGACGCCGCCGGCTGGACGCTGATTCACTCGGACACCGCCATCCAGCCGCTGGTGATCGGCGACAACGCCGCCGCGCTGGACGTGATGGCGCGCCTGCACGCGCAGGGGCTGTGGGTGCCCGCCATCCGGCAGCCCACCGTGCCGGAGGGCACGGCCCGCCTGCGCATCACCCTGTCCGCGGCCCATGGCGCCGACGATGTCATTCGCCTGATTAAGGCGTTGTCCACTGAAGCGGGATCTCAGACTGGCTTGGATGCGCGCGGTCTTCACAAAGTGTGACTCGACCGATATAGGCTGAATGCAGCCTCTCACCCCTGATCGGAGGAAAGTCTGGTGTGGGGTGGAGAGTGGCTGGATGTGTTGAAGCCATCCGACTGATTCACGCGGCGGCAGACCTTGGCTTGAACTGCCTACCGTCGTCTGGCGCCCTTCAGTTGCAAGGCGCAGCTGTGCGAGCCTCGACTTGAGGAAATAGCACGTTGTTCTCCAGGTGGATGTGGCTGATCAGGTCATCGGTCAGCTGCGCGGTGCCGGCGAAGAGCGCACGCCACGTATTGCAGGCGCCCGGTGGAGGGGTGTGGTCGTTGGTCAAGGCGGCCAACTGGTCGAGCAGCGCGCCGTGTGCGGTGTGTTCGCCGCGCATCGCGCCGATTGGGCTACCCAGGCCGGCGGCGCTGCTTTCGATGGCGGGGAACAGCACCTGTTCCTCCTTCTCCATGTGCTCCAGCAACTCCACTTCCATGTTTTCGAGCAGGGCCGCCAGACCCACTGGTACAGCCGGGTGGTCGCGGTGCACCGCCTCCACGCGCCGGGCCATGCGGACCAGTTCGGGCAACTGTTCGCGGTGCACTGCGTGGTAACGCGTGAGGATGTGGTCGATCAGCGCGGCCGCGTCTTGCGCGTCGGGCGCCTGGTCTTCGCGCTGCAGGCGGGCCAGTTCGGCCAGCACGGCGTCGGTGTCCAGCCCCTTGCTGGCGCAGGCCTGTGCCAGCGGCACCTGGCCGCCGCAGCAGAAATCCAGCTTGAGGCGGCGGAAGATGGCGGTGGCCCCCGGCAGGTTGACGGCGATCTGGCCGATGGCCTGCTGGGCCTGTGGGCGCTCAACGGTGGTGGTGTTCATGTGCAGCTCCTGAATGTGCATTTGAGATGCATGTATTGAGCCATAAAATGCATTCAAAATGCATATTTCCATAGAACAAGTCCGGACATCCGGACGAACGACCCCCGCCACACCCTTGGACCCCGACCGGAGCCTACCGTGCGACTGACCCAGTGGACCGACTACAGCCTGCGGGTGCTCATGTACTGCGCCGCCACCCAGGGCCGCGAGGCCCCGCCCACCGTGGCCGAGATCGCGCAGGCGCACGGCATCTCGCGCAGCCACCTGACCAAAATCGTCATGACCCTGGCCGCCCAGGGCTGGCTGGAAACCCTGCGCGGTCGCGGTGGCGGCCTGCGTCTGCTGGTCCAGGCCGGAGAAGTCAGCGTTGGCGAAGTGGTGCGCCAGACCGAGGCCGATTTCCAGCTCGTGGAATGCTTTGACGCCACGGGCAACACCTGTCGCATGGGCGGACGCTGCCGCCTGCAGTTGGCGCTGCAACAGGCGATGGATGCCTACCTGGCCGTGCTGGATGGCTTGACGCTGGCCGATCTGGTGGCGCCAGCGGGCGCCGCCCGGGTGCGCTGGGTGCCAGGTCTGCCCGACCCCGCCCTGTTGTCGGCGCGGCCTGTGGCGGGGTAACCTTTGGCGATGGCATCCACCGCATCCCTGTCGACCAAGCTGATCCGCATCGGCGCCGCCTTGCTGCTGCTGGGCTTGGCCTCGATCGGACTGACGCTGTGGGTCACCTGGCAGCTCGAGGGCGGCGCGGCGGCGGTCAACGAAGCTGGGCGCATGCGGATGCAGACCTGGCGGCTGACCAGCGCGGTGCAGGCCCAGCGCCCCACCCCCGAGGTACAAGCTCTCGTGGCGCAGTTCGATCAGAGCCTGGGGCTGCTGAGCGAGGGCGACCCGTCTAGGCCCCTGTTCGTGCCCTGGGACCCGGATGTGCGGCGCGAGTTCGCCGCGGTGCAGTCGCTCTGGCTGACCCAACGGAACCTTTGGACCGCGGTGCCACCCCCCGAGCCGTCCCGCTTGATCGAATCGGCCGATGCCTTTGTGCAAGCGGTGGACCGTTTTGTGCTCGCCATCGAACATCAGCTCTCAGGCTTCACAGCCGTGCTCAATCTGTTCCAGTTCGTGATGATGGCGCTGGCGATCGGCGGCGCGGTGGTCATGCTCTACACCGGCTATCTTTACGTGATCAATCCGCTGGTGCACCTGCGGCGCGGCCTGGCGCAGGTGGAAAGCGGGCAGTTCGGTGCGCGCATCGACGTCGACACGCAAGACGAGTTTGGCCAGGTGGCCGCCGGCTTCAACCGAATGGCCTCGACCCTGCAGTCGCTCTACGAAGGCCTGGAGGCCAAGGTGGTGTCCAAGACCGAGCGCATCGAGGCGCAGCGCGCGCGCCTGGAGTCGCTCTACGAGGTTAGTGCCTTTCTGGCCAAGGCCAACACGATCGAAGAGCTTTCCAAAGGCTTCTCGCAGCGGGTGCGTTCCGTGATGAAGGCCGACGCAGTGGCGGTGCGCTGGTCCGACGAGGCCAACCAGCGCTACCTGATGCTGGCCTCGGACTGCTTCCCGCAGGAGATGCACGACGAGGAGCGCAGCCTGATTGCGGGTGCCTGCGCCTGCGGTAGCCTTCAGCCCGATGCGCGCATCCGCGTCATTCCGATCCACAACCACGATGCGGCGCCGATGCGGCACTGCGCGCGAGTGGGCTACCAGAACCTGGTGAGCGTACCGGTGCGCCTGCAGCAGCGCCTGATCGGCGAGATCGACCTGTTTTTTCGCAGCGAGATCCACCTCAACGCCGACGAGACCGAGCTGCTCGATGCGCTGGCCAGCCACCTGGCGAGTGCGCTCGAAGGCCTGCGCGCAGCCGCGCTGGAGCGCGAGGCGGCGGTGGGCGAGGAGCGGTCGCTGCTGGCGCGCGAACTGCACGATTCGATCGCGCAGTCGCTGGCCTTCCTCAAGATCCAGACGCAGCTGCTGCGCAGCGCGGTGAACAAGCAGCAGCCTGACAAGGTTCAGTCGACGCTGGACGAACTGGATGCAGGCCTGAAGGAAAGCATCAACGACGTGCGCGAACTGCTGGTGCATTTCCGCACCCGCACCAATACCGACGACATCGAGGCTGCACTCCAGGAGACGCTGCAGAAGTTCCAGCACCAGACCGGCCTGCCCACGCGCCTGCAGCTTGAAGGTGAAGGTCTGCCGCTGCCCGCCGACGTGCAGGTGCAGGTGCTGCATGTGCTGCAGGAGGCGCTTTCCAACGTGCGCAAGCACGCCGACGCCAGCCATGTGAGCCTGGACGTGCACAAGGGCCCGCACTGGCGCTTCGTGGTGCGCGACAACGGCGGCGGCTTCGACACCGCGCAACGCCAGGGTGAAACCCACGTTGGCACCAAGATCATGCGCGAGCGCGCCGAACGCATCGGCGCCTCCGTAGCGATCGAATCCCGTGTGGGTCAGGGCACCACCGTCACACTGACCCTGCCACCCAACCCGGTGACCGCCCACGGCGTCGCCACCGTGGGTCTGGACTTTTCCGAATCCGTTCTGAGCACCCCATGACCCACCCCATCCGGCTGCTGCTGGTCGACGACCATTCCCTGTTCCGCCGTGGCCTCAGGGCCCTGCTGTCCACCGACGAACGCTTCACGGTGGCCTGTGAGGCCGGTGACGTGGGCGAGGCGCTGCGCTGCCTGACCCAGCAGGCGCCGGACGTGATCCTGCTGGACAACCACCTGCCCGGGGTGCGCGGCGTGGATGCGATTCCTGCGCTCAAGGACGCGGCTCCCGGTGCGCGCATCCTCATGCTGACGGTGAGTGAAGACGAGAACGACCTCGCCGCCGCGCTGCAGGCCGGCGCCGACGGCTACCTGCTTAAAACGGTGGAGTCCGACCAGCTGTGCGAGACCATCGTCAAGGTGATGGACGGCGAATCGGTGATCAGCCCGGAAATGATGACCAAGCTGGTGTCGGTGTTCCGCGCGCGACCGGTCGCCGTGGCGCCGCAGGCAGCCCCCGTGAGCGCGACCGCTCCGCCGGAGCCGTCGCGTGATATGGCGGCGGGGGCCGACCTGCTGTCGCCACGTGAACGCGAGATCCTGCTGCTGATCGCGCGTGGCGACAGCAACAAGCTGATCGCGCGTGCGCTGGACATCGCGGAGACCACGGTGAAGATCCACGTGCAGCACATCCTGCGCAAGCTGGGTTTGAGTTCGAGGGTGCAGGCTGCCGTGTTCGCCACCCACCACGGGCTGGCCTGACGGCAGTGATTCGCGTGGGTGTCACTGCGACGGGCGGCGCAACACCACAGCCGCCACCACCGTCCAGAAACCGAAGCGAAGGGTCAGCGCGCCCACCGTGCGCATCTCGAAGGCGCCGCCACGGAGCACATGCACCCCGAAAGCCGCCGCCAGCAAGGCTGTGCCCACCGCCAGAGCGGTCGACAGCCACAGGCCCCAGCGCGCGCCGTGCCACAGGCCCAGTCCGGCCGCCACGTAGACGAACCCCGCGACAAAGTTGAACCACAGCACATACCCCACGGTGTTCCCCAGGGCCATGCGGGTGGCTGCGTCGCCAAACAGTCCCTGCCAGCCGCTGACTACCGTGAGGGCGCCGAACACCACGCCGAAGGCGGACAGAGCTTTCATGAGGCGGGGAGTGGTCATCGTGGCTCTCTGGTTCAGGCGGGTGCGAGGGTGGAGACGCCTTCCAGCGCGCGGCCTTCGCCGGCCTCTTCCACCGTCTGACCATCGTGAATGTGGTAGATCCGCTTGAAGGTGGGAATGATCTTTTCGTCGTGCGTCACGACGATGATCGCGGTCTGCGCCTGCTGCGCCATCTGGTTGAGGATGCGCATCACGCCCAGCGCGCGCTCGCTGTCCAGTGGCGCGGTGGGTTCGTCGGCCAGGATCACGGGCGGTTTGTTCGCCAGCGCGCGGGCGATGGACACCCGCTGCTGCTCGCCCCCCGAAAGCTGCGAGGGCTCGGCCCTGGCCCGGTGCTGCACGTCCAGCGCGGTCAGCAGCTCCAGCGCCCGCTCGCGGGACTGCGCATTGGGCACGCCGGCCAGCATGGGCAGCAAGGCCACGTTGTCGGTCACGTCCAGGAACGGAATCAGGTACGGCGCCTGGAACACGAAGCCGATGCGGTCGCGCCGCAGTTCGCGCAGGTCTTTCACCTTCCAGCCGTTGTCGTAGATGACTTCGTTGCCCAGCGTCATCTTGCCGCTGGTGGGTTCGATGATGGCGCCCAGGCACTTGAGCAGCGTGCTCTTGCCCGAGCCCGAAGGGCCCACCAGGCCTACCACCTCGCCGGGTGCCACCTGCATGTTCACGTGTTTCAGCGCTTCCACGGCGGTGTCGCCACTGCCGTAGACCTTGCGCAAGCCTTCGATCAGGATGCCGCCTTGATTGGGGTTGTTCATGGTGTTCATCCGATCGCCGCTCCCGGGTCCACCTTCAGCGCCACGCGGATCGCCAGCGTGCTGGCCAGCGCGCAGATGATCAAGGTGACCACCAGGCCGGTGACCGAATCGCCCGGCAGCAGCAACACAAATTTGGGAAACGCCGGCGCCCAGAACGTGGCCGCCACCTTGCCCACCGCAAAGCCGATCAGGCCCAGTCCCAGCGCCTGCTGCAGGATCATGCCGGCAATGGTGCGGTCGCGCGTGCCGATGAGCTTCAAGACCGCGATTTCGCGCAGCTTGCCCATGGTCATGGTGTAGATGATGAAAGCCACGATCGCCGCGCTGACGATGGCCAGGATCACGAGGAACATGCCGATCTGCTTGGCTGAATTGGCGATCAGCTTCACCACCAGGATGTCTTCCATCTGGTCGCGGGTGAACACGTTCAGGTGCTTCCAGCGCCGGATCGGCTCGGCCACCTGTTCGGGGTTGAACCCGGGCGCGATCTGCACCAGCACCGCGTTCACGTTGCGGCTGCTGGTCTGCAGGTTTTGCACCGCCTCCAGCAGGCCGGGGCTGCCCGGGCGGTTGAAGGCCGGGTTGGCGGCGGTGCGCGCGCGGTCATTGACGATGGCGTCGTTGTCTTTCAAAAACTGCGTTTCCTGCGCGTCCTTCATCGGCACGAACAGCATCGGGTCGCCGCCCGACGACACCATGCGCCGCGTCAGCCCGACCACCGCGTAGTTGTGCCGACGGATGCGCACCGTGTCGCCCAGCGCCAAGCCGGTTTTCACATCGGCCACCGCCTCGTAGTGGTTGCGCGTGATGTGCCGGCCCGCCACCAGGTAGCTTGGCGCACCGGGCTGGCCCGGCTCCATGCCCACCACCATCACCCGCTGGTCCTGCCCGTCCTTCTGCACCTGCATGGTCAGGTAGGCCACGTTGGCCGCCGCGGCCACGCCCGGCATGCCGCGCACGCTGCGCACCACGTCGTCCTTGAGGCTAGACGACTCGGCGTAAGGCCCCTGCGTGTCTTTCTGCACCACCCACAGGTCGGCGCGGCTGTTGGAGAGCAGCGCGTGCGCGTCGTCCACCATGCCGCGGTACACGCCCGCCATGGTCAGCGTCACGCCGATCAGCAGCCCCAGGCCCAGCCCGGTCAGCACGTACTTGCTCCAGCCGTGCAGGATGTCGCGGCCGGCCAGGCTGATCACTTCCTGGCTCCCGCAGGCAGCAGCTGTTCCACCACTGCGATGCGCGCGCCGGGCTTCAGCGCGCTCTGGCTGTACAGCACCACCGTGTCGCCTTCGTTCAACCCATTCAGCGCCTGCACCGAGCCGTCCAGCCCCTGTACGCCCAGCGTCACTGGTGCGAACGCCAGCGCGCCGTCCTTCAGCCGCCACACACCGGTCTGGCCCTCATGCTGCACCACGGCCGCGTTGGGCAGCAGCAGCGTCTCGGCGGAAGCCGGCAGCTGCAACGTCACCTCGGCCATCTCGCCCACGGAAGCGCCCAACGACGCGCCCGCCGGCAGCGCATCAAACGCCACCATCGCCAGCCGCTCTTCGGTCACGCTGTCGGCCAGCGCTTCCACCCGCGCCACCTTGCCCGCCAGCAGCTCCCCCGGGCGCGAGCGCAGCGCGATGCGCGCCGTCAGCCCCGGCGTCAGCCCGGCCGAACGGCCCTGGTCCACCCGCAGCTTCACCCACAGGCTGGCCGGGTCCATCAGCCGCAGTACCGCCTGGCCCGCCACCACCGTGGTCCCCGCCTCGGCGTCGCGGCTGGTCACCACCGCCGCCGCAGGCGCCACCAGTTTCAGGTTGCCCCGCTGCTGCGCCAGCGCCGCGCGCTCGGCGCGCAGCCGCGTGATGTCCTGCGCGCTGCCGCCCAGGTTGGCCTGCGCCGCGGCCACGCCCGCGCTGGCCGAGGCCACCTCCTGCGCGCGCGCCTCCAGCGCCCCGGCGCTGATGAAGGCCTGCTTCGCCAGGTCTTCGTTGCGTTTGAGGTTCGCCGCCGCCAGCGCGCGCCGCGCCTGCGCGTCGGCCACCTGCGCGCCCGCCGCCTGCTGCGTGCTCTGCGCGCGGGCCAGCGAGGCGTCCAGCGCCGCCAGCCGCTGGTCCAGGTCCACCGGGTCCATCTCGGCCAGCGCCTGGCCCGGCTGCACGGCCTGCCCGACGTCCACTTTCACGCCCAGCACCCGCCCAGCCGCGGTCGGCCCCACCATCCAGCTGCGCTGCGCCTCCACCTGGCCGATGCCGAAGATTTCAGGGCGCACGCTGCCTTTTTTCACCTCGGTCACCTGGACCTTCACCGGCGCCAGCGGCCCGGTCCGCAGCGCCACCCAGGCCAGCGCCGCCAGCAGCGCCAGCGCCATGCCGCCCAGCAGCAGCCGGCGCGAGAGTTGGGGATTCAGCTTCATGCGGTGGACTCCTTGTCGCGCCGGGCCCGACTGGGCGGCGCGGCGATGGCTTGTTGAAAAAGCTCGAACACGGCGGGCGCCAGCTGGCGCATCGCGCCCACCTGGCCACTCAGCAGCGACTGCATCACCAGCCCCTGCACCGAACCGATGAACAGCACCGCCGCCGCCTGCAGATCGGTGCCCGGCGCCAGCTGACGTGCCGCCTGCGCGCGCTCCAGCAGGCCTGTGATCAGCGTGCGGTAGTCCTGCATCAATTGCCGAACCTGCGTCTTCAGTGGTGTGTCCTCCGGATGCTGCAGTTCCTGAAAGATCACCCTCGGCACGCCCGGCTGTTCCACCACGAAATCCGCATGCGCCATGAACACCGCCCGCAAGGCCGTCAGCGGCTGGCTGCCTGCCTCGGCCGCGGCGCGCAGGCGCGTCAGCAAATCCTTGTGGACAGCGTCCATCACCGCCAGCCAGATGGAGCTCTTGCTCTCGAAGTGGCGGAAGACGGCGCCTTGCGTGATGCCCACGGCCTGGGCCAGGTCGGCGGTAGTGATGTCGGCCGGACTGCGCTGTGCGGCAAGGGCCAGCGCGGCCGCCACCAGACTGGCCTGGCGCTGTTCGGTCGCTTGCTTGGGGGTGGGTTGGGTTGCCATGGCTTGAAATGTAATTCATCAATTACTTATATTCAAGCCGACGTCGACGCGATAGGTGCGTGTCCGATCCGATGACGCCTGTGTCTTGATCTGGCGCAAGCCGTGCCTGAAAAGCCGGCGGAGTAGTTCTTCAGAACGACGCAGCCGCGCCGGCGCCTCGTCCTTCTGCCGTGGCCGTGCATGCCTCTGGCGGATGTTCAGCCCTACCCTGAAAAGGGACAGTCATGCCATGTCTTTCGGAGAGAAAACATGGCTTCAGAACTGAGAAATGAGAGAAAGGCCTGGTCGGTCCTGATCGTCAGTACGCTGGCGTTCACGGTCTGCTTCATGGTCTGGATGATGTTTGGCGTGATCGGCATTCCGATCAAGAAGATGCTGAACCTGAATGCGACCGAGTTCGGCCTGCTGACTGCGACGCCGGTGCTCACCGGCTCGCTGATCCGCGTGCCCCTGGGCATCTGGACCGACCGTTACGGCGGCCGCATCGTGATGGCGATCCTGATGGCGGTCACCGTGCCGGCGATCTGGCTGATGAGCTATGCCACCGAGTACTGGCACTTCCTGACCATCGGCCTGTTCGTCGGCCTGGCGGGCGGTTCGTTCTCGGTCGGCACGCCCTATGTCGCGCGCTGGTTCCCCAAGGGCCGCCAGGGCATGGCCATGGGCGTGTACGGCGCGGGCAACTCCGGCTCGGCGGTCAACAAGTTCGTGGCGCCGGTGCTGCTGGTGGCCTTTGGCTGGACCATGGTGCCTCAGGTGTACGCGGCCATCATGCTCGGCACCCTGGTGCTGTTCTGGCTGTTCAGCCACAGCGACCCAGCCCACCTGGTGCCCAGCCACGTGAAGTTCAGCGATCAGCTCAAGGCGCTGAAGGATCCCAAGGTCATCAAATACTGCCAGTACTACAGCATCGTGTTCGGTGGCTACGTGGCGCTGGCGCTGTGGATGGTGCAGTACTACGTGGGCGAGTTCGGCCTGGATATCCGCGTGGCCGCGCTGCTGGCCGCTTGCTTCTCGCTGCCCGGTGGCGTGCTGCGCGCCATCGGCGGCGTGCTCTCCGACAAGTACGGCGCGCACAAAGTCACCTGGTGGGTGATGTGGGTGAGCTGGATCTGCCTGTTCCTGCTGAGCTACCCGCAGACCGACTTCACGGTGATGACCGTCAACGGCCCCAGCACCTTCCACATCGGCCTGAACGTCTACCTGTTCACCGGCCTGATGTTCATCCTAGGCGTGGCCTGGGCCTTCGGCAAGGCCAGCGTCTTCAAGTACATCAGCGACGACTACCCCGGGAACATCGGTGCCATCAGCGGCATCGTCGGCCTGGCCGGCGGCATGGGCGGCTTTGTGCTGCCGATCCTGTTCGGCGTACTGATGGACCTGACCGGCATTCGCTCCAGCGCTTTCATGCTGATGTACGGCGTGGTCTGGGTTTCGCTGATCTGGATGTACTGGACCGAAGTCCGCGGAACCCAGGTCATGGGCGCCAGCGCCAAGTCCTTCTCCCTTCAGAACTGACCACACCGGTCAGCACTTCCCATGAACAACCAAACCACCTCCGGCGCCGACGTCCAGGACTGGCGCCCCGAAGACGAACGCTTCTGGAACAGCACCGGCAGCCGCATCGCCTACCGCAACCTCTGGATCTCGGTGCCCGCCCTGCTGTGCGGCTTCGCGGTCTGGGGCATGTGGGGCATCATCACCGTGCAGATGCTCAACCTGGGTTTCCCTTTCACCCAGGCCGAGCTGTTCACGCTGACCGCCATCTCCGGCATCTCCGGCGCCACCATGCGCATCCCGGCGTCCTTTCTGGTGCGCCTGGCCGGTGGTCGCAACACCATCTTCCTGACCACCGCCATGCTGCTGGCCCCGGCGATTGGCACCGGCATCGCGTTGCAGCACAAGGACTGGCCGCTGTGGGTGTTCCAGCTGATGGCGCTGTGGTCGGGCGTGGGCGGCGGCAACTTCGCCAGCTCGATGTCCAACATCAGCACCTTCTTCCCCAAGCGCCTGCAGGGCACGGCTCTGGGCCTGAACGCTGGCCTGGGCAACTTCGGTGTCACGACGATGCAGATCGTCATCCCGCTGGTGATGACCCTGCCGCTGCTGGGCGCCTTCGGCGGTGAATCCATGACGCTGGTGAAAGACAGCGGCTGGATCTTCGGCAAGATCGCCGCCGGCACGCCGACCTGGATCCAGAACGCCGGCTTTGCCTGGGTGCTCTCACTGGTGCCGCTGTCCATCCTGGCCTGGTTCGGCATGAACAACCTCAAGACGGTGTCACCCGATGCGGGCAACCCCATCGTCGCGTTCGCCAAGGTCACCTACCTCTACACCCTGGCCTTCATCCCGGCCATCTTCATGCTCTACCTGTACCTGCCGGCCCCCACCGGTCTGGGCATTCTGAACATGTGGGTCGCGATCCCGCTGGACATCATCCTGGCGCTGCTGATGATGAAGCTGGCTGCCTTTGGCCCCATGAAAGAAGGCGTGAACAAGCAGTTCGCCATCTTCGGCAACAAACACACCTGGTCGCTTACAGCGCTCTACATCGTCACCTTCGGTTCCTTCATCGGCTTCTCGATGGTGCTGCCGCTGGCCATCACGGTGATCTTCGGCTTCCAGCACATCCCCGACGCTGCGGGCGTCATGCAGCACGCGCTGAAGAACCCCAATGCGCCCTCGGCCCTGACCTACGCCTGGATCGGTCCCTTCGTCGGTGCCGCGGTGCGGCCCATCGGCGGCTGGATCAGCGACAAGGTCGGTGGCTCCATCGTCACCCAGGTCATCTCGGCCGTGATGGTGGCGGCCTCCGGTGCGGTGGGCTACGTGATGATGCAGGCCTACGGTTCGGCCACGCCCGAGCAGTACTTCCCCGCCTTCATCGGCCTGTTCATCGTGCTGTTCTTTGCCAGCGGCATCGGCAACGGTTCCACCTTCCGCACCATCGGCGTCATCTTCGACCGCCAGCAGGCCGGCCCCGTGCTGGGCTGGACCTCGGCCGTCGCCGCCTACGGCGCCTTCATCGCGCCGGTCGTCATCGGCGCGCAGATCAAGGCCGGCACGCCGCAGTTCGCCATGTACGGCTTCGCCATCTTCTACGCCCTGTGCCTGGTGCTGAACTGGTGGTTCTACCTGCGCAAGGGCGCCGAGATCAAGAACCCCTGAGCGCCCCAGACACGTTTTTTCGGAGACCCCACGATGAGTCACTTCCTCGACCGCCTGAGCCACTTTTCGGCTCCAACTGAAAGCTTCTCCGGCTCGCACGGCATCACCACCGGCGAAGACCGCACCTGGGAAGACGCCTACCGCAACCGATGGGCGCACGACAAGATCGTGCGCTCCACCCACGGCGTGAACTGCACGGGCTCCTGCTCGTGGAAGATCTACGTCAAGGGCGGCATCGTCACCTGGGAAACCCAGCAGACCGACTACCCGCGCACCCGCGCCGACCTGCCCAACCACGAGCCGCGCGGCTGCGCCCGTGGCGCCTCTTACAGCTGGTACCTGTACAGCGCCAACCGCGTGAAGTACCCCATGGTGCGCGGCAAGTTGCTGGCGCACTGGCGCGCGGCGCTGGCCGTGGCCAAGAGCCCGGTCGATGCCTGGGCCGCCATCGTCGAGAACCCGGACGCCCGCCGCCAGTGGCAGCAGCAGCGCGGCCTGGGCGGCATGGTGCGCAGCACCTGGGACGAGGTCAACCAGATCATTGCCGCGTCCAACGTCTACACCATCAAGAAGCACGGTCCGGATCGGGTCTGGGGTTTCTCGCCCATTCCCGCCATGTCCATGGTCAGCTACGCCGCCGGCTCGCGCTACCTGTCGCTGATCGGTGGCGTGTGCATGAGCTTCTACGACTGGTACTGCGACCTGCCGCCGGCCAGCCCGCAAATCTGGGGTGAGCAGACCGACGTGCCCGAGTCGGCCGATTGGTACAACTCCACCTTCATCATTGCCTGGGGCTCCAACGTGCCCCAGACCCGCACGCCCGACGCCCACTTCTTCACCGAGGTCCGCTACAAGGGCGCCAAGACGGTGGCAATCACGCCCGACTACGCCGAGATCAGCAAGCTCTGCGACCTCTGGATGCACCCCAAGCAGGGCACGGACGCTGCAGTCGCGATGGCCATGGGCCATGTGATCCTCAAGGAGTTCTACTTCGACAAGCGCTCGGCGTACTTCGACGACTACGTGCGCCGCTACACCGACATGCCCAACCTGGTGCAGCTAGAAGAGCGCACCCTGCCCGACGGCCGCAAGGTCGTGGTGCCCGGCCGCTACCTGCGCGCCAGCGACTTCAACGGCAAGCTCGGCCAGGCTAACAACCCCGAGTGGAAGACGGTCGCTATCGACCAGGACGACAAGGTCGTGCTGCCCAACGGTTCCATCGGCTTCCGCTGGGGCGCCGAAGGCCGCACCGACGCGGGCAAGTGGAACCTGGAAGACAAGGAGGCCCGCAGCGACGAACAGGTCAAGCTCAAGCTCAGCCTGATGGAAGGCGAAGGCAGCGAGTACGAAGTGGGCGAGGTCGCTTTCCCGTACTTCGGCGGCATCGACACGCCCAACTTCACGGCCAACAAGCAGTCCAACGCCACCGACGACGTGCTGGTGCGCCAGGTGCCGGTGCGCCGCATCAAGCTGGGCAAGGCCGGTGAAGAGCGCTACGCGCTGGTCGCCACCGTGTTCGACCTCACCGTCGCCAACTACGGCGTCAACCGCGGCCTGCCGGGGGACACCGGCGCCACCAGCTACGACCAGGACACGCCCTACACACCCGCCTGGCAGGAGAAGATCACCGGCGTCAAGCGCGACCAGGTGATCGCGGTGGCGCGCCAGTTCGCCGACAACGCCGACAAGACCAAGGGCAAGTCCATGGTCATCATCGGCGCGGCCATGAACCACTGGTACCACAGCGACATGAACTACCGCGGCATCATCAACATGCTGATGATGTGCGGCTGCATCGGCCAGAGCGGTGGCGGCTGGGCGCACTACGTGGGCCAGGAGAAGCTGCGCCCGCAGACAGGCTGGACCGCGCTGGCCTTCGCGCTGGACTGGGTGCGCCCGCCGCGCCAGATGAACTCCACCAGCGCCTTCTACGCCCACACTGACCAGTGGCGTTACGAGAAGCTGGGCGTGGACGAGATCCTCTCGCCGCTGGCCGACAAGGGCAAGTTCGGCGGCAGCCTGATCGACTACAACGTGCGCGCCGAGCGCATGGGCTGGCTGCCCAGCGCGCCGCAGCTGCAGACCAACCCGATGCAGGTGGTCAAGGACGCCACGGCCGCCGGCATGGACCCGAAGGACTATGCGGTCAAGGCGCTCAAGGACGGCTCGCTGCGCATGAGCTGCGAGGACCCGGACCACCCGGACAACTGGCCGCGCAACCTGTTCGTCTGGCGCTCCAACATCCTGGGCTCCAGCGGCAAGGGCCACGAGTACTTCCTCAAGCACCTGCTGGGCACCACGCACGGCGTGCAGGGCAAGGACCTGGGCGCCGACGACGCCAAGCCCACCGAAGTGACCTGGCACGACAAGGCGCCCGAAGGCAAGCTGGACCTGGTGGTCACGCTGGACTTCCGCATGAGCACGACCTGCCTGTACTCCGACATCGTGTTGCCCACAGCGACCTGGTACGAGAAGAACGACCTCAACACCAGCGACATGCACCCTTTTATCCACCCGCTGTCCACCGCGGTGGACCCGGCCTGGCAGAGCAAGAGCGACTGGGAGATCTACAAGGGCTTCGCCAAGGCCTTCAGCGAGGTCTGCGTCGGCCACCTGGGCGTGGAGAAGGAGCTCATGCTCACGCCGCTGATGCACGACAGCCCGGCCGAACTGGCCCAGCCCTTTGACGTGAAGGAATGGAAGAAGGGCGAGTGCGACCTGATCCCCGGCAAGACCGCGCCGCAGATCAGCGTGGTCGAACGCGACTACCCCAACACCTACGCCCGCTTCACCGCCCTGGGTCCGCTGATGGACAAGGCCGGCAACGGCGGCAAGGGCATCGCCTGGAACACGCAGACCGAGGTCGGCCAGCTCAAGGAACTCAACGGCACCGTGCACACCGAAGGCGTGGCCAAGGGCATGGCCCGCATCGACAGCGACATCGACGCCTGCGAGGTGGTGCTGCAGCTGGCGCCCGAGACCAACGGCCACGTCGCCGTAAAGGCCTGGGAGGCCTTGAGCAAGATCACCGGCCGCGACCACACCCACCTGGCCCTGCACCGCGAGGACGAGAAGATCCGTTTCCGCGACATCCAGGCACAGCCGCGCAAGATCATTTCGTCGCCCACCTGGTCCGGCCTCGAATCGGAAAAGGTCTCGTACAACGCCGGCTACACCAACGTGCACGAGCTGATCCCATGGCGCACCCTCACCGGCCGCCAGCAGTTCTACCTGGACCACCCCTGGATGTTGGCCTTCGGTGAAGGCCTCTCCAGCTACCGCCCGCCGGTCGACCTCAAGACGGTGGACGAGATGATTCACCGCCGTCCCAACGGCAACAAGGAGATCAGCCTCAACTTCATCACGCCGCACCAGAAGTGGGGCATCCACAGCACGTACAGCGACAACCTGCACATGCTCACGCTCAACCGCGGCGGCCCGGTGATCTGGCTCAGCGAGGACGACGCGAAGAGCGCCGGCATCGCCGACAACGACTGGGTCGAGCTGTTCAACACCAACGGCGCCATCGCGGCGCGCGCGGTGGTGAGCCAGCGCGTGAACCCGGGCATGGTGCTCATGTACCACGCCCAGGAAAAGATCATCAACACCCCCGGTGCGGAGATCACAGGCACGCGCGGTGGCATCCACAACTCGGTGACCCGCATCGTGACCAAACCGACCCACATGATCGGCGGCTACGCGCAGTTCAGCTACGGCTTCAACTACTACGGAACCATCGGCACCAACCGCGACGAGTTCGTCATCGTGCGCAAGATGCGCAAGATCGACTGGCTCGACGGCGAAGGCCGTGACTCGGTTCAGGCGTGATCAGCACAGGAGAACAAAGATGAAAGTACGTGCCCAAATCGCGATGGTGCTGAACCTGGACAAGTGCATCGGTTGCCACACCTGTTCGGTCACCTGCAAGAACGTCTGGACCAGCCGCCCCGGCGTGGAATACGCCTGGTTCAACAACGTCGAAACCAAGCCCGGCATCGGCTACCCCAAGGAGTGGGAGAACCAGGACAAGTGGAACGGGGGCTGGGTCCGCAAGGCCGACGGTTCCATCGTGCCCAAGCAGGGCGGCAAGTGGTCGCTGCTGATGAAGATCTTCAGCAACCCCAACCTGCCGCAGATCGACGACTACTACGAGCCCTTCACCTTCGACTACGACCACCTGCAGTCGGCGCCCGAGGTGAAGGCCGCGCCCACCGCACGGCCGCGCAGCCTGATCACCGGCCAGCGCATGGAGAAGATCGAGTGGGGCCCGAACTGGGAAGAAATCCTCGGCGGCGAGTTCAGCAAGCGCAGTGCAGACGCCAACCTCGCGAATTTCGACCAGGTCCAGAAGGACATGGTTGGCCAGTTCGAGAACACCTTCATGATGTACCTGCCGCGCCTGTGCGAGCACTGCCTGAACCCGGCCTGCGTGGCCTCGTGCCCTTCGGGCTCGATCTACAAGCGCGAGGACGACGGCATCGTGCTGATCGACCAGGACAAGTGCCGCGGCTGGCGCATGTGCGTGAGCGGCTGCCCCTACAAGAAGATCTACTACAACTGGCAGACCGGCAAGGCCGAGAAGTGCATCTTCTGCTACCCGCGCATCGAGGCCGGCCAGCCCACCGTGTGCAGTGAAACCTGCGTGGGCCGCATCCGCTACCTGGGCGTGGTGCTGTACGACGCCGACCGCATCGCCGAGGCCGCCAGCGTGCCCGACGAGAAGGACCTCTACCAGGCCCAGCTTGACATCTTCCTCAACCCCAACGACCCGGCCGTGATCGAGCAGGCGCGCAAGGACGGCATCCCCGAGAGCTGGCTCGAAGGCGCGCGCAAGAGCCCGGTCTACAAGATGGCAATCGACTGGAAGGTGGCGCTGCCGCTGCACCCCGAGTACCGCACGCTGCCCATGGTCTGGTACGTGCCTCCGCTTTCGCCGATCTCCGCCGCGGCCAACGCGGGCCAGATCGGTGCCAACGGCGAGCTGCCCGACTTCAGCCAGATGCGCATCCCGCTGCAGTACCTGGCCAACCTGCTGACCGCCGGCGACACGGCGCCGGTGGTGCGCGCGCTCGAACGCATGCTGGCCATGCGCGCCTACCAGCGCGGCAAGCACGTGGACGGCGTGGAAAACCTCAAGGTGCTGGAGCAGACTGGCCTGAGCCGCGCCGAGGTCGAGGAGATGTACCACGTGATGGCGATCGCCAACTACGAAGACCGCTTCGTCATCCCGAGTTCGCATCGGGAATACGCTGAAAACGCCTTTGACCTGCGCGGTGGCTGCGGCTTCTCGTTCGGCAACGGCTGTTCGGACGGCGCTTCGGAGACGAGCCTGTTCGGTGGGGACAAGCGCCGCACCATCCCGATCCAGTCGGTGGTCTGAAAGGAAACACCATGAAGAACACCCGCTATTCCCTGCGCGTCCTCGCGCGACTGATTGCCTACCCCGACGCCCAGCTGCGCAGCGAGTTCGATGCCCTGCTGCAGGTGCTCGACGACGAAGACGCAGTGCCCGCCTCGCGCCGTGCCGAACTGCGCACGCTGGCCGTGAACCTGCAGCGCCAGGACCCGCTGGAGGTGGAAGCCCGTTACGTCGAGACCTTCGACCGCGGCCGTGCCACCTCGCTGCACCTGTTCGAGCACGTGCACGGCGACTCGCGCGACCGCGGCCCGGCCATGATCGACCTGGTGCAGACCTACGAAAAGGCCGGCCTGTACCTCGGCCCCGACGAACTGCCCGACCACCTGGGCGTAGTGCTGGAGTTCGCCTCCACCCAGCCGCCCGCGCTGGCCAAGGCCTTCCTGGGCGAGATGGCGCACATCCTCAACGCGATCTTCAGCGCACTGATCAAGCGCGAGAGCCCGTACGCCGCCGTAATCGCTGCCGTGCTGGAACTGGCCGGGCAGAGAGCTCAGGCCGTGGCCATCCCGGTCGAAGAGAGCATGGACGAGGCCTGGGCCGAACCCGAGGCCTTTGACGGCTGCGCCACCCGTGGCCAGAACCGACCAGGCCAGGCGCAACCCATCCACATCGTCCGTAAGAAAACCACCCCTTCTCAAGGAGTCGCAGCATGAACGGCTTCCATAACTTTGTCTTCGGCATCTATCCGTACATCGCGCTCACCATTTTTCTGCTGGGCAGCCTGATCCGTTTCGACCGCGACCAGTACAGCTGGAAGAGCGACTCGTCGCAGCTGCTGCGCAAGGGCCAGCTGCGCTGGGGCAGCAATCTGTTCCACGTCGGCATCCTGTTCCTGTTCTTCGGCCACACAGTGGGCATGCTCACGCCGCACTTTCTGTACGAGCACTTCATGACCGCGGGCGCCAAGCAGCTCATGGCCATGGTCTCGGGCGGCCTGTTCGGGCTGTTCGGGTTCGTGGGTTTGAGCATCCTGCTGCACCGGCGCCTGTCGGACGCGCGCATCCGAGCCACGAGCAAGACCAGTGACATCGTGCTGCTCTGGCTGCTGTGGGCGCAGTTCGCGCTCGGCCTGGCGACCATCCCGCTGTCGGCCCAGCACCTGGACGGCGGCATGATGATGAAGCTGGCCGAATGGGCGCAGCGCATCGTCACCTTCCGCGGTGGCGCAGCCGAACTGATCGCCGACGCCAGCTGGGTGTTCAAGGCCCACATGTTCCTGGGCATGAGCATCTTCCTGGTCTTCCCGTTCACCCGCCTAGTGCACGTGTGGAGCGGCTTCGGCACCCTGGCCTACGTCACCCGCCCCTACCAGGTGGTGCGCAGCCGCCGCATCGGCATGACGCCGCAACAGCCGCTGAGCCAGCGGGGCCGCTGAATATGCCAACAGGAACCACCATGAGCGACAGCCAGTCCCACGGTTGCGGCAGCGCCAGCTGCGCCTGCTCCGGCCAAATGCAGATCGTCCCCGCCAGCATCAACGGCATCGCCTTGCACGATCCGGGCGAGGCGCTGGACGCAGAGACCCTGCGCGAGCGGGCGTTTACCGAACTGTTGCGCCAGCGCGCGGTACACGTGGGATTGCTGCCTCGGTCAAGCAGTCTCGTTGCGCCCGAACTCAACGAGGCGGAGCGCCATGTGATCGAGGCGATGACCGACGACGAAGTCACATCGCCCGCTCCCACCGACGACGAGTGCCGCCGTTACTACGAAGCCAACAAGAACCACTTCATCGTTGGTCAGGCGCTGCAGGTGCGACACATTCTGTTTGCGGTCACTCCGGGTGTGAATGTGCACGCGCTGACGCAGCGTGCCGAAGCCACCCTGCTGGACCTGATGCGCAAGGACGTTGCACCAGGCCGTTTCCAGCAGCTGGCGGCCGAGCTGTCCAACTGCCCTTCCAGCGTCGAAGGGGGCGACCTGGGTTGGCTGGCACCCGAAGACTGCGCGCCCGAGCTGGCCAACGAGCTGTTCTTCCAGACGGACTCGCGCTGGGGTATGGGCGTGCACCCACGCCTGGTGCACACGCGCTTCGGCCTGCACATCATCGAGGTGCTCAGCCGCAAGAAGGGCACGTTGCCGCCCTACGACGAGGTCGCGGCCTCGATTCGGCAGCGCCTGCAACACCAGTCGCGCGCCACCGCGCTGCGCCAGTACATGCGCCTCTTGGTGGGCCAGGCGAAGGTCGAGGGCATCGAACTCGAAGGGACCGATTCCCCGCTGGTGCAATAAGCCTGCAGGCCTGCCATGCCCGACGATCTGTTGCTGCGCCTCCGAGACTTCCATGAGGACTACTTTCCGCGCCACCAGCAGCGCTTCCAGGATCTCGTTGCCCAGGGCCAGCATCCCAAGACGCTGTTTATCGGCTGCAGCGACTCGCGGTTGGTGCCCTACCTCCTGACGGGTGCGGCGCCAGGAGAGCTGTTCCTGGTGCGCAACGTGGGCGCCTTCGTGCCGCCCTACGATCAGTCCCATGGATTGCATGGAACGATGGCCGCGATCGAATTCGCGGTGCTCAGCCTGCAGGTCGAACGCATCATTGTTTGCGGCCACAGCCACTGCGGTGCGATCCGCACCGCCTACGAAGGCGCGCCTGACGAGGCCGTGGCCCTCAAAGCCTGGCTCAAGCTGGCGGACGAGGCGCTGCTGCCGGTGCAACCCTCGAAGGAAGCCTTACATCGCACCGAACAACGCGCGGTCGTGCTGCAACTCGAACGCTTGATGGAGTACCCCATGGTGCGCCGGGCGGTGGAGGCCGGGCACCTCAGCCTTCACGGCTGGCACTATGTGATCGAACACGGCGAGGTACATGTGTTTGACGCTGCCCGTGGTGCCTTCGTACCCTCGTCGCAATCCGATCACAGTGGTACTGGTCCCTACCTGGTCTATGTGGAACCCGACGGACAAGTTCTGGAATGACTCCCTGCACCGTTTTTTCCCTACCGCAAGAGACTTCGGTCGGCGATGTGTTGCAAGCGCTGATGGACACCCGCCAGACCGTACTTCCCAAACGTCTGGTGGGTCCGGGTCCCAGTGCCCAAGAGCTGCAAGAGTGGTTAACCAGTGCGACCAGCGCACCCGACCATGAACGCGTGCGCCCCTGGCGCCTGGTTCTGGTCCCTGATACGCAGCGCCCGCGACTGGGTCAGGCGTTTGCTAACGCCCTGCGCGAGCGGGACCCTTCCGCCACCGCTGACCAGTTGGCTCAGGCATACGACAAGGCTTTGCGTGCACCGGTGCTGTTGCTGGTGGTGGTCAATGGCGTCTGTGGTGACCCCGACATTGACCTGAACGAACGCGTCCTCTCGGCCGGCTGTGCGGTGCAGAATCTGCTGCTCATGGCCACAGCACGCGGCTGGGGATCGGCGCTCACCAGCGGCAAGGCCATGAAGTCCAGCGCGCTGCGCTCGCTGTTCGCCCTCGGACCACAGGAGCACGCACTGTGTTGTCTGAGCATGGGCACAGTCAGCGCCCGCAAACCGACTCCGCCCCGCCCGGGCGTGCACGAGATCGTACGCACCCTCACCGACGCCGGCCCCATCGACGGCCTCCACACCGACCCCTCATGAACATCACCTGCTTTGACGACCTGATCGCTGTTGCCCGCACCCAGCCAACGCCCCAGACCCTACTGATGGTCTTTGTTGATGTGGAGTTGCCACCCGATGCCAGCCCGGACGAACGCACACGTTTCGAGCAGGAGCAGGGCGGCGCGCTCACCCCGCGCATGTGCTTAGACCGAACCGCGGCCGATTTGTCCGACTGGACGGCCCTTGCAGCGGAGGCCGATCAACAGTCGCCTGAGTGGCGCATGGTGATGGCGGCGGCGCTATCTGGTCGAGAAGGACAGCCGGCAAAGACCGAGTTCATTGAGCAGGCGCTCAATCGCATGGTCATGGGCGTGCACCAGGGTCAGATCCAAGGCGTCCTGATCTTCGACCGGCAGGGGCAGGCTGTTTACTTTGCCTGAGCCGGACCGACATCTGTTTTCCCATGTGAGTCCGAGGGATAAGTGGGACCGAGAAACGACTCGCTTTCGCGAATGACCGCCACCGTAGACCGTGAGTTCCATACGCGTCATCGGCTGACGGCTGTCGCTGCACATCCGTCCCCCCCGAATGAGCGTTTCTGGCGTATTCTGTTGAAAAACTCGGCCCGCGAAGTCGGGCACGCTTCAAGGCAAAAGTCGACCTCTCAGATCGATCCAGGATCGACGATCGCAGGATGACCAAGGGTTCAAGAACCCCAAGAAACCTGCTTTTCGTGTTCCTGACGAGTTTTTCAACAGAATAGGCTGTCTACTGCCGTTCAGATTTCGACGCTGAACGACAGCTTCGACCAAGAGCCGCCAAGCTGGACACCAGCACGAACTGCATTCTTCTCGCATCTCGTCACGTGCTTCTTGTGTCGAGGTTCATACTGAGGCCGAAAACCGTGTCCGCGCAGGTAAAGCTGACAACTAGGAGCCTCGACACGTCACGCTTGATCGTGCCCGAGACCCCGAGGCTTCAAAAACATGTTCTCCAGGTCGCTTGGGCCCACATCGGCAGCCATCTTCACATGCAACGACCGCTTGAGCAGGTAGAGGCCGCCGATGAATTGCGGCGGTTGTCCCGGGACCAAAACGACCGGCATTAGGAGGTAGGCGCCGGCCTTCTTGTAAAGGTCCAGAAACCCAGTGAGATTGACGTCGTCGGAAGGCTCCATGGTGAGGGAACGCGACGCGAACATGGCAATTCGTGAATCTCCCTGATCCGTAGGAATCTTCGAGGTGATGACCATTCCGTAGTGCGTCGGATGTTCGGCGGAGAATCGACGAACGATGCCGATGTGGATTTCCTCCTCCTTGTCCGCTGTCCCGAACCGCTCCCGCCATCTCTCAAATATTCTTGCGGCTGCATCCCGATCCTTGAACATCAGAGCCATGAAGGGCGGCGCCTTGTCGTCGACGACTCCATAGGCCGCGCCCATCCAGCCCGCACGATCCCAGAGGTGGATGTCGATGACCGATCGGACTTTCACATCTCTGTGATCGGTCAATTTCGGGAATTCCGTCTCGTCGTGGACTTCGCCCTTGGCTTGCGTGCCAGCCTTGGTAGGTTGTGGCTCGCGTTCAACGTGCGGCCTGTCCGGCCTGGCCTCGAACCTCTTCGGTGAATGCTTATCCCAAGAGGACAGGCGCGACACGCCGCCGAAGATGCGCTGTCGGCTGAAGCACAGCGAGCCAATCATCGCAACGCGATCCATTGCAGCATCTGTCTTGAATAGCCGGGTAGCAACTTCTTCAAAGTTCTTCGCACGGCAAGTCGCCGAAAAGATGACGGCGGCAACTTCCAGCAACATGTTTTGAAAGTCGCCGTACACCGACGGTGATCCGGGAAACACGCCATTGGGCCAACGGACCGTCGCCCTCATCCGGTCAATGTCCGCCGTCACCTCGAAGCGCGTGATGTTCGCATCGACAAGAGTGACATCGAAACGCTCCACATGAGCGAAAGCGTCTAGCTCGAACGCTGTCGCGAAGAAGGCCTCGACTGTCCCGACAATGGCCTCGGCCACGGTGATACCGGTGTCGGTAGGCTCGTGCGTCACGTTCACCTGCACGCCCAGAACCGAGGTGGCAAACACCTGCTCATTCTGGCCGTTGAAGATCGCGGGTCTCCAGCGCGCGTCGCCAGCGGGCTGACCCGCCAATTGGTTGAAGAAGCTCTCAACGTCCTGGGCGGATTCGCTCTCCGAGATCCATCCTTCTTCTCTCAGCACGTCCTCGTACCCCAGCATGTAAAGCAGCGTGGATCGACTGTGGTTCAGGCCCAGCCTTCGCACGATGTCAGGGATCATTTCCAGCCGCGGCACCTCCCCCAAGGAAAGATTCGCTAGCTGACAGGCTAGGACCATGTCGAAGTCCTGCAACTGCTCGGCGGCGCGCTTCGCCGACTCGTCGTCGAAAGGCAACGAGTTCAGGCAGCCGCGCGCGACCTGAACTGTTTCCAGCACTTCGGGGAAGTGCTTCAGCTCGACCGCCTGCCATGCCGCATTCATCAGCGTAGGGAATGTGGTTGCCGGAAGTTCGCCGCCTTCGTCGGCTTCGATGAACAAGGTCGCAGCGGCCGACGTGGAGCTCGCACGCGCCGCCCAAAGCAAGCCGGCACTTCGGTAGGCGACTGCGAGCAGGGCCTGTGCACGGACGAGGTCCTCCGCATGCTCCTTCTTGGAAAGCAGCCGGGCGGCCTTGCCGAGGAGCCGAATCATCTCCATGTTCTCGTCGAAGTCGAGCTGATTGGCGCGCTTGAGCAAAACCAGCGCGCCCTGGCTCTCGCCCGTACGTTTCGCCACGAAGTCGGAGACTTGATCCACGAGATCCCGGTAACCGCGATCCTTGCCGGCAACCGGACCGAACACCTCAATCAGCCTAGTTAGGCGCTTGGCGTCGAATTCTCCCAGGCCGTCGGCCTTGGCGAGGATGTCTCCGAACTGAGGCCACAACGAGGCTAGCCGCTCGGGCTCACCGGCCGTCAGGGCTTCGTTAACCTGGATGGTCAGCAGCGAAGTCCTTGCCTCCAGCGCATTGTTCGGGCGGCCGCTGTCGCTCGCCAGTTCGGAAAGCCTTGAGGACAACCGAGCAACTCGCGGCTGCAGTCCTGCCTGCTCGGACGTGAGGTGACCATGGATGACGGCATTGAATAGCAGTTGCGCCAGGTTGCACAACAACTCGAGGTTCGTCGCGTGCTCGCTTCCGATTGCCAGGGCTTCAAAGCCGTCGTAGCCATCGACGATCGCCTTAATGTCGTCGAACCACCAGAATGCCGTCCAGAGCGTCTCGTAGCGGGCGGTGAGCTGCTGCCGGTGCGTTCCCCCATCGTCCGCCAGGCGAACGGCCCGAAGAAGCCTGCCGTCGACGTCAGCTCGGGGCAGTTCCAGCTCCCGCGCCAACTTGGCTGCCACGAGTGCCTCGGTTGCTCGCTGCATCTCCATACCGACAAACGCGGAAGGGTCCGTCAGCTCCTTCTCTATGTCGGCCAGTTGCTGCTTGCGCGAATAGTCAGATGGGCCAAGATCATGGTCGCTCGTTTCATCACCGATCCCCAGATAGTTGTACTCAAGGTCGCGGCGATTCTTGTCGATGACTTCATCGAGGATCCAGATGCGGTCGTGGATCGTGACTTGAATACCGTACTCACGGGTAAGTTCATCCTCCACTCGGGCTCGATCCTTTGCACGCGCAGCCCTCGACGTCACAAAGAAGATTCTCTTGTAGCCGCGGCTCGTGGCCATGATGCCGGCCACGTCCGATCGCGCCTTGTCGGCCCACGTTTTCTTCGCGCTGAAGGCGAAAGCCCATCGCTCGCTGCCGCTATTGGCCATACCGACGTAGGTGAGCTTGCTGATCTCATCGGATACCGGTGAGGTCTCGGTGTCGGCCTTGCTGTCACCACCACCCTCCGGGCCCGTTGCGGGCCTCAAGTTCGGGCAGATCGTCCGCTCGCAAAGCTTGCGGCAGAACAGTTCAAAATCATGCGTCTGGTTGCGCTCGGTGATGGTGTCCAGGTGATGGGATAGGACCTCGGCTTTAAGGTGGTGTTTTACGCGTGAGGTCGAATCTGAATAGAGCTCAGGCCGGATTTGGCGCATGAACTGTGATGGCGAGATGACCTTTTCTTCAGCCTTCATCTGCATTCTGGTGCTCTCTGTCCGAGGGATATCCATCGTCCCAGCCGATGGATCGCGTGTTACTGCGTCCATGTTAAGGGGTAGTTCACCTGAGACCAGCGGTCAATGCACTCGGTGGTTGCATGCGGCAAAGTCTGCAGTGCACCCAAAGCGTGAATACGGTGCACGACTTCGACCGGCAGCAACCGCTGCATTGCAGACATCCTAGTTGCCAACAAATCACCAACGTTGCACTGCAACTTTGGTGATTTGTTGGCGTAACTTTGAATATGCCCACCGGGTGAGATTTCTCTCGCGCACCACGGGGTGCTGTTTCTCGACGAACTGCCCGAGTTCCCGCGCGCCGCGCTCGAAGCCCTGCGCGAGCCGCTGGAGAGTGGCCACATCCGCATCTCGCGCGCGGCGATGCAGAGCGAGTTCCCGGCGCGGTTCCAGCTGGTGGCCGCGATGAACCCCTGCCCCTGCGGCTTTCTCGGCCACCCGACCCAGCCCTGCCGCGACACGCCCGACCAGATCGCGCGCTACCAGGGGCGTTTGAGCGGACCGCTGCTGGACCGCATCGATCTGCACGTCGAGGTGCCGGCGCTGCCGCCCGAGGAATTGTTGCGGGGCATGTCCGGCGAACCGAGTGCCGTGGTGAGGGAACGGGTAGAAGCCGCCCGCTCCCGCGCGCACGCGCGCCAGGGCCACATCAACCAGAAGCTCGCGGGGCAGTCGCTGGACGAACACGCGCAGGTCGAACCGGCCGCGCTGAAGTTCCTGCAGACCGCGGCCGCGCGGCTGGGATGGAGCGCCCGCAGCACGCACCGCGCCCTGCGCGTGGCCCGCACCATCGCTGACCTCGCAGGCAGTGAGTCGGTCGGCGTGTCGCAGATCGCCGAAGCGGTGCAGTACCGGCGGGCTTTGCGGGCCGCGGGTTAGCGGCCGGCACGTCAGGTTTCGCGCGTCAGCCGCTGCGCAATGCGCATCAGCAGCGGCCGCGGCGTGAAGGCCGCGCCGTGTGCCAGCAGCCAGTTCATCGCGCCCGGGATGTGCACCCGCTGGCCACGCTGCATGGCGCGGTAGCCGGCCTCGGCCACCTGTTCGGCGCTCTTGATCCAGGGCGAGGAAAACAGGGCAGAGCGGTCCATGCCGGCGGCCGACTGGAAGCCTGTGGTGGTGGGCCCGGGGCACAGGGCCGTGACCGAGACACCCTGGTCTCGCAGCTCGGCGTGCAGCGCCTCGGAGAAGGACAGCACGAATGCCTTGCTCGCGAAATACAGCGCCATGCCGGGACCGGGCTGGAAGGCCGCGGTCGAGGCCAGGTTGAGGATCCTGCCGCGCTGCGCAATCACGCCCGGCAGGAAACGCTTGGTCACTCCCACCAGGCTGTTCATGTTCAGCTGCAGCATGGCTTCGTCTGGCGCCTGCGGTGTGTCCTTGAACGACCCGAAGGTGCCAACCCCGGCGTTGTTGACCAGGATCGCCGGGCGCAGCCCCAGTGCCTGCACCTGGTCGAACAGGTGCTGCGGCCCGTCCGGCAGCGACAGGTCGGCGCCGATCACCACGACCTTGGCGCCGTGGCGCTGGCGCAGACCTTGCGCACTGGCCTCCATGGTCTCGACGCGGCGGGCTGTCAGCACCAGATCGTGGCCTTCACGGGCCAGCACCTCGGCCAGCGCCAGACCGATGCCGGAAGAGGCACCAGTCACCAGGGCCAGGGGGCGCGCGGCAGGATTCGGGTTCGACATGCAGGCTCCTTCCCCGGGACGGGGTGTGATCAGCGGCGTTCGGTTTCCTGGCGCCGCGCTTCTTCCATCTGCCGGAAGCGCACGCAGACCGGGTCGTTGGTGTAGCCGGGCTTGCCGCATTCGCGCATGCGGCAGAAATCGCGGGCGAACACATTGGTGCTGCCAGCACACAGCTGGTCGACCGTCGGTGCAGAAGGCGCCGCTGTCGCCACCGGGGGAACGTTGCCCTGGACAACAGTGGCGGGGGTGGCGGGCGCCGGGGTGGCCGCTGCCGCCTGCGCCTCGGCGCGTCGGCGGGCTTCGTCGGCGCGCTGCTTCTCCTGGGCGGCTTTCAGGCGCTGCTGCTCCAGCACCGCGGCACGCGCGCGGTCCTGGCGTTCCAGCATCTCGACCGACTGACGCAGACGGTCCACCGCAGCAGCCGACTCCGGCGCAGCGGTGGTATCTGCGCCGACCGGGGGTTCGACCGCGCTGGTCGCAGGCACCGCCGCCAGCGGCTGCACGGGCGCAGCGGTCACGGCAGGCGACACTGCGGTCGCAGGAGCCGTCGCCGCCGGCAGCGCAGCGGCCTGTGCCGGCGCGGGGCTGGTCTGTCGCGCGCCGAGCCACCAGCCGATGCCCAGGGCCAGCACCGCGGCCACGATGGCTCCGGTCCAGCGCGAACGGGAAGGGCTGGCTGCCTTGGCAGCGGCCCGGCGCCGCCGCCGGGCACGTTCGGCCGCTCCCGGCCGCCGCTCCCGCTTGTCGGTCGATGAATCAGCCTCGCCGGGCTGCTCCAGCGGACGTGCGCATCCCCGGCAGAACCGGGCTTTGTCCCGGTTTTCCGCGCCACAGGATGGACACACAAGAGCCATGGATGCCGTGTTCAGACAGAAGGGAAGCGGGTTTTAGCACAACCCCCGTCAGAGATTGGGGCCCAGCCAGCGACGCAGCTCGGTCGCGTCGACGCCGCTGCGTGCCGCGAGGTCCTGCACCTGGTCGTCGCCGATCTTGCCGACGTTGAAGTACTGGCTGTCCGGGTGCGCGAGGTAGAAGCCGCTGACGCTGGCGGCCGGCGTCATGGCCAGGCTCTCGGTCAGCGCCATGCCGATCTCGTCGGCCTGCAGCAGCGCGAACATGGCGCGCTTGACCGAGTGGTCAGGGCAGGCCGGGTAGCCGGGCGCCGGGCGGATGCCCTGGTACTTCTCCTTGATCAGCTCTTCGTTGCTCAGGGCTTCGCCCGCCGCGTAGCCCCAGAGGTCGGTGCGCACACGGTGGTGCATGCATTCGGCCATGGCTTCGGCCAGGCGGTCGGCCAGGGCCTTGAACAGGATCGCGCTGTAGTCGTCGTGCGCGGCCAGGAACTGCTGCTCCTTCTTCTCGGCACCGACACCCGCTGTCACCGCAAACAGGCCCACGTAGTCGGCCGTGCCGGCGGGCGCGACGAAGTCGGCCAGGCAGCGGCTGGGGCGCATCATCGGCTTCCCATCCGGGCCGTCGATTTCCTGCTTCTCGGTCTGCTGGCGCAGGCCGTGCCAGGTCAGCACCGGTTGCTGGCGCGCCTCGTCGGCATAGAGCACGATGTCGTCCGCGTTCACGCGGTTGGCCGGGTAGAGGCCGATCACCGCGTTCGCCGTCAGCCACCGGCCGTCGATGATCTTTTTCAGCATGGCCTGCGCGTCGGCGAACACCTTGCGCGCCTGCTCGCCCACCACCTCGTCGTTCAGGATCGCCGGGTACGGGCCGGCCAGGTCCCAGGTCTGGAAGAACGGGCCCCAGTCGATGTACTTCGCGGCCTCGGCGAGGTCGAAGTTTTTGAACACGCGGCGGCCGATGAAGCGGGGCGCAACCGGCGCGTGAGCGGCGAAGTCCACCGGCGTCGCATTGGCACGCGCCTGCGCCAGCGGCCACAACGGCACCTGCTTCTTGTTCGCGTGCTGCGCGCGCACCTTCTCGTAGTCGGCGTTGAGTTCGGCCAGGTACTGCACACGGCCGTCGCCGATCAGGCCCTGCGCCACGCTCACGCTGCGCGACGCGTCGGGCACGTAGACCACCGGACCTTCATAGTGCGGCGAAATCTTCACCGCCGTGTGCACGCGGCTGGTGGTCGCGCCGCCGATCAACAGTGGGATGCCCTTCTCGCGGAAATGCGGGTCCTTCTGCATCTCGGCCGCCACCACCTGCATCTCTTCCAGGCTGGGCGTGATCAGGCCCGACAGGCCCACGATGTCGGCGCCCTCTTCCTTGGCCTTCTTCAGGATGTCCTGCCAGGGCACCATCACGCCCATGTTCACGACCTCGAAGTTGTTGCACTGGAGCACGACGGTCACGATGTTCTTGCCGATGTCGTGCACGTCGCCCTTGACGGTGGCGATCACGATCTTGCCCTTGGACTTCACATCGCCGCCGGCGGCTTCGAGCTGGCGCTTCTCTTCTTCGATGTAGGGCAGCAGGTGGGCCACGGCCTGCTTCATCACCCGGGCGGACTTCACCACCTGCGGCAGGAACATCTTGCCGGCACCGAACAGGTCACCGACCACGTTCATACCATCCATCAGCGGGCCTTCAATCACGTGCAGCGGGCGGCCGCCGTCGGCCTTGATCAGCTGCCACATCTCTTCGGTGTCTTCGCTGATGTGGGCGTTGATGCCGCGCACCAGCGCGTGCGAGAGGCGCTCGCGAATCGGCAGTGCGCGCCACTCGTTCTGCTTGCTCTCGTCCTTGGCCCCGCTCTTGGCGCTCTCGGCCACTTCCACCAGGCGTTCGCCGGCGTCGGGCCGCCGGTTGAGCACCACGTCTTCCACCCGCGCGCGCAGTTCGGGTTCGAGCTCGTCGTAGACGCCGACCATGCCGGCGTTGACGATGCCCATGTCCATGCCCGCCTGGATGGCGTGGTAAAGGAACACGGTGTGGATCGCCTCGCGCACCGGGTCGTTGCCGCGGAAGCTGAACGACACGTTGGACACGCCGCCGCTGACCTTGGCGCCCGGCAGGTGCTGCTTGATCCAGCGCGTGGCCTCGATGAAGTCGACCGCGTAGTTGTCGTGTTCGGCGATGCCGGTCGCGATCGCGAAGATGTTGGGGTCGAAGATGATGTCTTCGGGCGCGAAACCCACTTCATCGACCAGCACGCGGTAGGCGCGCTCGCAGATCTCGATCTTGCGTGCGTAGGTGTCGGCCTGGCCCTGCTCGTCGAAGGCCATCACCACGGCGGCCGCACCGTAGCGCTTGACCAGCCCGGCCTGGCGTTTGAACTCCGCCACGCCTTCCTTCATCGAGATCGAGTTGACGATGCCCTTGCCCTGGATGCACTGCAGGCCGGCCTCGATCACGCTCCACTTGGACGAGTCGATCATGATCGGCACGCGCGCGATGTCGGGCTCGCCGGCAATCAGGTTCAGGAACCGCACCATGGCGGCCTGGCTGTCCAGCATGGCCTCGTCCATGTTGATGTCGATGATCTGCGCGCCGTTCTCGACCTGCTGGCGGGCCACGGCCAGCGCGTCCTCGTAGCGGCCTTCGAGGACCATGCGCGCGAACACCTTGGAGCCGGTCACGTTGGTGCGTTCGCCGACGTTGACGAACAGGCTGCCCTCGCCGATGCGCAGCGGCTCGAGGCCGGACAGCAGCATGGGGGGAACGGAGACGGAGGAGGAAACGTCGGACATGGGGCTCACCAGAAGGGATTCATAAACTGGTGAGCGCCGTTGGAACCGGCGGGGCCGGAGGGGCGGTGGACGCCCGAAACCTCAAGCCTGACGCCAGCCCGCGGGGGGTGGCGCTGCAGCGCTCCTTGAGAGGCCGGGATTTTAGCCGCCAACCGCCGGCGCACGGGTCTGGTGCGATGTTTGCTTGCCTTCGGCGCATGCCCCACCGCACCGACCCCGACGCACCTGGCGCCCCGTCCACCGACTGGCACGCCCAGGAGCTGCTGCTGATGCGCGAGGTCATGAAGCTGGTGGGACGCAGCCTGGCGCCCGCCTACGTGCTGCGCGAGATGCTGCACCTGATGAGCGAGCTGCTGGGACTGAACCGCGGGCGCATGGTGCTGGCCGACGAGGTCAGCGAGGGCGGCGAGCGCTCCGCCTCCGTCCGCCACGCCTACGGCCTGACCGCTGCGGAGGCCGCGCGCGGCGTGTTCCGCTGGGGCGAGGGCATCACCGGCCGGGTGCTGGCCAGCGGGTTGCCCGCCATCGTGCAGGACGTGGACGCAGAGCCGCTGTTCCTGTTCCGCACCGTGGCGCGGGCCGACCTGCCGCCGCAGACCGTGGCTTTCATCGCGCTGCCGATCGAAGTCAACGGCGCCACCGTGGGCGTGCTCGCCTGCCACCGCATCCGCAGCCGCCAGCGCCACCTCAACGACGACCTGGCGCTGCTTCGCATCCTCGCCACCCTGGCCGGCCAGCTGCTGCGGCTGGAACAGCTGGTGGCCGAAGAGACGCGCCAGCTCGCCGCGCGCAACGAGGCGCTGGAGCGTGCGCTCGACGTCGGCAGCGCCCGCTACGGGCTGATCGGCCGCTCGCCCGCGCTGCTGCAAGCGCTGGGCGAGCTGGAGCGCGTCTCAGAGTCGCAGGCCACCGTGCTGCTGCTGGGCGAGTCCGGCACCGGCAAGGAGCTGTTTGCCCGCGCCGTGCACCTGGCCAGCGGCCGGCGCGACCAGCCCTTCATCAAGGTCAACTGCTCCGCCATCCCGGACACGCTATTCGAGAGCGAACTCTTCGGCCACGAACGCGGCGCCTTCACCGGCGCCCACAGCGCCCGCCCCGGCTGGTTCGAACAGGCGCACGGCGGCACCATCTTCCTCGACGAAATCGGCGAACTGCCGCTGGCCCTGCAGGCCAAGCTGCTGCGAACGCTGCAGGAAGGCACGCTGGTGCGCCTGGGCGGGCAGCGCGAAATCCGCATCGACGTGCGTCTGGTCGCCGCCACCAACCGCGATCTGGCGCAGGAAGCCGCCAGCGGCCGCTTCCGCCAGGACCTGTACTACCGGCTCAACGTCATCCCGATCCGCCTGCCCAGCCTGCGCGAGCGGCGCGAAGACATCCGCCCCCTGGCCCTGCACTTCACCAGCCGCGCCAACCAAGCCCACCAGCGCAACGTGCACCTGGCCGCCGACGCGCTGGAACGGCTGGAGCGGCTGGACTGGCCCGGCAACATCCGCGAACTAGGCAACGTGATCGAGCGCGTGGTGCTGCTGGCCGACCAGCCCGTGGTGCACGCGGGCGACCTGTCGCGCTTCCTGCCCGAGGCGCTGGCCACCCCGGTCCGCCCGGCTCCGCGCCACGCGCCACCGGCCGAGGCCGCCACCCCGCTGGTGCGCGACTACCAGAGCGCCGGCTCACACGACGCCCACCAGCTCGCCGTCGCCCTGGCGCAGCACGGCGGCAACCAGTCGCGCGCGGCGCAAAGCCTGGGGCTGACGCTGCGGCAGTTCAGTTACCGTTTGAGGAAGGCGGGGGTGCGCTGAGCCCCACACTAGGCGACCATGAAAACCATCGACGAAATGCTGCACCTGGCCTTGCTGACCCCGGACGAGCACCGGCAGATCAGCCACTGGATCGCCCAGGCCGACTCACCCGACGAGATCCTGAAGATGCCGCCGCTGCTGTGGCGGGCGGTAGAACGGGCCAGCGCGGTCATGGGCATTGACGACGATCTGATGCGCCCGCCTGCGCTGGATGATGGCGGCCTGGTTTGCCGATAGAAGTCGCGCGAGTGTGCGCCTGACCTCACCGCGCTGACCAAAGTGTCGCAACACCGACCGCGTACAGCAGGCCGATCACCAGGCAAATGCCTGAAGACACCAGCCAGAAGGTGGTGGAGTTTTCGGGGAAGCTGGGCCGCAGCCACGGAAAGGCGATGGCCCGGGCCAGGAACACGGCACTGATGAGACACAGCGTCAGTTCAGTGAAGGGCAGTTTGGGAACCAGCCCAACGCCGGAGAAGGCATACAGCGCCCAGACGAGCAGAACACTGGCGATGACGAGGGTGATGAGCGTTGGCTTGACCTTGCCCGCCTCGACGGCCCGCGCCATCCGTTCGCCAGCACCCATGAACCGATACGCCTTGGCGCCAATCGCGATGCATGCCAGGTGCGCCAGCGACGCGACCAGGACCAGCAGGCCTGCCAGCGCTAGCGACATGGAGGCGATGTTCAACATATATATGTGGTGAGGCCCAGCGAATCAGGCTCCAGCGCCACCGCTCTGGGCCTCAGCTGGATAGAAGACCAACGCGCTGCCACTCGCGAGCGCTTCTTCGTAGAACCCGGAGAAGCCCCTGTAGGGCTCCGTGTTGAGCACCTCAACGTCCAGCTTGCCATAGCTCATGTTCTCGATGGCCTCGAAGCCGTACCGATGGCACTCCGCCATGGCCGACTCAAACTCGCCCGATTCCGATTCCTGCCGGAGGAACAGCATGCACTGGTGTGTCGCGCCCGCTTCCGGGTGATTCCAGTCGTATTCGGACGTCCCGGTGTGCCGGCCAGTGAATCCGTAGATTCCGATGATGTTCATGAGCGACTTGCGTTGAAGCTGATCTGAGTATGGATAAGGCTCACGAGCGAAACCTTCGGCCCAAAAAGACCGCGCCGGCAGCGCAAATCACCAACGCAAGTGCAAGTAGCCCGGCAATGGACGGCTGCCGACAACGCGGGTTCTTGGCAAACAAGTCATACGCCCCAGCGCAGTCTGTGAATGCCATGCTCGAGGACGAAATAACCCAGAGCAAGCACCACAGCGAACACAACACGAGCAACCCTGCGAGCAAATAGCAGGCGTAGCGAATAGCAGTGCGGTGTTGCATTTGGCTGCGGGCTAACGTTTGAGCTAACCGGACCGTTGCGGTATGTGGCTAAAGGCCCAGAATGAAATGGCGGGCCTATTGCCGCATGCCGCAATGGGTCCGGTTGAGCGAATGGTTAGGCCTCATTGCGCAGGATCGCGAAATGGGGATACAATTCATCATTGGTCGTCGGGAGACGACCGGACGAGCAACTCCTATACCCTCCATCATCTGCGGGGGGTGACGGTCGAGGACCTACCCCCTGGGGCAACCCGGGGGGTGGATAGGTTTTAAGTTGCATCGTCCTTGCGCCCAGAGAGCTTAAGTTTTGAGGCTAGTCCGTCCTCTTTGCGCAGTTCGGCGATTCGTTCCATTACTTCGATGGCGTACGGGTAGTTTGTTCTCTTAAAGCTACCATTCTGGCCTTGCAGGTTCTCTCGAATCTTGGCAGTGATCACTGTGTTCAGCATCAGGGGTAGTTCACGATCTTCTGAATTCAGTGCCACTCGTCCGTAGTAATCAAGAAGTCGCAGACACTGATCACATCCGGGTGAGGCGATATCCCATTGAGTAATCAGGTTGATACCTTGCAAGAAGAATTCGCGCTGAGAATGCTTGGCTGCGTCTTCTTGTTGCGTGACGAAGAATTGGCTTTGTTGCCTAGCCTGATGAAAAGTGAAGAACAGTACGACTGCGAGTGACGTAGCGCCTGCAAATGCAGCTGTATGACCACCAAAAAAGTCGCCTAGTTGGCCGAGGCCGGTCAGTCCAATTTCACCGGTGTAGGCAAAGCGAAGATTTCGAATTCCCAAAAATACGAGGTTAGAAACTGGAACGATGGCCAGTAGAGCAGCGAGCCCCAGCGCCCATTTCATCCAACTTGGTGTGTTCTTCGAGTAGTCGTAGCGCATCTCTATTTGAATCTATGAGGCCTAACTTTGATTTAAACGGCAAAACGCCGGATACCCACAATACCTGCCGTTAAACAAAGTCGCATGGCTCCTCCAAAATTTGTTTGAAATCAAGCCTGCAACGCACCTCGCTGAGTGCATGAACAGGTTTAACAGATCCGAAAAAACCGACTCGGGCCTCCACGCTACATACCTTTGCCGAATCGCTCTTGCACTATAGCCAGCGTACGAAGGTCTGGCTCGCCGCTGCCGGCTCAAGCGCTCACCCAAACCCACCTCCAATGTGTCGACATTTTGTTGACCCAATGTCAAACCCCAGAGGCCACGCTCCCGGCGTCAGCCCACCCCCAATCCCCATAACCCCAACAAAATCAACAGCTTCCCTGCGTTGACCTACCCCGGTGCCGCCCTGGCACAGCGGTTGCGATGAAGGGCTCAGGCCATCTTGCCTTTGCCCTGATTCAGAGGTCCCCATGAGCATTGAAGCCACCCTGATCGCACCCGATCAACTCGCCACCCTGCAAGCCGCCGAACCGGTGGTGGTCATCGACACGCGCGACGCCGACACCTTTGCCGCCGGGCGCATTCCCGGCGCCGTGAACCTGCGCGAGGTGTTCACCTTTCTCGCCACCTCCACGCCCGAGGGCCTGCAGGCGCTGAAGGCCACCTTCGCCGACGCGCTGGGCAAGGCCGGCCTCTCGGGCGCCGAGACCGCCGTGTTCTACGAAGACGCGATGAACAGCGGCTACGGCCAGTCGTGCCGCGGCTATTACCTGCTGACCTGGCTGGGCTACCCCAAGATCAAGGTGCTCAACGGCGGCTTCAGCGCCTGGAAGGCGGCCGGCCTGCCGGTGTCCACCGAGGCGGCCACGCCCACGCCCGCTACCTTCCCCGAACTGCCGATGGCCGACGTGATGCTGACGCAGGCCGATGTGCAGGCCGCGCTGGGCACCGACACGGTGTTGCTCGACGTGCGCGATGTGGACGAGTGGATCGGCGACAGTTCGTCGCCCTACGGCAAGGACTTCGCGCCGCGCAAGGGCCGTCTGCCGGGCGCGAAGTGGATCGAGTGGTACCGCTTCATGAAGCCGTCGGCCGCGGGCCCGGTGTTCAAGACGCCCGACGAGGTGAAGGCCGAGTGCGCCACGGCCGGCATCGCGCCCGACGACACGGTCTACCTCTACTGCTTCAAGGGCGCGCGCGCATCCAACACCTTCCTGGCGCTCAAGCAGGCGGGCTTTGCCGACGTGCGCATGTACTTCGGCTCTTGGAACGAGTGGTCGCGCGACCCGAGCCTGCCGATCGAGACCGGCCTGCCGATGGCAGCGCCGGCCAACAAGCCGCAGCTGGCGATGGCCGCCTGACCCCCATCCCTTTCAGCTTTTCAACTCCGGAGACACCATGTCCGACACCGAGACCCTCGCCCCCGCCACCATCAAGGCCTACCTGCGCCCCATCGACGCCAACGGCCTGGCCGACTTCGCCGCTGGCGGCAAGGCCAACCCGGCCCGCCGCGGCACCAACAAGGTCCACACCGTGATGGAGGGGCAGTACCACTCGCTGAACTACGTGGGCGAGAAGCACTGCGTGGTGGTGGACGAGCCGCTGCACCTGTTTGGCGAAGACACGGCGCCAGCGCCGGGCGAGATCGTGCTGTCGGGCCTGGGTGGCTGCATCGCCGTGGGCGTGACGGCGGTGGCGACCTGGAAGGGCGTGAAGCTGAGCCGGCTGGAGGTGTTCCTCGAAGGCGACATCGGCAACCCGGCCGCCTGGGGCGCCGGCGGTGCGCTGGAGAAGACGCCGCCGGAGATGGGCTTCCAGGCGATCCGCGTGAAGGTGCTGGTGGAAGGCGACGCGAGCCGCGAGGTGCTGGACGAAATCGTGCAGCACGCGAACTTCTATTCGCCGGTGGCCAACACGATGCGCAACCCGATCCCGTTTGAAATCAGCATGGCCTGAAGCACCGACATGAACCCCGCCGACCTGCCCCCCGAACTCGCGGCGCCGCCCGCGGACCTGATCGCCGCCGTGCGCGCCATCGCGCAGGGCCCGCTGGCCGAGCAGGCCTACGCCATCGACCGCGGCGCCTACCCGGTGGAGCTGATGAAGCGGCTGGCCGCGGCGGGGGCGATGAGCGCGCACCTGCCGCGCGCCGACGGTTCGCCCGGCGACTACGGCCAGGCGATCCTGGCGATGGCGGAAGCGGCCAAGGTCTGCGGCGCCACCGGCTTCATGATGTGGTGCCAGTGCGTGGCGGGCCTGTACATGCAGGCCTCGGGCAACCCGGCGCTGACCGGCGAGAGGCTGGTGCGCCATGTGGGCGGCGAGACGCTGGGCGGCACCGGCCTGTCGAACCCGATGAAGAGCTTTGCGCAGATCGAGAGCCTGCTGCTCAAGGCCACGCCGGTCGACGGCGGCTACCTCGTCAACGGCACCCTGCCCTGGGTCAGCAACCTGGGGCCGGACCACTACTTCGGCGCCATTGCGGCGGTGTTTGAAGATGGTGCCAGCGCTGGACGCGAGATGATGTTCATGCTGCGCTGCGACGCGCCGGGCGTCACGCTCAAGGCCTGCCCCGAGTTCTCGGGCATGGAGGGCACGGGCACCTACAGCGTGCAATGCAAGGACCTGTTCGTCGGCACCGACGACATCGTGGCCGACCCCGCGAAGCCATACATCGCCCGCATCCGAGGCGGCTTCGTGCTGCTGCAATGCGGCATCGCGGCGGGCATCGTCCAGGGTGCGATCGACAGCATGTGGGCGGTGGAGGGCCAGCTGGGCCATGTGAACCAGTACCTCGAAGACCGGCCGGCCGAGCTGCAGGCGGAGTTCGACGCGCTGGTGGCGCGGATCATGAAGCTGGCCGAAACGCCGTTCGACACCTCGACCGACTATTTCATCGACGTGCTGGACGCGCGCGCGCACGGCGCCGAACTGTGCCTGCGCGCCGCCAACTCGGCCCTGATGCACCAGGGCGCGCGCGGCTACCTGATGAGCAGCGAGGTGCAGCGCCGCGTGCGCGAGGCGCAGTTCGTCGCCATCGTCACCCCGGCCATCAAACACCTGCGCAAAGAGATCGCTCGGCTCTCGGCCGAGGAGATGCCGGGATGAGCGTCCTGTCGAACATCTACGGCGAGGTGCGCGATGTGCCGCTGGCCGCGGCGGTGGTGCCACCGGACGGTGGCCGGCCCTTCCTGCAGTACATCTGCGACGCCTGTGGCTTCATCTACGACGAGGCGGTGGGCGACCTCGACAGCGGCCTGGCCGCGGGCACGCGTTTCGAGGACATTCCGGAAGACTGGTACTGCCCGCTGTGCGGCGTGACCAAGAACGACTTCACGCTGTATGAAGCGCCGTCCATCGAGGCGCTGCGCGCGCGTGCCGGCAGCGCCGCCCGGGTGACGAAACGCGGCGGCACGCCGGGCGTGGTCATCGTCGGCGGAGGCCGCGCCGGCTGGCAGATGGCCGAGGCCCTGCGCGCACTCGACGCGGACCTGCCCATCACCCTGGTCAGCGCCTGCGCGGCGGACGTGTACGACAAGCCGTTGCTGTCGGTGGCGATGGCGCGGCAGATGGACCCGGGCAAGCTCGTGAAGGAAACCGGCGCCGATGCGTCGAAGCGCCTGGGCGTGCGCCTGCTCGCGCACACCGACGCCGTGCGTATCTGCCCCGACACGCGCAGCCTGCGCACCACGCGCGGCACGCTGCGCTACGACCAACTGGTGCTGGCCCACGGTGCGCAGGCAGCGCTGCCCCCGGCGTTGCCGGCGGCGCTGGTCTGGCGCATCAATCACCTGGGCGCCTACCAGCGGCTGCGTGCGGCGCTGGGCTCCGGACCGAAAGACGTGGTGATCGTCGGCGCGGGCCTGATCGGCAGCGAGCTCGCCAACGACCTCGCGCTCGGCGGCCACCGCATCACGCTGCTGGACGTGATGACCGAGCCGCTCGCGCGCTGGCAAGCCGACGCGGCGGGCGCGCAGCTGCTGAACGCGTGGCGGGACCTGCCGATCCGCTTTGTGGGCGGCGTGCAGGTGGCTGGCGTCGAGAAGATCGACGGCAAGTTCCGTCTCACCACGGCCTGCGGCCAGAAGTTCGCGGCCGACCAGGTGATCGCAGCGGCCGGCCTGATGACGCCACCGCGCCTAGCGCAGAGCGCCGCGCTCGCCTGGAACCAGGGCATCGCGGTGGACGCGGCCACGCTGCAGACCAGCAACGAGCGCATCCACGCGCTGGGCGACTGCATCACCATCGCAGGCCAGGCCAGCCGCTACATCGAACCCATCGGCCGCCAGGCGCACACTATCGCGGCCCAGATCTGCGGCTGCGATGCGGTGCCCTACGAAGCGAAGCCGGCGGTGGTGCGGGTGAAGACCACCTCACACCCGATGACGCTGCACTGAATTCGATCCCCCTGCGCCGCTTCGCGTCACCCCCCAGGGGGCGGCGCTGGCCGTCCGGTAAAGCCGGCCCGGCGGTGCCCCTGACCGGAGCGGCTTCGTGCGTCGTTGACAGCGATCCGGCCAGGAAGGGACCGCCCTCAGAGACCCAGCTCGGTCAAGCCGGGGTGGTCATCGGGCCGGCGACCCAGCGGCCAGAGGAACAGCCGCTCGCTTTCGTGGATGGGCCGGTCGTTGATGCTGGCATGGCGCTCTTCCATGTAGCCCAGCGCATTGAACTGCCAGTTCTCGTTGCCGTGCGAACGGAACCACTGGCCCGAATCGTCGCGCCACTCGTAGACGAAGCGCACGGCGATGCGGGAGCCGGTGAAGGCCCACAGCTCCTTGATGAGCCGATAGTCCAGCTCCTTCGCCCACTTGCGCACCAGGAAGGCGTGCACCTGATCGCGGCCCACCGGGAACTCCGCGCGGTTGCGCCAGCGCGTGTCCTCGGTGTAGACCTTGACGACTCGGTCCGGGTCGCGGCTGTTCCACGCGTCTTCTGCACCGCGCACCTTCTGCGCGGCGGATTCGGCGGTGAACGGCGGCAGCGGTGGGCGGGGGTCCATCAGTACTGCTTGTACGGCAGGAACTTGCCCGACATTACAATGTTCACGCGGTCACCGTTGGGATCGGCCTGGCGTTGCAGGTCCATCTTGAAGTCGATCGCGCTCATGATGCCGTCGCCGAACTCTTCGTGGATCAGTTCCTTGAACGTGGTGCCGTAGACGCTGACCAGTTCGTAGAAGCGGTAGATCAGCGGATCGGTCGGCACCGTCGTGGGCAGCGAGCCCTTGTAGGGCACCACCATCAGCCACTTCTGCTCCTCGGCCGTCAGGCCGAAGATCTTGCCCACCGCCTTGGCCTGCGCCGGGGTGGCCGTCATCTGGCCCAGGCACAGGGCCGTCGTCCACTCCTTGGACTGGCCGACCTTCTTGGCCACATCGGCCCAGTTCAGGCCCTTGCTGACTTTGGTGGAAATGATCTTTTCGGTGACGGCGAGTCGGGTCATGGTGTTGCCTCGTTGCTGGTGTGGAAGGTGAAGGGGAAAGGAGATCCGTCAGTGCGCCTTCGCGCGGCTGACGAGGAAATCGACGATGTGATTGCGCAGGTCGTAGTAGCCGTCGAGGTGGTGCAACTGCGCGCGCGTGCGGCTGCGTGGCAGCGGGTTGACCACCACCTCGGCCAGGCCGCCAGGCTTGTAGCCCTGGTCGGTCTCCTGGCCGTTGGTCATGAGCAGGATGCGATCGGACAGCAGGATGGCCTCGTCCACGTCGTGCGTGATCATGAAGACAGTTTGCTGCGTCTCGCGCACGATGCCCATCAGCTCGTCCTGGATGGTGCCGCGCGTGAGCGCGTCCAGCGCGCCGAAGGGCTCGTCGAGCAGCAGCATCTTGGGTTGGATGGCGAACGCGCGCGCGATGCCCACGCGCTGTTTCATGCCGCCCGAGAGCTGGCTGGGTTTCTTGTCGATGGCGTTCGACAGGCCCACCAGGGCAACGAACTTCTCGACGTGCGCGCCGATCTGCGCCTTGCCCCAATCGGGCCAGCGCGACTTGACGGCAAAGGCGATGTTCTGCCGCACCGTCAGCCAAGGCATGAGGGCGTGGCTCTGGAACACCACGCCGCGCTCCAGACTGGGCCCGGCAATTTCGCGACCGTCCATGAAGCACAGGCCGCTGGTGGCGGTGTCCAGCCCCGCGAGCACGTTGAGGATGGTGGTCTTGCCGCAGCCGCTGTGACCGATGATGCAGACGAACTCGCCCTGCGCGATCTCGAACGACACGTCGGCGAACACCGGCTTGTCGGCCTGGAAGGCCTTGGCGAGCTGTTCAACTTTGAGGAAACCGGACATCGGAGAAACCTTCTGATGGGCAGCGGCCGCCGGGGCCGCGGTGGCCGCGGGGGCAGCACCCTCGCGCACGCTGGTGTCACTCCACATACGTCACCGCCTTCTGCAGCTGCGCGAACATCAGGTCCAGCAACATGCCGACCACCCCGATCAGCAGCACCGCGAAGATCACGTTGGTCAGCGACAGGTTGTTCCACTCGTTCCACACGAAGTAGCCCACGCCCGTGCCGCCGACCAGCATCTCGGCGGCCACGATCACCAGCCAGGCGATGCCCATGCTGATGCGCATGCCCGTCAGGATGGTGGGCGCCGCGGCGGGCAGGATGACCTGAAAGGCCTTGCGCAGCGGGTTGACCTCCAGCGTGCTGGCCACGTTGAGCCATTCGCGCTTGACCGAGGCGACACCGAAGGCGGTGTTGATCAGCATCGGCCAGATCGAGCAGATGAAGATCACGAAGATGCCGCTGACGTCCGAGTCTTTCAGCGTGTAGAGCGCCAGCGGCATCCAGGCCAGCGGGCTGATGGGCTTGAGCACCTGTACGAAGGGGTTGAAGGCCTTCTGCATCAGCGGCGACATGCCGATGGCAAAGCCCAGCGGCAGCGCCACCGCCATCGCCAGCAGGAAGCCCAGGCCGACCCGGCCGAGCGAGTGCGCGAGCTGGATGCCGATGCCCTTGTCGTTCGGCCCCTTGTCGTAGAAGGGGTCGGACAGGTGCGCCCAGCTGGCCTTCGCGACCTCGATCGGCGGCGGGAAGCCGGCGCTCTTCTGTGCGCCGGGGTCCTTGCCCATCATCTTGGCGTACTCGATCTCTTCGGCCGTCATGCCGGTGGACGCACCGCCGATGGAGGGACCGGTGGTCGCGAGCTGCCAGGCACCGACGAAGCACACGAAGATCAGCAGAGAGACCACCGCTGCGCGCAGGTTGAGACTGACCGTCTTCATGATCACGCGGCCTTCGAGATCGCGAAGCTCTTCAGGTACGCATCGGCCTTCGCCGGGTCGAACTCCTTGCCCATGATGGTGTGCTTGGTGTAAGTCGGGCCCGCCTTGAACTCCATGCCCAGGTCCTTCATGTGCTTGCGTGCGTCGGTGATCAGGAAGACCTTTTCAGCGATCACCTTGTAGTCCACGTCGCCTTTCACATAGCCCCAGCGCTTCATCTGCGTGAGCATCCACACGGCCATGCTCTGCCAGGGCATGGGATCGAAGTCGGCGCGGTCGGGCACGTTCTGCACCTTGCCCAGGCCGTCGGCGAACTTGCCGCTGAGCACCTGGGTGAGCACCGCCTCGGGCTGGTTGAGGTACTGGCTGGGCGCGATCACCTTGGCGATCAGTTCGCGGTTTTTCGGCTGGCGCGCCATGGCAGCAGCGTTGAGCACCGCGCGGTAGAGCGCGGCGAACGTGTTGGGGTTCTTCTGGATGAACTCGGTGCTGGTGCCGAAGGCACAGCAGGGGTGACCGTTCCAGAGATCCTTGGTCAGCAGATGGATGAAGCCCACTTCGTCGAACACCGCGCGCTGGTTGAAGGGGTCCGGGCCGAGGAAGCCGTCGATGTTGCCGGCGCGCAGGTTGGCCACCATCTCGGCCGGCGGGATCACGCGCAGCTGCACGTCGGTGTCGGGGTTCAGGCCGTTCTCGGCCAGGTAGTAGCGCAACAGGAAGTTGTGCATCGAGTAGTCGAACGGGATGCCGAACTTGAAGCCCTTCCAGTTCTTCGGGTCGCGGTTGTCCTTGTGCTTGAGGCTCAGGGTGATCGCCTGGCCGTTGATGTTCTGGACGGTGGCAACGTTCATCGGCACCGCATTGCTGCCCAGCCCCATGCTGATGGCCAGCGGCATGGGCGAGAGAAAGTGCGAGGCGTCGTATTCCTTGTTGATCATCTTGTCGCGCACCAGCGCCCAGCCGGCGGTCTTGGTGATCTCGACGTTCAGACCCTGCTTGCTGTAGAAGCCCAGCGGGTGGGCCATGATCAGCGGTGTGGCACAGGTGATCGGGATGAAACCGATCTTGAGGTTGGTCTTCTCGAGCGCGCCCTTGTCCTGCGCCATGGCCTGCAGGCTGGCCACCGGCAGCACGCTGGCGATCGCCGCCATGGCCGTGCCCTTGCCGACGGCGCGCAGGAAGCGGCGACGCTCCTCGTCCTGCGGAAAGATGGCCTTGACCAGCGTGGCTTCGATGAACTCATTGCTGTAGGCCTCGAATTCGGCGGTCTCGCTGCGAGCGCGCAGTTCACGGGCGGCCTCGTCGGCCACCACTTCGGCGTGGTGGTCGGCCAGCGTGTGGTCGCGTCCGCACGTGCACTTCATCATGAGCGGACGGTCGGCGTTGTAGGGATCGAAGAATTCGGACATGACGCACCTCGTGAGTTGATGACGGGTGTGTCTTGCAAGCGGCGGGCCACCGACCGGGCCTTCGAGGGCGATCGGCGCCTGCGTGCTGCATTTCGTGGAGGCTCTGACGATGGCTTGTAGGGCCAGCCCTACAAAACCCGGCGATTCAGACGCCTGGCCGGGTGCGCGCGTGGCGTTCGGCGTAGAGCGCGAGCTCGACGTCGTTCTTGGTGCCGGTCTTTTCGAGGATGCGCGCACGGTAGGTGCTCACCGTGTTGGGAGCCAGACCGAGCTGCGCACCAATTTCGCTCACGGTCTGGCCCTGCGTGAGCAGTCGGTAGACCTGGTGCTCGCGGTGCGACAGCGCTTCCGGCCCGGCCTGCGCGCTGCCCTGCCCCACCGCGGTGGCCAGCGCCTCGGCGGTGGCCGGCGTGAGGAACACGCCGCCGGCGGCCACCTTGCGCACCGCGGCGAGCATGTCGTCGGGGTCTGCGCTCTTGTTGAGATAGCCGCTGGCGCCGAGCTTGATGCAGCGCACGGCATACTGTTTTTCGGGGTAGGTGCTGAGCATCAGCACCGGCAGCTTCGGGTGCTCGCGCTTGAGCTGCTGCAGCACGTCCAGACCGTCGATGCCAGGCAGCGCGATGTCCAGCAGCACGAGGTCCAGGCCAGTGCGCCCCTGCAGCTGTTCCACTTGGGCCAGCACTTCGGGACCGGTCTGCGCCTCGGCCACCACCAGAACGTCGGGCGCGTCGGCCAGGATCTGCTTGAGCCCTTCGCGCACGATGCGGTGGTCGTCGCCGATCAGCACGCGCAGGGTGTCGGTGAGCACGCCATTCATGTGGGCTCCTTTCCGGTCAGGCACAGTTGCAGGCGCATCCGTGTCCCCTGCCCCGGCGCACTGGCGATGTGAATCAGACCACCGAAGTGCCGCGCGCGTTCGCGCATGCCCATCACGCCGTAGGCGTCGCCGGCTTCGAAAGCCTGGGCCGGCGCGCCCACGCCATCGTCCTGCACCGTCAGCGACAGCTCACCCGCGGCCACGGCGATCACCACCCGCAAGTGCCGCGCCTGCGCGTGCCGACCGACGTTGCTCAGCATCTCCTGGAAGATGCGGAACACCGCCATGGCCATCGGTTCGGGCGGCTCGGGGGTGTCGTCCACCTCCATGCACCAGTCCAGTGCCAGCTCGGCCGAAGCCACAAACTCCTGCGCCTGCCACTCCAGCGCCGCCCAAAGGCCCTGGTGATCCAGGATGCTGGGACGCAGGTCGGTGATGATGCGGCCCACGTTGTCGACCGCGCTTTCGATCAGGCGGCTCATGTTCTGGCACTTGCAGCGCATGCGGGTGCGCATGTCCTCGGCCGCCTCGGGGCTGCGCTGCTGCTGTTCGGACAGGCGTTTGTCCATCCAGTTGACGTCCATCTTGAGCGCCACCAGCAGGCTGCCGAGTTCGTCGTGCACCTCGCGCGCAATGCGCGTGCGCTCTTCCTCGCGCACGGTCTCGGACCAGGCGGCCAGTTCACGCACGCGCCGCAGCGCTGTCTCCAGCGCGAGCGTGCGCTCACGCACACGTTCCTCCAGCTGGTCCTTGGCCCGCTGCAGCGCGTCGGCCGCGCGCTTGCGGTCGGTGATGTCCACGAAGGTCACCACCGCGCCGCGCACCTGGGCGTCTTCGATCACCGGGTGGCTGGAGTACTCGACCGGGAAACAGGAGCCGTCGCGGCGCCAGAACACCTCGCTGTCGATGCGGCAGGGCAGGCCGCGGCGAAACGCATTGAAGATCGGGCACTCGGCCTCGGGATAGGCGGAACCATCCGGGCGTGCGTGGTGCGTCAGCTCGTGCATGTTGCGCCCGATCACCTCGTGCGGCTCGTAGCCAATCAGCCGGGCGCCCGCCGGGTTGATGAACACGCAGGCGCCGTCCAGGTCCACACCGTAGATGCCTTCGCCGGTGGAGGCCAGCAGCAACGCCACCGGGTCGCGCCAGGACCCGACGGCGGGCGAACGGGTCATCTGGACAGGGGCTTCGAGGGTCATGGGACCCGCGCAAGCAATCGATGTGCCCGGGCCTCGCCCTGACCGGCCAATGCCGGTGCGCCGCTGGACAGCCTCAGCGGGCGGACTCAGCCCCGCGCGTCGAACGCCGTGATCGCGCGCGCCACCTGGCCGATCGGCAGCACGTCGTCGACCGCGCCCAGCGCGACCGCTTCCTTGGGCATGCCGTAGACCACACAGCTGGCCTCGTCCTGCGCCACGGTGCGGGCGCCCAGGTCGTGCAGCGCTTTCATGCCGCGCGCGCCGTCGTCGCCCATGCCGGTGAGGATGATGGCCAGCGCGTCGCGCCCGGCGCATTCGGCGGCCGATCGGAACAGCACGTCCACCGACGGCTTGTGGCGGTTGACCGGCGGACCGTCGACCACCGCCACGAAGTACTGGCCGGCTTTCTTGCGCAGCTGCATGTGGCGCCCGCCAGGCGCGATCAGCACCACGCCGCGCTCCAGCCGGTCGCCGTCGCGCGCTTCGCGCACCTGCACCGCGCACAGACCGTCCAGCCGCTGCGCGTACATCGCCGTGAATTTTTCGGGCATGTGCAGCACGATGGCCATGCCGGGGCTGTCGGGTGGCAAGGCGGTGAGCACCGATTCGATCGCCTGCGTGCCGCCGGTCGACGCACCCAGGACGACCGGCTTGTTGACCGACAGCGCATGCAGGCCGGCCACCGGTGCCCGCTGGGCCGCGGCCTGCGCCCGCACCACCGCGCCCGCACTGCACACGGGCTTGGCGCGCGCCGCCGTGCGCAGCGTCTGCAACAGTTCGCGGCGCGACTCTTCCAGAAACTGCTTGAGGCCCAGCCGCGGCTTGGCCACCACCGCCACCGCCCCGGCCGCCAGCGCTTCGAGCGCCATGCGGCTGCCGTCGGTGGTCAGGGTCGAACAGATCACGGTCGGGATCGGCGACTCCTCCATGATCTGGCGCAGGAAGGTCAGCCCGTCCATGCCGGGCATCTCGATGTCCAGCAGCAGCACGTCGGGCCGGTTCTTGCGGATCGCCGGCGCGGCCAGCAACGGATTGGGCGCACTGCCCAGCAGATGAATCTCCGGGTCGCCCTGCAGCAGGTGCATCAGCGTCTGCCGCACCACCGCCGAATCGTCGACCACATAAACCTGTATTGCCATGGTTCCTCCCCTCACACCGGCACGCAGTGCACCTGCGGCTCTTCGTCACCCACCGTCCAGCGCACGCGGCGGTAGTAGCGACCGCCCAGGTCGTCGCGCAGCACGCGCACGCCGCGCTGCGCGAGCATGTGCATCACCCAGTCGGCGTTGGAATCGCCAATGTGTTTCTTGCGGTAGAGGTCCGGAAACATGTTGCCGCCACCGAACACCCAGGCGTCGCACATCTGCGGCTGGATGCCGCGCGCGATCAGCAGGCGGTCCATGGCGTCGAACGCCGCCGTCCCGTGGGCGCTGGTGCGCCGGCCCGGGTCCTGCACCGCCACCGTGTGGACGATGTGGCACATTGCCGCCACGGTGCGGCGCGGATCGGTCAGGATCACGGCAACGCAGGAACCCAGCAGGGTCTCGAGCTCTTCGCCGCGCAACGCGCAGGCCACGTCGCCCGGATGCAGGGTGTGCAACCGGGGCCGGCCTTCCATGAACGGCCAGGGTGCACGCTCCGGCCGTGCGCGGGCCAGGCGAGTCCTCATGACGCGGCGCCTTTGCGGAACGCTCCCGGGCCCAGCACCTGCAAGGGTGTCGAACAAGGCACCCGCCCTTCGGCGGTGCCGATGAAAAACAGCCCACCCGGCCGCAGCAGGGTCAGCACCCGGTCGACCACCCCGCTCTTGGTCGGCGGGTCGAAATAGATCAGCACGTTGCGCAGGAACACGACGTCGAACGGTCCGATGCCCTCGACCGACAGGCAGAGGTTGACCTGGCCGAAACGCACACGGCGGCGCAGGCTCTCCTTGATCTGCACCAGTCCCTCGGACTCTCCTTCACCGCGCAGGCAGTAGCGGCGCAGCCGTTCCTCCGACACCTGGCGCAGGCGCTCGGCCGGATAGATCGCCTGCGAGGCGCTGCGCAGCACCCGGTCGCTGATGTCGGTGCCCAGCACGCTCCACTGCGCCGGACCCTGGGCCTTGGTCTGCAGGTCCGACAGCAGCATCGCCACGCTGTAAGCCTCGTCGCCGAACGATGAGGCCGCGCTCCACACCGACAGCGAAGGGGGGCGCGTGGCCAGCACCTCGCGCTGCAGGATGTCGAAGTGCGCCGGCTCCCGGAAGAAATAGGTCTCGTTGGTCGTCAGCAGGTCGATCGCCACCTGCAGTTCACCGTCGTCGCGACCGCCCGCGATCAGGTCGAAATAGGTCTCGTAGTTGTCCAGCCCGAGCCGCTGGATGCGCGGCCACAAGCGTGAGGACACCAGCGGCTTCTTGGCGTCGGAGAACGACATGCCGCAAAGCTCGTGCATCAGGCCGGTGATCTTGCGGTAGGTGTGGTCGTGCAGTTGGGTCATGGCAGGGGCCGGTTGGGGTCACGCATCAGGCCGGGGCCGATTCCTGGGTCGCCTCGCAGAGCCGGGCCATGTCGTCGACATCGAAGGCCTTGTCCGGCTCCAGGATGATCACGAAGCGGTCGTCGATCTTGCCCATGCCCTGGATGAAGTCGCGCCGCACGGCGGTGCCGAAACTCGGCGGCGGCTCGATCTGGTCGTCGGCGATGTCGATGACTTCGCTGACCGCGTCGACCAGCAGGCCCAGCTCCACCCGTTCGCCTTCGCGCACCGCGTCGAAGATCACGATGCAGGTCTTCTTGCCGATCTCGGCCACCGGACGCCCGAAGCGCGCGTGCAGGTCGATCACCGGCACCACGGCGCCACGCAGGTTGATGACGCCGCGCACGAAGTCGGGCATCAGCGGCACCAGGGTCAGTGGCCCGTACTGGATGATTTCCCGCACGGTGCGGATGTCCATCGCAAACACCTCCTTGCCCAGCAGGAAGGTGAGGAACTGGCTGCCGCCAGCGCCATCGCCGGTGGCTGCAGATTTCTGTGTCGCCATGGTGTGCTCCTTCAATAGGGCCGGAAGTTGGCGGCGCCGCCCGCGCGCGGCACCGGTGCCCCGGCGACAGCCGCCATGCGCAGGCCTGCTCCGGCGCGGCGTGGCGCCGGCTCTCCGTTGGCCACCTTGCGCACCACGATGTCCTGCTCGCCCGAGCCGAAGAACGAGACCGCCTGCTGCAGCTGTTCGGCCTGGCCCGAGAGCTCTTCGGAGGTCGCCGCCAGCTCTTCCGAGGCGGACGCGTTCTGCTGCGTCGCCTTGGAAAGTTGTCCCATCGCCCCGCCGATCTGTGTGACCGACTGGCTCTGCTCGCTTGACGCGGCCGAGATCTCCTGCACCAGCTCCGAGGTGCGCTGGATCGAGGGCACGATCTCGCCCAGCAGCTTGCCCGCCCGCTCGGCGGTGGACACGCTGTGTTCGGCCAGGTCGCCGATTTCCTTGGCCGCTTCCTGGCTGCGTTCGGCCAGCTTGCGCACTTCGGCCGCCACCACCGCAAAGCCCTTGCCGTGTTCGCCCGCACGCGCCGCTTCGATCGCAGCGTTCAAGGCGAGCAGGTTGGTCTGGTAGGCGATGTCGTCGACGATGCTGATCTTGGCGGCGATCTGTTTCATCGCCTGCACCGTCTGCGTCACCGCCTGACCGCCGTCGCCCGCTTCCTTGCTGGCCTTGGTGGCCATGCTGTCGGTCACGCGCGCGTTGTCGCTGTTCTGCGAGATCGAGGCGGACATCAGCTCGATCGAGGCCGTCGTCTCTTCCACCGACGAAGCCTGTTCGCTGGCCGCCTGCGACAGGCTCTGCGCCGTCGCGCTCACCTGGTTGGCCGCGCCTGTCAGGGCTTCGGCCGCCGAGCGCACTTCCTCAATGATGCTGAACAGCTTCTCGCAGCTGGAATTGGCATCGTTCTTGACCTGCTCGAAGGTACCGGCCGCACTGCGCTCGATGCGCTGCGACAGGTCGCCGTTGGCGAGGCCCGAAAACACACGGCCCACGTCATCGACGATTCCGGCCAGGGTTTCGCTGGTGGCGTTGGCGTCGACTTTGACCTGGTTGAAGGTGCCTGCATAGTCGCGCGTGATGCGCTGGGTCAGGTCACCGTTGGCCAGCGCGCTGAACACTCGGCCGACGTCTTCAAAGATCACCGAGCTGGTTTCCATCAGCGCGTTGACGCCGGTGCACAGGTCGGCGATCGGGCCGCTCTTGCCTTCCATCGGAATGCGCTGGGACAGGTCGCCGGCCATGGCGGCCGATGTCACCTTCTGCGCGTGCTCCACCGCTTCGCGCAACATGCGCTGGCCCACCACATCCGCCGTGACATCGGTGGCGATCTTGACGATCTTGACCACGCGGCCCATCTCGTCCTTCACCGGGGCGTAAACCGCCTGTATCCAGACGTCATGGCCCGACTTTTCCACCCGGCGGAACACATTGTTCTGGGGCTTGCCGTCGTTGAGGTCGCGCCAGAACTGCGCGTAGGCCGGTGCGTTCACCTCGGCCGGATCGACGAACATGCGGTGGTGGTGTCCCACCACCTCCTCACTGCGGTAGCCCATCACCTTGAGGAAGTTGTCGTTGGCGCTCAGCACGTGCCCGCCAAGGTCGAACTCGATGTAGGCATAGGAGGTGTCGATGGCGGCCAGGATGCCGCGCGCGTTCTGGCGCTCGATCTCCGAAGTCGTGATGTCGTAGCGCACGCCCAGGTACTTCATCGGCTTGCCGTTCTCGCCCAGGATGGGGGCGATCACCGCATCGACGTAGTACGGCGTGCCGTCCTTGGCGCGGTTCTTGATCATCCCGCGGAACATCTGGCCGCGGCCGATCGTCGACCACATCTGCTTGAACACCTCCTTGGACATGTCGGGGTGCCGGGTCGTGTTGTGCGGCTGGCCGATCAGTTCTTCGCGCGAGTACTTCGAGACCTCGATGAACTTCTCGTTGATGGACAGGATGTCGCCCTTCTTGTCCGCTTCCGAGACGATGCTGGTCTCGTTCATGATGTCCGTGCGGACCTTGAGCTCGGCCTCGACGGTGTCCAGCCGGGCCTTGATCTCGGCCAGCGATGCCTCGGCTTCGGCGCGCGCGCGCGACTGCTGCTCCAGCGCTTCGTTGAGCTGGTCCAGTTCACTGCCGGCAAAGACGCGGGCGGCCCAGGAGACTTGGTGGGTACTCATGGCGGGATCCTTTTCTTGTTGTGTGTTTGCCCGGGGAAACCGGTTCAGTAGGGCCGGAAATTGCCGCTGGAGCGCGGCACGGGCGCCCCGGCGACAGCGGCCATGCGCAGGCCTGCTGCGGCGCGCCGCGGCGCCGGTTCTCCGTTGGCCACCTTGCGCACCACGATGTCCTGCTCGCCCGAGCCGAAGAACGAGACCGCCTGCTGCAGCTGTTCGGCCTGGCCCGAGAGCTCTTCGGAGGTCGCCGCCAGCTCTTCCGAGGCGGACGCGTTCTGCTGCGTCGCCTTGGAAAGTTGTCCCATCGCCCCGCCGATCTGTGTGACCGACTGGCTCTGCTCGCTTGACGCGGCCGAGATCTCCTGCACCAGCTCCGAGGTGCGCTGGATCGAGGGCACGATCTCGCCCAGCAGCTTGCCCGCCCGCTCGGCGGTGGACACGCTGTGTTCGGCCAGGTCGCCGATTTCCTTGGCCGCTTCCTGGCTGCGTTCGGCCAGCTTGCGCACTTCGGCCGCCACCACCGCAAAGCCCTTGCCGTGTTCGCCCGCACGCGCCGCTTCGATCGCAGCGTTCAAGGCGAGCAGGTTGGTCTGGTAGGCGATGTCGTCGACGATGCTGATCTTGGCGGCGATCTGTTTCATCGCCTGCACCGTCTGCGTCACCGCCTGACCGCCGTCGCCCGCTTCCTTGCTGGCCTTGGTGGCCATGCTGTCGGTCACGCGGGCGTTGTCGCTGTTCTGCGAGATCGAGGCGGACATCAGTTCGATCGAGGCCGTCGTCTCTTCCACCGACGAAGCCTGTTCGCTGGCCGCCTGCGACAGGCTCTGCGCCGTCGCGCTCACCTGGTTGGCTGCGCCTGTCAGGGCTTCGGCCGCCGAACGCACCTCGTCCATCACGCTGGAGAGCTTGACGCAGCTGGCGTTGGCGTCTTCCTTGACGCGCTGGAAGGTGCCGGCGTAGTCGCGCTCGATGCGCTGCGACAGGTCGCCGTTGGCCAGCGCGCTGAACACGCGACCGACGTCACCGAAGATGACCTCGCTGGTTTCCAGCAGCGAGTTGATGCCTTCGCACAGGGCCAGCGGCGCGCCGCTCTTGCCTTCGAGCGGGATGCGCTGTTCGAGGTCGCCCTCGCGCGCGGCAGCGGTGGCCGACTGCGCCTGCTCCACCACGGTCGCCAGCATGTCGGCGGCCCGGACCTGCTCGGTCACGTCGGTGGCGTACTTGACGACCTTGAAGGCCTTGCCGTTCATGTCGTAGATCGGGTTGTAGGAGGCCTGGATCCAGATTTCCTTGCCGCCCTTGCCGATGCGGCGGTAACGGCCGGCGTCGAACTGTCCGCGCGACAGACGCTCCCAGAACTCGCGGTAGGCCGGCTGCGAACGCTCGACCGCGTCGACGAACATGCTGTGGTGGTGGCCCTGGATTTCCGTCAGCGCGTAGCCCAGCGTGTTCAGGAAGTTGTCGTTGGCGAACAGCACCTTGCCCGTGAGGTCGAACTCGATCACGGCCTGCGCCTTGCTGATGGCGTCGAGCTGGCCGCTCCAGTCGGCCGCCTGCAGCTTCTGCGCCGTGATGTCGGTGGCGTACTTGACGACCTTGAACGGCTTGCCGCTCATGTCGAGGATCGGGTTGTAGGAGGCCTGGATCCAGACCTCCTTGCCGCCCTTGCCGATGCGCTTGTACTGTCCGGCGTCGTATTCGCCGCGGCCCAGCTTGTCCCAGAACATCCGGTACTCGGCACTGGCGCGGTAGGCCGGGTCGACGAACAGGCTGTGGTGCTGGCCCTTCACCTCGTCGAGCGTGTAGCCCAGGGTCTGGAGGAAGTTCTCGTTGGCGGTCTGGACCTTGCCGTTCAGGTCGAACTCGATCACGGCCTGCGCCTTGCTGATGGCATCGAGCTGGCCGCTCCAGTCGGCCGCCTGCAGCTTCTGCGCGGTGATGTCGGTGGCGTACTTGACGACCTTGAACGGTTTGCCGCTGAGGTCGAAGATCGGGTTGTAGGAAGCCTGAATCCACACTTCCCGGCCGCCCTTGCCGATGCGCTTGTACTGGCCGGCGTCGTATTCACCGCGGCCCAGCTTGTCCCAGAACACCCGGTACTCGGGTGAGGAACGGTAGGCCGCATCGACGAACAGGCTGTGGTGCTGACCCACCACCTCGTCCAGCATGTAGCCCAGGGTCCGCAGGAAGTTGTCGTTGGCCGACAGCACCTTGCCGTTCAGGTCGAACTCGATCACGGCCTGGGCCTTGCCGATCGCGTCGATCTGGCCGCTCCAGTCGGCCGCCTGCAGGCGGGTCGCGGTCACGTCGGTCGCGATCTTGACCACCTTGACGACGCGGCCCGTCTCGTCCTTGACCGGCGCGTAGGTGGCCTGGATCCAGAGCTCCTGGCCGTCCTTGCCGATGCGACGGAACACGTCAGCCTGGGTCTGCCCGGCGTTGAGCGCGCTCCAGAAGCCCATGTAGGCCGGCGATCCCGCGTACACCGGGTCGACGAACAGGCGGTGGTGCCGGCCGACGATCTCTTCGCTGCGGTAGCCGAGCAGGCGGCAGAAATTGCCATTGGCCTTGAGCACCGTGCCCTCGGTGTCGAACTCGATGTAGGCGTAGCCGGTGTCGATGGCCGACAGCAGGCCCGTGGCTTCGGCCTTGAGCTGCTGGTGGCTCAGCTCCAGCGCATCGAGTCTGGCGCCGGTGTCGGCCAGCGCCTCGGTCTTCGTGTCCAGCTGCTCACACAGGCTGGTGAGCGGTTCGCCCGCGAACAGTCGGGCCAGGAAGGGAAAGTCGTTCGGGGTCATGGAAGCTCCTCAGGGATGCGTGGAATCGGCCAGGGGGTTGCGGAAGGAAGCGCCAGCGGAAGGACGGCCAGGCGGGTGGGTGGCCAGCTGACACAGGGAGGCCACGTCGAAGATCAGGGCCACGTCGCCGTTGCCCAGGATCGACGAGCCCGACATGCCACGCAGGCTGCGGAACATGCGGCCCAGCGGCTTGATCACGGTCTGGTGCTGGCCCAGCAGCTGGTCGACCATCACGCCGTAGCGCATGCCGCCGGAACGGATCACGACGATGCTCACGCGGTCGCTGGCGGAGGGCTCCAGCGCATACAGCTGGCGCAGGCTGACCACCGGCAGGGCCTGGCCGCGCAGCTCGACGACACCGCGCCCGCTGGCGTCCATCTCGGTCGCGCTGGCGCGGCTTTCGATCACCTCGACCACCGCGTCGAGCGGGAAGATGAAGCGCGATTCGCCGACGCCGATCAGGAAGCCGTCGATGATGGCCAGCGTGAGCGGCAGGCGGATCTCGATGGTCGATCCCGCGCCTGCGTCGCTGGTGAGCAGCACGGTGCCGCGCAGGGCTTCGATGTTGCGGCGCACGACGTCCATGCCGACGCCGCGTCCGCTGAGGTTGGTGACTTTCTCGGCGGTCGAGAAGCCCGGTTCGAAGATCAGCTTGAGGATGTCGGCGTCGCCGGGCACCACGCCCTGCTCCAGCAGGCCGCGCTCCCAGGCGCGGGCCAGCACCTTGTCGCGCTGCACGCCGCGGCCGTCGTCGGAGATGCGGATCAGGATGCTGCCGGATTCGTGGCAGGCCGAGAGAACGAGCTTGCCTTGCGGCGGCTTGCCGGCGGCAATGCGCTGTTCGGGCGTCTCCAGCCCGTGGTCCAGTCCGTTGCGCACCAGGTGCATCAGCGGATCGGCGATGCGCTCGACCACCGACTTGTCCAGCTCGGTGTCGCCGCCGACGATCTCCAGCTGCACGTCCTTGCCCAGCTCGGCCGCGGTGTCGCGCACCACGCGCCGGAAGCGCGTGAAGGTCTCGCCGATCGGCACCATGCGCAGCTGCAGCGTGCCGTTGCGGATTTCCTCGATCAGCTGGTTGATCTGTTCGTTGGCCTCGATCAGCGAGCCCTGGCGCGACTGGCGGGCCAGCAGCGAGGCGCCGGCGCCGGCGATCACGAGTTCCCCCAGCAGGTTGATCACGGCGTCGAGCCGGTCGGCCTGCACGCGGATGAAGCGCTGGTCTTCGCCGCCTTCGCGCGCCTTGCCGCCAGCGGCGGGGGCCTTGGCGGCGGCGGTGGTGGCGGGCCGTGTTTCGGCCACGGCGGCCACCGCGCTCTCGACCGCTCCCGGTGCCGGGGACGGCGCGGCGGCGGGCGGCGGCGTGATGGTCAGCGTGCAGTCTTCGCGCACGAAGCTGAAGGCCGCTTCGATCGTGGCCAGATCGGCCGGCGTGTCCAGATCGAACGAGAAACCGAGGTGGCAGCTTTCAGGGTCGAGGGCGTCGAGCACCGGCACCGCCGACACATCGCAGTCGATGCGCGTGATGGTGCCCAGGCCGCGCACATAGTTGAGGACCGCCAGCGGGTCCATGCCGTTGCGGAACGTGTCGGCCAGAAAGGCCACCTGCACTGACCAGGTCTGCAACCCGCTGTCGTCGCCGGTGACCGGCTCCGGCGCTGCGGCGACGGCAGATGGCGCATGGGCGGTCGCGCCGTCGCCACTGAAAGCCTGCAGGCGCGCCTCCAGGTCGGCGCGGCGGGCGGTGTCGTCGGCGCTGGCCGACTCACCCGACTGGGCCACGTGGATCAGGAAGCGGATCTGGTCGTTGCACTGCAGCAGCAGCGTGCCCATGTCGGGGGTGAAGCCGACCAGGCCATCGCGCAACTTGTCCAGCAGGGTCTCGACGTGGTGCGTGAACGCCACCACCTCGTCCAGACCGAAGATACCGGCCGATCCTTTGACCGTGTGCGCGCAACGGAACAGCGCGCCCAGCAGTTCGTGGTTGTCGGGCTGGTCTTCCAGCTCCAGCAGCAGGTGCTCGATGGTTTCGAGCTGCTCGTCCGACTCGCTGATGAAGGCCGGCAGGGCCTCTGCGATGAAACTCTGGTCGGCGTCGTGGTGGTTCATGCGGTCGCTCCAGGCGCGGTGCGGGTCGACAGCCAGTCGCCCAGCCCGAGGGCGGCGCAGGCATCGGTCAGGGGAGCGCTGGGTCGCTGCAGCTGCAGCGGGCGCGAGAGCCCGTCCAGCGAACGGGCCAGCGACACCAGCAGCTGCACGCCGGCGGCATCCACCTGTTCGACCGCCGCGGCGTCCAGCGCCCAGCCATCGTCTTCGCCCTCGTCGGCCGGAGAGCCCAGCCAGGCCAGACACTGGGTGCGGACATCGCCCGCGGTGTAGATGGTCAGTTCGGGCGGCAGGCCCCGGCTCGGTGTCATGGCGACTCCTTCAGGGCAGGATCAGCTTGGAGACCGCATCCAGCAGCTGGGGCGGGTTGAAGGGCTTGCAGATCCAGGCTTTTGCTCCGGCCGCCTTGCCCTGCTCCTTCTTGGCGTCCTGGCCTTCGGTGGTCAGCATCACCACCGGGGTGAACTTGTGACGCGGGTGTTTCTTGACCTCGGTCACGAAGGCGATGCCGTCCATGATCGGCATGTTCACGTCGCTCACGATCAGGTGCACCTTGCCCGCCTTCTCCAGCTGGGCCAGGCCTTCCTTGCCATCGCCGGCTTCGAGCACCTCGTAGCCCGCGCGCGTCAATGCCAGCCGCACCACCATGCGCAGCGAACTCGAATCGTCGACGATCAATATGGTCTTGGCCATGTGGAGACTCCCGGAGGTCAGAAGAAAGTGGTTTCACCGCTGGCTGCGGCAGACTGGGCGGATTGCCCGGCGGACACCTGGCGCTGTTCGTCGGTGGTGTAGCCCGCGGTCAGCAAGGCGGCCCACTCGGCAGCGTCGGGCATGCGGCCTTCGGCGACCGCCTGCTGCAGGCGCCGCGTGGCCTCACCCATGGAGCTGCGCACCTGATCCAGGATCTGGTGCACGCGGTCCTGGAACTGAAAGTCGACCATCAGCTGCTCGACGTGGGCCTTGACCACCGCGCCGCGTTCGCGCAGTGCCGCGGCACGGTCGTTGAGGTCGGCCACCGAACTGCCGACCAGACCGATCACTTCGTTGACGATCTCGCCCGAAGACTGCGTGGCCTGTGCGTCGCGCTCGGCACTCATGTCCGCGGTCAGCAGCACTTCATTCATGTGCAGGCCGAAGTTCTCCACCTGGTCACTGATGCGCTGGCCGGTCGCGCCCGATGCGTTGGACAGGCGGCGCACTTCGGCCGCCACCACCGCAAAGCCGCGCCCGGTCTCCCCGGCGCGGGCGGCCTCGATGGCGGCGTTGATGGACAGGAAGTTGGTCTGGCGCGCCAGCAGGCTGACGTCGTCGGCCATCTGCGCCAGCTGGCTGGCGGCGTCGGAGAGCGAGCGCACCGAACCCAGCATTTCTTCGCGCGTCGCGATGAAACCGGAGAAGTGCCCCAGCAGCTGGCGCAGCTGCTGCTCGCAGCGGGTCAGCAGCACGGCGCGGGTATCGATCTCGGCGGACTGGTTGCCCGCATCCGGCGCCACGATGTGGTCGAGCTCGTCCAGGATGTTCACGAAGCCCTGCAGCAGGTTCTGCGTGGCTTCGCGCATCTGGTCCTGTGCGGTGCCGATGTGGCTTGACCAGAGCTTTTCTGCCTCGCCCAGACGTTCGGCCACCTGTGTCAGCACGGGCGGCACCGCGGAGCGGGAAGACCCCGGCAGCAGCCGCGCGAACGGCTGCAGCAGCCAGGCGCCCAGGCCGGGCAATCGCTGCCCCGCAGAAGGATGCATCAGGACACGCATACCAAAGTGCTCGATGTGAAGAGGAAGGAAACGCCTCTGTCCGTCAAACGCATGCAGCGGTAACAGATGGAAACGCAGTCCTCTCCACTATCGGCCCGACGCCGGTGAAGTTAAGCCCGAAATAACGGGCCGGCAGCGGCCTGTCTCGGGGTCTAGGCGGCGGTGCGGATGGGCACCACGGGGCGCGCCGGCCGCTCGGCGCGGGCGCGCAGCTGTCCGCAGCCGCCGTCCACATCCTGCCCGGCCGACTGGCGCAACTTGGTCAGGATGTGACGGCGGTGCAGGCGGCGCGCGATGTCGGCCGCCTTCTCCCAGCTCGGACGCACGAAGGGCATGCCTTCGGTGGTGTTGTAGGGGATCAGGTTGAGGATGGCGTACTTGCCGGTGAGCAGCCGCACGATGCCCTCGATCTCCTCATCGCTGTCGTTGATGCCATCTAGCAGCGTCCACTGGTATTGAATGGGGTAGCCAGTGGCGCGGGCATAGGCCTCGCCGGCGTCGACCAGTTCTTCGGGCGTGAGCAGCGGCGCGCGCGGCAGCAGGTCGCGGCGCAGGTCGGCCCTGGTGCTGTGCAGCGACAGCGCCAGCGCTGGCTTGACCGCACCCCGCGGCAGCTCTTCGAACACGCGCGGATCGCCCACGGTGGAGAACACCAGGTTCTTGTGGCCGATGTTGCCGGCCGTGCCCAGCAGCTCGATCGCCTCCATCACGTTGTCCAGGTTGTGCGCGGGTTCGCCCATGCCCATGAACACCACCTTCTTCACCGGCCGGCGGGTGCGCGCCAGCACCACCTGCGCCACGATCTCGGCGCTGCCGAGCTGGCGGATCAGCCCTGTGGTGCCAGTCATGCAGAAGCGGCAGCCCACCGCGCAGCCCACTTGTGTGGACACGCACAGGCCGGGCGTGCGGTCGGGCAGCAGCAGCACGCTTTCCACCAGTTGCCCGTCGCCGAGTTTGACCAGCAGGCGCTCGGAACCGTCGTCGCCAGGGTGCGCCGAAGCGAGTTGCGCCAGGCCCGCCAGCTCGGCTTCAAGCGCCGGCAGCGCGGCCCTCAGCGTGGCCGGCAGGAAGTGTTCGATCTGCCGCTTGCCCGCCGTCTGCGGCAGGGCCTGGCTCCAGAGGCGGAGCACGCGGTGTTCGTGTTTGGGCAGGGCGCCGAGCGACTGCAGCCGCTGGCGCAGTTCGGAAATGCGCATAGCCCGGATTGTCCCTGACGGTGTTGCAAAACGCGGCCTCACCCCACAATTGGCCTCCAAAGGAGACTCCCCCGATGAAGTCCGTGCAATTCATCCAGCGCAACACGCAAGGCCACTGGGTCGGCGACGGTTTTCCGGTGCGCACCCTGTTTTCGTACAACGACGACCCCGCCGCGTTCTCGCCCTTTCTCATGCTCGACTACGGCGGCCCGGTGGTCTTCGAACCCACCACGAAACGCCGCGGCGTGGGTGCGCACCCGCACCGCGGCTTCGAGACCGTGACCATCGTCTACGACGGCGAGGTCACGCACCGCGACTCGTCCGGCGGCGGCGGCACCATCGGCCCCGGCGAGGTGCAGTGGATGACCGCGGCCGCGGGCATCGTGCACGAGGAGTTCCACAGCGAAGCCTTTGGCCGCAGCGGCGGCCCGTTCCGCATGGTGCAGCTCTGGGTGAACCTGCCGGCGCGCGACAAGATGGCGCCGCCCGGCTACCAGGGCATCGCTGCGGCGCAGATCCCGACGCTGGCGCTGAAAGACATCCATGGCGCCGACGCCGGCTCGGTGCGGCCCATCGCCGGAACGTACGACGGCGCCACCGGACCCGCCAAGACCTTCACGCCCATGCAGGTCTGGGACGTGCAGCTCAAGGCCGGCCACACCATCACCCTGCCCGCCCCCGAAGGCCACACCACGGTGCCGCTGGTCTACCAGGGACGGGTGAAGACGGCCGACGGCCAGGAAGCCGGCGACGCGGAAATGATCGTCTACGACCGCGAGGGCGAAGGGGTGCAGCTGACCGCGCTGGCCGACACCACACTGCTGTGGCTGTGTGGCGAACCCATCGACGAACCGGTCGTGGGCTACGGGCCGTTCGTCATGAACACGCCGCAGGAGATCCAGCAGGCGTTCGTCGACTTCCAGAGCGGAAGGATGGGGAGGCTGTGACATGCTGGAGATGCTGATCACCGCGCGCCACGGCGACCTGGGCAACGGCCTGACGGTGCGGCGGGTGCTGCCCTACGCCAAGCGTCGCCACGTGGGCCCCTTCGTGTTTCTCGACCACGCCGGCCCGGTGACGCTGGCGCCCGAGCACGTGCGCGGCGCCGACGTGCGACCGCACCCGCACATCGGCCTGTCGACCGTGAGCTATCTGCTCAGCGGCCAGATCACCCACCGCGACAGCCTGGGCATCCGCCAGGACATCAAGCCCGGCGACGTCAACTGGATGACCGCCGGCCGCGGCATCAGCCATTCCGAACGCTTCACCCACCCCGACTCTTTCGCCGGCGGCGGCCTGGAACTGATGCAGTTCTGGGTCGCCCTGCCCGAGGCCGACGAAGAATGCGAGCCCGCCTTCACCCACTACCCGCAGGCCCTGATGCCCGAGCGGGAAGCGGACGGCGTCTGGTGGCGCCTGTTTGCCGGCAGCGCCTATGGGCAGACGACACCGGTGCGCACGCATTCGCCGCTGTTCGCGCTGCACGCGCAGCTGCAGCCCGGCGCCACGCTGGCCCTGCCCGGCGGCCATGCCGAGCAGGCGGTGTACGTGGCGCGCGGTGCGGTCAGCCATGGCGACACGACAGCCGAACCCGGCCAGCTGCTGGTCTTCACCGGTGAAGGGGACAGCGTCACGGCGGGCGCCGAAGGCGCCACGCTCATGGTCTTCGGCGGCGAGCCGCTGGGCGAGCGCCACATGTTCTGGAACTTCGTGTCCTCGCGCAAGGAGCGCATCGAGCAGGCCAAGGCCGACTGGGCCGCCGGTCGCTTCGCGCTGCCTCCCGACGACCACGACGAATGGATTCCGCTGCCGGGCTGATGCGGCGTCCGTGAAGGGCGTCACCCACTGGCCCTGCTGGTGCATCTGGTCACGCCTGGGCCGGCCATCCCGCGTCACAATGCGCGAATGTCCATGTTCGACAAACTGTTTTCCGGGCTCGGCGAAGACGCCCCCGAGTCGCGCCTGCCCAGCGAGCGGCTGGCGGCGGTGGCCGGCTCGTCGGCCGCGCACGAGGCTGCGCTCTGGCTGCGCGCGCCGACCGCGCTGGCCCAGCTCAACGAAGAAGACGCACTGGCCGTGGTCGGTTTCATGCGCCCGCGCCGCTTTTCGTCAGGCACCACACTGATCCGCCAGGGCGAGACGGGCGACACCGGCTTCATGGTGCTGGTGCTGGGCGGCGAAGTCACGGTGGAGTCGCAGCAGGCCAGCCGCACCGGCCCGGTCACGCTCAGCGTGCTCGGCCCCGGCAGCCTGATCGGCGAGATGGCCCTGGTCGACGGAGAAGCCCGCTCGGCCACCTGCACCGCGAGCACCGACGTTTCCTGCGCCGTGCTGACCCGCGACGCGCTGGTGGCCCTGATCGCCGAGCAGCCCGCGACCGGCGCCAAGCTCATGACCGCGATCGCCCTGCGGCTGGCCGAACGCCTGCGCGAAGCCAGCCAGAAGCTGCAGGTGCACGCCAAGCTCGTGCGGACCCTGCAGCAGGAAATCGACGTCCTCATGCCCACGCCGGACAAGAGGAAGTGATCGGCCTCAGGTCTTGGGCGCCGTCTTCGAGCTCCAGAGCATCGTGACCGCCAGGATGCCGATCACCACGCCCAGCGACACCGCCACCGGAATCTTGTAGATGTCGATCAGCACCATCTTGCTGCCGATGAACACCAGGATCACGGCCAGGCCGTAGTTGAGCAGGTGGAAGCGGCTGGCCGCGGCCTGCAGCAGAAAGAACATGGCGCGCAGACCCAGGATGGCGAACACGTTGCTGGTGAGCACGATGAACGGGTCGCTGGTGATGGCGAAGATGGCGGGGATCGAATCGACCGCAAAGATCACGTCGGTCAGGCCCACCATGGCGATCACCATCAACAGCGGCGTGGCGATGCGCTTGCCGTTCTCGACAGTCCAGAACTTCTCGCCGTCGTATTCCTTGCTCACGGGCATAAGCTTGCGCAGCAGCTTGAGCGCCGGGTTGTCGTTCAGGTCGGACTCCTTGCCGGCGGCCCACCACATCTTCACGCCGGTCAGGATCAGGAAGGCGCCGAAGACGTAGAGGATCCAGTGGAACTGGGCCAGCAGCCAGCCGCCCACCAGGATCATGATCGTGCGCAGCACGATGGCGCCCACGATGCCGATCATCAGCACCCGCTTCTGGTACGCCGCCGGCACTGCGAAGTAGGTGAAGATCAGCAGGAAGACAAAGATGTTGTCGACCGCCAGGCTCTTCTCGATCAGGTAACCGGTCAGGAACTCCAGCGACTTTTCATTCGCCAGTTCGGTCGAGCCGGTTGTGTCCCTGACCGCCCACCACAGCAGGCCGTTGAAGACAAAACTGACCGCCACCCAGGCCATCGACCAGTTCAGCGCTTCCTTGACGCCCACCTCGTGGGCGCCCTGCTTCTTGAGCAACACGAAGTCGACGAACAGGGCCGCCAGAACAAAGGCGACGAAGACGCCCCAGAGCCAGAGGGGTGCGATGGTTTCCATGGATGACAAGACCTTTCAGAGCGGACGGTGTTGATCGAAGTGAGGAACACCCTCCAAGGTCTGGCCTAGGTTGGGCTTGAAGCCCAACCCGGGGATTCCGGCGGCCTGCTCGCGCAGGCTGCGTACTGACGGAACCCCCGCCCGCAGGGCCGGGCTAAGTGTCCGGTTGCGGATGGGTTACTCCCCTTGATGGGAGCCGCGATTGTGGCCCGCCAATGCAGACCCTGTGGCCAGAAGGTCCTTCAGGCCCAGCCTGATGAAATCCTGCTGTTATTCAGGAAGGCACGATCAGGCCAGTTCTGTTTCCCGGTAGAACACCGACCGCCCCACCGCCCGCGGAGACTGGGTGGCGACCGCGTCATGGATCGCGCCGATGTGCTGCGGCGTGGTGCCGCAGCAGCCGCCCACGATGTTCACCAGCCCCTCTGCCGCGAACTCGCGCACCAGGCGGCTGGTGACGTCCGGCGTCTCGTCGAAGCCGGTGTCGCTCATGGGGTTGGGCAGGCCGGCGTTGGGGTAGCAGCTGATGAAGGTGTCGCCCGCGACCTTGGCCAGTTCCTGGATGTAGGGGCGCATCAGGGTCGCGCCCAGCGCACAGTTCAGGCCGATCGACAGCGGCTGGATGTGGCGCACGCTGGCCCAGAAGGCCGTGACGGTCTGGCCGCTGAGGATGCGGCCGGACGCGTCGGTCACGGTGCCGCTGATCATCACTGGCAGACGCTGGCCGCTCTGCTCGAAGAACTGGTCGATGGCGAACAGGGCGGCCTTGGCGTTGAGCGTGTCGAAGATGGTCTCGACCAGCAGCACGTCGGCGCCGCCCTCGACCAGTCCTTCGACCTGTTCAAGATACGCGGCGCGCAGCTGCTCAAACGTCACATTGCGGGCGCCGGCGTCGTTGACGTCCGGGCTGATGCTGGCGGTCTTGGGCGTCGGGCCCAGGGCGCCGGCCACGTAACGCGGCTTGTCGGGCGTCGAGTACTTGTCGCAGGCTTCGCGGGCGATGCGGGCCGAGGCCACGTTCATCTCGCGCGCAAGGTGCGCCATGTCGTAGTCGTCCTGCGCGATGGTGGTCGCGCCGAAGGTGTTGGTTTCGATCAGGTCGGCACCGGCCGCGAGGTAGCCCTCGTGGATGTCGCGGATCACGTCCGGACGGGTCAGGCTCAGCAACTCGTTGTTGCCCTTGACGTCCTTGTGGAAGTCCTTGAAGCGCTCGCCGCGGTACTGTTCTTCGCCCAGCTTGAAGCGCTGGATCATGGTGCCCATCGCGCCGTCGAGGATGGCGATGCGGTGCTTCAGGATCTCGGGCAGCGCCTGGGCGCGGGTGTAGACGGGCGTTTTCATGCCGCGATTGTAGAAAGTCCCGCGCCGGGACCGACCCACCGCGCGGCTTGCCCCGACCGCATCCCCGACAATACTGCCCATGGATGCGATCGACATTTCCGCCGAAGGCGAGACGCTGGAGGCCTGTGCGGCGGTACTGCAGGAGGTCTTCGGCTATGAGGCCTTCCGCGGCCCACAGGCCGGCATCGTCACGCACCTGAGCGAGGGTGGCGACGCCCTGGTGCTCATGCCCACCGGCGGCGGCAAGTCGCTGTGTTACCAGATCCCGGCCATCGTGCGCCAGCGCGCGGGGCATGGCGTGGCCATCGTGGTCTCGCCGCTGATCGCGCTGATGCACGACCAGGTGGGCGCGCTGCTGGAAGCGGGCGTGGACGCGGCCTTTCTGAATTCCAGCCTGACGCAGGACGAGGCGCAGCAGATCGAGCGCCGCCTGCTCAAGGGTGAGATCACCATGCTCTACGCCGCGCCGGAGCGGCTGACCACGCCGCGCTTCCTGGCGCTGCTCGACTCGCTGCACGAGCGTGGCCTGCTGTCGCTGTTCGCCATCGACGAAGCGCATTGCGTGAGCCAGTGGGGCCACGATTTCCGCCCCGAATACCGCGAACTCGTGGTGCTGCACCAGCGTTACGCCGGCGTGCCGCGCATCGCCCTGACCGCCACGGCCGACGACCTGACGCGCGAAGACATCGTGACGCACCTGCAGCTGCAGGACGCGCAGCGCTTCGTCAGCAGCTTCGACCGTCCCAACATCCGCTACGCCATCGTCGAGAAAAAGGACGGCACGCAGCAGCTGCTGCGCTTCATCCGCGACGAGCACATGAGCGCGCAGAGCCACGACGCCGGCATCGTCTACTGCCAGTCGCGCAAGCGCGTGGAAGAAGTCGCCGCCCTGTTGTGCGACCACGGTCTCAATGCCCTGCCCTACCACGCGGGTCTGGACTCATCGGTGCGCCAGAAGCACCAGGACCGGTTCCTGCGCGAAGAGGGCCTGATCATGGTGGCCACCATCGCGTTTGGCATGGGCATCGACAAACCGGACGTGCGCTTCGTCGCCCACCTGGACATGCCCAAGAACATCGAGGGCTACTACCAGGAGACCGGCCGCGCCGGTCGCGACGGCGAGGCGGCCGACGCCTGGATGGTCTACGGCCTGCAGGACGTGGTGAACCAGCGCCGCATGATCGACGATAGCCCGGCGGGCGACGAATTCAAACAGGTGCTGCGCGGCAAGCTGGACGCGTTGCTCGGCCTGGCAGAAGCCAGCGACTGCCGGCGGGTGCGGCTGCTGAGCTACTTCGGTGAGGCCAGCCAGCCCTGCGGCAACTGCGACAACTGCCTGCACCCGCCCGAGCTCAACGACGCGACCGAGGCCGCGCGCAAGATGCTCTCGTGCATCTACCGCGTGCAGCAGGCCAGCGGCACGGCCTTCGGCGCCGGGCACCTGATGGACATCCTGCGCGGCAAGGTGACCGACAAGGTGACTCAGTACGGCCACGACAAGCTCAGCACCTTCGGCATTGGCGCCGACCTGAGCGAGAGCCAGTGGCGCGCACTGCTGCGCCAGCTGATCGCGCGCGAAGCGGTGCGCGTGGACGATGCGCCCTACAACACCCTGCACCTGACCGATGGCGCGCGCCCGATCCTCAAGGGCGAGGCGCAGGTCTGGCTGCGCCAGGTCATCGAGGGCAAGAGCGGGCGCAGCACGCGCAGCCGCAGCAAGGGCACAACTACGGCACCGGACGGCCAGCCGCTGTCGCTGTCCGAGCGCGAATGCCTGGACGCGCTCAAGGCCTGGCGCGCCGAGGTGGCGCGCGAACACAACCTGCCGGCCTTCGTGATCTTCCACGATGCGACCCTGCGTGCGATTGCGGCACAGAAACCGCGCTCGATGGCCGATCTGGATGGCATTTCCGGCATCGGCCAGAAAAAGCGCGAAGCCTACGGCGCCGAGGTGCTGCGGGTGGTGAGTGCTTTCGATTGAGGCCTAGCCGGCCCGCGCCGGCTGTTCTGTCAAACCATCGTCTGATGCCCCGACCGCCCGTCGGAATTGGGGGGGTTTTGGGGTCCATTTCTCTCAAGACCCCAACTGTCGGGCCGATGTTTCAGAGGAAGCCGGTGGTCTGCCGGCCCATTGGCCACAGGAAGGAGTCCATCCATGTTTTTCAAGCTGCCCTGGTTCGGAAGGAAAGAATCGAATTACCACGACACCCAGGTGCTTGAACTGGACTTCCTCGTCAGCGAATTCGAAGACGCGATGGCCGACATCCAGGACCCGCTGCGCACGCGCCTGCACGCTGCCCTGATCGCCTGCCGCACGCCTCAGGATTTGTGGTTCCTGCGCGGCAAGATGTTCAACCTGATCTCCAAGCACTTCTGCGAAGCCGAGGCCAACTCCCGCGTGGGTCGCCTGGACCACAAGCTGCGCTTTTTCGTCGAGCACCATCCCGATCACGCGCCGGAGGAACTGCCTTCCGGCCCCATGGCTCTGTTGCACTGACCGGGCACGGCCCGGTCACAGAAGCCGCCACGCGCCTTCGGGTGCGGGCGGCTTCGCCGTTTCTGGCGCATCCCGCAGAGTGCCCCTGCACCGGCACACGCGGTGGCGGCTTCCTAGAATCGGACCATGCCTTCGCTGCCACTGCTCATCATCAAGACCGGCTCCACCCACGCGCACATCCGCGAGCGCCTGGGCGATTTCGACGACTGGATCGCGGCGGGTCTGCGCGAAGGTGGCGCCGCCACCGTGCAGAGCCACGATGCCCAGGCCGACGGTCTGCCTGCCCCGCCCGAACAGTTCGCGGGCGTGGTGTTGACCGGCTCGCACAGCATGGTCAGCGAACGCGAACCCTGGAGCGAGGCGCTGGTGCCCTGGCTGCAAGCCGCTGTCGAGGCCGGCACGCCGGTGCTGGGCATCTGCTATGGCCACCAGCTGCTGGCCCATGCGCTGGGTGGCGAAGTGAGCCACCACCCCGACGGCGTCGAGATCGGCACGGTGACGGTCGAGCGCCACCCGGTGTCGGCCGACGACCCCCTGCTCGGCGGGCTGCCCGCACGTTTTCCCGCGCAGGCGGTGCACTGGCAATCGGTGCGCAGCCTGCCGGCCAACGCCGTGCTGCTGGCCGGCAGCGCCCACGAAGCCCACCACGCCTTCCGCGTCGGTGACCGCGCCTGGGGCGTGCAGTTCCACCCGGAGTTTTCCGATGAGGCGCTGCGCGCCTACCTCGACGGCCTCGGAGATGTGCTGGCCAAAGAAGGCCTCGACGCAACGGAGATCGCAGGATCGCTCGCACCAACGCCGGAGGCAGCCTCCGTGCTGCCTCGGTTTGCACGCTTGGTACTCAGTGCGTGAACCCGATGGTTCGCGCTTCGCGGACTTCGGGCTTGATGCGGTGCTCGGCTTCGAGCTGCGCCAGGAATTCTTCCGGCGGCAGGGTCTCGGCGAGGATCTCGACCTGGCGTTTGACCGCCGCGAAGTCGCCCGGGCACAGCTGCTCCAGCTTCGCCAGGCGTGAGCGGATCGCATCGGTCAGCGCCGCCTCGTCACCGCCCAGCGCCTCGACCACGAACATGCGTTCGCGCTGCTCCTTGAGCAGGGGCTTGAACTTGATCTTGAAGGTGAAGCGCCGCAGCGCCGCCTGGTCGATCGCGTCCATCAGGTTGGTGGTGCAGACAAAGATGCCGTTGAAGCGCTCCATGCCCTGCAGCATCTCGTTGACCTCGGTCACCTCGTAGGTGCGCTGCGCGCCGCGCCGGTCCTGCAGGAAGCTGTCGGCCTCGTCCAGCAACAGCACCGCCTTCTCGGCTTCGGCCTCGCGGAACATCGCCGCCATCTGCTGCTCGGTCTCGCCCACGAACTTGCTCACCAGGTCGCTGGCGCGGCGGATCATCAGCGGCCGCTCCAGCGACTTGGCGATGTGCTCGGCCAGCGCGGTCTTGCCGGTGCCGGGTGCGCCGTGGAAACACAGGCAGCCGTGGCCGCGCGCCTTGAGCGCGTCGATGATGCGGCCGATGTCGTAGCGCGACTCGACATTCAGCATCTCCAGGCTGTACTGCGTCACTTCAGGGCGCATGCCGGCGTCGGGCGCGCGGCCCAGCGCCAGGTCGGCATTGCGCAGCTGGCGCTCGATCAGCTCGTCCAGCGTCGGGCCGCTGTCGGCCGCCACCTTGCGCCGGCGCGAGGGCTTGGCCGGCGCCGCCACCAGATGGGCGAAACGCACCGCGGTGCGGATCTGGGCGGGCGTCAGTCCCTTGCGCGCGGTCAGCCGCGCCACCAGCGCTTCGGACACCGGCTCGCCCTCCAGCGTCTTGCGCACCAGCTGCTCGCGCGCGCCGGGCGGCGGGCTCTTGAGTTCCAGGTGGTAGGCAAAGCGGCGGCGGAACGCCGGGTCGATCTGCTCGATGCGGTTGGTGACCCAGACCGTGGGCACTGCGTTGGATTCCAGGATCTGGTTGACCCAGGCCTTGCCGCTGACGCTGTGGCTCTGCGCGGCAGGCACCTGCTCGGCACGCGCCAGGAACTGCGCCGCTTCGCTGCTGATCGGCGGGAACACGTCCTCGACCTCGTCGAACAGCAGCGCCGAATGCGCCGTGCCCTTGAGAAACACCTGCGCGATCTGGAGCGAGCGGTAGCGGTCGCGGCCCGAGAGCGCGTTGCCGTCGCGGTCGGCGTATTCCACCTCGAACAACTCCAGTCCGGCGGCCTGCGCGACCACGCGCGCCAGCTCGGTCTTGCCGGTGCCGGGCGGGCCGTAGAGCAGGATGTTCACACCCGGCTCCTTGCGCGCCACCGCCTCGCGCAGCAGGCCGCTGAGCAGGCGCACGTCGTCGGCCACGTAGTCGAAGTCCTTGGGGCTGAGCGCCGAGCGCGCGGCCGGGCGGGTGAACACCGCCATCAGCTCGCTCTCGTTGCGGTACTCGCGCATCAACACCGGCGGCAGCTTCTCGCTGACCTTCATCAGATCGGCCAGGTCGGTGATGTTGTGTTCGGAGATCAGGTTCTCCACCATGCCGATGCGTTCGAGCCGCGAGCCGGCGCGCAGCGCCTCGCCCACTTCGCTGGCCTTCACGCCGGCCACGTCGGCGATGGCCGCATAGGCCTCGGGCGCGTTGTTGACCTTGAACTCGACCAGGATGGAGCGCAGGTCGCGCTGGTAGCGCGCCAGCGTGCCGTAGAGCAGCAGTGCGCGTTCGGCGCGGTTGAGCTGCAGCAGGTTGGCCAGCGCGTCGATGTTCTTTTCCACCAGGGTGGATTGCTTCTTGAGTGCCTGGTTGAGCCAGTCGCCGGTCACGGCCAGCACCGACAGCAGGTCCTTGGGCGATTCCTTGGCGTATTCGTCCAGATAGAAGAACAGCGTGCCTTCTTCGTACGGCCCGCGCCAGACGCCGTAGCGCTCCATGAAGGCGGCCGTCGAGAGCTTGTCATTGCCGCTCCAGAGTTCGTTGTCCTTGCAGCGGCGGGAGAGGAACTCGCGCAACCGCGTGAGCACTGTCATCGGCCAGATCAGGTGGCGGCCGGCCAGCGCCAGCAGGGTATTGAGGTCGCGGCGCACGTTGAAGCGCTGCCCCTGGCGCGCGGCCAGCGTGAGCACGAAGTGCGAACACATCAGGTCCAGCACCGGGGCCTGACGCAGCCCCGGCGGCACGAACACCCGTGCGTCGATCGCCGCGCTGGGCCGCGGCTCCGGGCCTGGGCGCGATTCGGCCACGGCCGTGGCCGTCGGCGTGGCGCGCTGCAGCAGGCGTTTGCTCATGTGGTTACCTCCAGTCGTGACAACAGGGGAAGCGGTACCGCCATGCGGATGTGAGCGGACCATAACCCAGCTTGATGAATCATGGAAGAGCGTGATCCAGCGTGATCCATCGAGCTATGGGGCCTTTCCCGCTCACTTGTGACAATCGTCCGGCCGCACAATCGCCCGATGCTGGAAAAAAGAGACATTGACGCCGCTGCAACGCGCCTGAACGGCCAGGTGCTGGACACCCCGTGCGTGGAATCGCGCACGCTTTCGCAGCTCACTGGCTGCCGGGTCTTCCTCAAATTCGAGAACCTGCAATACACCGCCTCGTTCAAGGAGCGCGGTGCCTGCAACAAGCTCTCACAACTCTCACCAGAAGAGCGCGCGCGGGGCGTGATCGCCATGAGCGCCGGCAACCATGCGCAGGGTGTGGCGTATCACGCGCAGCGGCTGGGCATCCGGGCGGTGATCGTGATGCCGCGCTTCACGCCGGGCGTGAAGGTCGAGCGCACGCGCGGCTTCGGCGCCGAGGTCGTGCTGCACGGCGACACGCTGGAAGAGTCGCGTGCCCATGCCTACGCGCTGGCCGATCAGCAGGGGCTGGTGTTCGTGCATCCCTACGACGACGAGGCCATCGTCGCCGGCCAGGGCACCGTCGCACTGGAGATGCTGCAGGCGCAGCCCGAGATCGACACGCTGGTGATCGCCATCGGCGGCGGCGGCCTGATCGCCGGCATGGCGACCGCGGCGCGCGCGATCCGGCCGGACATCCGCATCGTCGGCGTGCAGACCGAGCGCTTCCCGGCCATGTTCAACGCCATCAAGGGCACGCAGCTGCCGCAGGGCAGCAGCACCATCGCCGAAGGCATCGCCGTCGGCACGCCGGGCGTCATCCCGCAGGCCATCATCCGGGACAAGGTCGACGACCTGTTGCTGGTCGACGAGGGCGACATCGAGCAGGCGATCGTGATGCTGCTGGAGATCGAGAAGACGCTGGTCGAAGGAGCTGGCGCCGCCGGCCTGGCCGCGCTGCTCAAGCACCCGGCGCCGTTCGCCGGCCGCAACGTCGGCCTGGTGCTTTGCGGCGGCAACATCGACCCGATGCTGCTGGCCTCGATCATCGAACGCGGCATGGTGCGTGCCGGACGGCTGGCCCGCGTGCAGGTCAGCGCGCGCGACGTGCCCGGCAACCTGGCGCGCATCACGGCGATCGTCGCAGATGCCGGCGCCAACATCGACGAGGTGCACCACCAGCGCGCCTTCACCCTGCTGGCGGCGCAGAACGTGGCGGTCGAGCTGGTGCTGCAGACGCGCGGCCGGGAACATGTGCAACAGGTGATCGACGCGCTGCAAGCTGCGGGCTTCGACGCCCAGCTGATGTGAGGCCTTGGACATGACCGACACCCTCACCACCGAGACGCTGCAGGCCTGCCTGTCCGACTGGTTCGCGCCCTGGGTGCAGGCGCTGGGCCTGCGGGTGGAGCGTTTCCAGACCGACGAGGTGGTGCTGCGCCTGCCGCAGAACGAGCAACTGGCCCGCATTGGCGGCATGGTCTGCGGCCAGGCGCTGATGGCCGCAGCCGACACCGCCATGGTGCTGGCCATCGTGACCCGCCTGGGCACGCAGCGCCCCATGACCACGGTGCAGCAGAACAGCAGCTTCCTCAAGCCGCTGTCCAACCAGGACGCGCTGGTCACGGCGCGGGTGGTGCGCGCGGGCAAGAACCTGGTGTTTGGCGAGATCGACATCGCAGGCGCCGAGGATGGCAGGAGCGTCTGCCGAGCCAGCACCACCTATGCCCTTCTCTGAAGCCGGGCTTGGGGTCTGCCCCGGTATGCCGGTGCGCACGGGCACCTTAGAATGACCATTGATTTATCTCAATCCCGGAGACTTTCCATGGCCCACGCCCATCACGACGACCACGCCGACCAGCCCCAGGACGTGGTGGAGTCCATCGTTCCGTACATGCCCGTGGTGCTGCCCGTGGCCGGCGGCGTGCTGATCTTCCTGCTGGCCTTCATTGCCGTGTTCATGGCCTGAGGCCCGGACACCGCTTCCGCGAAAGCCGCCTCCGGGCGGCTTTTTTGTGTCCTCTATTCAGACGCTGACGACCGTACCCTGGTGGTAAACAGCCTGCCAGCGCTGGCCATCGCGCCGCCAGACCGTCAGGCGGCGCGTCACCCGGCTGGGCTGGCGCAGGCGGTAGGTCAGCAGGTAGACGCCGGGCCCTGCTTCCTGCAGGTGGTAATCGTCGGTGACCCAGGTCGCCGGGTCGGGCCGGCCGTGGCGATCGGCCAGCACCTGCCGTGCAAAAGCCCGGCTGTAGGGGCGCCCGGTCGCGCCGACCTCCCAGAAACCGGGATCGACCAGCCGGTCAAAGGCAGTCGGCGTGGCATCGGGATAGGCTGCGTGGAACAGGTCTTCGAGCCTGCGCAACTCGTCCAGCAGGGGTGTCAGGTGGGGCGCCAGGTTCAGTTGGGGTTCCATTCCGAGACTCTATCGCCCCGGTCGCGGGGCGGAAACCGGGTTATCGGCATCAGGTTATGCAAGTCTTGCATGTAACTTGCCGGTAACTGACCCGCCTTCTTTTTTAAAATTGGCAGATTGGCCGACACACGGGTCAGGACCCGGGATCACCCGCCCCCTTCCTGACTGCCCCGCCGCACGGCAACCGCCCTGCAGCCCCGAACGCCGACCGCCCTTTTTGCCCAAGGGAATTTCAGCCGCCCGCCCATTCCACGTGGCCCGCGGCTGTCGGTGTCTCTTGAGCCCGCCGTTTTCAAAACTACCGGAGCCTTTTCGATGAACTCTCCCGTGATGCAGGGCCTGAACCTCAACACGCCCTCCTACGTCAAACACGCCCGCCTGATCGCCTGGGTGGCCGACATGGTGGCCCTGTGCAAGCCTGACAACGTGTACTGGTGCGACGGCAGCCAGGCCGAATACGACCGCCTCTGCCAGGAACTGGTCGACGCCGGCACCTTCAAGAAGCTCAACCCGACCAAGCGCCCGGGTTCCTTCCTGGCCTGGACCGACCCGTCCGACGTGGCCCGCGTGGAAGACCGCACCTACATCTGCTCGGCCAACAAGGAAGACGCCGGCCCGACCAACAACTGGATGGCCCCGGCCGAAATGCGCCAGACGCTGAACCCGCTGTTCGACGGCTGCATGAAGGGCCGCACCATGTATGTGGTGCCGTTCTCGATGGGCCCGCTGGGTTCGCACATCGCCCACATCGGCATCGAACTGACCGACAGCGCCTACGTGGCCGTGAACCAGAAGCTGATGACCCGCATGGGCAAGGCCGTGTACGACGTGCTGGGCAGCAACGGCGACTTCGTGCCCTGCATGCACACCGTGGGCGCGCCGCTGGCCGCCGGTGAAAAGGACACCACCACCTGGCCCTGCAACCCGAAGGTCAAGTACATCGTGCATTTCCCCGAAACGCGCGAAATCTGGTCTTACGGTTCGGGCTATGGCGGCAACGCGCTGCTGGGCAAGAAATGCTTTGCGCTGCGCATCGCCTCCAACATGGGCCGCGAGCAGGGCTGGCTGGCCGAACACATGCTGATCCTGGGCGTGACCAATCCCGAAGGCAAGAAGTACCACGTCGCCGCCGCGTTCCCCAGCGCCTGCGGCAAGACCAACTTCTCCATGCTGGTTCCGCCCGAGAGCGCGTTCCCCGGCTGGAAGGTCACCACCATCGGTGACGACATCGCCTGGGTCAAGCCGCAAGCCGACGGCAAGATGCTGGCGATCAACCCCGAAGCGGGTTACTTCGGCGTCGCGCCCGGCACCAACATGCACACCAACCCGAACTGCATGCGCTCGCTGCACAAGGACGTGATCTTCACCAACGTCGCGCTGACCGACGACGGCGACGTGTGGTGGGAAGGCATGGAGAAGGACTCTGGCACCGTGCCCGATCACCTGATCGACTGGCAGGGCAACGACTGGACCCCGGCGATTGCCAAGGAAAAGGGCACCAAGGCCGCCCACCCGAACTCGCGCTTCACCGTCGCCGCCACCAACAACCCGGCGCTAGACCCGCAGTGGGACGATCCGGCGGGCGTGGCGATCGACGCCTTCCTGTTCGGCGGCCGCCGCTCGACCACCGTGCCGCTGGTGACCGAAGCCCGCAGCTGGACCGAAGGCGTCTACATGGCCGCCACCATGGGTTCCGAGACCACCGCCGCCGCCTTTGGCGCGCAGGGCGTGGTGCGCCGCGACCCGTTCGCCATGCTGCCCTTCTGCGGCTACAACATGGCCGACTACTTCCAGCACTGGCTCAATGTCGGCCAGAAGGTCGCTGGCGCCGCCGGTGGCAAGACGCCCAAGATGTTCTGCGTCAACTGGTTCCGCAAGGACGCCGACGGCAAGTTCGTCTGGCCGGGCTACGGCGACAACATGCGCGTGCTCAAGTGGATGATCGACCGCATCGAGGGCAAGGCCCAGGGCGAGCAGACCATGTTCGGCACCGCGCCGGCCTACGCCGAGATCAACTGGAACGGCCTGAGCTTCAGTGCCGAGCAGTTCAAGACCGTGACCAGCATCGACAAGGCCGCCTGGGCCGAGGAGCTCAAGCTGCACGATGCGCACTTTGAACAGCTGGCCTACCACCTCCCTAAGGAGCTGGTCGCCACCAAGGCCGATCTGGAGAAGCGCCTGGCCGCCGTCTGATCGAGACGAGCCCACAAAAGAAAAAGCCCTCCGGTTCGCCGGAGGGCTTTTTTATTGGTGCTGTTCGGGCGACCGGTCTGCCCGGACGCTCAACAGGTCACAGGTGCTTCAGATGCGTGTGGGTGCCGCGACCGTCGACCAGGCGTTCGGGGAACTGGCCCCAGCCGCGGTCGTCGCTTTCGTCGGACACGGCGTGCGCCGGGCCGAACAGCCCGCGCCAGATGCTGGTACAGCGGTAGAGATAGGCGATCAGGCTCATGGAATGCTCCTGGCGTTGGGCGGTTCAGAGGTAAGGCAGGTAGCCCATCTGACGGCGCACTTCGATCTGCGCCCAGCGGCGGATCGGCGATGCAAACCCGGCGTCCAGGCCCAGCGGAGCCAGAGCCTGCGCGTAGTCGTCGGCGGCAACGGGTGCTTGCTGGGCTTCCACCAGATCGGCTTCGCGGTCGCGCGCCAGCATCAGCTCGGCCTTCAGACGCGGGTCGGTGCGGGCCAGGTCCCAGAGGCGGGCCTCGGCGCGGGCTTCGGCCATCGACTTGGACCAGCTGTCCAGCGAACGCAGCGTGGCGTGGGCCATGCGGCGGGCGGTGCCGGCAAACAGGGCCGAGCCGGCAAAGATCACCACCCAGAGGGCAACCCAGCCGAGGAAAAGGTGACCGTCGGCCCAGGTGCTGATCATCTGGTCGGCCAGCACGACGAGGGCAGCCACAGCGGCGGCCAGCAGCATGGCGGCGAGGCCGCGGGAGCCGTCAAAGCGGCGGCGGGCACGGTAAACGCCGCGTTCGGCGGGGGCAGAACCGGTGCCCACCGAGGAGGAAGAAGGGGAGAAGACGGTGCTCATGGCGAACTCCTTTGGAGAAACAGTCTTTTGGACAGACGAATGCTAGGGTTAACCCCGATGTCACGCCAATTTATTTTTGTGATGCATTACATTCATATTCATGATGAATGAAACCAACTTCCGCACGCTGGACCTGAACCTGCTGCGGGTGTTCGACGAGGTCATGACCGAACGCAACCTCACGCGCGCGGCCCACAACCTGGCCATGACCCAGCCCGCGGTGAGCAACGCGCTCAAGCGCCTGCGCGAGAGCCTGGGCGACGAACTGGTGCGGCGCTCGGGCTACGGCGTCGAGGCCACGCCTGTGGCACTGGCGCTGTGGCCGACGGTGCGGGATGCGCTGGCGCAGCTGCGCGAATCGCTCTCACCGGCCGACTTCGAGCCCGCCACCGCGGCCAAGGCCTTCGTGCTGGCCATGGCGGACGCCACCGCCGCCAAGCTGGTGCCGGGTCTGGTCGATCTGCTGGAAAAAGAGGCACCTGGTGTCAATCTGCGCATCGTGCCACTGACCACGCGCGACCCGCGCGACCTGCTGGAGTCGGGCTCGGCGGACCTGGCCATCGGCCATTTCCCCGGCGTGCTGGCCGAGCTGACCGCCATCCACCTGCAGGAACACAACCCGCGCTTCCAGCACCAGCGGCTTTACGACGGCGAATACGTGGTCGTGATGCGGCGCTACCACCCACTGGCCAAGAAGCCCCTGACGCTGGACGCCTATTGCGCCGCGCGCCATCTGCTGGTGAGCTTCTCGGGCCGGCCGTTCGGTTTTGTCGATGAGGCGCTGTCGGCCCAGTCGCGCCAGCGCCGCATCGTGATCACGGTCAACCAGTTCTTCACCGCCGGCCGCGTCGTCGCGAGCACCGACCTGCTGACGGTGCTGCCGCGCCACTTTGTCGAGGTCACCGGCATCGAATCGGCGCTGACGCTGCGCGAGCTGCCGCTGCCGGTACCGGCGGTGCACGTCGACGCGTTGTGGCACCGCCATTCGGAGCACAGCGGCGCCCATCGCTGGCTGCGCAAGGCGGTCGAGCGGGCGGCTCGGCACGGGTTCGCCGAACCGGGCACGACAATCGCCGCATGAACCTGCAACTGCTCAGCGACCTGCACCTGGAGGCCGACCCGACCTTTGCCGCGACACCGGCCCCCGGGGCGGACCTGCTGGTGCTGGCCGGGGACGTCGGTTCGTACCAGACGCGGCGGGACGGCAGCGCGATGGACGAGCCGGACTGGGGCCTGCAGCGCTTTTCACCGCTGCCGCAGTACGCCGGCTGGCCGGTGCCGGTGCTGTTCGTGCCGGGCAACCACGAGTACGACAACCTCGACTGGGACGATGCGCATGCCGACCTGCGCCGCGCCTGCGACCGGCTGGGCATCGCCTGGCTCGAACGCGAGTCGCTGCAGTTCGACGGCGTGCGCTTCGTAGGCACCACGCTCTGGAGCGACTACGACGCGCTCTCGCCCGACAAGGCCACCGAAACCGAGCGCCTGCGCCTGCGTGAGAAGGCGTTTCGCGCAGCCAACTTCTATCTGCACAAGATGGCGGGCCAGTGGCGCGGCGCGCTGTTCGATGCGGCCGCGATGCGCGAACTCGCGCTCGAATGCCAGGACTGGTTGCGGGCCGAGCTCGCCAGGCCGCATGCCGGGCCGACGGTGGTGGTCACGCACTTTGCGCCCACGCTGCACAGCGCCGACCCGCGCTATGGCCTCTCGCCCGGCACAGCCGGTTTCTGCAACGCACTCGACGATCTGCTGCCGCACGCCGACCTCTGGCTGCACGGGCACCTGCATTGCCCGACCGACCTTCGGGTCGGCCGCTGCCGCATCGTCGCCAATCCGCTGGGATATGCGCGCAAGGACGAACAGGTGGGCTTCAGGCCCAATCTGACAGTGCATGTGGAAATCCCATAGGGGAGACGCCAAAACCCGCGCGTACACTGAGGAAATCCGCCCGGTCACGGGCACCATGACGGAGAGACACCATGAAGATCCTGCTCGCTGTGGACGGCAGCGCCTACACCAAGAAAATGCTCGCCTACCTGACCACACACCTGGAGGTCTTCAGCGCCAGCAACCAGTTCACCCTCTTCACCGTCCAGATGCCGCTGCCTCCGCGCGCGCGCGCCGCCGTCGGCGCACAGGTCGCCAACAGCTATTACGCCGAAGAGTCGGAAAAGATCACCGCTCCGGTGGTCAAGTTCCTCAAGCGCCACGGCATCGAGGCGCAGGTCGTGCACAAGACCGGCACGCCTGGCGAGCTGATCGCCAAGCAGGCCAATGCCGGCGACTTCGATCTGGTCATGATGGGGTCACACGGCCACAGCGCCCTGGGCAACCTGGTGATGGGTTCGGTGGCCACGCAAGTGCTGGCGCACTGCAAGGTGCCGGTCCTGCTGGTGCGCTGACGCCGGTGCGCCAGCTCAACGCTGGCGCAAACCGTCGAAACAGGTGCCCAGCACCATGTCGATGATCTGGCCGTCGCTGTAGAGGCCTGATCCTTTGAGGAACCCCAGCACCGGGTCGCAGGCCCGGGCGTAGAGGGTGTACAGCACCGCGATCGCGGGCAGCGCCGGATTGATGCTGCCGTCCTTCTGCCCCGCCTCGATCCAGCCCCCCAGCCGGTCGCTCACGTCCATCAGGCCGTCCACATAGGCCTTGTTGGTCGTCAGCGAGGCCCGCAGGCTGGAGTTCTCGCTCGGCAGCGAGGGCATCTCGCCAGCCAGCTGCACTTCCATGGTCCAGCGCGCAACCTGCTTGAGCAAGTCCAGCGGCGGCGCTTTCGGGTCCAGCGTGTCCAGGAAGGCACGCGCCCGGTTCATCACCCTGACCATCGCGGCCGCCGCCAGGTCTTCCTTGCTCGGGAAGTGCTTGTAAAGGCTGGCCTTGGCAATGCCCACCTCGGCCGCGACCTCGTCTACCGTCATGGCATCGAAGCCTTTTTCGGCCAGCAGACGGTTGACCGCAGAGACGATCGCGTCCTCGCGCGCCAGATGCATCTGCTCGCGAAAACTGCGCTTGGGAAGGGTGCGGGAGGGGGGTGAAGAGACAGCAGTGGCCATGGTGATCTTTGGGTAGCGCTCGCATTGTGCCGCATCAGGACGAAAAAGTTGATAACCATACTGACTTGTCTGCGATTTATACCGACTAGTCACTTTTTGATCTTTTGAGGCTAATATCGCACCCAGACAGTAGCGCCACCCCATTTCCTCCGCACGGCCAGCTGTCTCAACCCACGTTCCACACGAAGGAGACAGACATGCCGATTCCAAGACGTACCGTGTTGCTGGCCAGTGCCGCTGCAGGCCTTCTGGCTGCGTGCGGCGGCGGTGACGACGAACCCGACCGCGCCAACATCGTCGCGACCGCTCAGGCCACGCCCGACCTGAGCATCCTGGTCGAAGCCGTGGTCGCCGCCGGGCTGGCCGAAGCGCTCAGTGCACCAGGCCCCCTGACGGTGTTCGCCCCCACCAACGCGGCGTTTGCATCGCTGCTGTCCGAACTGCACCTCAGCAAGGAGGCCTTGCTCGCCAACAAGACCTTGCTGACGGCGGTGCTGACCTACCACGTCGTTCCGGCCCGCGTTCTCAAGGCCGACGTTCCCCTGAACACCCCGATCGCGACCCTGCAGGGCGCGACTTTTACCGTGGGCGCCGACCTGCGCATCACCGACAGCCGCGGTCGCAGCGCCGGGATCGTGGCCACCGACATCCTCTGCAGCAACGGCGTGGTGCATGTGATCGACAAGGTCATCCTGCCGCCCGCCTAAATTTTTTTCTTTCCTGTTCCCCTGTCCTTAACCCTTAGGAGTTCCCCATGAAAAAGACCCTGATTGCCTCCGTCATCGCCCTGGCCTCGCTGGGTTCCGCCCACGCCAAGGACATCGTCGACACCGCGGTGGCGGCCGGCTCGTTCAAGACCCTGGCCACCGCGCTGCAAGCCGCCGGACTGGTCGACACGCTCAAGGGCAAGGGCCCGTTCACCGTGTTCGCGCCGACCGACGAAGCCTTCGCCAAGGTGCCCAAGGCCGACCTCGACGCGCTGCTGAAGGACAAGGCCAAGCTGACCGCCGTGCTGACCTACCACGTGGTACCCGGCAAGGTGATGGCCGCCGACGTCAAGGCCGGCAAGGTCAAGACGGTTCAGGGCAGCGAGATCACCGTGACCACCATGGGTGGGGTGAAGGTGGACGCTGCCAATGTGGTGAAGACCGATATCGCTGCCGACAACGGCGTCATTCACGTCATTGACAGCGTCATCATGCCGAAGTGACGTCCGGCCCCGGACCCTTGCGCTTCGAACCCCGCTTCGGCGGGGTTTTTTGTGGGCGGCAGGGCAGCAGATTGCGCGCCGCGGCCTCACTCAGCGCCGCGGTCAGCGCATCCAGCACGTCCGAGCTGAGGTTCCAGCAGTGCCAGTACAGCGTCACGCCCAGGCGGTGGCGCGGCGCCAGGTTCACCAGCTCGCCGCTCTGCAGCAAGTCGCGCACCCGCAACTCGGGCAGCACGCTCACGCCCCAGCCGGCCTGTACCGCACGCACCTGACCCTCGCAGGAGGGCACGAACAGCTGCTTGAGGCCGACCCGCGGCAGGTCGAAGGCCTGCTCGACGAAGGTCTGCTGCAGATGGTCCTTGCGGTTGAAGGCCACGAACGGCAGCTGGTGGAAGTTGTGTGCGTTCAGGCCCTTGGGGCAGTGCTGGCGCGCGAAGTCGTGGTGTGCCACCACCACATATTCCATGCAGCCCAGCGGCTCCATCTTGCAGCCCCGCAGCGCCTGACCCAGTGAGGTCACGCAGCCCAGCACCTGGCCTTCGCGCAGCCACTCGTGGGTGAACTCCTGGTCATCGGTGATGATTTCCACCGGCAGGCCCTGACGCGCCAGCGCACCCAGCGCCGGCAAGGCCCAGGTGGCGATGCTGTCGGCATTGATGGCGATCGAGATGCGGTCTTCGTCCCGGCCACCACCGGTCGCGCTCGGCGCCAGTTCGCGCAGTTCGTTTTCCAGGTCCGCCCGCAGCAGCCGCATCATCTTGGCGTGCTTGAGCATGAGCTGGCCCGCGGCCGTGGGCTTGAGCGGGCGGCTGCGCACGATCAGCACGGTGCCCACCTGCGCCTCCAGCGCCCGCAGCCGTTGCGACACGGCCGACTGCGTGATCGACAGGCGCTGCGCCGCGCGCTCGAAGCCGCCCTCTTCGATGATGGCGGCCAGGCACTCCAGGGCGTCGGGATCGAAGGTGCTCATGGGAATCCGCGACGCCGGGCGCTCAGCCGGCCTTCTTGGCCTTGACCGGCACGACATTAGCGCCGTCCTTGGCCGGCCGCAGGTGCTCGCCCATCCAGCGGTTCAGGTCCAGCCACATCTGGCGCATTTCGACGTCCAGCGGCGTGCGGATCGCGCTGTTGAGTTCGATCGTGACCACCGGCGTGCCCTTGTGCACACCGCCGTAGTTGCCCAGGCTGCCAGGGAAGATGCCCAGCTGGTCCAGGTACAGGCGGCCCAGCCGCGCCGGCGGCACGGTCGGGCCGTCGAAGTCGAGCACGCCGTAGGGGGCGTGGATGCTCACCACCAGATCGGGGTGGAAGCGCTCCATCTCTTCGAGCACGAAGCGGGACTCGGGCTCGGACAGCGGCTTGGGCCCGGGCCAGCGGCGCGGGTCTTTCTTCGTGCGCTGTTCCCAGTAGACCTTGGCGTCGCGCTCCCAGTTGGGCGTGGGGAAGTTGCGGTTGAGGTCCACGCCGTGGGCATTCACGCGGGTGGCCGGACGCTTCATCAGGCCGTCCGGGTTGATCGCCGGCAGGAAGCGCCAGTGCACGTTGGACGGCGTCTCGGTCGCGCGCTGGATCCAGTGCAGCACCACCGACGACGACGAGAGTTCGTCGCCGTGGATGCCGCCCAGCACCAGCACCTTCAGCTGCGCCTCGGGCGCCACCACGTCGCGCGCATAGAGCCTGCGGCCTTCGACCGACTTGCCCGAGGTCGGCACCAGCATGGCCGCCTGGCACAGCGGCGCCTTGACGTTGGGCAGCCGCGCGACAAACTCGCCGCAGGGTTCGGCCAGATTGGTGGCGGGCGCGCGCACGGTGGCCGCTTCGGCGGTGGAGATCAGCGAGGGGGAAGCGTCGGCGGCCTGCGCCGACAGGCCGGCCAGAGACAGCCCCAGACACAGGGCGCCACGGCGGGCCACAAGGAGGAGTTCGGAAGAACGCATCCCGCGATTCTAGGGATGCGCCGTGTCAGGGGTTTCCCGGTGCCCACCGGTGTCGTTGTTCTCAGTCGTCTTTTTCACCAGGTTCGTAAAGCGTTTCACGGCCCATGCGATCGAGGATCAGCTCGGCTGTCCAGGGCAGCATCAGCGCGCCGCAGCGGCTGTCGCGGTACAGGCGCTCCAGCGGCAGGTGCTTGAGCATGCTCTGGCCGCCACAGGTGCGGATGCCCAGGCGCGCCAGGTCATTGGCGCCCTCCATCACGGCGTAGTGCGCGGCGTAGAGGCGCAGCTTCTCGTCCTTGGTCGGATTGGGCTTGGCCTCGAAGATCGCGCGGGTGAACAGGCTCTTCATCGATTCGAGCTGCAGCCGCATCTGCGCGACCGTGATCTGCTTGGTCGGGAACTGGCGGCGTTTGATCGGCGGCTCGCCGGGCATCTCACCGCGCAGGTACTGCACGGTGAAGTCGTAGACCGCATTGGCCACGCCCAGGTAGGTCGGCGAGAGCGTGTTGAACATCGCCGGCCAGGTCTGCGCGCCCTTGAAGTAGATGCCGCGCGGCATGAGCTGCTCGTCGTCGCTCACGAACACATCTTTGAAGGTGAGGTTGCGGCTGACCGTGCCGCGCATGCCCAGCGGGTCCCACTCGCCGCTGATGCTGAAGCCCTCGGCCGTCGCGGGCACGCTGATGTAGAGCGTGTCGCGCGCGTCGGGATGGTCGTCACCCTTGTCTTCGGTGCAGAGCACGCCGTAGTAGTCGGCCGCGCCCGACAGGCTCGCCCAGATCTTGCGGCCATTGATCAGCCAGCCGCTTTGGCCGTCCAGCACCACCTTCTTCGCCGTGGTGCCGAACGGCGCGCGGCCGGCCGCGGCGGCCGTGCCTTCGCTGAAAGGCTGCGCGTAGAGCTTGCCTTCGTTCACGATGCGCGCGAAGTGGATCTGGCGCCGCGCCGCGTGTTCGGCGCGCTGCTCGTCGGTCATGGCAATGCCGTCGGCCAGCACGCCGGTCCACATGGTCGAGCAGATGTGCATGTTCCAGGTCAGCGCCGTGGCGCCGCAGAAGCGCCCGATCTCGGCCGCGACCATCATGTAGGTCGGGAAGTCCGCACCTGCGCCGCCGAACTCGGTCGGCACGCAGAGCTTGAGGAAGCCCTGCTCGCGCAGGTCGTCGTAGTTGGCGAACGGGAAGCTGGCTTCCTGGTCCCACTGCGCGGCGCGGGCCGCGAACTTGTCGCGGCCCAGCGCGTGCGCCTTGGCCAGCCACTCGCGCTGCAGCGGTGTGAAGGGCATGTCGCCGACGGCGGGCGTGAAGTCCAGACCAGTGACGGGGTTGACGGGGCGGGTGGTCATGGGTTGTCTCCTCTTTCTGGTGAGTGGTCAGAGCGAATTCAGTGCAGATCAGGGCGTGTCTTGGGTGGCCGCTCGCGCAGGAAGTCCAGCAGGATGCGGTCGAACTCGTCGGGCGCTTCGAGGTTCATCAGGTGGCCGACACCGGCCATCTCGACATAACGCGCCCGCGGGATCAGCTGCGCCATCTGCTTCATCACCGACGGCGCGGCCACGCGATCAAACTCGCCGCCCACCAGCAGCGTGGGCACGCCGATCTGCGCCAGCGCGGCCTGGCGGTCGAAGGTCACGATGCAGTCCAGCGCGCGCCGGTAGGTGGCGGCCGGCACACCCGCCATGCACTGCTCGGCCAGCCGCACGCCCTCGGGCAGCGAACCCGGGCCGACCATCTGCGGCACCAGCTTCGCGGCCATGTCGGCCATGGTCTGGCCCGCATCCAGCGGCGCGGTGCGCTGCGCGATGAACTGCTGCGCCCACGCCTCGGCGCTCTTGCCGTCGCTGCGTTTGCCGAAGGCCGCCGAGGTGCCGCAGAGCATCAGCTTGCGCACGCGGTCGGGCCGGCGCGCGATGACCTCCTGCGCCACCATGCCGCCCATGCTGTGGCCGACCAGCACCACGCTCTCGCACTGCAGCGCGTCGATCAGGTTGATGCAGCTCTGCGCCAGACCCTTGAAGGTGTAGGGCTCGATCGGCGCGCTGTGACCGTAGCCGGGCATGTCCCAGGCGACCGCGCGGTAGCCGATCGAGGCCAGGGTCTCGACCTGCGGCGCGAAGGCCAAGTGGCCGCCGCCGATGCCGTGCAGCATGAGCACGGTGTCTCCCGTGCCCAGGGTCGTGAAGGTGGGGATGCTGTTCAAGACACGACCTTTCCGGCGTCGACGACCACCGTGCCGTCCAGTGCCACGGTGCAGTCGCGCATCGGCCAGTCGAAGTGGCCGCGGGTGTAGCGGCCCGCCGTTTCGTTGGCGCCGGTGCTGTAGAGGAAGTTGCCGGCAAAGGCGCGCAGCTCGGTGCCGTTGAAGTCGCGCTTGTCGTACAGCGACATGCTGTCCCAGCGTGCCGCGTCGCAAAGGCCATAGCCGACGTGACTCACGGCATAGGCCTCTTTTTCGCCCCACGCCGCAAAGTACGAGCGCAGCAACTCGGCATCGACACCGCCGCCGTCGATGTGGGTCACGTAGTCGTTGGCAATCGTCAGCGTGATCGGCCGCTCGATGTAGCGCTTGAAGGTCAGGTTCACGTCGCCCTCGGCCAGCACCAGACGGCCGTTCACGCTGCCCGCCGCCGGGAAGGCCAGCACGATGCCGCCGGGCCAGTGGGTCAGCGTGCCGGGGCGCGTGGTGCTACCCCAGTTGCCGCCGACCACCGCGCCCTGCAGCGAGATGGTCAGGTCGGTGCCCGCCGGCGAGGTCACGCGCATGGCTTTCGCGCCGCGCAGACGCTTCACATGGTCTTTCACGCGCGCCTCGGTCGCGTCGTCGGGCAGCAGCCGCGCCAGCGCCTCGGGGTGCTCGTTGCTCACGTAGACGATGCGCGGTTGCGTCGTGCCGTTGCCTTTCAGGACGGCCGGCAGCTCGGGCGCGTGCATCAGGCCTTCGACCGTGCAGTCGATCACCAGCGTGCTGGCCTGCAGCGCCGCGATCACCGGGCCGAGCTGCTGGATGGCCGGCGATGCGCCGGTCGAGCGCGTCACCGGCTCGCCTGCCGCACCGAACACCGACGGCAGCGTCAGCACGAAGGCTTGCGCGCCCAGACGGGCCGCCGCCAGCCGCGCGAGTTCAATCAGTACCGGCCGGCTCTGGGTTTCGCAGAGAATGGCTACCGTGTCCCGCGGCTGCAACGCACAGCGCCTGAGAACCGCTTCAAACGCGTCGATCCACGCGGGCTCGATCCGCTCCTGCAACATAAGGGTCTCCTCTTGTCCTGGCCCGCGATGCCAACGGGGATTTGGCGTCGGGCGGACACATTATTGATGAAATTTCATATAAATTGCAGCCATGTCCCCATCCCGTGCCGCCGGCCACACGGCCCGCCCTCCCGATTTCTCGCCGCGCGACTTCCGTGCGACGCTGGGCATGTTCGCGACCGGGGTCACGATCGTCACCGCGCGCAACGAGCAGGGTGAGCCCGTCGGGCTGACGGCCAGCTCCTTCAACTCGGTCTCGCTCGATCCGCCGCTGGTGCTGTGGAGCCTGGGCAAGGCGGCCGGCTCGATGGCGGTCTTCACCCAGGGCCGGCACTACGCCATCAACGTGCTTGCCGCCGACCAGCAGACGCTGGCCGAGCGCTTTGCCGCGCGCGGCGTCGACCGCTGGGCCGGCATCGAGTTCGACGAAGGCGCCGGCGGCGCGCCGCTGCTGCGGGGCTGCGTCGCCACCTTCGAATGCTTCAACCGCAGTCAGTACACCGAGGGCGACCACGTCATCTTTGTCGGCGAGGTCGAGCGCTGCACGCGCCGCCCCACCGCCTCGCCGCTGCTGTTCCACGGCGGGCGCTTTTACACCGAGCACCCGCTGCAGGCCGACCCCAGCGCGCCGCAGGCGCCCGACAACCGCTTCGTCGGCAGCTACCTCGGCTACCTGCTCGGCCAGGCCAGCCACGCGGTCTATCGCGACTTCGAGAACGCAATCGCCGCGCAGGGCCTGACCCACATCGCCTGGCGCGTGCTGGCCGTGCTGCACGACGCGGCCCTCGCGCCCGAGGCCGCCGGCTTGCAGGGCGGTCTGCCGCTGGGCCAGCTTGCGCGCGACGTGCTCGCCAAGCAACCCACCGTGACCAAGCTGGTACAACGCATGGCCGACGACGGGCTGGTCGAACTGCTGTCCGACCCGGCGGACCAGCGCCGCACCCTGGTCGCCGCGACCGCCAACGGCCAGCGCATCGCGGCCGCCCTGATCGAACAGGCGCGCGCGCAGGAAACCACCCTGCTCTCACGCTGGTCGGCCGGTGAGGCCGAAACCCTCAAGCGCCACTTGCAGCGTCTTGCCTCGGGCCAGTGACCGCATGCGCGCTCTGGCGCGCTTCTCTCGGATACCCTTGCCTTCATGACCCCCGTCCAACGCAAAGACCACCTCGACACCTTTGCCATCACCTTGCTGGTGGTGTGCTGCGCCTTCTGGGGTTTCCAGCAGATCCTGATCAAGTTCGCCGGCCGGGAGATCCCGCCGCTGTGGCAGGCCTCGGTGCGCATGGCCGGCGCCACCGCCCTGCTCTGGCTCTGGTGCCAGGTCCGCGGTGTGAAGCTCTTCACCCGCGACGGGTCGCTCCAGGGCGGGCTGCTGGTCGGCCTGCTGTTCGCGGCCGAGTTCTGCCTGATCTACCTCGGCCTGCAGCACACCAGCGCCTCGCGCCTGACCGTGTTCCTCTACACCAGCCCGTTCTGGGTCGCCTTGCTGCTGCCGCGTTTCGTGCCCACCGAAAAGATGCGCGGCATCCAGTGGATTGGGTTGTTCATAGCATTTGCCGCCGTGGGCGTGGCGTTCAGCGAAGCCTTCCTGCACGGCTCGGCGCCAGGGCAGTGGAAAGGCGACGCGATGGGCCTGGCCGCCGGCATGTTCTGGGGCCTGACCACCATCGCCATCCGCACCACCAAGGTCGCGACCATCCAGGCCGAGAAGTCGCTCTTCTACCAACTGAGCGTGACCGCCACGGTCTGCCCGCTGCTGTCGCTGGCGCTGGGCGAAACCTGGTCCTTCGACTACTCCGCGCTGGCCTGGGGCTCGGTGTTCCTGCAGACCGCCGTGGGTGCGTTCGCCAGCTACCTGGCCTGGATGTGGATGCTGCGCCACTACCCCGCGACGCAGATGTCCACCTTCACCTTCCTCACCCCGCTGTTCGCGCTGGTGTTCGGCGTGGTGCTGCTGAGCGAACCGCTGACCACACAGCTGGTGCTGGCGCTGGTGGGGGTGGCGTGCGGGATCGTGCTGGTGAGCCGGAAAGGTTGAGCGACAGGCCACAGGCCTGGTCACCGGTCATAGAAACGCGCCCAAAGGGCTGCGCCGGCCACGACAACCACCGCCCCGATCGCGGTCATCAACCAGCCCAGGGTCGTGGAGCACCCAAAGGCGAATTCATTGGCCACACACCGGACCTGGTCGCCCTCCGTGATCCACCTGTAGAGCGCCGTGCCAGCGGCCGCGCAGAGCGCCAGACTCAACAAGGTGAGCGCGATCACCTCCCATTGCTTCTTCATATCCTGCCCCCTAGTTTCAAACCGTGGAAACCTGACACCGTCGGCGCCATGCTCGCAGAGAGTTCGCGCCCGGACACCGAACCTGCGCACTGAATTCTGCCCTTAACGCGTTGATCACCCATACGCCAGCACCAACACCAGAAACAGCAGAAACCCCTGCACCGCCAGCGGCACTCCGGGTGGCAGGTCGGTGCCCAGCCGCCTGCGCACGGCGAACAGATCCATCTCTTCCACGCGTCCAGCCACCTGACCACCCTGCACCCAATCAAAGCGTGTCTTTAGGTGACCATAGCGGCGCACGAGTTCGCCCACGCAAGGACCGGTGATGCGAACGGTGGGCGAGCGGAACAGGTGGCCGGTCACCGTGACGTCGGCCGCTGCCACGCACACGCCATCCTTCATCAGTTCGTAGCGTGTGTCGTTCTCCCAGCCGCGGCGCGTGTATTCGAACTCGATGGTGTACGCCGCTCCCGACAGGGTCATGTCGATGCTCGACGACAGGCGTCCGGGTGACGGATTCTTCAGCCGCGCGTTGCGCGCCTCGGCCCAGTCGGGAAAACACAGGTCCCCGATCGCGGTGCCGTCGGCCGACAGCAGGTCGTAGGTGAAGCCGGACAGGGCGGAGCGTTGCTGGGCGATCAGCATGGACCTCCCCGAACGCACTTCGCAACAAGAATGGGCATGACGTGGGCTGGCGGTTGGCGCCAGCCCACTATAGACAAGCCTCAGCGGGTCACGCGCTCACCGCAGGTGGTGCACCGCCGCCTGCCCGTAGACCGGCGTGTCCAACCCCTCGTACCGAGCCTTGAGTTGCAGCGACAGGAACTGCGAGTAGTGGCGGCTCTGGTGCAGGTTGCCGCCGTGGATCCAGAGCTGCTTCTGGTTGGTCGGCTTCCACATGTTGCGCAGTTCGCCTTCCCACGGCCCCGGGTCCTTGGTGGTGCTCGAGCCCAGGCCCCAGACCTTGCCGACGCGGTCGGCGACTTCGGGTGACACCAGGTCGGCCAGCCAGCGGTTCATCGAGCCGAAGCCGGTGGCGTAGACGATCAGGTCGGCCGGCAGTTCGGTGCCGTCGGTCAGCGTCACGCTCTTGGGGTTGATGCGTTCGATGTTGTTGTGGCTCTTGAGCTTGATGCTGCCGTTGGCCACCAGCTCGCTCGCGCCCACGTCGATGTAATAGCCCGAGCCGCGGCGCAGGTACTTCATGAACAGGCCCGAGCCGTCGTCGCCGAAGTCGAGCATGAAGCCCGCCTTCTCCAGCCGGCCGTACAGGTCCGCATCGCGCTTCTTCATCTCGTCGTACACGGGGATGTGGAAGGTGTGCATGATCTTGTAGGGCACGCTGGCGAACACGAGGTCGGCCTTGTGGTGGTCGATGCCGTTCTTCACCGCCTCCTCGCTGTACAGCCCGCCCAGCGCCAGTTCCATCAGCGAGTCGGACGGCGCGATGTGCGTGCTGCTGCGCTGGACCATGGTCACGTCGGCGCCGTTCTCCCACAGGGCCGCGCAGATGTCGTGCGCCGAGTTGTTCGACCCAAGCACCACGCATTTCTTGCCCACGTACTGCTCGGGGCCAGGGTGCTTGCTGGAGTGATGCTGGTCGCCCTCGAAGCTGTCGGCGCCTTCGATCTGCGGCACGTTGGGGTAGCCCGAGACGCCGAGCGCGAACACCAGCTGCTTGGGCCGCAACACCACTTCCCTGCCCATGCGGTCCACGGTCAGTTCCCACTCGCCCTTGGCTTCGTTGAAGTGCGCCTTCTTCGCGGTGGTGGAGCCCCAGTAGTTGATCTCCATGACCTTGGCGTACATCTCCAGCCAGTCGCCGACCTTGTCCTTGGGCGCGAACACCGGCCAGTCGTCCGGGAACGGCAGGTACGGCAGGTGGTCGTACCAGACCGGGTCGTGCAGGCACAGCGTCTTGTAGCGGTTGCGCCAGCTGTCGCCCGGGTTCGGGTTCTTCTCGATCACGATGGTCGGCACACCCAGGCGGCGCAGCCGCGCGGCCAGGATGATGCCGCCCTGCCCGCCGCCGACGATGACGACGTAAGGCTGCTCGGTGTAGCCCAGGCGCGCCTCTTCTTCGTGGCGCCGCTCCAGCCAGCTCTTGCGGCCCTTCTGCGCGCCGTGCTCGGCGCCCTTGATGCGGCGCGTGCCCTTCTTCTCTTCAAAACCCTTGAGCTCGACCATGGTGGTCAGCAGCGTCCAGGCCTTGTCACCTTTCAGGCGGAGGTGGCCACGACCGCGCGCGACCCTGGTCTCGAAGGTGAACCAGACGTCGGTCACGCCGTCGGCTTCGGTCGCGTCGCCTTCAAGCTGGAAGTTCGACGCCGCCGTGTCGGCCTGCCGGGCGGCGAGCATCTCGCCGATCGCGCTGTGGCCTTCCTGCGTGCGGATGTTCCAGGTGAAGGACACGAGGTCGCGCCAGTAGCAGTCGGCGTCGAAGAGGGGAAGCACGGCATCGGGTTTGCCGGTCGCCAGCGCGGCGCCAAAGGCGTCGAGCCAGCGTTGTGCCCGCCCGGAGGGCGTGTTTGCAGTCATGGGTTGTCTCCTGTGATGCCGGCCTCGATGCGGGCCGGTGCCCTATGCATCACAAGACGCGTGCCATGCGAGCGGCGCGCGCAAGTGCTTGATCTGATTGCCGTTTGCCAGCGGCGGCGGGTGTCACACCCCGTGCAGCTGTCACTCACCCCGAGTGACAGCTGTCACAGGCCTGGGCCGTTCAATTCATGCGGTTCGGGGGCACGATGCCGGCCCTTTTCATGCGTCGGTACAGCGTCATGCGCGAAAGCCCCATCGCCCGCGCCACCGCGCTCACGTTCCACTGCGCCGCGCGCAGCGCTTGCAGCAAGGCTTCCGGCCCGTCGTCGTGCGCAGCCTTGGCAGCGCCGGCGTGCAACGGCAGCCGCGCGACCGAAAGCTCCGGCAAGTCGTCGAGGTCGATCGGCCCCTCCGCGCAAAGGCTGCCTGCGTAGTCGAGCACGTTGCGCAGCTCGCGCAGGTTGCCCGGCCAGCGGTGCGCCAGCAGGCGCTGCAGGGCAGCGGGCGTGATGGCGCGACCGCCCAGCAGCCGCGTGATCATCGCGCCCAGGTCGCTGCGCTCGCGCAACGGCGGCAGTTGGATGTGCGCGCCCTTGAGGCGGTAGTACAGGTCGTCGCGGAAGCGCCCCGCCAACACCAGCTGCTCCAGCGGCGCGTGCGTCGCCGCGATCACGCGGATGTTCACCGGCACCGGCTTCGTCGCGCCCACCGGCAGCACCTCGCGCTCGGACAGCACCCGCAGCAGCCGCGCCTGCAGCGCCAGCGGCATGTCGCCGATCTCGTCGAGGAACAGCGTGCCGCCGTCGGCCTCGGCGATCAGGCCGCGCTTGCCCTTGGGCGATGCACCCGAGAAGCTGCCCGGCAGGTGGCCGAACAGCTCGCTCTCGATCAGGTGCTCGGGAATCGCCGCGCAGTTCACCGCCACGAAGGGACGGCTGCGCCGCTCGCTCGCCGTGTGCACCGCCTTCGCGAAATACTCCTTGCCCGAGCCGGTCTCGCCGGTGATCAGCAGGCTGATGGGCGTGTTCACCAGCCGCGCCACGCGCTCCACCTGCCGGTCGAGCGCCGCGTCGCCGGCCGACAGCGCCGCCAGCGGCGCGGGCACGCGGCGTTCCTCGCGCGGCGCGCTCGCCACCGGCCGCGCCGGCGGCGGCACCGCCGAGAGGAACAGCAGCTGCCGGCCGCCCGCCAGCATCACCGCGCGCTGGTCCGAGGGCTGCGTCATCACGAAGCGGCCGATCTGGCCGAAGGGCAGACCGAAGAGTTGCTCGAAGCCCATGCCCAGCAAAGGCTCGCCGTTCTGCAACGCCAGTTGCGCCCGCCGGTTATGGCCCACCACGCGGCCGTTGGCGTCCAGCGCCAGCAGGTAGTCCGGCTGCACGTCGAGGAACTGCGGCGCTTGCGACAGGCGCAGCACCCAGTCGTGTCGGTGGCGGTGCAGGAAGGCCGCGTTCTCGATGTCGTGCGCGTACATCTTCACCAGCTGCAGCGCCAGGTGCTGGCTCTCCTTGGGCTGCTGCGAACTCAGCTGCGAAATGTCCAGCACCGCGCTCAACTGCCCAGCGCTGTCGTACACCGGCGCGGTGGTGCAGGTCAGCGGAATATGGGTCGCGTCGAAGTGGTCGTCCAGGTGCACCGTCAGCGCCTGGCCGGTGCTGATGCAGGTGCCCACGCCGCAGGTACCGGCGTGGTGCTCGCTCCAGTCCGCGCCGAGGTAGAGGCCCGCCTTGCGCAGGCTGGGCTCGAACACCAGGTCGCCCAGAAAGTCCACCGTCACGCCGCGTGCGTCGGTCAGCAGCACCACATAGCCCAGCCCCGCCACCTTGCTGTAGAGCGACTCCAGCCCGTGGCGGGCGATCTGCAGCAGCGCCTCCATCTGGTCCTGGTGCTCGCGCAGCCGCGCCTGCGGCAGGATCACCGCCTCCTGCATGCGCGTCGGGTCCAGCCGGTGCTGCTGCACACAGCGCAGCCACGAATCGCGGATCACCTGCTCATGCCGCGCCGCGATCTGCGCCCCCACGCCGTCCGCGGCCACCTGCATCACGGTGGCAATGTGCTGGTGCGGGCTGGTGGTTTGCATGGCGCGTCTCCGGGGTCAAGGCAGGCAGGCGGAAAGCCTTGCACCTTCGGATCAGCGCGGGGTGGTGTCAATGGAGGGTTTACCCGAAGAAAAGTGACTGACAAGGCGATTCAAGGACACCCCGCGTTTCAATCGGGCAAGCGGTCGCCCCCACGCTCGCATTCAAGGCCCGCTATTCCAGTGCTTGAGAAGTCTTGGGGGGCGCGCAGCGCCGGGCCAGAGGTAGACAACATACTTGTCCTCTGCGGGATCCCACTCGGTCTTGATGCTCTGCACCCCGGCCATCACGGCAACTACTCGGTATGTGCCAGCCTGAATCTCGAAGCGAGGAGCGTCCGGAGAGTACCCCGTGCAACCCATCACGACAATGCGCCCGGTCGGAAACTGAAGACTCCCTTCGACAGCGTGATCAACCGTCGATAGGTCAATCGCTGGGTCCACATCGGTCACGATGACTTCAACAGGAACGTCCACGTTCCGTAGCGTGCCAGGGCATACAGCGCTTCGACCAAACGCAGTTTGCAAAGCCTGCGCTTCTTCAGTCCAGATCTCGGCAAAGTCGTCGTCGGAACTCTCGTCTTGAACAACGAACTGGAAATAGTCTGCAAAGATGTTGAAGGAGTGGACCGAACGCATCGTTAAGCCTTGTGCAAAAGTGCCCGCTGGACCTTAGGTCCTGAAAGATCCTATCGGCTGTCGTTTCCGTAGCGCCGCAGAGATGACATAGACCGCTGGCAGATCTGTTTGGAATTCTCTTCTTAACCGCCCGAAGTCCATGCCTTCGCAGGCTTCTACGCCAAACGGCACCGCAAGACGATAAGGTTGTTGGTTCCGCGGGGAAGGCCCCAGCACGCATGGTGCTCTACCCGGAACCTCAGCCTCAGGCCATGACCATGCCGGGACCACAGGGGGCAATGGCGCCCACGACGAACGAATGGCTAGCTCGATGGCACATGTTCAACCCAGACCGTGGCCAGAGGGTGGTGCTCGGCAATGGTTTCGAGAGCATCCTTGATCACCCCCGGAGGTTCCCCTGCCAACGGGTAGTCAAAGCGCGATACCTCAACGCCTCTCAGGTCATCCCAGTCGGCTTCGCTGATGGCATCAGCGCCACACCAGATGGCCATTGGCGAGCGTTTGGAAAGCTCGATGGCCTGGTGCAAGCCTGAGGGTGTGATGGCGAGGAAGACCAATGCGGTTTGTTCTGGATTGGATCGGTCCATACGGTTTCAGGTCCGCGGGTCGAGCCCGAAGACGCGCAGCTCCTGGTCGCAGCGGCAGGCTTTCGCGAGGCGCGCGGCCCAAGCGATGGCCTCTTCGCGCGAAGGCAGTTCGAGCACGGTGAAACCGCCATTGAGCGGCGGCGCCCACGGGTAGCCGCCCTCAGCAACCGCACCATCGGCCGAGACCAGCACCGGCGGCGCGCTGTCGTCGATGCCGCCAGCGAAGACGTACACGCCGGCAGCCTTGGCCTGTTCGATCACGTCGTGTGCGTCGCGGCCTACTGCTTCCAGTTCGCCGTCAGGCACTTTCATGGCTGCGCTGGGGAATGAGATCAGGTACTTGGGCATAGATGTTCTGCAAATGGGCATGAAACCCGCTGGAGGCGTTGAGTGGTTGACGTCTCTCGATGAGAAGGTCGGCGTCATGCGTCTTCAGCTGGACCAACAGGAATGAAGCGGTGCACCTGCATGAACTCTTTGCCCGCATCGAAATCTTCGTGCCGAAAGCCTGCAAAGACTCCAGAACCCCTTTGAGCAAGTAAGACAACAGCTTGAGGAGTCTCTCCCGTGTAGATGTATTGCTGCGCCATGACAACGGTTCTCCTGTTGAATTCGTCTACCTCAGCACACGTTGCAACACGTTCCGAATGAGGCTTCGCCGAGTGATCCAGCACTACAAGAACGCGACTGGACAGAGGGAAGCTCACTTCGACGCCGAGCGTGCCTGGTCCTACACCGTGATCACCCTTCCAAAGAGTCGGGTGGTACAGAGCAACAGGCTGATCCGATGTAATGAAGCGGTTGCCAAAGGGGGCGCGGTAAAGGGTGATCCGCATGCGAGACAAAATCTGCAGAACCCTCTCGCTAGATCCCATTCTGAACATCACATCGAGACACTTCCAGTTCAGGACTTTGATATCCAGGTTCTCTAAGCTCAGTGCTATCTCCAGCCCCTTGGGTAGCTTCGGTAGACGGCCAGATCGTTCGAGTGCTAGTGCCGTGGCTCGCACTGTTGATACATAAGAGCGCTCAATGTGCTCTTTTACGGCTGGCACTCGCATTCGCATGATTGCCAGCAGGCCAACTAAGTTCGAGCGCTGCTGCTCAGACGCTACTCCTTCAACCAAAACGCTTTGAAGGTGTTCGGCTTGCAGACCTTCAAGCTCAGCAAGCTTCTTCTCGAACAGGTATGGGTCACCAGTTTCCGCTCCATCAAGTTCGTGGAAATCGCGGATCGCAGCAATGTCTTTGATCTGGCAACCATAGTGACGACCAGTCGACTTTTCAATCTGAAAGATGCCGCGTCGGTCGACAGAGAACCCCCGCAAATAGAACTGCGGCAGGAAGTGATGCTTCCGAGGCTCCGAAGCAGCTTTCACGGCTCTCAACTTCGGCAGAAACGGCGAGATACCGCACACCCGCGGTCACTGCTGATCAACAAAGTTGTTGCCTTTAAAACCACCTTTTTTCTCCACGCAATGCAGATTTAACAGGATGTGAGAACTTGGAAGCGCTCACACCGCCGGATAAGCCCCCGTCCCGCCCGGCCACGCCGTCAGCACCTCGCACCCCTGATCCGTCACCGCCACCATGTGCTCCCACTGCGCCGAGAGCGAGCGGTCCTTGGTCACCACCGTCCAGCCGTCGGCCAGTTGCCGGGTCTCGCGTTTGCCGGCGTTGAGCATGGGTTCGATGGTGAAGACCATGCCGGCCTCCAGCTGCAGGCCCTGGCCGCGCTGGCCGTAGTGCAGCACGTTGGGTTCGTCGTGGTAGATCTGGCCGATTCCGTGGCCGCAGTACTCGCGCACCACACTGAAATGCTCGCGGTGCGCGACGCTCTGGATGGCGTGGCCCACGTCGCCGAGCGTGGCGCCGGGCCGCACCTGCCGGATGCCGGCCAGCAAGGCTTCGTAGGTGGTGTCGACCAGCCGCCGCGCGAGGGTGCTGGGCATGCCGACGCAGAACATGCGGCTGGTGTCGCCGAACCAGCCGTCCTTGAGCACGGCGACGTCGATGTTGACGATGTCGCCGGCCTTGAGGAGCTTGTCGGGCGCGGGGATGCCGTGACAGACCACGTGGTTGACCGAGGTGAGGATGGTCTTGGGGTAGCCGTGATAACCGAGGTTGGCGGGAATGGCGCCCTGCACGTTGACGATGTGGTCGTGGGCGAGGCTGTCGAGCACCTCGGTGCTGACGCCGGGCACGACGTGGGGCTCGATCATCGCCAGCACGTCGGCGGCCAGCTGCGCGGACCGCCGCGCCATGACCAGTTCGTCGGCGCTGCGGATCGGGACGCGGTGCACCATCAGTGCCGGCCTTTGGCGGTGGCTGCGGCGGCGGTCTTGGGTGGCGACGTCGTGCCGAGGGTGGCGGCGTTGGTGAGGTCAAGGCCGCCGCTCAGTTCGGCCTGGATCAGCAGCTGGCAGATGGCGCGGTAGTCGAGGTCGGGGTGCATCTCGGTCAGCATGCCGACGCGCATCCAGTGCTCGGCCTGCGCGTTGATGGACCGGCTCAGCGCCGTGCCCGCGACCCGCAGGTTCTCATGCATCTGGTCGGAAATCTTGACAATGCCCATGGGTGGACTCCATATGAAACATATACGAATTGTATGTGCTTCATATGTACTTCAACCTGGACATCAAGGGGCAGCCTCAAGGCCACTCCCCCGCCAGCCACCAGATCCCCATCGCCAATACCGCCAGACCAACGATCTCCACCAGGATTGCCGTGCCGGAGTCAGCGTCATCGACACCGCCCAAACGGTCCTGCGGGGACCGACCCAGCGTCACCGTCCGCAGCACGCACCAGCCCACCGACCAGCCGACGGTCTCGATGCAGATGTCCCAGGCCAGCCACCAGAGGAACCGCAGCACCCCCAGCAAAAGTCCCCGGGGTGCATCCAGCCAGTCGGGCAGGTCGATCAATTCGGGCTCCCCGGCTGCGCCGTCTTCTCCAGCTTCGACAGATCAAACCCCTTGGCCTGCAACCGCGCCAGCAGGGCTTGATACGCCGCCGCGTCCACCGTCGGCGTGCGCGACAGGACCCACAGGTATTCGCGGTTCGGCTCGCTCACGGCGGCGAGCTGGTAGCCCGGGTCGAGATCGACGACCCAATAGTTGGCCCAGACCATGGGCAGCCACGACAGCCAGGCAGGGGCGAAGCGCACCTCCAGCTTCGGCGAATCGGCAGGGCCGTCCTGGCGCGCGCGGCCCACGGCTTCGGCCGTCTCGCCGCTGGCCTGGCGGCAGCGGTTGATGACGTCAAGCTGGCCGTCGTCGCGCAGGCGGTACTGCGCTTGTGTGCCGGACACGCACTGGCGCTGGAAGCGGTTGGGGTATTTCGCGATCTCGTACCAGGTGCCCAGGTAGCGGCCAACGTCGAGGCGCTCGATGGCCTTGAGCGGCTCGGGCGGGGTGGTGCTTTGCGCGGGGGTGGCGAGTGGCGTGAGCAGGGCCAACGCCAGGGCCAGGCGGAAGAAGTGACGCGACGGGGAAGGTGTGGGGGTTTGCATGCGGTCAGGTTAGAGGGTTTGGGTGCAGTGTGCTCGGGATATCCGTCACGCCCCTGATTCACAGCTATCCATCAAAGCCTCCAGCCCCTCGGCCACCGCCACCAGGTCGTGCCAGCGGGCCTGGCCCTTGCGCGGCATGCCGGTCCACGAATACACCGCCACCCGGTCTCCGAGGCTTTCGGCGACGCAGCCGCGCAGGGCGGGGCTTTGCGCAAGCTGCATCAGCTCGCTCCATCCCGCGGCCGCACACAAGGTCTGCGCCCGTTCTGCATCCGCGTCGCGGCCGATGCGCAGGACGGCGCCGCCCGGGAGACGGTGCTTGGCGGCGCCACCCGGGTTGAAGCGGTCGCCCAGCCGGTGGTGCTGCCCGGCACCTTCGCCCAGCTCGGCCTCGAAGCGCAGCAGCGTCCCGGCCGGGCGCTGCCAGGTCACCATGTCGTAGACGTGCTCCTGATCGTCGGACACCGTGATCTCCAGGTGCGAGACGACGGCCGGGCGGTGCTGCGGGCCGAGCGCCAGCTCGAACGACCGCCCCGCGCAGTGCGGCGCCCCGCGCCCGCCCAGGCCGTGCACATCGGCCGCCGCGTGCGACGGCGGCAGCATGGCCATGCCGCTGCGGCTGCACGCGGCCCAACCCCGCGCCGTGGCCACGGCCAGCAGCGCCTCGTCGGCGGATTCACCGCGTTGGAAGATGAAGTCCAGAAGTCCCATGGGCTGGTCCTTTGAGTTCGATGACGTTGTCGTCCGGGTCGCGGAAATACAGGGAGGGGCCCTCACCTTCCGCGCCAAAGTTGGTGCTCGCCGGGCCTCTGGGAACGATGCCGTGTTCGGCGAGGTGCGCAACGATGCGTTGCTCGTCAAAAGGCTCGACCCGCAGGCAGAGGTGGTCGACGTTGCGTCCTTCCGCCTTCGGCCCTTCCCCGCCGACCCGACCCAGCGGTCCGTCGATGGCCACGAGGTCCACCATGGACGCGCCGGCGCGAACGTGCACCAGGCCGAGTTCGGGCCGTTCGCGCACGAGATGGCAACCGAGCACGCGCTCGTAAAACGACACGCTGGCAGCGAGATCCCGCACGCGGAACACGACGTGATCGATGCGCTCGACGGTGAAGGGAACCATGGGCGGCGGCGTTGGGAGCATTGCCGCATTCTGGCGTCAAAACAGCGCGGCCAGCTTGAGCGTCGTGCCCCAGTTGCGGGTGGTGATGCCTTTGCCGGCCTTGCCCAGCATCGCCTCACCCACCCTGCTCTCCAGCAACCCGCCCGCGCAATTCAGGTAGGCGGCGTGCGCCGTGACGGCAAGGCGCTCGCCCGGGTTCAGCAGCGGCTGCAAGGCATCGAGTTCTTTCAATCGCCCCGCGTCCATCGAAAAAGCGACGAGAAAGCGCGAGTGCTCCGTCTCGGGCGGAACGATCGGGTTGCCATCCACGATGGCGCGGAACTCGCTGGCGGACTTGACGATGACCGGCGTCGTGACGCCAAAACGCGCCTGCACGGCAGCGGCGATCTCCGTGGACAGCTTTGTCGCGCTGCGGCTGGTCGACGAGAACACGGCGTTGCCGCTGTTCAGCAGGGTCTGCACGTCGGTATGGCCCAGCGCTTCGAGCATGTCCCGGAAGTCGGCCATCGGCACCCGGTTGCCTTTGCCGACATTGACACCACGGAGAAGGACGACGAAGCGGGGCATGGATGGCAGCCTATCAGACCGCCACGCCCTCCACCACGGCTTCCCAAGCCGCCCTCGCCGCCTGCAGCCGCAGCACATCCGCCGCCTCCGGCAACAGCACCTCCGCGTAGCGCGCGCCCTCCCCCGCCGGCTCGTCCCATCGTGTGCTGAGCCAGGCTCCGCGGGCGGTGCCTTCCACCTCGTCGACGCTGCGCAGCAGGCGCATGGGCGCGAGCAGCGCCGCGAGCGCGGTGACGAAGGCGGGGTTGTCGGTCATGGGGCCTTCGAGCACGACAGTGTGGGCGGCTTCGGCAGCCAGCCCCGGCGGCAGCAGTTCGCGCAGAGTCTGGGCGGTCATGAGCGCGCAGTACCAGGCGCCGAGCGCGGGCCGCAGGTGCAGCGGCACCTCGCCGGGGCGGTTGCCCAGGCGCCGTTCGCCCTGGCGCAGTTCGGCCACGCGCCCGTGCGCGGCGCCGGGTTGGGCACTGTCTTCGGGCAACACGGTCCAGCCCGCGTCGATCACGTCGCGCAGCGCGCGCAGCGTGGCGAGCGAGGGGTCGGCGCCGTGGCAGAGGTGGGCGAATTCGCGGCCGCCCATGAAGCGCGCTGTCGGGACCGGTTTGCCTTCGACCGACTGGTTGAACAGCTGGTCGCGCAGCGGGTCGAGCGTGAGCATGTCGGTCGGCACGCCGGGCGCCATGATCACGGTCCAGGTGCCGGTGGAGACGACGCTGGCGCCGGGCAGCGCATGCAGGTGGCGCGCGAGGCAGGCGTTGCTGTCGTGCAGGCCGACATGCACGCGGCAGTCGGGCGCAAGGCCGAGCTGGGCGGCGAGTTCCGGCCGCAGTGGGCCCAGCGCTTCGTGCGCAAGGCGCAGCGGCGCGAAGCGGTCGGTCAGGCCCTGGTGCACGGCCCAGGGCGCGAAGGCGTTGCGCGTTGGTTGCCAGAGGTGGGTGTGGCAGCCGAGCGAGGTGGCTTCGTTCGCGGCCACGCCGGTGAGCCACCAGGCCCAGTACTGCGGGTAGGGCAGCCAGTGGCGCACGCGCGCCCAGGCTTCGGGCCTGTTCTGCTGCAGCCAGTAGAGCTGCAGGCCGGCGTTCAGACCCAGCGGGAGCAGCGGCGAGCCGGTGACCTCGAAGCCGTCGAGCAGGGCCGCGTAGCGTTCGCGCCAGAGGCCGTAGCTGTCCCACTCGTAGTCCATCGGCGGCATCGCGAGGCCGTGATCGCCGACGGCGCAGAAGGCCGCGCCGTGGGTGGTGATGCCGATGCGGCCAATCTGCCGGCGCTCGGGCAGCGTGGCCATGCCTTCGAGCAGCCAGGCCTGCAGGGCCTCGGTGCCGAGCGCGGTGTAGCCGTCGTTGGACACGGACTGGTTGGCCTGCACGCGGCGGGCCAGCACGTCGCCCTCGGCGTTGAACAGCACCAGCTTGGCGTTGCTCTTGCCGATGTCCAGCACGAGCGTGTGGGCGTGGCGGACCATGGTCAATCCATGTGGAAGAGACGGGGCAGGTCTTCGGCGACCGGCGAGCCGTCGGGGTTGCAGCGCATGATGTCTTTCATGTGCTGCCACCAGCGCTGCATCACCGGGTGCTGCGGCAGGCTCCCCATGGTGTGGCCGGGACGGCGGCGCAGCACACCGAACAGCACATGGTGTTCGGCGTCGAGGTAGATGCTGTAGTCCTCGATGCCACTCTCCTTGAGCAGGCTGACCAGCTCGGGCCAGATGGCGTCGTGGCGGCGGCGGTATTCGTCGACGCAGCCGGGGTTCAGGAACATGCGGAAGGCGTGTTTTTCTGTGGCGCTCATGTGAAGCTCCCCCGCACGTGCTGTGCCTTCTGGAAGCGCGCGGTGAGGCGGCGCAGGTACTGGGGCAGCACCATGGCCGCGATCAGCAGGCCGCCGACCACCATGGACACCACGATGCCGGTGACGTTGAGCATGCCCATGGCGAAGGTGAAGCTGCCCAGCAGCACGGCGGCCAGCAGGGTGCCGACCACGCTGCCCTTGCCCCCCTGGATCGACACGCCGCCGAGGATGACGATGGTCACCGCGTCCAGTTCCCACCCCATGGCGAGGTTGGGGCGCGTGCTGCCGATGCGGCCGGTAAGCAGCACGGCGGCGAGCGCGGCCATGACGCCCGCGAAGATGAACAGGCCCATGCGGTAGCGGTCGACCGCGATGCCGGAAAAGCGCGCGGTGACGGCGTTGGCGCCGATGGCGTAGATGCGCCGGCCGTGCACCGTGGCGTGCAGGAACAGGCCGACCAGCAGGGCCGCCACGAGCATGACGGCGAACTCGATCGGCACGATCAGCCAGGGCAGGTCCAGCAGGTCGCCCAGGTAGCCGTTGCCCCAGGTGACCAGGGTCTCGGGGTAGCCGGTGAGTGCCTGGTCGCCCAGCACGACTTGCGCCAGGCCGCGGTAGAGCGAGAGGGTGCCGATGGTGACGACGATGGAGGGCAGCTTCCAGCGCGTGACCAGCCAGCCGTTGAGCGCGCCGCAGGCCACGCCGGTGGCGATGGCCGCGAGCACCATGGTGGCGGTGCCGGCACCGGCCTTCATCGCGAAGCCCATCGCCATCGACGCCAGCGCCATGGTGGCGGCGATCGACAGGTCGATCTCGCCGGCGATCACCAGCAGCGCCATCGCCAGCGCGATCAGCGCCTTCTCGGAGAAGTTGTAGGTGCTGTCGGCCAGCGCGTAGGGCGTGAAGAAGCCCTCGATGCCCAGGCCGAAGCCCAGGTAGACCAGCACGATCAGCGCAATCAGGATGCGCTCCCAGGTGTCCAGCGCCTTCATGCGGGCACTCCTTGACGGGTTTCGAGAATCTGGCGGCCCTGGGTGCGGTCGGCGCGGGCGTTGAGCACCACCGAGACCAGGATCACCGCGCCGGCAATCGCCTGCTGCCAGAACGGCGAGACCTGGATCACGGGCAGCGCACCGTTGATGACGCCGATGAACAGCACGCCCAGCAGCGCGCCGGCAATCGTGCCGACACCGCCGCCGATGCTGACGCCGCCGATCACGCAGGCGGCGATCACCGTCAGTTCGTAGCCCGAGGCCAGTTCGGTGAAGGCGATGGAATAGCGACCGACCCACAGCAGCCCCGCGAGGCCGGCCAGCAGGCCCGAGAGCGTGTAGGCCATGACCAGGCGCTGGCGCACCGGGATGCCGGCGTAGAGCGCGGCGTGCGGGTTGCCGCCGTAGGCGTAGAGCTCGCGCCCTTCGCGGCGCCAGCGCAGCAGCCAGGCGGTCGCGAAGGTCACCACCAGTGCGACCCAGATCAGCGCCGGCAGCCCGAGCCATTCTTCTCGCGGCAGGCCCTTGATGAGCGGGTGGATTTCGTGGTCGGAAATCCAGGCGCCGCCGCTGGCGACAAAGGTGGCACCGCGGTAGGCCGAGAGCGTGCCCAGCGTGACGACGATGGGCGGCAGCGAGAACCGCATGATCAGCCAGCCGTTGACCGCGCCCAGCAGTGCACCAACGGCGCAGGCCATGAGCAGCAGCAGCACCAGCGGGATGCCCGGCCAGGCGCGAGCGGCGAGCGCGCACAACATGCCGGTGAGCGCGAGGTTGGAGGCGACCGAGAGGTCCACACCGCGTGTGAGCAGCACCAGCATCTGGCCCATCACCAGGATGACGAGGATGGCCGAGTCGTTGCCGATGTCCAGCGCGTTGCGCGCGCTCAGGAAGACCGGGGCGCGCCAGCCGACGGCCAGCACGATGAGCGTGATGATGACCGCGAGCAGCCACTCGCGGCGGCGCGCGTGCCAGTGGGCAGCCCAGGGGGATGTCGATGCGGCGCTCATGCGGCCAGCTCCTGCGGTTCGCCGTGGACGGGTGAGGCGGAGGCGATGCCCGACGCGGCGGACACGATGGTTTCGGCGTCGGCCTCGCCCTGCTCAAAGGTCGCGACCATGCGGCCGCGGCGCATGACCACGGTGCGGTGCGCGAGGTGCATGACTTCGGGCAGCTCGCTGGACACCAGGATCACCGCCAGACCCTGCGCGACCATCTCGGCGATCAGCTGGTAGACCGCCTGCTTGGCGCCGACGTCGATGCCCTTGGTGGGCTCGTCGAGTATCACGATGCGCGGGTTCAGCCCCAGCCACTTGGCAATCACCACCTTCTGCTGGTTGCCACCCGAAAGACCCGAGAGTGGCGTGTCGTGGCCGGCGGTCTTGATGCGCAGGCGATCGATCATGCTGTCGGTCAGTGCGGCTTCGCGCACGGCCGAGAGCCAGGGCCCGCGCGACAGCGGCTCGGCCTTGGTCAACGGGCCGGCGAGCCCCGCGAGCGAGATGTTGTGGCGCACCGAAAAATCGAGGATGCCGCCCTGGCGCTGGCGCTCTTCGGGCACGTAGGCCAGGCCCGCGGCGATCGCGTCGGCCGGCTTGCGCACCCTCAGGGCCTTGCCGCCGACGCGGATCTGGCCACGTGCCTGCGGGTTCAGGCCCATGAGCGCGAGCATGGCCTCGCTGCGCCCGGCGCCGACCAGGCCGTAGAAGCCCAGGATCTCGCCGGCACGCAACGAAAAACTCAGGCTGTCGAATTCGGTCGGGTGCGAGAGGCCTTCGACCTCCAGCACCACGTCGCCCGCCTGGCGCGGGATGTGCGGGTAGATCTTGCTGATCTCGCGGCCGGCCATGAGCCGCACCAGCTCGCCCTCGTTGGCATCGGCAATGCGGCCGTGGCCGACCGAGGCGCCGTCGCGCAGCACCACGTAGCGGTCGGCAACGGCGAAGATTTCGTCGAACTTGTGGGTGATGAACAGCACCGCGACGCCCTGCTCCTTCAGGCCGCGCACGAGGCCGTAGAAATCGCGGATCTCGGCCTGCGAGAGCGCGGCCGTGGGTTCGTCGAGGATCACCACCTTCGCCTGCTGCGAGAGCGCGCGGGCAATCTCGATCAGATGGCGCTGCGCCAGGCTCAGTTGTTTGACTGGCGTGGTGGCGGCAAAGCCGGCGCCAACCTGGTCGAGCACGGCTTGCGCCTCAGTGTTCATGCGCGCCCAGTCGATGACCGACAGCGGGCCGAGCCGGCGCATGGGCTGGCGGCCGATGAAGATGTTCTCGGCCGCGGACAGCTCCTCGAACATCACGGTTTCCTGGTGCACCGCGACGATGCCCGCCGCCTGCGCATCCTGCGCGCGGGCAAAGCGCACCGGCTGGCCGCCGAGCACGATCTGCCCTTCGTCCACCGGGTACACGCCGGTCAGCAGCTTGACCAGCGTGGACTTGCCGGCGCCGTTCTCGCCGATGAGGGCGAGCACTTCTCCCGGCACCAACTCGAGGTCCACGCCCTTGAGGGCGTGGGTCGGGCCGAAGCGTTTGTGGATGCCTTGCAGCCGGAGCCAGGCGGAGGGATTCTCAGAGGTCATGGCCACCAGTCGCACGGTACAAGGTCCATCGGGAGATCAGAAGATCTTGGAGAACTTCTCCACGTTGGAGGCGTCGTAGGTGAAGGGTTCGGCCATCGCGGCTTCGCCGTTTTCATCCAGCGTGGCCTTGCCGACGCGGCCCAGAGAAATCACCTCGCCCTTGGTGCCCTTGGCGGTGCCCTTCATGAAAGCGTGCACGGCGTAGATCGAGGAGTAACCCAGGTCGATCGGGTTCCAGATCGCGAACGACTTGACCGCACCGCTCTTGACGTGGCCGGCCATTTCCGAGGGCAGGCCCAGGCCGGTCACGAAGATCTGGCCGACCTTCTTCTCGTCCTGCACGGCCTTGGCGGCGGCGGCGATGCCGACCGTGGTCGGGGCGACGATGGCCTTCAGGTTGGGGTAGCTCTTGAACAGGCCCTGCGCTTCGCGGTAGCTCTTGTCGGTCTGGTCGTCGCCGTAGACCACGCTGACCAGCTTCAGGCCGGCATATTCGGGCTTGGCCAGCACCTTCTTCATTTCACCGATCCAGATGTTCTGGTTGGTGGCCTGCGCGGTGGCCGACAGCACGGCGATCTCGCCGGTCTTGCCCACGACCTGCTCGCTCATCTTGGCCAGCTTCTCGCCGATCAGCGCGTTGTTCGACGGGTTCAGTTGCATCAGGCGACCGTCCTTCTTCACGCCCGAGTCGAACGAGATCACCTTGATGCCGCGCTGCATCGCCTTCTTGAGCGAAGGCACGAGTGCGTCGGGGTCGTTGGCAGAGATGACGATGGCCTTGACGTTCTGCGCGATCAGCGAGTTGACGATCTCGATCTGGCCTTCGGCGGTCGCCTTGGCGGGGCCGGTGTAGATGATCTCGACGTCCTTGAGTTCCTTGGCGGCTTCGAGCGCGCCCTGGTGGGCGGCGTCGAAGAAGCCGTTGCCCAGGCTCTTGACCACCAGGGCGATCTTGTCGGCGGCGAAGGCCGGCTGGGCCAGCGCGAGGGCGAGGGCAGCGGCAGTCAGTGCGAAGCGGGATTTCATGTTCATGTCTCCAGTGGTTGTCGTCGCGGTTGGTGATGATCGACCCGGGGTGGGTCAGGGTCCTGTCGCTGGCGCGATGCCCGCGATCGGGATGGATCCGGTGCCGCGCATGCGCGGCGCCGGGTGTTGGTTTCAGACGATGCCGCCGCTGCCGCCAACGGCGGCCGGACGCTCGGCGGCCACCCGCTGGCGGTAGCCGCTGGCGCGGTAGGCGGCCACCGGGTCGACGGCGCCGCCCGCGTCCACCCGCACGCGCTGCAGCAGCGGGGTCACATCGGTCTGGAAGGCCTGCTTGAGCAGGTGCGTCGCGGTGAGCGCGTCGTTGGCGTCCTGCGCGGCATCGAGCGCCGCGCGGTCCACCAGCAAGGCCTGCGCGTAACTGCGCTGCACCTGGATCGCGCTGGTCATCAGGCTTTCGATCGGGTCGGTGACGTTGTGGCTCTGGTCGAGCATGTAAGCCGGATCGAAGGCGACCCCTTCGTGCGCCGCCGCCACCAGTTCGTTGAACACCAGGAACAGGCGGTAGGGCGAGACGCTGCCGGCGTCCAGGTCGTCGTCGCCGTACTTGCTGTCGTTGAAGTGGAAGCCCGCGAGCTTGCCGGCGGCGATCAGGCGCGCGACGATCAGTTCGATGTTGACGTTGGGCGCGTGGTGACCGAGGTCGACCAGGCACTGCGCCTTCGGGCCCAGGGCCTGCGCAGCCAGGAAGCTGGAGCCCCAGTCCTGAATGACCGTGGCGTAGAAGGCCGGCTCGCAGATCTTGTGCTCCAGCATCATTCGCCAGTCACCCGGCAGCGCCGCGTAGATCTGCTGCGCGCTCTCCAGGTAGCGGTCGAAGGCGCGGCGGAAGTGCTGCTGGCCGGGAAAGTTGCTGCCGTCGCCGACCCAGACGGTGAGCGCCTTGGAGCCGAGCGCCTGGCCGATCTGGATGCACTCGAGGTTGTGCGCCACGGCCTGCGCGCGGGTGGCGGCGTCGGTGTGGCTGAGGCTGCCGTACTTGTAGCTGTGGGCCTGGCCGGGCTGGTCGCTGAAGGTGTTGGAGTTCATCGCGTCGAAGGCGAGGCCGGCCGAGGCCGCGGCCTGGCGCAGCTCGCTCCAGTCGCTGCACTTGTCCCACGGAATGTGCAGGCTGACCGTGGGCGTGGCGCGCGCCAGCTGCTGGATCACGCCGCAGTCCTGCAGCTTGTCGAACACATTACGCGGCTCGCCCTGGCCGGGGAAGCGGGCAAAGCGCGTGCCGCCGGTGCCCACGCCCCAGCTGGGAATCGCGACACCGAAGGCCGCGACCTGCTGGCGCACGGTCTCGATGTCGATGTGGCGGCGCGCGAGCTGCTCGCCCAGGTGCTCGTAGTCGTGGTGCACGAGGCGCAGCTGGGGTTCGTTGTGCGCGGTGATCAAGCTGCTGTCGATGGTCTTCATGTTTTCTCCGTATTGAGCGGGTGCTTGAGCGCCCATCTCGTCCCGCGGACACCGCGGAACCGGCTTCGCCGGGCCGCTGGTGTCGCCCCCTGGGGGGTGACGCGCGCAGCGCGGCGCAGGGGGGTGGTCATCTCGTAAACGCGGCGAGGTTGCCAGCGTCCACGTTGAGGATGTTGCCGGTGCTCTTGGCGCTGAGGTCTTCGCAGGCGAAGAAATAGGTGGCCTCGGCGATGTCTTCGGGGAACACGCTGCGCTTGAGCATCGAGCGGTCGCGGTAGAACGCTTCGAGGTCGCCTTCGCCGATCTTGTTGGCGGCGGCGCGTTCTTCGCTCCACTTGCCGGTCCAGATCTTGGAGCCGCGGATCACCGCGTCGGGATTGACCACGTTGGATCGGATGCCCAGCGGTGCGCCTTCGAGCGCGAAGCTGCGGGACAGCTGGATCTCGGCGGCCTTGGCGGCGCAGTAGGCCGTGGCCTGGGCGCTGGCGACCATGCCGTTCTTGCTGGCGATCATCACGATGGAGCCGCCCACGGCCTGCGCCTTCATCAGCTTGAAGGCCTCGCGGCCGACCAGGAAGTAGCCGGTGGCCAGGATGCTCTGGTTGCGGTTCCACAGTTCCAGCGAGGTGTCTTCGATCGGCGCGGCCGAAGCGATGCCGGCGTTGCTCACCAGGATGTCCACACCACCGAACTCGACTGCGGCGCGGCCGTACGCAGCGATCACCGAGGCTTCGTCGGTCACGTTGCACAGCACGCCGCGCACATGGTCCTTGCCGTGGGCCTTGGCCAGGTCGGCGCTGACGCTGTCGAGCGCGGTCTGGTCGATGTCGGCCAGCACCACGCAGGCGCCTTCGCTGAGCATGCGCCGGGCGATCGCCTGGCCGATGCCGCCGGCGCCGCCGGTGATGAAGGCCACGCGGCCGACCAGCGGCTTGGGTTTGGGCATGCGCTGCAGCTTGGCTTCTTCGAGCAGCCAGTATTCGATGTCGAACGCTTCCTGCTCGGGCAGACCGACGTAGCGGTCGACCGCATTGGCCTCGCGCATCACGTTGATGGCGTTCAGATAGAACTCGCCAGCGATGCGGGCCGTGGCCTTGTCCTTGGCGATCGTCACCATGCCGATGCGCGGCAGCAGCAGCACGACCGGGTTGGGGTCGCGCAGGGCCGGGCTGGTCGGGCGCTTGCAGCGCTCGTAGTAGGCGGCGTAGTCGGCGCGGTAGTCCGCCAGCAGCCGGTTAAGGGCGTCCTTGAGCGCGGCGCCTTCGAGCGTGTAGACGGCCTCGGGCACGATCAGCGGGCGGATCTTGGTGCGCAGGAAGTGGTCAGGGCAGGAGGTGCCGAGCGCCGCCAGCGGCTCCAGCTCGGCGGAGTTGACGAACTGCATCACCTCGGCCGAGGTGTTGAGGTGCATCAGCTTGTGGCCGCCGGCCGCGCTGGCCAGGCCGCGCATCACCGGCAGCACGCGCGCCAGCGTGGCGTCGCGCTGGTCCTCGGGCAGCGACTCGACCCTGGCACCGCCGAAGACCTGCACCTTTTTCGCGGCGCGCTCGGCGGCCAGCCAGTTCTGCGCGGTCTCGATCAGGTCCACCGTGTTCTCGTAGCAGGCCTTGGAGGTCTCGCCCCAGCTGAACAGGCCGTGGCCGCCCAGCACGATGCCGCGCAGGCCGGGGTGGGCGTCGTTGTAGGCCTTGAGCTGCTGGCCCAGTTCGTAGCCCGGGCGTAGCCAGGGCATCCAGCCCACGGTGCCGCCGAAGACCTTGTCGGTGATGGCCTGGGAGTTCGCCATGGCCGCGATCGCGATCACCGCGTCGGGGTGCATGTGGTCGACATGGGCGTAGGGCAGCGAGGAGTGCAGCGGCGTGTCGATGGACGCGGCGCGGGTGTTGAGGTTGAAGGTGCAGTGCGGCAGGTAGCCGACCATCTCGTCTTCGTGCGCCAGGCCTCGGTACAGGCCCTGCAGCGCGCGCAGCTTGTCCATGTAGAGCGTGGAGAAGCCGTCGAGCTTCATCGAGCCGACGTCGCCGCCCGAACCCTTGACCCACAGAACCTCGACGTCCTGGCCGGTCAGCGGGTCTTTGTGAACGATCTTGGCCGAGGTGTTGCCGCCGCCATAGTTGGTGATGCGCAGGTCCGACCCGAGCAGGTTGGAGCGGTACAGGAGCAGCCGGGGCTCGTCCATGCCGGTGGTGGCGGCGTCGTCCCAGCGAGGAAAGGGGGTGGTGGCTGTGTTCATGGGCCGCGATGCTAGGGACCGCGCCATATTCGAGCTATTGATGGACTTTTATCAAAGCCATCAAATCACTTTATAGTCAGGCCCAAAACCCCGCCCGGCCGCCCCATCGCAGTGCAGCATCGGCCGTTTTGTGCGGGAATGTCCCGAGGAAATTTCCATGATGCAGTTGAAGGTGCGCCAGCTGCGCGTGTTCGAGGCGGTCGCGACCAGCGCCAGCTTCTCGCGCGCGGCCGAGCAGCTGGAGATGACGCAGCCCGCGGTGTCGATGGCGGTGCGGCAGATCGAGCAGGCGCTGGGCACGGCCCTGTTCGACCCCGCCGACCGCCGCCGCCTGAGCGACGCCGGGCAGGAGCTGCTGATGCACGCGCGCATCATCCTGGCGCAGGTGCGCGCGGCCGAAGAGGCCATGGCCTTCTACGCCAGCGACGGCAGCAAGGAGACCTCGCGCGGCCTGCGCGGGCTGCTGCACCTGGGCGTGGTGCAGACCGCCAACTACTTCGCACCGCGCCTGCTCAGCGAGTTCCACCAGCGCCACCCGGACGTGCACCTCAAGCTCACCGTGGCCAAGCGCGGCGAGATCCTGGACCTGCTGGCCGAGCGGCGGCTGGACATCGCCATCACCGGCTACCCGCCGTCGGAGGCGGCCGTGGAAGCGCACAGCTTCGCACGGCATCCGCACTGCATCGTCGCGCCGGTGAACCACCCGCTGGCGCGGCGCAGCGCGCTCGAATGGACCGACCTGCGGCAGGAAGACTTCATCTTCCGCGAGCCCGGCTCGTCGACCCGGCTGTTCCTCGAACAGTTGCTGCAGGCGCAGTCGATCCAGGTGCGCCAGCGGCTGGAACTCTCGGGCAACGAGACGGTGAAACACGCGGTGATGGAAGGCCTGGGCGTCAGCTTCCTCTCGGCCCACGTGTTCCAGGTGGAGCTGGAAGCCGGCCGCATCGCCGTGCTCGACCTGGCCGACATGCCCAAGTACATCGACTGGTGCTTCATCCACCGCCGCGACGCCGCGCTCAACGGCGTCAACCAGGCCTTCAAGGACTTCGTGTTCGCGGAGGGGACGAGGATCGCGGCGTGTCTGGTGCGGGGGTAAGGGACGCCTTGTCACCCCGCACAAACTGCTTCAGCGCCCGAACCGATCACCAATGGGCGAGGAATACGACAACGCCAAGATGACACCCCAGAGAGTCGATTCGATCCCGATCAGTGCAAATTCGATTCCGGAGAAGACGGACGCCCCTATGAAGGGTTGAAGCAGTAAAGCGAAAGCAGTTGCAAACACCGAAAGCGGCCGAGCCCATGCTTTGAAGAGAAACAGTCCGACAAGTCCGATCAGCGTCATCAACATCAAAACCCCTGCAATACCTCCAGCCACCCAAAAATTGCTCATGGGCCAGGTTTTCGGCTCATTGCCGAGAGCAACCATCAGGGCATCAGAGGGCGGGGACACGAACATGGCAGCGAGCAACACCACGATGAGCGCTGCATAGACTGTCAAGAGCATTCGGTATTGTTTTTCGGTCATCTTGCTCGGCGATAGATGCTTGCAAAAGCATATGTCAGTTGCATTCGGCGGGCGCTCCTGTTCGCCATCAAAAGCCGGCCGACGCAAGCGCGGACCTGTAGATCTCCAAGTCGGACTGGGAAAAGCAGCAGAAGGTGACCGATTGAACAGTGCAGCCGGCTTCAAGCACCTGCCGGACCGTCGACACCGCAACAGCCGCAGCCTCTTCGATGGGGTAGCCGAAGATGCCCGTGCTGATGCTTGGAAACGCCAGCGATGACACGCCCGCGGCGGCCGCCACCTCCAGCGACCGCTGGTAGCAGGATACGAGCAGCGCCGACTCGCCATGCGCACCGCCACGCCACACCGGTCCGACGGTGTGAATGATGAATCTGGCGGGCAACCGATAGCCTTTGGTCAGCTTGGCTTCGCCCGTCTTGCAGCCCCCGAGCAGACGGCATTCATGCACCAGCTCAGGCCCCGCTGCACGGTGGATCGCACCGTCCACTCCGCCACCACCGAGGAGCGACGAATTGGCCGCGTTGACGATGGCGTCGACGTGCAGCTTGGAGATATCGCCCTGGATGGCGCTCAGAAGCATTTCGATCGGCAATGGTTGGATCCCATCAGGAGTTGCAAACGACTTCAGAGACTTCAGTCCCCGTTGGCTGGAACGAAACCCAACAGTGGCAGTTGTGCAAACGAATCAGCACCTTCGATTCCTCCACCACATCCGCCCGGATACCCTTCTCTGCCGAGGCGCCTGCCCGTTGCATGAGGTCAGGAAATAAAGTGCCTCGTTCAATTCGCTGGCAAAACAGCCTAGTTTCTTTGATCGTGGACGCGGAAGGGCCTGGCGACACGACAAGAAGCACCACCCCAAACAAGGCCACCACTGGGACGGCGATCACCGTGAATGTCTTCCGTTTGAAACGTTCTTTCATGCGGGAGACAGTGTATCCAGCGGATGTCTGAGGCGTCACTCAACCTGCGACTCATGACCTAAGATGCCCACCATGCTTCCGCGCCCCTCCGCCCCTTCGCTACACACCCTGCTGCTACAGGGCCGGGGCAGGACCGCGCGCCCTTGGCCTGCTGACGCAGGCCGCTGATCCCCCTGCCCCGTTAGACCACCGGCCGCTCCCGCAGCAGCCGGCAGGGATGTGACGCGCGAAACCCACCGCTCTCACACCCTCTGCGTCAACGAATATGAACGATCACCAAAACCTTCGCGAACCGGTGGCCCTGGCCGCCCTCTGGGCCGACACACATGCGGCCGGCTTCACCATGGCCTCCGAGCCGCTCACGGGCAGCCTGCTGCGCACGCTGGCGGGCAGCAAGCCGGGCGGGCAGTTGCTGGAAATCGGTACCGGCACCGGCCTGTCCACCGCCTGGCTGCTGGACGGCATGGACGCCCGCGCCACGCTCACCACGGTGGACAACGACGACGCCGTGCTGGACATCGCGCGCCGCCACCTGGGCCACGACCCGCGCCTGTCGGTGGTGTGCGCCGATGGTGACGCGTGGCTGGACACGCTGGCGCCCGGCACGTTCGATCTGATCTTTGCCGATTCGTGGCCGGGCAAGTACCGGCGCCTGCCCGAAACCCTGGCGCTGCTGCGCCCGGGCGGCCTCTATGTGGTGGACGACATGCTGCCGCAGCCCAACTGGCCAGAAGGCCATGAGCTCAAGGCCGCGGCCCTGCTGGAGACCTTGACCACCCTGCCCGGCTTCAGCACCACGGTGCTGTCCTGGGTCACAGGCATGGTGCTGGTCAGTCGAACGGACTGACCGACGCCGCCTATTGCGGCCGCGCGTCAGCGGTGATCGAGGGCCTACCCAAGCGGGAAGGACGCGCCGGGAGCCGTGTCACCCGCGAGATGGGTTTCAAGGCCATCCAGGGCACTCCGTATCGCCCGGCTCACGCCCGGGTCCGCCAGCATGGCCTCCTCGGTGGTGCAGGCACCAAGAAGCGCCAGGGTGGGCGACGCCGAGGGAACGACCGTCGCGGACATGGTCTGCAGCACCTCCCGCAGCGCCTCGTCCGCGTGGCGGGCCCGTGGTGAGGCATTGAAGAGCGCGACCGGCTTGCCCACCGTGCCTTCGAAGCTGACCAGCCAGTCGAGGGCGTTCTTCATCGGCCCAGCGATGCCGTGGGCGTACTCGGGGCTGGCAATGAGCAGCGCGTGCGCGCGCGCGACGGCGGCGCGCAATGCCTGCACCGGCCATGGTGGGTCCGCTTCAAGGTCCGGGTTGAACAGCGGAAGGTCGCCTAGCCCTGGAAATACGGTCACGCGCAGGCCGCCGGGTGCGAGTCGCACCGCAGCCCGGCACAGCGCCGCGTTGATCGACGCTGCACGCAGACTGCCTGCGAGGGCCAGCACCTCGAAGGTCATCGGACGCGCTCAGCCCGCCTGCTCGCCCAGCAGGAAATCCGTCTTGCCCAGATCCACGCCGTTGTGGCGCAGCAGCGCATAGGCGGTGGTGACGTGGAAGAACAGGTTGGGGATCGACCAGTGCTTGAGGTAGGCCTCGCCCTTCATGGTGCGGGTCTTGTCGCGGCCGACAGGAAAGGTGATGTCGGCCTCTTCGCGACCGTCGATGGACGCGGCCGACACAGTGGCCAGCCAGTCCAGCGTCTTGGCGATGCGGGCCTGCAGTTCGGCGAAGGTGGTTTCGTTGTCTTCAAACTTCGGCGCCTCGATGCCGGCCAGGCGCGCGGTGCCGTTCTTGGCGGCGTCGCAGGCGATGCGGATCTGCGACGCAAACGGCAGCATGTCGGGCGCCAGCCGCATCGTGACGAACACATTGGGATCGAACTTGCGCGCGGCCGCGTTGGCTTCCGCCTTCTTCAGGCAGTGCAGCAGGTTGGACAGGGCGGTCTTGAAAACGGGCAGGCTGGCGGATGAGAGGGTGATGGGCATGGGGAACTCGGGGCGGGCAGTGGTGGAGGTCTCGCATGCTACGCCAGGCCCCGCGCCCCCGGGGTTCGCCCTCAGGCCGCGCGGTCTGAGACGATCGGGCCGACTTGCTGGACGGCCACCGCTGTATCTAGCCACTCGCCGCCGTCCAGGGTCTGCCAGTCGCTGGTCAGCAGGTCCATCAGCGCATGGTCCAAGGTGTCCAGGTCAATGTCCAGAGGCTCCATCAGGTCCTGAGGCTGGACAAGAGAAGTACCGCGGTTCATCTGGGTCCTCCGATCTGATCCACGGCTGCCCGCCGGACAGGACGAACAGCGCAACGATCACCGGGAAGTGTTCAGCAAATCGGGCACGCCCAACGTATCAAACGGTGTCAACATGTGCACGACCGGAACGGCCACGGGGCAATCCGATCTGGGCCACCCAGCGACATCGACGGGCAGCACATGCAGGCGCGCAGCCAGACTGCACCTCGCCGCGTTCCAGCGCGGCCCTTCACCGCTTCACGGCTTGAGCTTTTCCAGCGCCGCGTAGTCCACCTTGCCCAGCGCGTCGACGCACTGCGCCTCGGTCGCTTCGATGCAGTTGACGTTGACCATCCAGCGACCGGCGACCTGGGTTTCGATGAGCATGCTTTTGGCGGTGGTGCTGGTGAGCAGAAAGCGCCGGCCGCCCTGCACCAGGCTCTTCTGGGTCTCGTTCTTGACGTCCTTCTTCAGGTAGTCGGCGCCGTAGGCATACATGCCGGCGCCGGAAGCGCCCTCGTCACCGAGACGCACCACCAGCTCCAGCCGTCCTGAGCCGCTGGCTTTGTAGTGCGCTTCGGCCGTGCTGCTCTTGAAGCCACCCATGTTCTTGCGCTCTGCCTCCACGTTGCGCCGCTCCACGCCCGACCAGGCGGCGGGCAGCAGGGCCTTGAGGCGCGCCGGATCGATCGGCTGCGCAGGGTCATCGGCCCAGGCGGACGGCACAAGCACGAGGGACGCAAGAGACAACGCGAGGGATCGGACCGGGGACATGAAAGCTCCTTGAGGGTGGGTACGGATGGTGGCGGATGCTAGGTCGGCGTTACATTCGACACATCCTTCACATGAATGAAAGGCGCTGGCGCATGAGCACCTCGGTGGAGGACACCCTGCTGCTGCAAACCTACGATGCGGTGGGCGATCCCGCGCGCTGGGACGCGCTGCTGGGGCGCTGGGCCACCGCGCTGCAGGCCGATTCGGGCCTGCTGTTCACCCCGGGCGACCAGTTCAGCCACCAGCCGATGCACGGCCACCGCTACGACTTCGAGACCGCGCAGGCCTACGGCGAGTACTACCACCTGCACGACGTGTGGACCCACAACGGGCGCGACCAGGGCCTGTTCGAATCCGGCCACGTGGGTTGTGGCGAGATGCTGGCCCCGCAGCGGCGCCTGCGCCAATCGCTGTTCTACAACGACTTCCTGCGCCGCATGGGGCAGGAGTGGCTGCTGTGCACCGTGCTGTTCAACCACGGCAATTCGGTCGCCGTGCCCGAGACCGTGCTTTCGTTCTACCGTGGCCCGCAGCGGCGGGCGTTCGGCCGCGGCGCCATGGCGACGCTGCAAAGGGCTGTGCCGCACCTGCAGCGCAGCCTCAAGCTGCACCACGAGTTGCTGCGCGCGCGCGCCGACCGGTCGCTGTTCGAGTCGGGCCTGGACCAGATCGGCATCGGCATGCTGCTGCTGGGCGCGGACGGCCGCGTGACCTTCGCCAACCGGCGTGCCGAAGCGCTGCTGCAGCCCGCTGCGTCGCCGCAGCCCCCGCTACTGCCGGTCTTGCAGCAACTGGACCGTCAGGCCCGCCAGGGCCGCTACACCGGGCAACGGGTCGCCACGGCGCAAGGGCCGGTCTATGCGATGGCCACACCCAACAACCGCCTGGCCGCCAGCACCACCCACGTTCGCGGGCACGGCGCCGTGATCTGGCTGATCGATGCACAGCGCCAGGGCGGCGGCGCGGTCGCACTGGCGGCCAGCCTCTTTGGACTGACGCGGGCCGAACAGAAGGTGCTGTCGCTGCTGATGGAAGACCACACGCCCAAAGAAATCGCGCACGCGCTGGAGGTCGGGGTGCCCACGGTGCGCTCGCAGCTGTCGTCGCTGCTGCAGAAGACCGGTGTGCGCCGGCAGCAGGAACTGCTGCGGCTCATGGCGGCGTTTCCCCAGGGCTGAGCTCCGCGGCCGCGCGGGCCCTCTCCTTCAAAGCCCCAATTCACAGATCTCATTCACATGAAGGATGCTGCTCGCAGAGGCGGTGTCTAGCATCGCCGGCATGTCATCCCCTTCGATCCGCTGTCCCGCTCTTCCGACCATCCTCGCCACACCAGCGCGCTGGAAAATGCTCTGGTGCGCCCTGGCGCTCGGTGCCCTCACGGCGTGTGGCGGCGGTGAGGTCAGCGACAAGGCCGCTGCGGAACCAGCGGCCACGACCACCATCACCACCAAGAGCGCCGAGGTGCCGGTCACCAAGAGTGCGGCCTCGCGCGTGCCGGTCTACCGCTTCTTCAACACCCTGACCAGCGCGCACTTCTTCACCACCAGCGAGGCCGAAAAGGCCAGCGTGCAGGCCACCAAACCCTACATGACCTACGAAGGCCCGGCCTTCTACGCCAGCAGCACCGCCATCGCAGGCCTCAGCCCCGTGTACCGCCTCTACAACACGGCCACGGGCGTGCACTTCTACACCATCAGCGACGCCGAGAAGAACAGCATCGTCGCCACCCAGCCGCAGTTCACCTTCGAAGGCATCGCCTACTACGCCAGCACCCTCAGCGGCACCGGCTACACGCCGCTCTACCGCTTCTTCTACACGGCCAAGGGCTTTCACTTCTATTCCAACAGCACCGCCGAGCGCGACAGCATCATCGCCACGCTGCCGCAATACAGCTACGAGGGCATCGGCTACTACGTGCTGGGCAGCGACTGGCAGACACCGGCCGTGCCTCACACCGGCATCACCGGTGCGCAGTGTTGGGGCGGCAATTTGATCCTGGGCAGCTGCGGCACCACCGGCGCGATCAACCTCAACCCGCTGCAGGACGGCCACCGCGCAGCCTTCAACCCGATGAGCTACAGCAGCGTCACCTCCGGTGCCACCACCTATCCCAACACCAGCTGCGTGAAGGACAATGTGACCGGCCTCATCTGGGAAGGCAAGGAGAGTGCTGCGCTGGCCCTTCGCTACGGCTACAAGCTCTACACGAATCAGGGCGGCAACAGCAGCAGCACCGACGCCAGCGCCTATGTCGTCGCCGTCAACGCCTTCAAGATCTGCGGGTTCAACGACTGGCGCCTGCCCAACGTCGAAGAGCTTCAGGGGCTGGTGGATTACGGTCGCGCGGTGGGCGCCCGGTACAACACCGCGGTGTTCCCGAACTCCCTGGGGACTTACTACTGGACCAACACGCCGAACGCGAACCCCGCCCTGGCTGCGGAGGCGTGGGTGGTCAACTTCTACAACGGCACAGTTTTTCGTGCGCTCCGCTCAGATACCCACTATGTCCGCCTCGTCAGAGGCGCTGCGTGGACCGGGCAACGCCATCTCATCACGACCCAGCCCTACCCCGGCGACAGCGCCAACAACGCAGTCATCGATCGCAAGACGGGCCTGACCTGGCGGCGTTGCCAGCAAGGGCGGACCTGGAACGGCAGCACCTGCACCGGCACGGCCAGCAGCTTCTTTCTGGAGGCCGCCCTGAGCCATGCCAGAACCCAGACCGGCTGGCGCATGCCCAACGTCAAGGAGTTGAACAGCATCACCGACTATTCCAGGTACGCGCCCGCGCTGGACACCACGCTCTTTCCGGGCGACAACGGTCTCAACGGTTCATCCACGCCCTGGCTGGACGACAGCTCCTACAGCTTCTACGTCCAGTCGATCGACGGCTACGTCGGATTCGGTGGTGGCACCTCCACGCTGCGGCTGGTGGCGAACAGTCCCTGACCGCCACCCCCGGCGGTTCAACCCGCTGCCTGGCCCAGGTGCGCCACCGCCAGCGCCACGTACCAGTCCAGGCAGGCCGGATTGGCCATGGCCTCGCGGTTGATCACTTTCTCCAGCGGCTGGCCGAGCATGAGCTTCTTGATCGGCAGTTCCTGCTTCTTGCCCGAGAGCGTGCGCGGAATTTCGGTGACCTGAAAAACCTCGTTGGGCAAGAACCGCGGTGAAAGCGCGGTGCGGATCGCCTCGCTGATCTTCGCCTTCATCGGATCGTCGAGCGTGAGGCCCGGACGCAGCACGACGAACAGCGGCATGTAGCTCTCGCGGCCCAGGTATTCGAGGTCGACCACCATCGAGTCCATCACCTCGGGCAGGGCCTCGACCGCGCTGTAGAGCTCGCTGGTGCCCATGCGCAGGCCGTGGCGGTTGATGGTGGCGTCAGAGCGGCCATAGATCACGCAGGAGCCGTCGGGATGGATGCGCAGCCAGTCGCCGTGGCGCCAGACGGCGCCGGAGTCCTTGTCCAGATCACCGCCACCGGGCTTGCGGCCATGACCGGGCGGGTACATGTCGAAGTAGCTGCCGAGCAGTCGCTCGTGGTTTCTGTCGCCGATGAAGTACAGCGGCATGGACGGGATCGGCTGCGCGCAGACCAGCTCGCCCACCGCGTCGATCACCGGCCGGCCCTGCTCGTCCCAGGACTCAACCGCGCAGCCCATGAGGCGGCATTGCATGCGGCCGGGCGTCTGTGGCAGATCCCTGTTTCCGCCAATGAAGGCTCCCGCGAAATCCGTTCCGCCAGAAATGTTGCACCACCAGATGTCTTTCTGGATGTCGGTTCGGGCGATGGCCGCGAACTGCGCCGTGCCCCAGCGCTGCGCGTCTTCCGACAGCGGTGAGCCGGTGGTGCCGAGCGCGCGCACGGCCGACAGATCACCACAGGTCGAGAGGTCCACGCCCGACTTCAAACAGTTCGCAAAGAACGCCGCACCCGCGCCGAAAAAGGTGACGCCTTCGCGCGCCGCGAAGCGCCAGAGCACGGTCCAGTCGGGCCGCTCCTTGCTGCCGCCGGGGTTGCCGTCGTAGATCACGCTGGTGGTGCCATTGAGCAGGCCGCTGGTCTGCGCGTTCCACATCACCCAGCCGGTCGAGCTGTACCAGTGGAACCGTTCGCCGAAGCTGTTGGGCGCATAGCTGCAGCCCACGTCGTTGTGAAGGATCTTGAGCGCCAGCGCGACGATCACGGTGCCGCCGTGGCCGTGCACGATGGGCTTGGGCAGGCCGGTGGTGCCGCTGCTGTAGACGACCCACAGCGGGTGGTCGAAGGGCAGCCACATCGGTTCGAAGGCCCGCACGGGGGCGTCGTGGCGGGCGATCGCCGTGCTGAAGGCGGCGCAGGGTTGCGCGGTCTCCAGCGCACGGTCCACATCTGCCGGGTCCTGCGCGAGGTTGGCGTGCAGCACCACGTGGCGCACCGTCGGCAGCGCCGCGCGCAACTCGGCCACCACGCCCAGTCGGTCGAAGTCCTTGCCGCCGTAGGTCACGCCGTCGCAGGCAATCAGCACCACCGGCTCGATCTGCCGGAAGCGGTCGAGCACCGCATTGGTCCCCATGTCGGGCGCGCACACGCTCCAGACCGCGCCGATGCTGACCACCGCGAGAAACGCGACCATGGTCTCGGGAATGTTGGGCAAATAGGCCGCGACGCGGTCACCGGGTTGCACGCCCTGCGCCTGCAGGTGCAGCGCGAGCGAGGCCACCTGCCGCCGCAGCTCGGGCCAGGACAGCTCGCGCCGCTGGCCCTTCTCGTTGTCCGAGATCACCGCCGACAGGCCCGCCGCATGCGCCGCGTCGACGTGGCGGAACACCTGGTGCGCGTAGTTGGCCTGGGCGCCGGGAAACCAGCGCGCGCCCGGCATCACGTTGCGCTCCAGCACCGCCGTGTGCGGCGTCGGCGAGCGCAGGTCGAAGTAGGTCCAGATGCTCTGCCAGAACGCGTCGAGATCGGAGACCGACCAGCGCCAGAGCGCGTCGTAGCTGTCGAACTGCAGCCCGTGCCGATCGGCCAGCCACTGCTGGTACAGGCGGATCTGGGGCGTGAAGGGGGGATGTTGTTCTGTCATGTCTTGTCTCCTGCGGCGCAGCGTAGCAGCGCTCCCGCGCCTGCGCCTATCGCGCAGTTGTCAGCGGGGCCCGCACAAGGGTTTGCACGGATGTTCAAGTTTTTTGTACAACCGTTCAATACCGCTCCATGGTCACCAGCGCCTCCCGCCCCCGCTCCGTCAAGGCTTCGCCGCGCGCGGCATCACGCCCCGACCGCCAGCAGGCCATCCTGCTGGCGGCCGAAAAGCTCTTCTCACAGCACGGCTACCACGGCGTGACGATCCGGCAGATCGCCGAAGAAGCCGGCGTGCCGCTGGCGCTGGTGGGCTACTACTACGGCCCCAAACACGAGCTGTTCCACGCCATCTTTGCGCACTGGAACCAGACCATCGAGGAACGCCTGGCAGCGCTGGACGCCGCGGCGGTGGACCCGAAGGACCCACAGACGCTGACCCGCATCATCGAAGCCTTCGTCAAGCCGGTGATCCGCCTGCGGCACAGCGAAGAGGGCTTCTATTACGCGCAACTGGTCGGCCGCGAGCTGGCCTACGGCAGCGCCGAGGCAGACCGCGTGCTGCGCGAATTCTTCGACCCGATGGCGCATCGTTTCATCGCGGCCATGCACGCCGCCCTGCCCCACGCCAGCCTGGGCGACGTGGCCTGGGGCTACCAGTTCGCGCTCGGCGCCCTGCTGCACCACCTGGTCGACGACCGGGTGGTGCGGCTCTCGCAGAACCAAAGCCGGGCCGGCGACCCCGAGGCCTCGGACCGGCTCGTGCGATTCATCGTGGGCGGTCTGCGCGCCGCCCTGCCCGCTCCCGCCCCGACCAGAAAACCAGCCACCCCATCCCGAAGGAGACAAGCATGAAACGACGCACCGCCCTGGCCGCACTGGCCGCCATTCCCGCCGCCGCCAGCCTGCCCGCCCTGGGCCAGTCGATGCCCAAGGTGGTGTTCGGCTACACCGCCGTGACCGACTTCGCGTCGGTGTTCGTCGCCATCGAGCAGGGCTTCTTCCAGAAGCGCGGGCTGGAGGTCGAGGCCAAGTTCATCCCGATCAACTCCACCATTCCCGCCGCCGTGCAGGCCGACTCGCTGCAGATCGGCGGCCCCACGCCCAGCGTGTTCCTGCAGTCGGTCGACGGCGGGCTGGACCACGTGGTGGTGGCCGGCGGTGGCGCCACCTCCAAGACCATCACCGGCTTCGGTCTGGTGGCCAAGGCGGGCAGCGGCATCCGCACCGCGCAGGACTGCGTGGGCAAGAAGATCGGCGTGCCGGGCCTGGGCGCCTTCCTGCACGTGACCTTCCGCGCCTGGCTCAAGACGCAGGGCGTGGACTTCAAGAAAGTCAACTTCGTCGAGGCTTCGTTCCCGCAGCACGGCGACCTGTTGCGCGGCGGCTCGGTCGACGCGGTCGTCAGCGCCGACCCGTTCATGAGCCGCATCACCGATTCGGGCGCGGGCTACGTGGCCAGCTACTACTCGACCTTCCTGCCCGAAAACCAGCCGACCATCATCCACACCGCGCGGCGGGACTGGGCCGAGAAGAACCCCGGCGCGGTCAAGGCCTTCCGCGACGGCGTGCAGGAGGGCGCGGCCTTCATGCTGCAGCCCAAGAACAACGACGCCGTGCGCGCGGCCATCGCCAAATACATCAAGCTGCCGCCCGAAGTGCTGGCCAAGGTGCAGATCTCGCCGCCCTCGCCCATCGTCACCGAGAAGCAGCTGAACTACTGGGTCGGCCTGATGAAGGACCAGGAGATGCTCAAGACCACCCCCAACGTGGCCAAGCTGATCGTGAAGTGAGGCCCGGGTGTCGGAAACCGTTCTGCATTTCGACCGCGTCGCCATCACCCTCGGCGGTCGCGAAATCCTCTCTCCGACCGAGCTGAGCGTGCGGCGTGGCGAGTTCGTCTGTGTCATCGGGCCCTCGGGCTGCGGCAAGACCACGCTGCTGCGCGCCGCGGCCGGTTTCGTGGCGCCCAGCCGCGGCGCCGTGCTGCGCCAGGGCAAGCCCATCACCGGACCAAGCCGGGAGGTCGCCTTCGTGTTCCAGGACTACGGCCGCGCGCTGCTGCCCTGGCGCACGGTGGCGGCCAACGTGAGCCTGGCGCTGGAAGCGGCGAAGGTGCCCGAGGCCGAGCGGCCCGCGCGCATCGCGAAGGTGCTGGACACCGTGGGCCTCGGCGCGCACGCCAGCAAGTACCCGGCCCAGCTCTCCGGCGGCATGCAGCAGCGGGTGCAGATCGCGCGCTGCCTGGCGCAGCGCCCCGACGTGATGATGATGGACGAGCCCTTCGGTGCGCTGGACGCGATGACCCGCGAGACGCTGCAGGACGAGCTGGCGCGGCTGGTGCGCGAAGAAGGGCTGACGGTCATGTTCGTCACCCACGACCTGGAAGAGGCGCTGTACCTGGGCGACCGCGTGATCGCGCTGCGCAGCAACCCGACCCCGGAGCGCCCCAGCCTGGCCGCCGTGATCGACGTGCCGCTGCCGCAGCCGCGCGACCAGATCGGCACCAAGGAACACCCGGAGTTCCTGCGCCTGCGGCGCGAGCTGTATCACTACCTGGGGCATCACTGAGATGGCCTTCTCCCTCAAACCACTGGTGTTCCCGGCCGTGCTGCTGGGCGCGCTGGAGCTGTGGACGCGCACGGTCGGCCAGGGCAGCGACGCGATCGCGCCGCCCACCGCCGCGCTCAAGGCGCTGGCCGGTGCGGCCACCGACGGTTCGCTATGGAGCGCGACCGCCTTCACGCTGGGCAGCGCGGCGCTGGGCCTGCTGATCGGCGCGCTCGCCGGCCTGGTGCTGGGCACGCTGCTGGGCCTGTCGCGCCGGGCGGCGCGGGCGGCCTATCTGAGCGTGGAAGTCGCGCGGCCCATTCCCTCGGTCGCGCTGATTCCGCTGGCGATGCTGGTGTTCGGCTTCGGCCTGCGCATGGAGGTCAGCGTGGTCGCGTTTGCCTGCCTCTGGCCCATGCTGGTGCTGACGCAGGCGGCGGTGCAGCAGGTCGAACCGCGGCTGCTGGAGGTGGCGCAGGCGCTGCAGCTCTCGCCACTGCAGCGCTTCGTCTGGATCATCGGCCCGGCCATCGTGCCGCGCCTGTTCGTGGCGCTGCGCCTGGGTGTGGCGATCGCGCTGGTGGTGGCGGTCACGGTCGAGATCGCGGCCAACCCCAACGGCATGGGCTACGCGATGATGATCGCGCAACAGAGCCTGGACCCGGCGCTGATGCTGGGCTGGCTGGCCTGGATCGGCGTGGTCGGCTACGCCATCAACGCCGGCGCGTCGGCACTGCAGCAGCATGTGGCGCGCCGCATGGGGGAACTGGCCGCATGAACAACACGCTCCGCCGCATCGACGCCGCCACCGGCGCGCTGTCTTCGTTGTCCCTGCTGGCCGCGTGCATCGCCCTGTGGTGGTTCGCCAGCAGCAGCGGCTGGGTCAACCGCGCCTTCCTGCCCTCGCCAGCCGACACCGCCGCCAGCCTGGTGGCGGGCCTGGCCGGTGGCGACCTGCTGGGCTACACCGGCGCCACGCTGGGCCGCATGCTGGCCGGCTGGGTGCTGGCCAGCGCGCTCGGCATCGCCCTGGGTGCGCTGATTGGCAGCTCGCAAAGGGCCCGCACCTGGATCGCGCCCACGCTGGAATTCATTCGCCCGCTGCCGGCCTCGGCCGTGATGCCGCTGGCGATCGCGCTGTTCGGCCTGTCGGGCGGCATGGTGCTGGCGGTGGTCGCTTTTGGCTCCATGTGGCCGGTGCTGCTGGCCACGCTGCACGGCCTGGCCGCCGTGCACCCGCGGCTGCGCGAAGTGGCGCAGGCGCTGCAGATGAGTCGCCTGTCTTTCATCGCGCAGATCGGCCTGCCCAACGCGATGCCCGACATCCTCTCGGGCATGCGGCTGTCGATGACGGTCTCGCTGATCGTCTCGGTGGTCGGCGAAATGATCGCCTCGCAGAACGGCCTGGGCCAGGCCATCCTGCTGGCCGCCCGCTCGTTCCAGGCCAGCGAGCTGTTCGCCGGCATCGTGCTGCTGGGCGCCATCGGTTTCGCCACCAACGCCGTGCTCGCCCTGGCCGAACGCCGCCTGCTGCGCTGGCAGCGCCCCTGACCATCCCACCCGATTCCAAGGAGACCACCATGACCCGCCAATTCGTCGACCTGTCGATCTTTCTCGAAAACGACGTCATCTCCGACCCGCCGGCCTTTGCGCCCAAGATCCAGTACTTCGACCACAAGAACTCGTTCGAACAGATGGCGCCGTTCTTTCCTGGTCTCAAGCAGGAAGACCTGCCCGACGGCGACGTGTGGGCGGTGGAGATGATCCAGCTCTCGACCCACAACGGCACCCACCTGGACGCGCCGTACCACTTCCACAGCACCATGGACAAGGCGCTGGGCGAGAAGAAGAAGGCCTGGACCATCGACGAGGTGCCGCTGGAGTGGTGCTTCCAGCCCGGCGTCAAACTCGACTTTCGCCACATGGCCGACGGCTACGTGGTCACCGCCGCCGACGTCGAGGCCGAGCTGGCACGCATCGGCCACACGCTTTCGCCGCTGGAGATCGTGGTCGTCAACACCCGCGCGGGCAGCCGCTACGGCCACAACGACTTCGTCAGCGCAGGCTGCGGCATGGGCTACGACGCCACCATGTACCTGCTCGAACGCGGAGTGCGCCTGACCGGCACCGACGCCTGGAGCTGGGACGCGCCCTTTGTCTACACCGCGCAGAAATACGCCGCCACGCAGGACGCCAGCCTGATCTGGGAGGGCCACAAGGCCGGCCGCGACATCGGCTACTGCCACCTGGAGAAGCTGCACAACCTCGAAGCCCTGCCTTCCTCGGGCTTCTACATCTCCTGCTTCCCGCACAAGATCCGCGGGGCCTCGGCCGGCTGGACACGCGCGGTCGCCATTTTTGATGATTCGCTCATGGCCTCGAAGTGACCGGACCCCACACCATGGAACTGAACCACACCCACGACGCCAGCGTGAAAAGCTGGCTGGCCTCGGCCAACGAAGCCGGCGCCGACTTCCCGATCCAGAACCTGCCCTTTGGCGTGTTCCGCCGCCGGGGCTCCGGCGAGGCTTTCCGCGGCGGTGTCGCCATCGGTGACCAGATCATCGATCTGGCGGCCGCGGCCTCGGCCGGGCTGTTCGAGGGATTGCCGCAGGTGGCCGCGCAGGCCGGCGGCGCGCCAGTGCTCAACGACCTGCTCGCCATGGGTCCGGTGGCCTGGCGCGCGCTGCGCCATGCGCTGTTCGCCGCGCTGCGCCACGACGCCGATGCTCGGACTGTCGGCACGCTGCACGGCTGCATGGTGGCGCAGATCGAGGCCGAACACGCGGTGCCTACGCGCGTGGCCAACTACACCGACTTCTACACCTCGATCCACCACGCCCGCAACGTCGGCCGCGTGATCCGGCCTGACGATCCGCTCACGCCCAACTTCCAGTGGCTGCCCATCGCGTACCACGGCCGCGCGTCCAGCGTGGTGGTCAGTGGCACGCCGTTCCACCGTCCGATGGGCCAGGCCATGCCGCCGGGCGCCAAGGCTCCGGTCTACGGGCCTTGCGCGCGGCTGGACTTCGAGCTGGAGATGGGCTTCTACATCGGCCCGGGCAACGCCATGGGCGAACCGATCCCGCTGGCGAAGGCCGAGGACCACATCTTCGGCATGTGCCTGCTCAACGACTGGTCGGCGCGCGACCACCAGTTCTGGGAGATGGCGCCACTGGGCCCCTTCCTGGGCAAGAACTTCTGCACCAGCGTCTCGCCCTGGATCGTGACCATGGAAGCGCTGGCGCCCTACCGCGTGCCCTTCGCCCACCCGGCCGACGAGCCGCAGCCGCTGGCCTATCTGGACGCGCCCGCCAACCGCGAGCACGGCGGCGTGGACGTGCAACTTGAAGTGCTGCTGGAGACCGGTACCCACCGTGCCCGGGGCGTGGCGCCCGACCGGCTCTCGGCCACGAGCTTTCGCCACCAGTACTGGACCATCGCGCAGATGGTCACCCAGCACACGGTCGGCGGCTGCAACCTCACGACCGGCGACCTGCTGGGCACGGGCACGATCTCGGGCCCGACCCCGCCCGAGGCCGGCGCCATCGTCGAACTGAGCCGGGGCGGCACAGTGGCCATCGATCTGCCCGGCACCGGTGAGCAGCGCCGCTTCCTGGAAGACGGCGACAACGTCATCCTGCACGGCTGGTGCGAGAAGCCCGGCGCCGCGCGCATCGGCTTCGGCCGCTGCAGCGGGCAGGTGCAGCCGGCAATCGCCGGCTGAGACCGGCACCGCCGCGCTGTCCCGCACCGGATTGGTGCGGGCATCGAAACACGCGCAGAATGCCGGCCCATCACACCCACAAGAAGGAGTCGACATGGGCCTGCTCAGCTGGACCGAAAAACCATCCTCCACCCTCGCCAACGGCGGCGTCATCGGACCCGATGAACGCCTGCCCTGGCCGCAGACCGCCGTGATGGGCGTGCAGCACCTGATCGCCATGTTCGGCGCCACGGTGCTCGCCCCCATCCTCATGGGCTTCGACCCCAACGTCGCCATCCTCATGAGCGGCGTCGGCACCCTGATCTTCTTCCTCATCACCGGCGGCAAGGTGCCCAGCTACCTCGGCTCCAGCTTCGCCTTCATCGGCGTGGTGATCGCGGCCAGCGGCTACGCCGGCCAGGGCCCGAACGCCAACATCGGCGTTGCGCTGGGCGGGATCATTGCCTGCGGCATCGTCTACACCGTGATCGGCGCCATCGTGCAGGTGATCGGCACCGGCTGGATCGAGCGCTTCATGCCGCCGGTGGTCACCGGCGCGGTGGTCGCGGTAATCGGCCTGAACCTGGCCGGCATCCCGATCAAGAACATGGCGCCGACCGACTTCGACAAGTGGATGCAGGGCATCACCTTCGTCTGCGTCGCGCTGGTGGCGGTGTTCAGCAGCGGCATGGTGCAGCGACTGCTGATCCTGGTCGGCCTGATCGTCGCCAGCATCGTCTACGCCGTGCTGACCAACGGCCTGGGTTTCGGCAAGCCACTGGACCTGTCCGGCATCGCCAGCGCCGCCTGGTTCGGGGCGCCGAACTTCAGCTCGCCGGTGTTCAGCGGCAGCGCGATGCTGCTGATCGCGCCGGTCGCTATCATTCTGGTGGCCGAGAACCTGGGCCACATCAAGGCCGTGACCGCCATGACCGGCAAGAACCTCGATCAGTACATGGGCCGCGCCTTCATCGGTGACGGCGTCGCCACCATCGTGGCCGGCAGTGCGGGCGGCACCGGCGTGACCACCTACGCCGAGAACATCGGCGTCATGGCCGCCACCAAGATCTATTCCACCGCCGTGTTCCTGGTGGCGGGCCTGATGGCCGTGCTGCTCGGTTTCAGCCCCAAGTTCGGTGCGCTGATCCAGGCGATTCCGCTGGCCGTGATGGGCGGCGTGTCCATCGTGGTGTTCGGCCTGATCGCCGTGGCCGGCGCCAAGATCTGGGTCGACAACAAGGTCGATTTCTCCGACAACCGCAACCTGCTGGTCGCGGCCATCACCCTGGTGCTGGGCACCGGCGACTACACGCTCAAGTTCGGCGGCTTTGCGCTCGGTGGCATCGGTACCGCGACCTTTGGCGCGATCCTGCTGTGGGCGCTGATCGGCCGCAAGAAGGCCTGAACACCATGGCGGGCATCTGGAAGAAGCCCATCTCCTGCGAGATCCTCACGGCGGTCAGCAAAGGCACTGCCAACGAGCATCTGGGCATCGAGTTCATGGAAGTCGGCGACGACTTCATCGTCGGACGCGTTCCGGTGGACGCGCGCACGCGCCAGCCTTACGGCCTGCTGCACGGCGGCGTGAGCGTGGCGCTGGCCGAGACGCTGGGAAGCTGTGGCGCGGCGTACAGCTGCCCTCCCGACCACCGCGCCGTCGGGCTGGACATCAACGCCAACCACCTCAAGGGCACGACCAGCGGCTGGGTCACCGGCACCGCACGGCCGGTGCACATCGGCCGCACCACCCAGGTCTGGCAGATCGACATGAAGAACGAAGAAGGCGAGCTGACCTGCGTATCGCGCATCACGATGGCGGTCCTGGCGCCGCGGTAGTTGCCGCTGCGGTTGCTGCCGAACGACAGGCACGGCAATAGCGCACGGTTTGTGCGGACGAGATCGGAGTCGACGGTCCCTGCGGGCGGGGCGCCCCTAAGCTGGCGCGGCCCCGCTCCGACAACCGACCTCTGCCCCACCATGCTTCGACGCACCTTCGCCCAACGGCTCCTGCTTCCCGTCCTCACCGCCACCCTGCTGGCCGCCTGCCAGACCACGCCCGCCCCCGCGCCTTACCGCGGCCCGGTGCTGCCGATCCAGCAGGCCGAACGCGGCGTGGAAATCTTCCTGCCCAGCGCGGCGCTGTTCGAGACCGGCAAGAGCGCGCTCAACGCCTCCGAGGCCGGCCCCTACCTGGACCGCATCGCGCAACTGGTGACGACCAAGAGCGACAAGGCGATTGCGCTCGAAGGCCATGCCGACAACACCGGCGCGGCCGAGATGAACCAGAAGCTGTCCGACGAACGTGCGGCCGAGATCGGCAAGGCGCTGGTCGCGCGCGGTGTGCCCGCAGCGCGCATCAAGTCCGCCGGCTTCGCCGCGCGCCGCCCGGTGGCTTCGAACACCACCGACGAAGGCCGTCGCCTGAACCGCCGCGTCGAGGTGGTGCTGCTGGAAGAAAAGATCGAGAACATCACCAAGGGTGAGCCCGCCGGTGCGTTCGCCTCGGCCTGGGACCAGCTCAAGGCGCTGATCGACCAGGGTCTGGTCAAGCCGGTGGAGAAATGAGCATGGACATGCAACGCAGACATTGGCTGGCGCTGGGCGCCGGTCTCGCGGGTTCGGGTCTTGTGCGCGCACAGGCCGGCGGCAAGCCTGCGGCGGCCGCCCGGCCCGTCGCTGGCAAGACCATCGGCATCGCGCTGGGCGGTGGCTCGGCGCGCGGCTTCGCGCACATCGGCGTGCTGCAGGCGCTGGACGAAGCGAAGATTCCCGTGAGCATCGTCGCGGGCACCAGCGCGGGTTCGCTGGTCGGCGCGTTCTACGCCGCGGGCTTCTCGCCCTGGAAGATGCAGGAGGTTGCGCTCAAGGTGAAAGACATCGACGTCGCCGACCTGTCCTCGGGCAACAAGCGCGGGATGATGGGCGGCGCGGCGCTCAAGCGCCTGGTCAACGGCTTCCTGGAGAACATGCCGATCGAGAAGATGCCGCGCCGCTTCGCGGCCGTGGCGACCGATCTGGCGACCGGCGAAAAGGTGGCGATCCAGCGCGGCGACACCGGTGCGGCGGTGGTCGCGTCGTGTTCGATCCCCGGCGTGTTCATTCCGGCCACCTTCGAGGGACGCGAGCTGGTCGACGGCGGGCTGACCAGCCCGGTGCCGGTGGCCGTGGCACGACAGCTGGGTGCCGACCTGGTGATCGCCGTCGACGTGGGCGGCAGGCCGACCACCAAGCCGCGCAGCGGTCTCTACGAAATCATCCTGCAGTCGTTCGAGATCATGGGCCGTTCGCTGGCCCAGCTCGAAGGCAAGACCGCGAACGTCCTGATCCAGCCGCGCACCGACGAGTTCGACAGCTCGGACTTTTCGGCACGCAAGGAAATGATCGAGGCCGGCTACGCCGCCGGCCAGGCCGCCATCCCCGAACTGCGCCGCAAGCTTGGGCTGAGCTGAAGGAGCGAGAGGGCCCGGAATTCAGCGCAGGGCCGCCCCAAGCTGAATTCGCGCCCCCTCGGGGGGCAGCGACCCGCGCAGCGGCGGAGCGTGGGGGCCATGTACCTTCAGTCGATTTTTACGTACTCGTAATCGACGGGCTGCTGGTTGATGCCCATGCGGGGAGGCGCGATCCAGCTGGCGTACTGGCCGGGTTCGTGGTGGGCCTTCATCAGCGAATGGATGAACGTCAGGTCGCTGTCGTTGGGCAGCCACTCTTCGCAGCGTGCGGCCCAGACTTCTTCGCTCAGCACTTCGCCTGTGGGGCTGATGCGGTGCCCGGCGAACTCGCCGATCCTGCGGTTGAAGCCCTTGTGCGGCTGCGCGATCTTGAAGTCAATGCCGGCCTTCTCGATCGTCTTGTTCCAGCGGTCGATGCCGCCCTGGCAGTCGGCGATATAGTCATCGAGCAGGCGGCTGTTGATGGCGCGCAGCGCGGGCACGTCTTCCCACACCAGCCCTCCGATCACCACGCGCTGCACCGGGTAGGTGGCGTCCTGCAGCTGGTGGTCGTCGCCTTCGAGCCTGGCCTCGTTGAAACGGCCTTTCAGCCCGGTGTTGAACGCGTCGGCGCCGTTGGAGCTGATCTCGCTGCCGAACAGGTCGCGCGTCACGCTCATGTGGAAGTTGGCCTTGCGCTGCAGCAGCGGCAGGTCGACCACGCCGAGCTTGCGGATGGCTTCGGTGTCGTAGGGGTCGGTGATGCCGGCCTTGTTCATCGCGGCGCAGGTGGCCTCGACCGTGCGGCCGACGCCGGTCTCGCCGACGAACAGGTGGTGCGCCTCTTCGGTCAGCATGAAGCGGCAGGAGCGCGAGAGCGGGTCGAAGCCCGATTCGGCCAGCGCGGCCAGCTGCATCTTGCCGTCGCGGTCGGTGAAGTAGGTGAACATGAAGAAGCTCAGCCAGTCGGGGGTCTTCTCGTTGAAGGCGCCCAGGATGCGCGGGTTGTCCTGGTGGCCGCTGCGGCGCTCCAGCAGGGCCTGGGCCTCTTCGCGGCCGTCCTTGCCGAAGTACTTGACCAGCAGGTAGACCATGGCCCACAGGTGGCGGCCTTCCTCGACGTTGACCTGGAACAGGTTGCGCATGTCGTACAGGCTGGGCGCGGTGGCGCCGAGCCAGCGCTGCTGCTCGACCGAGGCCGGCTCGGTGTCGCCCTGCACCACGATCAGGCGCTTGAGCAGCGCGCGGTATTCACCGGGCACCTCCTGCCAGGCCGGCTCGCCCTTGTGCTTGCCGTGCGGAATGGTGCGGCCCTCAACCTTGGGCGCCAGCAGGATGCCCCAGCGGTAGTCGGGCATCTTCACGTAGCCGAACTTGGCCCAGCCGGCCGGGTCCACGCCCACAGCGGTGCGCAGGTAGACCTCGGCGTTCTGGAAGCCCTCGGGGCCCATTTCCTTCCACCATTCCACGTAGTTGGGCTGCCAGCTCTCCAACGCGCGCTGCAGCTGGCGGTCGGACGACAGGTCGACGTTGTTGGGAATGCGGTCGTCGTAGTTGACCTCGACGAAGTTGTCGCTCTGGATCGATTCGCGGTCTTCGACCAGGCTGTCTGCGTTCAGTTGGCTCACGGCAGTCTCCTCGTTGAATGCACTTTAATGCATGTTGATGAACGGAAAAGTGCAGTATCGTGCCTGTGTTTGGCCGCCCATTTGCGCCAGATCAAATCCTGGCCAGACCGGATTCAGGGTTGACCCTAGGGAGCCTTGAGCGGCCTAAGGGGTGCGCTCGCAATGGCCCTGCGACTGGGCCAGGCCGCGGAAGTCGCTGTGCCAGGAAGGCGCGGCGGCGTCGATCTGGATGCGTTCGTTGTCCACCGCGGTGAGGATCACCGTGCCTGTGACCGAGAAGCTGTAGACGCTGACGCCGTCGATGCGCACCGCCGTCACCTTGCGCTGGTCGTAGTCGATGTCGACCTGGCGGGTCCAGGTCGAGCGGGCCGGCAGGTACACCGCCTCGCACACCAGTCCGACGTGGCGACTGGCTGGCGCCGCCGCCTGCGCTGCACCGGCCAGCGCACACAGCAGCAGGGCCGGCAGCCGCAGGTTCACGAGGCGTCGCCCTGGGCCAGGCGCTCGCTCTTCCAGTACACGTCGTCGCCGCCGTGCATGCGGTTGAGCACGCGCGCGAGCACGAACATCAGGTCCGACAGGCGGTTGAGGTACTGGCGCGGGCCTTCCTTGATCGCCTCTTCGTTGCCCAGCGCGACCAGCGCGCGTTCGGCGCGGCGCGCCACGGTGCGGCAGACGTGGGCCAGCGAGGCCGCCCGGTTGCCGGCCGGCAGGATGAATTCCTGCAGCCGCGGCAGCTGCGCGTTGTAGCGCTCCAGCGCGTCGTCGAGCGCCGCCACCGCCTCAGGCTTGAGCAGCTCGTAGCCGGGAATCGAGAGTTCACCACCGAGGTTGAACAGCTGGTGCTGGATTTCGACCAGCAGGCTGCGCACGTCGGCCGGCATCTCTTCGCACAGCAGCACGCCGATCTGCGAATTGAGTTCGTCGACATCGCCCATCGCGTGCACGCGCAGGCTGTTCTTGGACACGCGGCTGTTGTCTCCGAGGCCGGTGGTGCCGGCGTCGCCGGTGCGGGTCGCGATCTGTGTAAGGCGGTTGCCCATGAAGTCTCCTGCGGGGGCGGCGCATCCGGTCGCGCGCCGCGAGCTGGCATTGTCCGTGAAAGCCGGTCCGCGGGCGGCAAAGACCCGGATGTAAGGGAACACAGGCAAATGTGTCTCAGGCAAGCAGAAGGTGCGTGAGGAAACAGCCGGCAAAAGCGCTGGCCTCGGGGCGCGATCGACGTTGCAATGGCGGTCCTTTCAACACCACAGGAGTTCCTGATGACCCAACGCCACTCACGCATCACCGCCTTTGAAACCCGCAGCCTCATGCTGATCGCCAGCGTCACCCTGGGTGTGGCCGGCAGCGCCTACGCCCAGAGCACCGCAGCCCCGGCCGCGCCCGCCGGCGACGCCGAAGTCACCGCCGCCTTCGTGAAGGCTGACAAGAACGGCGACGGCAAGCTGACCCGCGAAGAAGCGGCCGCCCTGCCGGCCGTCGCGGTCAGCTTCGACCGCATCGACGCCGACAAGGACGGCGCCGTCAGCAGCGCGGAGTTCGCCAAGGCGATGAAGATGTGATGCCCGTGGTGGGGGCAGTCGCCGCGGTGGCCCCACCGTGGCGGCACCCGGTCTACACTGCCGGATCACCCCGCCCGCGGCCAGGCGCCGCGGCGCAGAACGATCCAGGAGACCGTCCATGAACGCCCCCACCGAACACCACCACCTCGCACCCGCGCTGCAGCTGCGCGAGGTTCCCGCGGCCCTGATCGACGCCCTGCAGCAGCGCTTCGGCGCGCAGTGTTCCACCGCGCTGGCGGTGCGCGAACACCACGGCCGCGACGAATCGATTTTCAGCGTGCCACCACCGTCCGCCGTGGTGTTTGCGCAGTCCACGCAAGACGTGGCCGATGCGGTCAAGCTCGCCGCGCAATACAAGGTTCCCGTCATCCCGTTCGGCGTCGGTTCTTCGCTCGAAGGCCACCTGCTGGCCGTGCAAGGCGGCATCAGTATCGACGTCAGCCGCATGGACCAGGTGCTGTCCATCAACGCCGAGGACCTCACGGTCACCGTGCAGCCCGGCATCACCCGCATGGGCGTGAACAATGCTGTGAAAAGCGAAGGCCTGTTCTTCCCGATCGACCCGGGCGCCGACGCTTCCATCGGCGGCATGGCCGCCACGCGGGCCAGCGGCACCAACGCCGTGCGCTACGGCACCATGCGCGAGAACGTGCTGGCGCTCGAAGTGGTGACGGCCAAAGGGGAAGTGATCCGCACCGGCACGCGCGCCAAGAAGAGCAGCGCCGGCTACGACCTGACGCGCCTGATGGTGGGCAGCGAAGGCACGCTGGGCGTCATCACCGAAGTGACGCTCAAGCTGTATCCGCTGCCCGAGGCGATCTCGGCCGCGACCTGCTCGTTCCCCACGATTGAAGCGGCCGTGCGCACCGTGATCCAGGTGATCCAGCTGGGCGTGCCGATCGCGCGATGCGAGCTGATCGACGCCAACACCGTGCGCATGGTGAATGCACACAGCAAGCTGGGCCTGCGCGAAGAACACATGCTGCTGATGGAGTTCCACGGCTCGCCCGCGAGCGTGAAGGAACAGGCCGAGACGGTGCAGGAAATCGCCGGCGAATTCGGCGGCAACGCGTTTGAATGGGCGACCACGCCCGAAGAGCGCACCCGCCTGTGGACCGCGCGGCACAACGCGTATTTCGCGGCCATCCAGAGCAAGCCCGGCTGCCGCGCCATCAGCACCGACACCTGCGTGCCGATCAGCAAGCTGGCCGATTGCCTGCTCGACTCGGTGGCCGAGGCAGACGCCAGCGGCATCCCCTACTTCCTGGTCGGCCACGTGGGCGACGGCAACTTCCACTTCGGTTACCTGATCGACCCGGCCAAGCCGGAAGAGCACCGCGTCTCCGAAGCGCTCAACCAGACCCTGGTGGCGCGCGCGCTCAAACTCGGCGGCACCTGCACCGGCGAACACGGCGTCGGTCTGCACAAGATGGACTTCCTGCGCACCGAGGCCGGCGACGGCGCGGTCGACATGATGCGCACCATCAAGCGCGCCCTCGACCCGGACAACATCCTCAACCCGGGCAAGATCTTCGCGATCTGAGCGAATACCGCGCCTCACACGGCGCAACCGTGGAAGCCTCGGCGTCCCTCCGATGAGGCATGTCCCATTACTTTCGGGACATGTGTCAATTTGTTAGTCCCTCCATAGTTCGGCTTCGTCGGAACCTGGCGGGACGCCGACGCTTTCCCTGCACCTCCCGCTGCACCCGAGGAGGGGATGATGGACACATTGACAAGAACAAGCGCTGTGGCTGCGGCCCGTCCGGCACTGGCCTGGCTGCTCTGCCTGGGCCTGGCTGCCTGCGGCGGTGGCCGCGAAGAGACTGGAGGCGCGTCCTCGACCGCCACCGCCCGCGTCGGCACCGAAGGCGTTGTCTTCGAACAAGCCTCCAGCGCACCGCCCGCATGGCTCAACGCCAAGTCGCTGGAAGACGCCGAAGTCCAGGCCAAGGCCACCTCCGCCGAGTCCGCTCCGCTGGAGAAGCTGGCGGCCGGGCAGATCGCTGCATGGGACGACTACGCCAGCGGCAACGTGGCCCGCAAGTCGGCCGCTGTGCGCATCCCTGTCTACCGCTTCTACAACCGCACCACGGGCGCGCACTTCTACACCACCAATGAGACCGAGAAGGCCAACATCCTGGCCACCATGCCCAACTTCAACTACGACGGGCCAGCCTACGAAGCCGCCAGTGAAACGGCACCGGGCCTGAGCCCTGTCTACCGCTTCTACAACACCCAGAACGGGGTGCACTTCTACACCATCAGTGAGGCCGAGAAGACCACGATCCTGGCCAGCTATCCGCAGTTCGTTCTGGAAGGTCCCGCCTACTACGCCAGCCAGGTGTCCGGTCAGGGCCTCACGCCGCTCTACCGCTTCTACGTGCCCTCCAAGGGCTACCACTTCTACACCGCCAGCTCTGCCGAACGCGACACCATCCAGTCCACCCTCAGCGGCACCTACAGCTACGAGGGCATCGGCTACTACGTGCCGTCGAGCTCCTGGAACGCCGACAAGCTGCCGCACACCGGCATTGGCACCAACCAATGCTACGGGCGCAACATCGTGACCGGCACCGATTTCTTCGGCACCTGCAGCCTGATCGCCATCTTCTCGTCGCTGTACTCGCAGCAGGACTCGGCGCGCACCACCCACAACCCGATGAGCTATGGCTCGGTGTTCCGCCGTGTGGGTTTGTTCTTCATCACCGAGCCCAAGACCAACTGCGTCTACGACCAGGTCACCGGCCTGTACTGGGAAGGCAAGACCGACGACGGCGGTGTGCGCGACAAGGACAACCTCTACAGCAACCAGGGCGGTGGCGCAGCCACGGACGCCAGCGGCTATGTCGCGGCCGTGAATGGCAGCAGCCTGTGCGGCTTCACCGACTGGCGCATGCCCACGGCACTCGAACTCATGACGCTCAACCACTATGGCCGGACCGACGCCGCCCCCTATGTCGACCCGACCTGGTTCCCCAATACCCTGAGCACCCCCTACTACTGGACGGGCGAAGCGACCAGCGGCGGCGGATACTGGACGGTCACGCACGGCACGGGGCGCTACGAGGGCGTCATGACGGGCGACAGTCTCCGTGCAGTCCGGCTGGTGCGCGGCAGCATGGGAAGCGTTGCCGGTGGCCGATACACGTATTCGACCATCGCCTACGGCACCGACGGCACCAACAATGTGGTCAACGACAAACTGACCGGCCTGCAGTGGCGCCGCTGCCTCGAAGGCCAGACCTGGAGCGGGTACCTCTGCTCCGGCACTCCCACCACCTACACCCACCGCGCTGCACTGGTCTACAGCAATGCGTCCGGCCTGCCGGCCTCCGGCTGGCGACTGCCCAACGTCAAGGAAGGATCAAGCCTCTTCAACAAGGCCGCTACCGCCGCGCCGTTCATCAACAGCAGCGCGTTTCCCGGCGCAGCCAGCAACAACCTGTGGACGACAACGGCCGACGCCGTGGACGGCCTGAACAACGCTTACATCATCAGCATGACGAGCGGGTGGATGGATATTTCCGGCCGAAGCAACACGCACTCCATCCGCCTTGTGCGCTAGCCCCGAGACAGTGACTTTTGGCACTGGCGGCCGGTGACCGGACGCCGGACAGTGCTTACCCGGTGTTCCGCTGCCTTGCCTGGCGCGGAAGCACCGGGTCAACGCTTGTCCTGAAGGAGTCGGTCATGAACGCTGGAGCCACGGGCAGACGTGTGCGGAGTTTGGGCGCGGCAGCGCTGGTGCTGTCGTGGCTGCTGGGTCTTGCTGGCTGCGGCGGCGGCCAGGGCGACGAAGCATCGGGACCGCCGGTCGAGAAATCCGCGCCCGGCGCTGCATCCCCGGGCAGCCCCAGCACCACCTCCGCCACCCGCAAGGCCATCGCGACACGCATCCCGGTCTACCGCTTCTACAACACGCGCACCGGCGCGCACTTCTACACGAGCAGTGAAAGCGAGAAGAACACGCTGCTGGCGACCATGCCGCAGTTCACCTTCGATGGCACCGCCTTCCTGGCGGCGAGCGAATCGGCCCCGGGACTGCTACCGGTCTACCGCCTCTACAACACGCAGACCGGCGTGCACTTCTTCACCATCAGCGAAGCCGAGAAGGCCTCCATCCTGGCCACGCAGCCCCAGTTCCAGCTCGATGGCGTGGCCTACCACGCCAGCCCGGCCGCGGGTCAGGGCCTGCTGCCGCTGTACCGCTTCTACGTGCCGACCCGGGGCTTTCACTTCTACACCGCCAGTCCCGCCGAGAAAGACGCGCTGATCGCCAACACCGCCAGCGGCTACAGCTACGAGGGCATCGGCTACTACGTCATGGGCAGCAACTGGAACCCCAACAAGCTGCCCCACACCGGCCTGACCACCGCCCAGTGCTACGGCTACGACAACAACACCTCGTCGTTCGTGTTCTCCGCCTGCACCGGCAACACAGTGTCGATGTCGTTCAGCCAGGACTCGGCCCGCACCGCCATCAACCCGATGTCCTACAGCGGCGTGCGGCGCCCCGCCGGGATGTTCTTCATCCTGGAGCCCCTGACCAACTGCGTCTACGACAACGTCACCGGCCTGCACTGGGAAGGCAAGACCGACGATGGCGGACTGCGCGACAAGGACAACAACTACACCAACTGGGGCAACCTGGCCGCCAACGACGCCAGCGGCTATGTGGCATCGGTCAACGCGGCCAAACTCTGTGGCTACAACGACTGGCGCCTGCCGACCACCCTGGAGCTGATCACGCTGCTCAACTACGGCGACACCACCGGTGGGCCGCCCCACGTGGATGCGAACTGGCTGGTGAACATGCCGTTCGGCCACTACTGGAGCCGCGAGGTGCGCTCGATCACGACCGCCTGGACCGTGTACATGGCCCAGGACCGCTGGGAAGTGGAGACGCCCCGCAACACCCTGGCCAAGGTCCGCCTGGTGCGCGGCAGCATGGGCGACACCGCGGGCGGCCGCTACAGCTACACCTCGGTGCCCTACGGGACCGACGCCGCCAGCAACGTGGTCAACGACCACATGACCGGTCTGCAGTGGCGGCGCTGCCTGGAAGGGCAGATCTGGAACGGCACGGCCTGCACCGGCACCTATCTGGGCTTCACCCACGTCCGTGCCCAGGCCTACGCCGAGAACCCGAGCCTGACCGCCCGTGGCTGGCGGCTGCCCAACGTGAAGGAAGGTGCCAGCCTGCTGAACCGGTCGGCGACCGCCCCGCCCTTCATGAACACGGTGGCCTTCCCGGTGGGCACGCCGTCGGCAGGGCGCGTGTGGACCAGCACCGGCTATGTGGTGGACCCGATCAACTTTGCGTACGACGTGTCGGTGGGCGCGGGATACCTCGACCACAGCAACCGGACCATCGACTGGATCGCCATCCGGCTGGTGCGCTGATGCACCGGTTGGGGGATGCTTGCTTCGGAACCATCTCGAAAGGGACATGTGCGCGGTGAAGCGCTGCGGCACATTACCCGCGAATTCGGTGCGCCGATCCCGGCGCCCGATGTCCCGGAGATCGCGATGCCCATCCCTGCCATCCGCCTGCTCCGGACCAGCACCGCGCTGGTCCTGGTTTGTGTGCTGGCCGCCTGCGGCGGCGGCAACGAGGCATCCGGCCACGCATCCACCGTCACGGACCGCACCGGCAGCGAAGGCGTCGTCTTTGAAGCAGCCTCCGGCGCACCCCCGGCCTGGCTCAACGCCCGGTCGCTCCAGGACGCCGAGGCCCACGCCAAGGAGCAACCCGCCCCGCTGGAAAAGATCGCCCCGGGACAGATCGCGGCCTGGGACGACTACGCCAACGGCAACGTCGCGCGCAAGGCCACCGCAGTGCGCATCCCCGTCTACCGCTTCTACAACGGCAGCACCGGCGCGCACTTCTACACCACCAGCGAGACGGAGAAGGCCAACATCCTGGCCACCATGCCCCAGTTCGCGTTCGACGGTCCCGCGTTTGAAGCGGCCAGCGAAGCCGCGCCGGGGCTGAGCCCCGTCTACCGCTTCTACAACAGCGCCACGGGCGTGCACTTTTACACCATCAGCGAGACCGAGAAGACCACGGTCCTGGCCACCCTGCCCCAGTTCCAGCTGGAGGGAACGGCCTACCACGCCAGCCAGGTCGCCGGCCAGGGCCTCACGCCGCTGTACCGCTTCTACCTGCCCGCCAAGGGCTACCACTTCTACACCGCCAGCGCCACCGAACGCGACTCCATCCAGTCCACCCTCAGTGGCACCTACAGCTACGAGGGCATCGGCTACTACGTGCCGTCGAGCGCGTGGAACGCCGACAAGCTGCCGCACACCGGCCTCTCTGCCGACCAATGCTATGGACGCAACCTGGTGACCTCCACCGACTTCTTCGGCACTTGTGGTGCGACGCTGGCCACGCTGCCCCTGTATGTGCAGCAGGACTCGGTCCGCACAGCCCACAACCCGATGAGCTATGGCCCGGTGACGCGCCTCTCGGGAACGACCCTGGTCACCGAACCCAAGACCAGCTGCGTCCAGGACCAGGTCACCGGCCTTTACTGGGAAGGCAAGACCGACGACGGCGGACTGCGCGACAAAGACCACACCTACACCAGCCAGGGCGGCGGCGCGGCCACCGACACCAGCGGCTATGTCGCTGCCGTCAACGCCTCCACGCTGTGCGGCTTCACCGACTGGCGCGTGCCCACGGTGCTGGAACTCGCCACGCTCAACCACTACGGCCTGCTCGGTCCACCACCCTTTGTCGATGCCACATGGTTCCCCAACACGGTGGCCAGCTTCTTCTGGAGCAGCGAGGCGGCGAGCGCCACCGAAAAGTGGGTGCTGGCCAATGACAGCTACCGATGGGACGTCGTTGAGAGCAATGTCAATGCGTGGCCTGTCCGCCTGGTGCGCGGCAACATGGGCAATGTCAGCGGGGGCCGCTACAGCTACTCGACCATGGTCTATGGCACCGACGGCGCCAACAACGTGGTCAGCGACAAGCTGACCGGGCTGCAGTGGCGCCGTTGCCTCGAAGGCCAGGTCTGGAGCGGCTCTGCCTGTACAGGAACCGCCACCACCTACACCCACCGGGAAGCACTGCTCTACGCCAACGGATCGGGCCTGCGCACGTCCGGCTGGCGCATCCCCAATGTCAAGGAAGGTGCCAGCTTGCTGGACAAATCCCAGACGTCCGCCCCGTACGCCGATCGCGCGGCATTTCCCGGGGCACCCGGTACCGACCTCTGGACCAGCACCGCGGCCGTGGGCGACCCGGCGGACGCCGCCTACATGGGTGACCCGCTGAACTTCGCCTACAGCCTGTCCATGGACGGGGGTTGGCTGGAACCCTTTGCGCGGTCCTCCCACCTTGCACTGCGGCTGGTGCGGTGACACAGCCTCTTGCGCCACCCCAGCGCCCTCTCCCTAGAATGTGCCGGCGCCCCACCCGATCCGGGTGGGAGAAGACCGACACATTCAGGAGGAACGGCATGTTTGCCAAGCCCAGTCACGCCCCTGCGGGGGTATCCATCGCCGGCATCGAGGTGCTGGAAGCCGAAACCGCCCTCAGCAGCGCCACGCTGTCCGAGACCCTGCTCCCTGCCGTGCGGCACCTGCTGCCGCCCACGATGCAGGACCCCACGTTCCTCCAGCAGCTCACCGGCATCCGCGAACGCCGCATGTGGGCCGACCGCACCTGCACTCCCAGCCAGGCGGCGGCCCTGGTGGCCGACCGGTTGCTGTCTAGGCTGGGCATCGCCCGCAGCGAGGTGACGCTGGTGATCAGCTGCTCGGTCACCCGCGACTTCATCGAACCATCGGTCGCCACCCTGGTCCACGGCGAGCTGGGTTTGCCCGACACCTGCCAGTGCTTCGACCTGTCCAACGCCTGCGTAGGCATGGTCAACGGCATCGATGTCGCGACCCAGATGATCGTCAGCGGCCGCGTGGACAACGCCCTGATCGTCTGCGCGGAGAACACCCACGACCTGATCGACGGCGCGCTGCGTACCCTGGGCACGGGTACGCCGGACGCGACCCGGTTCGAGTCGCTGCTGCCCGGCCTGACGCTGGGTTGCGGCGCCGTGGCGGTGTGGCTCACGCGCGATGCCGGCGGGCCCGGAGCCCTGCGGGTGCACGGCGCCGCGTCGCTCGCCGCCACCAGCCAGGGGCGCAACCGGCTGTGCACCGCACAGCGCGAACTGATCACGACGCAAAGCCGCGGGCTGCTGCGCCATGGCCTGATGCTGGCAGCGCGCACCCTGGTGCGGCTCGAAGCGAAGCTGGGCGTGCGGCGGGACCAGTTCGACCTGTTCGTCTGCCACCAGGTGTCCGAGACCCACGCCCAGGGCGTGGCCAAGGTCTGGGGCATGCCCTTCGAGCGCTTCCACAACATCTACCCGACCCACGGGAACATGGGCCCGGTGGCGGTGATCTATTGCCTGCACGAAGCGATGCGCGCCGGCCGGGTGGCGCCAGGCAGCCAGGTCCTGCTCGGCGGCATCGGCAGCGGCATCAACTGCACCCTGATGCAGCTGTCGGCATGAGCCCGCATCCACCGGGCGAGGGAACAATTGCTTGCCAGATTCGCCGCTCCTTGACCGACGCCGGTTGCCCCGGCATGGCACCGGGCAGTACACTTTTTCGCTGATGTCACACCTCCACAGGCCCGTCATGAAACACCTCTGTCTTTCCCTGCTGCTTGTCTCCAGTGCCGCCATGGCCGAAGACACCATCCGCATCTGCGACAACACCGGCTGTTCCGACCGCCCGCGCAGCACCGCGAACTTCGAGGCCGAGCTGGCGGCCAAGGCCGATCCTGCGCAGGACGCCAAGGTGGCCGCGCTCGAAGCGATGGCTGCCAAGGACCCGCGCGCGGCCTACGACCTGGGCCTGCGCTACTTCCGCGGCGACGGTGTGCGCAAAGACGGATACCTGGCGATCAAGTGGATGCGTGACGCCGGCGAACGCGGCAACTTCAAGGCCGCACAGGCGCTGGGCCGCTTCTACCTGGTCGGCCTGGAAGAAATGGGTCCCGATCCGGCCGAGGCCGAGCGCTGGCTGATGATGGCCGCCGACAAGGGCGACAAGGAAGCCAAGAAAATGCTCACCCAGGCCCGCAAGGCCAAGCAGGACGCCCAGTCCGACTATCAGTGGCGCGAAAGTGTGCGCAAGAATGGCTGGTTCGCCGGCTGGTACAGCGGATATGCTTACACGAGTTACTGGCGCGACGGCCGCTGGTGGTTCTATTGACCAGACCCGAGGCCGCGTCGCCCGTCACTCCCTTTTTTCCCTTGATCACCAGGAAGGTTCCATGAAAATCAACTCCACCCCCCTGCGCCTGGCGGCTGCCCTGACTCTGGGCGTCAGCCTCACCGCCTGTGGCGGCGGTCGTGTGTCCACCGGCTCCAGCCCGACCGCCACCACCGGCGCCGCTGCCGGCGGCACCAGTGTCGGCGCCAACTCGTCTCTGGAGCGTTGCGCCGCTCCGCTGGGTACGCTCGCTGTGGACGATGGCCGCGACAAAGAATGGTGGGGCAGCTTCGGTTCCGCCACGCAGATCACGACCATCGAGCCGCTGATCCGCCTGGCCGTGGCCCAGTCCAACTGCTTCGTGATCACCTCGATCGGCAACAACCGCACCGAAGGCAAGCTGTCCAACATCACCGACAAGCAGCGCAATTCGGGTGAGTTCCGTGCCGGCTCCAACCAGCAAAAGGGCCAGCGCGTCGCCGCCGACTACTACCTGGAACCCGCGATCATCATCGACAACGACTCCACCGGCGCCCTGGCCGGCACCGTGGGCGGCCTGCTGGGTTCGCGCAACCGCAACCTGGGCATCATCGCCGGTGGTCTGGAAAGCAAGGCCTCGGTCGTGACCCTGACCATGTTCGACATCCGCTCGGGCGTGCAGATCGCGATCTCCGAAGGCAACGCCACCGCCACCAACTACGGCGCGGCCCTGAGCGTCTTCGGCCCGACCGCCGCCGGTTCGCTGGGTGGTTTCTCGCGCTCCCCCGCCGGCAAGGCCACGGTGGCCGCGTTCACCGACGCCTACAACAGCATGGTGATTGCCCTGCGCAACTACAAGGCGCAGGAAGTCAAGGGCGGCCTGGGCAAGGGCGGCCAACTGAAGGTGGGGAATTAACTCCCCCCTGCGCCGCTGCGCGGCTTCCCCCCTGGGGGACAACGCTGGCGGCCCGGCAGAGCCGGTTCCGCGGCGTTCTTGACGCTGGCGCGACGCCACTGAAAAGGCCTCCACTTGGAGGCCTTTTTCTTTGGGCTTGCACGCGGCTCAGCGCTCGTTTCTGAGCTTATCGATCAGGCCGTTGAGCTCGTCGATCGAGCCGAACTGGATCGCGAGTTCGCCCATTTCTTCGACGCGGCCGTGGCGCTTAACGCGCTTCTTGATTCTCACCTCGACCTCGGCGGTCAGCAGGTCGGCCAGCTCTTCCTCCACCCGGCGGATGTCGCGCGACTTTTCCTTCTTGGGTTGCTGCGGGACCAGGTTGAACTCGGCGCCCAGCTTCTTGACCAGGCTCTCGGCCTCGCGCACCGACAGCTTCTTCGCCGCGATCTGGTTGCCTGCTGTGATCTGCGCCGCCTTCTCCAGCGACAGCAGCGCACGCGCGTGACCCATGTCGATGTCGCCGGCCATCAGCATGGTCTGCACCGGCTCGGCAAGTTGCAGCAGGCGCAGCAGGTTGGACGCCGCGCTGCGCGAGCGGCCCACTGCCTGCGCCGCCTGCTCGTGCGTCAGTCCGAATTCCTTGACCAGGCGCTGCAGGCCCTGCGCCTCTTCCAGCGGGTTCAAGTCTTCGCGCTGGATGTTCTCGATCAGCGCCATCGCGGCCGCGGCCTCGTTCGGCACGTCGCGCACCAGCACCGGCACGCTGTCCAGCCCCGCCAGCTTCGAGGCCCGGAAGCGCCGCTCGCCCGCGATGATTTCGTACTTGCCGGCGTTGGGGCCGTCGGCCAGCTTGCGCACGAGGATCGGCTGCATGATGCCCTGCGCCTTGATCGACTCGGCCAGCTCGTAGAGTGCGCCCTCGTCCATGCGGGTGCGCGGCTGGTAGACGCCCGCGACCAGCTCGGTCAGCGCCAGCGTGCTGGGCGCGCCGGCGTTGCGTTCGGTTTCTTGAGCGTCGGGCGAGGCGGCTTCCGCCACCTTGGGACCGAGCAGGGCTTCGAGTCCGCGGCCGAGGCCCTTGGGTTTTTTGGTGACCATGTTCAGTTGTCTTTCTTGTCAGTCAGTTCGTTCAGCAGCGCCAGACCTTCGGGCCAGTCGCCCAGACCGGATTCGGCATTGATGTGGCCGCGCTCGCCGAGGTCAACGAAGCGCGCGCCCCAGTTGTCGGCCAGGCTCCGGGCTTTGGTGAAGTCGCAATATGGGTCGTTGCGGCTGCCCACCAAGGTGCTGGGAAACGGCAGGCGCTGGCGCACGATGGGCGCCCAGCTGGGCAGCAGCGGGCGCAGTTCTTCGCGCTCCGGGTCACCGGGAGCCACCAGCAGCGCGCCCTGCACGCGGCCCGTGCTGTGCGAGACCTCGGCCCAGGCGGCGGTCAGGATGCAGCCCAGGCTGTGCGCCACCAATACCACCGGGCCGTCGCAGCCCAGGATCACATCTTCCAGCCGGGCGATCCAGTCGCCGCGGCGCGGGGTCATCCAGTCGTGCTGATCCACGCGGCGAAAGCCGTGTTGGGCTTCCCAGCGGCTTTGCCAGTGCTCGGGACCGCTGTTCTGCCAGCCCGGCAGGATCAATACATTCTCAGGTTTCATCAGCCATTCCACAGAAGCCGGCGCTCACATCGAATGGATGCGGTCCACCATCTCGGTGGCGAAGGCCACGAAGGCCTGGCTGCCGCGCGCCGACGGGTCGAACACGACGCCCGGCAGACCGTAACTCGGCGCCTCGGCCAGGCGCACGTTGCGCGGGATCACGGTGTCGAACACCTTGTCGCCGAAGTGGGCCTTGAGCTGGTCGCTGACCTGCTGCTGCAGGGTGATGCGCGGGTCGAACATGACGCGCAGCAGGCCGATGATCTGCAGGTCCGGGTTGAGGTTGGCGTGCACCTGCTTGATGGTGTTGACCAGATCGGTCAGGCCTTCGAGCGCGAAGTACTCGCACTGCATGGGCACGATCACGCCGTGCGCCGAGCACAGGCCGTTGAGCGTGAGCATGGAGAGGGACGGAGGGCAGTCGATCAGGATGAAGTCGTAGTCGGCGTCGACCGCGGCCAGAGCCGCCTTCAGGCGCTTGTCGCGCCGCTCCAGTTCGACCAGCTCGACCTCGGCACCGGCCAGTTCCCGGTTGGCGCCGAGCACGGAGTAGCCGCATTTCTCGGAACGGATCGCCGCCTCGGCCACCGTCGCCGACTCCAGCAGCACGTCGTAGACCGACAGCGCCATGCTGCGCTTGTCCACGCCCGAACCCATGGTCGCGTTGCCCTGCGGGTCGAGGTCGACCATGAGCACACGCTGCCCCACCTTGGCCAGGCCGGCGGCGAGATTGACGGTGGTGGTGGTCTTGCCGACGCCGCCCTTCTGGTTGGCGACGCAAAAGATCTTGGCCATGTGGTCGAACCCGGTTGCTTATTTGGAGAGGGCCAGCTTGATGCCGAAGCCGATCAGGAACACGCCGGCCAGCTTTTCCAGCGTGCGCCCGATCCTGGGGTTGGCGCGCATGCGCTCGGCCAGGAAGTGGGTGAGCAGTACCGCGGTCAGGCCATAGAGAAAGGTGAGGAAGGCGACGGTGACGGCCATGGCGCCGAAGGTGACCAGACCCTGATGGCGGGCGGGGTCGACGAACAGCGGGAAGAAGGCCATGTAGAAGACGATGGCCTTGGGGTTGAGCAGGGTGATGGTGAAAGCCTGCTGGAAGTATTGGCGCGGGCGGATGTTGAGGACAGGTGCGTCGCCGGGTTTGGCGGTGAGCATCTTGAAGCCGAGCCAGGCGAGGTAGGCGGCGCCGAGCCACTGGACAGCGTGGAAGGCGGCCGGGTAGGTGGCGAGCAGCGTGGCGACGCCGGCGACGGCGGCCCACATCAGGACCTGGTCGCCCGCGATGACACCGAAGGTGGCACCCAGCCCGCCCTTGATGCCGCCTTTGCTGGTGGAGGTGATGAGCGCGAGGTTGCCGGGGCCGGGGATGGCGAGGAACAGGATGATGGCGGCGACGAAGGCGCCGTAGTCAGCGATGCCGAACATGGTGTGGGCTTTCTCTTGTCTCGGGTGGAACGGTCGAGTTTACGTGAGGGGTCTTTTTCTTCGGCTGGCTTTGTTGGTTTGGGCGCGCCTGCTTTCGCTCATCTGTTGCTTCTGTGGCTCTGGTTTCTTTCCTGCGCTACTTCAGAGGGGGCTGCGGCGTGTGGCTGGGCTCTGGTCCAGCTCGCGGTCTTGTGGGCTGGAATGCCTGCGTTGCTCCGTCAACAACGCGCTGGTCCGCCCGCTCTGTGGCAACCGCGAATCGTCCCGCCGCCCATCCACACGCCACAACCCCCTCCAGCGAAACACCGGCACCCCAACGGTTGGTACACCAGCATTGCTTCTCACAGGCCGTTGGCGATGTGCGCGGGCGCAGGCCCCATTCGCGGTTGCCCAAACGATGGCAAACAGGCCCGGCGTTGACGAAGGGATATCAGCGAACAGGTCCATCAGCCCGCGAGCGTGGGCCGGAGAACGCGCACATCGCCAACGGCCTGGCGCCAGGTCAATGAGTGAAACGCACCAAACTCAAGAAACCGCAGGCCGAAGCCACACGATGCAACGCTCGGCATCCAGCCCCGGCACCTTCAACTGTTCCACGTGAAACACCGCCACATCGGAAGCCAGAGCAGACAGCTCGTCCGATGGGTGCTTGCCCTTCATCGCCATCCACACCGCCCCCGGCTTCAGCGCCGATCGCGACCAGGTGGTGAAGTCCACCAGCGAGGCAAACGCCCGCGAGCAGACCACGTCGTAGCCGCCCTCTTCCGCTTTCAGGGATTCGACTCGCGCATGAATTCCGCGCAGGTTCGGCAACCGCACCGTCGCCGCCACCTGCTGGATGAAGGTCGCCTTCTTGAGCACCGTGTCCACGCAGTGCACCTCGATCTGCGGGCAGGTGATCGCGATCACCACGCCCGGCAGGCCGCCGCCTGACCCGACGTCGAGCAAGTTCACAGATTCCCCGCCAGTCTGGCGCAGCAGCGGCGGAATCGCGGCCAGGCTGTCCAGCAGGTGGTGCGTCAGCATTTCCTGCGGGTCGCGCACGGCCGTCAGGTTGTAGACCTTGTTCCACTTGGCGATCAGGTCCTGGTAGGCCAGCAGCTGATCGACCTGCCCACCGGACAGGCTCAGGCCAAGATCGCGCAACCCGGCTTCAAGCGCCTTCTTCAAGTCCACGGCGCTCATGCGGCTTCAGATTCGCGACGCGCGAAACCCTTGAACCCACCCTTCTTCAGGTGAATCATCAGCAGCGAAATGCTGGCCGGGGTGATGCCCGAGATGCGCGCGGCCTGACCCAGAGTTTCCGGGCGGTGCTTGGCCAGCTTCTGCCGCGCCTCGAACGACAGGGCTGTGACCTGCGCATAGTCCAGATCCGCTGGCAGCTTGAGGTGCTCGTAGTGCGCGGCGCGCTCCACCTCGCCCTTCTGCCGGTCGATGTAGCCCGAGTATTTGGCGGCGATCTCCACCTGCTCCACCACAGCGTCGTGCAGCTCGCCCAGTGTTCCACGTGAAACCACCGGACGGGCGTCGGTGTCATCCGGCTTCGGCTCCGGGTGGTACTTGCCGCCGTCCATGCCCATCAGCTCGGCGTAGCCCACGCCCGGCCGGCGCAGCAGGTCGAACAGGTTGTGTTCGTGTTCGATGGCCTTGCCCAGCACCCGCTCGGATTCGGCCGCCGGCAGGTTGCGAGGATTGACCCAGGTGGACTTCAGACGCTCTGTTTCACGTGAAACAGCGTCGCGCTTGCGGCTGAATGCATCCCAGCGGGCGTCGTCCACCAGGCCCATCGCCCTGCCCTGCTCGGTCAGGCGCATATCGGCGTTGTCTTCGCGCAGCTGCAGGCGGAACTCGGCGCGGCTGGTGAACATGCGGTACGGCTCGGTCACGCCCTGCGTCACCAGGTCATCGACCAGCACACCCAGGTAGGCCTCGTCGCGGCGCGGCAGCCAGGCGTCCTTGCCTTGGCACTGCAACGCGGCGTTGAGCCCAGCGAACAGGCCCTGGGCCGCCGCCTCTTCGTAGCCGGTGGTGCCGTTGATCTGTCCGGCGAAGAACAGCCCCTGGACCTGTTTGGTCTCGAAGCTGTTCCTGAGCGAACGCGGGTCGAAGTAGTCGTATTCGATGGCGTAACCCGGGCGCAGGATGTGGGCGTTTTCCAGACCGGGCATCGACCGCACCAGCGCGTACTGGATGTCGAACGGCAGGCTGGTGCTGATGCCGTTGGGGTAGACCTCGTGGGTGGTCAGGCCCTCGGGCTCCAGGAAGATCTGGTGGCTGTCCTTGTCGGCAAAGCGGTTGATCTTGTCTTCCACGCTCGGGCAGTAGCGCGGGCCCACGCCCTCGATCTTGCCGGTGAACATGGGACTGCGGTCGAAGCCGGAGCGGATGATCTCGTGCGTGCGCAGGTTCGTGTGGGTGATCCAGCATGGCACCTGCCGCGGGTGCATCGCCGTGCTGCCCATGAAGCTGAACACCGGCACCGGCTGGTCGGCGTTCATGCCGCCGGGCACGCCGTCGCCGGGCTGTTCCTGGCACTTGGAATAGTCGATGGTCCGGCCGTCCAGCCGTGGCGGCGTGCCGGTTTTCAGGCGACCCTGCGGCAACTTAAGCTCTTTCAGGCGCGCCGACAGGCTGACCGCTGGCGGATCACCCGCCCGTCCGGCGGCATAGTTGTTCAGGCCAACATGGATCTTGCCGTCAAGGAAGGTCCCGGCCGTCAGCACCACGGTGCGGCTGCGGAAGCGGATGCCGACCTGCGTCACGGCGCCGACCACACGATCGCCCTCCACCATCAGGTCGTCCACCGCCTGCTGGAACAGCCAGAGGTTGGGCTGGTTTTCCAGCATGCGGCGGATCGCGGCCTTGTACAGGATTCGGTCGGCCTGGGCGCGGGTGGCGCGCACGGCAGGGCCCTTGCTGCTGTTGAGAATGCGGAACTGGATGCCGCCCTCGTCCGTGGCCAGGGCCATCGCCCCACCCAGCGCGTCCACCTCTTTCACCAGGTGGCCCTTGCCAATGCCGCCGATGCTGGGGTTGCAGCTCATCTGGCCCAGCGTCTCGATGTTGTGGGTCAGCAGCAGCGTGGCGCAGCCCATGCGCGCAGCGGCCAGCGCGGCTTCCGTGCCGGCATGGCCACCGCCGACGACGATGACGTCAAATTCCTGTGGGTACAACATGTGAGAGCGCTCCAGGGCTCCAGCCATCCCGGCCGGCCCGACAATGCAAGGACTGTTTCACGTGAAACAGCGGCTGCGGGCCTGCCCCGGCCCGCGCGAACCCGTTATTGTCCTAGATCGCGCCACGCCCTGCGACACCGCACCGCTTGCCCATGCCTCCGTCCCCACCGTCCGACCTCCCCGGCCTCGGCCCGAAATCGCTGGCCATGCTCGCCGCCGCCGGCATCCACGGCCGCACCGACCTCGAACAGCTGGGCTCGGTCCGTGCCTGGCTGCGCGTCAAGGCGGCCGGACAGAACGCCAGCCTCAATCTGCTCTGGGCCATGGAAGGCGCACTGACCGGCGAAGACTGGCGGGTCGTGGCACGCGAGCACCGCACCAGCCTGCTGCTGGCGCTGGAAACGGCGCAACGGTCCGGGCCCTGAAACCCCCACGCAGGAATCCTGCGGACACCCGCTGCCACAATGGGTCGCATGAGCACCCCCACCCCCCTCCTCGTCTTCGCGGGCAGCACACGCGCCCAGTCCTTCAACCGCAAGCTGGCGACCGTCGCCGCGGGCCTGGGCCGTGAGGCCGGTGCCGCCGTGACGCACATCGAGCTGGCCGACTTCGATGTGCCGCTGTACAACGCCGACCTCGAAGCCAAAGGCACGCCGCGCGATGTGGTGCGCCTGAAGGAAATCTTCTTCGCCCACCCGGCCTGGATAGTGGTCTCGCCCGAGTACAACGGCAGCTACACCGGCCTGATGAAGAACACCATCGACTGGGTCTCCAGCCCCATCAAGGGCGACCCGGCCTGGTCCAGCGGCACCAAGCCGTTCGCCGGCAAGGTGGTCGGCATGCTCGCGGCTTCGCCCGGAGCGCTGGGTGGCCTGCGCAGCCTGAGCCACCTGGCGCCGCTGCTGATGAACCTGCAATGCTGGGTGTCGCCGAAACAGTTCGCCCTGTCCAAGGCCGGCGAGGCCTTCACGCCTGAGGGCCAGCTGGCCGCCGAACCCGCACGCGAGAACGTGCGCGCGGTGGTCGAGCAGGTCCTCTGGGCGGCGCGACGCTTTCAGGACTGAGCGCGGTGGACTGCCGTCCCGGCTGCGCGGCCTGCTGCATCGCGCCTTCGATCAGCAGTCCCATGCCGGGGCTTCCCAACGGCAAACCGGCGGGTGTGCCTTGCCCGCATCTGGACGAGGCCCTTCGCTGCCGCCTGTTCGGACTGCCCCAGCGGCCGGCGGTGTGCGGCTCACTGCCCCCGAGCCGCGAGATGTGCGGTGAACAGCGGGAACACGCGCTATTCTTTTTAGAGCAACTCGAACACGCCACCCGACCATGAAAAAGGCCCGCATCTGCGGGCCTTTGACTGAGGTCGCCGCGCAGGATTACTGCTTCACAGCTTCGACCTGGATCACCAGGCGAACGTTCTTCGGGAAACCGTAGTCCACACCGTAGTTCACGCCGAAGGCGGTGCGGTCGATGGTGGCTTCGAAGTCGCCGCCACAGACTTCGCGCTTGACCATCGGGCTGTCGTAGCAGGCGAACTGGTTGGCCTTCAGGGTCACGGGCTGGGTCTTGCCGGCGATGGTCAGGTTGCCTTCGACGGAAGCGACCTTGTCACCGTTGAAGACGAACTTGCTGGACACGAAGGTGGCCTTGGGGTTCTTGGCAGCGTCGAAGATCTCGGCGCTTTGCAGGTGCTTGTCGAACATGGCGGTGCCGGAGTTCACCGAAGCGATGTCCAGGCTGATCTCGACCTTGCCGGTCTTGGCGGCCTTGTCGAAGGAAATCTTGCCTTCCTTCTTGTCGAAGCGGGCGCGGTTGGTGGTGGCGCCGAAGTGGCCGATTTCGAAGGTGGCGAAGGTGTGGGTCGGGTCGATCGCGTAATCGGCGGCCTGGGCGACGCCAGCGGTGGACAGAACGGCGGCCGCGGCCAGCAGGGACAGGGACTTGCGCATGGTTGAACTCCTGGATTGAGGTTGGGAGGGGGAAGAAACAAATGCTCCGGAGAGCGTGACTGACATCAAGGGCCCCGTGGAACTGGCTTTGCCAGGCCACCAGGGCCGTCCCCCTCAGGGGGAAGACGCGAAGCGGCGCAGGGGGAGCCCGTTCAAAGCTTGGGCACGCCGGTCAGGGCGATCTTGAACTTGACCTGCACCTCATCGGCGACCATCGAGGTGTCGGCCCACTCCTTCTCGCCGATGCGGAAGGACAGGCGCTTGATCGGGAAGGCGCCGCTGGCGACCGTGGTGGCGCCGTTCTGCGCCAGCGTCACCGGCACGACCACATCGCTGCTCACGCCCTTGATCGCCAGCTTGCCGGCGACTTCGTACTTGGTGGCGTCCAGCTTCTTGATGCTGCTGGAGGTGAAGGTGGCCTTGGGGAACTGGGCGACGTTGAACCAGACCGCCTTGGGCAGCTCGGCGTTGGCTTCGCGGCTGATGTCGGCGCTGCCGGTGTCGACCGTGAAGGCAATGCTGCTGGTCGCGAGCTTGGCCGGGTCAAACGCGACCTGGGCGCTGAAGCTCTTGAACTTGCCTTCCACCGGCACGCCCATCTGCCGGCTGGTGAAGGCGACTTCGCTCTGGGCGGGCACGAGCGCCTGCTGCGCCTGCGCGGCCAGCGGCGAAAAACTGGCAGCGACCAGCGCCAGGGAAAGAAGACGGGTGTTCATGAAAAGACTCCTGAAATCGGATCAGCGGCCAAAGCCCATGCGGGACATTAGGCCGTCGCGGTCGATGACCTGGTGCTTGACGGCGCCGGCCACGTGCAGCAGCACCAGGGCGGCCATCGCGAAGGCGGTGATCTCGTGGGTTTCCTTGAGCACGTCGGCCAGCGACTCGCTCACGGGGACAAAGTCGGGCAGCGGCAGCACGCCAAACAGCACGATGGGGAAACCGGCGGCCGAACTGAAAGCCCAGCCGGTCAGCGGCACGGCAAAGAACAGCGCGTACAGACCGATGTGCGTGGCGTGGTGCGCCATCTTCTGCCAGCCGGGCATGGCGGCTTCGATGTTCAGCGGCAGGGCCGGCGGCGGTGCCAGCAGGCGAGTCACCAGGCGGACTGCGGAGAAAGCGAGCACCAACACCCCAGCCCATTTGTGCCAGCTGTAGTACTGCAGGCGGGCGGGTGAGAACGGCAGATCCGACATGTAGACGCCGAGGATGAAGTTGCCGACGATGGCCAGCGCCAGCACCCAGTGCAGGGCACGGGCCAGCGGGTGATAGCGGGTGACAATGGCTTGAGACATGGCGGCAGTGTAGGGATCACCGCCAGCGGGCAGATCAAAAAGGCTTGAAGCCTCCATTCAAAAAAATCGAACGAACTTTGGCTTCCCGTTCGCATCCGGGCACCGCCGCAAGCCCGCGCCTACAATGCGCCGCATGTCCCAGCCCGCCCCGACCGACCTGCTGACGCTGTACCCGGCGATGGCGGCGTTGCCGGCGCCGGTGACGCAGCTGACCCCCATGACCGTGCCCGCCGGCACGCAGCTGTTCCGCGAGAACGACCCCTGCCAGGGTTTTCCGCTGGTGCTCCATGGCGAAGTGCGGGTCTCGCGCAGTGCCGCCAACGGTCGGGAACTGGAGCTGTACCGCGTGTCCCCGGGCGAGATGTGCCTGGTCTCGTCGGCCAGCCTGTTCGCCCACCAGCCGATGACCGCCCACGGCGTCGCCACCACCGACACCACGCTGTGCCTGCTGACGCCGCCGGCGTTCGAGACGGCTCTGGCCGACCCGGAGTTCCGGCGCTATGTGCTGGGTCTGTTCGCCGCGCGCATGGCCGACCTCACGGCCCTGATCGAGGCGATCGCCTTCCAGCGGCTGGACAGCCGCCTGGCCAGCGCCCTGCTCGGCCACGGCCAGCAGCTCAAGACCACCCACCAGGCGCTGGCCGACGAGTTGGGCACGGTGCGAGAGATCGTGACGCGCCTGCTGCATCGCTTCGAGCGCGACGGCCTCGTCGAGCTCTCGCGCGAGAGCATCACCATCCGCGACAGCGCCGGCCTGCGCGCCATCGCCGCCGGCCAGGCCGGCTGACCACCCTCCGGTGCTATGTGACCGCGGTCACAGACCGATCGGTCGCGTGCGGCTTCAATACGCCTGCACCCACCCTTTCACTCACCGGAGCATTCACATGACCAAGAACGTTGGCGGCATTGACCGCACCCTGCGCATCGTCGCCGGCCTCGCCCTGATCGCCGCCGCCGCCACCGGCACTGTCGGCGTCTGGGGTTACATCGGCATCGTGCCGCTGGCCACCGGCCTGATGGGCTGGTGCCCGCCTTACGCGATGCTGGGCTTCAACACCTGCAGCATGAAGAAGTAAGAAGCCCCCCGCGCCGCCTGCGGCGTCACCCCCCCCCCAGGGGGGCATCACGAGCGGCCCGGCGGAGCCGGTTCCGCCGTGATTGCTGGATCAAGGCCCTTTGCTCCGGAAACATGGCTTGTCCGTCCTGCGACAGGCCGCATGCCCTCACCGCGCGACCATGTCGGCTCAGCCGCGCATCCCGACGCGGCGCGGAGACACGGCATGCTCAACATCCCTTCGCTCAAGGACGCGGTCAGCGCCGAGGAGTGGCAGATCCGCTGCGACCTCGCGGCCTGCTACCGGCTCGTGGCCGCCTATGGCTGGTCCGACCTTGTGTTCACGCACATCAGCGCCAAGCTGCCCGACAGCGTCACCGGCGGTGAACACCACTTCCTGATCAACCCCTACGGCCTGATGTTCGACGAGATCACGGCGTCCAGCCTGGTCAAGGTCGACATGCAGTGCAACAAGCTGATCGACTCGCCCTTCCCGGTCAACCCGGCCGGCTTCGTGATCCACAGCGCGGTGCACGAAGCGCGGCCCGAGGTGCAGTGCGTGCTGCACACCCACACCCGCGCGGGCGTGGCGGTCAGCGCGCAGAAGGCCGGCATCCTGCCGATCAGCCAGCAGAGCACCTTCGTGCTGGCCTCGCTGGCTTACCACGGCTACGAAGGCGTGGCCTTCCGTCCCGACGAGAAGCCGCGCCTGCAGGCCGATCTGGGCACGGCGAACTTCCTGGTGCTGCGCAACCACGGCCTGCTGACCGTGGGCGGCTCGATTGCCGACGCCTTCCTCTCGATGTACACCTTCGAAAACACCTGCCGCATCCAGATCGACGCGCAGGCGGGCGGTGGCGAGCTCACCCAGGTAGACCCACGCATCCTGGCGGGCATGGCCGAGGTGATGAAGATCGCGACCGCGGGCATGGGCGCCAACATCGCCTGGCCGGCACTGCTGCGCAAGCTCGACCGCAGCGATCCGTCGTACAAGACCTGAGCAGTCTCGGCCTGAGCGGCCTCAGAACCCGTCCGCGTAGCGCTCCAGTTCCCAGTCGCTGACCTGCTGCGCGTACGCGTCCCACTCGGCCCGCTTGAGCGCGAGAAACTGGTCGCAGAAGGCCACGCCCACGTCGTCGCGCAGGATGGCGTCGGACCGCAGCGCGGCGCAGGCGGCGTGCAGGTCGCGCGGCAGGCGCGCCGGCATGGGTTCGCCGGCCGCGTGCCGCTGGTACAGGTCCTCGTCGCACACGACCGGCGCGGGCAGTTCGCGGTCGATGCCGTCCAGCCCCGCCGCCAGCGTCGCGGCCAGCGCCACATAGACATTGCACGACGGGTCGGGCAGGCGCCACTCGACGCGACCGGCCACGGTGCGCACGAGGCAGGTGCGGTTGTTCTCGCCCGCCGCCTTCCACACCGGCGACCAGGTGGTGCCCGACGCGCTCTCGCTGACCGCCAGGCGCTTGTAGCTGTTGACCGTGGGCGCACACAGGGCCGCGAGCGCGTCGCCGTGTTCGAGCAGGCCGGCGGCGAACTGCAGCCCGGTCGTGCTCAGGCCCATCGGGCCATCCGCATCGGCCATCACGGGACAACCCAGCTCGTCGGTCAGGCTGAGGTGGAAATGCAGGCCGCTGCCCGGCGCACCCGCCAGCGGCTTGGGCATGCACGAGAACACCATGCCGTGCTGGTCGGCGACCGCGTGCGCGGTCAGCTTGAACAGCTGGTAGCGGTCGGCCGCGGCCAGCGCGTCGTCGTACCGGTAGTTGATCTCGTACTGGCCGGTCGCGTCCTCGTGGTCCGTCTGCTGCAGCGCGAAGCCCAGGGCGGTGAGGTGCCGGCGCATGTCGTCGAGGAAGCCGTGGTTGCGCACGATGGCCTTGAGGTCGTAGGACGGCTTGCCCAGCCGGTCCTCGCCGTCGGCCACGCCCCAGCGGCCGTCTTCACCGCGCCTCAACAGAAAGAACTCGGGCTCGATGCCGACATGGAAGCTCCAGCCGCGCTGGCGCAACCGGGCGAGCTGGCGCTGCAGCAACTGCCGCGAGCAGGTCTCCAGCGGCTGGCCGCCCGCAAAACCGTCGCACACCGCGTGCGCCACGCCGGGCAGCCAGGGCAGCGGCCGCAGCGACTCGGGCACCACACGGCCGTGGTACTCGCTGCGTGCGCCCATGCGCGGCAGGCCGGTGCCCCAGATGCTCGGGCCCGCGAAACCCGCGCCGGTGGCCACCGCATCGGGCAGGCCTTCCAGCGGCACCAGCTTGCCCTTGGGCACGCCGTGCAGGTCGGTGAATGTGGCCATCACCGAGTGGATGCCCTGCTCCCGCAGGGTCGCCACGCGGTGCTCCAGCGTCAAGCCAGCACCTCGGCCAGCGCGGCGTCGAGCACGCCCAGCGCTTCGGCAAACACGCTGTCCTCGATGGTCAGCGGGAACAGGAAACGGATCACGTTGCCATACACGCCGCAGGTCAGCAGCAGCAGACCACGCTTCAGGGCCGCTGCCTGGATCTTCTTGGTGGTGTCCGCGTCTGGCGCGCCGGCCGCGTCCACGAACTCGGCCGCCACCATCGCGCCCAAGCCGCGCACGTCGCCGAAACGCGGCTGCTTGGCCTGGTGGGCCTTGAGGTGCGCGACCAGCCGGTCGCCGAGGATCTGCGCGCGCTCGGGCAGCTTTTCTTCCTGCATCACGTCCAGCACCGCGTGCGACGCCGCGATGGCCAGCGGGTTGCCCGCGTAGGTGCCGCCCAGGCCACCGGGCGACGGTCCGTCCATCACCGCTTGCCGCCCCGAGACGGCCGACAGCGTGGTGCCGCCGGCCATGCTCTTGGCCATGGTGATCAGGTCCGGCTTGGCGCCGTAGTGCTCCATCGCGAACATCTTGCCGGTGCGCGCGAAGCCGGTCTGCACCTCGTCGGCGATCAGCAGGATGCCGTGCTGGTCGCACAGCGCGCGCAGCCACAGCACCGCCTCCTTCTGGATCGGGTTGAAGCCGCCTTCGCCCTGCACCGGCTCGAAGATGATGGCCGCCACGCGCGAGGGATCGATGTCGCACTTGAACAGCTGCTCCATCGCCTTCTTGGTCTCGTCCAGCGAGGCGCAGTGGCACGGGAAGGGCACGTGGTAGATCTCGGGCGGGAACGGGCCGAAGCCGGCCTTGTAGGGCTGGACCTTGCCGGTCATGGCCACTGCGAACAGGCTGCGACCGTGGAAGGCGGCGCCAAAAGCGATGACACCGCTGCGGCCTGTCGACGAGCGCGCGATCTTGATCGCGTTCTCCACCGCTTCGGCGCCGGTCGAGAAGAAAGCCGTCTTGGCCGGCCCTTCGATCGGCACGATGGCGTTGATGCGCTCCGCGAGCTGCACGTATTCGGTGTACGGCACCACCTGGTAGCAGCTGTGCGTGAAGCGCTGCAGCTGCGCGGCGATCGCCGCCTGCACCTTGGGGTGCACGTGACCGGTGTTGAGCACCGCGATGCCGCCCGCGAAATCGATGAAGCGCCGCCCCTCGATGTCCCAGAACTCGGCGTTCTTCGCGCGCTCGATGAAAAAGTCCCCCATCACGCCCACGCCGCGCGGCGTGGCCGCCTGCCGGCGCGCGTGCCAGGCGGCGTTGGTGTGGTCGGTCTTGATGTCATTCATGGCGTTCATGGGGGTCTCCTGAAGTGTTGGCGAGAAGGGCTTTGTCCAGCGCACGCCGCGGAACCGGCTTTGCCGGGCCGCCAGTGCCGCCCCCCTCTGGGGGGTGACGCGAAGCGGCGCGGGGGGGCGATTCCCCGCTTACAGCGGGGAATCGATTCGTATCCAGGTCGTCTTGCACTCGGTGTACTTGTCGAACGCGTGCAGCGACTTGTCGCGCCCCACCCCGCTCTGCTTGAAGCCACCGAAGGGCACGGTGATGTCGTCCTCGTCGTACGAGTTGACGTGCACGGTGCCGGCGCGCAGCGCGCGCGCCACGCCATGCGCCTTGTTGATGTCGCGCGTCCACACGGCGGCCTGCAGGCCGTAGATGTTGGCGTTGGCCTGCTTGACCACGTCGGCGGCGTCGGTGAACGAGAGCACCGACAGCACCGGGCCGAAGATCTCCTCGCGCGCGATGGTCATGCTGTTGGTCACGCCGTCGAAGATGGTGGGCTGCACGTAGCAGCCGCCAGCGACCGGGGCCACGCGCTCGCCGCCGGCCAGCAGCTTGGCGCCTTCGCTCTGGCCCAGGCCGATGTAGCGCATCACGTTGTCCAGCTGCACCTGGTCGACGATCGCGCCCATCACGGTGTTCTTGTCCAGCGGGTTGGCCGGCTGGTACTGCGGCACCAGCTTGAGCGCCTTCTCCAGGAAGGCGTCCTTGATCGAGGCTTCAACGAACAGGCGCGAAGGCGCGTTGCAGCTCTCGCCCTGGTTGAAGAAGATGCTGCCCACCGAGGCCTCGACCGCCTTGTCCAGGTCGGGGCAGTCGGCGAACACGATGTTGGGCGACTTGCCGCCGAGTTCTGTCCAGGCGCGCTTGAGGTTGCTTTGCCCGGCCATCACGTGGATCTGCTTGCCCACGCGGGTGCTGCCGGTGAAGGCAATGCAGTCCACGTCCATGTGCAGGGCCAGCGGCGAACCGGCCTCGGGTCCGTAACCGGGCACGACGTTGAACACACCCGCCGGGATGCCGGCTTCCAGCGCCAGCTCGGCCAGCTTGAGCGCGGTGAGCGGGCTTTTCTCGGACGGTTTCAAGACCACCGAATTGCCGGCCGCCAGGGCCGGCGCGATCTTCCACGCGGCCATGATCATCGGGTAGTTCCAGGGCACGATCACGCCGACCACGCCCACCGGCTCGCGGGTGATCAGGGCCAACGCCGTGTCGGGCGTGGGCGCGATCTCGTCGTAGACCTTGTCCACCGCCTCGCCGTACCAGCGCACGCAGTTGGCCGCGCTGTTCACGTCCACACCCTTGGCGTACTTGACCGGCTTGCCCATGTCCAGCGACTCGGTCAGCGCCAGCAGGTCGCCATTGGCCTGGATCAGCTCGGCGAACTTGATCATCACGCGCTTGCGAGCGGCCGGCGCTCTGCCGGCCCAGCGGCGGTCTTCAAACGCCGCGCGGGCTGCGGCCACGGCGGCGTCGATGTCGCTCTGGCCGCAGCGCGCGACCTGGGTCAGCAGGCGGCCGTCGACGGGCGAAATGCAGTCGAAGGTCTGGCCGTCGCGGGCGGCGACGCGTTCACCATTGATGACGGCGCGGCCGTCGAAACTGGGGGTGGTGGTGTCGGACATGGGCACGGGTCTCCACATTGAAGTGGCACCATGCTACGGCAACTTCCCGCCCAATGTTGCGTCCACTTTGGCCCACCTGGCGGGCCGAGTGGACTCAGTGTGGAACGCCTCGTGCGAAGCGCTCTTTCAGCCAGGTCCGCCGCTCGTGGTCGGTCTGCAGCACCGGCACGCCGTACTGGCCGTGACAGCCATAGGCCAGCGCGTCGTTGCGGCCTTCGAGCACGAAGTACGGCTCCTTCGACTCGCGCCACCAGCCGCCGATTTCGTCGCAATTGGCTTGCAGCCATTCGAAGGTGATCGGGGGCACGGTCGAGGGCAAGCCGGCCATGTGCGGCGCCACGTGCATCAGGCGGTACAGCTGCACCCCCGTCAGCACGGAGACCGCCAGCAGACCGGCCAGGCCAAACCGTTGTGCGGCCGTGCCAGAACCACCGACCGGTGCCGGTGCCTGCGCCGTCGACACCCTGCGCCCCAGCAGCAGCAGACCCAGAAACGGCAGCGGCAGCATCATCCGGTAGACCGAGAAGAACGGCGACTTGCTGTTGAACTCGACGATCTTGTTGTTGCCCACCATCAGCACGATCGCGACCGCGACCGCCCCCAGGCACAGTATCCAGGGCAGCGCATCGCGCCGGCGCCAGGGGCGCGAACCCGGCAGCAACACCAGAGCACAGACCACCGCGGTCAGAGCGGTGAGGTGGAACACCGCGGCACGGATCTCGGGCACGCCGATGTTGTGCACCAGGTAGCCGGGCTTGAAGAACAGGCGCGGGAAGAGATGGACGATGTACTCGGGGTGCAACTTGTAGAACAGCCCAACGGCCTTGAACAGCGCAAAACCCAACAGCAGCCCCAGGCCCGCCAGCCCGCGCTGGCGCCGAGTCGGCAGCCAGATCAGCACCGGCAGCATCAGCGCGATGCTCATGTAAGAGCCGGTGCAGAAGCCCACGCCGGCCGCGATCGCGACCGTGCCGGCCGACGGCAGACCTTCGCGGCGAAGCATCACCCACAGCCCCAGCCAGGCCAGCGCGGTGCCCGCGATGAAGCCACGCGGCATACCGGCGCTCAGCATGTATTCCGGATGCAGTCCCATGAACAGCACCGCCACACCCAGCGCCGCCCAGGGCCGTTCCTCGGCCAGTACCCAGGCCGCCCAGACAAAGGGCAGGTACAGGCTGGCCGCCGCCACCGCCTTGACCGCGGCGATTGGCCAGACCCCGAGCCAGATCAGCGGCACCGCGAGGTACGACTCGAACGGCAGCAGGTAGGACTGGCCGAAGAAAAAGGGTTCGTGGAACTCGCCACGCGCCATCCACGACGCCTGGTCGGCGATCACCAGCTGGTCCGAGTCAAGCCAGACCGACTGGAAGCCCGCGAGGTGGACCGCGGCGTGCACGAGGAAGAGACCCAGCAGCCAGAGCCGGGTATGGCGGGGGGTCATGAACGGCGCGCGGGCGGGGTGTCTGTGGGCGAGGGCGAAAAGCCGGCAGCTTAACCGAGGGCGCTGGCGGTGCCCTGAATACCGTCTGCCACAATGGCCGCGGCCCTGGTGCGCCAAGCGCTCTCGAAAGCCTGAGGGGTTTCGGGCTGTGGGGAATCCCCATGGCGACATTGGATGGTTGGCACACACGGCGCGTGATCGCGTCTGCGCCGCCGGCGCAGGCCAGATCGCACCCGACCGGCTGGTTGACGCACCAGGGCCACCCTCCTTCTGCACACCCCGCATGACCTCCCGCCACCACCGCCTGGGACTCTCGATCGGACTGGCCCACGCGATGCTGGCCGACCGGGCGCAACCGGGTGGGTCCACGGCGGCCGCCCTGCTGGCCCGGGCCTGCATCTGCCTGGCCTGCGAGGGTGAGCCTCCGCGCTGGCTGGTTGGCTTGGCCGAGGCGGTCGCCCAGCGCTGGCAGCGCCACGGCCCGATCGACACCCTGGACAGCCTGGCGCAGTTCCCGGCCGAACGCCTCGACTGGAGCGGAGACGAGCTGGACGATGACGACGATGAAGACGGCGCGGAGACGGCGGACCCGCTCCCGGCGCCAGCCATCGCCGGGTTGCCGGGCGACCTCCCTCCCTCGGCCTGGCGCGTGCGGCACTGGCTGCTGCGACCGGCACAGACTGCACAAGCGGCCATGGGCCTGCCCCCTGTCGCCCGCCCGGACCTGCCGACCGAAGACGCCTGGGCCGCCTGGCTGGGCCTCGAACCGCAGCGGCTGCACTGGCTGACACACCCGTCGCAGGACTGGCGCAAAGACCTCGACCGGCCACACCGGCGCATCGCGCCGCACTACCGCCACCGCCTGCTGCCCAAGCGCAGCGGCGGCCTGCGACTGCTGGAGGTGCCACGTCACGACCTGCGACAGGCGCAACGGCGATTGCTGGACGGCTGGCTGACCCAGATCCCCGTCCACGAGGCCGCACACGGCTTCGTCCGCGGGCGCAACGTGCACAGCTTCGCGCAGGTGCATGCCGGCCAGGCCTGCGTGATCCGCTTCGACTTGCGGGACTTCTTTCCCAGCATCGGTGCGCCGCGCATCCGCGCCTTCTGGCGCTGCTGGGGCTACCCGGAGCCGGTGGCGCAGATGCTCACGCGCCTGTGCACGACCACCACCCCGGCCATGGTGAGGGAGCGCCTGCAGGAGGCCTCGCCCATGAACGCCATGGCGCTCAAGCGCCTGGCGCGTCCGCACCTGCCGCAAGGCGCGCCGACCTCGCCGGCGCTGGCCAACCTGTGCGCCTTCGGCCTGGACCTGCGGCTGGACGGACTGGCCCGGCGCTTCGGCGCACGCTATGCGCGCTACGCCGACGATCTGGTGTTCTCGGGGCCGCAAAGCCTGTACCGCGAAGCCCGCGCACTGCAGGCCTGGGTCCAGGCCATTGCGGCCGACGAGGGATTTGTGCTGAACGCCGCCAAGCAGCGGCAGATGCGCGCGCACCAGCAACAGCGCATCACCGGGCTGGTGGTCAATCAGCGGCCCAACCTGCCGCGCGAAGACTACGACCGCCTGCGCGCTGCCCTGCACCGCACCGCCCTGTCGGGTCCGGTGGACCCGCCGACCCGGGCCCGCCTGCAGGGCCAGGTGGCCTGGGCCTGCCAGAGCCTGGCCCCCACACGGGTGGCCAAGCTCCAGGCCCTGCTGGCCCGGCTGGACGCCTGAGCCGCAGGATGGCGATCAGGTCGCCGACAGTGCTGCCAGCTCGGCGCGCGTGGCGGCCTGGATCTCGCGCTCGCGCTTGCGCGTCTGGCGCGCCACCCAGATCGAGTAACCCACGATCACCAGCGTCACCGTGGTGATCAGCAGCGTGGCGGCCGCGTAGATGGTCGGGTTGATGCCGCGGCGGGCGTAGCCGAAGATCACCTGCGGCAGCGTCGAGACGCCGGGGCCGGAGAGGAATTCGGAGATCACCACGTCGTCGAACGAGAGCGTGAACGACAGCAGGAAGGCCGCCAGGATGCCCTGGAAGATGTTGGGCAGCGTGATCAGGAAGAACACCTCGTGCGGCCGCGCGCCCAGGTCCATCGCGGCTTCCTCGATGCTGCGGTTCATCTCCATCAGCCGGCTCTGGATCACCACCATGCCGTAGGCCATGCCCAGCAGCGTGTGGCCCAGGATGATGGTCAGCATGCCGCGCTCGGGCCAGCCAAAGGCGTTCTGCGCGCCCACCATCAGCAGCAGCAGCGACAGGCCGATCACCACCTCGGGCATCACCAGCGGGGCGTTGACCATGCCCGAGAAGACCGTGCGGCCCAGGAACTTGCGGTAGCGCACGAGCACGAAGGCCGCGAAGGTGCCCAGGATGGCCGAGAGCACGCCCGTGACCGCCGCCACCTTCACCGACAGCCAGAAGCCTTCGACGATCTTGGTGTCCTTGGTCAGCGCTTCGTACCAGCGCAGCGAGAAGCCGGTGAAGTTGGCGTCCTGCCGGGTGCTGTTGAAGCTGAACACGATCATGAAGAACAGCGGCAGGTACAGGAACAGATAGACCAGCGCCATCCAGGCCTTGCCGAAGTGTTTTTCGAGGAGGGCTTTCATCACTTGGTCTCCTCGGCGGTGTAGTGGTAGTAGATCGCCAGCGGCACGATGATCAGCGCGATCATCACCACGGCCAGGGCCGAAGCGCGCGGCCAGTTGTTGCTGGTGAACATCTCGTCCCAGACCACGCGGCCGATCATGATGTTCTCGGGGCCACCCAGCAGCGAGGGGATCACGAACTCGCCCACCGCCGGGATGAAGACCAGCATGAAGCCGGCAATGATGCCGGCCTTGGACAGCGGCACCGTCACCAGCCAGAAGGCCTTGAACGGTGAAGTGCCCAGGTCATACGCCGCTTCGAGCAGGCGGAAGTCCATCTTCACCAGGTTGGCGTAGAGCGGCAGGATCATGAAGGGCAGGTAGACGTAGGTCATGCCCACCAGCATCGAGACGTTGGTGTAGAGCATCTGGATCGGTTCGCTGGTGATGCCCAGCCCCATCAGCAACTGGTTGATGACCCCCTGGTCCGCCAGGATGCCCTTCCAGGCATAGACGCGCAGCAGGAACGAGGTCCAGAACGGTAGCATCACCATCATCAGCAGCGCCGGCCGCACCGAGGCCGACGAACGGGCGATGAAGTAGGCGAACGGGTAACCGATGAGCAGGCACAGCAGGGCTGTGAGCAGCGCGTACCAGATCGAGCGCAGGTAGGCCTCGATGTAGATGGTCTTGAACAGCTCGCCCGCCTCGCCGTCGCGGAAGATGGTCCAGTAGTTTTCGTACTTCAGGCTCAGGATGCCCGTCACCGGGTCCCAGATGGGCTTGAAGGGGTTGATGCTCTCGCCCTGATCGACAAAGCTGATGTACAGCAGGATCAGGAAGGGCAGCAGGAAGAAGACGGTCAGCCAGACATAGGGCACGCCGATGACGAAGCGCTTGCCTGGAACCGGAAGGGAGGATGAAGCCATGGTGGTGCTCCTCGTTCGGGTTCAGTCGCGCAGGACGACAGCGTCCAGGTCGTCCCACCAGAAGAACACATCGTCTTCCCAGGTGATGTCCAGCAGCTCGTGGCGCGAGCCGTTGGGCTCGGTGATCTTGACCTTGGTGCCCTGCGGCGTGACCACGATGTAGGTGTTGTAGGAGCCGAAGTAGCCGATTTCCTTGACCCGGCCGGCGAACAGGTTGTGGTCCACGTGCGCCGGCTTTTCCTTGGAAATCTCGATCTTCTCGGGCCGCACGGCCACACCGACCGGCATGTCCACCGCGCCGCTGATGCCGTGGCCGACATGGACCTCGCCGATCGCCGTCGCCACCGCACAGCGGTCGGGCTCGTCCAGTGTCAGCTTGCCGTCGAACAGGTTGACGTTGCCGATGAAGTCGGCGACGAAGCGGTTGCCCGGGTACTCGTAGATCTGCTTGGGCGTGCCCACCTGCAGCACGCGCCCCTTGCTCATGATGGCGATGCGGCTGGCCATGGTCATGGCCTCTTCCTGGTCGTGCGTGACCATCACCACGGTCACGCCCACCTTCTCGATGATGTTCACCAGTTCGAACTGGGTCTGCTCTCGCAGCTTCTTGTCCAGCGCACCCAGCGGCTCGTCCAGCAGCAGCAGCTTGGGCTTCTTGGCCAGGCTGCGCGCCAGGGCCACGCGCTGCTGCTGACCGCCCGAGAGCTGGTGGGGCTTGCGCTTGGAGTACGGCGTGAGCTGCACCAGGCCCAGCATCTCGTCGGTGCGCCTGGTCACCTCTTCCTTGGACAGTCCCTCGCGCTTCAGGCCGAAGGCGACGTTCTCCCAGATGTTCAGGTGCGGAAACAGCGCGTAGCTCTGGAACATCATGTTCACCGGCCGCTCGTAGGGCGGCATGCCCGCCACGTCCTGGCCACCCAGCAGGATGCGGCCCCTGGTCGGGGTCTCGAAGCCGGCCAGCATGCGCAGCAGCGTCGACTTGCCGCAGCCCGAGCTTCCCAGCAGGGCGAAGATCTCGCCCTTGCCGATGGACAGCGAGACCTCGTCGACGGCCACCGCCTCGTCGAAGCGCTTGACCAGTTTTTCCGTGACCAGATAGCCCTCTTGCGTACCGGCTGCTGCCATGGTGACCCCTCGTGTGGTTTGGTTGTCAGAAACAAAAAGGGCTGTCCATACGCAGGGTACGAACAGCCCGGTTCACGTCTCGCTGCTGGGCGAACGCGTCCGAAGGCGCTTACTTGCCCTTCTTGAAGCTGTTGTAAGCGTTGGACATGGCTTCACGCGCTTCGTTGGTGAAGCTGCTGGGCGGGATCATCTTGGCGAAGTAGTCGGCTTCGACAAATATGGTCTTGTTGCCGGAGATCTCGGGCTTGACCTGGGCCACGCCGGCCTTGTTGCCGGTGGGGTAGCCCATGGTGTTGGCCATGGCGGCGGCGTTTTCGGGGCGCAGGTAGAAGTCGATAAAGGCGGCGGCGTTGTTCGGGTGCTTGGCGTCCTTGGTGACGGCCATGGTGTCGGCGAACAGCAGGGCACCGGTGGTCGGCAGCAGCGCTTCGATCACGTCCTTGGAACCGTTTTCCTTGGCGCGGCTGGCGGCCTGGTTGATGTCACCAGACCAGCCGATGGCCACGCAGGCCTTGCCGCCGGCGATGTCGTCGATCATGGTCGAGCTGAACACGCGCACGTCCTTGCGGACCTTGGCCAGCATCTCGGTCGCGGCCTTGTAGTCGGCCGGGTCGTTGGAGTAGGCGTCCTTGCCGATGTAGTGCAGCGCGACCGGCAGGATTTCGGTGGGCGAATCCAGGTAGGCGATGCCGCAGGCCTTGAGCTTGCTGGTGTATTCAGGCTTGAAGACCAGATCCCAGGCGTTTTCCGGCATGGCCATGCCGCCCAGTGCCTTCTCGGCCTTGGTCTTGTTGATGCCCACGGTGGTGAAGCCCCAGGCCCACGGCACCAGGTGCTTGTTGCCCGGGTCGGCCTTGGTCAGGACCTGCATGATGGCCGGGTCCAGGTTGGCCAGATTGGGCATCTGGTCCTTCTTCAGCTCCTGCAGCAGACCGCCTTCGATCTGGCCTTTGGCGAAAACGGTGCCGGGCACGACGATGTCGTAACCGGTGTTGCCGGCCACCAGCTTGGCGTGCAGCGCCTCGTTGGTTTCAAAGGTGTCGTAGTTGACCTTGATGCCGGTCTCTTTCTCGAACGCGGCGACCATGCCTTCGGGCACGTAGTCGGGCCAGTTGTAGACGTTCAGGACCTTCTCGTCATCGAACTTCGGACCGGCCGGCTTGGCCGGTTCGGCCGCAGGTGCGGGGGCAGCAGCGACCGGCGCGGCTGGGGCCGCAGGCGCCTCTTCCTTTTTGCCACAGGCGGCCAGCAGGATTGCCGAAATGGCCAAGGCCAGAACTTGCTTCTTCATGGTGAGGATCGCTCCAGGAATGAGGGGGTTATCCCAACGGTTGATGCACAGACACCCTGCTATGCAGCTTGCAACGACCACAAGCAATTAGCAGACCAGATTTATCCCCAATGTGGGGCATGTTTTACTGTAACAAACAAACGGGCAAACAGGCTCATCCCAGCAGGCCCTGCGAACGCAGATCGGCCAGCGTCGCGTCCAGGCACAGGCGGATCAGGTCCACCATTTCGTCGATCTGCGCCCGGGTCATGACCAGCGGCGGCGCGATGATCATGCGGTCACCCACGGCGCGCATGATCAGACCGTTCTTGAAGCAATGGCCACGGCAGATCATGCCCACCGACAGGTCGGGATCGAACATGGTGCGTTTGACCTTGTCCTTGACCAGCACCAGGCCGGCGACAAAACCGCAGGTCTCGGCCTCGCCCACCAGCGGGTGGCTCTTGAGTTCGGCAAAGCGCTCGGCCAGGTACGGGCCGGTGTCGTTCTTCACCCGCTCGACCATGCCCTCGCGCTCCATCAGCTCCAGGTTGGCCAGCGCCACCGCACAGGCCACCGGGTGGCCGCTGTAGGTGTAGCCGTGGTTGAACTCGCCGCCCTTTTCGATCAGCACCTCGGCCACGCGGTTGCCCACCATCACGCCGCCCAGCGGGATGTAGCCGCTGGTCACGCCCTTGGCGAAGGTCACCAGGTCGGGCTTCATGCCGAACTTCTCGTAGGCGAACCAGTGGCCCAGGCGGCCGAAGGCGCAGATCACCTCGTCGGCGATCAGCAGGATGCCGTACTTGTCGACGATGCGCTGGATCTCGGGCCAGTAGGTCTCGGGCGGGATGATCACGCCGCCCGCGCCCTGCACCGGCTCGCCGATGAAGGCGGCCACCTTGTCGGGGCCGATGGCCAGAATCTTCTCTTCCAGCCAGCGCGCCGCGCGCAGGCCGAAGTCGGCCTTGCTCTCGCCGCCGTGGCCGTTTTCCCAGTAGTGCGGCTGCTCGATGTGGGTGATGTTGGGGATCGGCAGGTCGCCTTGCGCATGCATGCCGCTCATGCCGCCGAGCGAGGCGCCGGCCATGGTCGAGCCGTGATACGCGTTGTTCCGGCTGATGATGACCTTGCGCTGCGGCTGGCCCATCAGGTCCCAGTAGCGGCGCGCCATGCGCACGTTGGTGTCGTTGCTCTCGCTGCCGCTGCTGCTGAAGAACACATGGTTGAACGTGCGGTCGCCGACCTTGGGCGCGAGCGAGGCCAGCTTGGTGGCCAGCTGCACCGCCGGCACGTTGGTGGTCTGGAAGAAGCTGTTGTAGAACGGCAGCGTCATCATCTGCTGGTACGCCGCATCGGCCAGCTCCTTGCGGCCGTAGCCGGCGTTGACGCACCAGAGGCCGCTCATCGCGTCCAGCACCTTCTTGCCTTCGGAATCCCAGACGTAGATGTTGTCGGCGTGGGTCATCACGCGCGAGCCGCGCGTGGCCAGGTCACCGTGGTCGGTGAACGGGTGGATGTAGTGCGCGCTGTCGAGCGCCTGGATGGCCTTGGTGTCCTGCTGTTCGGCGCGGCGGACCAGGGCGGGCGGTGCGATGAGGGTAGAACTGTTCACAACAAACTCACTTTCGAAAACGGGCAGTTGATCGAGAACGCCGCGGAACCGGCTTCGCCGGGCCGCCAGCGTTGCCCCCTGGGGGGTGACGCCGAAGGCGGCGCGGGGGGGTCAAACATGCAGCAGCAGGTGTTCGCGTTCCCAGGGAGAAATGACCTTCATGAACTCCTCGAACTCCAGCTCCTTGATCTCGGTGTAGATGGTCACGAACTCCTTGCCCAGCACGTCGTGCAGGTCGGTCTCGCGGCGCAGCCAGTCCAGCGCCTCACCGAGGCTGCGCGGCAGCGCGTAGGGCGAGAGGTAGGCGTCGCCCTTCATCTCGGACTTGGGCTTGATCTGGTTCTTCATGCCCAGGTAGCCGCAGGCCAGCGTCATCGCCATCGCCACGTACGGGTTGGCGTCGGCACCGATCACGCGGTTTTCCACGCGGCGCGCTGCGGGGCTGGAGATCGGCGAGCGGATGCCTACCGTGCGGTTGTCGTAGCCCCACTCGATGTTGATCGGCGCGGCCGTGTGACGCGACAGGCGCCGGTAGCTGTTCACATAGGGCGCGACCAGCGCCATCGCGGCCGGGATGTAGCGCTGCAGGCCGCCGATGTAATGGAAGAACGCATCGGAGGCGCTGCCGTCTTCCTTGCTGAAGATGTTCTTGCCGGTCTTCTTGTCGATCACGCTCTGGTGGATGTGCATGGCGCTGCCCGGCTCGCCCGCGATCGGCTTGGCCATGAAGGTCGCGTACATGTCGTGGCGCAGCGCGGCCTCGCGCACCGTGCGCTTGAAGAAGAACACCTCGTCGGCCAGACCCAGCGGATGGGCGTGGAAGAAGTTGATCTCCATCTGGCCGGCGCCGATTTCGTGGATCAGCGTGTCCACGTTGAGCTTCATTTTGTCGCAGTAGTCGTAGATCTCTTCGAACAGCGGGTCGAACTCGTTGACCGCGTCGATCGAATAGGCCTGGCGCGAGGTTTCGGCCCGGCCGCTGCGGCCGATCGGCGGGCGCAGCAGGGTGTTCGGGTCGGTGTTGCGCGCGGTCAGGTAGAACTCCAGTTCGGGCGCGATCACCGGGTCCCAGCCCTCTGCCGCGTACAGGTCACAGATGTGGCGCAGCACCGAGCGCGGCGCAAACGGCACCAGCTTGCCGTCGTGGTCGAAGCAGTCGTGGATCACCTGCGCCGTCGGGTCGGTGGCCCAGGGCACGATGCGCACCGTGGCCGGGTCCGGGCGCAGCTGCATGTCGCGATCGGTCGGCTCGATAACGTCGTAGTAGGGGCCGCTGGCGGGGAACTCGCCCGTCACGCCCATCGCCACAATGCCCTGCGGCAGGCGCATGCCGCGGTCTTCGGTGAATTTCACCCGCGGCAGGATCTTGCCGCGCGCCACGCCGGTCAGGTCGGGCACGAGGCACTCGACCTCGGTCACGCGGTGCTGGTTGAGCCACTGCTCCAGGTCGTTGAAGGTTTGTGGGCTGGTCATCGGCTGGTTCATAAGAAGTGCAGTCTCGTTATGGTGTCTGTGGCCTGGCCCGGGAGCGGGTCAGGCCGGTGTGTGTCGCGACAGGTCGGCCGCCTGCAGGCGCAGGCTGCGACGCTGGCGGCAGGCCTTGCCGAAGGCCTGGAAGATCGCGGTGTAGAAAGGGTTTTCCCAGCAGCGCCACTCGGGGTGGAACTGCACGGCGTAGGCGAAGGTGCGCGCACCCTGCACCGCCACGGCCTCGATCTGGCCGTCGGGCGCGTGGGCCATGGCGTCCAGTCCGGGCGCCAGCCTGTTGATGCCTTGGCCGTGCAGTGAGTTGACCATCACCTCGGGGCCGCCGGCCCAGGTCTCGAACACGCTGCCCGGCGCCAGCCGGATCGGGTGGCTGGGGGCGTACTGCACGTCGAACGGCGCGGTCTTGGACTCGCGGTGGTCCATGCGCCCGGGCACTTCCTGCACCCGCTGGTGCAGCGTGCCGCCCAGGGCCACGTTGATTTCCTGGAAGCCGCGGCAGATGCCCAGCAGCGGCACGCCTTCGTGCACGCAGGCCTTGATCAGCGCCAGGGTGAGCGAGTCGCGCACCGGGTCCAGCGGCAGACTGGGGTCGGCGACGTCTTCGTCGAAATGGGAAGGGTGGACGTTGGACGGCGAGCCGGTCAGCATCACGCCGTCAACCAGCGGCAGCAGTTCCGGGATCTGTCCGGCATCGGCCAGCGGAAACATCACCGGCTGGCATTCGGCGCCCACCTTGACCGCACGGGCGTACTTGTCGCCCAGCAGCAGAAAAGGCATCTGGTGGCCGTGGTCCCCCATGAGGCGGTGGTCGGCTGGCAGCCAGACCATGCAAGGCGCAGTGTTCATGTAGCAACGCTCCAGACTTGATTGTGGCGAGACAATTGGATCACAATCGGGGCCACTTAAGACAACTTCATGGTGCCATTTGACGCCTGTCATGGCATCCTGTCCACCTTCGCATGCTGTCCGAATTCCTCCTCGCCGAAATGCACCGCCTGGGCGCGCAGGACGCGCTGCCGCTGCACCGCCAGCTCTACGAGGCGCTGCGCCGCGCCATGCTCGACGGCAAGCTCGGGCCGGGCGAGCGCCTGCCCTCCAGCCGCGACCTGGCGCAGGACCTCGACCTCTCGCGCAACACGGTGGTCGCCGCCATCAACCAGCTTTCGGTCGAGGGCTACCTGGTCAGCCGGGTCGGCAGCGGCACCTATGTGAACGACAACGTGCCGCGCAGCACACCGGGCCGCCACCCGGGCGCCCAGGGTGCACGCGCGCCGTCGGCCGCGCCGCGCATGTCTGCCCGCGGCGAAGCGCTGGCCACCCGCTTCAGCGCCCTGGAACTGGAGGTGCAGCCCTTCACGCCCGGCATCGCCGACTTCAGCGCCTTCCCGCTCACGCTCTGGCAGCGGCTGCAGAACAAGCACTGGCGCATGACCTACCCGGACATGCTCGACTACGCCAGCTCCGGCGGCTACGCGCCGCTGCGCCGCGCCATCGCCGACTACCTGCGCGTGTTCCGCAGCGTGCAGCTCGACGCCGACCAGGTCATCGTCACCACCGGCACCCAGCAGTCGCTCGAACTCTGCGCCCGCCTGCTGGCGGACCACGGCGACACCGTCTGGGTCGAAGACCCCGCCTACTGGGGCGCGGTCAAGGCCTTCATGGCCAGCGGGCTGAACCTGCACCCGGTCCCGGTCGACGACGAAGGCATCCGGCCCAGCGCGGCCGACGACGCCAAGCCGCCGCGCCTGATCTACCTCACGCCCTCGCACCAGTACCCGACCGGCGCGGTGATGAGCCTGCCGCGGCGCCACCAGCTGCTCTCGACCGCAAGGGCCCACAACGCCTGGGTGCTGGAAGACGACTACGACAGCGAATACCGCTTCTCGGGCCCGCCGATCAGCAGCCTGGAAGGCCTGGACAGCGACGGCCGCGTGCTCTACATGGGCACCTTCTCCAAGGTGCTGTATCCCGGCATCAAGCTGGGTTACCTGGTGGTGCCCAAGCCGCTGGTGGCCGCGTTCCGGCAAGCCCACTACGACCTCAACCGGCCAGGCCAGATGCCGCTGCAGGCGGCGCTGGCCGAGTTCATGGAAATGGGGCACTTCAGCAGCGCCCTTCGGCGCGCCCGCCAGAGCTACGGCGAACGCCGGCAGTGCCTGCTCGAAGCCCTCAGGCCGGTGCTCGCGCCAGAGGGGCACAACGGCCCCTTCATCAGCGGCGCCGAGCAGGGCCTGCACCTCTGCCTGCGCCTGCCGCAGACTGTTGACGACAAGGCGCTGGCGCAGCGCATCGCCCAGCAGGGGCTGATCGTGCGTCCGCTGTCGGCCTACTGCCTGGCGCGACAGGACCTCAAGGGTCTGGTGATCGGCTACGGCTACGCGCCGCTGGCCGGCATCGAACGGTGTGGTCCGATCCTTGCCTCCGCAGTGCGCAGCATGGCCAGCCAGGGCTGAACGACCCCGGCCGCCCGGACATCAGGCGTGGTTGGCGCCGTCGTCGGCACCGCGGCCACGGCGCTGGTGACCAGCGGCGTCATCGGCGCCACGGCGGGCGTGGTTGGCGCCGTCGTCAGCACCGCGACCACGGCGTTGATCGCCAGCAGCGTCATCGGCACCACGGCGGGCGTGGTTGGCGCCGTCGTCAGCACCGCGACCACGGCGTTGATCGCCAGCAGCGTCATCGGCACCACGGCGGGCGTGGTTGGCGCCGTCGTCGGCACCACGACCACGGCGCTGGTGGCCTGCAGCGTCATCGGCACCACGGCGGGCGTGGTTGGCGCCATCGTCGGCACCGCGACCACGGCGCTGGTCGCCAGCGGCATCGTCTGCGCCACGCTTGGCCAGGTCGATGGAGAAGCCGGCCGGGCTGGACGACGGAGCTTGCGAAGTGGATGCGTGTGCGGCGAAGCCGGCGGTAGCGAACAGGGCGGCCAGCAGGGCGGAAGTCAGACGTGCGTTCATGGTTTTCTCCTTGGGTGGGTATGAAACATCTTGAAACGTGGGAAATTTTCCCACGCCAAACACTTAGCACTGACCGTGCCAGCCTGACCAAAAATCAGACAAGTTATTGATTTACAAAGACTTTTCGTGGATTCCCGGGACCCTGGCGTGAGCACCGGGTCCGGGGGAACTGGCCCGGTCCGGGTCAGCTGCCCCACCCAACCCCCATCAGGGGCGCAGTCCGAACTTGTCGATCCGGTAGCGCAGGGTGTCGCGCGAAATGCCCAGCGCGCGCGCAGCCTGGGTCACGTTCCAGCGGTTGCGCTCCAACGCACTGAGCAACAGGCGCCGCTCGGTCTCGGGCAGGCTGGTGGGCAGGTTGTCGCTGGCCGGAAAGTCCAGCGCACCAAACTCCGAGGCCGGCGCCACCGGCAACGGCAGATCCTCGACCTCGATCACCGGCTCGGCGCACAGGATCACGCACTGCTCGACCAGATTGCCCAGCTCCCGCACATTGCCCGGCCAGCGGTGGCGCGACAGCGCGTCTAGCGCCTCCTCCGAAAACCGCAGACCGGTCTTGCCGTAGCGGCGGGCAGAACGCGCCAGGAATGCCTGCGCCAGCTCCGCGACGTCGCCGTCGCGTTCGCGCAGCGGCGGAAGCTCGATGCGCAGCATGCCGAGCCGGTAGAACAGATCGCCGCGGAACTGGCCCGACTGCACCATGGCCTCCAGCGGCCGGTTGGTCGCCGCCAGCACGCGCACGTCCACCTTCTGCTCCCGCACGCTGCCCAGCCGCCGCACCTGGTGGTCTTCCAGCAGCTTGAGCAGCTTGGCCTGCGTGGCCAGTTCGAGCTCGCCCACCTCGTCAAGGAACAGCGTGCCGCCGTGGGCGGCCTCGACCAGACCGATACGGCGCTCGCGCGCGTCGGTGAAGGCACCGCGCTCATGGCCGAACAGTTCGCTCTCGACCAGCTGCGCCGGCAGGCTGGCGCAATTGATCTCGACAAAAGGCCCGTTGCGGCGCGGCCCTTCGAAGTGCAGCGCGCGCGCGACCAGCTCCTTGCCAGTCCCGGTCTCGCCGCCGATCAGCACCGCGGGGGCATGGCCTTCGTTCAGCCGGGTCTCGGCGTCCACCAGCTGCTGCAGCCGGGCACGCAGCTTGCGCATCGCAGGCGACCCACCCAGCAGCGCCGACAGGCCCTGCACCGCGGGCGCTCCGGAAACACCACCGCCCGCCCGCAGGTGCCGCAATTCCAGCGCCTGGCGCTGCTGCTGCACCGCGCGGTCGAGCACCTGCTTGAGCTGGTGCAGCGACACCGGCTTGATCAGATAGTCGAACGCGCCAGCCTTCATGGCCTCCACCGCAATCCCTTCGCTGCCATGCCCGGTGGCCATCACCACCGGCAGCTGCGGCTCGCGCTCGCGCATCAGCCTGAGCACCGACAGCCCGTCCTTGCCGGGCAGGTTGTAGTCGAGCACCACCGCATCGGGCCGCGAGGCCTCCAAGGCATCCAGCCCCTCTTCGCCGCTGGATGCCGTCTGGCAGATCAGCCCATGGCGCTCCAGGTACACGAGCATGTTGCGGGCGAGCACCGGCTCGTCCTCGACGATCAAAACGCTGTAACTCATCGGTGGGTTCTCATTCGGCATCGGAAGATTGGCGTGGCCGCAGCGGCAGGGTCAGGATGGCCTGCGTGCCGGCACCCAGCGTGCTCTCCAGCCGCAGGCTGCCGCCCAGGCGCTCGACGGTGCGGCGCGCCAGCGGCAGGCCGACACCGATGCCGGTGCGCTTGGTGGTGTGGAAGGGGGTGAACACCCGCTGCAGGTCGTCCGGCGAAATGCCCGTGCCGTTGTCCGCCACGGTGACCAGCAGGTGACCGTTCTGCGGCAGCACCGACAGCCGAAGCCTGCCGCCCTTGGGCATCGCGTCCAGCGCATTGGTGATCAGGTTGTCCAGTGCCTGCTCCAGGGCCGGCGCATCGGCATGGGCCTGCGGCAAGGGCTGCGGCCAGTCGCACTCCACGGTCACGCCCTGGCGGTCCATGCGGGTGGCATGCGTGCTGACCAGGTGGTTGAGCAGCGCGTCCAGCTGCACCGGTCCCAGTGCACGGCCACCCTGCTGCGCGTAGGCCAGCAACTTGCCGATCCAGGCCTGCAGCCGGTCGACCTCGGACATGATGTCGCCCGCCAGTTCCCGTTCGGGCCCCATCGCTATGAGTTCGGCGCTGGAACGGATCGCCCCCAGCGGGTTGCGCAGACCATGCGCCACGGCCGAAGCCATGTCGCCCACCGCCACCAGCGACTCGTTGGTGACGATGGTGCGCTGCTGACGGGCAATCTGGCTGTCGGCCTGCATCACCAGCCAGACCATGGCGAGGTAGGTCACCAGCCCACCCAGCAGGCAGGCCATCCAGACGAAGCGCGTCATCTCGTGCACCGAGTTGAGCAGGTGCTCCGGCAGCATGTAGAGCTCGACGACCCCCACCACCTCGGTGCTGCTCTCCATCACCGGGATATAGACCTCGATGGCGTCGCGGGCGTTGTCGCGCAGGAAGGCGTGCTCCGGCTTGAAGTAGGCCGCGGCCTCCAGCAGCTCGCTTTCGACCGCCATTTGACCGCCCAGCGCTTCGTCCAGCTCGTGGTTGGCGCCAGCGTCACCGCCGATGGCCTTGACGTTGGTGGACCAGATGATCTGGCGTTTTGCGTCGAACACGTTGGCATGGCCCAGCCCGGGCATGCGCGCCAGCTCGACAAACAGCGACTCGATGCCACTGGTGTCCATGCGGTCGCGGAAGAAGCGCTCCCCCTGGTGCATGCGCATCAGGCTGCCGACAAAGTCCTGGGCCAGCTCGGCGTTGTGGCGGATCATCCGCTCCGCCGCGTACTTGGAGAGCAGCGTCGCGCTCACAAACGCGGTGGCCACGACGCAAAACAGGCTGATCGCCGCGAAGCGGCGCGTCCAGTACATCGGTGTCCGCGAGAACAGGTTCTTGAGAAAAGGAAGTGCCATGGCGCTGCTCAGGCGGCCCACGCGAGGGCGTTGGCACGCGGCCATTCTAGGCAGACCCCGCCAAGGCAACTCCAACCCCCAAGACCCGGGGCATTTCCCCCACCCATCCCGCCACATGGGGCAATTGCCCCACTCCGGGCAGCAGCCGTCCCGTGCGGACGGGCGCCCTGCAGAAGAAAAATGTTCAGGTAATTCATGGAGTTATGTCGCAAGAGATGGTGAGGGACAGCCCAGATGGCACAGCGATTGCAATTCCCGTTCCCCACAGCACCCCTTCAGACACCCCATGGCACGGCAGATCCCATCGACAAGGCCCCAGGCAGGCGCTTCCGCGCGTGCCCCCGCCTTCCGTGCCCAGCCGTCGAACCAGCCGGCCCAGAAAGCCCCCGACGCCGCCACGATCCGTCGCTACCCGCGCGCGCCTGGCGTGCACACCGACAAGGAACCGGTCAGCCCGGTGATCGCGCCCGCACTGCACGTCCGCGACCTGCCGCCCCGCTGGTACGGCATTGGCGGCACGGGCTGAACCCGCTGTTGGGTCCTTCAACCCAACGGCCCCCACTGGACCGGGTGCAATCGCCCGCCGCCGCGACCTCCCACTCGGCGTACCAGAGAAAACTCTTTCCGAATCAAAGACTTGCATCCCCGTTCGGGGCGCCAGCCCCGATGGCACACGGGTTGCTGCCTGACGTGTCGTGACCGCACGGCACCCACTGCGGTGCGGCACCTTTGTCCACATTTCTCTTCGGGAGTTCCACCATGAACATTCGCACCACCCTCCTCACCGCCGCACTGCTGTCCGCCACCGGCGCTGCCATCGCCGGCCCGACTTGCACCGAGGAACCGCAGTCCAAATGGATCAGCGAAGCCGAGATGACCAAGCGCTTCCAGGCCATGGGCTACAAGGACGACGTCAAGAAGCTGCACGTGTCCAAAGGCAAGTGCTGGGAGATCTACGGCACCGACAAGCAAGGCCGCAAGGTCGAGGTGTACTTCCACCCGATCACCGGCGCGATTGCCGAAGAAAACGTCAAGAAATGATCTGCAACGATCCACCGTCCCCACGGGAGAGCGACCATGCATCTGGACACTGAACAACACAAAGTGCCCGTCTGGGACTTGTTTGTCCGGGTGTTCCACTGGTCGCTGGTGGCGTCATTCGCCACCGCCTACTTCTCCACCGAGCACATCGACTGGGTGCACAAGGGGGCCGGCTACCTGGCGCTGGTGCTGATTGCAGCGCGTTGCGTCTGGGGCTTCACCGCCCCCAGCCCACATGCGCGCTTTGCCAACTTCGTGCCCACGCCCGCCCGGCTGTGGACCTACCTGCGCCTGCTGATCCGGGGCCGTGAGCCGCGCCACCTGGGCCACAACCCGGCCGGCGCTGTGATGATCCTGTATCTGCTGGTCGCGGTGGTGGTGATCGGCGTCACCGGCCACCTCATGACCACCGACGCCTTCTGGGGCGACGAACTGGTCGAAACGCTGCACGTCACCACGGTCGACATCACGCTGATCGCCGTGATCGTGCACGTCGGCGCCAATCTCTACGAGAGCGCCCGACACCGCGAGAACATGTTCAAGGCCATGGTCACCGGTGACAAGAATGCGCCGGACGCCGCGCACCAGGCCTCCAGTGACGACCCGGACTCGCTGCTGGAGGGCTGGCCCGACACGATGCCGTCCGAGCCCGCACCGCTGCACCCGCTGCAAACCTCACAGCACGCGCGAACAAAGGTGCACTGAACGCCCTTCGCGGCGGGCCTTGCGCCTGTGCGCCAGCGCACAGATCGCGCGCCGCCGCTCGGCGCAACATGGCAGTCCCCTTCGGAGACCTGCCATGCACACCCATTCAAGCTCCCTGCTGGCCCTCGCATGCATCGCGTTCGCCGCACCCGCCGCCGCGCAGGCCACCTTCTACGAGAACGGCAACTACCAGGGCCGCTCCATGCAGGCCAACAACCCGGTGCCCCGTTTCGACCGCTACGGCTTCAACGACCGCAGTTCCTCGGTGGTGGTGACCGGCAACCGCTGGGAGGTGTGCGAGGACGTGAACTTCCAGGGCAACTGCGTGGTGCTGCGACCCGGGCGCTACCCCTCGCTTGCAGCCATGGGCCTGAACGACCGCGTCTCCTCGGCGCGGGTCGTCGCCCGCAGCGCCCGCGTGGACGACGAGCGTTACGCGCCGCGGCCGCTGCCCGCCCAGGCCACGTTCTACGAACGCCGGGATTTCGCCGGCCAGTCCTTCACCACCACGGGCGCGATCGCCCGCTTCCAGCGCTACGGCTTCAACGACCGCGCCACCTCGGCGGTGGTGATCGGGGAACGCTGGGAGGTGTGCGAAGACGCGCGCTACCGCGGGCGCTGCGTGGTGCTGCGCCCAGGGCGCTATCCCACGCTGGCCACCATGGGCCTGAACGACCGCGTCTCGTCGGCCCGCACGGTGACGCAGAACAACCGCATCGACGACGACCGCTATGCACCCGAACCGGTGGCGATCTACGACAGCCGGCGCCGCGGGGGCGAACGCCTGTACGAAGCCGAGGTGACATCGGCACGCGCCGTGCTGGCCACCTCCGGACAGCGTTGCTGGGTCGAGCGCGAGCAGCTGGGGCAGCAAGGCAACGCCAATGTGCCTGCCGCGCTGGCAGGTGCCCTGATCGGCGGCATCCTCGGCCACCAGGTGGGCGGCGGCACCGGCAAGGACATCGCCACCGTGGGTGGCGTGATCGCCGGCGCAGCGCTCGGCGCGAACGTCGGTCGCGACGGCCAGCCTGTCACGCAGGATGTGGAGCGCTGCCGCGACGTGCCGGGCGGCGCCCGACCCGCTTTCTGGGACGTGTCCTACACGTTCCGCGGCCAGGAGCACCGGATGCAGATGGCCAGCGCACCCGGCCAGCGCGTCACCGTCAACGAACGGGGCGAGCCGCGCCAGTGAGTCCCGGCTACAGCGCGTCCTTCATGCGGTGCCACAGCATGCCCAGCGCCAGCGAGGGCGTGCGCAGCAGCGGGCCGCCAGGGAAGCGGTGGTGCTTCAGGCGCGCAAACAGGTCGAATCGTCCGGCCTGCCCGGCCACCGCTTCGGCCACCATCTGCCCGGCGAGGCCCGTCAGCGCCACGCCGTGGCCGCTGAATCCCTGCAGGTAGTAGAGGTTGTCGCCCAGGCGCCCGAAGTCGGGTGCGCGGTTCATGCTGATGTCGACAAAGCCGCCCCACACGAAATCCACCGGCACGGCCTTCAGGTCGGGAAACACGTCGCCCATGCGCCGCGCCATCACGCCTTTGAGGTCCGGCGGCGTCATGGTCGTATAGCTGACGCGGCCGCCAAACAGCATGCGGTGGTCGGCGCTGAAGCGGAAGTAGTCGAGCACAAAGTTGTTGTCGCAGACTGCCGCGTTGCCCGGGATCAGGCGCTCGCACAGCGCAGGGTCCAGCGGCTGCGTGCCGATGATGTAGGTGCCGACCGGCATGATGCGTGGTGCGATCTCGGGCGCCACCCTGGGACCGTATTCCGGCAGCATGCAGTTGCCCGCCAGCACGCCGAAGCGCGCCGTGACCTGGCCCTTGGCCGTGCGCGCCACGAGCGTGCGCCCGCGATCCAGCGAAGTCACCGGGGAATGTTCGTGGATGCGCACCCCCGCCGCTTGCGCCGCCCGGGCCAGACCCAGCGCGTACTTCAGCGGATGCAGATGCCCGGACGTGTTCTCGCGGAACGCGGCGACGTAGCGCCGGCTGTCGATGAAGCGCGCAACATCGGCACCTTCGGCCCACTCGCAGGCAACGCCCCGCGTGTTGTGGTCGTCAAACTCCTCGCGCAGCGCCCGCGCCTTCTTCGCCGACTCGGCCACATAGGTGTAGCCGCGCCGCCAGTCGCAATGAATGCCGTGCACCGCGATGCGCTGCTCGATCAGGTTCACCGCATCGACGGACAGGTCCCAGGCGCGCTGTGCGTCGGCCTTGCCCAGCTGTTCTTCGAACGGCCCCTGGCCGCTGGCATAGCCCACGATGGCCTGGCCACCGTTGCGACCGCTGGCGCCCGAGCCGACACGGTCGGCTTCCAGCAGCACCACGCTCATGCCCCGCTGTGCCAGTTCCAGCGCCGCCGACAGGCCCGCGAAGCCGCCGCCGACCACCAGCACATCGGCGACCGTTGCACCCTCCAGCGGCGGACAAGACGCCGGCCGCTGCACGCTGGCTTCGTAGTAGCTCTTCTGGTTGAGCTGGGTGTCGGAACCTGCCAGGGAGCGCGTGAACATGTTCAGCCTCCCGTGCGCTGGCGCCTGGCGACCTGGCCGCACAGGTAGGTCCAGACAAAGGTCGCGGCCGCGTTGCTGGTCAGCTCGGCGTGGTCGTAGGCCGGCGCCACCTCGACGCAATCCATGCCGACCCAGTTCAGCCCGGCCAGCTCTTCGATGAAGGTCAGCACCTGGGCGCTGGTCAGACCGCCGGGTTCGGGTGTGCCCGTGCCGGGCGCGAAAGCGGGGTCGAGCACGTCGATGTCCAGCGTGAGGTAACAAGGGCGGTCGCCGATGCGCGCGCGGATCGCGGCCAGCGCCGGCGCCAGCGCCGCGCCGTCCAGACCGCGCAGCGCGCGCGCGGTGAAGATTTGCCCCCCCTGGTCGGCCACGTACTCGCGCGCGGCACGTTCGCCGCTGGAGCGGATGCCGATCTGCACCGTGTGTTCGGCGCTGATCAGGCCTTCCTGGATCGCTTCGTAGGTCCAGGTGCCGTGGCCCGAGGGCTCGCCGAAATGGTCGCTCCAGGTGTCGCAGTGGGCGTCGAAATGCACGCAGGCCAGGGCCTCGCCATGCTTCTCGCGGGCAGCGCGCAACAGCGACAGCGTGACCGAATGGTCGCCGCCGAGAAACACGCAGTGGTGCTTCGCCATCAGCGCCGCGGCCTGTGTTTCGATCTGCGCGCGCACGTCCGGCAGCGGCGAGGCATTGGGCAGGCGCATGTCCAGCGCGTCGCCCAGCAGCCCGTCGGGCGAGACGTCGAAGAACGGGTGGATGCCGTCACACAACATCAGGCTGGCGGCGCGGATGGCCTGCGGACCGAAACGCGCACCGGGCCGGTTGGTCACGACGCCGTCATAGGGAACACCAGCGACCGCGAACGGCTGGTCGGCCAGCGGCGCGCAGGCAAGGAATCGGTTGGTGTTGCTGGCAAAGGCGAAGTGACCGGTGGCCATGGCGTGGAACTCGAAGGGTGGGATGGGACCGCCCGAACCTTACGCGCAATCGGCTTGACCAATGAGGCCACCTCAAAGTGGACCGGTGCGTCCATCGGCCCCCTCCAACAAGTCCCCAAACAAGGGGCTCCGGGGCGGCACGCTACCCCGGATCGCCCTAAAATTGTTACGCCATGTACGACGCCCTGTCCTCGCCACAGCCATCCCCCGACGCGGATTCGCGCGCGGTCGGCGTGCTGGTGGTCGACGACCATGACCTGATCCGCCTGGGGCTGCGGGCGCTCATGGGCCAACGCGCCGACGTGCGCCTGCAAGAGGCCCGCACGCTGCAGGAAGCGCTGGCGCTGTACCGCCGCGGCGACATCGACGTGGTGCTGCTGGACCTGCACCTGCCCGACGCCCACGGCCTGACCGGCCTGACCACCTTCCTGCAACAGCACCCGCGCGCCAGGGTGGTGATCCTTTCGGGCGACAGCGATCCGCAGATGGCGCAGCGGGCCCTGGCGCATGGCGCCGTCGCCTATCTGCCGAAGTCGGGCGACCTGCAGTGCGTGATGGACCACCTGAACCTGACCGCGGCGCGCAGCATCCACCGCGACTTCGTGGACACCCTGCCCCCGCGCACCGACGACCCCCGCTCGCAGCTGAGCCCGCGGCAAGTGCAGGTGCTGGAGTGGCTGCTGGCCGGGCAAGCCAACCGCGACATCGCCGAGCGCCTGCACATCAGCGAGGGCACGGTCAAGAACCATGTCTCGGCGCTGCTGCTGATCTTCGGCGTGCGCTCGCGTGCCGAGCTGATCAGCGCCCTGCGCTGAGCGCCCATGACCGAACCAGCCGCCGCCCCGACCATCCAGGAACGGGTGATGCGCGAGCAGGTGGCAGCGCTTTACGCCACCATCACCAGCTCCACCATTGCCGATGTGGTCGTCTCCTGGGCCGCGGGATGGCTGTTCTGGTGGCAGGGCCACAACACGATGGCCCTGGTCTGGCTGGGCCTGCACACCACGCAGCTGTTGCGCTACCCCTATCAGGTTGCCTATTTCAAGGACCCCAACGCTGGAGAACACAGCCCGCTCTGGGCCCGCCGTCACCGCACCGAAATGCTCTGGTACAGCGGCACCTGGGGCCTGGCGCCATGGCTGATCCTGCCGGGCGCGGACACCTCGATGACGGCCGTGCTGGTGCTGATCGTGCTGGGTGTGACCAGCACCGGCATTCCCGCGGTGGCGCCGCGCTGGGCCTCGGTGATGTGTTTTGCGCTGCCCATGGTGCTGAGCCTGTCCGCGGCACTGCTGTGGCAAGGCGACATGGTGCATGTGTTCCTGGCGGTCAGCTGCCTGGCCTACCTGGGCGTCACGCTGCACATCGCCCGCAGCCAGCACGCGCTGCTGGCGCAGACTCTGCAATCTCGCTTCGAGAAGGAGGCGCTGGCCACTGAGCTGGAGCAGCAGGTGCGTCTGACGCGCGAGGCCAGCGAAGAGAAGACCCGGTTCCTCGCCGCGGCCAGCCACGACCTGCGTCAGCCCCTGCACGCGATCGGCCTGTTCGGTGCGTCGCTGGAGCGGGAACTGCAAGGCCATCCGGTCCACCCGCAGGCGGTCTTCCTGCAGGAAGCCGTGCGCTCGGTGCACACATCCCTGGGCGCCATGCTCGACATCTCGCGCCTGGACGCCGGCGTGGTCGCGCCAGTGCGGCAGCCAGTGGCGCTGCAGGACATTCTGCTGTCGCTGCAACGGACCTTTGGCCAGCGCGCCGACGAAAAGGGGTTGACGCTGCGCATCCGCTCCAGCCCGCTGCGCGTGAACACCGACCCGCAGATGCTCGAACGCCTGCTGGGCAACCTGGTGGAAAACGCGATCAAGTACACCCTCTCCGGCGGCGTGCTGCTGCGCGCGCGCGCGCGTGGTCCGCAGGTCTGGATCGAGGTCGCCGACACCGGCATCGGCATCGACCCGGCGCTGCACGAGCAGGTGTTCCACGAGTTCTACCAGGTCGACAACCCGGCGCGCGACCGCAACCTGGGCCTGGGCATCGGCCTTTCCATCGTGCGGCGGCTGTCCCGGCTGCTGGACCATCCGGTGACACTGCGCTCGCAGCCCCGCAAAGGCAGCCGCTTCCGCGTGACTGTCCCCAAGGCCCCGGCCATGCAGGTGACCGCCAGTGCCGCGCCGGTCGAGCTGGTGGCCGCCTCGGCCCTGCCACGCCGGGTGCTGCTGATCGACGACGAAGCCATCGTGGCCCAGGGCCTGATGGCGCTGATGAAGACCTGGCAGGTCGAGCTGCTGGCAGCGGCCGACGAGGCCGAGGCGCAAGCCGCCATCGACAGGGCCCGCGCCCATGGCCACGTGATCGACGTGATCCTGTCGGACGTGCGCCTGGGCCAGGGTGTCGACGGACTGTCGCTCGCGCGCCGCCTGCAGTCGGCGATGGACCCGATGCCGGCACTGCTGATGATCACCGGCGAAACCGCTCCCGATCGTCTGCGCCAACTGGAGGGCGCCGGCGTGCCGCTGCTGTTCAAACCGGTCGACCCGGAGCACCTGCGCCGCGCCCTCGCGCAAGCCGTGCCGACCCGGCCACAAGCCCCGGCGCCAGCAGAGCCCGCGGTCGCGCTCTAACATGCGCGGGCCGGTCGCCAACGGGGTGGCCGCGTCACACACCAGGAGACCACCATGCTCAAGCTCTACTACTCGCCCGGCGCCTGCTCGCTCTCGCCCCACATCGTGCTGCACGAATCCGGCCTGCCCTTCGAGGCCATCCCGGCCCCGACCAAGACCCACCAGCTGCCCGACGGCACCGACTACTACACCATCAACCCGCTGGGCTATGTGCCGCTGCTGGTGATGAAGGACGGCGAGAAACTGCGCGAAGGCCCGGCCATCATCCAGTACCTGGCCGACCAGGTGCCCGAGAAGAACCTCGCGCCCGCCTACGGCACACTGGGCCGCTACCGCCTGATGGAGTGGCTGACCTTCATCGGCACCGAACTGCACAAGGGCTTCTCGCCGCTGTTCACGCCCAACATGCCCGACGAGGCCAAAGCGATCGCCAAGGAGCGGCTGCAAAGCCGCCTGAAGTGGGTCGATGGCGAACTCGCCGGCAAGCAGTACCTGCTCGGTGATGCGTTCAGTGTGGCCGATGCCTACCTGTTCACCGTGACCAACTGGGCCGCCTTCGTCGGCGTGGACATCAGCGGTCTGGCGAACCTCAACGCCTACCGCGCCCGTGTGGGATCACGTCCTGCGGTACAGGCGGCCCTGAAGGCCGAAGGCCTCGGGAAATAAGACCCCCACGCTCCGCCGCTGCGCGGGTCGCTGCCCCCCGAGGGGGCGCGAATTCGGCTTGGGGCGGCCCGGCGCCGAATTCAACGGTCCCGCGCTCGGCCGTTTAGCGGTTGAGCACGGTGATCGCGGTGCCCAGCGTGGTGCCGTTCGCGGTTGCACGGATCGTCACCGCGGTGTTGCGGCGCACGGCCAGCGTGGTGACCGGGAAGCTCACGCTGGTTGCACCTGCCGGCACCACCACCGAGGCCGGCACCTTGGCCGCGCTGGTGTTGCTGCTGCTGAGCTTGACCGTGGCACCGGCCGCGGTTGACAGGGTAACCGTCGCCGTGGCGCTGCTGCTTTCCCACACCGGACCGGTAACCAGCAGGGCGCTGGGCTTGGCAGGGGCCAGGACAGGGCCTGCAATATGCAGCAACGGTGCGGGCGTGCCACTGAACAGATTGGCTTCTCCCGCCACGTACACGCCGCCATCGCTGGCCACTTCCACATCGGCGCCGACCTGCGAGCTGTTCGTGTAGAGGGTGCCTTCCAGGGCACCAGCAACGGTGTACTTGATGGTCGCCATGCTCGGGCGATAGCTCACCGTTCCGGTGGAGCCGGTCACAGGCTCGGCCGCACGGCCAGTCACGAACACGGAACCGTCGATGCCCAGCCCCAGCGCCGCCGGGCTGCCCATCACGAAGTGAGACACACCGAAGTCGACCGACCACAGGGGCGCGCCCGCCGTGCTGAGCTTGGCGGTGCGCCAGTTGGGCGTGATCACGGTGGCGCTGATGCCGCCGCTGCTGGGCAGGTTGAACGATCCTGTCATCACCAGATTGCCCGTCGCATCCACCGCCGCGCGCAGGGCGGTGCCGCTGGTGCTGACCGTCGTGCGCCAGAGTTCATTGAAGGCCGGGCCGTACTTGATCGCCAGCAGGCCGCTGCCGCCACCCACGGCATAGACCTCACCGCTGCGACCGGCCGCCAGGCTCAGTCCCGCTGTGCCGGTGTTGATGACCGCCAGCGGGTTGCCCAGCCCATCGAACGCCGCAACAACCGCCTGCCCGGCGCTATTGGAACCGGTCACGACCGGCTGACCGGCGCTGTTGATCACCAGCGAGTCCAGACCATTGGTCGTGCTGGCGCCATAGGTACGCATCCACTGCCGCACACCCCCCGCGCTGTACTTGACCAGCTGCAGTTCGGGACCTGTGGCCGCCGTGCCGGCCTGCACCAGGGCATAGACATTGCCACTGGCGTCCAGCGCCACTTCACGCACCTGGGCAGGCGCGGTGGTCGCGGCGTCCTGCCAAAGCGTGTTGCCCGCCGCATCGAGCTTGGCGACCAGGGTACCCAGCGGCATGCCTGTGGCATCCACGACGGCGCCCCCCAGCACGATGCTGCCGGTGGCATCCGTGACCACATCAAAGGCCCGGCTCGCCACACCGGCTCCAGCAAGGCTGCGCTGCCACAGCTCGGTGCCCGTCGGCCCGAACTTGTGGACCACGACCGGCAGCCCCAGCAGGGTTGCTGCCACCACACTGTTGCGACCACCGTCCACAGCAAGCGCAGGCGCCACGACCTGGGCCGCGACCGACGCGCTCCAGTCGGGGACGAGCTGGGCATGGGCGAACGATGGCAGTGCGAAGGCGGCTGCGATCGGAGCGCAGCGAAGGCCCCGGATGATGGTCTGAAACATGAGCGTGTCCCCCTGAAAAGATGTGCGGCAAACCATGGGCCACCGCGTGAATTCACCCGACTCCGGTGCACAAGCGGGGCATTTCACCCAACCCATCCCCCAATCACCGGTCACTCACCCGCTTTCACGGGTGGTGGCCATCCTGCAGCATCTTTCAGGCCATCGCAGACTGTTACTGGCCGAGACCGATCGGCGCCGGCGCCTTCATCACGATGCGCGTGAACAGGCGGTCGAACTGCGGATCGCGGGGAATGCGGCCGTTCAGCGGGTCCTGGTTGGTCGCGAATGCTGCGTTCATCGCATGCCAGTCACTCTCGGTCAGATGACGCTCGGCCTCGGGCAGGATGATGGTTTCTTCCAGGCGCATGTGCTCCTGGTAGAACTCGATGTAACGCGTGACCTCGTCGACAAAGGCCTGGCGGCGCCCTTCGCCGAGCAGCTCCCAGGCCAGCAGCAGGTGCATCAGCTCGCGCACCCGGGGTTCGCCGCGCATGTGATCACGCTCCAGCTGATCGATCGTCGCCATCGTGTGCGGCGCGGCCTTGACCACACGCGGAAACAGCAGATCCGATTCCTTGGGATGGTGGTGCTTCTCGGGAAACTCGTCGATGTAGAACAGCATCGCGCGCAGCACGTCGAAGAAGCGCGCCGAGTCGTCCTGCCCGCTGACCTCGGGCCCGCGCCGCACCAGCTGCAACAGCGACTGCAGCATGGCTGCCAGGGTGGCGTGTTCCTCGCGAATGACGCGCAGGGCTTCGTGGGTCATGGTTTTGTCTCCGGGAATGCGAAACCGACCGGGTGGTCGGCGAATGGATCCGGACTATGGCCGAGCGCGCTTCCGGGGGCCTTGACCCACGTCAAGGCTGCTCCCGGGCCTCCCCCTGGAAGGGGTTGCCTTTACATCCGGTTGCAAACCAAAGTGTTAGCATTTTTGACCCCTCCGGGCAACCGCCTGGACACATCCCTGCTGTCACATACCCACACCATGAAGACGATCCGCATTGCCCTCCTCGCCCTGTCGCTCGGCGCCGCCAGCTGCGCCACGGTGGCCAACGAAACCATGGAAGCTCCGCCTGCACTGGGTCAGCTGGAAAGCAAGACGTACCTGGAATGCATGAAGAAGGCGAATGGGCGGCTGGAGCAGGCGCCTTGCATCCAGAACGAAAAGTCGTGGCAATACCGTCAACTTGAACTGCTCTACAAGAGCCTCTCAACCAAGCTCAAGGATCCGCAGCGCGCAGAGCTGGCGAAATCGCAGGCCGCCTGGAAAGCGTTCGTCACCGCAGAAACGGCATTCGCGGCCTCTGTCTACTACCCCCAGCTCGGCAGCTCAGATCTTTCCGTCTCGACCAACGAGATCATGTGGATCGTTCAGCGTCGCCAACAGCTGCAGCAGCATCTGGATTTGAACTGACGCAGCGAGCCGTATTGGCTCAGCAAATGAAGGGAGGAAAAGAACATGACCAATATCGACATCAACGACCCAACCCAACGCAGCGGGGCGGTCTACTTCGTGGTTGGCCGGGGAACCGAAGGTGGTGGCAGTTCCTATCGGCTCAGTGTTGCCGGGGTCACGCCGAGTCAATGGGGCACTGTCTCAAGTGTCGCGGACAACAGCGGGTATTCCATTGGAACGATCCAGGTTGACCTCGGTCAGCGAGGCAACTGGCCCTTGGGGGCCATCGAAAGCCGTTCGCTGAAAGCTGGAGAGGCCTCCTATGTCGACGCCATCATCGGCCAGGCTTCCGCCTACGCACGGGCCAATCAACTGCCGTTTCCTAGCGACGCGGCGGGACTCTCTGCGCTGCGCAGCGACCTGCTCAGTCATGGCAATGGTCAAGGAAACAACCCGTCGATTCGCTTCATCTCCGATGAACATCGGGACACGATCAATGCCTGGGCTGGCTCGGAGGCAGGACAACAGTGGATCCACCGGAACATTGACTTTCCCCAGGTGAAGGCCATTGCCGACGATGCCAAAGACGTCCTGGACCGCCACGGATCCAACATCCCCGAAGACCGCAAGTTCGAAATCCTTTGCGTACTGGCCAAGGCGGAAAATCAACGACCCAGGACCTACGACAAGCTGGTGGCGTCCTTGCGAAACGGCGCCGACTACGACACCTTCATGGAGGAGGTTGATCGGCAGAAAGCAGCGGTGAAGTACTTTGCCGGACCCAAAGCCGGCGAACTCGCCCGCCAGTACCAGGAGAACTTCGAGAAGCCCGGCAACGCCGTCGCGATGGAAGAGGCACACCGGCAGGTCGCGAGCAGCAGCTACCAGCCCTCCAACGAACGCAACATCCCTGAAGTCCAGACAGCGCTGGCCGCCTACCGGCGCGACGTCAACGACCCGTCGGTGCTCGATCGCGGCGACAAGGGTGACGATGTGAAGCTGCTGCAGCAGGCACTGCAGCGCGAGGGCAAGTCTTTGAAGGACGACGGCGGCTTCGGCGCCGGAACCGAACGCCTGCTCACCGAGTTCCAGCGCGAGCACAAGCTCGATCCCAATGGTTTCGGCGACCGTGCCACGCTCAAGGCCCTGGGCCTCGCGCCTTCCCTCGATCCCAAGACCAGTGCCTCCCTGCACCGCATGATCGAAACCCTGCAGGCCGGTGGCCGGTTCAGCGACGCGCAGATCGCCCGCATCGCCGAGTCGTCGCAGAACTACCTGCTGGAAAACCGCGCCGCCCTGGGCGAAGTCACCAACATCCAGTTGCGCGGCGACGGCCAGAAGATCCTGTTCCAGAACGACTTCAGGCAGATGCGTGAACTCGACACGCAGCAGGCACTCCAGGGTTACGTGCCTGCACGGCCGCTGGTCGAGGCTCCGTCCACCACGCCCGCACAAACGCAGGAACGCACCGCCGAAGCTGCGCAGCGATGACAGGCTTCCGGGTCCTCAGCGCCCTGGCTTCCAGCGCTTGAGCAGCAGTGCGTTGCTCATCACGCTGACCGAACTCATCGCCATCGCCGCGCCCGCCAGCACCGGGCTGAGATAGCCCATCGCGGCCAGCGGAATGCCCGCGGCGTTGTAGGCGAAGGCCCAGAACAGGTTCTGCCGGATCTTGGCCACGGTGCGGCGCGAGATGTCCAGCGCCGCCTCCACCAGCAGCGGATCGCCGCGCATCAGCGTGATGCCGGCGGCGTGCATGGCCACATCGGAGCCACCTTCGCGGCCGCCCATCGCGATCCCGACGTCGGCCGCCGCCAGCGCCGGCGCGTCGTTGACACCGTCACCGACCATGGCGACCGTGTGTGCGGACTCCGCACCAGAGGCCTCACGCAGCCGCTGCACCACCGCCGCCTTGTCCCCCGGCAGCACCTCGGCGATCACAGCGCCACCTTCGACGTCCATGCCCAGCTGCCGCGCCATCGCTTCGGCCGCGCCACGGTTGTCGCCAGAGACCATGAACAGCCGCAGGCCACGCTGCTTCAGCCGGGCCAGCGCCTCGCGCGCACCCGGCTTGGCTTCGTCCCCGAACGCGAACAGCGCCAGCGGGGTCCAGGGCTGGCCTTCTCCCGCGCGACTGGCCAGCAGCGACACCGTCGAGCCCTCGGCCTGCTGACGCTGCACCGAAAGGGCCAAGGTTCCCAGTGCGGACAGCGGCAGCCCCAGCTCGTCCATCCAGCGCAGGCTGCCCAGCGCCAGGGTCACGCCCCGCACCGTTCCCAGCGTGCCTTTCCCGGTCACGGACTGCACATCCTGCGCCGCATCGGCCAGGACCGCGATGCCTTTGGACCGTGCCGCATCCAGCACCGCGATCGCCAGCGGATGGGCACTCTGCGCCTGCAGCGCCGCCGCCGCGCCGAGCACCGCCTGTTCGTCCGCGCCCGCCACCGCCTCCACCAGCCGCAGCCTGGGATGGCCGATGGTCAGCGTGCCGGTCTTGTCGAAAGCCACCGTGTCGACCTTGTGCGCGATCTCCAGCGCCTCGGCATCCTTGATCAGGATGCCGTGCCGCGCAGCCACGCCGGTGCCGGTCATGATGGCCGCCGGCGTCGCCAGGCCGAGTGCGCAAGGGCAGGCAATCACCAGCACTGCCACTGCGTGCAGCATGGCCACCTCCATCGCCGCGCCCTTCCACAACCAGATGCCCAGCGTGAACAACGCGATCACCAGCACCACCGGCACGAACACCGCCGCCACCTGGTCAACGAGCCGCTGCACCGGTGCCTTGCCGGCCAGTGCGTCCTGCACCAGCGCGATGATGTGCGCCAGCACGCTCTGTGCCCCGACCGCCTTCACCTTGATCTCGACCGATCCCTCGCCGTTGAGCGAGCCGCCAGTGATGCGGTCGCCGGGCCGCTTGGGCACAGGCATCGCCTCGCCCGTCAGCATGGATTCGTCGGCCTGTGTCTCGCCCAGCACCACTTCACCATCGGCCGGAAAGCGTTCGCCAGGCAGCACCCTCACGATGTCGCCCGCCAGCAGCTCGTCGGCCGGCACGTCGCTCATCTCGGTGCGCTTCACACCATCGGGCACCAGGTGCGCGCGCTCGGGCCGCAGCGCGTGCAGTGCGCGGATCGCGTCGGTGGTCTGCCGCTTCGCCCGCGCCTCCAGCCACTTGCCCAGCAGCACCAGCGTGATCACCACCGCCGAGCCTTCGTAGTACAGGTGCACCATCTCGCCCGGTTCGGCCTTGAGCCAGAGCCAGGTCGACAGCGCCCAGCCGGCCGTGGTGCCGATCGACACCAGCAGCTCCATGTTGCCGGTCAGCGCCTTGAGGGCGTGCCAACCGGCCTTGTAGAAGCGCGCGCCGAGCCAGAACTGCACCGGCGTCGCGAGCAGGAACTGCGCCCAGGCCGGCAACATCCAGTGCTTGCCCAGCAGGTCGCCGATCATCGGCAGAGCCAGCGGTGCCGACAGCAGCGCACCGAACACCACCGGCAGCGCATCGACCGGCACGCCCAGCCAGCGCTCCTCGCTCACGTGGTCCATCGCATCCATCGCGCGCGGCTCGTAGCCCGCGTCGCGCACCGCGCGCTTGAGCAGGGCCAGGGTGTCCGCATCCTGCACACCGGTCAGCGTGACGCGCGCCGATTCGGTCGCCAGGTTCACCGTCGCCTCGCGCACCCCGGGCTGCTTCTTCAGCACCTTCTCCACCCGCATCACGCAGGAGGCGCAGGTCATGCCCCCGATGCCCAGGTCGATCTGTTGGCTGTCGTCGTTCACTTCAAGCGTCGCGGTGTTCATGGGGGTGAGAATAAGCTTTACCCCCATGGGAAGGTCAAGCCACAAGGTGTAATCCACCCGCCGCTTGACCTTCACACCATGTCAAGGTGCAAGATACCGGCATCGTCATTCAGGAGAAGTTCCATGAGCCAGCAAACCTTCAACGTGCAAGGCATGACCTGCGGTCACTGCGAACGCGCCGTGCAGACCGCCATCAAGACCCTGGACCCGCAGGCCGAGGTCAAGATCGACCGCGCGCAGAACCTGGTCGAGGTGAATAGCAGCCAGACGCGCGAAGCGGTGGCGGCTGCAATCCGCGAAGAGGGCTATCAGGTCGCCGCATGAGTGCCGACACCGAGGCCACGCTGGACACAGTCGCCAGCTGGCCCGTCAACATCGGCACCGCTGCCCGGCTCTCGGGCATCTCGCCCAAGATGCTGCGCCACTACGAGTCACTCGGCCTGCTGGGTGAAGTTTCGCGCACCGACAGCAACTACCGCCAGTACAGTCTGGCCGACGTGCACACGCTGCGCTTCATCCGCCGCGCCCGCGACATGGGCTTCGGCCTGGACGCGATCACCGAGCTGGTCGGCCTGTGGCACAACCGGCGCCGCAGCAGCGCCAGCGTCAAGCGCATCGCCCAGAAACACCACGACGACCTGGGCCAGCGCATCGAAGCCCTGCAGGCCATGCAGCGCAGCCTGCACACCCTGCTGTGCCACTGCCCGGGCAACGACCGGCCAGACTGCCCCATCCTGGACGATTTGGCCCATCCTTGACCGGAATCAAACACCGCGCTCCCTGGTCGACTGGTACCGGAACAAATCTTTACCAGACAGCATCAGAAAGGCAGAAGACGGTACACACGGGGGTATGACACTGGACCCAAGGCACCCCGGCATACCGCCCCGGTGTCCACCCCCCAACCTCAAGGAGCCCCAGCATGAAACCCATCGTCAAACGCAGCCTCATCGTGGCCGCCATCCTCGCCGGCATCGCCGGTGTCTCGGCCACCGCCATTGCCCAGGGCGCCGGTCCGCAAGGACATGCCCATGGCCCGCGCGCCGAACAAATGCAGAAGCGCCACGCCGACCACCAGGCCAAGCTCAAGGTCGACCTGAAGATCACCGCCGCGCAGGAAGCCGCTTGGAAAGCCTTCGACACCGCCACCACCCCCAACCCGGCGGCCATGCCGGCACCGGTGGCCCGCGAAGACTGGGCGAAGCTGACCACGCCGCAGCGCATGGAAAAGATGCAGGCCTTCCGCGCCGAGCGCGACGCTGTCATGGCCAAGCGCATGGATGCGGTCAAGACCTTCTACGCAGCTCTCACCCCCGAGCAGCAGAAGGTGTTCGACGCCCAGTCCTTTGGTCCGATCGGGGACCGTGGCATGCACGGCGGCCGCCATGGCGAACGTGGCGAACACCGCGGCATGATGGGTCCGATGGACGGCCCCGACGGCCACATGGGTGGCAAGGGCTGCGACGGTCCTGGCGCCAAGAAGGGCTGATCGCCCTTTCCCCTGTTTCTCCCTGTTTTCATTGAAGGTTCTCCTCCGCCCTCACAGCCCCGGTTCGCCGGGGCTTTTTTTGTGGCCGTCCCCGGCGTCTGGCGCTTGACCTGAGTCAAGCCCGCCCAGCCGACCGGCGCTTAAGCTGCGCCGCCATGGAACTCGACCTCATCATCGTGGGCGCCGGGCCGGCCGGCCTGAGCCTCGCCCGGGCCTTGCGCGGCAGCGGCCTCAATGTCACTCTGCTGGAGCAGCAAAGCCTGTCCGCGGTGCAGAACCCGGCCTTCGACGGCCGCGAAATTGCCCTCACGCAGCACAGCGCCGCACTGATGCGCCAGCTCGGCCTCTGGCCCCTGCTGGGCGATGCCAACATCGCGCCGCTCAAGGACGCCCTGGTGCTCGACGGCGGCGTCGGCTCCACGCAGTCGCGCATGCGCATCAGCCACAGCCTCAGCCCGAAGGCGGAGCTGGGCTTTCTCGTCGCCAATCACCACATCCGCCGCGCCGCCTACCAGGCCGCGATGGGTGAGGGTGCCGGCCTGGCCCCGACGCTGCGCTGTGGCGAACAGGTCACCGGCATCCGCACCGACGCGCAATCAGCGCGCCTGACCCTGGCCAGCGGCGAGACCCTGCAGGCCCGCCTGGTGGTGGCCGCCGACAGCCGCCACTCCAGCACCCGCCGCGCCATGGGCATTGCCGCCGACATGCACGACTACGGCCGCACCATGCTGGTCTGCAACATGACCCATCCGCAGCCGCACGAAGAGACCGCCTGGGAGTGGTTCGATCACGGCCAGACCCTGGCCCTGCTGCCGATGAACCTGGACCCGGCCAGCGGCCTGCCGCGCTCGTCGGTCGTGCTGACCCTGCCGCACCAGGAGATCCAGCCCCTGCTGGACATGGATGAAATGGCCTTCAACCGGGCCATGACCGGCCGCTTCGGTGGCCAGCTTGGCGACATGCACCTGACCAGCACGCGCCACGCCTACCCGCTCGTCGGGGTCTGGGCGCGCCGTCTGGTCGCGCAGCGTTTTGCCGCCGTCGGCGATGCGGCCGTCGGCATGCACCCGGTCACCGCGCACGGTTTCAACCTTGGCCTGCGCAGCATCGACACCCTGTCCAAAGCCCTGGTCCAGGCCCACCAGGGCGGCCAGGACATCGCCTCGCCCCAGCTGCTGGAGCGGTACCACCAGACGCACCAGCGGGCCGCCCGCGGCCTCTACATGGCCACCCACGCGGTCGCCACGCTCTACACCCGCGAACACGTGCCCGCGCGCTGGCTGCGCCGCGGCATGGTGGAACTGGGCGAGCGTTTCACGCCATTCAAACGCGCAGTGGCAGCCAGTCTGACCGGACTGGGCTGACCGTTTCGCCTCTGGCGAAGAAGGCCATGTTGCGTTGCATCAAGGCAGATGTCAGGCTTCGGGACTAGATTGACGGAAGTCAATCTGCACGGGTGCGCAGTCACCCGGCAGGCATTCGCCGCCCGAGGAGACCTGAAAAGATGCTGTCCGCCTTCATCACACACGCCGATTGCGCCCGCCACGACATGGGCCCGCACCACCCCGAATGCCCGGAGCGCCTGGGCGCGATCAACGACTACCTGCTGGTCAAGGGTCTGCTCGACTGCATGGTTCCCTACGACGCGCCGCTGGCCACCGAAGACCAGCTCGGCCGTGCCCATGCTTCGCTCTACGTGCGCGAGATCTTCGACGCCTCGCCCAAGGAAGGCCTGCACGCCGTCGACCCGGACACCAACATGTGCCCGCACACCCTGCAGGCCGCACTGCGCGCCGCCGGTGCCGCGGTGCAGGCGACCGACCTGGTGCTGGCCGGTGAGGTGCCGACGGCCTTCTGCTCGATCCGCCCGCCAGGCCACCACGCAGAACGCTCGGCCGCCATGGGCTTCTGCTTCTTTAACAACATTGCTGTCGGCATCCGCCACGCGCTGGACGTGCACAACCTCGAACGCGTCGCCCTGATCGACTTCGACGTGCACCACGGCAATGGCTCCGAAGACATCTTCCGCGGCGACGAGCGGGTGCTGATGTGCTCGATCTTCGAGAAGGGCCTGTACCCCTTCAACGGCGAAAACGCCACTGGCCCGAACATGGTCAACGTCGGCCTGCCCAGCCGCTCGGGCAGCGATGCCTTCCGCGCTGCCGTGTCGGAGCAATGGATCCCCGCGCTCGACGCCTTCAAACCCCAGCTGATCTACATCTCGGCCGGCTTCGACGCCCACCGCGAAGACGACATGGGCAACCTCGGCCTGGTCGAGGCCGACTACGCCTGGGTCACCCAGCAGCTGCTGGGCGTGGCCAACCGGCACTGCCAGGGTCGCGTGATTTCCTGCCTGGAGGGCGGCTACGTGCTCAGCCCACTGGCCCGCAGCGTGGGGGCCCATGTCAGGGTCCTCATCGGGGCCGATTGAAAGATATATGGACAAACACTACCTCACACCGCTCTTTCAGCCCGAATCCATCGCCGTCTTCGCCGGCAACCACGAAGACCCGGCCAGCCAGATTGCCCACGCGCGCACCCTCTGCGCCGCGCTCACCGGGCAGCGTTTCTCCGGCACCCTCACCTTCCTCGACATCCACACCAGCGGCACGCTGGCCGACCTGGCCCAGACCCGGGCCGACCTGGCCATCATTGCCCTGCCGCCGGCCGAAGCCCTGGCCGCCCTGGAAGTGGCCGGACGCATCAAGTGCAAGGCCGCGCTGGTGGTCGGCAGCGGCGCCAATGCTGACGTGGCCTCCGAAATGCACCAGGTCGCGCGCCGCCACGGCATGCACCTGCTCGGCCCCAACAGCCTGGGCTTCCAGCGCCCGCGCATCGGCCTGAACGCCAGCGTCGCCGGCCCCATGACCACGGTCGGTCCGCTGGCCCTGGTGTCACAGTCGGGCGCCCTGACCTCATCCATCCTCGACTGGGCGAGCCAGAACGGCGTCGGCTTCTCGACCGTCGTCTCGCTCGGCCCCAAGACTTCGGTCGACATTGCTCAGGTGCTCGATTTCCTGGCATCGGATGCTCAAACACACAGCATCGTCGTCTATCTTGAAGGCATCTCCAACGCACGCCGCTTCATGAGCGCCCTGCGCGCGGCCGCCAACGCCAAGCCGGTGGTGGTGCTCAAGGCTGGCCGCAAGCCCGCCGGCAACGAGGCCGCGCAGACCCACAGTGGCGCCATCGTCGGCAGCGACGATGTGTTCGACGCCGCCCTGCGCCGCGCGGGTGCTGTGCGGGTGCGCTCCTTCGTCGAGCTGTTCTCGGCCGCCAAGTGCCTGGCATCGCGCTACCGCCCAGTCGGCAAGCGCCTGGCGGTGGTCACCAACGGCGGTGGCCCGGGTGTGCTCGCTGCCGACTGGATCAGCGAGATTGCGCTGCAACTGGGCAAGCTGGCGCCGGAAACCATGGCCGAGCTCAAGCCCAAGCTGCCGCCGCTGGCTTCGCTCAACGACCTGATCGACGTCTCGGAAGAAGCGACCGCCGAACACTACCGCGCCGCCATCGACGCGGCCGGCCACGACCGCTCGATCGACGGCGTGCTGGTGGTGCATTCGCCCAAGGCCGGCATCGACGCCACCGATATCGCCCGTGTCATGGCCGAGGCCAAGGTGCGCATGAACAAGCCCCTGCTGTGCTGCTGGATGGGCGATGCCTCCGTCGGCGAAGCCCGCGAGGTGCTGGGCAAGGCCGCAATCCCGAGTTTCCGCACCCCGGAAGCCGCCGTCGGCGCCTTCGGCAACATCGCCAGCTTCTACCAGAACCAGCAGCTGCTGCAGCAGACGCCGCCCCCGCTCTCGACTCTGGCCAACCCAGACATCGAGGGGGCCCGGCTGATCATCGAGAACGTGCTGACCGAGCGCCGCAAGATCCTCACCGAGATGGAGTCCAAGGCCCTGCTGTCGGCCTTCCACATCCCGGTCACGCAGACCATCCTGGCGCGCTCGGCCAACGAAGCCATGATGATCGCGACCCAGCTGGGCTATCCGGTGGCGCTCAAGATCGACTCGCCCGACATCAGCCACAAGAGCGACGTCAATGGTGTGGCACTCAACGTGATGAACGCGACCGCGGTGCGCGACATCTACAACACCATGATCCAGGCCGTGGCCAAGCTGCAGCCCGGCGCCAAGATCAACGGCGTGACGATCCAGAAGATGGCGCAGAGCAAGCGCGGCCGCGAGCTCTACATCGGCCTGGTGACCGACGACCCGTTCGGACCAGTGATTGCCTTCGGCGCCGGCGGCACCATGATCGAACTGATCGGCGACCGCGCGATGGAGCTTCCGCCCCTCAATCAGTTCCTGGCGCGCCGCCTGATCGAGCGCTCGCGCGTGGCCGACACGCTGGGCGAATGGCGCGGTGCCTCGGCCGTCGACATGGACATGCTCGAACACGTGCTGCTGCGCGTCTCGGAAATGGTCTGCGAGCTGCCCCAGCTGCGCGAGATGGACATCAACCCCATCATCGTGGATGAAAACGGCGCGGTGGCGGTCGACGCCCGCATCGTGATCGAGAGCGCGCCCGCCACGGCCCGCAACTATGCCCACCTGGCCATCCTGCCCTACCCGGCGCGCTACGAGCAGGTCTGGCCACTGCGTGGCGGCGGCGAATACACCGTCCGCCCGATCCACCCGGACGATGCCCAGATGCTGCAGGACCTGGTGCAGGGCCTGTCGGCCGAGAGCCGCTACTACCGCTTCGTGTCCAGCATGACCGAACTGCCGCCATCCATGCTCTCGCGCCTGACCCTGATCGACTACGACCGCGAAATGGCCCTGGTGGCCATCCACCGCGAGCGCAAGGCTGGCGAAGACGGCGAAATGGTCGAAACGGAACGCATCGTTGGCGTTTCGCGCTACATCACCAACCCGGACAAATCCAGTTGTGAGTTTTCGCTCGTGGTGGCCGACGACTTCAACGGCAAGGGCCTGGGCTCGCGCCTGATGCTCAGCATCATGGAAGAGGCCCGCGACAAGGGCCTGGCCGAGATCGAGGGCCTGGTGCTGGCCAACAACCCCGGCATGCTCAAGCTGATGAAGGGCCTGGGTTTCCACATCAAGTCGTTCGCGGAAGACCCGGACTTCAAACTCGTGACCCACACACTGTAATAAACCCCAGTATTTTTCCTGCAGAAGAGCGCCCCGGCCTGGCCGGCAGCGCTCTTTTTTTATCCCTCTCTATGTCTTCTATCTCTCTATTTCAAATTGGTAGCAGTAGTAGAAGGCGCGGTTTTTTGTGGACAAGCCGCTTTTCTTCAGAAAAATCAAGCACTTGGATGGTCCTGAACCCTGTTTGAAGTACCCGGGTCCAAAACGCCTGTGCGCTGAACAACTTTGGGTTTCGTCTTGCGTCTGTGGATAAGTAGTGGCTTGTTAAAAAGTTATACACAGAGTTGTTGAAAAATACCTGCTCCACTCAGCGTTGCCAGCCCATCCATGCAAAACCGGCGGCCAAGCCCAGGCCGTGCAGCAGGGTGGCGGCGACCGTGGCCGCGAGGGCCGGGCGCAGTTGTCCGGTCTGGTACCGGTGACGGAACAGCCCGCCCGCGGCAAACAGCGACAGCGGCAGCGAAACCAGACCCCACAGTGCCTCCATCGGCGGCACCAGCAGCCACACCGACACCACGAGCCAGCCGTGGGCGCCTAGGGTCAACGCGGTGTAGAGCGCCCAGGCACCAGTCGGGCCCAGCTGGACCGCCAGGGTGCGCTTGCCGACCCGGGCGTCCGCCGGGGCGTCGGGCACGCCGTTGATCAGCAGCAGCGCCGCCACCATGGCCGCGAAGTTCAGTGCCACACTGGCCGGAATCACGAAAAACTGGCGCCGCTGCACGTAGTCGGCGCCCACCACGACCAGAAACCAGGCCAGCGCCACCGCCAGTTCACCCAGCCCCCGCGACATCAGCTTGAGCGGTGGTGCCGAATAGGCCCAGACCAGCAGCAGGCCGGCCAGCCCCAGCCCGATCACGCCACCACCCGTCTTCACCGCCAGCAGGAGCCCGCCGGGCACCAGCACCAGCAGCAGCGCCTTGGCCAGGTCGGCGGTCTCGCGTTCGCTCACGGCGCCGTTCTGGATCAGGCGCGAACCGCCGGTGAAGGGGTAGATGCCGCCGGCGTTGCCCGCGTCGGCGCCGTTGCGGGCGTCGTGCAGGTCGTTGAGCACATTGCCGGCCGCGTGGGCCAGCACGGCCAGCAGCGTGGCACCCAGGGCCAGCACCGGGTCGAATCCGCAACCGCAGGCCGCCGCGGTCGCCGTGCCCAGCGCGCAGCCCACGACGGTCAACAACAGGAACGCCGGCCGCGTCATGCGCCACCACAGTCCCGGCTGCCACCGGTCCGAACGGTGGGGAGTATTTTTGGTGTCCATGGGCGCAGTGTGCCCGACACATGTGGACACCGCCTGCACCCCCCTGCGGCGGTGGTCGGCTGGTACACTGCCCGCCGACCCGGCCGGAGCCTTTCCGGCCCCGCAAGTTCCCCGCCGGATTCATGTCCACCGTCCTCAGCGCCAGCGCCCCGACCACGTTTGAAATCAAGAGCGCCCACCTGCCGCTGGTGGCTCTGCTGCTCAAATCCGCCGACCTCGCCCGCCTGGGCCAGGAGCTGACCCAGCGTTACGGCGACATTCCCGACTTTTTCGACCACGACCCGCTGCTGGTCGACCTCACGCCCCTGCAGTCCGGCCCCGAGGCTGGCGGGCTGGTGGACTTTCCCGCGCTGCTGACCCTGCTGCGCCAGTTCCGGCTGCAGCCGGTGGCCGTGCGCGGGGGCGACGACGCCCAGATGGCGGCGGCCGAGCTGGCCGGCCTGATGCGCGCCGACGATGCCACCGTGCAGCGCAGTGCTGCCGCCGCCACACCGGCGCCAGCGCCTGCACAAACCCAGGCACCCGCGCCAGCACCCGTGGCGCCACCGGCCGCCGCAGGCGCCCTGGTGGTCGACAAGCCGCTGCGTTCCGGCCAGCAGGTCTACGCCCGCGGCCGCGACCTGGTGGTGATGGCCATGGTCAACCCCGGCGCCGAAGTGATCGCCGACGGCCACATCCACATCTACGCCCCGCTGCGCGGCAAGGCCATCGCCGGCGCCCGCGGCAACGCCGACGCCCGCATCTTCGCGATGTCCATGGACCCCGAGCTGATCTCGATCGCCGGCATCTACCGCACCAGCGATACCCCGCTGCCGGCGGATGTGCTGGGCAAGCCGGCACAGGTGCGCCTGGTGTCCGGCCCGGATGGCGACAAACTCGTCATCGATCCCCTGAATCCCTGAACCTGAAGGAACCTGTCTCATGACCAAGATCGTTGTCGTCACCTCCGGCAAGGGCGGCGTGGGCAAAACCACGACCAGCGCCAGCTTTGCCTCCGGCCTCGCGCTGCGCGGCCACAAGACCGCCGTCATCGACTTCGACGTCGGCCTGCGCAACCTGGACCTGATCATGGGTTGCGAACGCCGCGTGGTCTACGACCTGATCAACGTGATCCACGGCGAGGCCAACCTCAACCAGGCGCTGATCAAGGACAAGGTCTGCGACAACCTGTTCGTGCTGGCCGCCAGCCAGACGCGCGACAAGGACGCGCTGACGCAGGACGGCGTCGAGAAGGTGCTCAATGACCTGTCGGCGATGGGCTTCGAATACATCGTCTGCGACTCGCCGGCCGGCATCGAGACCGGCGCGCTGATGGCGATGCACTTCGCCGACGAGGCGCTGATCGTGACCAACCCGGAAGTCTCCTCGGTGCGCGACTCCGACCGCATCCTGGGCATGCTGGGCAGCAAGACCAAACGCGCGATCGAAGGCAAGGACGCCATCAAGGAACACCTGCTGATCACGCGCTACAACCCCACGCGCGTGGCCGACGGCCAGATGCTCTCGCTCGAGGACATCCAGGACATCCTGCGCATCAAGCTGATCGGCGTGATCCCCGAGAGCGAAAACGTGCTGACCGCCTCCAACCAGGGCACGCCCGCGATCCACCTCAAGGGCACCGAAGTGGCCGAGGCCTACAGCGACGTGATCGACCGCTTCCTGGGCGCCGACAAGCCGCTGCGTTTCATCGACGCCGAGAAGCCGGGCTTCTTCAAGCGCCTGTTCGGGAGCAAATGAGCATGTCGTTCCTGTCCTTCTTTCTGGGTGAGAAAAAGAAGACCGCCAGTGTTGCCAAGGAGCGGCTGCAGATCATCCTCGCGCACGAGCGCAGCGGCCGCAACGCCGCCGAGCCCGACTACCTGCCGGCCCTGCAGCGCGAGCTGGTGGCCGTGATCGGCAAGTACATCAAGATCAATCCGGACGACATCAAGGTCCAGCTGGAACGTCAGGACGACCTCGAGGTGCTGGAAGTCAAGATCGAGCTGCCCGACCGCAAGTGAACACCGGGGCCGTCAAGGCCCCGTTTTCCGCATGGCCCGCATCCGCTTCGAGCTGCCCGAGCGCTTCGTCTTCGCGACGCAGATCCAGATCTACATCAGCCACGTGAATCAGGGCGGCCATCTGGACAACGCCCAGCTGCTGACCCTGGTGTCCGAGGCGCGGGTGCGCTTCTTCCGGTCGCTGGGCCACCGCGAGTCCGACGTTTCCGGCTGCCCCATCGTGGTGGGCGACCTGGTGGCGCAATACAAGTCCGAAGGTTTCCACGGCGAGACCATGCGCGTGCGCATGCTGCCGCAGGACTTCAACCGCTACGGCTTCGACCTGGTCTACTGCATGGACGACCTGGACACCGGGCGCGAGGTGGCACGCGGCAAGATCGGCATCGTCTTCATCGACCGCGCCGCGCGCAAGCCCACGCCGGTACCTCCGCCGTTCCTGCTGCAGCTGAATGCCCTCATCCCTGTGCACTGAGACACGCTGACCGCGACGAACGCATTGCGCAGTTGTCGGGCAATGAATGGCCTGACTATCATCGTCGGCAGAGCGCGGGAATGACCTCCGCGCAGGAGTCCGCATGCTCAGAACCCTTGCCTCGTCCCTGGCGCTGACCGCCGCCCTGCTGGCCGGTTGCGGCAGCACCGTCGTCAATCCGGTCACCGGCCGCAGCGAGCGCACGGTGATGGACGAGCGCACCGAACTGGCCGAGGGCAAGAAGGCCCATGAAGAGGTGCTCAAGGAATACGGCATCTACCCCGACCCGAAGCTGCAGGCCTACGTCAACGAGGTCGGCCAGAAGCTGGCGAAGCAGTCGCACCGGGCGAACATCCCCTGGACCTTCACCGTGCTCGACAGTCCCGAGGTCAATGCATTCGCCCTGCCCGGCGGCTACGTCTACATCACGCGTGGCATCCTGGCCTACATGGAGAGCGAGGCCGACATGGCTGGCGTGATCGGTCACGAGATCGGTCACGTCACCGCACGCCACGGCGCCCAGCGCGCCACGCGGCAGCAGACCGCCGGCCTGGGCGTGCTGGCCGCGACCGTGCTGGGCGCGGTGCTGGAGAGCAAAGTCGGTCTGGCCGGCGGCACCGAGATGTTCGGCCAGGCGGCGCAAGGGATGGCCGCGGGCTATGTCGCGAAATACAGCCGCGAGCAGGAGCTGCAGGCCGACACCCTGGGCGCCGAGTACCTCGCGCGCAGCCAGTACGACCCGCGCCACATGGTCGACGTGATCCGCGTGCTCAAGCTGCAAGAAGCGTTCGCCGTCGACGAGGCGAAGGCCCAGGGCCTGCCCGCACCCGAAGGCGCGAACTGGCTCTCTTCGCACCCGAGCAACGACCAGCGCCTGCAGGCGATCAGCCAGAACGCCGCCAAGTACCAGGGCAACTACGCCTCAGACGGCGCGCAGCGGTTCCTGCAAGTGGTCCAGGGCATGCGTTTTGGCGAAAGCCCCGAGCAGGGCCTGACGCGTGGTCAGAACTTCTACCACCCGGGTCTGGGGATCGCGATGACCGCACCGGCCGGCTGGCGCATCGAGAACGATGCCGAGGCCGTGAGCTTCGTGGCGCCGCAGGGCGACGCCGCGCTGCGCGTGCTGGCGGTGCCGCGCAGCGCCGGCACTGACCACGACGCGATCATCCGCGACGGCCTCAAGCCCAGCGAGGGCAAGCTCACGCGCGGCAACGTCAACGGTTTTGCCGCCTCGCACTTCGTCGGCGCCCGCCGGCTCGACAACGGCCAGACCCAGGCGCTTGAGGTGACCCTGGTCACCGGGCCGAAACAGAACGCCTACCTGATGGCCTACCTGTCGGCCGACGCCCCCGCGCGCAACCGCGCCATGCCCGGGCTGATGGCGACCGAAAAATCGTTCCGTGCGATAACCGCGGCCGACCAGCAGGCGGCGCGGCCGTGGCAGTTGCGCACCGTGCCGTTCCCGCGTGGTGGTTACGCTGAGCTGGCCCGCCAGTCGGCGGTGTCCGAGAAGCGCCTGCAGTTGCTCAACGGCAGCTACGGGAGAGCGGACCCACCGGTCGGCCAGATGGTCAAGACCGTTGTCGAACAGTGAAAGGGCGCCGCCGGCCATGAACGACCGCCAGGAACCGGGCCTCGCCGAAGAAGGGCCCGACCCATACATTTTCATGCAGCCCACTCCGCGCGGGCCGGTGGATGGACCGCTGTTCCGGCCGAAACCCAAGGAGGGCATGAGCGGCCTGACGATCGGTCTGATCGTCGCGGCGGTCGTGATCGGCCTGTTTGCGGTAGGCCAGTGGCTGTGGGTGCGGTCGCAGCAGGCCAGCCGGGCCGAACGCGAAGCCGCCCGGCCCCCGATCCCGCTGCCGGTGCCGGCGAAGGTGCCCGAGCCGCCCGCGCAGGAAGGGGTACGGCGCTGCGCGAACGCGGTCGGCGAAGTGACCTACACCGACACCGCCTGCCCCAAGGGCACGCGGGAGAGCATGGTGAACACCACCGAAGCGCTCAAGGTCGACGACGACCCGGGCAGCGTCACGCTCTACCGCTGCAAGGGCGCGGGACAGTTCTGGTCCCTCGTGCATTGCCAGCATCGCGGCGGGTTCGTGGTGAGCACGCACACCGTGCCGGCCAACCTGTCGCTGGCCGACCAGATCAGCCTTGCCCAGAACCGCGAAGCCCCGACTCGCCCGGGCCGTCCCGCGGCGCGGGTGGCGGAGGTGGGCCCGCCGGCGCCGCTCAATGCGGTCCAGCAGAAAGCGCAGGATTGCAAGCGGCTGGACGAGCAGGTCGCGGCGCTGGATGCCTATGCGCGGCATACGTTGTCGCCGGACGAACAGGACCGGGTGCGCGGCGAGCGCAAGGGATACCGCGACCAGCAGTTCAGGTTGCGCTGTGGCCGTTGAGCCCATTCTGGCGCCGGCTGGCGCAATTTTCCACATCGTGGTACATTAATGGCTTCGCCTTGGGCGACAAACCCGTTGCCGGCGCTCACGCTGGCACACACAACCCCGGCAGAGGGTGGGTCGGTCCAGCCCCTCCATCGCGAGCCCAGCCTTTCCCGCAGTACCAGCGGATGTCCGGCGGGGCAACCACTTTCCCTGCTGTCACCGGACCCCTGCCGTGGGCTGGTTCCGACAACCCCCCTGGACGCCAGATGCGCCCGGGTGGCATTGATCGGTGCAGTCGGGCACCCCGGCAACTGGGGCTGCCACCGTGTATGTCGGGCCTTGTCGGGTCGGCGGCTTCTGCCGCGGACCCTGCCCATTGAAGTTCTAGATGATTCAAACGTTTCCCATGTCCGCCGCCGCACCGCGGACCCTGTCTTCCAACTCTCCCCTGACCCTGGGGCGTTACCGCATCAGCGCCAGCCCGCGGGCCATGGCCTGCGGCCGCTTTGCCGCTTTCGTGTCGATCGCCAGCGGCAGCGGCAGTGCCTGCACCGACCGTGTCATGCGCTTCACCGAAGATTTCCCCACCCACGAAGCCGCGGCAAGCTATGCCATGGCACAGGGCATCGACTGGGTGCGCGACACTGCGCGCCAGTCGCAATACCCGAACTGAACCACATTCATTGACTCCAGGAGAACCACACCATGGCCAAGGAAGAACTGATCGACATGATGGGCATCGTCAACGAGGTGTTGCCCGACACCCGTTTTCGCGTCACGCTGGACAACGGTCACCAGCTGATTGCCTACTCCGCCGGCAAGATGAAGAAGAACCACATCCGCATCCTCGCGGGTGACCGGGTCTCGCTCGAACTCTCGCCCTATGACCTGACCAAGGGTCGCATCAATTTCCGCCACATCGAAGGCCGCGGCCCGATGGTGCCCCGCAAGCCGCGCTGAGTGGCATGGCAGGGCGGTGGCGGGCTCACATGCCCATGCCGCCGTCCACCGGCAGCCCCGCGCCCGTGATGAAGCGCGAGGCGTCGGAGCAGAGAAAAACCACCGCGTCGGCCATGTCGGCCACCGTGCCCAGTCGCCCCAGCGGGGTCTGCGCGACGATGGCGCCGACGGCGGCCTCCGGCGTCGGGAACAGCCCGGCGGTGACCACGTCGGCCGCGAGTTTCATGCCCATGTCGGTCGGCACCAGGCCCGGGTAGACGCAGTTCACCCGCACCCCGTATCCCAGCTGGCCTGCCTCCATCGCGGCCACGCGGGTCAGCCGGTCGACCGCCGACTTGGTGGCCGAATAGCCGGCGATCGCTGGAAATGCGATGGTGGCCGCGACCGAGGCCACGTTGACCACCGCCCCACCCTTGCCTGCCTGTCCACCCGGGCGCATCGCACGGAACGCGTGCTTCAGGCCCAACGCCGTACCGACGATGTTCACGTCGAGCATGCGACGCAGGGCTTCCACGTCAATGTCCGAGACCAGCGCGGTCTCTTCGACGCCGGCGTTGTTGATCAGGATGTCGAAACCGCCGAAGGTTTCGTGTGTCGCAGACACGGCCGCCAGCCAGCTGGCTTCGTCGGTCACGTCCAGGTGCACGAAGGCGACCTTCGCACCCGTGGCAGCCAACGCGCCTGCGGTTTCTCGCCCGGTGTCTTCGAGGATGTCGCCGATCATCACCGAGGCACCGGCGGCCGCCAGCGCCACCGCCATGCCGGCGCCCAGGCCGCGCGCACCACCGGTGACCAGGGCCGTGCGGCCCGCGAGGGAAAGTTCTGACATGAAACGGCTCCTGGAGAAAAAGGAAAGGCCCCGCCGGATGGCGAGGCCTGGTCCAATCTAGTCCGTCACACGCCGCGGCTGGCGTGCCGACCTGTGAGGTCTGTCAGGTCAGCGCGCGGCGGCGCAGCCTTCGACCGACACGCCGTCCACCGCCGCGGTCACCGTGCACTTCCACGCGCCGGCAGCCGTGCGCTGATAACGCAGGCCCAGGGGCTGGTCGCCACACTCGGCGCAACTGGCCGAGAGCGCCAGTTCGGCCAGACGCGACTTGCTGTCGGCTGGCATGGTGTAGTCGAACTCGATGACTTCCCAACGGTTGTCCATGGTCGCCGTCAGGCGGTCGGCGAGTCCGTCGAGCTCGCCCAGTCCTTCGGGGAACTTGCCTTTCGCGGCCTGCGCGTGGGCATCGATGGCTTCGGCCACCATCTGCCCCGCGCGGTGCATGTCGGCCGCGCTGGCTGGTGTGGCGTTCACCTCGGTGCTGGCGCTGGCCTCCCTTTCGGATTCGGACTCGGCCGATGCCTCGTCGTGCGGCACCGGCAGGCCCAGTTCGCCGACCACCTGGCGCCCGAAGCCCTCCAGCTTCGCGGCCAGGCCGCTGCCGGAGAACGCCAGTGCCAGCACCATCGCGAGGATCACGCCGCCCATGATGAGCAGGTAGAGGAATCCCACCACCGCACCACCGTAGCCCAGCCGCGGCGACAGGGCCGCGATCAGCCAGGCCCAGGCACTGCGGCGCGGGAAGCTGGCGTCGCGGTCCTTCAGTCGCACCAGCCGCTTGCACAGCCAGGGGTAGTCGGCGGTCAGTTCGTTGACCGCCATCCAGAAGCGGCCGGTGTCCTGCGCCTGTGCTTCAAAGGCCGCCAGGTTGACGGCCTTCCAGCGTTCGCTGCCGGCGGCCAGCACCACCAGCGCGCGCTGCGCATCCTCCAGGTTGTTGCAGCAGGCCAGGCCGTGGCGGTCGCAGGTGTACTCGCAGGCGCGCGAATACGCGGGTGCCAGCAGCGGCGTGAGGCCCGCTGGCGCCAGCCACCAGTGCCGCGTCAGGTGCTTGCGCTGGATGTGCGCCAGTTCGTGGCCCATGTAGAACTTGATCGCCTCCGGCCGGTCCTTGAGCGCATCGACCACGCTGCTGAGCAACACCACATAGTCCCGGCGCATGAAGCGCACGGCCAGCGCGTTGAGCATGCCGTCGGCCTGGCACAGGTAGAGCTCGGGCGCGCGCTGCACGCCCAGGCGCTGGCAGCTCTGCTGGAACAGCGCATGCAGGTCGGGGAACTGTTCGGCACCGACCTTGAGCGCATTGCCACGCACCCAGCTGACCAGCAGCGAACGCGTGAACAGGCCCAGCAGACCCAGGAACAGCATGATGGGGATGATGAGCCCGACGGTCAGGACCAGCAGCACCAGCCAGATGCTGCAGGCGACATAAGTGCTGATCCAGAACAGCGGGTCTTCGTGCCGGTAGGGCATCACGGTGACCGGGCCTGGCGCAGGCGCGGACTCCGCCGCCGCGGGAGCGGCGGGGTTGAGCGTCTCTTCCATGGTGATGCTCAGACCACCGCGACGCCGTTGTACTTGGGCGAAGCACCCCAGTCGTTGGTTTCGGGCTTGCTGTCGAGCACGGTCAGCACGAAGAACCAGATGCCACCGATCAGGGGCACGAAGTTGATCAGCAGCCACCAGCCCGAGCGGCTGGTGTCGTGCATGCGGCGCACGCTGACGGCCAGCGTTGGGATCATGCTGGCGATCATGTAGATCATGGGTAGCCAGGCGGTCAACCAAAGTACGGGTTGCGAACTACCACCGGGAATCAGGGAACCTAGCACGGAGAGAAACACCACAGCAATCATGTTGAACAGCGCGAACATCCAGTACTCCTTGCGCCGCGCGCGCCCGCCATAGTTGAAGCTGTTTTTCCAGACGCTGATGAAATGGTTCATGTGGGGACTCCCTCCGGTGAGTAGTGATGAAAAAGTGTTCAGAACACCGGAGGCAGTGTAGCAATCAGCCCGCGTTTTTTCGCCGGGCCCGCACCGCGGCCGCCAACCCCTGCAGCACCGGCACCGTCTGGTCCCAGCCGATGCAGGCGTCGGTCACGCTCACGCCGTGCTGCAGCGGCTGACCGGCCACGATGTCCTGCCGGCCTTCTTCGAGGTGGCTCTCGATCATCACGCCGGTGATGCGTGCGTCGCCCGCGGCGATCTGCTCACCCACCGCAGCCGCCACCTCGATCTGCCGGCGGTGCTGCTTGCTGCTGTTGGCGTGCGAGACGTCGACCATCACCTGCTCGCGCAGTCCGGCCGACTTCAGCAGCCCGCAAGCTGAGTCCACATCGGCCTTGCCGTAGTTGGGCGCCTTGCCGCCGCGCAGGATCACGTGGCAGTCCTGGTTGCCGCGGGTCTCGAAGATCGCGGCCTGGCCCATCTTGGTCATGCCCATGAAGGCGTGCGATGCCTGCGCGGCCTGGATCGCGTCGCTGGCCACCTTGATGCCGCCGTCGGTGCCGTTCTTGAACCCGACCGGACACGACAGGCCCGAGGCCAGCTGGCGGTGGCTCTGGCTCTCCGTCGTGCGCGCGCCGATCGCGCCCCAGCTCACCAGGTCGCTGATGAACTGCGGCGACAGCAGGTCGAGGAACTCGGTGCCGACCGGCAGGCCGACCTCCAGCACATCCAGCAACAGCTTGCGTGCCATTTCCAGCCCTTCGTTGATCGCGAAGCTGCCGTCCAGGTGCGGGTCGTTGATGTAGCCCTTCCAGCCCACGGTGGTGCGCGGCTTCTCGAAGTACACGCGCATGACGACCAGCAGCTCGTCCTTGAGCGCATCGGCCTGCGCCTTCAGGCGCCGCGCGTAGTCCATGGCCTGGTCGTGGTCGTGGATCGAGCAGGGGCCGACGACGACGATCAGGCGGTCGTCCTGGCCGTGCAGCACGCACGAGAGCGCGGCGCGGCTGGACTCGACCAGGGCCTGCGCGGCCGGCGGCGTGGGCAGCCATTCCTGCAGCAGCGCGGGCGTGATCAGCGGCCGCACCGCGCCGATGCGCAGATCGTCGACGCGGGTGGTGTCGTGGGTGGAGAGGGCGGGGGTGGTGGGGACGTGGGCGCTCATGCGCCGATTGTCGCCGGGGAGCGTGCGGACTCTATTTCTTCAGATGCCGATAGACCAGGCCGCGCGAAACTCCGAGCTGCCGCGCGGTGCGCGCGACGTTGCCGCCGTTGGCCTGCAGCGTTTCCTCGACCAGGCGTTGCTGGGTGGCGGCGAGCGAGGTCGCTTCGGGTGGCGCAGGCGGCTCGGGTTCGACCAGTGGCGCGGCCTCCGGGGCAGCGGCCGGCTCGGGTGCGGCCGACCACGCCACCGCGTGCTGCATGTTGATGCCGTCGCGCAGACCCAGCGTGGCACGCACCCAGATGCCCAGGCCGCTGGGCAACTGCAGGCGCTGCGCCTCACTGGCACCACAGAGCGACAGCAACTGGCCCAGGTCGGCACCGAAGAATTCGTCGACGCTGCCGATGGCCTGTCGCGCAGGGCGTCCCAACAGACTGTGTCCGGTGGCATTGAGCCAGACCACCTGCCCGTGGCTGTCCACGCCAGCCAGGCCCTCCATTGGAGTGCCCAGCAGCGAGGGCGCGGCCTGGAAGTGCAGCACCAGGTGTTCGTCCGACTGGGCCTGCAGCAGCCGGTTTTCGATCGAGGTCGCGTACACGCCGACCACGGCCGCGGCATCGAAACCGAAGCCCCGCGCTTCGGTCGAGACGTCGAGCACGCCGACCAGTCGGCCGTGCATGTCGCGGATCGGCGCGGCCGCGCAGCGCACCCCGCCGAACAGGTCGTAGAAGTGTTCGCAGCCCTGCACCGTGCAGGCCATGCCGGTGTGCACCACGATGCCGGGGGCGGTGGTGCCCAGCACGCCCTCGGCCAGATTCACGCCCACGCGCGTCGCGGCGTCGAGCACCTTCTGCTGCGGGTCCCCTGAGCCGCGGGACACGTGCACGATCACGCCGGCTGCGTCGGTCAGCATCAGGCGGCTGGCGGTGCCGGCGAGAGTGGCCTCGAGTTGCTGCAGGTCGCCATGGGCCGCGGCAAGCAGGCGCCGGTTGCGCGCCAGCGTGGCGCTCAGCGCGCTGCGGTTGACCGGGTCCAGCGCAGGCATCTTGTGCGCCGTGTGGCCCTGCGCGCGGCTGCGGCTCCAGGAGCGGATCACCGCTTCGCTCACCAGGCCGGCAGGGTGCTGCTGCTCCTCGAAGAAACGCTGGCGCGCCAGCGCCGCCCGTTGATCGGGCGTCTGGAAGAAGGGCTGCGCGGGCAGGTCCTGGGTGGACAGATTGCGGATCGGGGAACGCATGTGGTCGCGTTGAAGGGAACCCGCAGCTTCGGCAGTGCCACCTTCGGCAACAAGCGGGAAAACCCGAGAAGCTGTCGCGCCCGGGTGTTCCACCGCAGAACACTTTTCCCACCGGGAAAACCCGGGCGTGATCGACAGCCCCCGAATTCCCACAATGAAAAGCGCAGGAGACAACAACGAGGGGCATCCCTCACCACAGGAGACGAGACATGAACAAGACCAACCTCTGGCTGGGTGGCGCGGCGCTGTCGCTGCTGCTCGGCGGCGTGCAGGCGCAGAGCCTGGACGACCTCAAGCGCGACAACGCGACCCCCGGCGACGTGCTCACCTACGGCATGGGCTACAACAACCAGCGCTACAGCCCGCTCAAGCAGATCAACGCCAAGAACGCCGGCAAGCTGCGCCCGGTCTGGGCCTACAGCCTGAACAACCCGCAGGGCCAGGAGTCGCAGCCCATCGTGCACAACGGCGTGATGTACGTGACCACGCACAACGCGACCGTCGCGCTCGACCCCGCGACCGGCAAGCAGATCTGGAAGCAGGACATCGAACTGCCGCAGGACGTGTTCAAGATGGCCTGCTGCGGCATCCTCAACCGCGGCGCCGCGATCTACGACGGCAAGCTCTACCGCGCCACCCTCGATGCCCACGTCATCGCGCTGGACGCCAAGACCGGCAAGCAGCTGTGGAAAAGCAAGGCCGCCGACTACGCCAACGGCCAGGCCATGACCAGCGCGCCGCTGATCGCCAACGGCGTCGTGATCACCGGCATCGCCGGCGGCGAGTACGGCACGCGCGGCTTCATCGACGGCTGGGATCCGGCCACCGGCAAGCACCTGTGGAAGTTCTACACCACGGCCGCGCCCGACCAGAAGGGCGGCGACACCTGGTCCGGCGACTCGCACGCCAAGGGTGGTGCCCCGACCTGGCTGACCGGCGCCTACGACCCCGACCTCGACATCGTCTACTGGGGCACCGGCAACGGCGGCCCGTGGAACCCGAACGCGCGTCAGGGCGACAACCTCTACATCGCGTCGGTCGTGGCGATCCGGCCCAAGACCGGCGAGCTGGTCTGGCACTACCAGTTCAGCCCGAACGACCCGTACGACTACGACGCCACCGAAGTCGGCATGCTGGTCGACATGAAGATCGGCGGCAAGGACCGCAAGGTGCTGGCGCAGGCCAACCGCAACGGCTTCTTCTACGTGCTCGACCGCGCCAACGGCGAGCTGCTCGCGGCCAACCCGTACGTGAAGGTCAACTGGGCCGACCGCATCGACCTCAAGACCGGCCGTCCGGTGCACAGCGAGACCGACAGGAAGGCGCGTGCCGGTGAGGACGTCGAGATCTTCCCCAGCGTGGTCGGCGGCAAGAACTGGAACCCCATGTCCTGGAACCCGGCCACCGGGCTGGCCTATGCCAACACGCTCAACATCAGCTGGCCCTACCAGCTGGCCAAGCCCGAATACAAGAAGGGCGAGTGGTACCTGGGGGTGAATTTCCGCGGCGTCAACATGCCCAAGAACGAACCGCACGGCTACCTCAGCGCGATCGACCCGATGACTGGCAAGAGCAAGTGGCAGCTGCCGTGGCCGGGCCAGCCGAGCATGGCCGGCACGCTCTCGACCGCCGGCGACCTGGTCTTCACCGGCGCGGCCACAGGCGAGTTCATCGCCGTCGACGCGGTCAAGGGCAAGAAGCTCTACGAGTTCCAGACCAGCAGCGGCATCATCGGCCTGCCCGTGACCTTCGAGCACAAGGGCAAGCAGTACGTGACCATCGTCTCGGGCGCGGGCGGCGTCTGGGCGCTGCTGGGCGACGAACGCATGTCGCAGGTCCCTGCTGGTGGTTCTGTCTGGACGTTTGCACTGGAGTGAGCATGCGTTGGAGAGAACCACTGGTGTGCGCGCTCGCCCTCACGGGGGCGGCGCTCGCACAATCCAACACGGTGCCGGCCGAAGCGGTGCCGGTGCCGATGCCGCTGTCCACACCCTTCACCGCCGAGGCGGTGGAGAAGGGGCGTGAGCAGTTCCACCGCACCTGTGCGCAGTGCCACGGCCGCAACATGGTCAACTCGGGCACGACGGTGTACGACCTGCGCAAGTTCCCGACCGAGCAGCGCGAGCGTTTCTACAACTCGGTGACCAACGGCAAGGGCAACATGCCTTCGTTCAAGGGCGCGCTGGAGCCGGAGACGATCGAGATGCTGTGGAACTACGTGGCCACAAGAGGAGGCAAGGAACTGTGAGCCTTACTCGCGCGTTGATGGCGTCGCTGCTGTTCGGACCGGTGGTGGCCTTCGCGCAGGCGGCGCCGCTGACCGTCTGCATGGCGGAAGACAACCCGCCGTTTTCAATGGCGCGCAAGGGCAAGGTCACGGGCTTCGACGTGAAGGTCGCCGAGGCGGTGGCGCGCGAGCTGGGGCGGGAGCTCAAGCTGGTGCCGTTCGAGCCCGAGGTCGAGAAGGAATCGATGCTGACCCACGAGGTCAACGCGATGCTGTCGGCCGGGCTGTGTGACCTGGCCAGCGGCTTCCCGCTGCTGGCTTCCGATCTCGGGCCGCCATCGCGCGAGCGCTTCAAGACACCGGACCATCCGGGTGCGAAGCCGCCGCGCGAGCGGCCCTGGATCACCCTGGGCAATCTGGTGCCGAGCCAGCCGTACCAGGGCACGGCGCTGGTGATCGTGCAGCGCGCCGGCGAACCGCCGGTGTCGTCGCTGGGCGAACTCAAAGGCCGCAGGATCGGTGCGGTGGCGGGCACGCTTGAAGGCACGCTGGTGGCGATGTACGGGGGCGGTGCGCTCGCGAAACAGATGGTGTCGCTCGGTCAGCGCGACGACTTCTGGGCAGCGCTGGAGGGCGGCCAGGTGGACGCGATGATGGTGCCATCGGCGGCGTTCGACGCCTACCGGGTGCGCAAGCCGGGCGCGACCTTGCAGGCAGGGCCGGCGAAGCCCCTGGGGATCAATCTGGGCTGGGTGGCGCTGTCGTCGAAGACCGATCTGCTGGCCGTGGTAGACCGGGTGGTGGCGCGCGCTTCGGATTCGGGCGAGTTGCAGGCTTGGGCGCGGGAGGCGGGCCTTTCGTGGCAGGCGCCTTCTCTGCCCGCCGTCGCGGTGACGCTGTCCCTGGCGGGGTTGCTGAAGGACTGAGACTCCCGGGGCTCAGACTGGCGATACCAGCTGACGCGCAAAGAACTTCGGCAGCGAAGCCTTGGTGCAAGACTGCAAGGCACAGAGAAACGCGTGGTCGGGACGTGCGACACCGTGTTTGAGCAGCAGGTCGTGCCGGATGCGCCCCAGCAGCTCCGTCGCCATCTCCGCATCCGCCAGCGCCCGGTGTGCCTTCCCTGTTCGCGGCAGGCCGAACCAGTCCACCAGCGAGCCCAGCTTGTGGCTCGGCGCCTCCGGATACAGCCGGCGTGACAGCAGCACCGTGCAGGCGTAGGGCTGCATCGCGGGCAGGCCACACAGCGCCAGCTCCGCCTGCCAGTAGCGCCGGTCGAACGACGCGTTGTGCGCCACCATCGGCGCATCGCCGACAAACCGCGCCGCCTCGGCCATCACCTGCGACGCCGGTGGCGCCGCCTGCACCATCGCGTTGGTGATGCCGGTCAGCTGCGTGATGAAGCCCGGGATGGTCACGCCCGCATTCATCAGGCTCTGGTATCGGTCGACCACGCGCCCGCCTTCGGTCATCACGATCGCGACCTCGGTCGCGCGGTCGCCCAGGCCGGGCGAGGTGCCCGTGGTTTCGAAGTCGATGACGGCAATGCGGCTCATGCGGGGGATCTGGCGGTGGCGCGCGGCAGGCGCAGAAGGAAGGCGACACCGCCTTCGGTATTGGTGGCGGTGATGGTGCCACCCATCTTGGCCATGTAGGTGCGCGCGACGAACAGGCCCTGGCCGCGGCCCTCGCCTTGCGCGCCGGCCGCGCCGTCGCTCACACCGTACTCGAAGATCTTGTCCAGCAATTCTTCGGCAATCGCCGGACCGAAGTTGTGGATGCGCAAGGTGGCCATGGTCTCGTCGGCCGACAGGGCCAGCGTGATGGCCGAACCTACGGGGCGGTAACGGTCGGCGTTGCGCAGCACATGCGTCACCACATCCTCCAGCGAGTGTTCGTCGGCCTGCACCCAGACCGGCGCCCCGGCTGGCGTGTAGACCACGTCCGCGATGCCCGCGTATGGCGCGTTCTCGGCCACGTGGCGCAGGAAGTTGTCGATGTCCAGCGCGTCGACCTCGACCGTGGCCGAGGTGATGGCCTCGCTGGGGGATGCGGTGCCGTAGAGCACGCGCACGGCCTGCTGCATGCGGTGCACATAGCGGTGGCTCGGGTCCTGCGGCTGGCCGTGCAGCACCATCAGCGACTGCAGCGGTGACATGATCTCGTGGCCCACGGCGTGCCACATGTCGCGCTCCTGCTCGTTGCGCAGGTGTTCGCGCCGCACGCCCTCTTTCACCCGCTGCAGCAGCGCCGCCAGCGTGCTCGCCAGAATGCCCATCTCGTCGCGCCCGGCCATGTCGCTCACATCCAGCTCACCCAGCCGGCGCTCGACCTGTGGATCCTGCATGTTGTAGTTCAGTGCCGCCGCGCGCTTGGTCAGCAGCGCCACCGGCCGGATCAGGCCCAGCTCGATGAACAGCCAGGCCAGGACGATCGCGCCCAGCATCGCGCCCACGTACCAGCTCATGCGGGTCGCGGTCGCACTCAGCTGGCGGTCCACGCTGGCCAGGTCGCCGGTCAGCGTCAGGCGGTAGCGGCCGCTGGAGCTGGTGATGGTTTCACTGGCCTGCACCTGGGTGCGGGTGTCGTCCGAGGGCAGGCGCAGGATCAGGCGCGTCAGCCAGGGCGCGGCGACCTCGTCGCCCTGCGCCTGTCCGCGCAGCTGCGTCACCAGCCGCGCCGCATCGCCGCCCAGGCGCTGGATGCGCAGCACCTCGCCAGCGGACAGCGTGGTCGCCAGGTGCTGCAGCGAAAACGGCTGCACAGCGCCGGCGCGCGCGCTGTCGAACTGGACCGCACCTTCCGGTCCGATCCACTGCAGGCGCAGCGTGGTCCGGCCAAGGTCGGCCGGCGGCCATGTGCGTGCGGGACTGGCGAACAGCGCGGCGCGCCAGGCCTCGATCGGCACCCGCAGCGACAGCAGCGAGCGGCGCGCGCAGCCGGGCAGCACCTGGTCGGGCTGGGCGCAACCGGGCTCCTGCCACAGCCAGCCGCGGAAATCGCGCACCGGCAGCGAACCCTTGACCAGGGCATTGCCTTCACCCGCAAAGCCCGTCACGCGGCCGCGCAGGCCGCCGTCGCCGAGGTCGGCGGGTGCATCCCCCGGGGCCTCGAAGGGTGCCACCCACTGCTCGGCGCCACCCGCTGTTTCGGCGCGCACCACCGCGTGGCTCACCGGCGCCAGGTCCAGCGTGCCCGGCTCGCGTGCCACGGCCGGCGGCAGCACCAGGTCGGCCACCAGGTAGACCACGCCGCCTGCGTAGGCGCTGTTGCCCACGCCCACACAGAGCTGCCCGCCATCGTCCGGCCAGTGCACCGCGCAGCCACTCATCTCCACCGCCTGCCGCGCCTTGAACGGGTCCGAATAGTCCAGCGCCGAGAACGGCAGGACGACGGGTGCCAGGCCCTTGGCTGAGGGTGCGACGGCGTCGGCATTGATCAGCGCGAGCTGCCCGGTCGGGTGCCGAAGCTGCGCCGCCATGGTCGACACGGTCTGCTTGAATCCGGCCTCATAGCGCTCGCGGCTGCGCTGCTTCTCTTCCGCCAGCAAGGTCAGCGCCAGCACCACCACGGCCAGCGCCAGCAACAGGAACACACCGTGGAACACGATGCGCCGCCGGAACGCCGACAGCGGCAGCCTCGGCAGCGTCAGCGCCGGCAGCGACGGGAGATCGAGCGGACCGAACTTCAAGGGCGGGCCCAGCGAAAGCCGCGCATGGGCACGTTCTCGATCGCGTCGAAGCTCGGGTCGAGGTCGCGGAAGGCGTCGCGGATCGCGCTCACGTGCTTGCGCACGTTGTCGCGGTTGCGCCCGCTCTTGACCACCTCGAACAGGTCTTCGTAGCTCACGGTCTGACCCTTGTGCTGCACCAGCACCGCCAGGATGCGCTGTGCGGTCAGCGGCAGGTTGATGCGCTGCCCGCGCCAGGTTGGGCTGCGCTGCCACAGCGGGTCCAGGCTCAGTTCCTCGTCGGCCGCTGGCGCGGGCTCAGCGCCTTTCTGTGCGCGCGCACTGCGCAGGATGTCGAGAAAGGTTTCGACAAATTCGGCCTCGTCGAAGGTGGTCTTCTGCAGGTAGTCCCATGCGTCCAGCGCCTTCATGATGCTGCGGTAGATCGCCGCCGGCATGGCCGAGACCACCAGCACCGGAGTGCCCTGGTGCAGCTTGTTGATGGTGTTGATGATCGCCACGCCCGCGTGCCGCTCGCGGCCCAGCTCGATGTCCAGCACCACCAGGTCGTAGCGCTCGCGCGCCAGCGCGGCTTCGGCGCTGTCGCGGTCGAACCACTGGTGGATCTCCAGCTCGGGGCGGGCGGCCTGGATCCAGCCGGCCAGCTGGTTGCTGGTCGGGCGGTCGTCCTCGATGACGGCGACTTTTTGCATGGCGCCCATTATCGAAGGCCGGCCGGCGCAAGCCCTGTGAGTTTTTCTTCCGGGGCCGGCGCCATTCCCGCCCGGCGACCGCATTGAGACTTCCGCGCCTTCCCGGAACGATGCAGGGCATGGCGAACCCGCGGTTGGGTTGGCCCAACACCCCGGAGAAATCCATGCTGCTGCGTCTGAAGACCCTGACCCGATCCACCCGCCTGGCCCTGGCCCAATGGCTGCGCCGCGCGCCGGCCGCCGCGCCGGTCGCGGGCGACGACATGGCCGGGACCGAAGCCGTGTTCCGCGCCCCGCGCAAGCCCTTCCCATGGCGCCCGGTCGTGCTGACCCTGGGCACCGCCGCCATCGCCGCCGGTGCCGGCTATGTGCTGATCCAGCACCCGCCGGTGCAGCCGCTGGAGCCCGGCCACCTGGCGGTGCGCACCAACCAGCTCACGGGCAGCACCAGCGTCTGGCGCGAAGGCCCGGTGTGGCGCGTGCCCGGCCTGCACGAGGTGAGCGTCTGGTCGCTCAAGGACCGCACCTGGGTCGCGGCATCGATGGCCACGGCCAAGGGCCCCTCGCCGGCGCAGACGGTCGAGGGGCTGTCGATCGGCATGGACCTGCGGGTGCGTTACGCGATCGACCCGGCCCGGATCGGCGGCGCGAAGGCGCTGGCCCTGCCGGCCGACATCGACAGCCAGATCGTCGAACCCGCCGTGCAGGCCACGGTCTACAAGATCGTCGCGCGGCACACGGTGCGCGAGATCTTCTCGTCGCAGCGCGCCCAGATTGAACAGGACATCGAAACCCAGATCCGCGAACGCCTGCAGGCCGACGGCCTGGTGCTGCGCTCGGTGCACATCGGCCAGATCGACCTGCCGGAAGACTACCGCCGCGGCATGGAGGTGCTGCTGACCGAAGGCCTGTCGGCCGAGAAGATGCGTTACACGCTGGAACTGCGCGAGAAGCAGGTCAAGGAGAGCACGCTGACCGCCGAAGCCGAGAAGGCCCGCCGCGAAGTCGCGGCCGAAGCCGCCGGGCGCGAACAGGTGATCGCCGCGAAGGCGCAGGAAGAGGCGATGAAACACGTGCTGCCGCTCAAGCAGCGCCAGATCGAACAGCGCCAGCTCGAAGCCGAGGCCACCCGCGTGGCCCGCGTCAAGCAGGCCGAAGGCGAGGCCCAGGCGCGCCGCATCGAAGCGACCGGCGAAGCCGAAGCCCGGCAGAAGCTGGCCGACGCAGAAGCCTACCGGCTCAAGAACATCGGCAAGGTCAATGCCGAACAGATGGCGCTCGAAGGCGCGCTGATCACCAAGCACCCGCTGCTGATCCAGAAGACCATGGCCGACCGCCTGAGCGACAAGGTGCAGGTCATCATCGCGCCGCCCCACACCAACGGCTTCATCGGCAACAACCTGCTGGGCAACGTGGCCGCGGCCCCGCGCGAAGCGGGTCGCGACACCGAGATGTCCGGCGACAACGGGGAGCAGTGAGATGCGCTACCAACCGAGAACCCGCTGGGCCCGCTATCTCTGGGCCGGTACCCTGGCCATCGTGCTGGTCGCCACGCTCTACACCGCCACGGCGCGCGCCGCGACCGCGCCGGCTTCAGCGGCGACGGCACCGGCTGTAGCCGTGGGGATCGTGACGCGCGACAAGGTGGCGTTGCGCGCAGCCCCCCGCGACAGCGCCGCCAGCCAGACCCTGCTCTGGCGCGGCGAGGCGCTGGAAATTCGCGCCACCAAGGGCGACTTTCTGCAGGTCTGGGACCACCACCGCGAACGCGGCGGCTACGTGCGCGCCACGCAGCTGATGCGCGTGTCGACCGACGCCGCAGAAGCGCCGCAACTGCTGGCCTTGCTGGCCTTCGTGAGCGAGCAGCCGGGCTCGGAGCCGCTGGGCCTGGCACTGGCCGCCGCCGGCATCCAGGCCTTGCCCGCCGCTGCGCTCCAGGGGCCACAGGGCGCTGCGGTGATGGACGCCATTGGCCGCCAGGCCGAGCGGCTGGCCGAACGCGCCAGCGGCGGCACCGGCCGCGCCGACGAGCCGTTGCTGACCGCGCATCTGGACGTGGCGCGCCGCCACGGCATTCAAATGATCACGCGCGAGGCCGACGGCCGCATGACCGTCTGCTACGAAGGCGATGCGTACCGCCGCCTGCTCGCCATGTCCGCCGCCAGCGCCGAACAGAAGGCGCGCGCCGCGCTTGCGCTGACCCGTGCCGAGTGTCTGGAAACGCCGGCCCGCGCCGCCGAACGCGAGGCGCTGGACGAAGGCCTGGCCGACCTGCTGGCCCGCGCCGATGTGCCTGCGCTGCCCGCCCACTGGCGCGCCCGCCTGGCGACACGCCAGGCCGAGGTCTGGAGCCGCATCGCCTACGCCCGCGCCCAGCGTGGCAGCACCGACACCGCGCGCGGCGCCGCCCAGCGTGCGATCGACGCCATCGGCCGCAACGACAAGGCCGAGCTGGTCGACGACGACCTGAACCGGTTCCACGCCGCCGCCGTGCGTGTCAACGCCGTTCGCTGGGCTGCGGTGCCTGCGGTGACCTCGGCTGGTCGCCTGACCGTCACCACGCGCCGTGCCGACGACGGTCAGACCTGTGTGAGTCTGCGCGACCCGAAGGCGAAGGCCGACACTCCCGCACTGACCGAGCGCTGCAGCTGGGGCCAGGTCTGGGCCGCCTCGGCCGCGCCCAACCGCGAAGGCACGGCACTGGCCCTGGCGGTGCAGCCGGTCGATGGCTGGCGCGAGCTCTGGGTGTTCCGCAAGGACGCCAGTGGCTGGAACGTGCAGGTGCTGCCGCCGGCCGCGTTGCAGCCGGGCACGGGCTACGCCGAGTTCGCGGGCTGGGAGCCGGGCGGCCAGCGCCTGCTGGTGGCGCGCGAAGCGATGGCCGAAGGCAAGACCATCCGCCGCTTCGAAGTGGTCAACGTCGCGACGCTCACCCCCGAGCGCACCGCGTTCGACGCCGAAGCCCTCGGCCCGTTCAGCCGCTGGCCTGACCCGGCATGGAAGCGCGACTCGCTGGCGCTGCGGTGAGCCCCGGGTGCTCGGGCGCTCCTCAGGCGGCTGGTCGCCAGCCCAGACCGTCCGAGGTGCCGCGCGGGACCGCGCCGCGCGCCGGCCGGTATTCACACCCCACCCAGCCCTGCCAGCCGCAGGCAGCGGCCACCTCGTCGATCACCTCGAACAGGTAGGGGTGGTTCAGCTCGCCCAGGTCGGGCTCGTGGCGCATAGGCACTCCGGCGATCTGGAAGTGGCCCACGCGACCGTTGGGCAGGTATTGGCGGATCTTCATCGCCACATCGCCTTCGACGATCTGGCAGTGGTACAGGTCGAACTGCACCTTGAGGTTGGGCGCACCGATGGCCTGCACGATGCGGTGCGCCTCGTCCTGGCGGTTCAGGAAGAAGCCCGGGATGTCGCGGGTGTTGATGGGTTCGATGAGCACGTCACGCCCGGCGCCCTGCGCCATCTCGGCCGCCCACGCGAGGTTGCCTTCGTAGGTGGCCTGCAGCGCGGCGCGCTCGGCCCCGGCGGGCGCCAGGCCAGCCATGACGTGGACACGCGGACAGTCGAGGGCGAGCGCGTAGTCCAGCGCCTGCGCGAAGCCGGCGCGGAATTCAGTCTCGCGGCCAGGCAGGCAGGCCAGGCCGCGCTCGCCCGCGTCCCAGTCGCCCGGTGGCGCGTTGAACAGCACCTGCTGCAAGCCGTGGTCCTTCAGGCGCTGCGCGATGTCGCTGGCCGCAAACGCATAGGGAAACAGGTACTCCACCCCTTTGAAGCCGTCGGTCGCGGCGGCGGCGAAACGGTCCAAAAAGGCGTGCTCGTTGTAGAGCATGGTGAGGTTGGCGGCGAAGCGGGGCATGGGGTTCTCGTTCGGCAAAAAAAGGCGTCACCAGGCGGCGCCGAACTGCTCGCGCAGCTCGGCGATCTGATCGGGACTAAGAGGTGCGGCACGGGTCAGCAGCCACAGGCGCGCGGTTTCTTCCAGCTCTTCGAGCACGGCGCTGGCCTCGGCCGGCGAACGGTGCCACACATTGGGGCCTAGGCGGTCCAGCATCACCGCGCGGATCGGTGTGCCAGCCGACTGCATCTGCGCGATGCGCCGGGCCACGCGCTCACCCACCACCGGGTCGCCGGGGCGGTGGTACGGGATGAGCGGTACATGCCCAACCTTCATCACGAAGTACGGCGTGATGGGCGGCAGCAGATCGTCACAGGCCGGATCCTCAGAGCCCAAGCCCTGACCCAGCGACACCGCCACTAGGTGCGTGGAATGGGTGTGGATCACGCAGCGCGCCAGCGCATCGGCGCCGTAGATGCGCCGGTGCAGCGTGAGCGTCTTGGAGGCCCGGTCGCCGCTGGTCTGCACGCCGTCTTCGTCCACCTTGGCCAGGCGCGCCGGGTCCAGCGTGCCCAGACAGGCGTCGGTGGGCGTGATCAGGTAACCGCCGTCCGGCAGCCGCACGCTGATGTTGCCGGCCGTGGCGTGCACATAGCCGCGGGCGAACAGCGAGGCGCCGACGCGGCAGATCTCATCGCGCAGATCGAGTTCGGTCATGGCTGCGACGATAGCTGCGCAAACGCTTTGGTGAAAAAGTCGGTGCTGCCGAAGTTGCCCGATTTCAGGGCCACGTGCACCGGCTCGCCGGGGCACAGCGGCGTATCCACCGCGGTCCAGGGCACGCCAGGGTCGATCTGCGGGCCGATCGCCATCCGCTGCACGCCCAGAGCCTGTACCACCGCGCCTGAGGTTTCGCCCCCAGCCACCAGCAGCTGGCGCACGCCGCGCTGCACCAGGCCGGACGCGATGCGCGAGAGCGTGTGTTCGACCATCTCGCCCGCCTGGGTCACCCCCAGCTTTTCCTGCACTGCGCGCACGGCGGAAGGTTCGGCGGTGGCGTAGAGCAGTACCGGGCCGCTGGCCAGCAGCGGTTCGGCCCAGGCCAGGGCCTGGGCGGCCACGTCTTCACCGGCGGCGATGGTCAGCGGGTCGATAGCCAGGCTGGGCCGGCCGCTCTGCTTGAAGTGCAGCACCTGCGTGTTGGTGGCCACCGAGCAGCTGCCCGACACCACGGCCTGCAGACCACGCGCAGGCGGCAGCGCGTCGGCGCGCACCTCGGCTCCGCGGGTCTGCAGTTGCGGCCAGTTCTGCGGCAGGCCGATGGCGATGCCAGAGCCGGCGGTCACCAGCAGCATGCCCGCCAGCGCCTTGCCGATCGACATCAGGTCTTCATTGCTCACGGCGTCCACCACCGCCACACCCACGCCTTCGGCCTGCAGCGCGGCAAAGCGCTCGCGGATCGCCTGCGGGCCGGCGGCCACCGCGTCCTGCGCCACCAGGCCCACCTTGCGCCGGGTCTGTGCCTGCATCACGCGCACCAGGTTGGCGTCGGTCATGGGGGTGAGCGGATGGTGACGCATGCCGCTGTCGGACAGCAGCACGTCGCCCACGAACAGGTGGCCCTTGAACACCGTGCGCTGGTTCACAGGAAAGGCCGGGCAGGCGATGGTGAAGCCCTGACCGGGGCCGTGCAGCGCGTCGAGCAGCGCTTCGGTGACCGGGCCGATATTGCCTTCAGGGGTGGAGTCGAACGTGGAGCAGTACTTGAAGTAGATCTGCTGCACGCCCTGGGCCTGCAGCCAGCGCATCGCGGCGAGGGACTGTTCGACGGCCTCAGCCGCGGGCACGGTGCGCGACTTGAGCGCGACCACGATGGCGTCGGCCTGCACGACCGCACCGTCGCCAGGCACGCCGATGGTCTGCACGCAGCGCATGCCGGCGCGCACCAGGTTGTTGGCCAGGTCGGTGGCGCCGGTGAAATCGTCGGCGATGCAGCCGATCAGGGGGCGGTTCATGCGGTGTCTCTCATTTCAGGGGCAGGGTGATGGCGGCGCGGTGCTCGGTCACGTACTGCGCCACCAGCGCGTCCACCGATTCGTCGGGCAACAGGCCCATGCCGCGGGCACGGGCGGCATCGAAGCGGCTGGGCCAGGCGCCGACGATGGCGGCGATGCGTTCGTCGGGCCGCCAGTCCAGCAGTGCAAGGGCTGCCACGCCCGCCACGCGCCCCAGGGCAGCGGCGATTTGGCCGACGGTGGTGCTCAGGGCGGGCAGGTTGAGCGCGGTGCGTGGTCCCCAGGCCTCGCCGCTGGTGGTCAGTGCGGCCATGAGGCCGGCGATGGTGTTGCCGGGCGAGGCCAGCGCCACCGCCGTGTCGGCGGACACCGGCACAGTGGCGCGTTGGCCGGCCAAAGGCTCGCGCACCATGCCGCTCAGGAAGCCCGAGGCCGCTCCGTTGGGCCGGCCCGGCCGGATGGCCACGGTCATCAGGCGCAGATTGCGCGCCCGCACCAGGCCGCGGCGGCCGAAGTCGGCCACCAGCAGCTCGCCCACGAATTTCTGGATGCCGTAGCTGCCCTGGGGTGCGGGCAGGGTGTCGTCGGCGATCAAGGCAGGCATGGGCAGGCCCGACATGCCACCGAACACCGCCACCGAGCTGGCGTAGACGAACAGCGGTGCGTGGCCTGCAGCACGCGCGGCCTGCAGCAGGGCGCGCGTGGTGTCGATGTTGCTGCGCAGGCCCAGGTCGAGGTCGCGTTCGCAGTCGCCGCTCACGGCCGCCGCCAGATGCACCACGGCATCGATGCCACCGAGCGCCAGCGTGCCGCTGGCCAGCAGGTTGAGTAGGTCGCCGGCGAGGACGTGCACGCGGGCATCGGCCGCCAGGTCGGCCGGCGGTGGGACCAGGTCGGTGAGCCAGAGCTGCTCAACGGCCTGCGGCGCGCCACCAGCCAGCGTCAGGTGGGGAAGGCTCAGCAGCTCACGGGCCAGCCGCGCGCCTAGGAAGCCACTGCCACCGGTGATCAGAATGCGCATCTCAGGCTCCGGCGGGCGAAGGCAGGGTGATGCCCGGGAAGATCTTGATCACGGCCGAGTCGTCTTCCTTGGCATAGCCGGCAGTCGAGGCCTGCATGAACATCTGGTGCGCCGTGGCCGACAGCGGCAGCGGGAACTTGCTGGCGCGCGCGGTGTCGAGCACCAGGCCCAGGTCCTTGACGAAGATGTCCACCGCCGACAGCGGCGTGTAGTCCGCCGCGAGCACGTGGGCCATGCGGTTTTCGAACATCCAGCTGTTGCCGGCGCTGTGGGTGATGACTTCGTAAATGTCCTCGGCCTTCACGCCTTCGCGCAGGCCCAGGGCCATGGCTTCGGCCGCGGCGGCGATGTGCACGCCCGCCAGCAGCTGGTTGATGATCTTGACCTTGCTGCCGTTGCCCGCCTTGTCGCCCAGCCGGTAGACCTTCGCGGCCATGGCCTCGAGCGCGCCGTTGGCCTTGGCGTAGGCGGCAGGGGTGCCTGAGGTCATCATGGTCATTTCGCCCGACGCCGCCTTGGCGGCGCCACCGGAGATGGGTGCGTCCAGGTACAGCAGGCCCAGCGCCGCCAGGCGCTGCTCGAACTGCACCGAGACGTTCGGGTCCACGGTGGAGCACATGATGAACAGGCTGCCCGGCCGCATGGCCGCTGCCGCACCGCCGTCGTCGAACAGCACAGCTTCGGTCTGCGCGGCGTTCACCACCACGCTGACGATCACCTCGCAGTGCGCGGCCAGCTCGGCAGGGCTGGCGCAGGCCACACCGCCGTCGGCCGCGAAGGCCTGTGCGGCTTCCATGCGCACGTCGCACACGTGCACGTTCCATCCGGCGCGGCGCAGGGAAGCAGCGATGCCACGGCCCATCGCACCCAGGCCGATCACCCCAATGCTGGCGCCCATGTTTTTGTCTGTCATGTGTTTCTCCGGAAGGGTCACTTGAAGCCCAGGGCGTGTGGCGCCCAGGTGCTCAGTGCGGGCCAGAAGGTCAGCAGCAGCAGGATCACGCCGTGTGCGACCAGGAAAGGCTTGAGTTCGCGCGTCAGAGCCGCCAGCGGGACCTTGGCCACGTTGGAGGTGACGAACAGCAGGCCACCGACGGGTGGCGTGATCATCCCGAGCGTGAGGTTGAAGATCACTACCATGGCGAAATGGATCGGGTCGATGCCCAGCTTGGCCGCCACGGGCGCCAGGATCGGCACCAGCACCATCACGCCGGGCAGCGGCTCGATGAAGATGCCGAAGATCAGCAGGAAGATGTTCACCGCGATCAGGAAGCTCACCGCGTTGAAGTTCTGCGCGGCCATCCACTCGGCCAGGGTCAGTGGCAGACCGTCCACGGTCAGCACCCAGGCGAAGGCGTTGGACATGCCGATGATGATCAGCACCGATGCGGTGAGCAGGGCCGAGCGCGAGAGGATGTCGGGCAGGGCCTGCCAGCGCAGCGTGCGGTAGATCCACTTGCCGCACACCAGGGCGTAGAACACTGCCACCACCGAGGCCTCGGTCGGAGTGAACCAGCCGGCCCGCATGCCGCCCAGGATGATCACCGGCAGCATCAGCGCGGGCAGCGCGCGCCAGCTGGTCTCCAGCTTGTCCTGCCAGGTCGCCACGTCGTCGGCACCCCGGTAGTTGCGCTGCGTGGCGACGCGCCAGTTGACCACCGCCATGCCCGCTGCGATCAGGATGCCGGGGATGAAGCCCGCAACGAACAGCGCGCCGACCGACACGCGCTCGTCCTGCAGCGCGTAGATGATCATGATGATGGACGGCGGGATGATGGGTCCGACGATGGCGGTGGCCGCCGTCAGCGCGGCGGCGTACGCGCGGTCGTAGCCGGCCTTGTCCATCATGCGGATCATCATCGAGCCCGGGCCGGCCGCGTCGGCCAGGGCCGAGCCGGAAATACCCGAAAAGAATGTCAGTGACACCACGTTGGTGTAGCCCAGGCCGCCGCGCTTGTGGCCCACGAACTGGGCCGCGAACTTCAGCAGCACCTCGGTGAGTGAGCCGCCGCTCATCAGCTCGGCCGCCAGGATGAAGAACGGCACCGCCATCAGAGGAAAGCTGTCGACGCCCTCATAGGTCTGCTTGAGCATGGCCATCAAGGGGAAGTCGCTGCCCAGCATCACGGCGGTCAGTGTGGAGATACCCAGCGCAAAGGCCACGGGCATGCCGATCGCCAGGAAGGCACAGGCGCTCAGCAACAGGATCAGACTCATGCTCATAGGGAGGCGCTCGCGTTGGCGTCAAAGTGGTCGTCGGAAGCGAAGCTGCGCGACTGCAGGTAGCCGCGCAGCACCAGGGCCATGTGCAGGGCCAGCAGCAGGCCGCCGACCGGAATGGCCGCATAGACCCACGCCATGGATATCTGGGTGGTGGGCGTCATCTGGAACTGCGCGCGCTCGACGTAGAGCACGCCGAACCAGACCATGAAGCCAAAGAAGGCGAACAGGATCAGCGCGATCAGGCCGCGCAATGCCACGGCCGCTTGCGCCGGCAGGGCGTCCTGCAGGTTCTCGACTGCGATGTGGCCGCCGTAGCGCAGCACCGGGCCCGCGCCCAGGAAGGTCAGCCAGACCATGAGGTAGCGCGCCACCTCCTCAGCCCATTCGATGGACTCGCTGGTGGTGTAGCGCAGCACCACGTTGGCGAAGATGATGAGAGCCATGGCGGCCAGCAGCAGCACCAGCGCACCGCGGTTGACCCGCATCAGGGCGGTTTCGAAGGTTTCCATGGCTCTCGCCTCGGGTTGTGTGGATGGGGGGGCGCGCGCCGACCGGCCCACCGGGAGGGGGCCAGCCGGTGGCACAGCGGGATTACTTGACGGCCTGAATGGCCGCGATCCGGTCGGCGCCGAATTCTTTGGCGTAGTTCGCGTAGGCCGGTTTGGTCGCGTCGCGGAAGCTCGCGCCATTGACCTGCCTGACAACCTGCATGCCTTCCTTTTCCAGCTGGGCGATGCCGTTGGCCTCGTCGTCGTTCACCTTCTTGCGGGTGGCGGCCACGCTGGCCTTGGCGGCGTCGGAGAACACCTTCTTGTCGGCGTCGCTGAGCTTGTTCCAGACCCGCGGCGAGGTGATCAGCAGGGCGGGCGAATACACATGGCCCGTCAGCGAGAGGTGCTTCTGCACCTGCGAGAACTTGGAAGCGAGGATCACCGGGATGGGGTTCTCCTGACCATCGACCACGCCCTGCTGCAGCGCGCCGAACACCTCGGGGAAGGCCATGGGCGTGGGCAGGATGCCGAAGGTGCGGTAGCCCTCCATGTGCACCTTGTTCTCCATCGTGCGCATCTTCAGGCCGGCGGCATCGGCGGCGCTCACGATGGGACGCTTGTTGTTGGTCATGTGGCGAAAGCCGTTCTCGCTCCAGGCAAGGGCCACCAGGCCGTGCGACTGGAACTTGGACAGCATGTCCTGCCCGATCTGGCCGTCCAGCACCTTGCGGGCGTGGTCATAGTCGCGGAACAGGAAGGGCACGTCCACGATCTTGATCTCGGGTACGAAGTTGCCCACCGGGCCGGTGGAGGTCAGCACGAAGTCCTGCGTGCCCAGCTGCACCGCTTCGATCTGTTCGCGTTCACCGCCCAGGGCGCTGGCCGGGAACACCTGGCACTTGTAGCGTCCGGCTGTGCCCTTGTCGATGTCCTCGCAGAACTTGACGGCGCCGACGTCGTAGTGCGAGCCCTTGGCGAGCACGTGGCCGATCTTCAGGACGGTCTGCGCCTGGGCGGGGGTGGCGGCGAACAGGAGCGCGCTGGTCACAGCGGCGCCGATGAGCTTGAGGGAGGGCTTGGACATCGATGTCTCCTACGGAATGGGATGGATGGCACAACCTTCGTACTTGTAGAGTTATCAGGTTGTCATACAAATTCTAGGTCGAGCCATCGCAGACTCCAGTCGGGGTTTACCCGGAAAGGATTTCAGCGGCGACGGGAGACGGGCGCTTTGCCCTGCTGCTGGCCGAGCTCGGCGCGCAGGTGATCGGCCAGCTGCTGACCGTGTTGTGCCCAGAAAGCGGGGTCGGCCTGGCCGATGCGGCGGGCGGCATTGACCATGTGGGTCGCTCCTGCCTGGCGGGCCGCGGACACATCGCCGGCTTCGATGGCCTCGACGATGGCGCTGTGCTCGGCGTGCACCGCGGCCTCGAGATCGGCGCGCGTGGCTTCGTTGGCGCGGGTGACCCGCGTGGCGTCCAGCAGGAAGCGGTTGAGGTAGCCCAGCGTCGCGAGCAGAAACGGGTTGCGCGAGGCCTGCGCGATGGCGGTGTGAAACGCGACGTCCTCCTGCACGCCGTCGCCTCCGGCCTTGACCGCCTTGCCCAGTGTCTGCAGCGCCTGCTTGATCTGCTTGAGCGATTGCGGGCTGCGGCGTGCAGCGGCAAGGGCGGCCGATTCGGCTTCCAGCGCCCGGCGAACCTCCACCATCTGGATCACCGCGTCCAGCGAGCCGTCGGGCTCCAGCAAAAGTTGTTCGAGCGCAGGGCCGGGCGCGGCCTTGACAAAGGCACCAGAGCCCTGGCGGGTCTCGATCAGGCCCAGCGTCTTCAACCGGGACATGGCTTCGCGCACCACGGTGCGGCTGACCGAGAACCGTTCCACCAGCGCCTGCTCGGTGGGCAGTTTCTGTCCGGCGGTCAGCTGCCCGTCGCGGATACCCACGGCCAGCGCGTCCGCCAGCTGCTCGGACAGGCGCGCACCGACCCTCAGAGAAGGCACGTTGTCGAGCGGGAAAAAGCGGTCTCCTGCGGCAGTCATGTCGAACTCTTCGTCTAGCTTGTATGACAACAATATAAACCTTGTTGGTGGGTGCCGGCGGCGCAACCGCCGTGCACCAACATCGGCACAGCCGCTGGCAAGAGACCGCGCCGTTGCCGCGCTTTGGTGCATCTCGGGACCCCGAACGACGACCTTGCGCGGCAATCAGCCTGGCACGCTCCATGCAATGGTGGACATCAGCATGGAGAGCGGTCTGCACACGGTGTCAGCGCTCGTGCGTAGGTCCACTAGGGTTCCGTCTGCGGCGACGCAGGGTCTGGTCCGAGAGTGGACCGGCCTCATCGCAGGCTCCACGGAGGGACAAAAGCCCGGGAGAACGACGTCAGATCGGTTCTCCTGCGCCCATCCCTCACCCATGGAGCTTCATCATGAAACTGGCTGGTCTGTTCTCTTCTCCCGCAGCGTCTTCCTCCTCCTCTTCTTCCCTGCTCGGCCGGCTGTTCAAGCCCGCCGTCGGTGCCGCCCTGGCGCTGGCGACCGCGACCAGCTTCGCGGCCGGTCCCACCAACATGAAGATCGCCACCGTCGTGTGGATCGGCTACGGCCCGTTCTACGTCGCCGAGTCGCTGGACCTGTTCAAGAAATACAACCTCAAGGTCTCGCTGCAGGTCTTCACCGACCCCGCTCTGATTCCGCCCGCCATCTCCTCGGGCGCGGTCGACGGCGGCATGCTGACCTACGACCAGGTGGTCGGCCAGGTCGCCGCGGGCAAGAGCATGAAGGTGGTCATGCCCATCGACTACTCCAACGGCGGTGATGCGATCGTGGCCGACGGCACGATCAAGTCGGTGAAGGACTTCAAGGGCAAGAAGATCGGCTACAACCCGCTCTCTCCCAGCGACTTCCTGCTGTCCTACGCGCTCAAGGTCAACGGCCTGACCGAGAAGGACATCAGCCCGGTCAGCATGACGCCAGAAGCGGTGCCGGCCGCGATGGCCTCGGGCCAGCTGCCGATCGGCGTGACCTACGAGCCCAGCCTGTCGCAGATCCTCGGCCAGGGCGGCGGCAAGAAGTTCAAGGTGGTGTTTTCCTCCAAGGACGCGCCCGGCCTGATCGCCGACGTGCTGGTGTTCGACGACAAGGCCATCAAGGCCAAGCCGACCGAGATCAGCGGCATCATCAAGGCTTACCTCGACGGCATGGCCTACATGAAGTCCAAGCCGGACGACGCGGCCAAGATCATCGGCAAGTTCATGGGCGTCTCCGCCAAGGAAGCCAAGGAACAGATGAGCGGCGTCTACAACATCCCGCTGGCCGAGATGCCCAAGGCCTTCCTGCCGGCCAAGGAAACCACCTCCTACTACGCCAGCGGCGAAGTGATCGGCCAGCTGCTCAAGGCCAAGGGCCAGATCACGACCCTGCCGGCACCCGAAGCCACCTTCGACGCGTCCATCGTCAAGACCCTGGCCAAGTAAGGCGGACGGCACGCCATGACCGCCCTGTTCCGGCACGCCGACGGCGTGCTGCCCAACACCGTCGCGCTGGGCGTGACGGTGCTCGGATGGCCGGCCGGCATCTGGATGCTCGGCCAGCCGCTGTGGCTGCTCAATGTGGCCGGCGTGCTGCTGGTCGCACTGGCGCTGACCTGGTCGGCCTATTTCATCCACGAGTTTGCCCACCAGGCCATCTTCAAGACGCCCCTGGCCAACGAGCGCTGGGGCAAGCTGATGAGCTGGATCAACGGCAGCGCCTACGCCAGCTTCGACGACCTGCGCCGCAAGCACATGCGGCACCACGTCGAACGGGCCGACGTCATCACCTTCGATCACCAGGCCTTCCTGCGCGCGCATCCGCTGGTGCGGCGCACGGTGCTGGCGCTGGAGTGGCTGCACATTCCGGCAGTGGAGTTCGTGATGCGCGGCTTCGTGATCGCCCTGCCTTTCATGGGCGAGCGCAAGAAGGCGGCGCGCGGCCGCGTGATCGGCGTGGCCATCGTGCGGCTGTCGGCCTGGGCGCTGCTGGGCTGGTGGTCGCTCAAGACACTCGCGCTGTACGCGCTGGCCTACCTGCTGTTCGTGCACCTGCTGCGGTTTGCCGACTGCTTCCAGCACACCTACGACGCCTACCCGATCCTGGACGAGACGCCGATCCCGCAGGACAAGGTGCGCGACCGGGTCTACGAGCAGGCCAACACCTACAGCGACGTGGTCGGGCTGGATGCCAAGTGGCTCAACCTGGTGTGGCTGAACTTCGGCTTCCACAACGCGCACCACGAACGGCCGGTGGCCCCCTGGCACCAGCTACCGGCGCTCCACCAGCAGCTCTATGCCGACAAGAGCCCGCAGGTCGTGACCGTGGGCGAGCTGCTGCGCGCCTACCACCGCCACCGTGTCACGCGCGTGCTCGCCAAGGACTACGGCGAGGTCTTGCCGCCCGGCACGCCGCACCGGGCCGACGGTTTCATCGGCGCCGTGGGTGTTTCGTTCCTGACTGCGGTATGACCATCCGCTACGGCCTCGAAGGCCGCACGGTGCTCCTCACCGGCGCGGCCGGTGGCATCGGGCAGGCGCTCGCGCGCGGCTTCGCGGCGCAGGGCGCGCGCCTGATGCTGCTGGACCGGGCGGCGGAGCCGCTGCAGCTGCTGGTGGACCAGCTTCGTGCGCAAGGCGCCGACGCGCACGCGGTGGTCTGCCAGCTGGGCGATGACGCCAGCGTCACCGCCGCCGCGACGCAGGTGGATGCGCTCTGGGGCCGGCTCGATGTGCTGGTGCACAACGCCGGCACCGAATACCCGACCCCCGTCGACGATCCGTCGGCCGACGCCAACTTGCGCTGGGCCGCTCTGCTGGACAACAACGTCAGCGGCATGTGGCGGCTCACGCGCGCGTTGCTGCCATACCTGCCGCGCGGCGCCAGCGTGATCCACCAGTCGTCGATCTGGGGCCGCATCGGCGTCGCGGGCTTCTCGGCCTACAGCGCGAGCAAACACGCCGTGGTCGGCCTCACGCGGTCGCTGGCGCTGGAGCTCGGGCCGCGCGGCATTCGCGTCAACGCGGTCTGCCCCGGCTGGGTGCGTACGGCAGCCGCGATGCGATCGCTCGCGGCCATGGCGCAGGAGCAGGGGAAGAGCGAGGCCGAGATAGAGCGCGAAATCCTCTCGCGCCAGGCCGTGCCGGTCATGCTCACGCCCGAGGACCTGGCCGACACTTTTCTCTTCCTGGCCAGCGACGGTTCGGCCGCGCTCACCGGCCAGTGCCTTTCGCCCAGCCACGGCGAGGTGATGCTGTGACGCCGATCCTTTCACTGCAGGGACGCACGGCCCTCGTCACCGGCGCCGCCACCGGCATCGGCCGAGCGACGGCGCTGATGTTCGCGCAGGCGGGTGCGCGCGTGGTGGTCAACCATTGGCAGCAGGCCGACGAAGCGCTGGCCCTGGTGTCCCAGATCCGCGCCGACGGCGGAGACGCGCAGGCGCACGAAGCCGATGTGAGCGACGCCGCCGCGGTGCGGGCCATGGCCGACGCCGTGGGCGCCGTGGAGGTGCTGGTCAACAACGCCGGCATCATCCAGGAGAAGGCCTTCCTGGAGACCACGGAGGCCGACTGGGACCGCATGCTGGGCGTGGACCTCAAGGCCGTGTTCCTGGTCTGCCGCGCGTTCATCCCCGGCATGCTCGACAAGGGGCAGGGCAGCATCGTCAACATCGCGTCCGACCTCGGCATCCTGGGCCGCGAGCGCTACGCGTCCTACTGCGCGGCCAAGGCAGGGGTGATCGGCCTGACCAAGTCGCTGGCGCGCGAGTTCGCGCCGCAGCAGATCCGCGTCAACGCGATCGCGCCCGGCCCGGTGGCCACCGCCATGGTCTCGCTCGAACACATGAGTGCCGAGTGGGTCGAGAAGGAACTCGCGATCCCGCAGCACCGGCTCGGTGCGCCGGAGGACATCGCTGCCACCGCCCTGTTTCTCGCCAGCGACCTCTCGGGCTTCTACACCGGACAGGTGCTGGGCCCGAACGGCGGTTCGGTCATGCCATGAATCTGTTGCCGGCCCGCCCCAGCGACCGCGTCGCCACCGGTGTGCTGCTGTTCTCGGCCTCGCTCTGGGGGCTGTCGTGGATGCCGCTCAAGGGCTTCATCGCGCAGGGGCTGTCGGGCCCGCTGATTGCGCTGTTCACCTATGGATCGGTGGGTGTCCTCGCGGTGTGGCTGCTCTGGCGCGACCGTGCGGCCTGGCGCGCGCAGTGGGTGCTGGTGCTGGCGCTCACGCTGGTGGGCGGCTGGGCCAACACTTCGTTCGTCAACGCACTGATGCTGGGCGACGTGGTGCGCGTGATGTTCCTGTTCTATCTCTCGCCTGTGTGGTCGGTGCTGGGCGGCAGATTGTTCCTCAAGGAGCGCATCCCGCCCACGCGCTGGGCGGCGGTGGGCGCGGCCATCGTCGGCCTGTGGCTGGTGCTTGGCGGGCCGGGCATGGGCGCTGGTGAAGCGCTGGCCTTCAGCTGGGTCGATGCGCTGTCGCTGTCTGCCGGCTTGGCCTTCGCGGCCAACAACGTGATCGCGCGCGCCGCCCACGCGGTGCCGCTGCGCACCAAGACCTTCTGCGTCTTCATCGGCTGCGGCCTGCTGTCGGCGCTGGCCAGCGGCCTGACGGGGCAGTCCCCGCCGGCGATGTCGGGCTGGGTGGTGCTGGCGCTGCTGGCCTACGGCTTTGGCTGGATGCTGCTGGCCACGGTGACCTGGCAGTACGGCGTGAGCCACCTGGAGAGCAGCCGCGCCGGCGTGATCCTGCTGGCCGAGCTGGTGGTGTCGGTGGGCACGGCGCTTGCGTTCGGTGGCGAGAGCCTGAGTCCCATGGGCTGGGCCGGCGGGGCGCTGATCGCCGTCGCCGCGCTGGCCGAGGCCATGGCCAGCCCCGCCGAAGAGACACCGTCCGCTTCCGTTCCTGTCACCGGAGTCCGCACGCCATGAGCACCGCACCACCCGTGTCCAGCACCGTCTGGATGAACCAGCTGTCCTGGGTCGATTACCAGCAGCGCATCCGCACCGACCACCCGCCCGTGATGCTGCCGGTGGGTGCGCTCGAACAGCACGGCCCGCACCTGCCGCTGGGCACCGACGGCCTGCTGTCCTGCTCGGTGGCGGCCGATGCGGCGGCGCTGGTGAGCGGCCTGGTCGCGCCCACGCTGAGCTACGGCTACAAGTCGCAGCCCAAGTGCGGCGGCGGGCAACACTTCTGCGGCACCACCAGCGTCGACGCCGCCACGCTGATCGGCCAGATCCGCGACGCGGTGCGCGAGTTCGCGCGCCACGGCGTGGACAAGCTGGTAGTCGTCAACGGCCACTACGAAAACCAGTGGTTCCTGATCGAAGGCATCGACCTCGGCCTGCGCGATGCGAAGGCCGCCGACCCGGCCTGCGCGCTGCAGGTGATGCGCCTGGAGTACTGGGACTTCATGACGCCGCAGACGCTGGGCGACGTGTTCCCCGACGGCTTTCCCGGCTTCGCGCTGGAGCACGCCGCCGTGCTGGAGACGTCCATGATGCTGCACTACCACCCCGCGCTGGTGCGCATGGACCTGCTGCCCGACGACGGCCCGGCCGACTTCCCGCCCTACGACATGTACCCGAGCCGCACCGACTGGGTGCCGCCCTCGGGCGTGCTGTCGTCGGCCAAAGGCTCGGATGCGGTCAAAGGCAAACTGCTGGCCGACGAAGTGGCGCGCCGCATGGCCGAGGCCATCACCACCGGTTTCACACGTCCTGCCCCATGAGCACGCTCCCTGTCTTCGACCCCGCGCTGACGGCGCTGATCGTCATCGACATGCAGCGCGACTTCTGCAGCCCCGGCGGTTACGCCCAGCAGGCCGGGCTGGACATCGCGCCCATGCAGGCCGTGGTGCCGCAGGTGCAGCGCCTGCTGGCCGCCGCGCGCGCCGCCGGCCTCATGGTGGTGCACACCCGCGAAGGCCACCTGCCCGACCTGTCCGACTGTCCGCCCGCCAAACTCGCGCGCAGCATCGCGGCCGGGGCGCCGATCGGCAGTGCCGGCCCGCTCGGGCGCCTGCTGGTGCGCGGCGAACAGGGCCACGATTTCGTGCCCGCGCTGCGGCCGCTGGCGAGCGAACACGTGATCGACAAGCCCGGCTACGGCGCGTTCCACAAGACCACGCTCGGCCCGGTGCTCGGCGCCTTCGGCATCCGCCAGCTCATCCTCTGCGGCGTCACGGCCGAAGTCTGTGTGCACTCCACGCTGCGTGAGGCGGTCGATCGCGGCTTCGTGTGCACCACCGTGGGCGACGCCACCGCCGCCAGCCAGGCCGAGCTGCACGCACCCGCGATGGCCATGATCGGTGTCGAAGGCGGCATCTTCGGCCGCGTCTGCAGCACCGACGAAGCCGTCGAAGCGCTGCGCCCGGCGCAGCTGGCGGCCGCATGACTGCAGTACCCGCGCGTTACCACGGCGTGTGGGCGCGCACCCTGCTGGAGACGCCCGAGGGGCGCGACACCACGACCTGGGTACGCTGGCTGCAGACTGGCCTCTGGCACGGTGACCTGCGCGTGCCCGCCGACGCCGACCGCCGCACACCGGAGGGACTCGCGCGGCAGCAGGGCTTCGCCGGCACCACGTGCATCACCCGGCCAGACCCTGCGCAACCCGAGGTCTGTACCTGGCAGCGATGCATCGATTTCCAGCCGCCGCGCAGCACGCCCGACGAAGGCCACATGGTGTTCGAGACGCCGGACCGCGTGATCGAGACCGGCATCCATGGCCACTACCTTGAAGTGTGGGAGCGCCTGCCCGGTTCGCTGGGGCGCCGCGTGGCGCTCGCGCGCCTGGACGCCGGTGGCCAGCCCACCGCCGAACGGCTGCTGGTCGCGGGCGACTACCTGATGCACCACCGTCCGCGCACGGCGAGCTGGCCCGCAGATCTCCAACCCGACGAAACCCTGGCGGACGTGTTGCAGCGCCACCCGGAACACGCCGACGCCCTGCTCGACGTCGATTTCGCCTTCGGTCGTTTCGAGCATGGAGAGTGGACGGTCGAGCGGGCAACCCGGCCCGCGCTCGAAGGGCAGACCGTGCCCTGCGCGCTGCACCGGCTCGACGCGGTGCGCGCCCGGGTGGACCGTGGGCTGCTCGCGGGTGAGTGGCAGGTGCTGGAGTGGAGCGACGAAGGCCGGCCGGTACCGACCTGACATTGGCCCCCAGGTTCACCAGCACGCGAGTGCCTCGCGCAGCGAGGCCTTCACGTCGTCGTTCGCAAAGCTCGCGTCGATCGAGGTGCGTGCCACCGCGCGCAACTCCGCGTCGGTCCAGCCGAACGTGTCGGCGCACATTGCGTACTCGTGCTCCAGGCAGGTGCCCAGCAGCGCCGGGTCGTCGGTGTTGACCGACACCGGCACACCGGCGCGCCGCAGCGGCTCGATGGGGTGTTCCGCCATCGACGGACACACGCCCAGGGCCAGGTTGGAGCTGGGGCAGATGCCCAGCGGGATCTGCCGGTCCGCCAGCAGTTGCACCACCGCAGCGTCTTCCACCGCGCGCACCCCGTGGTCGATCCGGTCGGCACCCAGCAGCTCGATGGCGTCGCGCACGCCCTCCGGCCCGCTGGACTCGCCCGCATGCACCGTGCGCCTGAGCCCCGCCGCGCCGGCGCGGCGGAAGGCCTCGGCAAAGCGGGGCCCGGTGCGCCCAGCGGCCGCTTCGTTGCCGTCGATCGACAGCGCGACCACGCGGGGGTGTTTCATTTGCAGCAGCCCGTCCACCAGTTCGGCCGCCGCGTCTGCCGACTGGGTGCGCAGCAGGCTCACGCACAGCCCCACCGGCGGCAGGCCGTCCTGCTCGGCGGCGCGAAAGCCTGCGTCCAGCGCATCCACCATGGCCGGCAGGCGCCCGTGCCAGTGGCTCCAGTGCGTGGGGTTGAAGATCAGGTCGGCATAGCCGGTGCCGCTGGCCGCCAGCCGCTGGCTGAACGCGTAGGCCGACTCGGCCAGCTCCTCGCGGGTGCGCACCAGGCCACAGGCCCAGTCCAGAAAGTGCAGGAAGTCGGCCAGGCCTTCAAACTGGAACAGGCGCTCACGCGGTCGCGGCAGCGGTTCCCCGAAACGGGTCGCCCACTGCTCCAGCATCGCTGCCTCGAAGCAACCTTCGAGGTGCACATGGACCTCGGCGCGGGGCAGGGTTCTCAGGCGGTCGGTGCTGGTGGTGTTGGTGTTCATGGACAAGTTCGGCGGGTGGGGTGCGGAAGCCGTCGGTGCACCCAGCACCTCCGCGTCGTCGCCGCACACCACCAGCAGAATGCCAGAACCGGGATCAGCGCGGGGCTTGTTCTTCGTGGTCCGGGTCGTGGGTGGTGAAGCCGGCCGAAGCGTCTCCTTCGGCGCGGCCGTCGGTGACCACCAGTCTTGCTTCGTGCCGGCCCGGCTTGGGAGCGTTGATCCAGACCTCGCGGCCGCGTCCGACGACCTTGCCGTCCAGCAGCCACTCGAAGTGCTCGCTGTCGATGCGCTCACCGCTGGAGCTCTGGGCGCTGCCCCACAAGCGCATCGGTGCACCGGCCTCGACGCGGGCGCCCGCGACCGGGCTCATGACCGCCACGCTGGGCGCGCGCACCGCCAGTTCCACCGCGTCCGATTCGCGCGTCGTGGTGTCGAAGCCGTCGTGCGCGAGCACGCGGAAGATCAGCTTGCCGCTGGGCAAGGCATCGGGAGAGAGCTGCACCTTGCCGCCCTCGATGCCCACGGCCGCACCGTTCCACGAGCGGCCACCGTCCTTGCTGAACTGCACCGAGCAGCTCACCGGCGCTCCGTCCGCACCCTCGCCTTCGACCTTCCAGGCCAGCGTCACGCCGCGCGCGCTGGCCTTCACCGCGATGTCGCCCAGCTTCAGCGGGCGCCGCGACGCCTTGCGCTCCCAGGCGACGGTGAGCGGACGGCGCAGCTTGCCGTCGGCATCGTCCAGCGCACCGACGTGCACGATGCGCAAGGCTTCGCCGCGCCCGACGTTGGGGACCATGGCCTGGAAGCCGAACACCGCGGGTTCGCCGTCGCCGCACCCGCCGCCACAGCCGCAACCGCCTTCACCGTGTGCATCGGCCGGGATGCGCATGACCGGCGCGCTGGCGAGCACCTCTCCGTTGGCCCCGAGCAGCTCGGCCACCATCTTTGTGGGCACGCCGGTGGCGATGGTCGACTGGGCATCGACGCGCATCACGTGCTGCATCGTGATCGAGGCGTCGCGCTCGAAGGTGCCGATCAGGGTGATGACGGGGCGCATGCGCAGCTCCTCGATGCGGTTCTTCCAGATGTCCCACGGCTCGGGTGCCGGGTCGGGAATGTATTCCCACGGCCAGAGCCAGGGGTCGACCAGCTCCGGAATGCGGATGCGCGGGTACACGGAGGTGGGCGCGAAGATCGCATTGTTGGTCAGGCGCTGGTGGGTGTAGATCGAGGTCCAGCGCGGGCTGCAGTAGGACATGAAGTCCTTCTGGGCGGGCGGGTGGATGCTGCCGTCGTTGATGTCCAGGCCGTACTCGCCGATCGATGCGGTGGGCGTGGCGGCCGGGTCGTAGGGTTCGTAGGCCGGGTAGTTGGGGTTGCCGGGCGTGCCGCAGGGCGCGTGGGGCAGGCCGGCGAAGTGGCCGAGCTCGTGCGCCATGGTCACGCCGTTGCCGATCCCGCCCGAGGTGACGCCGTTGCTGGCGCAGCCGATCACCGGCCCCATCGGCACGCCGTTGGGCAGCAGGCCGTAGTAGACGACGTCGGTGCGGTTGCCGTCGTTGGCCTTGGCGGCCGCGAGCTGTCCGTTGAGCGTGAACCAGCCGGGTGAGCAGCCGCCGGGCGCGGTCGCCGCGCCGGTGAGCGGCACCGTGAGCGTCACGGTGCCGGCGCTGGAGAACACGCCATCGGCCTGCACCGGAAACACCGTGTGGGACCAGGCGGCGGTGGTCTGCAGGTCGCCGACCGTCGGCGCGGCGATGTTGAGGTTGCCGTTGCCCGCCGCGTTGCTGCCGTTGTAGGCCACCATCAGGCCGCGCACGCGCAGGGTCTGCAGCAGCGAGACGTCGGCCTCCAAGGTTTCGCTGTCCACGATGGCCGACGTGGCGTCGTTGCTGCGCCAGATGTTCGCCTTGAACGACATGTGGCCCGCCATGTCTTCGGCGGGCACGATGAAGTTGAGCGTGGCCGTGATGTTGCCGCGTTCGGCCGCGTAGTCGGGCAGCGTCTGTGCGGTCACCGTCCCTGGGGTCTGCGGCGTCAGCGTGCCGACATCGACCCACACCGGCAGCCACCGCTTGTTGCGCATGGCGCGGATTTCCAGGTTGCCGCTCAGGTTGACCGCGCCGCCCCAGCCGGCGCGCACATACACCCGCACCCAGGCGGTCTTGTAGGCCACCAACTGCAGCGAGTTGTCCGGTCCGCGGTCGGCAGGATCCGTCAGGTGGCGGGAAGCGCGGAAGTACTGGATGCCCTGTGTCACCTCGATGCCGAGGATGTGCGGCCCGATCAGGTACTTCTCGTGCAGTTTCAAGGCCGTCAGGTCCGACAGCGAGGCTTTGTCGAGGACGCTGGAAATGTCGATGCCCATGGTGCTCTCCTGAAAGCGGCTGGATGCCGCGGAGAGGCCATGCTAGGAACGCCGGCACCGGCGCACATCAACAAAGCAAGGGACCCGGTCCTCCATGCAATGGAGGCGCGGCCAGGGCGCGCGTCAGTGCCCGAGCAGGAAGTTGTGCGACGGGTCGTTGCCGCCGCCGAGCGCGGCGGACTGGTCGTCGTGGTCGTCCTTCAGACCCACGCCGCTGATCTGCCCGGTGCGCGCCGCCCCCAGCAGGTGCACCAGCTTGGCGGCCGCTGCCTCGATCGCCAGACCCGCGGGGCGCACGTTGGAGATGCAGTTGCGGTTCGCGTCGGTCAGACCCGCTTGTGGCGCCCAGGTCAGGTACAGGCCCATGCTGTCGGGCGAGCTCAGGCCCGGCCGTTCACCGATCAGCACCACCACGCAGCGGGCCTTCAGCCCCGCACCGGTTTCGTCGCCCACCGCCACGCGCGCCTGCTCGACGATGGCGACCGGGCCGATGGTCCAGGAGTTGGCGTCGGCCTGCAGCCGCGCCAGCGTGGACGCGATCAGGGGCACGGCGTTCTGGTGGATCGCGAGCGCCGACAGGCCGTCGCCGACCACGAAGGCAAGGTCCACGGGCGTGGCGTCGCGCTGCTGCAGCGTGTTGCGCGACGCTTCGTCGAGCCGGCGCCCGAGGTCGGGTCGCTGCAGGTAGGTCGCGCGGTCGGCCGCCGCGCTGTGCAGCTGGATCGCCTCCAGGCCCAGCGCCTGCACACCCGCCGCCACACCGTGTGCGTCGAAGGGCAGGTGCACGGCGTCGCGCGCCAGCGCGTGCGCCAGCTGGAAAGCGAGATGCGGCGCGGTGGGCTGGCTGTGGCCGGCGCGGCCGAGCGCGATGCGGGCGTCGGTGAAGCGGCGCAGCGTGCCCCAGCCGGCGGGCGTGACGTGCGGCACTTCGTCGGGGTGGATCAGCGGTCGGGCGTTGTCGTTCATGCCGACTCCAGCCGCGCCAGCACCGGTGCAAAGGCCTCGGGCAGTGCGCGCGCCAGGCGCGAGCCTTCACCCGGTTCGAACACACCCATTTTCTGCAGCCAGGCCTCGAACTCGGGCGAGGCGCGCAGGCCCAGCAGGTCGCGCAGCACCATCGCGTCGTGGAATGACGTGCTCTGGTAGTTCAGCATGATGTCGTCCGAGCCCGGGATGCCCATGATGAAGCTGCAACCCGCCGCGCCCAGCAGGGTCATCAGCGCGTCCATGTCGTCGCTGTCGGCCTCCGCGTGGTTGGTGTAGCAGATGTCGCAGCCCATGGGCACGCCCAGCAGCTTGCCGCAGAAGTGGTCTTCGAGGCCGGCGCGGATGATCTGCTTGCCGTCGAACAGATACTCCGGCCCGATGAAGCCGACCACCGTGTTCACCAGCAGCGGCTTGAAGTGCCGCGCCACCGCGTAGGCCCGGGCCTCGATGGTCTGCTGGTCGCAGCCGTGGTTGGCGCCGGCCGAGAGCGCGCTGCCCTGGCCGGTCTCGAAATACATCACGTTGTCGCCGCGCGTCCCGTCCTCAAACACCGATCCGCGCTGGAGCGACAAGGCCGCTTCGCGCGCTTCACCGAGCACCGCGAGGTCGATGCCGAAGCTCTTGTTCGTGCCCTCGGTGCCGCCGATGGACTGGAACACCAGATCGACCGGCGCGCCGCGCTCGATCGCCTGGATGGTGTTGGTCACGTGGGTCAGCACGCAGCTCTGAGTGGGAATGCCGTAGCGGCTGATGACGCCGTCAAGCATCTGCAGCAGGCGCACCACCTGCGGCACGTTGTCGGTCGCGGGGTTGATGCCGATCACCGCGTCGCCGCTGCCGTGCAGCAGGCCGTCGAGCAGGCTGGCGGCGATGCCCGAGGCGGCGTCGGTCGGGTGGTTGGGCTGCAGGCGTGTCGCCATGCGGCCCTGAAGGCCGATGGTGCCGCGAAAGCGCGTGACCACGCGGCACTTGCGCGCGATCAGCGCCAGGTCCTGCAGCCGGCAGATCTTGGAGACCGCGGCCACCATCTCGGGCGTGAGCCCGGGAGCGAGTGCGGCCAGTGACTCACTGGTCGCAGCGTCGGAGAGCAGCCAGTTGCGGAAGTCGCCGACCGTGAGGTGCGCGACCGGCGCGAAGGCCGCGGCGTCGTGCGTGTCCACGATCAGGCGCGTCACCGCGTCGCTTTCGTAGGGCACCACCGCTTCGCTGAGAAAGGTGCGCAGTGGCAGGTCGGCCAGCGCCATCTGCGCCGCCATGCGCTCGGCCGCGCTGTCCGCGGCGACCCCCGCCAGCCGGTCGCCCGAGCGCAGCGGCGTGGCGCGCGCCATCAGGTCGCGCAGGTCGACGAAGGTGTGGCGCTGGGCGTTGACAGTGTGGCTGTAGGTCATGGTCCCCGGGATCAGACGGCGGTGAAGCCATTGTCCACAAACAGGTGCGTGCCGTTCACAAAACTGGCTTCGTCGCTGACCAGGAACAGCGCGGCGGCGGCGACCTCCTCCGGCTCGCAGATGCGCCCCTGCGCCACCGCCAGCGCCGCCTCCGACACGTCCACGCCCAGCTTCTGCAGCGCGTCCACCTCGCGCAGGCCATGTGGCGTGCGAATGAAGCCCGGGCAGACCGCGTTGCAGCGGATGCCGCGGTCGCGGTACTCGACCGCGATGGCGCGCGCGAACATGTGGCAGGCGCCCTTGGTGGTGTCGTACAGCACCTCCATCGGCGTGCCCGCCACGGCCGAGATCGACGAGGTGCAGACGATGGCGCCCTTGCCGCGCGCCAGCATGCCCGGCAGCACCGCGCGCGTGACGAGGTACATGCTCTTCACGTTCACCGCCATCAGCCGGTCCCACTCTTCCTCGGTGGTCTCCAGGAAGGGTTTGACCACAATGCTTCCCGCGTGGTTGAAGAGCACGTCAATGCGGCCGTAGTGCTGGAGCACCTGGCCCACCGCCGCGTCCACCAACGCGGCCTGCGACACGTCGGCCACCACGGCCAGCGCATCGCCGCCCGCGTTGCGGATCGCCTGCGCCGTGGCCTCGGCCGCTTCGGCGTTGATGTCGAGCACCGCGACGCAGGCGCCTTCGGCCGCGAACAGCGTCGAGGCGGCGCCGCCGACGCCGGTGGCGCCGCCCGAGACCAGCGCCACCTTGCCCTTCAGGCGTTCTCCCATCGCGTTCTCCCTGTGTCGTGGCCGGGCCGCTCAGGCGGCCGTGTCGAGGGCCTTTTCAGCGGCAGCAATCTGCGCCTGGCGCTTGCTCACTTCGTCGCCCACCGGCGGGCCCTTGAAGCGGCGGCGCTCGAAACCGAACCACACCACGGCGGTCAGCGCCAGGAAGGCCAGCGTGATCTTGAGCGCGGCGTCATTGGGCGGCTGCACGCCCAGGTAGAAGATCAGCGCCACCGACAGGGCCACCAGCACGGCGACCACGCGGTAGACCGGGCCCATGTCCCACGGACCCATCTTGGTCCAGCGGCCGCCGTAGGCAAAGAGGCCGGCCACGATGGGCATGCCGTACGACAGGAACAGGAAGATCACCGTGACCGACACGATGGTGGTGTAGGCCGGGGTGTAGAGGGTGAACAGCACCGAGATGATGGCGGCCGTCCAGATCGCGGCCACCGGGGTGCGGAAGCCCGGGTGCACGCGCTTGAGCGCCGAAGAGGCCGGCAGGCCGCCGTCGCGTGCGAAGGCAAAGATCATGCGCGAGGCCGAGGTCACCGTGGCCAGGCCGCAGATGAACTGGCTGATGAAGATGCCGATGTACAGCGTCTGCTTCAGGCCGCCGGGCAGCACCGCGTCCAGCGTGGTGAAGAACACGCCCCAGCCGCTGGCGGCGGCCTTGTCCATGTCGGGAATCGCCAGCACGAAGGCCACCAGCATCAGGTAGCCGAACAGGGCCGACCACAGCACCGAGCTGATGATGCCCTTGGGCACGGCGCTGGCGGCGTTCTGCGTCTCTTCGGCGGTGTGGGCCGAGGCGTCGAAGCCGGTGATGGTGTAGATCGGCAGCAGCAGGCCCAGGCCGAACAGCAACAGCATGCTGTCGGTCTGCGGCCACACGTCGCCGCCCACCGGGCCGCTGTAGTTCTTGAAGGTCCACAGGCGCGAGAAGTCCCAGCTCGGGGCATACGCCAGCAGCGCGACGGTGAGCACCACCGCCACGAGGAAGATCAGGTAGCCCGACAGGTCGGTCAGCTTGGCCGTGGCCTTGATGCCGACGTGGTTGACGATGGCCTGCACCGCGGTGATGCCGATCACGAAGGCCGCCTGCAGACCGAAGCTGCCTTCCAGTCCCAGCGTGCTGCCGAAGGCGCCGAGGAAGAAGTTGTAGGTGCCAACGTTGATGGCGCCCAGCACGGTCACCAGGCCCAGCAGGTTGAGCCAGGCGGTGAGCCAGCCGTAGCCGCGGCCGCCGAGGATCGAGCCCCAGTGGTAGAGGCCGCCGGCGGTCGGGTAGGCCGAGCCGATCTGCGCCATGCCCAGCGCGAACACGAAGCTCACCGCGCAGCCGAGCAGCCAGCCGATGCCGATGGCGGCGCCGCCGACGCCGCTGATGCCCTGGCCCAGCGAGTTGATGCCGCCCGAAAGGATGCAGATGATGGAGAACGAGATCGCGAAATTCTGGAAGCCCTTCATGTTGCGGGCCAGCTCCTGGGCATAGCCCATGCTGTGGAGCACTTTCAAATCGTCGTCGTGGTGCGCGTGGGTTTCACTGGACACAGGCTTCTCCTGGGAGTTGAATACGGGCGCATTCGAGCACCCTTGCCGATCGCCCGCTATCCCGTTTCGGCAAGCACCCTTTGTGGCACAGCGATTGCTAATACCGCCCATGGTCCCTGCCATGCCCCCCATTCCGGTGCAGCGCGTTCCGCTGCACGAGGCGGCGCTCGGCCGTGCGTCGGTCGCGCGCTTTGGCGACATCGACGAGCAGGCCGCGGCGCTGCAAGGATGGAACCAGCGCTACCTGCAACTCTCGCGCGGCCGCTTCGACGGCACCGTGCAGCGGATGCAGCTCGACGGCGTGGGCCTCTTCATCGAAGACCTGCACCAGTCGGTGCACCAGACCGGCTGGGTGCGCGACGACGTGTTCGCCATCGGCGTGCCGCTCGCGCTGCAGGGCGACGCGCGCTTCTGCGGCAGCGCCGCCAGCGGCGAGACCCTGCATGTGTTCTCCGGCCGCGACGGCTTCGAGTTCCTCTCGCCGCAGCGCCACGTCATGATCGGCATCGAGATGGACCGCCCGCTGTTCGAGGCACACGTCGCACCCGCCGCCGGTGAACAAGCCCGCGCCGACCGCGCAGGGCTGCACCACGCCGACCCCGCCGTACTCGGCGAACTGCGCCGCTTTCTCGTCGACCTGTTCCAGAGCGCCGGCCCGATCGTCGAAGACCGCGGCAGCCACGGCCACGCGCCGCTGCGCAAGCAGGTGCGCACCCAGCTGCTCGACCGCATCGCACTGGCGATGGCACCGCGCGACGCGCTGACGGCCGAGGGTCATGCCCGTGCCACCTCCGGGCAGAGCGCCCTCGTGGTGCGCGCCACCGAATATGTCGCCCACCGGCTCGGCGATCCGCCTTCCGTCGGCGAGATGTGCGAGGCGCTGGGCGTGAGCCGGCGCACGCTGCAGAGCGCTTTCCAGATCACCTGGGGCATGGGGCCGCTGGCCTGGCTGACCACCATGCGGCTGAACGCCGTGCGCCGCCGCCTCAAGAGCGCCGGCTCGGTCACCGAAGCCGCGACCGAGTTCGGCTTCTGGCACTTCGGCCACTTCTCGGGCGACTACCAGGCACTGTTTGGCGAATGCCCCTCGCACACGCTGCGGCGGCACCGCCAGGTCGATCGCACGATGCACGCCTGATCCGGGCTTGCCCGGGCTGTGCAAACCGCGCCGCAGGGGCACACTGTTTCCACGTCCCACGACCAGGAAACCACCATGCAGCAACTGCTGAGCGGGCAACGCATCCTCATCACCCAGGCCGACGCCTTCATGGGCCCGGCGCTCTGCGAAGTGTTTGCCGAGCAGGGCGCCACCGTCATCGCCAGCACCACCGACCTGACCGCGCCCGGCGCCGCCGCACAGATCGTGCGCGAGGCCGGGCACATCGATGCGCTGGTCGCCAACCTCGCGCTTGAAGCGCCGTCGACCCCGGCGGTGCAGGTCGATGAAGAAGAGTGGCAGCGCGTGTTCGAGGTGCTGGTCGATCCGCTGCCGCGGCTGCTGCAGGCAGCGGCGCCCGACATGATTGCGCGCCGGTCCGGCAAGTTTCTCGTGATGGGCAGCGCCTCGGCCCTGCGCGGCATGAAGCGCGCGTCCACCTACAGCGCGGCGCGCGGCGCGCAGCTCGCCTGGGTTCAAGCCGTGGGCGTCGAACTGGCGCCGCAGAACATGCAGATCAATGCCATCGCGCAGAACTTCGTCGACAACCCGACTTACTTCCCTCCCGAGGTGCAGGCCAACCCGCGCTTTCAGGAACGGCTCGCGCGCGAAGTGCCGCTGGGCCGGCTGGTGCGCGCGCGCGAAGATGCGCTGTTCGCCGCCTACCTCTGCAGCCCCGCGGCCGACTGCTTCGTGGGCCAGGTGTTCCCGGTCAGTGGCGGCTGGGCGGCGCGCTGAAACCGATGGCCCCATTGCCCACCGTCACCCGCGACTGGTTCGAGTTCAAATACCTCGGCGACGGCATCACGCTGGTCACCGAGCCGCACGTCATTCCGCTGCTGCGCTGCAACATCTGGCACATCCGCGGCCGCGAGACCGACTTGGTGGTCGACACCGGCCTGGGCGTGAGCAGCCTCTACCAGGCCTCGCGCCACCTGTTCGGCCAGCGCGTCGCCGCGCTCGCCACCCATGTGCATCTCGACCACGTCGGCGGCCACCACGAGTTCGCCGAGTGCTGGTGCCACCGCCTCGAAGCGCCCGGCCTGCGCCGCGCCGACCCGGACTACACACTCGCCGGCTTCGACCTGAGCAAGGTCGAGATCGACGTGCCCGGCTACGAGACCGGCGGCCCTGCGCTCACCGCCCTGCCGGCGCCCGACTACGACCTCTCGGCCTGGCAGATCCGGCAGGCCACGGTCACGCGCGAGCTGGAAGACGGCGACACCATCGACCTGGGCAACCGCCACTTCGAGGTGCTGCACCTGCCCGGGCACTCTCCCGGCAGCATCGGCCTCTGGGAAGCGAAGACGCGCACGCTGTTTTCCGGCGACGCGATCTACGACGGCCCGCTGCTCGACAACCTGCACCACTCCGACCGCGCGGCCTACGCGCGCACCATGGAGCGGCTGCTGTCGCTGCCCGTCGACGTCGTGCACGCCGGCCACGACCCGAGCTTCGGGCGCGATCGGCTGCGCGAGCTGGTGCGCGCCTATCTGGATGCGCAGGCAGCTTCGGGCCGCGCAGCCTGAGCCGCCGTCAGAGATACGCCTGCCGCTGCAATCGAAGGGCATCGCGGTCGATGCTGGCGCGCAGCAGATCGCGGTCGGCCGCGCTCACGCCCATCTGCTCGAAGTGCCCTGCCCACCCGTCCACCACCCGCGCCACCTGCCGGATCAGCTCGATGGCGCGAGCCCGCTTCAGACCGAACTCGCTGAGCTCCGACAGCGCGTTGTCCAGGTTGGACACCGAGCCTTCGCGGCCCACCGCCATCGCCTGATAGCCCAGGTTCTGCAGCGAGGGCACCACGTCGTAGGCCGGGGTCAGCTCGTGGTAGCCGTCGAACGCCAGCCGCACGCTGTGGTTGCGCTCGTGGTCGTCGGTGTTGTCCATCAGGATGTTGAACACCATGCGCCGGAACAGTTCTTCGCGCATGGCGGCCTGGCGGTCCGGGTGCGCCAGCCGCAGCAGCACCGTGGCGAGCGCGCCGTAGCTCTCCGGCAGGCGCGCGGCGCGCAGCAGCGTCTTTGCCGACAGGCAGTGCAGGCGGTAGGCGCCCAGGCGGTCAAACCGCTCGATGGTCAGCCCGTGCCGCGCCTTACCGTGGCGCGACGGCAGCGGCAGCACGCCGGTGGTCGCGACCTGCATGCCCGCCACCGCGGCCAGAGTCATGGTCGCGTGCTCCACCAGCGGCGTGTCCACCACGTCGTCCAGTTCGCTGAACTTCACCACGCAAGAGCCGGCATCGGTCTGCAGCAGGGCCTTGGGGCGCGCGCCGCCCAGGGTCACGCCGGGCTGGATCAGGCGCTGCACCTCTGCCGTGATCGGCGCCTGGGTCTGCACGTCTTCGACGGCCGCGCTGAGCCGGGCGAGGTCGCCGAGCACCGGGTAAGGCCCCAGGCGGCGCGGGAGATAGCGCTCGGCCGACACCGAGACCCCGAGCGCGCCGAATCGGTCGTCGCCCGCGAACAGCAGCATCTCCAGCACCGACAGCCGAGCTGGCCGCTCGATCTGACGGATGATGCGTTCGCCCCAGCGGTCCGGCCGTGCGTCGTCGATCGCGCCGGGCGCGCTGCCCTTCTCGTTCGCAGAAAACACCTGGCCCGGCACCAGCGGCAGGTCCTCGCTCAGCGGGAAGTTCCACCACGCGGCGTCGTAGGCAAAGGTCGCGCAGTCGGGCACCAGCGGCGAAAGCTGCAGCTCGCCCACGAGGGTCGGTGCCGCCGGGTTGACCAGGGCCCAGACGTAGAGGGTGTCCTGGGGAACATAGCTGGCCGCGGTGATGGATGCCGCCGTCATGCCGGCTTCTTTTCCGTTGCCGCGAGCAGCGACGCCAGCCCTGACGCGGTCGGATGACCCGCGCCCGCCACCGTTGGCCGGGCTGGCGAGGCCGCCGCGGCCTTGCGGGGCCGCAGTTTCTGGCGCACCTGGGCGACCTCCCGCTCCAGCGCCGCGTGGTCGTTCTCCGGGGCGATCAGGTCCGCCAGACCCAGCGACGGGTTGATCAGCCACAGGCACATCACATACGACGCCATCGCCACCGACGGGTCGCCGCGCTCGATGCGGGCCATGGTCGGCTGCGACACCCCCAGCTTGCGCGCCCATTGCGCCTGCGTCTCGCCGCGCCGCTTGCGGGCGACCACGATGTGCTGCGCCAGCCGCTCGATTTCCTGGCGCACGGCCTGCGGGTAGTCGCTGGGGCTGATGTTCTGCCTTGGCATTTATAGAGTTTCTATGACGCTTAAAAAACAAAAATCTATGGATATTCTGTGCCAATCGACACCCTTGGTCAACACAGACTGTGGCGGAGCGGCCCGGATCGGGTTGACAAGCATATTCATAGATAGTTGATAAACGCACGTTCACCAACATCTATGTTTGTGATGTGTCTGGCGGCACGCCCTGTGCTAGTCCCCCCGCATGGACCCCGCCGCCCCGACCGCTCCCGCCCCCACCGCCCATTCCTGGTTCGACGACACCCACGCGCTGGTCGCCGGCTCGCTCTTCGTCGCGCTGGGCATGACCATGTTCGGCCACGCCGGGCTGCTCACCGGCGGCGTGGCGGGCGTCGCCTTTCTCGCCAGCTACGCCAGCGGTTTGCCCTTCGGCCTGTTCTTCTTCCTGCTGAGCCTGCCGTTCTTCGTGCTCTCGTGGTACCGGCTCGGCCCGGCCTTCACCTTCAAGAGCTTCGGCGCCGTCGCGCTCGTGTCGCTCTGCACCACGCTGGCGCCCAAGGTGGTGCGCTTCGAGCTGCTCAACCCCTGGGTCGCGTCGGTGCTCGGCGGTTTCCTGATCGGCTTCGGCCTGCTCGCCCTGCTGCGCCACCAGGCCAGTGTGGGCGGCGTCAACATCCTCGCGCAGTGGCTGCAGCAGTCCCGGGGCTTCAGCGCCGGCAAGGTGCAGATGTCGGTCGATCTCGTCGTCGTCCTCGCGGCACTGTGGGTGCTGCCGCCGCTGCAGGTCGCGCAGTCCGTCGTGGGCGCCATCGCCATCGGCGCCATCCTCGCGCTCAACCACCGGCCGGGGCGCTACCTCGGGGTCTGAGCGCTGGCGGCCGGGCGGGGATACCTGCTAGCCTGCGCCATGCCTTCCACACCCAAACTCCTGCTGGAATCCGGGGCCGGCGTCCTGACCCTGACGCTGAATCGCCCCGACAAACTCAACGCCATCGACAATCAGATGGCCGAAGCCCTGCTCGACGCACTCGACACCGCAGCCGCCGATCCCGAGGTGCGTGCCATCCGCCTGCGCGGCAACGGCCGCGCCTTCTGCGCCGGCCGCGACGTCGGCGCCGCGCCCACCGACAAAGACCTCGAACTGGTGCAAGCCGTCTCGCGCGCCATCGTTGCGCACCGCTGCCCGGTCATCGCCGCCGTGCACGGCTGGACCGTCGGCGCCGGCTTCGAGTGGATGATGAACGCCGACATCGTCTATGCCGCCGCCGACACCAAGTTCAAGCTGCCCGAGGCCTCGCTCGGCGTCTTCGTCACGGGTGGTCTGGTGACCACGCTTCCCTCGGCCATCGGGCCGATGCGCGCCAAGGCGCTGACGCTGCTGGGCGAGCCGTTCGACGCGGCGCAGGCGCTGGCCTGGGGGCTGGTCTACCGCTGCGTGCCGGCGGACGAGCTGGATGCGGTGTCCCTCGCCGCGGCCCGGCGCGTGGCGGACCTCCAGCCCGAGGTGGCCTCGCAGTTCAAGCGGGTGCTGAACCTGATCGGGCTGGACCAGTTCGATCGCGCCGTCGACGAGGAAACGAGGGTGCAGCGCCTGCTGGGCCGTGACGGCGCGGGCGTGTGACCAGGGCCTGACGGCCTGGCCGGCCCGGCACTCAGGTCGCCGGGGGACGCTGCTTCTTCGCGAGCCGGTCCCAGTCTTTCAGGGTCTGCAGCAGACGGTTCTTCGCGTCGGTGTGGCTCTGGCCAAAGGTCTCGGCCAGCCGGCGGCGCAGCGCCTCGTCCGGCGGCGGTGCGCCCAGCGCCTTGAGCCGGTCGATCACCAGCATCACCACCTGAAAGCTGCCCGTACCGACCGCCATCGTCAACGGCGTCTGCCCGTCGGCCGCCGCGTCCAGCACGTCCGCGCCGTGCTCGATCATGTGCTTGACCACCCCCGCCTTGCCGCCCGCACAGGCCCAGTGCAGCGGCACCAGCCCGCCCTTCAGCCGCGCGTTGAAGTCGGCGCCGGGCGCGAGATGCTCCGCGGCCAGGGGCCAGCCGGAGGCTTTGATCATTTGCTGGAGTTGCCAGGGGGTCATAGATTAATGGAGCTCTCTTTTGGGCGGGATGGCTCCCCAATTCCAGAGGTTGAAAGCTGTGGGACATCCGAAGTGTAGTTTGCTGCTGCGTTTCATAGAAGCAGCCCTCATGTCTTAGGTATTTTAATTAACAATTCTCTCAAGAATAGTGGATGGACTTTTTGATCAGCATGTAGTAAAAATGGCCATCTAACCCTAATTGGAGAGGTGTAATGAACAGCAAGGTGGCTTTGTTTCTTATCTTGGCCTTTGGAGTTTTAGGTGGCTATGTGCTCCTCGAACACGGCGGAAAGTTCAAACTGGGAAATGTTGTAGAGATTGAGTCTAATAAGGGAAGGGCCGATTCGGCGACAAACCCTGCCCCAGGAGCATCGTCCGGTGTTACACAGAATGCAACAGTCCAGGGCGATGGAACTGCAGCGAACTCGAACAATGGTGCATCGGTGTCTATTGGACGATGAGCATGCTTTTTAGGGTCGTCGTTACCTTTTTGATGCTTCTTTTTTGCCGCACTGTACTTGCTCAGTCTGAGCAGAAAGCCTCAGTTGAAGGTGCCGGCATTGCGATTAATGCGAACAATGGTGCCCGGGTCTACTTGGATGCATCCAAAAAGATCTATAACTTATCAAGCAGGGAGGATCAAAGGAGAATTCTTAAACTCGAAGAAGAGAAGAGCGCATTTCTTGCAGAGATTTCCCGTTTATCGTTTGGTAGTGAAGAAAAGATCATTCGACGCTCCCGCCAGGAGTTTGTGGAATCGCTACCCGCGGAGATTCGAGAAAAGTATCTGGCAGGTAACTCGAGTGCTGCTTCTGAATATCTTGAAAAGTCAATTCAGGAGCTGGTAAAGAGATCGGAGAAACTGAATCAAGCAATTTCGAAGGCGGAATTCGAACTTGCTTTAACGATCGCTGATTCAAATCCCACGAAAGCAATGGGGCATTTGGATTCGTCACTCAAGCTTGACCCTCAGAATTTGCCGGCCTCTGCATTGGCTGTTCACCTGTTGACAAGTATGGGACGTATTGAGGATGTCATCGAGCTTGTCAAGAATCTGCATGATCGCAATTGGCTTGCTGCCGCAAGTAAAGATTCGGCAGAAGAGGTAGATAGTCTGGTAACTGCTTCGTTTGTATATGCAATTGGTGCGCTCATAAAATCAGGGCGACGCGACTTGGCAGTTGAAACTATTAATCGGGGTCTTGAGTTCTCTGCTTTTGCAAAAGCAAGAGGATATTCGGAGTATTCGAATCTGGAGCAGATACTTAAGCTTCAATTGAATATGATGACTGAGAATGGTCGTGGTAAATACCTGTATGACTATGAGTCGCTTAAACGCTCGATGTCAACAGTCGACTATGCTTTTGATGATTGTAAGAACTGTTATCTCTTTATTAGCACTGTTGCTGGGTACAATTTGGCGCTTGTTCCGATGGCTTATTTGGTGGGCGACACAAATACTGCAAAGACAGCATTTGATCGTGCTCAGCAAATCATCATTCGAAAAGACCTCCCCAGTACTGTCTGGTTTAACTTGAGGCAGTTGCAATTGGTCAGCATTGCTCGGAGCAATGCTATTAATGGGGATGAGGCTGCCCAGAGGGAATATCTTTCTAAAGCTGTGGCTCACCTGAGATCCGGACTTGATTCTGGTGTGTTCTCGACCGAGAAGAACATCGATATCGCTGGACTGGAGCTAGAAAGTTTGTCTAGCTTGCAGATTGAACGGGGGGGTGCTGACGCAAGGGCAAAACTTGTTGGAACATCGCTGGCGGTCTCCACTGCCATTGAGCGCACGAAAGGATATGAGTTTGATCACGTGGATTTACTCATTTCTTTGGCTCGGGAGTATTCCCGGTTCGGACATGAAAAAGAGTCCGAAGTTTTCTTTCGTAGGGCAGAAGAAACAATGGCCCAGCTTAACTCAGAATCTGGGTCTACAAAATACTTTGAGTCTCTTGGGCACCTCTTGTCAGAGAAGGGTTATAGACAGCTAAGGGCTGGGGACTATGTAAATGCAAATGAAACTGCGGTTAAGTGGAGTGCGGCTGTTGGCAAACTTTCCGCAATGGGGGTTTATGTTGATGCTTCTGAACCTCTCGAGCTAAATGCTAGGGCGACTTTCTATTTGGGTGGATGTGAGAAATCTGAGCCGATTGTTTTAAGTGCATTGAGAACGGTCGAATCACAAATTGCGCAGGGAAATGACGGGCTGGTCCCTGTACTTAGAAAAAAGAGACTTCTAAAGCTTGTGTTGCAATGTTCTGCTTATGATCGTTCTGCTTGGGAAAGGTATTTGGAGCACTTTTCATACTCAGATTTGATATTTGAGATGCGCCCTTGGAGCCCAGAGAACGTTGATGACATTATTTATTCAATTACTGGTCTGATTGTTAGCGACTTAGTTGTTCGTCAGGGCGGTGGACTGCTTTACTATTCTGATTTGCTACGCAGTAGGATGATGCGCTGCGCTGGGTACAAGGCGACAGTGGAGAAGTGTTCTGCATACGGAGCGATGGCTTTAGCATTTCTAGGAAATAGTAGAATAAAGGAGGATCCGTTGCTTGTTGAGACTAGCTTGAAAGAATTTCAAGCTATTGAAAAACGCGGAAGAATGAATCGAACCTCCAGAGAACTCTATTTGTCGGCCCTAACTCTTTACGCGGGAGCGTTGGATTGGAGTCGAGATAGAAAAAAATATATCGAGCTGCAACGCGAGGTGCTGCGAATTTATGATTTGGTGCCGGATAGCGAACGAACCGATATGATGAAGCAATGGGCGGAGAACTTGCGGAAATGGGCGAATTCCGGACCAACCTCAAAATTTGATGAAAGTTCTTGGTGGTTCTTGGGCACAGTAACTTTCTTCAAGTAGGCCTCTGGGAACGCTCTCAAAAGAGGCAGCTCGGTGTCCTGGCACCAAACCTGCTTTAACCCAAGCACAGAGAGGCGAGTGCACCAAAACCGTGACTCGCAGCCTTGAATGACCGCTAGGGTTCCGGGCGCTGCACACATATATATGTCGTCCGCAGCGCCGCCTGGTCCGAGAGCGGTCGGCCACGATCGTGTGGCTCCACGGAGGGACAAAAGCCCGGGAGAAGCTGGTACGCGCTGCGGCGTGTGCGCGAGCCTCTCTGGCCGTCGTCCCCCCGGAACAGGAGCCCGCGCATGTCCACGTCGCCCCCTTCGCTGCCGCTGGTGATTCCGCCACCGCCGCGCCGTCCGCTGTCGTCGCTCTGGACGGTGCGTGCGCCGATCAACCGCCGCGCCTACTGGGTGCTCGCGCTCACCGGCCTGATCGCGCCGCTGCTGGGCTGGGCGATGCTGGCGGCCTGGGGCGGGCTGGACCCGACCTTCCTTCCGGCGCCCGCGTCGGTGCTGTCCAAGACCTGGATCTGGCTGACCGAGAACGACCTGATGCGCGACATGGGCATCAGCATCTACCGCGTGGTGGCGGGCTTCGTGCTGTCGGCGGTGTTTGCGCTGCCGCTGGGCCTGCTGATCGGTTCCTACCGCTCGGTGCAGGCGCTGCTGGAGCCGCTGACCGACTTCATCCGCTACATGCCGGCAGTGGCCTTCATTCCGCTGGTGATGCTGTGGATCGGCATCGACGAGGGTTCCAAGATCGCGATCATCTTCATCGGCACCTTCTTCCAGATGGTGCTGATGGTGGCCGAGGACGTGCGGCGCGTGCCGGCCGCGCAGGTCGAGGCCGCGCAGACCATGGGCGCCAACCGCGCCGAGCTGATCGAGAAAGTCATCCTGCCCAGCGCCAAGCCGGCGCTGCTGGACACGCTGCGCATCACCATGGGCTGGGCCTGGACCTACCTGGTGGTGGCCGAGCTGGTGGCGGCGAACTCGGGCCTGGGCTACGCCATCCTGCGCGCGCAGCGCTTCCTGCAGACCGACACCATCTTCGCCGGGATCATCGTCATCGGCCTGATCGGCCTGGCGACCGACCAGGCCTTCCGCTGGCTGCACCGCCGCGCCTTTCCGTGGCTCTACCTGAAAGGCTGACCGCCATGCGCTTTCCTGCCTACGACCCCACCAAACCCAAGATCGCGATCCGCGAGCTGTTCAAGCGCTTCGACGGCGCGCCGCTGAATGCGCTGGAGCACATCAATCTCGACATCCTGCCCAACGAGTTCGTCACCTTCGTCGGCGCCTCGGGCTGCGGCAAGAGCACGCTGCTGCGCACCATCGGCGGGCTGGAGACGCACACCAGCGGCGAACTGCTGGTGGACGGCAAGCCGGTGGCCGGCCCCGACATCGACCGCGCGATGGTGTTCCAGCACTACAGCCTCTACCCCTGGATGTCGGTGCTCGACAACATCCGCTTCTGTCGCCAGCTCGCCGCGCACACGAAGAACCGCAGCTCGGCCGATGTCGAAGCGGCCTCGGGCCGCGCCGACGCGCTGCTGCGGCTGATGGGTCTGCAGGCCTCGGCCGACGCCTGGCCCAACCAGCTCTCGGGCGGCATGCAGCAGCGCGTGGCGATCGCGCGGGCACTCATGGGCCGGCCCGGCATCCTGCTGATGGACGAGCCCTTCGGAGCGCTGGACGCGCAGACGCGCGAGGTGATGCACGACCTGATCCGCCACGTGCACAAGCTCGAACGCGCGACCATCGTCTTCGTCACCCACGACGTCGAGGAAGCGATCTACCTCGGCGGCCGCGTGGTGCTGATGGCGCCGCGACCGGGCCGCATCGACACCGTCTACGACGTGCCGTTCGGCGACCAGCGCACGCAGGACCTCAAGCACGCGCCCGAGTTCCTCGCGCTCAAGCGCGAGATCCTCGAACGCATCCGCGAGACCTCGGGCATGAAGACCGATCTCGAACAGCTGCAACGCCTCTCCGGCCTGACCGCCGAAACCGTGTGACCACCCGCGGAGACACTCCATGAGCCCCACCAGCACCTACCCCGTTCCCGAGACACTCAGCGACCCGCTGAGCGTGATCCCGTCCAACCCGCCGGCCGCGATGCCGGTCGACGCGCCCGCGCTGTGGCAGCGCTTTCCGCAGGCCGCGCTGGCGGGGGTGCACACCGGCCACGCGATGTGGAGCGAAGTCATGCCCGGCGGCAGCCACTGGAGCTGGCGCATGCCGCGCGGCAGCGCGATCCGCTTCGTCGCGCTCGAGGCCGGCGCCAACGTCAGTCTCGTCATGTACTCGGCGCTGGAAAAACTCGAGCGCTACAACATGCCCGACAGCCTCAAGGCGCAGCACACCGCGCACTACGGCAAGGGCCATGTGCTGATGAGCGACATGGGCCGCAGCATGGCCAGCGTCACCGCCGACAGCCTGGGCTGGCACGACCCGCTGGGCGCGCTGCTCGACAACGAGCTGATGGACGCCAAGTACGGCGCGCTGCCCTACGAGCAGGCGCGCAACGCCATGCACCGCTCGGGCAAGGACGGGCTGCTGATCGAGATCGGCAAGTACGGCCTCACCAGGCGCGACCTCGTCGCACCGGTCAACCTGTTCAGCAAGGTCAGCGTCGACGAGCAGGGCCGATTCCACTTCGCGAAGGACCACAGCCGCGCGGGCGACTTCGTCGAGCTGCGCTTCGACATGGACGTGATCGTCGCGGTCTCCAGCGCGCCGCACCCGCTGGACCCGTCGACCGAGTGGGCGCCGAAGAAGGTCGGCCTGCTGGCCTGGCGCTGCGGCGCCGCGCCGGCCAACGACGCCTGCCGTGCCTTCCGCCCCGAGAACGCGCGCGCCCTGCACAACAGCGACATGCTTTACCTGTGAGCGAGGAGACCGACATGAACGCCATCACCGCCACCGACATCCGCATCCAGGAAAGCTCGCTCGATCCGGCCGCTGCCGTGATGAATCAGCGCCACCCCGCGGGCGAGCCCATCCTGTTCGCCGTCAACAAGGGACAGACGCTGCGCATCGTCGACCTCGAGGGCAACCAGGCCGCCGACGTGATCTTCTACAACCGCGACGACCTGGCCGAGCACTACAGCGCGACCGACACCATGCTGCACCAGGGCGGCATCTACCTCACCACCGGCTCGGTGATCCGCAGCAACGACGCGCGGCCCATGCTCACCATCGTCGCCGACACCTGCGGCCGCCACGACACCCTCGGCGGCGCCTGTGCGGCCGAGAGCAACACCGTGCGTTACGCGCTGCAGAAGAAGTTCATGCACAGCTGCCGCGACAACTACCTGATCGCCCTGCAGCGCGCCGACATGGGCCTGACCAAGCGCGATCTGGTGCCCAACATCAACTTCTTCATGAACGTGCCGGTGACCGGCGAAGGCGCGCTGAAGTTCGACGACGGCGTGTCCGGCCCGGGCAAGTACGTCGAGATGCGCGCCGAGATGGACCTGTGGGTGCTCATCAGCAACTGCCCGCAGCTCAACAACCCCTGCAACGCTTACAACCCGACGCCCATTCAATTGATCGTCTGGGACCCCGCCTGACCGAACCCTTGTGAAACCGGCCAGCAGGACGGCCTGCTGCGCGACACCCCTCGGCAGGACGGCCTGCCACCGGAGAGCCCATGTTCCGCAAGGTCCTGATCGCCAACCGCGGCGCCATCGCCTGCCGCATCATCCGCACGCTCAAAGCCCTTGGCGTGCAGAGCGTGGCCGTGTATTCCGAAGCCGACGCGCAGGCCCGCCACGTGCGCGAGGCCGACGAGGCCTATTTGCTCGGCCCCGCACCCGCGGCCGAGAGCTACCTCAGGGCCGACCGCATCCTGCAGATTGCCAAAGACTGCGGCGCCGAGGCCATCCACCCCGGCTACGGCTTCCTGTCGGAGAACCCGGGCTTTGCCCAGGCCTGCGAAGACGCGGACATCGCCTTCATCGGCCCCACGCCCGAGCAGATGCGCGCCTTCGGCCTCAAGCACACGGCGCGCGACCTGGCCGAACAGCGCGGCGTGCCGCTGCTGCCCGGCACCGGCCTGCTGGCCGACGCGGCGCAGGCCCGCGCCGAGGCGCTGCGCATCGGTTACCCGGTCATGCTCAAGAGCACGGCCGGCGGCGGCGGCATCGGCATGCGCCTGGTGTGGAGCGAAGACGAACTCAGCGACGCCTTCGCTTCGGTGCAGCGCCTGGCCAGCGCCAACTTCAAGGACGCCGGCCTCTTCCTGGAAAAGTACGTCGAGCAGGCGCGCCACATCGAGGTGCAGGTGTTCGGCGACGGCGCGGGCACGGTGCTCGCGCTGGGCGAGCGCGACTGCTCGGTGCAGCGCCGCAACCAGAAGGTGATCGAAGAGACGCCCGCGCCGGGCCTGACCGATGCGCAGCGCAGCGAACTGCACGCCACCGCGGTACGCCTCGCGCAGGCGGTGAACTACCGCTCGGCCGGCACGGTGGAATTCGTCTGCGACGCGGCCACCGGCCAGTTCTACTTCCTCGAAGTCAACACCCGCCTGCAGGTGGAACACGGCGTGACCGAGCAGGTCACCGGCGTCGATCTGGTGGCGTGGATGGTGCAACTCGCCGCGGGCGATCTGCCGCCGCTGGCCACGCTGGCGCCCACGCCGCAGGGCGCGTCCATCCAGGTGCGGCTGTACGCCGAAGACCCGGCGAAGAACTTCCAGCCGAGCGCCGGTTTACTGACCGAAGTGTTCTTTCCATCAGACGCCCGCGTTGACGGCTGGGTCGAACGCGGCACCGAGGTGCCCGCCTGGTACGACCCCATGCTGGCCAAGCTCATCGTCACCGCGCCCGACCGCGAACAGGCCTTGCAGAAACTCGACGACGCATTGGCCGCCACGCGCCTGGCCGGCATCGAAACCAACCTGGGCTACCTGCGCCAGGTGGTGCGCGACCCGGTGTTCCGCGAAGGCCGGCAGGTCACGCGTTTTCTCAACAGCTTCCACTTTCGCCCCGCGACCGTCGAGGTGGTCGAGCCCGGCGTGCAGACCAGCGTGCAGGACTGGCCGGGCCGCCTGGGCCACTGGGACGTGGGCGTGCCGCCCAGCGGCCCCATGGACGCCTACGCGCACCGCATGGCCAACCGCCTGGTGGGCAACGCCGACGACGCGGCCGCGCTGGAGATCACGCTCTCCGGCCCTACGCTGCGCTTCAACGCCGACGCAGTGATCGCCGTGACCGGCGCGCCCGCGCCCGTCACGCTCGACGGCGCGCCGCTGGCGATGTGGCAGAGCCACCGCGTGGCCGCTGGCAGCGTGCTCGCGATCGGCCGCGCCGAAGCGGGCTGCCGCCTGGCGCTGGCCGTCGGCGGCGGCTTCGACGTGCCGCTGTATCTCGGCAGCCGCAGCACCTTCACGCTGGGCCAGTTCGGCGGCCACGCCGGCCGCCACCTGCGCACCGGCGACGTGCTGCACCTGCTGTCCGCCGCGCCCACTACGGCACCCGCTGCGTTGCCGCCCGCCCTCGTGCCCGCGCACGCCCACCACTGGGACGTGGGCGTGCTCTACGGCCCGCACGGCGCGCCCGACTTCTTCACGGAAGGCGACGTGGCCACCTTCTTCGCCACCGACTGGGAAGTGCACTACAACTCCAGCCGCACCGGCGTGCGCCTGATCGGCCCGCGTCCGCAGTGGGCGCGCACCGACGGCGGCGAGGCGGGCCTGCACCCGTCCAACATCCACGACAACGCTTACGCCATCGGCGCCATCGACTTCACCGGTGACATGCCGGTGATCCTCGGCCCCGACGGCCCCAGCCTGGGCGGCTTCGTCTGCCCGGCCGTGGTGGTCAACGCCGAACTCTGGAAGCTCGGCCAGCTGCGCCCGGGCGACACGGTGCGCTTCCACCGCCTCTCGCTGGCGCAGGCCGCCGCGCGCGAGGCCGCTGTCGAAACCGCCATCGCCACGCTGGCCGGCGCCCTGCCCGCCGCGCCGGTGGACGATTCGCTCGCGCACACCTCGCCGGTGATCCACGAAGACCCGGCGCGCGAAGACGACAGCGTGCCCGCCATGGTCGTGCGCCAGGCCGGCGACCGCTACCTGCTGGTCGAGTTCGGGCCGCTGGTGCTCGACATTGAACTGCGCCTGCGCGTGCACGTGCTGATGCAGGCGCTGCGCTCGCGCATGGACGCCGGCACGCTGCCGGGCATCATCGACATGACGCCCGGCATCCGCTCGCTGCAGCTGCACTTCGACCCGGCCAAGGTCTCGCGCGAAACGCTGCTGGCCGTGCTGATCGAGGCCGAGGCCGCGCTGCCCGCGGTCGACGACATGGTGGTGCCCAGCCGCACGGTCTACCTGCCGCTGTCGTGGGACGACCCGCAGACCCGGCTGGCGATCGAGAAGTACATGCAGTCGGTGCGGCCCGACGCGCCCTGGTGCCCGAGCAACATCGAGTTCATCCGCCGCATCAACGGGCTGGACAGCATCGACGACGTGTTCCGCACCGTGTTCGACGCGCGTTACCTGGTGCTGGGCCTGGGCGACGTGTACCTGGGCGCGCCGGTCGCAACGCCGCTGGACCCGCGCCACCGCCTCGTGACCACCAAGTACAACCCCGCGCGCACCTGGACCCCCGAAAACGCCGTCGGCATCGGCGGCGCCTACCTCTGCGTCTACGGCATGGAAGGCCCGGGCGGCTACCAGTTCGTCGGCCGCACGCTGCAGATGTGGAACCGCTGGCGCCACGGCGAAGGCGTGTTCACGCAGCCCTGGCTGCTGCGCTTCTTCGACCAGATCCGCTTCGTGCCGGTGAACCAGGACGAGCTGCTGCGCATCCGCGCCGCCTTCCCGCACGGCGGCTATGCGCTGCGCACGGAAGAGGGCACGTTCAGCCTGAAGGACTACCGCGCCTTCCTGGCAGAAAACGCGACCGGCATCGGCGCCTTCAAGGCGCAGCAGCAGGCCGCCTTCGACGCCGAACGCGAGCGCTGGGCCGCCGCCGGGCAGGACGTGGTGGCCAGCGACGCCGACGTGGCCGCCGCAGGCCCCGAGAGCGAGCTGGACCTGCCCGCGGGCGGCCGCGCGCTGGCGACCAGCGTGCCCGGCAGCGTGTGGAAGGTGGCGGTGACCGAAGGCCAGCAGGTGCGAGCCGGCGAGGTGCTGATGGTGATCGAGTCCATGAAGATGGAATTCAGCCTGCTCGCCCCGGCCGACGCGACCGTGCACCGGCTCATGTGCCAGCAAGGCGCGCCGGTGTCGGCGGGCCAGAACGTGCTGGTGCTGGTCGACGCCGAAACCCACGCCGAAGCGGCCTGACACGGCCGGGATTCAAAGAACTTTCACGGAGCCCTCATGGACCTGAGCACCCTGTCTTTCGACCTCGCCAGCCTGCGCGCCGCCTACGCCGCCGGCACCCCCGTGCGTGCCGTCATCGCCGAGGCCCAGCGCCGCTGCGCCACCGACGCGAACCACGCCTTCATCCACCGCCTGACCGACGCGGAGATCGAGCCCTACGTGGCCCACCTCGACGGCGTGGACCCGGCCAGCCTGCCGCTGTACGGCGTGCCGTTCGCGATCAAGGACAACATCGACCTCGCGCACATCCCCACCACCGCCGGCTGCCCCGAATACGCCTACACGCCCGGCGAGAGCGCCTTCCTCGTGCAGCAGCTCATCGCGGCCGGCGCGGTGCCGCTGGGCAAGGCCAACCTCGACCAGTTCGCCACCGGCCTCAACGGCACGCGCTCGCCCTACGGCGCGTGCCAGAACGCGTTCAACCCCGCCTTCGTCTCGGGCGGCTCCAGCTCCGGCTCGGCCGTGAGCATGGCCAAAGGCTGGGTCAGTTTCTCGCTGGGCACCGACACGGCCGGCTCGGGCCGTGTGCCCGCCAGCTTCAACAACCTCATCGGCCTCAAGCCCAGCATCGGCCTGCTCTCGGCCACCGGCGTGGTGCCAGCCTGCCGGTCGGTGGACACTGTGTCCATCTTCGCCCTCACCGCCGCAGACGCACAGGCCGTGCTGGCCGTCGCTGCGGTGCCCGACGAAGCCGACGCCTTCAGCCGCGCCGCCAAGCCCTTCGGCGTGGACTTCTCCGCCGGCCCCTTCCGCTTCGGCGTGCCGCGCCCGCAGGACCTCAACTTCTTCGGTAACGAGGCTGCCATCGGGCTGTTCGCGCAGAGCATCGAACGCCTGCACGCCCTCGGCGGCACCGCGGTCGAGATCGACCTCACGCCCTTCCTCGACGCCGCGCGCCTGCTCTACGAAGGCCCGTGGGTGGCCGAGCGCTACGTGGCGATCAAGGACTTCATCGAAGCGCAGCCCGAGGCCGTGTTCCCGCCGGTGCGCACCATCATCGAAGGCGGCAAGAGCAAGACCGCCGCCGACGCCTTCGCCGCCAGCTACAAGCTCAAGGCCCTCAAGCGCGTGTGCGACGCCGTGTGGCAAGACGTGGACTGCCTGCTCACGCCGACGGCAGGGACGATCTACCGCATCGCCGACATGCAGGCCGACCCGATCCGCCTGAACAGCAACCTCGGCTACTACACCAACTTCATGAACCTGCTGGACTACGCCGCTGTCGCGGTGCCCGCGGGCTTCCAGGCCAGCGGCGACGCGCAAGGCCTGCCCTGGGGCGTGACCCTGGCCGCGCCCGCCTTCAAGGACGTGCCCCTGCTGCGCCTGGCGGACCGCTTCCACCGCGCGCAGGCGGCGCTGTCACTCGGCGCCACCGCCGCGACGCTGGCCGACACCCCCGCCATCGGAACCGGGCTGCCCAAAGGCAGCAACACCGCCGGCACCGTCAAGGTCGCCGTCTGTGGCGCACACCTCAGCGGCCTGCCGCTCAACTGGCAACTCACCCAACGCGGCGCGCGCCTGCTCGGCGCGGTGCAGTCCGCACCCGAATACAAGTTCTACGCCCTCGCCGGCGGCCCGGTCCAGCGGCCCGGCATGGTGCGCGTCAACGAAGGCGGCGCCGCGATCGCCATGGAAGTCTGGGAACTGCCCGCCGAACACTTCGGCAGCTTCGTCGACGGCATCCCCGCGCCGCTGGGCATCGGCAAGGTGAAGCTGGCCGATGGGACGTGGGTCAGCGGGTTTGTGTGCGAGGCGGTTGGGGTCGAGGGTGGGACCGAGATTACTCAGCTGGGGAGTTGGCGGGGGTGGTTGGCGCGTGCCAGCTGACCGAACAGCCGCGTTGATGGGGCCTTGAACATGGGCGTGTTGATATCCTGTGTGCTCAACGCCAAAGCGATTGGCTTCATGGGAGCAAGGATCAATGTCAATCCCCACACAAGTTCAAGAACTGATCGATGGAAGTGGCAACAACTTTCATGCCAAGGTCGCTCGTTGGTTCATAGCAGAGGGCTGGAGGGTCAGCGTCAGCCCTTACTACATGGACCAGACTCAGCAAAAGGCCAGAGAACTCGATCTTGTTGTCGAAAAATCGATGCCGGTACGGGGGAGTTTTGGCGATCTGGTTGGCGACGTTATCGTCCGTCTTTTCGTCGAATGCAAGTTTGTCCCCGGCTATTCGGTCTTCTGGTTTACCAGCAAGAACAAGGCGGCAGTTGAACGCGTCGTATGCAACAGCGGCCCCTTCAAGGCAAACAACCTGTACACCAACAAACATCACTACCTTGTTGGTGACCGAGTCGCGAAGCTATTCACTTCATCGAACAACCGCGGACAAGAGGCCGAACCGTTCTACAAGGCATTGAATCAGGCCCTCAATGGACTCGTTTCTCTTCGCACGCAGCCGGTGAAGGGAAGTCGCCCCGAAAGATCGTCAGCTCGAGTGTTGGCAACTCTGGATTTCCCAGTTGTTGTTTGCAGCTCATTTGACAATCTGTACGCCGCCGACTTTGACGGGCAACGCGAACCAATTGAGATCCAGGAGAACTTCCAACTAGAGGTCGAGTACGCATACGTCACACCGGCAGGCCACGCAGCTGAAGAATTGTTTCTGCTGGATTTTGTGGAGTACGAGCGGCTGCCCGTCTTTGCTACCGCATTGCTGGAAGATGCACAAGTGGCGGGTTTCCTTGCGACCTGAACGGAGCGCTCGTGCGAAGGATATCCAGTCGTCTTCCACTCAATGTTGGAATCGGGGAAAAGCGATGAAGCCGATCATGGCGCTTTTCACGCTGCTATTGCTGGGGGCCTCTACTGAAGGTGGTGGGTACCTGGTCGAAGTGAAGTCTGTTCCCCCCGCTGCGGCGGAATCGTCAGACAGACACAATCTCACGCTACCGCTTGAGGTGGACCTTCAGGTCGCTGAATCCTTCGTTCGCATTGGCTTTGGACTGAAAAAGGACCAGCGCTTCCAATCCTATGAATTTTTGACGCCTCGCCTTCGAACAGCGCAAGCTGTTCCGCTGATACGGCTGATTAAGCAGTACAACGGGTTCAACGGGGAGCGGGTCGCAGCAGCGGTCGAGAAGCTGCGAGGCCGGATTTCGGGTTTGGAGTTCGGCCGTGAAGGTTCGCCAGTTCTCTATATCGAGCTGCCGCACTGGAGTCATCAGCGTGAAGAGGCTGACACCAGTGTTCAAGGCACCAGGATCACAGACGCCGAGAACGACAGGCTCGTCGAGGAACTGCGTCAGGTGTTTGTCGATGAGTTGAAGGCGGATGAGTTTGGTGCGGATGGACGCAGGGTTCGCGTGTGGTGGGACTGATGGTGACACCTTGGCCGTATGGAGCATGCCTTGATGCTGAGTCTTGAAAGTGCTCGTTGGTCCGAGCTTGAACATGCCTACGGCCGCGCTTCCGACATCCCGCCGTTGCTTCGCCAACTCCAGGATTTGCCAGGGTCTGTAGGGCAGTCTGAGCCGTGGTTCAGCACTTTGGAGTGCTCTGGCCCATCAGGGCGATGTCTTTTCAGCTTCGTTCGCAGCGGTCCCGCATGTCATCGCCGCTCTGGCATCGGCACCGGCAAAAGCCGATGTGTCCTTTTTCATTTCCCTGCGCGGGTGGAAATCTGCCGGGCCAAGAAGGAGACTCCAATTCCGCCTGACTTGGCGGACGGCTACTTTGCAGCTCTTCAGCGCCTTCCTGCGCTAGTGGCAGAAGCCGCTTCCGGGCGCACCGATCCAGACTTTGCTGCATGCGCAACAGCTGCCATCGCAGCTACGTTGGGGCAGCACGCGATGGCCGAGGTCATTCTTGAAATGTCGACACCCGGACTCTCGCTTGAAGTCCTTCAATGGCTCGACGACCGTTGATGCCCAAGCTACCCTGTGTTTTCATCCTCTTCAATAACCCGCTGGACCACCTTCAGCGCCATACGGGAGAACCTGATGGGTGTCGACCTCAACAAAGATCCCACCTTTTTTGATCGAGCGGATGCTCACATCCAACTTGCCAATGAACACTGCTCCGACACGGGGCGAGGCAAAGTCAGCGCATCGCTGATGTACGGAAGCGCGAGGTTTCAGGCATGGAATGCTGCGACCTGGGCCGAAGATGTCGAAGACATGAAGGCCAGGCGCGATGAGACCGTCAAGTACTTTGTCGAGCAATACAAGGCCATGCTCGAGGAGAACCTCGATGACTACATCGGCAACTTCGAGCAGTACATGCGCCCGAACGGGTCTCTTGATGCCGCTTGATTCCTTTGGGGTGCTGTTGCCCATGCTTGTTGTTCTCGTCTGAATGCAGTGGGTGGCGTGAACTCCGAAGTTCGTGCATCGCCGGTCGAAAACTGCCTCACCCACCACCCCGCGCCAAGCTCCTCCCCACCCGCTCACTCGCCCTGCGCAGCCGCTCCTTCAGCACGGGCGGCTCCAGCACATCAAACTTCACGTCCAGCGCCATTAGCCAGTAGACCAGCGAGTCCAACTGGCCCGTGCCGCAGAGCATGAGGCAGTGCGCGTCGTCGATCGCTTCCAGCGTGGCGGCGGACGTGGCGCGAAGTGCGCGCCGGTGCGGGGTGTGCCCTGCACGCGGTCGATGCGGAAGGTGCGCCAGTCGTCGCGCGCCGGGTCCCAGGCCACCAGGTACCAGTGGTGGCCGGTGTGCACCAGCCCGTGCGGCTGCACTTCCTGCCGTTTTCACTAAGTCGGGCCGAACGCCTGCGGGGAGAGAATGAATCGATGAGCACCTCAACCTCCTCCTTCCTCTCCGACGCCGACCGCACCCCGGTCGTCACCTACACCTGGGCCGACGTGGCCGGCGCGCCCACCGGCGTGGTGCAGATCGCCCACGGGCTGGCCGAGCACGGCGAACGCTACGACCGCTTTGCCCGGGCGCTCAATGCGGCCGGTTTCGTGGTCCACGCGGTCGACCACCGGGGGCACGGGCGCACCGCCAACGGGCGGCTGGGCGACTTCGGCGCCGCCGGGTTCGGTGGCCTGATCGCCGACGTGGCCCAGTTCGGCGCCGCGCTGCGCGCGCAGCACGGCGGCCTGCCGGTGTTCCTGGTCGGACATTCGATGGGCTCGTTCGCCGCACAGGCGGCGATGCTCGACCACTCGTCCACCTGGTCGGGCGTGGTGCTGTCCGGCTCGACCGCGCTGGACGCGTTTGCCGCGGCCATGGCCAACGCGCCCGCGGACGGGCCCGCCGGCCTCGAAGCCTTCAACGCGGGTTTCGAGCACCGCACGGGTTACGAGTGGCTGTCGCGCGACCCCGCCGAGGTGGACGCCTACGTGGCGAACCCCTGGTGCGGCTGGGACGTGCCGGCCGATGTGATTCCCGCCCTGTTCGCGCCCGCGCCCCGGGTGGCCGACCCCGCGCTGCTGGCCGGCATCCGCCGCGACCTGCCGGTGCTGATCGCTTCCGGCGACGCCGATCCGCTGGCCGGTGGCGGCGCGCTGATCCAGCTGCTGGGCCAGCGTTACCGCGATGCGGGCCTGGCCGACGTGACCGTGAAGCTCTACCCCGGCGCCCGCCACGAGATCCTGAACGAGACCAACCGCGACGAGGTGACCGCCGACATCGTGGCCTGGCTTCGCGCGCACGCGGCCTAGGCGCCGCACACGCAGCGATGAGCACCCGAGAAACTGACCACCAGCCGTTGCCTGCTCTAAGCCTGTTCAAGAACGCCAAGGCGTTCGAGACCTGGCTCAAGAAGCACCACGCCAGTTCCGACGGCCTCTGGCTCCAGATCGCCAAGCGGGGCGCGGATCAGCCCAGCGTCACCTACGCCGAAGCGGTGGAGATCGCGCTGTGCTGGGGCTGGATCGACGGACAGAAGAAGGGGCTGGACGACCAGCACTTTCTGCAGCGCTTCACGCCGCGGCGTGCGCGCAGCGTCTGGTCGAAGGTCAACGTCGAGAAGGTCGCGGTACTCATCGCCGCAGGGCGCATGCAGGCGCCGGGCCTCGCTCAGATCGAAGCGGCCAAGGCCGACGGCCGCTGGGCGAGAGCCTACGACGGCGCACGCACGTCGATGGTGCCCGACGACCTGCAGGCGGCGCTGGACGCGCAGCCGCCCGCCAAGGCCTTCTTCGCCACGATCAACGCCAGCAACCGCTACGCGGTGTTGTGGCGCATCCAGACCGCCGTGAAGCCCGAGACGCGCGCCCGCCGCATTGCGCAGCTGGTGGACATGCTGGCGCGCGGCGAGACGATTCACATCTTCAAACCGAAGGCCAAGGACTGACACAAGGGTTGACGTTCGCCCCGAGCATCAACCTGTGTGGGGCAATAATCGTCGGCAGAAGAAACAATGCCTTTGTCCAGTGACCGCAGACAGTGGTGCTCCGTGGACAGGCGACTCGAATGCCCAAAGGGAGACGTTTTTGATGCTGAGTCTGGAAAGCGCTCGATGGTCGGAGCTTGAGCATGCATACGGCCACGCTTCCGACATTCCGCCACTTCTGCGGCGCCTTCGTGATATGCCGTCATCCATCGGTGAGTCGGAGCCGTGGTTCACCCTGTGGAGTGCGCTGGCCCATCAGGGCGATGTCTACTCAGCGTCGTTCGCAGCGGTTCCGCATGTCGTAGACGCTTTGGCATCGGCGCCAGCGAAGGCCGACGCATCGTTCTTCCACTTCCCCGCCTGGGTGGAAATCTGCCGGGTCAAACAGGAGGCTCAGATTCCAACCGACTTGGCGGCCGCCTACTTTGCAGCACTGCAGCGCCTCCCGGCGCTGGTGGCGGAAGCTGTTCCCGGGCGCAACGAACCGGACTTTGTTGCCAGTGCGACGGCCGCCGTCGCTGCCGCGCTGGGGCAGCACGCAATGGCCGAGGTCATCCTCCAAATGTCGTCTCCCGGACTCGCGCTTGAGATTCTCGGGTGGCTCGACGACCGTTGACGCCCAGGCCACGCTTCTCCATCCCCTTCAAGAACCCGCCGAACATCCTTCAGCGCCCTACAGGAGAACCCAATGGGTATCGACCTCAACAAAGATCCCACCTTCTTTGATCGGGCGGATGCTCACATCCGACTGGCCAACGAACACTGCGCCGACACCGGGCGAGGCAAGGTCAGCGCATCGCTGATGTACGGTTGCGCGAGGTTCCAGGCATGGAACGCAGCAACCTGGGCCAAGAATGTCGAAGACATGAAGGCCAGGCGCAATGAGACCGTCAAGTACTTTGTCGAGCAATACCAGACCATGCTCGAGGAGAACCTCGATGACTACATCGGCAACTTCGCGCAGTACATGCAGCAAGAAGATCCGCCGAAACCCCCAAGCACCGTCCTTGAACGGTATGCCGAAGGCGAGCGCTCATTTGCCTCGGATGACTTTGGCGACGAGACCCATGATCTGGCTGGCGCGACGCTGGATGATGCCGACTTTTCTGGGTGCTTCATCGTTGCAGACTTCCGGGGCGCCAGCTTGCAGCGAGCCAGTTTCAGAAACGCGAACGTCAAGACATGCGATTTCTCCGGAGCCAATCTTCTGGATGCGTCATTTGAAGGCGCTGCCATCGATGGTGCGAGATTTGACGGAGCATCGCTTTCGGACGCCTCATTCACGGGTGCATCCGATCAAGGTCACATCTATTCTTCCAACGAACTACCCGGTGTGAGCGATCCCGGGCACATGCCCGATACCTGAATGAAAGCCCTCGACACCTCACCCCAAAACGACCAGCTCGTCGCGCCGGACAAGCGGCCCGGGCGTCGGCTGCGTGTCGCCCTGTACGTTCTCCTTTGCGTGGCGGCTTCGCTGGTTCCGCCAGCGTTGGAATTAGCGAACTACCCGGCGCTGGAAAGCGGGGCACTCGATTTCGTCAGGGCGCTCGGGGGATTGTTGGCACTTGCCGTCCTCACATTCCCGGTTGGAATTGTTCCGGTCGCTCTTTGGGTGCTGATGGTGATACCGGGCATTGCGACGCCGTTTGAGGCTGTCGGGGCGCTGTTGCCCGTGTTTGCATTTCTCGGCTACAAGCAATGGTTCGTTTGGATTCCGAAACTGGTGCAGCGCCGCTCGAAAACTGATTCGCGCTAAGCCAAAGGCGCAGATGTCTTCTGAGCAAGAAGTGGCGCCAACCCCCTCTGCCCCAGCGGCGTCACTGCCACATCCCGCCCCGCTCCACGCCGCACCCAGCCCTGCGCCACCAGATGCAGGTACAGCTGGTCGGCCAGTTCACCCGCCAGGTGGTCGCGCCGCTCGGACCAGTCCAGGCAGGGGTAGGCGTAGCGCCGCTTCTTGCCCGGCTCGGGCGCCTCGAAACCGAGGCGCAGCAGCCACGCGCGACCGCTGTCGGTGAGCGTGTAGCCGCTGCTCACCGGCTGCAGCCCGTCGGCCGCCATCAAGCCGTCGAACAGTTGAATCCCCAGTCGCCCCGCCAGGTGCCCGTAGCAGCAGCGCGCTTCGCGCAGGCGCGCCCGTTCGGGCGAGGCCCACTGCTGCTCGTGTTCGCCGCGCTCGGCCACCACGGCCAGGGCTTCCAGCGCGTGGGCCACGTCGGCGTCGGCGAGCCGGTAGTAGCGGTGGCGGCCGCGCGGTTCGCAGACCACGAAGCGGGCTTCGAGCAATTGGTTGAGATGACCGCTGGCGGTGGCGGGCGTTACGGACGCGGCCTTGGCCAGTTCGCTGGCGCTCGCGCATTCGCCGCTGAGCAGGTAGGCCAGCATGCGCGAGCGCGCCGGGTCGGCGACCATGGCGGCCACGCGGGCGAGGCGGGGTTCGTGCGGGGTGCGGGTCATGGCCCTCAGCGTAGCGCAGCCCGCGAATCTTCGGGCGCCTGAGTGCGCTCGTGCAGGCCGTAGTCGCGCAGTACCTCAGCCACCCGCAGGCGGTAGCCCGCGAAGACATCCGACCGCCCGGCCTGTTGCGCGGCGCGGTGGTGTTCCTGGCTGCGCCAGGCTCGCACAGCCGCCTCGTCGCGCCAGAAGCTCAGCGACAGATAGCGGCCCGGTCGGGCCAGACTTTCGAAGCGTTCGACCGAGAGGAAGCCGTCGATGGCTTCCAGCTCGGGGTGCAGGCTGGCCGCGATGTCGAGGTAACGCGGCGCGGCGCCTTCCTGCGGCTCGACCTCGAAGATGACTGCGATCACGGCGCCACCTGCCGCGGCTGGTGGACCGTGCCGGCCACGTCTTCGAGCCAGCTGCGCTCCTCGCGCAGGATGAAGCGCTGCGCCTGCGCCAGCTCGAAGTTGGCGCGGCCTTCGGGGTCGGCGCGCAGCACGGCGCGGTAGCGCTCGTAGGCGGCCAGATCGTCAAAGCCGATCAGGCCCCAGGCAATATCGTTGCTGCCTTCGTGCGGCAGGAAGTAGCCGAGCAGGTTGCCGCCGCAACGGGGAATGATGCGACCCCAGGCCTCGGCGTAACGGCGATACGCCTCGCGCTGGAACGGGTCGATCTGGTAGCGGATGAAGCAGGTGATGGGCATGGGGGCACACGGTGGTGGAACAGGGTGTTCACTGTGCCGCGGCTGGGGTGAAGGATGCTTCGGTGTGGGCCGAAGTCTGGGAACGTCAATCCAAGCAATGGCAAGCGATGTTCGAGTCCATGGTGCGGCTACCATGAACTACAACCATGCAGTGACTTTGTTATGCAGGGGTACTAAAGAGAAAGACAGGATCCCGCAATGTCAAGCGCCGCTCAAAAGTGTCACGTGGTTCAAACCTCGTTCCCTCCGGATGACGATACCGATATGGAGTCGCTTCGCTTCACTCCCGACGGGCTGTCGTTCACTATGGTCAGTTCACGTTGGCGTGCGAAAGTTGTTTTCGCTCAGACCTACGGGTTTCGGGTCCTCGACGAACTGGACATGGCCGAGCATCTTTCGGGATGCTGCCTGGCAGATGGGTGGTTGTTTGAAGTGGCCTGTGGAGGTTGGAAAGACTTTGAATGCACCCGACCGTCCTTCACCACCGGACGCTTGTCCTGGGTTCGCGAATACCTCGTGATTGGGCGTGACAAGTGCGCGTCGGTACTGACCAAAGAGGAACCGGTAGTTCAGGCAGAGGTGCTTTCCGGGTCTTTTTTTGAGTCCGACGCCCTCAGCGAGCTGAACAACCGGATCAGTGAGGTTCTGTTCTACCAATGGGACCCCATCGGTGTTTCGGACATGTTGAATGCTCGTGACGAGTACGACATATATGTACCCTTGGTGGTCGGCAAGCTGACCGGAGGAGCCACGCAACAAGAGGTCGCAGCCCTTCTCGATCAGATTGCTTCAGAGAGGATGGGCTTGCTGGCGGACCCCGCGCGCACGGGGCGTACTGCGGCTTTGGCGTGCGAATGGTTCGAACGCGTGTGTTCGTAGCGGTCCCAACCCAACCTGAATTCCATGCAACCTGAGCACACCCTGCCGGTTCACCTCCTCTGCGTTCGTGCCTTCGCCGATGTCGCCCGCGACTACCGCGCCTGGTGCGAAGGGCCTCGGGCAACCGATCCGATGCAACTGCTGCGGGAGGCGACGCGCCACGTCGCTCGCCTGTGCGCGACAGCGCTGGAGCTGCCTGACGTGGAGTTTGTCGATCACCCAGATCCGCCGGACTTGCCCAAGGCGGACTGGGATGCCATGTTCAAGAGTTTTGGGACGCTGCCGTTCGGCTACTACCGCGAGGTCTTTGACCCGGCGATTGAAGGCATGGAGGGGCCGGTCGTGGGCGATGTCGCAGACGACCTGGCAGACATCTATAAGGATTTGGTCGATGGGCTATGGCTTCTGGAGCATGGTCACGCGGTGGCAGCCGTCTGGACCTGGAAGCTCACCTTTGACAGTCACTGGGGGCGCCACGCCGTCAGCGCGCTTCGTGCGTTGCATTGCTACGGCGAAGGTGGCGGAGCCTCCACGACCGGCAGATCAACGTTTCACTGACTGCTCATCCACACGCAGATACATGCCCACCCACTCCCGCCGAGCCCTTCTCCTGTCCACACTGCTGGGTGCGGCGTCCCTCAATGCATGGGCCAGGCCCGCAGGCCAGGGTATGACCCCCGACGAGCGCCGCGAAGCCTTGGGCCGGTTCATCGCGAAGAAGAAGTTTGTCAAGGAACCGTTCTATCCCGTCGACTTGGACGAACCAGACCGCCTCCGGTACGAGTCCTGGGTGAACCAGCTGGCGCACGCGTTGCGCCGGCTGGCGCCGTCCAGGCAGACGAAGCCGGTCGTGCTGGGCATGTTTAAGCCGGTGATGAAGAAGTTCGACACCGCCGAGGTCGAGGACCAGGATCGGTTCCTGCTGTACCTCGACGAGCTCATGGAGATCTTTGGCATCGAGAGCTCGGACGGTCTGCTGAGCCAGTGGCGCCACGGTGTCGACCCGAGAGCATCCATGGAGGCGCGCAACGCCCAGGCGCTTGCAGCGATGACGCCCGACCAGCGCGCGCTGCTCGACCGGCTTCAGGGCATGACGGCCACCAATGCGGAGGCGACGCTGCGGTCGGTGCTGGGCGCGCCGCAATCCGAGACGGAGGTGCTCAAGGTGTGGAGCTTGCCCAACGACCCGGCCTCCAGTCTGGGGCTGTCGATTCGAGGGCACGCCGTGATGTTCATCTGGATGCTACCGAACGGCCACGTCTACGGGCGCCGGTTGTGACGACCCGTGTCAGCGCGCGCCGGGGTTGCGCTTGACCACACCCTTGCTGTCCAGCACCGCGCGGGCCAGCACCTCGGGGTCCTGGCCGGGCAACATGCCGTCGAGGACCAGTGTCGCCAGGCCGTGCACCAGCGACCAGGCGCGCAGCGCGGCCACCCTGGCATCGGCCGTCACGTCGCTGCGCGACTGCATGCCCTGGTCGAACACGCTGGTGGCCCGGGCGATGGCCGCGACGAGTTCCGGGCTGCGGCTGCGGTCGGCCACTGCGGGGCCGAACATGAGTCGGAACATGTTGGGGTGGTCCGCCGCAAAGCGCACGTAGGCGATGCCCATGGCGGTGAAGGGTTGCGGTGCGCCGGTGGAGGCTTCCTGCATGGCCTGGGTGAACGCATCGAATCCCTGGGTCGCGAGCGCGGCCAGCATCGCCTCCTTGTTCTCGAAGTGGCGGTAGGTCGCGGTCGGGGTCACCCCGGTCCTGCGCGCCACTTCCCGAACGCTGACGGCGGCTTCGCCGCCTTCATCCAGCAGCGCGGCCGCCGCCTGCAGCAGGGCGGCCTTCAGATCGCCATGGTGGTACGCCTTGGGAGCGCCGCGTTTTGATGTTGACACTGTGCACATCTCCAACTAGAGTGCGCAAAGTTTACAGCGTACACATCGAATCCGGCCATGAAGATCTTGCTGAATGCCGTGGGCAGCCATGGCGATGTCCTGCCCCTGATCGCGATGGGGCGGGAGTTGCTGCGTCGGGGTCACCGCCCGCACCTGTTCGCCAACGGGGCCTTCGAAACGATGGCGCAGGAGGCGGGCCTGCCGTTCTCCGCCACGGGCGCGGCCGACGACCTCGCGCGGCTGCTGAAGGACCGCGACGCCGCGGATCCGAGGAAAGGCATGTCTCTGATGGCCGGGGTCGTGATGCAGGGCATCCGCCAGACCTATCCGCTGCTGTGTCGCGAGTTCGAGCCAGGCAACACCATCGCGGTGGGCACCTCGTTGGGCTGGGCGACGCGCCTGCTGTCGGAAACGCACGCCGCGCCGGTGGCGGTCGTGCACCTCGCGCCCTCGTGGTTCCGGTCGGAGCACGTGGCTCCGAGCCTCGGGCCGTTGGGGCATCTGGAGCGTGCGCCGCGTTGGATGAAGCGCTGGCTGTTCGCGGGCATGGACAAGCGCTTTCTCGACCCCTTGTTCACGGCGCCCTTCAACCAGTTCCGGGCCGAGCTGGGGCTCGCGCCGGTGCAGCGCAGTTTTCACGCGTGGATCCACCAGGCCGATGCCGTCCTGGGCATGTTTCCAGAGTGGTTCGCCGCACCGCAGCCCGATTGGCCGTCACCGGTGCAGCTGACCGGGTTTCCCTTGTACGACCACGGCCACGATTCGCCGCTGCCCGACGCGGTGTCGGCGTTCCTCGCGGCGGGCGAAGCGCCGGTACTCGTCACCGCGGGTACCGCGACCCAGTCGCAGAGCGCGTTCTTCGACACGTCGATCCGGGCTTGCCAACAGTCGGGGCAGCGCGCCCTGCTGCTGACGCAGGACGCCGCGCAGTTGCCGGCCACCCTGCCCGCCGGAATGGCCCACTTCCACTACGTGCCCTTCCAGGCCTTGTTGCCGAAGGTGGCGGCGCTGATCCACCACGGCGGCATCGGCACCACCAGCCACGCCATGCGGGCCGGTGTGCCGCAGCTGATCCGTCCGATGGGCTTTGACCAGTTCGACAACGCATTGCGCGCGAAGCGCTTGGGCGTGGCCCAGCAGATCCTGCCGCGGCGCTACGGGCCGGACAGCGCGGCGGCGGCTTTGCGATCCCTGACGGGCAGCGACGAGGTGCGCGCACGTTGCGCCGAGGTGGCGCGCAGGCTGTCGACAGGAGGTGGTGTCGAGGCCGCCTGCGATGCGGTGCTCGGGCTGAGCCCCAGGCCAAGGCCGCAGGCCTAGACCGCCGCGCCCGTCCAGCGCCAGGCAGGCGCGTGTCTTGCTTCGAAGCCGGTGCCCCGCCCCTGCGCGCACTGGCACGGTGCGTGCCCTTCAACTCTTTCGGAGACTCCATCATGGTCACCCGTCGCACCACCCTCGCCTGCGCTGCCGCCCTTGGCGCCCTGTCCTTCTCCGGTCTGTCGGCCGCGCAGGGCAAGTACCCCGACCAGACCGTCAAGCTCATCGTCGCCCTGCCCGCCGGCGGCAGCGTGGACATGATCGCGCGTGCGCTGGGCCAGAAGCTGAATGCCTCGCTCGGCGTACCGTTCATCGTGGACAACCGCGGCGGCGCATCGGGCCAGATCGGCATGCCGATGGTGGCCAAGGCCGCGCCCGACGGCTACACGCTCACCGTGTCGCCGGCCTCGTTCCTGACCACGAACAAGAGCGTCTTCAAGTCCCTGCCCTACGACCCGGAGGCGGACTTCATGCCCGTCTCGCGGCTGGTCAACCAGCCCATGGTGCTGATCGTCAAGGACAAGCAGAAGTACCCCACGGTCGCGGCGCTGATTGCAGCTGCAAAGGCCAAGCCGGGCAGCATCACCTACGCCTCTTCCGGCGACGGCAGCCCGCAGCATCTGGGTGGCGTGCTGTTCGAATCGCGCGCCAAGGTCAAGATGCTGCACGTGCCCTACAAGGGCGGGGCGCTGGCCATCAACGACACGCTGGCCGGTACGGTGGACGTGATGTTCGCTGTGATGCCCGAGGCGGTGCCCCACGTGTCGTCGGGCAAGCTGTTTGCGCTGGGCGTGATGAGCCCCACCCGCTCGCCGGTGATGCCGCAGGTGCCCACCATGAGCGAAGCGGGCGTGGCCGACATGAATCTGTCCGCCTGGATGGCGCTGCTGGCACCCGCCAAGACGCCGCGCCCCATCATCGACCAGCTCAACCGCGCCGTGCAGGCCGCGTTCGATCCGGAGCTCAAGGCCAAGCTGGCCGAGAGCGGCATCGAGGTGGCGACCAGCTCGCCCGAGGAAGTCCAGCGCCTGATCGCGACCGACATCAAGCTGCATGCCGAGCTGGTCAAGTCGGCGGGGCTGGTGCCGCAGTAGCGGCGCAGCCCGGGGTCACCTCAGCACAACACGCCGGCAAAAAACGCCGACAGTTCCTCGAACCCGTCCAGCGGCAGCACGTTGGCGATGTACTGGTCGGGGCGCACGACGATGAGGCAGCCGCGTTCGCGGTCGATCCCGCGCATGTCGTAGATGTCGCCCAGGCCTTTGTGGTCCACGCAGAAAACCTTCTCGTGGTCCTGCAGGCCGAGCTTGCCAGTCCTCGGCTTGAGCAGCGAAGGCATGCGCTCATAGGCCAACTGGTCGAAGGTCTGCTGGAACACGGCGCGCACGTCAATGATGGCGTCGATGTCCTCTCCCTCTCGGGTGTGCTTCACGACCGGTGACTGCGCGTTGGTTTCCAGCCAGTCGGCCAGTTTGTGGATCGCCGAGCCGGGGTTGGAGCTGTCGGCCTTGCCCGCGAAGGCGTAGATGCGCCAGCGCGCGTCGGCTTCGGCCGCGTGGCCGAGCTGCATCTGTTTCGCGTCCGACAGGCGCACCACGGGCGCCGAATGGAAGCGGCGACCGATCTCTTCGCCCTTGGCGAGCGCCTGGTGCGTGCCGGGCGCGAAGAGGGCCGAGGTGTCGTACTTCACCGCGGTACCGCCGGTGAACTCGAGGTTGGCCTTGAACTGGCGGATGATGCGCGGCTCTTCGGTGCCGTCGCGTTCGGCCTGCGTGGTCGGCGCGGACATGATGCGCGACCACTCGTGGTCGGTCTCGACCAGGCGTTTGGCTTCGGTCAGGCGCTCCTTCGAGTAGCTGCGCAGCAGGCTGGCGTCGGCGCGGCCCTGCAGCACGTGCACCAGCTTCCAGCCGAGATTGAAGGTGTCCTGCATCGAGACGTTCATGCCCTGCCCGGCCTTGGGCGAGTGGGTGTGGCAGGCGTCGCCAGCGGTGAACACGCGCGGGGCGCAGTCCGAGCCCTCGGGCACGTCGTCGAACTTGTCGGTGAGGCTGTGGCCAATGTCGTAGATCGACCACCAGACGATCTCTTTCACGTCGATCGAGTACGGGCGGATGATGCGGTTGGCGGCGGCGATCATGTCGTCCTGCGTGAACTTGCGGCTCGCGGCCTTCTCGCCGTCCTTGAGCTTGTCGAGTTCGACGTACATGCGGAACACGTAGCCGCCTTCGCGGGGCAGGATCAGCACGTTGCCTTCGTTGGCCGAGGAGATCAGGCACTTCTGGCGCACGTCGGGGAAGTCGGTGTTGGCCAGGATGTCCATCACGCCCCATGCCTGGTGCGCCGCGTCGCCGTGCAGTTCGCCGCCAATGGCCTTGCGCACGGCCGAGTGCGCGCCGTCGCAGCCGACCACGTAGTTGGCCCGCACCGTGCGCGTGGCCCACCAGTTGATGCCGCTGGCGTCCTTGAGCGTCACGGTCACCGGGTGGTCGTCGGTGGTCGGGTCGACCGTCAGGCTCACGATCTCCCAGCCGTAGTCCGGCTCCAGGCGCGAGGCCGAGTTCTTCATGACTTCAAGGAACAGCTCGTGCAGCCGCGCCTGGTTGATCAGGATGTGCGGCATCTCCGAGCTGTCGTCCGCCACGTCCTGGACCCGGCCGACGCGTTGGATGTGCTGCGGGTTGACGGGGTCGGGCATCCAGAAGTTGGTCTGGTTGACCCAGTAGGTCTCGCGCTTGACCTTGTCGGCGAAACCGAAGGCCTGGAACATCTCCATGGTGCGCGTGTTGATGCCGTCGGCCTTGCCCTTGATGATGTTCGTGGGCATGCGCTCGACGATCATGGTCTCGATCTGCGGGAACTGCGCCAGCTGTGCGGCCAGGCACAGGCCAGCCGGGCCGGTGCCGGCGATCAGCACGTCGACCTTCTCGGGCAGGGGTTCGTTGGTGCCCCGGTTGCGGCGGCCCGGCGCGGCCTCCTTGATGTCGGGATTGCCGCCGCGGAAGCCGTCTTTGTAGAACTGCATGGGTTGTCTCCTGGGTGATCGGACACCACGAACGATTGGTGTGTGAACAAATGATATCTATGCTTACTAATGTCTGTCAAGACGGTACGTATACTTATCAATCATTGTTTGAAACGGAGCGCGAGCATGGACTCACTCGACATGGCCGGGCACCTGATCCGCCGCCTGCACCAGCAGTCGACGCTGGTGTTCGTCCAGCGCACGCAGGAAGCGGGTTTTGACCTGACGCCCATCCAGTTCGCCGCGCTGGACGCGATCTCCAACCAGCCGGGCACGGACCAGGCGACGGTGGCCGAACTGATTGCCTACGACCGCGCCACGATTGGCGGGGTCATCGAACGGCTGGAGCAGAAGGGCTGGGTGCGCCGCGTCGTCAGTGAGCGGGACCGCCGGGCGCGTGAACTGTCGCTGACCCCGGAAGGGCAGCGCATCCTCAAGGCGCTGGTCCCGGTGGTGCGCGGTCTGCAGGACGAGATCCTGCTCTCGCTCAGCGACGCCGACCGCGCGCGTTTCCTCAAGCTGGCACGGCAGGCCGTCGGCCAGTAGCCGCCTCCGGTCAGCCGCGCGCGGTGCGCCCCATGTGCAGCGCCAGTCCCTGCAGCAGGCCCAGCGCGACCAGGCCCAGGCCTGCGGTGAGCCAGAGCGCGTGCCCGCCCCAGTGCGCCATCGCCAGGCCGAACAGCACCGGCGCAAAGGCCTGCGACACTCGCGCAGGCGCCATCAGCCAGCCCTGGCGCTCGCCATAACCCGCGGCGCCGAACACCACCAGCGGCAGCGTGCCCTTGGCAATGGTCAGGATGCCGTTGCCCATGCCGTGCATCACCGCGAACAGCCAGCCGCCCAGCGGACCGCCCAGCGCGAGCAGCAGCACGCCGATGGGGTGCCCTGCGGTCGCAAAGCGGCTCGAGAGCAGCGGGTGCGCGCGGCGCAGAAAGCCGAACTCCAGCAGACGCCCCGCCACCTGCGCCGGGCCGACCAGCATGGCCACGCCCAGCGCGGCCTGGGCCGACAGTCCCTGCGCCTGCAGCAGCAGCGGCAGGTGGGCCGCCATGGCGGTGCTGGTGAACCAGGCGATGGCGAACACGGCGGCGAGCACGACAGCGACGCCGTTGCCGGCAGCGGCTGGCGACGCGGACGGGGGCGTCGTGGAGGTGGCGTCGGCGGCGGTCACGGCTTGCGGTGGCGGTGGCTCTTCCACACGGCCTTTGGGCAGCAGGCTGTGCAGCGGCAAGCCGAGCACGATGTGCAGTGCGGCCCAGCCCAGGCAGGTGCCGCGCCAGCCGAACGCGCCGAGGCCCCACTGCGTGAGCGGCCAGCCAACCGTGCTGGCGAAGCCGGCGATCAGGGTGATGCCGGTGATCGCGTTGCGGGCGCTGACCGGGTAGAGCCGCACCAGCGTGGCGAAGGCCGCGTCGTACAGGCCGCTCCCCATGGCCACTCCGATCACGCACCATGCGGCCCAGACCTGCCACTCGGTCTGCGCGAGCCCGAGTGCGGCCAGGCCGACGGCGAACAGCAGATTGGTGACACGCAGGACCGTCCGGCCGCCATGCTCGTCCAGCGCCCGGCCGGCGCGTGGCCCGACCAGGGCCGAGATCACCAGCGCCAGCGTGAAGGCGCCGAACACGTGGGTGACGGGGATGCCCAGTTCCGCGGCCAGCGGCGCCGCTAAAAGGGCAGGCAGGTAGTACGACGATGCCCAGGCCAGGGTCTGCGTGGTGCCCAGGGCAGCCACCACACCGCGTTGGCCGGGTCTTCTCACCTCATGCGGTCTGGAGCATCAGCTGTTCCAGACGGGGCAGGTAGTGCTCCAGCGACGGAACCACCAGACCCGGCGTCTTCGCCAGGTCGTCAAAGCGCCGCAGCCGCACCGCATCGGCGGCGTGCGGCTGGCGCAGGAAGGCGCGCGACTCCACTTCGGTGAAGGCGCCGCCCTGTTGGGCCAGGCTGTGCACCGACGCGGCCGAGAGCCCCGCGAAGTAGCCACCCTCGGCCTGGCAGAGATAGCGCTTGGCGTCGACGTGCAGGCGGATGGGTTCGAGCACCGCGTCGGGCAGGATGCCGCGCAGGAAGGGCAGCAAGTTGTACTGGTGCAGGTCGTCGCGGCTCATGTCGCTTTCGATCGTACCGGCCTTTTGCGCATCGATCATGTGCCCCAGGTCGTGCAGCAGACAGGCGATGACCAGTTCATCGGATTCCCCGGCCAGCTCGGCCAGGTGCGCGCACTGCAGGGCGTGCTCGCGCTGGTTCACCGCTTCGAGGCCGTACTGTTGCGAACCCCGCTCGCCGAGCAGGTGCTGGATGTCTTGAAGGGTCAGGGACATGGCGGGTCTCCTCAGATCATGAATTTGCGGATGCGTGCCGAAACCAGGTCGATCGCGGTGACGGTCACGATGATGATCAGCATCACGGCGGCGGTCTCGGCGTACTGGAAGCCGCGGATGATTTCCCAAAGCACCACGCCGATGCCGCCGGCACCGACCATGCCCACCACCGAGGCCGAGCGCACATTGGCCTCGAAGCGGTACAGCGCGTAGGAAATCCACAGCGGCATCACCTGCGGGATCACGCCGTAGACGATCTCGTGCAGCGCCGACGCACCGGTGGAGCGGATGCCCTCGACCGGCTGCGGATCGATTGCTTCGACCGCTTCCGAGAACAGCTTGGCCAGCGTGCCGGCGGTGTGGATCCACAGTGCCAGCACGCCCGCGAACGGGCCCAGGCCAACGGCGACCACGAACAGCATCGCGAACACCATCTCGTTGATGGCGCGGAAAGCATCGAGCACGCGGCGCACCGGCTGGTAGATCCACCAGGGCGTGATGTTCGACGACGCCAGCAGTCCCAGCGGCACCGCCGAGACCACGGCCAGTGCCGTTCCCCAGACGGCGATCTGCAGTGTGACCACCATCTCTTCGACATAGAAACGCCAGCTGGCGAAGTTGGGCGGGAAAAACTCGCTGGCGTAGCGGGCCATGTTGCCCGAGTCGCGCAGCAGGTCCATCGGCCGCATGTCGGCGCCTTCCCAGGAGGCGCCCAGCACCAGCAGGACCGCGGCCCAGCCGATGTACCAGGCCAGGCTGTGTTTCTGGGCGGCGTCGTTCAGCCCGGCGGACGTCGCAAGGGTGGAAGCAGGTGTCATGGGTCTCTCCGGTCGCAAAAAGGCCCGCCGTGAGGCGGGCCCTGGAAGGAGGCGATTACTGCAGGCCGGCAAGCAGCTTGTCGATCTCCGCCAGCTTGGCGGCCTTGTCGGCGGCGGCCAGCGTGGTGTCGGCGTCGATCTTGTTGCGCTTGCTGAACAGGTCCAGCTCGCGGATCGGGATCAGCTGCGCATTGGTCGACGGCTTGAAGCCCGACAGCTTGGAGATCTTCATCACGATCTCCTTCTCACGCGCATCGGTCTTGGCGTAGTTGTAGAAGAAGTTCTTGATCTTGTCCTTGGTGGCTGCCGGCACTTCCTTGCTCATCACCAGCGGATCCAGGGGGATCAGCGGCGAGGTCCAGATCACGCGCAGCTCCTTGAACTTCTCGGGCTGGCGTTCCTTGAGCTTTTCCAGGTTCTCGCTGTTGTTGGTGGCCACGTCGACCTGCTTGTTCGCCACGGCGAGCGCGTTGGTTTCGTGGTTGGCGTTGCGCACGACCTTGAAGAAGCTCTTGGGGTCGATCTTGTTCTTGCCGAACACGTAGTAGCCGGGCACCAGGAAGCCCGAGGTCGAGTTCGGGTCGCCGTTGCCGAAGGCCAGGTTCTTGCCTTCCTTGAGCACGTCGTTGACCGACTGGATCGGGCTGTCCTTGTGCACCACCAGGTGTGAGTAGTAGCCCTGGGTGCCGTCGGCGTTGACCATCTGGGCAAAGACTTCACCGTTGGCGCGGTCCACGGCTTCCATGGCCGACTTGTTGCCGAACCAGGCGACCTGCACCTTGTTGAAGCGCATGCCTTCGATGATGCCGGCGTAGTCGGAAGCGAAGAAGGCCTTGACCTTCAGGCCGGTCTGCTTGGCCATGTCGTCCAGCAGCGGCTGCCAGTCGGACTTGAGGTTCTGCGAGGACTCGGTCGAGATGATCCCGAAGTTGATTTCCTGCGCCCAGGAGGCGGTCAGGGTCAGGCCGAGTGCGACGGCGGCGAGGGTCTTTTTGATCATGGGTGGGTCCTTGGGGTGGAACGGAAAGAGAGGAGGCAAAAACGGAGAGGGTGCTCAGGCGGCGTGCGCGAGCGGGGCCGGCCAGGGCACCACGGTGGGCGCCGGTGCGGGCGAGGGCAAGGTGTGCAGCGAAGAGCTGCCGTTGAGGATTTCGTCGGCCTGCATGCCGTAGAGGCTGCGCAGCAGGGCGGGAGTCAGTTCGCGCGAGGGGCCGTCGAACACGACGCGGCCTTGGTGCAGGGCGATCACGCGCGGGCAGTAGCGCATGGCCATGTCGACCTGGTGCAGCGAGACCACCACAGTGCTGCCGTCCTCGCGGTTGATGCGGGCGAGGATCTCCATCACCTTGCGCGAGGCTTCGGGGTCGAGCGACGCAATTGGCTCGTCGGCCAGCACCACCTTGGCGCCCTGCACCAGGGTGCGGGCGATCGCGGCGCGCTGCTGCTGGCCGCCCGAGAGCGTGGAGGCGCGCTGCGCATGGCACTCCGCGATGCCGACCCGGCCCAGGGCCTCGATCGCCAGCGCACGCTCCTGCGGGGTGAACCAGCGGGTCCAGGCGCGCCACCAGGGCATGCCATGCAGGCGACCCACCAGCACATTGACCATCACCGGCAGGCGGTCGACCAGGTTGAACTGCTGGAACACGAAGCCGATCTGCGAACGGATCTTGCGCACATCGCGCTGGATGCGGCCTTCGCGCTGAACACACTGGCCCGATACCTCGATCACCGAGCCGGGCGTGCCGTCGGCGGCCATCAGGCCGGCCACGTGGCGCAGCAGGGTCGACTTTCCCGAACCGGACGCACCGATCAGCGCCACCATTTCGCCGGGGCGGATGTCAAGGTTCACGTTGTCGAGCGCGAGCTTGCAGCCGGCGAAGCGCTTGCTGAGGTTCTGGATGCGAAGGGCTGAGGACATGGTCTTGCTCCGTGCTGCAAGTTATCTAGACAAGTCGCAGTGTCCCGGGCTTGTGTGACAACTGTTTGAAGGCGGCGGGAAGTTTTGATGGCGCGGAGGGCGGCCTGGCTCAGAGCACGCGTTCGCCTTCGCGCCAGACACCACGCACCACGGCCTGTCGCCGGCCGTCGGGCAGGTCGACCAGCTTCACGCGCACCAGGTCGGCCCGCTTGCCGGGCGCGATCTCGCCGCGGTCGTCCATGCCGCAGGCCTGCGCCGGGTTGCGCGTGACCGTGGACACTGCGGTGGGCATGTCCAGGATGCCGTCGTCCACCAGCCGCACCACCGCGCTCAGCAGACTGCCCGGCACGTAGTCGGACGAGAGGATGTCCAGCAGACCCTGTCGCGCCAGTTCGGCCGCAGCGACGTTGCCCGAGTGCGAACCGCCGCGCACCACGTTCGGCCCGCCCATCACCGTCAGCAGGCCGCGTTCGTGCGCCGCGCGGGCGGCGACCACGGTGGTCGGGAACTCGGAGACGCTGGCGCCTTCGGCGTGTGCCTGCTCGACATGGGCCAGGGTGGTGTCGTCGTGGCTGGCCATCGCGATGCCGTGTGCGCGGCAGTAGTCCACGAAGTACTGGCGGTGCGGGTCGGCGTAGCGCGCCTGCAGTTCGGCCGCGTGCTCCACCTGGCGCAGGAACTTCTCCAGGCTCCAGCCCTTCTTGCCGGTGTAGTAGACCTTGGCCACATCGATGTTCTCCCACTGGCGCTGGCCGGGGGTGTGGTCCATCAGCGAGATCAGCGACAGGCGATGGTGGCCGTGGAAGGGTTCGAACAGGTCGATGGTGTTGGGCGCGGGCAGTTCGCAGCGCACGTGCAGGTGGTGGTCGGCGCGCAGCAGGCCCTCGCGGGCGCAGGTGTCGATGGTGTCGACCACGCCGTGCCAGGTGCTGCCGCGCAGGCTGTCGGGGTCGGCGTCGCCCACGCCCAGCGCGTCGAACACGGTGGTGATGCCGGCGGCGGCCACCTCGGCGTCGTGCGCCAGCAGGGCCGGCATTTCGGCCCACTGCACCTTGGGCCGCGGCATCAGGTGGCGCTCGAAGTTGTCGGTGTGGATCTCGACCAGGCCGGGCAGCAGGTAGTCGCCTTCGAGGTCCAGGCCGACGTGGCCCTGGCGGTGGCCGGGGTCGATGGAGGCGATGGTGCCGCCGGCCGCCGCGAGGCTGCCTTCGACCACTTCGTCGCCCAGCACGATGCGGGCGTTGCGGAACACGGTGGGGGTCATGGAGCACTCCGGAAGCGGGCGATGTCGATGCGGCGGGTGGCGACGGCGGCCCCCACCTCGGGGTCGTGGAAGATGCCCATCAGCGCGGCGCCGCGGGCGACGGCGTCGTGGATGAGTTCGATCACGGTGCGGGTGTTGGCCTTGTCCAGCGAGGCGGTGGGTTCGTCCAGCAGCAGCAGCGGACGCGGCTTGATCAGGCTGCGCGCGATGTTGATGCGCTGCTGTTCGCCGCCTGAGAACGTGGCCGGCGGCAGCGGCCACAGGCGTTCGGGAATGCGCAGACGCGTGAGCCAGGCGCCGGCCTCCTGCCGTGCGGCCCCGACCTGCTCGGCCGACGGCGTGCCGTCGCCCAGCAGCGGTTCGGCCACCACGTCCAGTGCCGGCACGCGCGGGATCACGCGCAGGAACTGGCTGACGTAACCCACGCTGTCGCGGCGCATGGTGACCAGCTCGCGCGGGGAGGCCTGCGTGATGTCCAGCGTGTCGCCGCCCGCGTGGTGCAGCGTGATGCGGCCGCTGCTGGCGCGGTAGTTGGCATAGACCAGCTTGAGCAGGGTGCTCTTGCCCATGCCCGAGGGGCCGTCGAGCACCAGGCACTCGCCGGCGTGCAGGTCCAGGTCGACCTGGTCGAGCACGCGCAGCTGGGCCTCGTGCTGGTGGTGCAGCGTGAAGCGCTTGGAGACGCCTTGCAGCGTGAGGACGGGTGTGTTCATGGCTGGAGGACGGAAGAGACGAGCAGCTGGGTGTAGGGGTGTTGCGGGTCGTCGAGGACCTGGTCGGTCAGGCCCGACTCGACGATGCGGCCGCGCTGCATCACCACCATGCGGTGCGCCAGCAGGCGCGCCACGGCGAGGTCGTGCGTGACGATCACCACGGCCAGCTGCATCTGCCGCGTGAGCTGGCGCAGCAGGTCCAGCAGCCGGGCCTGCACCGACACGTCCAGGCCCGAGGTCGGCTCGTCCATGAAGACCAGGCGCGGCTGCGTCACCAGGTTGCGCGCGATCTGCAGCCGCTGGCGCATGCCGCCGGAAAACGTGCGCGGCGCGTCGTCGATGCGGATCGGGTCGATCTCCACCCGCTGCAGCCATTCTTCGGCGTGGGTGCGCAGGTCGCCGTAGTGGCGCTGGCCCAGGCCCATCAGGCGCTCGCAGACGTTGGCGCCGGCCGAGACGTCCATGCGCAGGCCGTCGGCCGCCTGCTGGTGCACGAAGCCCCAGTCGGTGCGGGCGAGCAGGCGCTGCTGGGTCTGGCTCATGGCGTGCACATCGTCGAGCTGGCCGTCGCGGCCCTGGAACAGGATCTGTCCGGCGTCGGGGCGCAGGCGGGCGGCGAGCGTGTTGAGCAGCGTGGTCTTGCCCGAGCCGGATTCGCCGACGATGGCCAGCACCTCGCCGGGCCAGAGTTCGAACGAGGCCTCGTGCAGGGCGACCTGCTGGCCGTAGCGTTTGCTGACGCCTTGCGCGCGCAGCAGGGGGGTGGAAGAGGCGGTCATGGTGTGGTCACGAAGCTGATGCCGTGGCGCTGGAAGCCCAGCGATTCGTAGAAGGCGTGTGCGCGCTCGCGCTTCTGGTTGGAAGAGAGCGCGAACTTGTAGCAGCCGGCCGCGCGGGCCTGCCCCAGGGCGTGCGCCATCATCTGTTGGCCGATGCCCTGGCTGCGGTGGTTCTGGTCCACGACCACGTCTTCGGCGATCGCGGACGGCGTGCCCATGTGGGCGAGGTTGTGCATCACCAGCAGGGCGTAGCTGCCCAGCACTCGGTCGTCGGCGTCACAGGCGACGAAAAGACGGTAGTTGGGATAGCGCGCGAACTGCGCGTGGATGTCGCGGGCGCGCGGGAGGTCGAGCACCTTCCCGTCGTCCAGGCCCGGCTGCGCGTACAGCGCCAGCACCTGCGGCAGATCCTCGGCCGTCGCTTCGCGCAGCACCAACGGGTCAGTCATGCGCGCGCTCCGCCGTGGCGAGCTGCGCGGCCTGGCGCTCCTGGCGCTCCTGGCAGTGGTCGGAGTCGGAGCAGACGTGCATGCGGCCGCCCTGGTCGTCGGTGATGACCTCGTCCAGGAAGCTGTCGGTCGCGCCACACAGGGCGCAGGCGGCGTCCCACTTCTGCACCTCGAACGGGTGGTCCTCGAAGCCCAGGCTTTCGACCTTCGTGTACGGCGGCACGGCGTAGATGCGCTTCTCGCGCCCCGCGCCGAAGAGCTGCAGGGCCGGGTTCATGTGCATCTTGGGGTTGTCGAACTTCGGGATCGGCGACGGCGCCATCAGGTAGCGGTCGTTCACCATCACCGGGTAGTCGTAGGTGGTGGCGATGTGGCCGTGGCGCGCGATATCTTCGTAGAGCTTGACGTGCATCAGCCCGTACTCGGCGAGCGCGTGCAGCGTGCGCGTCTCGGTCTCGCGCGGCTCCAGCCGCTGCATCGGCTCGGGCACCGGCACCTGGTAGACGATCACCTGGCCCTCGCGCAGCGGCGTTTCGGGAATGCGGTGACGGGTCTGGATGATGTCGGCCTCGGTCGTGCGCGTGGTGACGTCGACGCCGGTGGTCCGCTGGAAGAAGCGGCGGATGTTGACCGCGTTGACCGTGTCGTCCGAGCCCTGGTCGATCACCTTGAGCGTGTCCTCAGGCCCGATCACCGAGGCCGTGACCTGGATGCCGCCCGTGCCCCAGCCGTAGGGCAGCGGCATCTCGCGCGAGCCGAACGGCACCTGGTAGCCGGGGATGGCGACCGCCTTGAGGATGGCGCGGCGGATCATGCGCTTGGTGCGCTCGTCCAGGTAGGCGAAATTCACGCCGGGTTCGGTGGCGGGCGCTGCGGGATGCAGCAGTTCTGGGTGCAGTGGGGCGTTCATGCGCGCTCCTGTTCGGTGATCTCGGCGCGCATGCGGCGCACCAGCTCCAGTTCGGACTGGAAGTCGACGTAGTGCGGCAGCTTCAGGTGCTGCACGAAGCCCGAGGCTTCCAGGCTGTCGCTGTGAGAGAGCACGAACTCCTGCTGCTGCGCGGGCGCCTCGACCGTCTCGCCCAGTTCGGGCGCACGCAGCGCGCGGTCCACCAGGCTCATCGCCATCGCCTTGCGCTCGCTGTGGCCGAAGGCCAGACCGTAGCCGCGGGTGAACTTCGGCGGCTCGGTCTTGCTGCCCGCGAACTGGTTGACCATCTCGCACTCGGTGATCTCGATGTCGCCGATGGAGATCGGAAAGTCCAGCTCCTCCGGCGTCAGCTCCACCGCCACCTGGCCCAGCCGCACCTCGCCCACGAAGGGGTGGGTGTGCGAGTAGCCGCGCTGGGTCGAATAGGCCATCGCGAGCAGGAAGCCTTCGTCGCCGCGCGCCAGGTTCTGCAGGCGCGTCGCGCGGTCGGCCGGAAAGCGCAGCGGCTCGCGCGTCAGGTCCACCGGTTCGGGGTCGCCCTCGGGCACCGGGTGGGTCTCGATCAGGCCTTCCTGGTTGAGCAGGTCCACCACGCGCGGGGCTGGCGCGGGCACGGCGGCGGTCGCGGCGTCGGTGCCCGGCGCCGCCGCGTTGGCCATCAGCGTGAAGTCCAGCAGGCGCTGGGTGTAGTCGTAGGTCGGGCCCAGGATCTGGCCGCCGGGCAGGTCCTTGAAGGTGGCCGAGATGCGACGGTCGGGGCGCATGGCTTCGGTGCACAGTGCCCGCGTGGTGCCCAGCCGCGGCAGCGTGGCGCGGTAGGCGCGCAGCAGGAAGATCGCCTCGACCAGATCGCCCGCCGCCTGCTTGATCGCCAATGCGGCCAGCTCGGGGTCGTAGACCGAGCCTTCGGTCATCACGCGGTCCACCGCCAGCTTCATCTGCTGGCGGATCTGGTCCACGCTCAGTTCGGGGGCGCGGGGATCGCCGCGGCGCTGTTCGGCCAGCAGCCGGTAGCTGTGGAGGATGGCGGTCTCTCCGCCCTTGACGGCCACGTACATGTTCAGGCTTCCTGCATGGCGCGAACGCGCGTGGTGCGGGGCAGGCCCGCGATGTGGGTAGGGGTGGCGAGGAACAGGTCGACACCGCGCGGGAACCTGGCGTGGTTCGCGTCCCATTGCGTCGCGAAGTCATCGGGCAGGCCGTGCACCGACAAGGTCTGTTCGGCGGCAATGCCGGGGCCGGTCAGAACGATGTCCAGCGCGCAGGGGCTGTTCAGCGCACCCACCTCGACCACGCAGGTTGCGGACTGGTCCGGGTACTCGTCGGTGCCGGCATCCAGCGAGGCCAGCGCGGGCAGTGCGTCGCCCTCTGCCACCCAGAGAAAGCGCGCGGTAGCCGGAGACGCGGCCCAGCGGCAGCCGGTGTGGAACCGCAGCCACGCAGCGGCGTCGGTACCGGCCAGCGAAGGCGAGAGCCAGACGCTGCAGTCGCTGTCCACCAGCGCCTGCAGCAGCGCTGCGGCGGCGCCGTGGCCGTGGCGCGGCAGGGCAGAGACCTCGGGCATCTCGATCACGCGGCCGGGGTGCGACAGCGCCGACAGCGCGGTGCGGAACACCGCCTGGCTGCCCAGCGCGGCGTCGTGAAATCCGGGACGCACCTGTTGCAGTTCGTCGGTCTTCATGCGTCTTCTCCTTCGTCGGGCGAGCCGGCCTCGCGCGCCACGGTGAAGAAGTCCACCCTGGTTGACTGCGCGCGTGCCGCCTGCTGCGCCTGCTGCAGTGCCAGGTGCTGACGCACCGGTTGCAGCACGGTGTCGTCGATCGCCCCGTGCCGCGCCGGGTCCTGCAGCAGCGCATCGGCGATGGCGGCGAGCTGCGCCTGGCGGTGGTTGCGGCCCATCACATAAGACACCCCCACGGCGCTGCCTTCGCCACCCACGCGCAGGGCGCAGCGTGTCACCGTGATCTCGCCCAGGTTGAAGCGCTCGCCTGTGCCACCGGCGCGGCCCTGCACCATGTACAGGCCGGTCTCGGGCTTGCGCAGCCATTGCGGCGGTGCGCCGGTCTGATCGGCCAGTGCGCGTTCCAGCAGCGGCAGCGGCGCCCGCGACAGCAGGGCCATCCATTCGGGGCGTGGTGTGGGCCGGTTCGGCCCTGTGTTGTCAAACGCGTGAAACATCTTGGTGATAGTCTGAAATCTGTGTAGACAACTTGTTGTCGCCACCCAGCTTAGGTTTCACCTGTGTCCCTTTCATGACAAGAACCATCGCTACCACCGCGCTCCTGTTGCCCGACCCCGCACACAGCTTCTGGGCCCGCATCGCCCACGAACTGGCCGACGCCATCGGCAGTGGCATCTATGCCCCCGGAGAGCGCCTGCCGTCGGAGCATTCGCTGGCCGAGCAGTTCGGCGTCAACCGCCACACCATCCGCCGTTCACTCGCCTCGCTCGGCCAGATCGGCCTGGTGCGATCGAGCCAGGGCAGCGGTACCTACGTCGAAGACTTCGCGGTCGACCTCGTGCTGGGCCGCCGCACGCGGCACCGCCAGAGCCTGGCGCAGGCCGGCCTGCCCGGCGGCATGCAGGTGCTGGATGCGCAGACCGTGCGCGCGACGGCCGATGTGGCGAAGGCGCTCGAGATCCGCACCGGTGCCACGGTGCTGCATCTGCAGGTGGTGGGCGACGGTGGTGGTCAGCCGCTGCACGTCAGCGACCGATACTTCCCCTGCCCGCGCTTCGCGGGTCTCGATGAACTGGTGCGGCAGAGCGGCTCCATCACCCAGGCCTTTGCCGCGCTGGGCGTGCCCGACTACACGCGCCGCCAGAGCCGCATCTCGGCGCGCCTGCCCGAGGCCGAGGTGGCCGCACACCTGAAGCAGCCGGCGGCGCGCCCGGCCCTCTATGTCAGCAGCGTCAACGTCGACCCTGCTGGCACACCGATCGAGTACGCCTGCACCTGGTTCGCCGGCGACCGCGTCACCCTCACCGTGGACCACGACCATGTCGGCTGATGTGCTGCAGCCCCACCGCGTGGCGATCTACGCGGCCCCCGATCCCCGCTCCGCCTGGTGGGCGCAGGGCAGTTCGTGGCTGGGGCGCTGCGCCATGCGCCGCTTCGCCCTGCCCCAGCCGGTGATCGATGGCGTTGACGCCTCGATGCAGACCAGGGTGACTGCAGACCCGTGCCGCTATGGCTGGCATGCCACGCTCAAGGCGCCGTTCCGTCTGGCGCCGGGCGTCGGGCTGGAGGCGCTGCGCGACCGGGTGGCCGAGATCTGCCGCGACCACCGCCCCTTCGGCCTGCCCGATCTGCAGGTGGCGCGCCTGGGGTCCTTTCTGGCCCTGCGGCCGGCTGCTCCGCCGCCGGCGCTCGGCGCCCTGGCCGACGACTGCGTGCAGCGCCTGCAGGTGCTGGCCGCGCCGCTGGACGATGCAGAACTCGTGCGCCGCCGCCGTGCGCCGCTCACCCCCGAGGAAGACGCGCTGATGCTGGCCTGGGGCTACCCGTGGGTGCTGCACAGGTTCCGGTTCCATTTCTCGCTGACCGGTGCCCTCGGCGGCATTCCCGACGGGGCGGTGGAGCGGCTGCAACAGGCGGCCAGCGCCCACTTCGAAGGTCTGCCACCGTGGCGGCTGGACCGTCTCTCGATCTTCATCGAACCGACCCCGGGCGCCGACTTCGTGCTGCTCGAACAGCTGGAGCTGGGCGCATGACCCAACGTCTCATTTACGTGGTCGGGCCTTCGGGCGCCGGCAAGGACAGCGTGCTGCACGGTCTGCGCGCGGACTGGGCCGGACTGCCTCCGGCCCACTGGGCACGCCGCACCATCACCCGCGCCGCGCAGGCCGGGGGCGAGGCGCATGAAAGCGTCAGCGACGATGGCTTCCTGAGCCTGCAACAGGCGCAGGCGTTTGCCATGGCCTGGCAGGCCAACGGGCTCTCGTACGGCGTGCGCCGCACCGAGCTCGTCCCGCTCGCCAGCGGCCAATGTGTGTTCGTCAATGGCTCGCGGGCCTATCTGCCGCAGGTGCTCAGGCAGTGGCCCCAGGCCACCGTGGTTCACCTCACCGCGCCTTCGGACGTGTTGCTCCAGCGGCTGCGGGCCAGACAGCGGGAAAGCGTGCAGGCGATCTCCGACCGGCTGGCCCGCGGCGTCGATCTGGCGCTGCCCGAAGACACGATCCGCATCGTCAACGACGGGCCCATCGGCGACGCGGTCGACATGCTCCGCGTGGCACTGCAGTTGCGGTTCGGTGCGGAGGCGGTGACTGCCCGATGAGGCTGGTGTCGCTCAATACCTGGAAGGCGGACGGCGACTACCCGCGCCGGGTCCGCGCGATGGCCGACGGGCTGGCGGCCCTGTCTGCGGACGTGATCGCCCTGCAGGAAGACTTGCGCACCGCCGACGGCCTGACGCACACGGCGCTCGCGTTGGGGCGGGCACTGGCCATGCACCTGGCCTGGGTGCCGGCGCGGGCCAAGCCGCGGGATGTTGGCATGCGCCGGACCATGACGACTTCCGGCCTGGCGGTGCTCAGCCGGCAGCCGGTGCTGGAGCAGCGGGTGATCGGGTTGCCACAGGACGCGCGCGACGGCGAGCGCGTGGCGCAGTGCTTGAGACTAGCGGGAGAGGGCGGTGACTGGTGGCTGGTCAACCTGCACCTGACGCACCTGCCCGACCGTGCCGATTTGCGGCGCGCGCAGGTTCAGGAGGTTCTGGACGGGGTGGACCGGTGGGCGGGCACGCTACCGGTGGTGCTGTGCGGCGACTTCAATGCCTCGCCCGAGCAGGCGGACATCGCGCTCTGGCTGCAACCCCGCGGGCCGCTGGCCGATGTGTTCGCCGGCCGCCCCAAGGTCACGCACCACACGGAAGCTGGTGTGGCCTGCAACCTGGATCACATCTTCGTGCGCACCGCAGACGGGGCGCCGCCGGTCGCGGTGCGGTCTGCGGCCGTGGTGCTGGACCAGCCCGACGCCCACGGCGTCATGCCCAGCGACCACTTCGCGGTCTGCGCCGACCTGTCGCTCTGACAGCGGCGCAGACGGTTCACATCACTTCACTTCGGTGACGAACTGCTCCAGCGGGCGGCGCACCTTCTTCAGGTTCACCAGCCAGTCGCCTTCGGCGGCGCGGTAGCCCAGCGGCACGATGGCGACGCTGCGCAGGCCGCGCTCGCGCAACTTGAGAATCTCGTCCAGCTTGGCCGGGTCGAAACCTTCCATCGGTGTCGCGTCGACTTCTTCAAACGCGGCGGCGATCAGCGCGGCGCCCAGGCCGATGTAGGCCTGGCGGGCGGCGTGGTTGAAGTTCAGCTCGGCGTCGCGCTGCGGGTAGCTCTTGAGCAGCATCTGGCGGTAGTTTTCCCAGCCTTCGTTGGTGAAGCCGCGCTGCTCGTTGGTCAGGTCGAACATGTGGTTGATGCGCTCGGCCGTGTAGTTGTCCCAGGCGGCGAACACCAGCAGGTGCGAACCATCGGTGATCTGTGCCTGGTTCCAGGCGATCGGCTGGATCTGCTCGCGCACGGCCTTGCTCGTGACCACGATCATCTCGAACGGCTGCAGGCCGCTGGAGGTGGGCGCCAGGCGGGCGGCCTCGATGATGCGGTCCACCTTCTCTTGCGGCACGGCCTTGGCCGGGTCCATCTTCTTGGCGGCGTAGCGCCATTGCAGTTTGTCGATCAGGACGGGGGCTTGGGGTTGCGACAGGTCGCTCATGCAGTTCTCCGGAAGGGGGGGAATGCCCGCACCGTGCGGGCACATGGGCGGATCATGCCGCAGCGCAGCAAGACGCGATGTCGCCCAGGCGGAACGGCCGGAATGGAACGCCCATGTACCGAAGCCGCAGCGCGCGGGCGGCGGATCGGGTATACGCGTGCGCCGGTTCAGCGCGACACGTCGTCCCAGCGCAGGCCGTGTTTCTGCAGGTATTTGCGCAACCGGTCCGCGTCGTTGACCACGGTGCGCTGGGTGCGCGAGCGGTGGAACAGCGTGCGCCCGGCCTCCGACAAAGTGCGCGAGGCGCGGCAGACCTGCACCACGGCCGACAGCTGCAGGCGGTCGAACAGGTCGAGCTGGTCCAGGGCCTCTGCGCCCATCACATCGGACAGGTCGATGGTTTCCGACACGGCGGCAGCGCCCTCCGCGCCATTCATCTGCCAGAGCCACCGCAGGCGCTGCAGCTCGGCCTCCACCAGCGGCGCCGCGATGCGCCCGCCTTCGGCCAGCGTGCACAGCCGCGTCACGCTCGCGGCCAGGTCGCGGAAGTTGCCGCTCCACAGCGCCTCGGGCGATTGCGCGAACCGCAGATAGAGCGCCTTGGCCTCGGCGTTGAAGCGCACGGCGCGGCCCAGCTCGGCGGCGCAGCGCGTCACCAGGTGGTCCACATTGGGCTCGATGTCTTCGGGCCGCTGCGCCAACCCTGGCAGCGTGTACGACCAGAGGTTGATCCGCGCATACAGGTCTTCGCGGAAGCGCCCTTCGCGCACATCCACCCGCAGGTCGCGGTTGGTGCCGGCGATCAGCTGGAAGTCGCTGCTCACCTCGCGGTCGCTGCCCACGGGGTAGAAGCGCTTCTCTTCCACCGCCTTGAGCAGCATGGCCTGCTCGTCCAGGCCCAGTTCGCCGATCTCGTCGAGGAACAGCACGCCGCCGTGCGCGGTGCGCAGCAGGCCGGCGCGGTCACTCACGGCGCCGGTGAACGCGCCCTTCTTGTGGCCGAACAGCGTGGACGCCGCACCCTCGCCCTGCAGCGTGGCGCAGTTCACTTCCACGAAATCGCCCGCCACCTGGTGGCGCGACTTCTTGAGCTCGAACATGCGCCGTGCCAGGTGCGACTTGCCCGCGCCGGTCGGCCCGGTCAGCAGGATCGGCGCTTTCGAGCGCAGGGCCACCCGCTCGATCTCCTCGATCAGCGCGTTGAAGTGCGGGTTGCGCGTGGCGATGCCGTTCTTGAGGAAGTCGAGCGCATCGCGCTGCGCCTGCTCGAAGCGCTGCGCGAGCGTGTCGTAGCGCGAGAGGTCCAGGTCGATCAGCGCATAGCTGCCCGGGTTGCCCGCCCGCTGCTTGCGCGGCGGCGAGGTCTGCAGCAGCACGCCGGGAATGTGGCGCGCCTCCGTGAGCAGGAACATGCAGATCTGCGCGACGTGCGTGCCGGTGGTGATGTGCGTCCAGTAGCGCTCCTGCTCGGGCTGGAAGGGGTACTGCTTCACCCAGTCGTAGAGCACGCCGTAGACCTCACCGAAGTCCCAGGGGTCGGCCATGGCCAGCAGCACCAGCCGCACCTCGGTCTCGGGCGAGGCGGTTTCGATGTCCTGCTTCATCTGGTCGGCCAGCGCCTGGTGCGGCTGGGTGTAGAGCAGCTCCAGCCGGTGCACCTGCATGTCCTCGTGCTGCACCAGCGAGACCGTGGGGCGCCACTTCTCCCAGCGCCCCGCGCCGCGCCCGCTGTCGAGCTGGGTGCCGAGAAATCCGATGACGACGGTTTTGAGGGACATGGCTTGCCAGATAAATAGCTAGCTCAAATTCTAGCAATGGAAATGTTTATGTTCGGGTGTCGTTGAGAAAAACCAGTTGCGCTGTAGATGTTTTCCAATGAAATCAATGGGGTAAGGGAAAGCTGGTTGATCCGTTCTGGACCTGGCACACCCGTTGCAAAGGAAGGAGCACACAAGTTGAATGCACACGGAGAACCCCATGGTCAACACCCAACTCTTTCAAACGCTCAAGGGCCAGCTGCTGCCTCAGGCCACGGCCCAGAACCAGGCGGGCGCACCCGCCTACGCCCTGAGCCCCAAGCACCAGCTGGCGCAGATTGCTGCCACTGGTTGCCTGAGCCAGACCTTCTATGCCGACGCCCAGTCGCAGCTCGACGCCGTGACTGTGCTGGCCGCACAGGTGGAGCCCGCGTTCGTGGCGAAGACTGCTGTGTACGCCCGCCAAGCTGCCTTCATGAAGGACATGCCCGTGCTGCTGGCTTCGCTGCTGGCGGTGCGCGATGTCACCCTGCTGTCGCAGGTGTTTGGTCGCGTGGTGGACAACGGCAAGACGTTGCGCGGCTTCGTGCAGATGCTGCGCAGCGGTGCCCTGGGTCGAAAGTCCCTGGGTACCCGGCCCAAGAAGCTGGTGCAGCAATGGTTGCTGAACGCCACCGAGAAGCAGCTGCTCAACGCCGCCGTGGGCAACACGCCCTCGCTGGCCGACGTGGTGAAGATGGTGCACCCCAAGCCCGCCGAAGCCTGGCGCGCGGCCTGGTTCGCCTGGCTGATCGGCAAGCCGTTCGACGAAGCCGCCTTGCCGCCCGCCACGCAAGCCTTCGAGCGTTTCAAGCGCGCTCTGGCCCAGGGTGAAGTGATCGAGGTGCCGGATGTGCCGTTCCAGATGCTGACCGCGCTGGAGTTGCAAGCCGCTCAGTGGGCGCAGATCGCCCGCGCCGGTTCGTGGCAGATGGTGCGTCAGAACCTGAACACCTTTGCGCGGCATGGCGTGTTCCAGCCGCCCGGTCTGACCGAAGCGGTCGCGGCCAAGCTGCGCGATCCGGTGGCGGTGGCCAAGGCGCGGGTATTCCCGTACCAGTTGATGGCGGCCTTCAAGGCCTGTGGTGAGGGCGTGCCGGCGGCGGTGCGCGAAGCGCTGCAGGACGCGATGGAAGCCGCGCTGGTGAACGTGCCAGCGTTGGCCGGCCAGGTGGTGGTGTGCCCCGACGTGTCGGGCTCCATGGGTTCGCCCGTGACCGGCCACCGCGTGGGTGCCACCTCGTCGGTGCGTTGCATCGATGTGGCGGCGCTCGTGGCGGCGGCGGTGTTGCGAAAGAACCCGCAGGCCCGTGTGTTGCCGTTCGAACGCGATGTGGTGAAGCTTGCGCTGAACCCCCGCGACTCGGTGATGGCCAACGCCCAGGCGCTGGCCACCATCGGCGGCGGTGGCACCAACTGCAGCGCGCCGCTGGCCTTGCTGAACAAGGAGCGTGCGAAGGTGGATCTGGTGGTCCTCGTCTCGGACAACGAGTCGTGGGTCGATGCGCGGCGCGGTGGTGCGACCCAGACGCTGATCGAGTGGGAAAAGCTCAAGCAGCGCTGCCCACAGGCCAAGCTGGTGTGCATCGACATCCAGCCCTGCCGCACTACGCAGGCCGTGGAGCGTGCCGACATCCTGAATGTCGGCGGCTTCTCGGATGCGGTGTTCACGATGCTGGCGCAGTTTGCCAAGGGCAACGCCGGCGCAGACCACTGGGTGGGTGAGATCGAGAAGGTCTCGCTGGTCCAGCAGTAGAACGAAGAATGCGTCGTCGCGTGGCGAATGCCGGTGGGACTACATCCAAACTGTCTCGTCTCACCACCTGTTGGTCGCCACGCGGGGGCCGTTGAACGAATGATGTGTTTTTGCGCGAATGCGGACAGGACTACATCGGTACGCCGGGGGTTCGAATCCTCAACCGGGAAACCGGCATGGCAGAGTCTTGTCAACCCTCGTCGCGCTCTTTTGTTTTGGAATGTCTCGCGGCGAATGCCGGTGGAACTACAGCCTATAACGCTCGATGTCGCGGGTTCGAATCCCGTCGGCTCCATCACTGGGGGGCCGTAGCTCAGTCAGGTAGAGCACGAAAACGTTTCACCAACCCTTGTCGCCGGGGGACATGCCTTTTGATCAAGATGCGAGGAACAACATGAACAACTACAACACCGAACAACCCGAAGGCGGCGTGCCCATCAAGATGTGGACGCGCGGCGTGCCCGTCGAAGACGAAGCGAAGAAGCAGCTGGCCAACACCGCGCGCCTGCCCATCGTGTTCAAACACATCGCGGCCATGCCCGACGTGCACCTGGGCATCGGTGCGACCGTGGGCTCGGTGGTGCCGACCTTCAAGGCGATCATTCCGGCGGCGGTCGGTGTGGACATCGGCTGCGGAATGATGGCCTGCAAGACCACGCTGCGTGCCGAAGACCTGCCCGACAACCTGGGGCCGTTGCGCGCCGCGATCGAGAAGGCCGTGCCGCACGGCATGACGCCGATCCGCCAGCGTGCGGGGCGCGACAAGGGAACTTGGGAGAACCCGCCTTCTCTGGTGGACCAGGCCTGGGCGACGCTCAAGGACGAGTTCGACGCGATCTGCGAGCAGTACCCGCGCCTGAAGAACACCAACAACCACAAGCACCTGGGAACGCTCGGAACGGGCAACCACTTCATCGAGGTCTGCCTCGACGAAGGCGGCGCTGTGTGGTTCATGCTGCACTCGGGTTCGCGTGGCGTGGGGAATGCCATCGGCACCACCTTCATCGAACTGGCGAAGAAGGACGCCGAACGCAACAACGTTCACCTGCCCGACCAGGACCTGGCGTACTTCGAGGAAGGCTCTCAGTACTTCGGCGACTACGTGCGCGGCGTGGGCTGGGCGCAGAAGTTCGCTCGCCTGAACCGCGAGGTGATGATGAAGAACCTGGTCGCCACCGTGCGCCAGGTGATCACCAAGCCGTTCGAGACGCATGTCGAGGCGGTGAACTGCCACCACAACTACGTGCAGAAGGAAACGCACTTCGGTGAAGACGTCTTCGTGACCCGCAAGGGTGCGGTGAGCGCCAAGAAGGGCGAGCTGGGCATCATCCCCGGGAGCATGGGGGCGCGCAGCTACATCGTGCGCGGCCTTGGCAACCCCGAGAGTTTCGAGAGCTGCAGCCACGGCGCGGGCCGCGTGATGAGCCGGACCAAGGCCAAGAAGATGTTCACCGTCGAGGATCAGATCAAGGCGACCGAAGGCGTGGAGTGCCGCAAGGACGAAGCCGTGATCGACGAGATCCCGATGGCCTACAAGGACATCGACGCGGTGATGGAAGCGCAGAAGGACCTGGTGGAGGTGGTGTACACGCTCAAGCAGGTGCTGTGTGTGAAGGGATAGGACAAGATGATTGTTATCGACGGTTCCACCGGCGAAGGCGGTGGCCAGATCCTGCGCACCAGCCTGTCGCTTTCGATGATCACGGGCCAGCCCGTGCGCATCGAGCGCATCCGTGCCAAGCGACCCAAGCCCGGTCTGATGCGCCAGCACCTGGCCTGCGTACTGGCCGCGCAGGCGGTGAGCGGCGCACAGGTCAGCGGCGCCGAGCTGGGTTCGCAGGCACTGGTGTTCGAACCGGGCGCCTTGCGGCCCGGTGACCACAGCTTTGCCATCGGCTCGGCAGGCAGTTGCCTGCTGGTGCTGCAGACGGTACTGCCTGCGCTGATGCTGGCATCGGCGCCCAGCCGGCTCACGCTGTCGGGCGGCACGCACAACCCGCTGGCGCCCAACTTCCATTTCATTGAGCGGGCGTTTCTGCCGTTGCTCGCGCGCCTGGGCGTGAAGGTGGAGGCGACGTTGCGGCGCCACGGCTTCTATCCCGCGGGCGGCGGCGAGATCCGGGCTGTGATCACACCGGTGGTGGGCGGCCTGCGGCCGTTCGATCTGCTGGAGCGTGGGGCGGTATCGGATTCGTTTGCCGAGTCGCTGGTGGCGGCGGTGCCGCGACGCGTGGCCGAGCGCGAGCTGTCGCTGCTGCAGGCGGCGCTGGGCTGGTCCGGCGAGCAGCTGCGGGTGCCCGTGGTGCGGCAGAACGAAGGCCCGGGCAATGCGCTGATGGCGACGCTGGAGCACGAGCAGGTGACCGAGGTGTTCACGGCCTTCGGCGAGAAGTCGGTCAGTTCGGAACAGGTGGCCATGCGCCTGCTGCGTGAAGTCCAGGCCTACCAGGCCAGCACGGCGGCGGCGGGGCCGCACCTGGCGGACCAGCTGGCCCTGCCCTGGGCGCTGGCGGTGCACCAGACGGGTCAGGCGGCGGCCTACACCTGCAGCGAGGTGACGGAGCATCTGCGCACCAACCTCGACGTGATCCAGCGGTTTCTGCCGGTGAATGCCGGGCTGGTCCAGGAGGCGGCTTCCCGCTGGTGCGTGCGCTTCGTGCCAAGCCTATGATGGCTGCATGCTGATCGAAACCCTGGGTTCGGCCCGCGACATGGGCCGCCTCAACCAGATTCTGGGCGTGCTCATCCGCCACGGTTTTGGCGACAGCGTGCGCCGTCTGGGCCTGGCCGACCGGCTGGAGCGCGCCGGTCACGCGCTGCGCTGGGAGCACGCGGCCGACCTCGCGAAGCTGGAGCCAGCGGTGCAGCTGCGGCTGGCGCTGGAAGAGCTGGGGCCGACCTTCGTCAAGCTCGGCCAGATCCTCGCGGGGCGCGCCGACCTGTTTCCGCCCGAGTACATCGCCGAGTTCGAGAAATTGCACAGCAATGTGCCCGCGCTGCCGCTGGATGCGCTGCGGCCGCAGTTGCGCGAGGACCTCGGCGGCGAGCCCGAGGTGGTGTTTGCCCGCTTCGACACCGAGCCGCTGGCGGCGGCCTCGATCGCGCAGGTCCACCGTGCGCAGCTGCACGACGGCACCGAGTTGGTAGTGAAGATCCGCCGGCCCGACATCGACCGCATCATCGAGTCCGATCTGCGCCTGCTGGGCCGTCTGGCGGCGTTGGCCGAGTCCGAGCTGCCGGCGCTCAAGCCCTACCGGCCGCAGCAGCTGGTGCGCGAGCTGGCGCAGTCGCTGCGCCGCGAGCTGGATCTGGCCAGCGAGTGCCGCAACGCCGAGCGCATCGCCGCCAACATGGCCGGCCTGCCCTGGATCGTGGTGCCACGGGTGTACTGGGACTTCACGCACGCGCGCGTCAACGTGCAGGACTATGTCGCCGGCATCGCCGGCCACGATCTCGCGAAACTCGACCAACAGGGGCTGGACCGGACACTGCTGGCTCGTCGAGGCGCCCAGGCGGTGCTCAAGCAGATCGTGCAGGACGGTCTGTTCCACGCCGACCCCCACCCCGGCAACGTGATCTACCTCGACGGCAACCGCATCGCCTTCATCGACTTCGGCATGGTCGGCCGGCTCTCGGCGCGGCGGCGCGAGGAACTGCTGCAGCTGCTGATGGGACTGGTCGAGCGCGATCCCCAGACGGTGGCCGATGTGCTGCTGGACTGGGCCGGCGATGCGCACAGCGCCAACCTCTCCTCGCTGGAGACCGAGATCGAGACCTTCGTCGACCAGTACCACGGCGCGCCGTTGGCCGAACTCAATCTGGGTCAGATGCTGGGCGACGTGACGGCCATCCTGCGCGGCCATCAGCTCGGCCTGCCGTCCGACCTGGCGCTGCTGATCAAGGCCTTCATCACGCTCGAAGGCATGGGCCGCGGCCTCGATCCGGCCTTCCACATGACCGGCGAAGCGTTGCCGCTGCTCAAGCAGGTGGTGCGCGCGCGGTACAAGCCCAAGGCCATGGCCACCCGCGCGTGGAAGACGCTGCGGCGCGCGCTCTCGGTGGCCGAGCAATTGCCCGACGACCTGACGCGGCTGCTGCGCAACGCGCGGCGCGGCAAGGTGCATGTGGGCATCGACATCGCCCACCTCAAGCGCGTGGGCGACCAGATCGACCGCGCCGCGAACCGGCTGGCGATGGCGCTGCTGATCGCCGCGCTGATCGTCGGCTCGTCCATCGTCATGACCGTGCAGGGCGGGCCGCTGCTGTTCGGCTTGCCGGCCTTCGGTTTCATCGGCTTTGCCAGTGCTTTTTTCGGCGCGCTGTTCCTGCTGCGCGCGATCTGGCGCAGCAACCGTGGCAAGGACCTGGGCGACGACTAGGGCTTCTCGCCAACGCGCCGCATCGCGATCGCGTCGAACGGGCATTTCACCGCGCACTTGGCGCAACCGGTGCAGCCGGGCTCGTCGTGCAGCTGGGAGAACTTCTTCCAGTTCTCCACGTCGAGCGACATGACGTGTGGCGGGCACACCGCCACGCACCAGCCACAGCCGGTGCAGCGGGTCTTGTCGATGACAGGCAATGCCTTGCGTTCGGTCGCCATGGCGCTATTGTGGAGGGCATGCAAGACGACATCCCCACCCTGCGCCGCATCCTGGCGCGCGACCGCACCATCGCCGTGGTCGGTCTCTCGGCCGAATGGCACCGCCCCAGCTACTTCGCCGCCAAGTACATGCAGGAGCGCGGCTACCGCATCGTGCCGGTCAATCCGCGCTATCCGAGCATCCTGGGCGAGACCAGCTATGCGCGGCTGGAAGACATTCCGTTTCCGGTCGACATGGTCGACGTGTTCCGCAAGGTCGAAGAGATTCCGGCGATTGCGAAAAGCGCGGTCGCCATCGGCGCGAAGTCGCTATGGCAACAGCTGGGGCTGATGAGCGAAGAGGCCGACCGCATCGCGACCGAGGCGGGCCTGGACTCGGTCTGGGACCGCTGCGTGAAGATCGAACACGCGCGCCTGTTCGGCGGCCTGAACTGGGCCGGCGTCAACACCAAGGTCATTTCTTCGCAACGACCGAAGCAGGGCTGACAACATGGCCGACCGCAACTTCCAGTCCGAGACGCTCGCCATCCACGCGGGCCAGATCCCCGACGCCGCCACCGGCGCGCGCGCCCTGCCGATCTACCAGACCACCAGCTTCGTGTTCGACAGCGCCGACCACGCCGCCAGCCTGTTCAACCTGCAGACCTTCGGCAACGTCTATTCGCGCCTGTCCAACCCCACGGTGGCGGCGCTGGAGGAGCGTGTGGCCGCGCTCGAGGGCGGGCGCGCCGCCGTGGCCACGGCCAGCGGCATGGCGGCCGAGGCGCTCGCGCTGACCACGCTGCTGCAGGCGGGCGACCACGTGGTGGCGGCCGGTGCGCTCTACGGCGGCAGCGTCACCATGCTCGCCGTCAACCTGAAGAAGTTCGGCATCGAGACCACGTTTGTCGATGCGACGAAGCCGGAGGCCTTCGCCGCCGCCATCCGCCCCAACACGCGTGCGCTGTTTGCCGAAACCCTGGGCAACCCCAGCATGGTGGTGCTCGACGTCACCGCCATTGCCGACGTGGCGCACGCGCACGGCCTGCCGCTGGTGGTGGACAACACCGTGCCCAGTCCCTTCCTGTGCAACCCGATCCGGTTCGGGGCCGACATCGTGGTGCACAGTGCCACCAAGTACCTCGCCGGCCACGGCACCACGCTCGGCGGCCTCGTGGTCGAGAGCGGCAGCTTCCCCTGGGACAACGGCAAGTTCCCCGGCATGACCGAGCCCTCGCCCGGCTACCACGGCGTGAAGTTCTACGAGACCTTCGGCAACTTCGGCTTCACCATGCGCTGCCGCATGGAAGGCCTGCGCGTGTTCGGCGCCGCGCTCGCGCCCACCAGCGCCTGGCAGATCCTGCAGGGTGTCGAGACCCTGCCGCTGCGCATGGAGCGGCACTGTGCCAACGCGCTGGCGGTAGCGCAGTATTTGAAAGACGACCCGCGCGTGGGCTGGGTCAACTACCCCGGCCTGCCCGGCCACCCGCAGCACGCGCTCATGAAAAAGCAGATGCGCGGCGCTTCCGGTCTGCTCGCGTTCGGCGTCAAAGGCGGAATGGAGCAAGGCGTGAAGTTCATCGAGAGCGCCCAGTTCATGAGCCACCTGGTCAACATCGGCGATACGCGCACGCTGATCAGCCACCCCGCCAGCACCACCCACCGCCAGCTCGACGAAGCCCAGCAGCTGGCGGCCGGCGTGCCGCCGGACATGGTGCGCATTTCGGTCGGCCTGGAACACATCGACGACATCCTCTGGGACATCGACCAGGCACTGGACCGGGCCGTCCAGGCCTGAGGTTCACTCCCCCGAGCGGAAGGTGCGCGGAAACACGGTGGCGTGCTCGCGCTCGCGCAGGCGGTAGCCCATGGCCGGGCGGCCGTGGTCGCCGGTGACCATGCCGGTTTCTTCGAGGTAGGCCGCATCCAGCATGCGCTTGCGAAACGCGCTCTTGTCCAGCGTGCGGTCCAGCACGATCTCGTACACCCGCTGTAGCTGTGGCAGGGAGAACGGCTCCGCCAGCAGGAAGGCAGGCAGCGAGGTGTATTCCACCTTGCTGCGCAGACGGTCGATGGCCGCGCCCAGGATGGTGTTGTGGTCAAAGGCCAGGCGCCGGCGCATGGCGGGCTCGCAGGTCACCCACTCGGTCGCGAGCGGGCCATCGGTGACCGTGTCCGGCCGCGGAATCAGGGAGAAATAAGCATGGGTGCTGGACCAGCCGCGCGGATCGCGTTTCGCGTCGCCCCAGCTGCCAAGCTGCTCCAGGTAGGGCGTGGCCACGCCGGTCTTGGCCAGCAGCTTGCGTTCGGCGCAGGCCAGCAGCGAGGCGTCCTGTTGCACATCGACAAAGCCACCGGGCAGGGCCCAGCGCCCCGGGAAAGGTTCCTGCTCGCCGTCGGGCCGGCGCACCAGCAGCACATGCAGCTTTTCTTCGATGACGGTGAAGATGACCACATCGACCGTCACCAGCGGCCGCTCGAAGCCCAGACCCCTGGAACCCACACGCGCGTTGGACATGACTTGACACTCCGGATTTAAGTTGTACTATACAACCCATGTAAGTTGTACAGTGCAACTTACATGGCGGGTGAAGGCAGATCCTTCGCCTACCATCGACCCTGGAGGACACCATGAGCAGCCGCACCACCCTGTTGATCATCGACCCGCAGAACGACTTCTGCGACCTTCCCGAGGACTGGCGCGGCACCGATCCGCTGCGCAATGCCAGCCTGGCGCCGGCGCTGCCGGTCGGCGGCGCCCACGCCGACATGCTGCGCCTGGCCGCGCTCATCGACGCGGGTGGCGACGGCATCGGCCGCATCGTCGTCACGCTCGATTCCCACCAGCGCGTCGACATCGCCCACCCCACCTTCTGGCAGACCGGCGACGGTACGGATGTGGGCCCGTTCACCGCCATCACCGCGGCACAGGTGCGTGCGGGCGCCTACCGGCCGCGCGACGCCGCCGCCCTGCCCCGCACGCTCGCCTATCTCGACACACTTGAACAGGCCGGCCGCTACACCCTGATGGTCTGGCCGGTGCACTGCGAGATCGGCAGCTGGGGCCACAACGTGCACCCTGCCGTCAAGGCCGCCTACAACCGCTGGGAAGACCGGCGCCTGGGCGTGGTGCAGAAGGTCACCAAGGGCAGCAACCCCTGGACCGAGCACTACAGTGCCCTGCAGGCCGAGGTGCCCGATCCGGCCGACGACGACACGCAGCTCAACCGCTCGCTGATCGCCAGCCTCGACCAGGCCGACCGCATCGTCATCGCGGGCGAAGCCAGCAGCCACTGCGTCAAGGCCACCGTCGAACACCTGGCGCAGCACCTGCCCTCGCGCCGGCTCGACAAGCTGCTGCTGGTCACCGACGCGATGAGCCCGGTCACCGGTTTCGAGGCGCAGGCCCGGGCCTTCCTGGACAACTTGCAGCGACAAGGTGCACGCCTGACCACCTGTGCCGAGGTCCCTTCCCTTCTTCAGGCCGACGCCTGAACCCGGAGCCACCATGGAACCCGTCATCACCAGCCTGCTGGACACCGACCTCTACAAGTTCACGATGTGGCAGACCATGCTGCACCGCCACCCGCAGACGCAGGCCGAGTACCGCTTCGTCTGCCGCAACCAGCCCGCCTATCCGCTGACGCAGTTGCTCGACGAGGTCAACACCGAGCTGGACGCGCTGTGCGCGCTGAGCTTCCGCGAAGACGAGCTCGCCTACCTCGGCGGCCTGCGTTACATCAAGAGCGACTTCGTCGACTTCCTGCGCATCTTCAGCTTCCAGCGCGCCTTCATCGAGGCCCGCGCCGACGGCGACCAGCTGCGCATCGTTGCCAAGGGGCCGCAGGTCCACGTCATGGCCTTCGAGATCTTCGTGCTCGCCATCGTCAACGAGCTGTACTTCCGCCGCTTCGACCGCGCCGCCGCCGAAGTCGGCGGGCGCCGCCGGCTGGACGCCAAGATCGCCGACATCGAAGCCTTCGTGCAGCAGCCGGCAATGCGCCACCCCTTCGAGCTGTTCGACTTCGGCGTACGCCGCCGTTTCTCGCGGCCCTGGCAGCGCGAGGTGGTGCAGGCCTTCAGCGCGCGCATCCCCCAGGTGTTCAAGGGAACCTCCAACGTGCTGCTGGCGCGCGACCTGGGGCTGGTGCCCATCGGCACCATGGCGCACGAATACCTGCAGACCTACCAGGCGCTGGGGGTGCGCCTGCGCGATTCGCAGAAGGCCGCGCTCGAAGACTGGGTGCAGGAATACCGCGGCGACCTCGGCATCGCGCTGACCGACGTGGTCGGCATGGACGCCTTCCTGTCGGACTTCGACCTCTACTTCGCCAAGCTGTTTGACGGCCTGCGCCACGACTCGGGCGATCCGCTGGTCTGGGCGAACAAGGCGCTGGCGCACTACGAGAAGCTGCGCATCGACCCGCACACCAAGCGCCTGGTGTTCTCCGACGGCCTGACCGTGACCAAGGCCATCGGGCTCTACCGTGCGTTGGGCGACCGCACGCAGCTGGGCTTCGGCATCGGCACGCACCTCTCCAACGACGTCGGCCTCACGCCGCTGAACATCGTCATGAAGCTCACCAGCGCCAACGGCCAGCCGGTGGCCAAACTGTCCGACTCGCCGGGCAAGACCCTGTGCGACGACGAAACCTTCCTGGCCTACCTGCGCCAGGTGTTCAACGTTCCGGTGCTCACGGAGGCCACATGATCACCATCACCCTGGCCCAGCTCAACGTCACCATCGGCGACATGGACGGCAATGTGCGCAAGATGGTCACCGCCGCGCAGCGCGCCCGCGACGACGGAGCCGATCTGGTCGTCTTCTCCGAACTCTCGCTCACCGGCTACTACCCCGGCGACCTGCTGGACGAACCGCACTTCATGGCCCGGGTGGACGCCGGCTTCGAGGCCCTGTGCCAGGCCTCCCGGCAGATGCCTGCGCTGCACTGGGTGGTGGGGATGCCGGTCGCGTACCGCGGGCCGGGCAAACCCCTGCGCAACGTGCTGCGCGTGGTCAAGGCCGGCGAGGTGCTGCTCGAATACGCCAAGCAGCTGCTGCCCACCTACAACATCTTCAACGAGCGGCGCCACTTCGAACCCGGCCCCGACGTGGCAAAGGTATTGCGGATCGGCACCGCGCAGGTCGGCTTCCTGATCTGCGAAGACGGCTGGAACGACGACGGCAGCGACTACGCCGTCAACCCGTTCGACCGGCTGCGCGACGCCGCGCCCGATCTCGTGGTCTCGATCAACGCCAGCCCGTCCAACATCGGCAAGCGAGAGCAGCGCCACCAGATCTTCGCCGCCGCCAGCCGCCGCCACGGCCTGCCCATCCTTTACGTCAACCAGGTCGGCGGCCACGACCAGCTGGTCTACGACGGCGCTTCCTTCGCGGTCGAGCCCGGGGCCGGCGTGGTGTTTGAAGCGCGCCGCTTCGAAGAAGACGTGAAGACGCTGCGCATCGGCGCCAGCGGCTTTCGGGGCGCCCGCGATGAAGCACTGCCCGCCGTGCCCGCGGCGGGACTGTCCACCATGGCCTTCTACCGCCAGCAGATCGTGCTGGGCCTGCGCGACTACGCGCGCCGCTGCGGCTTCACGCAGGCGGTGATCGGCTCGTCCGGCGGCATCGACTCCGCGATCACCATCGCGCTGGCGGCCGAGGCCTTCGGCCCGGAACGCGTGGCCGCCATCACCATGCCCTCGGTGTTTTCGTCGGCCGGTTCGGTGGACGACTCTCAGCGCCTGTGCGACGGCCTGGGCGTGCGCCTGCACCGCCACCCGATTGCCGACCTGGTGAAAGGCTACGGCGCCGGCTTTGAATCCGCGTTCGGCGCGCCGCTGCAAGGCCTGTCGCTGGAGAACCTGCAGGCGCGCATCCGCGGCACCATCCTCATGGAGTACTCCAACACCTGGGGCCATCTGCTGCTGACCACCGGCAACAAGTCGGAGATGTCGGTCGGTTACTGCACGCTCTACGGCGACACCAACGGCGGCCTGGGCCTGATCGGCGACCTCTACAAGACCGAAGTCTTCGCGCTGGCCCGCCACCTCAACGAAGCGGCCGGCCGCGAAGTGATCCCGCAGGCCATCATTGACAAGCCACCGTCCGCCGAACTCGCGCCCGACCAGAAGGACACCGACAGCCTGCCGCCCTACGAGGTGCTCGACGAGGTGCTCAAGCACCTGATCGAAGGCCACGGCCTGGCGCGGGAGGAACGCATCGATGTCGAGGCTTTCGTGGCCCGCCTGGTGCAACAGCCCGAAGGCGCGGCGCTGGTGGACCGCGTGCGCCGCATGGTCGCGCGCAGCGAATACAAGCGCCGCCAGGCCCCGCCCATCATCCGCGTGCGCGCGCGCGCCTTTGGCTCCGGTCGCCAGATGCCCATTGCCGCCCAACACTTCTGAACCCCATGAACACCACCACACCGACCTACGCCGCCGCCGTCTGCATCGGCCGCTTCCAGGGGCTGCACCTGGGCCAGCTCGCGGTCATCCACCGCGCCCTCGCGCTCGCGCCGCGCGTGGTGATCGTGATCGGCTCTGCCCATCAGGCGCGCACCGCCAAAAACCCGTTCACCTGGGCCGAACGCGTCGAGATGGTCCGGCTGGCGCTGACGGCCGACGAGAAGGCGCGGGTGCGGTTCGTGGCCGTGCGCGACTACTTCGACAGCCAGCGCTGGGTGAACGCCGTGCGCGACGGTGTGCAGGCGCAGGTCGGCGCCCTGCCGCCGGGGCAGACCGTGCTGGTCGGTCACCACAAGGACGCCACCAGCACCTACCTCGACGACTTCCCCGGCTGGATGTTCGACGACGTGGGAAGTCAGGGGGAGCTGCATTCGAGCGCCGTGCGCGACGCACTCTTCAGCGCCGCCGGCCACCCGCTGGAGCCCGCGCTCGCGGCGCTGGTCAGCCAGGTGCCGCCCTCAACCATCCACTTCCTGCGGGCCTGGGCCCAGCTGCCCTGCTACCGGGAACTGGCCGGCGAATGGGCCAGCCTGCGCGCCGAAAAGGCCCAGTGGGCCAGCGCGCCGTATGCGCCGGTGTTCGTCACGGTCGACGCGTTGATTCAATGCGCCGACCGCGTGCTGCTGATCGTGCGCGGCCGCGCACCGGGTCAAGGGCTCTATGCCCTGCCTGGCGGGTTCCTGGAGCAGCGCGAAACGGTCTACCAGTCGGCCCTGCGCGAGCTTCAGGAAGAGACCGGCCTGCACCTGCTGCCCGGCGACATCGCGCACGCGCTCAAGGGTGTGCGCGTGTTCGACCACCCCGACCGCAGCGCACGCGGTCGCGTCATCACCCACGCCCACTACTTCGACCTGGGCGCTCGCCCGCTGCCCGAGGTGCAGGGCAGCGACGACGCGCGCTCGGCGCAGTGGGTGCCGATGGCCGACCTGGCCGCCATGGAAGACCGCTTCCACGACGACCACTTCCACATCCTCGACAGCTTCCTCGGCCTGACTCACTGACATCCGGGCGCAGCGACCAGACGAAAAAAAACCGGCCCAGAGGGCCGGCTTCTTCGCGAGGAGCGTGAGGGCTTAGTAGCCGCCGCGTCCGCCACGGTCACCGTAGCCACCGCCGGTCGACTCTTTCGGGCGCGACACGTTGACGACGATGTTGCGGCCGCCGACGGACATGCCGTTCAGACCCTTGATGGCGGCTTCTGCCTGCTCGGCAGTGCCCATTTCCACGAAGCCGAAGCCCTTGGAACGGCCGCTGTCGCGGTCCATCATGACCTTGGCCGAAGCCACGTCGCCGAATTCGGCAAAGTTGTTGCGCAACGAGTGGTCGTCGGCGGAATAGGGCAGGTTGCCCACGTACAGTTTGGTGCTCATGACGAGCCTTTCAGAGAGATGGCGCCGTGATCGGGACACTGCCCGGCGACGCAGAGAGGAGCGGCCTCGAAGGGATGCCGCAAGGACAGATGCCGCGTGGGCCGCAAGGGCCGCACATGACACGGAGACGGGCTGGCAGACGGGAGTCTTCAAGCCTTGAGGCTTCGGTTGGCGCATGCCAGCGAACCTCGCTCACCGCCGCATCATATGCCCTTGTTGAATATAAAGATAGCTTTATATTTTCGAGGGTAAGAAAGACCGCTCAGTGGATCGACGCGAGGAACTGTTGCAGCTCAGGCGTCCTCGGCGCCGCGAACAGCTCCGCCGGCGGCCCCATCTCATGCACCCGGCCCTGGTGCATGAAGATCACGCGGTCGCTCACCTTGCGCGCGAAGTTCATTTCGTGCGTGACCATCAGCAGCGTCATGCCCTCGTCGGCCAGTGACTCCACCACGCGCAGCACCTCGCCCACCAGCTCAGGGTCGAGCGCCGAAGTGATCTCGTCGCACAGCAGCACGCTGGGCTCCATCGCCAGTGCGCGCGCAATCGCCACGCGTTGCTGCTGACCGCCCGAGAGCTGGTCGGGGAACGCGTCGAATTTTTCGCCCAGGCCCACGCGCTCCAGCAGCTTGCGTGCCTGCTGCTCGCCCGTGTCCTTCGCGGTCTTCTTCACCAGCCCGGGCGCGAGCATCACGTTGCGACCCACGCTCAGGTGCGGGAACAGGTTGAACTGCTGGAAGATCATGCCCACGTGCTGGCGCAGCGCGCGCATGGCGGCGGCGTTGTCGTGCAGCAGGGGCTGGCTGTCGACGGTCAGCGCCCCCGACTGGAACTCTTCCAGCCCGTTGATGCAGCGCAGCAGCGTGCTCTTGCCCGAACCGCTCTTGCCGATGATGGCGATCACCTCGCCGGGCCTGACCTGCAGGTCGATGCCCTTGAGCACCTCGTTGCTGCCATAGGACTTGCGCAGCTGCCGGATGTCGACGATGGGGGTGGCGGTCTCAGCGGACGGCATTGAGTTTCCTTTCGAGGCGGCGCGCGGTCAGGCTCACGGGGAAGCACAGCGCGAAATACATCATGGCCACACAGCTGTAGACCAGGAAGGGCTGGAAGGTGGCGTTGGTGATCATCGTGCCGGCCTTGGTCAGCTCGACAAAGCCGATGACGGAGGCCAGCGCCGTGCCCTTGATGACCTGCACCAGAAAGCCCACGGTCGGCGCGATGGCGATGCGCGTGGCCTGCGGCAGGATCACGTAACGCAGCTGCTCGGCAAAGCTCAGCGCCAGACTCTGCGCAGCCTCCCACTGGCCCTTGGGCACGGCCGCCACGCAGCCACGCCAGATCTCGCACAGGAAAGCGCTGGTGTAGAGCGTGAGCGCCAGCGCCGCCGAGACCCAGGCCGAGGTGTCGACGCCGAACAGCGCCAGACCGAAGTACGCGAGGAACAGCTGCATCAGCAGCGGCGTGCCCTGAAACAGCTGCACGTAGCCGGCGACGAAACGCTGCGCCCCCGGCCAGCGCGCCATGCGCGCCACCAGCAGCAACAGGCCCACGAGGCCGCCGCCAATGAAGGCGATCAGAGACAGCGCCACCGTCCAGCGCGCGGCCAGCAGCAGATTGCGCAGGATGTCCCAGAGGGAAAAATCAACCACGGGCGCCTCCCTTGCCAAAGATGAAACGCGGGCCGACCCAGTTGAGCAGCGCACGCACGCCGATCGCCAGCAGCAAGTAGATGCCGGTCGCGATGATGAAGGCCTCGAAGGCGCGGAAGTTGCGGCTCTGGATCAGGTTGGCCGCGTAGCTCAGCTCCTCGGTCGCGATCTGGCCGCAGACCGCCGAGCCCAGCATCACGATGATGATCTGGCTGGTGAGCGCCGGCCACACCTTGCGCAGCGCTGGCGGCAGCACCACGTGGATGAAGGTCTGCGCCCGCGTCAGCGCCAGGCTGGCCGCCGCTTCGTACTGTCCCTTCGGCGTGGCCTCGATGCCGGCGCGCACGATCTCGGCCGCATACGCCCCGAGGTTGATCACCATCGCGATCACCGAGGCGATCTCGGGCGTGAGCTTCACGCCCGCAGCTGGCAGACCGAAGAACACGAAGAACAGCTGCACGATGAAGGGCGTGTTGCGGATCAGCTCCACATACGTGCCCGCCACCCAGCGCAGCCACACCGGTCCGTGGCTGCGCGCCCAGGCGCAGGCCACGCCCAGCGCTACGCCCAACACGGCCGACACCGCCGTCAACCCCAGCGTCCAGCCCACGCCGTGCAGCAGCAGCGGCCACTGCGCCAGCACGGCCGGGAAATCGAACTCGATGCGCATGGCGCCTGTCCTTCGTGTGCGTCAGCAGTGCTTATTCAGGCAAGGTGCCTGCGGGGCGACCGAGCCACTTCTTCGCCATCGCATCCAGATCACCAGCCTTCTTCGCGCCGAGGATGATCTCGTTGACCTTGCTGCGCAGCGCGTCCTCGCCCTTGGCCACGCCGATGAAGTTCGGGCTGTCCTTGAGCAGCAGCTTGTATTCGGTGCCCAGCTGCGGGTTGCGCGCCATCATGTTGCCGGCCACCGAAGCGCCGGTGGCGATCACCTGCACCTGGCCCGACACGAAGGCCGAGACGGTGGCGTTGTTGTCTTCGAAGCGCTTGATGTCGGCCGTGGCCGGCGCGACCTTGCTCAGCTCCTGGTCTTCGATGGCGCCGCGCGTGACGCCGACCGACTTGCCCGCCAGATCGGCGAACGAGGCGAGCGGCATCGACTTGGCGGCGAACACCGCCTGGAAGAAGGGTGAGTAGGCGATGGTGAAGTCGATCACCTTCTCGCGCTCGGGGTTCTTGCCCAGCGTCGAGATGACGAGGTCGGCCTTCTTGGTCTGCAGGTAGGGGATGCGGTTGGCGCTGGTCACCGGCACCAGCTCGACCTTGGCGCCCAGCTTGATCGCGATGTACTTGGCCATGTCCACGTCCAGGCCCTGCGGCTGCAGGTCGGTGCCGACGAAGCCGTAGGGCGGGAAGTCGGTCGGGACCGCGATCTTGATCGCCTTGGCCTTCATGACGTCGTCCAGCGCGGTCTGTGCCTGCGCGCCGCCGGTGAGGGCAGCAAGGGCAAGGCCGGCCGAGAGGGCGAGCAGGTGGCGTTTGGTGGTCTTCATAGAACAGCTCCTAGGTAGGTGGAAGAGGTGGGGGAATCGGGGTTCTCGCGCGGGCCCGACACGGGCGCCAGCGCCGCGCGCAGACCGGCCAGCGGGTCGGCCGCCGGGGTGTTGAGACGCAGCGCCTGCTGCACGTGGCCGATGTGCTGCGCCATCAGCGCCTCGGCGCGCGCGGTGTCGCCGGCTTCGAGCGCCTTGACGATGTCGACGTGCTCCTGGCACGAATGCGCCGCGTCGTGCGTGCTCTGGTAGAGCATCGCAATCAGCGTGGTGCGCGCGGTGAAGTCGCGCAGCGTGTCGGCCAGCAGCTGATTGCCCAGGCACTCGGCCAGACACACATGAAAGTCGCCCAGCAGGTAGCTGCGCCGGCCCACGTCGCTGCCCTTGAGCGCCTGCTTCTCGTCGCGGATGTGGCGCTTGAGCTTGTCCAGCTTGGCCTTGTCCATCGGCGCGGCGCTGCGGATCAGCCCGGTCTCGATCACGCGCCGCGCCTCGAAGGCCTCGCGCGCTTCCGCCTCCGACGGCTCGACCACGAACCAGCCGCGGCGCGAGCTGACGGTGACGATGCCGCGCGCGGCCAGCTGCATCATGGCCTCGCGCACGAGTGTGCGGCTGCAGTCGAACAGCATCGACAGCGCCTGCTCGCCCAGGCGCGCGCCCGGCGCGAGCTTCTGCGCCAGGATGGCTTCAACTATGCGGTCGGCGATGTCGCTGGAGGTCATGGTGGGCAAGGGTGGTTGCCGACCCCTCTTGCCAGAACCGTGCCAGCCGGTTTACAGGCCTTGTATGCAAGATTCGCGCATCAGTCCGGTGCACATCGGGACGCGAACGCGGCCGCGCGCCCCGATCCGGCCCATGGGGCCGCCCGGTTCCGGTGCCTGCGGGAAAGAAAAAAGGGGCGCTCAGCCGCCCCGCGCCGCCAGCCGCTGTGCCAGCGCGACGGCTTCGGGTGTCACGCCCTGCGGTGCCGCCCCTTCGGGGCTCAGGCGCGCGATCAGGTTGTCCAGGAACGCGGGTTGCGGCGGGATCGCACTGAGGAACAGCGCCCGGTCACCGCGCGCGATCAGCACCGTCGGGAAGGTCTCGATGTCCAGCCCGACCTCGTCCATCAGGTCGACCTCGTCCTCGATGTCCAGCCATTGCCATTGCAGCTGCGGGTAGCGCGCCGCGATCGCGTCCCACTCGGGCCGCCAAGCCCGGCAGGCGCTGCACCACTCGGCACACAGACAGACCACTCGCAACATCCTCGGCGCTCCTGACGTCAATCACAATCGCAGGAGCATACCGCCGAGCCCGAGAACTGTCCCATCCCATGCAAGGCATTCGCCGCAAGATCGTCTACGTCGCCCTCTTCGAAGCGATCGCCATCGCCGTCACCAGCAACGGCCTGTCCGCCGGCTCGGGCAGCAGCCTGGAGCACGCCGGCGTGGCTGCGGTCGCATCCTCCGTCATCGCCGTGCTCTGGAACCTCGCCTACAACACCGCCTTCGAGCGCTGGGAATCGCGCCAGACCGTGCGCGGCCGCAGCTTCCGCCGCCGCGCCGCCCACGCCATCGGCTTCGAACTCGGCCTGAGCGTCTGCCTCGTGCCGCTGTTCGTCTGGTGGCTGCAGATCGGCCTGGGGCAGGCGCTGCTGCTCGACGTCGGCCTCTCGCTGTTCTTCCTTGTCTACGCTTTCCTCTTCAACCTGGCTTTCGACACCGTGTTCGGCCTGCCCGCCTCGGCGCTGCCGCTTCAGGGGGCAGTCGACGGAGCCGACGCTTCCAGCCGGTAGCCCAGTCCGCGCACGGTCTGGATCAGCGCCATCGTGTGCCCCTCGTCGATCTTGCTGCGCAGGCGGCGGATGTAGACATCCACCACATTGGTCAGAGGGTCCTCGCTGTGTCCCCACACGCTGGCCAGAATGCGCTCCCGGCTGAACAGCCGCCCCGGCGCGCTCATCAGCAGCTCCAGCAGCGCCAGCTCGCGCGCGGTCAGCGTCAGTGGCTGACCGGCGCGGCTGGCCTTCATGCTCTCGCGGTCCAGCACCAGGTCGTCCACCTGCAGGCGCGAGGCACGGCCGGGTTGCAGCGGGCGTGCGCGGCGGGCCAGTGCTTCCAGCCGCGCCAGCAACTCTTCGAATTCGAAGGGCTTGCACAGATAGTCGTCCGCGCCCATGCGCAGCCCGGCAACGCGCTCCTCCAGCGTGCTCAGCGCCGTGAGCATCAGGATCGGCAGCGCCACCCCGGCGGCACGCAAGGTCTGGCAGATCTCCATGCCGTTCATGCCCGGCAGCATCAGATCCAGCACCAGCACCGTTGGCGCATCACCGGGGTGCGACTGGCGCGCCGTGTCCTGCGCCAGCGCCAGCCCCTCCAGCCCGTTGGCCGCGCGCTGTACCTGGTGACCTTCGGCCCTCAGGCCGCGTAGAAGGAAATCAGCGATCCGCGGATCGTCCTCTACCAGCAGAATGTTCATTTTTGTGTGGCGCTCCCTAGGCCCAGTTCCAGTCCGGTCAGCACCGGGTCCGAATCGTGCCACTGCGGCAGCTTCAGCACCGCGCAGGTGCCGCGTAGGCCCTCGGGAGCTTCCTCGCAAGGGCTTTGCAGCGTCAGCGTTCCGCCATGGGCCTGCGCCAGCGCCAGCGCGATCGGAAGGCCCAGCCCGCTGCCGCTGGCTCGGTGCTGGCGGGCAGCACCGCCCCGGAAATGCCGCTCGAACACCTGCTGCAGCTCGTCGGCCGGAATGCCGATGCCTTCGTCGCGCACCTGCAGCTCGACGGCACCGCCGCGCACCGTCAGCCGCCAGTGCACGACACCGCCCGGATGCGAATAGCGGATTGCGTTGTCCAGCAAGATCAGGAAGAGTTGTGTCAGCCGCTGCGCATCGCCAAACACCTTGGTCTGCCCCGGCGGTTGCCCTTCCGGCTGCAGGCGCACCCCGTGCTCGCCCGCCAGCGCGGCCGCCTGGCTCAGTGCATCCAGCAGCGGCTGGTGCACCACCACGGGCTCCCGCTCCAGGCTGAACGCCTCCATGTCGGTGCTGGCCATGGCCAGCAGGTCGTCGATCACCTTGCCTTGCTGGCGGGAGATTTCGACGATGCGGGTGAGCGCCTCGCGGTACTCGTCCGCCGGCCGGGCCGGCCCGCGCAGCGTCACTTCTGCCTCGCCGCGGATGGCGGTGGTGGGCGTGCGCAGCTCATGGCTGATGTCCGCCAGCAACTGGCGCCGCCGCACGTCCGTGCGCCGCAACGAGGCATTGGCCTGGTGCAGATCCGCCGTGCGCTCGCGCACCGTCGCCTCCAACACCTGGCGCTGCTGGGCCTCGCCGCGGCGATGCCGCTCCAGTTCTTCCGCCATCGCATTCATGCTGCGCGCTACCTCGGCAAACTCGTCGCGGCCGGTCAGGTCGATGCGGTGCTGCAGCTGGCCTTGCTGCAGCGCCTGCGCGCCGGCGGTCAGCGCGTGCAGCGGCCGACGCAGCGCGCGCCCGAAGTAGGCCGTGGCACCCAGCGCCCCCAGTGCGAGCATCAGCGCGGTGCCGATCCACAGGGCGCGCATCTGCGCCAGCGACGCATCCGCTGCCGCCCGCTCGCGCTCCATCGCCGCTTTTTCCCGGTCGATGCTCTGTGCCACGATCTTGCGCAGGTCGCGTCCGTCGGCCTGCTCGAACACCGCCGTCAAAGCGTCCCAGGCCTGACTCGCCTGCACCTCAGGAGACAGAGGCTGCAGCTGCTTGACCGCCGTGCCCAGGGTCGCCACGCTTTGCGTCAGCACCCGCAGCGCGTCCTGCCGCTGCGCGTGCTCGGCCGGCGCCTCCGCGGCCAGCCCCATGTCTTCGGCCCGCTGCGTCAGACCGGACAACTCGCCCAGCAGAGTCTGCATCCGCTGCGCCAGCGCGTCCCGTTCCGCCACCTGGCCGCCCGCCCCGATCTGGTGTTGCGTGACCCACGCGCGCAGGCGCTGCTTGGTCGCAGACAGCTCCACGAAGCGCTGCAGGATGTCGCTCGCCACCCGCCCGCGCACCACCTGCCGCTCGGCCTCGCGAACGGCAAAGACCGCCGCCACGCCCTGCAGCACCACCGCTGCGGCCAACAGCAGCAGCACCAGACCCAATCGAAATCGAAACATGGCCGCATTGTCGCCAAGCGCTCCTGCCCTGCGAGCTTTTCATCTGATGTTCATGTTGGCGTCAGGCCTTGCTCATGTGGCGTTCAACTCCGGTTCAAACCCGGCCCGTCCAATGCACCTCAGGCCACCACGGGCGATGTCCCTGACCCGGCCCACCCCTCAACCGATAGCCAAAGGAGCTCTTCACATGAACGCACGTACCCTCGTTCCCCTCTTCCTCGCCGGCGCCAGCGGCCTGGCCAGCGCCACCGTCGTCAACCAGGCGATCACCGAAGCCGAAGTGCTCGGCGCACAGAAGGCCTGGTGCCAGGCGCTGGTCGACATCAACTCCGCCTATGAGCAAGGCGGCCAGCCGGCCGCCAAGGCCCTGGCCGAAAAGGTCATCGACAGCGCCTACGGCTACCAGATGGGCGCCGTGCTCTTCAAGCCCACGCTGACCGTCGCGCCCCAGACCTTCCGCACCACCCGCGACGGCGCGCTGGCCTACTTCGTCGGCGGAGACGCCAAGTACCCCAAGGACACCGGCTTCGCCCTCAAGGGCTGGAAGCAGTGCGAAGCGAAAAACGCCGCCGTCTTCATCACGGGCGACTCGGCCTCCAGCATGGGCAATGTCGTCATGACCGACAAGAACGGCAAGGTGACCACGGTCGACAAGACCTGGAAGTATGTGAAGGACGACGCCGGCAAGCTGCGCATCGTGCTGCACCACTCGTCACTGCCGTACAGCGGGAGCTGAGCACCGGCATGACAATGGCGCGTTGAGCTACCACGGCCTCAACGCGCCCGCATGACCCCAACCCACGAAACCATCACCCGCCGCTTGCGCATCACCGGCCGCGTGCAAGGCGTCGGCTACCGCTGGAACATGGCGCGGCAGGCGACGGCGCTGGGGTTGCGCGGCTGGGTGCGCAACCGGGTGGACGGGAGTGTTGATGCGCTTGCCAGTGGCCCGGCCGATGCGGTGCAGGCGCTGGTTGACTGGGCGCGGCGCGGGACGGAGCTGGCGCGGGTGGATGGGGTTGTGGTGACTGAGATGGAGGGCGCTGAGGTGCTCGATGGGTTTGAGCAGCGGGAGACGGTGTAGGCGCTGCCTATGATGTAAGCCTCAAACCCAAGGGAGGCCCGCAAAGATGGCGAACAATCACCACGGCGCAGATCAGGAATCGCGCGTTGCCGTCCTGGTGGACTGCGACAACACCACCCCCGAAATCCTGGAATACGCGCTGCGCGTTGTTGCCCAGTTTGGCCGCGTTGTGCTGCGCAGGGGCTACGGTAACCACACCACCCTGGCCAACAAGTGGCAAGAAGCCCTGGTACGCCTGGCTTTCACGCCCTGCTTGCAATACCAGTACGCCGCGGGCAAGAACACGTCTGACATTGCCCTCGCGCTCGATGCCGTCGAAGCCTTGTTTGACGAGCGGGCCGACACTTTCTGCCTCGTCACCAGCGACTCCGACTTCGCCTACCTCTGCCGCAAGCTGCGCGAACGCGGCGCGACGGTGCACATCGTGGGCGAAGCCAAGAGTCCGGACGCGCTGCGCAACGCGAGCGACCAGTTCTTTGAGTGGGTGAGACCGGAGGCGGTTGCTGTTGAACCAGCCAAGGTCGCAGCAAAAGCCGATGCAGTCAAAGCAGACCCGACCAAACCAGCACCAAAGCTTCGACCAAAGTTCGTAGTCGAAGCGGTCACATTGCTGGCGGCTGATACTCCCGAAGGCAAGGTCAGTGTGGGCGGCTTGGGCTCTTACCTGAAGCGGGCAGATCCATCCTTTTCACCGAAGAACTACGGTCACTCGGGCTTGCTGGACATGCTCAAGACCTACGACTTGCTCAAGGTGCAGCAGGAGCCGGGCGGACACTGGACGGCACAGCTCGCGGCAAAGTCGGGCGCCTAGTACCGACGGGATCTACTTGCGACCGCTTCGCGTCAATCCCGAAGCGAGTAGGTAAAGACACTGTATTAATGTACAGAGGGACAAATGAGCGACATAATGTCGCCAATTGTTCCCGCCTGAAAAATCATGATGCTCACCACTGCCGACAACCAGCCCGCTCTGAACTACCTGCATGCAGCCCAAGCTGCTTGGCCCGCTCTTGATATGGCGCAGCACTTCGGGGTCTCTCTACGAACGTTGCAACGCTGGAAGGGCGGAGAGATTGTTCCGCCACGCCATGTCGTGGCCGAGCTGCAGCGCTTGCTGGACTTCGGTGCGTCGAAGACCCCGCGGGGTGACTTCCGTTTCATTGATCTCTTTGCGGGGATCGGGGGCATCCGGCAAGCGTTTGAGTCCATCGGTGGCGAATGCGTTTTCACCAGCGAATGGGACGACTACGCCCAGAGGACGTATGCAGAAAACTACCCCGGTGGGCACCCGATCAACGGTGACATCACAAATATTGAGGCCAACGAGATCCCTGACCACGATGTCCTGCTGGGTGGCTTCCCCTGCCAACCTTTCTCGATCGCTGGCGTGTCAAAGAAGAATGCGCTGGGTCGCGCTCACGGATTCCAGGACGAGACGCAGGGAACACTGTTCTTCGACGTGGCCCGCATCATTGACGAGAAGCGCCCCAAGGCATTTCTGCTGGAAAACGTCAAGAACCTGCAGTCACACGACAAGGGCCGTACCTTCGACGTGATTCAGCGCACGTTGAGAGAAGAGCTCGGCTACCAGATCCACTGCAAGGTGATCGACGGAGCGCACTTCGTACCGCAACACCGGGAGCGGATTCTGATCGTCGGCTTCCGCGATCCGGTGATCTTCGACTGGGACATGGTTGACCTCCCGGGCAAAGGCTCGCATTTGCTGGGAGCAATCCTCCACCGAGGCAAAGACGAGCCATTCATCGAGGCCGATGGCGACAAGTACTTTGATCACAAGGCCGGGCGAGTTCTGGACAAGTACACGCTCACCGACAAGCTTTGGGCCTATCTGCAGGACTACAAGAAAAAGCACCAGGCCGCTGGCAACGGCTTCGGCTTCGGACTGGTGACTCCGGATAGCGTGACCCGGACGCTGTCCGCCCGCTATTACAAGGATGGTTCCGAAATTCTTGTGAGCCAAGGCAGCAAGAAGAACCCGCGGAGGCTGACTCCCCGGGAATGCGCGCGCCTTATGGGCTTCCCGGACTCGTTCAGGATCCCGGTGTCGGACACCCGCGCCTACAAGCAGTTTGGTAATTCGGTTGTTGTGCCCGTCATGGAGGCAGTGGCTCGTGCCATGCAGCCTTTGGTTGTCGAAACCGCAAACACCCAAGCCTCGGATACCCTTCTGGCAGCGTGATCACTCAAGGAGTCGTCATAAGAAATAACCTTCGTGTGCCGAGTTTGAAGGGAAAATCCATCAATGAAATGCATCGATGGTTTCAGACGCTCTATGTCGACGGCCTGCTCTTTAATCCAGATGATCGTCCTGAAGACATCGTTGTGATAGGTACCTTTGAGCCCACATTCACTGAGATTGAGTGTCAAGTCCTGAACGAATCACTTGATCGGCTTTTCGCGTATCACGGCGACAAGGTTTACGACGTGGCGCTCAAGTACTTCTACAAGGCAGCTGGCATTGCGCCAGACTACGTAAGCGTGTGACAGACGTTGTAGATCCGGCAACCCGCAGCCGGATGATGTCGGGCATTCGTGGGAAGAACACAAAGCCGGAAGTCACTGTCCGGAAGTATCTTCATGGCGAAGGCTTCCGTTTTCGCTTGCACTCAGCAAATCTCCCGGGTAAGCCCGACATCGTTTTGCCAAAGCACAAATGTGTTATTTTTGTCCATGGCTGCTTTTGGCACCAGCATGAAGAATGTGCGTATGCAACCTTGCCCAAAAGCAATGTTTGTTTTTGGGAAAAGAAACTTTCTACAAATGTGAAAAGAGATTCTTTTGTGCAAGAGCAGCTTGCCGAACTTGGATGGCGTGTTTTGGTGATCTGGGAATGCGAAATCAAGAGAGGTGATTTTAAGTGGATTCCGGAAAAAATTCGATTGATGTGAGATCAGTTTTATGGCAGCGTTGAAGGAGTACATCCAATCACTTCGATCTGTGATTGATAGGCCTCTTAAGAAGGGGCAACTATTTGCTAAGGTTTTGACGTCCAATGATGATTCAGGCCGGCACGGAGTCTTGATACCCACTGAGGCTTATGGATTCTTTCCGCAGATGGATGTTTTGGATGAAAACCAAAACCAGACACTGGAGTTTGACTCAATCGATGCTGATTCCGGAAAAACCGTGAGACTGGCTTATAAATACTATGAGCGTTATCCCGAGCGAAGAATTACTCGTCTAAATACAATCATCAATCAGAAAGATGGGGATGGGCTGAGGTTACAGATTTTTGTTCGGTTTCTATTAGATGACGGTAGTGTTGCCTATCTTCATGATGCGGCTAACCAGAGGTTGAATTCAAAATTTCAGGAGATCTGGTCTGCGATCGCGAGTTCTGTGGCCCCAGTGCCTGGCGCGTATGTGGCGGTGCCAATCGAGTTTGATGGCTTCGAAATAGATGATGCGCTTGAGGAGTTGTTGTCAAAGTTTGACAAAATCCGTGGCAGCTGGTTTGATTCTTTGCGAGGGGGGGATACCGGGATTGGATTCACTTTTGAGTCGCTTCTTGGTATTGAAGAGAACAATGATCAAACTGCTGATTTTCGAGGAATTGAGCTTAAATGTAAAATGAGAAAGCATCCCCATGCTGGGGCCTTAGGGAAACTGAATCTCTTTCAATCAGGTCCGCGTTGGTGTATTGAGGGCTCTGCACGTGATCGGCTGAGGGTAATTGGTAAGGCTGGTGCGGATGGTTTGTTTTCTTGCTACTCACAGCTTACGACAAAGTCAAACAATTTAGAGCTTGCTTTAGGTGTGAATGGTTTGGAGGGGGCTATTCAACTGTTGAAATCTGAAGCAATGATTGGGCATTGGACGCATGAGAGCTTGAATCGTCGATTGCTGGAGAAACATAGTCGGGCCGCCTTTGTTTTGGCCGATGTTCGAGTCTCAAAGTCAAAGACTAGCTTCAGATATGATGAACTGGTGTACTGCGAAACACCAACAATCGACAACTTCCTAAATCTTGTAAATCAAAACTCTTTGGTTTTTGAGTTCACGATGTCAGAAAAAAAGGACGGCAAAGTCAGAAACCATGGATATCCTTGGCGACTTGTTCGTGAAGAAATGTTGGATCAGCTATTCGGTGTAAAGATAAAGCTTAGATGAAGCAGTTCGAGTTAAATGAGCAGAGGTAGCATTCGACTCACAAGAAAAAAGCCCGAAGGCATTTATGCCTTCGGGCTTTTTCAATCGGATCTATGTGATCAGACGTCGATATTCCCCGCCCGCAAGGCATTCGACTCAATGAATTCCCGACGCGGCTCGACCTCGTCGCCCATCAGCATCGTGAACACGCGATCCGCTTCGATCGCGTCGTCGATCTGCACGCGCAGCAGGCGGCGCACGGTCGGGTCCATGGTGGTTTCCCACAGCTGCGCGGGGTTCATTTCACCCAGGCCTTTGTAGCGCTGGCGGCTGGTGGTGCGTTCGGCTTCGCTGATCAGCCACTGCATGGCCTGGCGGAAGTCGCCGACCTTTTCTTCCTTCTGCTTGTCGCCTTCGCCGCGCAGCGCCTTGGCGCCGTCGCCAAGCAGGCCGCGGAAGGTGTCGGCCGCTGTCGCGAGGGCCGCGTAGTCGGCGCCGTGCACGAAGTCCTGCGTGAGGATGCTGCTCTTGATGTTGCCGTGGTGGCGGCGGCTGATGCGCAGCACCGGCTTGTCGGTGCGGGCGTCGAATTCGCCGGCCACTTCGGGTGGCACGCCGGTGGTGCTCAGCTCGGCCAGCTTGGCCTGCATGGCCACGGCGCTGGCTTCGGCGTCTTCCACGGTGTCGAGCTTGATGCTCACGCCGTCGGCGATCGCGCGCAGGGCTTCGGCGTCCATGAAGTTGGAGAGGCGGTCGATCACGCGCTCGGCGACCTGGTGCTTGCGCGCCAGCTCAGCCAGGGTGTCGCCTTCGAGCACGGTGTTGGCCGCGCCGCCGGTCTGCACCTTGGCGCCGTGCAGCGCGATGCGCAGCAGGAACTGGTCCAGCGCTGGCGCGTCTTTCAGGTACAGCTCTTCCTTGCCGTTCTTGACCTTGTACAGCGGCGGCTGCGCGATGTAGATGTGGCCGCGCTCGACCAGCTCGGGCATCTGGCGGTAGAAGAAGGTCAGCAGCAGGGTGCGGATGTGGGCGCCGTCGACGTCGGCGTCGGTCATGATGATGATGCGGTGGTAGCGCAGCTTGGCGACGTCGAAGTCGTCCTTGCCGTCACCGTTGGCGCTCTCGCCGCCGGCCTTGCCGATACCGGTGCCCAGCGCGGTGATGAGGGTCAGGATTTCGTTGGAGGTCAGCAACTTCTCGTAGCGCGCCTTCTCCACGTTCAGGATCTTGCCCCGCAGCGGCAGGATCGCCTGGAACTTGCGGTCGCGGCCCTGCTTGGCGGAGCCACCGGCGGAGTCGCCCTCGACAATGTAGATCTCGCACAGCGCCGGGTCCTTCTCCTGGCAGTCGGCGAGCTTGCCGGGCAGGCCCATGCCGTCGAGCACGCCCTTGCGGCGCGTCATCTCGCGGGCCTTGCGGGCGGCTTCGCGGGCGCGGGCGGCTTCAACGATCTTGCCGCAGATGATCTTGGCGTCATTGGGGCGTTCCTGCAGGTAGTCGGTCAGCAGGCGGGCGACCACGTCTTCCACCGGGCCGCGCACTTCGCTGGAGACCAGCTTGTCCTTGGTCTGGCTGGAGAACTTGGGCTCGGGCACCTTGACCGACAGCACGCAGCACAGGCCTTCGCGCATGTCGTCACCGGTGACCTCGACCTTGGCCTTCTTGGCGAAGTCGTTCTCTTCGATGTACTTGTTGATGACGCGGGTCATCGCAGCGCGCAGGCCGGTCAGGTGGGTGCCGCCGTCGCGCTGCGGGATGTTGTTGGTGAAGCAGAGCACCTGCTCGTTGTAGCCGCTGTTCCACTGCATCGCGACCTCGACACCGATGTTGGTGCCCTGGTCGCTGGTGCGGTCGCCCAGCGCGTGGAAGCAGTTGGGGTGCAGGACCGTCTTGCCCTTGTTGATGAACTCGACGAAGCCCTTGACGCCGCCGGCGCCGGAGAAGTCGTCTTCCTTGCCGGTGCGCTCGTCCTTGAGGCGGATGCGCACGCCGTTGTTCAGGAACGAGAGTTCGCGCAGGCGTTTGGCCAGGATGTCGTAGTGGAAGTCGTTGTTCTCTTTGAAGATCTCGGTGTCGGGCAGGAAGTGCACTTCCGTACCGCGCTTCTCGGTGGCGCCCGTGACCTTCATCGGCGAGACCTCAACGCCGTCGCGCGTCTCGAGCAGGCGGTTCTGCACGAAGCCGCGCGCGAACTCGATCTGGTGCATCTGGCCTTCGCGGCGCACGACCAGGCGCAGCCACACGGACAGCGCGTTCACGCAGGACACACCCACGCCGTGCAGGCCGCCCGAGACCTTGTACGAGTTCTGGTTGAACTTGCCGCCGGCGTGCAGTTCGGTCAGCGCGATTTCGGCGGCCGAGCGCTTGGGCTCGTGCTTGTCGTCCATCTTCACGCCGGTCGGGATGCCGCGGCCGTTGTCGGTCACGCTGATCGAGTTGTCGGTGTGGATGGTGACGACGATGTCGTCGCAGTGGCCAGCCAAGGCTTCGTCGATGGAGTTGTCGACCACCTCGAACACTAGGTGGTGCAGACCGGTGCCGTCGGACGTGTCGCCGATGTACATGCCCGGGCGCTTGCGCACCGCTTCCAGCCCTTCCAGGATCTGGATCGCGCCTTCGCCATAGCCTTCGCTCGCACCGGCCTGGTGGGCGTCGATCTTGGGCTGGAAGTTGGAGCTTTCGGACCCTGCTTCACCGGTGTGGACGGCATCGGAACCGGGTTCGGCGGGCTTGTTGGCTTCGGACATGTTGAATTTCTCTGACTTCTAGAAACGCCAAACCCGCTGGTCAGCGGGTTGGTCAGCAAGGGACTGCGGGGTGGCTGCGGATCAGATCCGCATGGGCATCACCACGTATTTGAATGCGTTGTCGTCGGGGTTGGTGACCAGCGCCGAACTGTTGCCGTCGGCCAGCTCAATGCGGACCATCTCCTGCGTCATGTTCTGCAGCGCGTCGATCAGGTAGGTGACGTTGAAACCGATCTCGATGGCGTCGCCGCCGTAGTCGATGTCGAGTTCGTCGACAGCTTCTTCCTGCTCGGCGTTGCTGGAGGCGACGCGCAGCGTGCCCGGCTCGACGTTCAGGCGCACGCCCTTGAACTTCTCGCTGGTCATGATGGCGGTGCGCTGCAGGCTGGCCAGCAGCGGCTGACGGCCCAGCGTGACGATGTTCTTGTGGTTCTTGGGAATCACGCGGTTGTAGTCGGGGAACTTGCCCTCGACCAGCTTGGTGACGAACTCCATGCCGTCAAAGCTGAACTTGGCCTGGTTGGCGGCGAACTGCATCTCGATCGCGCCTTCCTTGTCGGACAGCAGGCGCTGCAGTTCCAGCACGGTCTTGCGCGGCAGGATCACTTCCTGTTTCGGCACTTCCACGTCCAGCTCGGCGCTGGCAAACGCCAGGCGGTGGCCGTCGGTGGCGACCAGCGAGAGCTTCTTGCCTTCGGCCACGAACAGGATGCCGTTGAGGTAATAGCGGATGTCGTGCACTGCCATCGCGAACGACACCTGCGACAGCAGGCTCTTGAGCGTCTTCTGCGGCACCGAGAACACGGGGCCGAAGCTGGCCGATTCCTGCACCAGAGGGAAGTCTTCGGGCGGCATGCTCTGCAGCGTGAAGCGGCTCTTGCCGCCCTTGAGCACCGTCTTGCCGCCGGTGTGTTCCAGGCTCACGGTCTGGTCGGCCGGCATGGTGCGCAGGATGTCGATCAGCTTGCGCGCGCCCAGGGTGGTGGCGAAGCTGCCGTCGTCGCCGTCGAGGGCGGCCGTGGTGCGGATCTGGATTTCCAGGTCGCTGGTGGTCAGCTGGACCTGCGAGCCGGTCTTGCGCAGCAGCACGTTGGCGAGGATGGGCAGCGTGTGGCGGCGCTCGACGATGCCGGCGACCGACTGCAGCGCGGCCAGCACGTTGGCCTGGGAAGACTTCAAAACGATCATGTCAGACTCTTTCGTCACTGGTTGACTGGCGCTCTCCGGTGGCGCTCTCCTCGGGCGTTCCTCGCAGCCCCCTCGAAACCCAAAACTTAGCTATTTTCACCTGTTTTGCAGGTGGTTTCCTGCGCCGGCGTTCACCCCTTCAGGGTTTGCTCCAGAACGTGCAGTTGCTGGTTCAGTTCGGTGTTGGTCTGGCGTTCGGCGGCGATCTTGCGCACCGCGTGCAGCACGGTCGTGTGGTCCCGGCCGCCGAACAGCTCGCCGATCTCCGGTAGGCTCTTCTGGGTCAGCTCCTTGGCCAGGAACATGGCGATCTGGCGCGGGCGGGCGATGCTGGCCGGGCGCTTCTTCGAGTACATGTCCGCGACCTTGATCTTGTAATAGTCGGCCACAGTCTTCTGGATGTTCTCGACCGAGATCTGCCGGTTCTGGATCGACAGCAGGTCTTTCAGGGCATCGCGCGCCAGCTGGATCGAGATGTCCTTCTGGTTGAAGCGGCTGTAGGCCAGGATCTTGCGCAGCGCGCCTTCGAGCTCGCGCACGTTGGAGCGCACGTTCTTGGCCACGAAGAAGGCGACTTCCTCGGGCATCACGGCGTTTTCTGCAATCGCCTTGTTGATCAGGATCGCCACGCGCATTTCCAGCTCGGGCGGCTCGATCGCGACCGTCAGGCCCGAATCGAAGCGCGAAACCAGGCGTTCATGGATGTCGGCCAGGCCCTTGGGGTAGGTGTCGCTGGTCAGCACGATGTGGCTCTTGCGGGCCAGCAGCGCCTCGAAAGCATTGAAGAATTCTTCCTGCGTGCGTTCCTTGTTGGCAAAGAACTGCACGTCGTCGATCAACAGCAGATCGAGCGAGTGGTAACGCTGCTTGAACTCGTCAAAAGTCTTGCGCTGGTAGGACTTGACCACATCCGAGACGAACTGTTCGGCGTGGATGTACAGAACCTTGGCCTGCGGCTTGTCGGCCATCAGGTGATTGCCGATCGCGTGGACCAGGTGGGTCTTGCCCAGACCGACGCCGCCGTAGATGAACAGCGGGTTGTAAAGCTGGCCCAGGCTGCCCGCGACGTGCATCGCGGCGGCGCGCGCCATGCGGTTGGCTGAGCCTTCGACCAGGGTCGCGAACGTCAGCGCGGGGTTCAGGCGATTGCGTGGACCGTTGTGCGCCGAGGGCTCGGCGGGCGCCACGTCGGGCAACTCGGCCAGTACCTGTTCCTGCACCGTTCGCGCCGTGGGTGTCGAGCGCATCTGCACTTCGCGCGGAGCAAGCGCTAACTCAAGTGTGACCGGAGCACCCTGAAGGCTCTCCAGCAAAGCGGAGATGCGGGCGGCGTACTGGGCGCGGATCCAGTCCATCTTGAACCGGTTGGCGACCGCCACCGTCACCCGCGAACCATCTGCCGCCACGGTGGCGGACAACGGGCGGATCCAGGTGTTGAACTGCTGTTCGGGGATTTCCTGCGCCAGGCGGTCGACGCAGGCGGACCACAGCCCGGCGGGGTCTGCGGCAAAAGCGGAAGGGGGGAGTTGGCCCTCGATCATGAATGCGGAAGGAAGATTTTTCTTGTGGACAAACGGCTCGGGGCTGGCGGACATTGTAGTCCGGCCGCCAAGTTATCCACACCCCCGGATCGACTGTTACAAGTCCGTGGCGCCGCCGTTCGGCTGGCAGGAGGGCACCCGTTCGGGGGAAGTCCCGCTGGCCTCCACGCCCGGCGCTCGGCTATCCTCGCCCGACCGGCACTGGGGCCGGGAAATCAGGGACGGAACAAATCAATGAAGACACTCAGACAGACTTTCACCCGCTGGCTGGCGCTGGCCGGGTTGTTGTTGGCCATGGCGGGCTGCGCGACGGGGCAAAGCGCGAAGCTGGTGAACCATTCGTTCAACTTTGATGGCTGGAAAGATGGCTGGCAAAAGACCGCGCAGCTAATCGAATACAGCTACGGCGACCAAGACGCCTCGGTTAGGCGGAAAGCTCCGGAAGGTGATTTCCTCGGATATCAGTCAGATGTCACGGGCCCTATGCCCGTCGGAGAGTTCCTCAATGTGCGCTGGCGGATGAAAGCCACTGGGGATGTGGTTGAGCAGAGGGTCGATCTTCGTGGGAGATTGCCGGCGAATATGGCTAACCACGCGTTGACGTTCGTGATTGAGGATCGGCAGTTGTATGTGTTTGTGGTGACACCTCGAGAACTCCCAACAGGGGCTGAAAGAAGTCCCGCAAAAACCTGGCGAGGAAAGTACAACTTGGTCTATGAGGTGTACCCCACTCTTGCTGGATATCCAGGAGGGCAGTGATGGGGACCTCTGTTGATCGAGAGCTCACCGTACGCGAAAGGGCTCGAATGCCAGAGGCCCGGCAGGAGATGTTGAACGCAGGTACTCGAGGTTGTGCCACGAAATTCACCTATTTAGCCGCGTTTGACGGGACGAGAAATGATCGCGATCACCGTGAGTTGGCTGGCGTTGACGAAGTCACAAACATAGCGAAATTGGCATCTCAGGCAGAGACTTCGAGCAAGAGCACTCCCGATTTGACGTTCGGTTATTTCAAAGGTGTAGGAACGGGCGGAGACCAAGGCGGCATCGTCAACGCAGGCGTCGCACCATCGCTGGCTATTGAAGCCGCTGCTCAAAGCGCTTACTTGAGGTTCAGAAACGAAGCGCTTGACTACTTGGAAAGAAATAAGCGCTCGGGCGCCACCACCGCCGACATCGGCGCAGCGGCCATAGGCTTCAGCCGAGGCAGCGCCGCAGCCATCCGCTTTGCGCAGCTGGTCAACGAAAAGGGCCTGAGCGGGCCGGGTGGCGAAGAGATCATTCCTCCCGGAAAAGTGCCGGTCACCGGGCTGGCCCTGATCGATCCGGTTGCTCGCTTCGTCGACCAGCCGATGGACATCCCGCCCAATGTGCAGGGGCAGGTCTTGTCGGTGGTCGCCGATCACGAAACCCGCGCCGACTTCCGGCCTTTGCATTACGCGAACGATCCGCGGGTGACCGAGGTGCGGCATCCGGGCAACCACGTTGGCGTCGGTGGTGGCTACGACCGCAACGGCACCGCGGCGAATGTGCTCGAAGGTGTGACCGGCTATCTGCAGCAGCGAGGTGTGCAGGTGACCGATGTGGCGCCGGACAACCGGCACCGGGCCGATGCGCCACAAAAGATCTATTCAGAGGCCTACCAGACAGCACACAACGGCGACGTGATGACCGATGAGGCTGGCAAAAAGCAGCTGGCCTGGCGCGTCGACGATCCGGAAAAGGGTCGGGTGCTGGCGACGCCGAAGATGAGCGAGCAGCACAAACAGGTGCTGCGGCAGTCCATGACGGAATTGTCGCCGGGTCTGAAGGCGCACGGACTCAGCCCTGAGCAGTGCCTGCAAGTCAGCGCAGCCTGCACCGTCTGTGCGGCGCGGCACCAGCCCGACTGGGGCGATCCACGCCGTTTTCTGGTCAGCAAGGACGGGGAAAAGGTGGCGGTGCAACACCAGAACGGCCGCTTCGACGAAGTGCGGGTGGACCAGGCCCTGGAGCGCAGCGCAGTCTCGCATTTGCGGGATCTGCAAGGCAGTGAGCGCACGCCAACCCAGGAGGCGAAAACCCCGGTGGTGACCCCCGAGCCAGCCGCACCGGCGCTGGAGCGCACACCCTGAAATCGGGCCCGGCTTGCCGGCCGGGTGGTTTCTCAGCGATAATTGCGGGTTTCCCTCTAACTTGAACAGCCCAGGCTTTGTCCGGGCCGCACTGCCATGGCAATGAAACGCACCTACCAGCCTTCGAAGATCAAGCGCGCCCGTACCCACGGCTTCCTCGTGCGCATGAAGACCCGCGGTGGCCGCGCCGTCATCAACGCACGCCGCGCCAAGGGCCGCAAGCGCCTGGCTGTCTGAGCCTGCACGCGCCCGCTGCGCATGCCAGCCGGGCCCACGCACTCCTGCGCGCCTGTGACGCCGGCCGTCTGATGCAACGCATCCTGACCCGGACCCAGTTTCAGGCCGCCATGGCGGGCGCCATCGTGGCCAAGACACCTCATTTCGCCCTGCACCGACTGGCATTGCCAGACCCGGCGCAGGGCCGTTTGCTTTTCCCGGTCCAGGACACCTGGATCGGCGTCGTGTTGCCCAAGCGTTGGGCACGTCGCGCTGTCACGCGAAATGCGATCCGCCGCCAGACCTATGAAGCCGCCCGCGCTGCCGCCGACGGCCTGCCGCCGGCGGCGCTGGTGGTGCGGCTGCGCAGCGAGTTCAGCCGCAAGCAGTTCGTGAGTGCCACGTCCGACGCGCTCAAGCAGGCGGTGCGTGCCGAGCTGGTCCAGCTGCTCGGCCGGGTCACCGCGCGAACCACCCCGGAGGTCGCCGCATGCTGAGCGACTGGCCGCGCCTGGCCCTGATCAGGCTGGTCAAGGGCTACCGCCTGGTGCTCAGTCCCTGGCTGGGCGGCAGTTGCCGCTTCGAGCCCACCTGCTCGGTGTACGCGCTCGGTGCGCTGCAGCGCCATGGCGCGCTTGCCGGCGGGTACCTGATGCTGCACCGCATCGGCCGCTGTGGCCCGTGGTGCGAGGGTGGTTGCGACCCGGTGCCCGAGGTGGCGCCTTCGCTGTTCTCTCACCTGATTCCTGTTTCCTCAGAAAAGAAGAACCCGTCATGAACGACATCCGCCGTTCTATCCTCTGGATAGTTTTTGGTTTTTCGATGGTCCTGATCTGGGACAAATGGCAGATCCACAACGGCAAGGCACCGACCTTCTTCCCGTCGTCGGCGGTGTCCGCTCCGGCGGCTGGCGCCAAGGATGCTGCGCCGGTCGGGTCCGTGCCTGCCGCCAGCACTGCTGCGCCAGCGGCCACTCCGACCGTCTCGGGGCAACCCGCTGCAGGTGCACCCGCTCCTGCCGCAGTGCGCCATGAGGTGACCACGGACGTCTTCAAGCTGAGCTTCAACAGCGAAGGCGGATCGCTGATCGGTGCCACCTTGCTCAAGCACGCCAGCAAGGAACTGGGTACTGCGCCGATCGAGCTGCTGACGCAGACCGACAAGCACATCTATGTCGCGCAGACCGGCCTGATCGGCGGCAACTTCCCGACGCACAAGACGCCCATGACCCTGGTGCCGGGGGCGACGGCGCTGGCCGATGGCCAGAATGAACTGCAAGTGAAGTTCGAATCGGCCGACATCGGCGGCGTCAAGCTGGTCAAAATCTACACGCTGCAACGCGGCAGCTACACCATCGGCGTCAGCCACGAGGTGGTCAACACCGGCGCCGCGCCCGTGACGCCGCAGCTGTATGTGCAGCTGGTGCGCGACGGCAACAAGACCGACAGCGAAACACCGTTCTATTCCACCTTCACCGGTCCGGCCATCTACACGGCGGCCCAGAAGTACCAGAAGGTCGAGTTCTCCAAGATCGACGACAACAAGGTCGACATCGAGAAGACCGCCACCAACGGCTACGTGGCCATGGTGCAGCACTACTTCGCATCGGCCTGGATCCTGGCCGATGGTGCGGCGCGCGAGAACTTCGTGCGCAAGGTCGACAACAGCCTGTACTCGGTCGGCACCATCACGACGCTGCCGGCGGTGGCTCCGGGCCAGAGCCAGAAGGTCGATGCGCGCCTGTTCGTCGGTCCGCAGGACGAACACGTGCTTGAAGCCACGACCCCCGGCCTGGAGCTGGTCAAGGATTATGGCTGGCTGACCATCATCGCCAAGCCGCTGTACATGCTGCTGTCCACCATCCACGGTTTCGTGGCCAACTGGGGCTGGTCCATCGTGCTGCTGGTGGTGCTGCTCAAGGCGGCGTTTTACTGGCTCAACGCCAGCGCCTACCGCTCGATGGCCAAGATGAAGGCGATCAACCCGCGCATCACCGAGATGCGCGAGCGCCTCAAGAGCAACCCGCAGCAGATGCAGCAGGAGATGATGAAGATCTACCGCGAAGAGAAGGTCAACCCGCTGGGTGGCTGCTTCCCGATCATGATCCAGATCCCCGTGTTCATCGCGCTGTACTGGGTGCTGCTGTCGTCGGTCGAGATGCGCAATGCGCCCTGGATCGGCTGGATCACCGACCTGTCGACCAAGGACCCGCTGTACATCCTGCCGGTCGTGATGACGCTGACCACCATCGTGCAGACCGCGCTGAACCCGCTGCCGCCCGATCCGATGCAGGCCAAGATGATGTGGATCATGCCGCTGATGTTCTCGGTCATGTTCTTCGCGTTCCCGGCTGGCCTGGTGCTGTACTGGATCACCAACAACACGCTGACCATCCTGCAGCAGGCCTTCATCAACCACCGCATGGGCGTGCCGTTGAAGATCACGAATCCGTTCGAACTGTTCAAGAAGTAGGCCTTCTCGCTGCTTCACTCGATCGGGCCTGCTTTTGCGGGCCCTTTCTTTTTTCCGCCTATCCTTTCGCCCATGCTCGCTGCCACCCGTGACCCGATCGTTGCCATCGCCACAGCGCCCGGTCGCGGGGCGGTAGGTATCGTGCGGGTGTCGGGCCAGGGGCTGGCGCCTTTCGTGCAGGCCTTTCTGGGGCGCTCGCTGAAGCCGCGCGAGGCGAGTTATCTGCCGTTTCCCGATGCCGCCGGGCAGCCGATCGACCATGGTCTGGCGCTGTGGTTTCCGGGGCCACATTCCTACACCGGCGAAGACGTGCTGGAACTGCAGGGACATGGCGGGCCGGTGGTGCTGCAGTTGTTGCTGGCGCGCTGCCTGCAGGTGGCGCAGACCGCCGATGCCCACGGCCAGCCGCAGTTGCGCGGACTGCGGCCGGCGCGCGCGGGCGAATTCACCGAGCGGGCCTTCCTCAACGACAAGCTCGACCTGGCGCAGGCCGAGGCGGTTGCCGACCTGATCGACGCCAGCACCGAAGCAGCCGCTCGCAGCGCCAGCCGCTCGCTGGCCGGCGTGTTCTCTGGCCGCATCCACATGCTGCGCGACGCGCTGATCAACCTGCGCATGCTGGTCGAAGCGACGCTGGACTTTCCCGAAGAAGAGATCGACTTCCTGCAGAAGGCCGACGCCGCCGGGCAGCTCACGCGCTTGCGCGAAGGCCATGCAGCGGTGCTGGGCGAGGCGCGCCAGGGCGCCCTGCTTCGGGACGGCCTGAACGTGGTGATTGCGGGGCAGCCCAACGCCGGCAAGAGCTCGTTGCTCAACGCGCTCGCGGGTGCCGAACTGGCCATCGTCACGCCGATCGCGGGCACCACGCGCGATGTGGTGCAGCAGACGATCCAGATCGAGGGTGTACCGCTGCATGTGATTGACACCGCCGGTCTGCGCGAAGGCATCGACGTGGACGAGGTGGAGAAGATCGGCATCGAGCGCGCCTGGGGCCAGATCCGGCAGGCCGACGCCGTGCTGTTCCTGCACGACCTCTCGCGCTGCGACCGTCCGGACTACCAGGCTGCCGACGCCGCCATCGCCGCCAGCCTGCCGACCGGCGTCACCGTGCTGCAGGTCTGGAACAAGCTGGACCAGTGCACCGAAGGCGCACGCACCCAGCTCGACCCGTCGCTGGCCGACGGCGGCCTGGCAATTTCTGCCAAGCAAGGTGAAGGGCTGGAGACCTTGCGGCAGCGATTGCTGGCGCTCGCCGGCTGGCAGCATGCGGGCGATGGCCTGTTCATGGCGCGTGAGAGGCATCTGCAGGCGCTGCGCCGTGTGGGGGAACACTTGTCGCAGGCCGATGCCTTGCTGGCCGGTCAGGCCGAGCACCTGGACTTGCTGGCCGAAGAGCTGCGCCTGGCGCAGCAGGCGCTGGGCGAGATCACCGGCGAGTTCAGTGCCGACGACCTGCTGGGCGAAATCTTCTCCCGATTCTGTATCGGAAAGTGAATGGCGCCGCCGCTGGTGCGCTGTGAAGCGCCGTCCGGACCACAGTTGTAAGCAGAGGTTAGCGCCGCTTGTGCGTCGTGGGGTCAGGCCGTAAGGTCTGGTCATGAACGCCGCCCTGCCCGCCGCTTCTGCGCGCTTTGATGTCATGGACCTGGCCCAGGCCATGCGCGCCAGCAGCGCGATTGACGCCGTGCCGCTGAACCTCTCGGACGCGCAATGGGGCGTGCTGGGCGACTACCTGCAACCGGTGTCACTGGGCCAGGGGCAGACCCTGATCGAACAAGGCGTGAAAGACCGGACGGTCTATTTTGTCGAGAGTGGCAGTCTGACCGTGCACTACGAAGACCACAAGGAACGCATGCGCATCGCCATCGTGAATGCCGGCTCGTTGCTGGGCGAGGGCGCGTTTTTCAGCCACCTGCCGCGCAGCGCTTCGGTGATGGCCGGCAGCCACAGCCGGCTCTGGTGCATGACACCGCTGCGATTTCGCGAGCTGTCGCAGCGACATCCGGCTGTCGCCCTGGACCTTTGCGTGGCCATGTCGGCGGTGATGGCGCGGCGCATGTACCACCGGCCCAAGCGGATGGCGGTGACCTGAGAGACCCCTGTCGGCCCGCAAGAAGGGCGTTATGGCAGAGAAAACTGGTCAATTTGCAGTTCCCAAAATTCTGACAGAAGGCATACTGCGCGCATGTCACTGCTTCGCTGGCTGCAAGCCAAGAAAACCGACAACACGACCAACGGCAACAAGGGCAAGCCCCGGCGCTCGTTCGGTCAGACCACGCTGCCGCTGATTTCCCCTCGGCGGGGACGGCGCATCCTTCGGCGTGAGCAGCTGTATTCGGTCGTCCGCGAGTCGCTGATCCGCGCCGGCGTGCTGTCTTCCAGCTACGAGTTCAAGGTGCTGGCGCTGGATTCGACTGGCGACGGGTTTCTGGTGCTGATCAGTCTGTCCTTGCCGGCCAACGTCATGCCCGACGAATACCTGCTGGAGATCGAACGCTGGATTCAGGGCAGCGCCCGTTCGCGCCATTCGATGACAGTGCAGGCCGTCTACTGGCGGCGCGAGGCGGTGCACGACCAGCGAGGCATCGCCCTCAAGGCGTCGGTGGCGGCGCAGACGCGCCGCGAAGCGGTCACGCCGGTGGCCGAAGCCCTTGGAGCGGAAGCCCCGGAAGTCAGGGTGCAGCCTTTGGCGGAAGAGGAAGTCGCGGCCTTCCGGAAGGCGCTGCAGTCGCCGGCACTGCCGGTGCACCGCATGGAATCACCGGCCGCCGAACGCCAGAAAACCGAATCCGACGTCAACAGCGGCTTCTCCGAGCTGAGCGAAACCCAGTACGGCAAGCTCTGAGCGGGCTGCTGGCGCGCCGGTCAGTGGCCGGCGAAGTGCACCAGGGTGAACAGCGGCAGCCCGGACGCGCGCAGCTTCCCTGAACCACCGAGCTCGGGCAGATCAACGATCGCCGCGCCTTCGGTCACTTCGGCACCCAGCTTTTCCAGCAGCCGCCGTCCGGCCATCATGGTGCCGCCGGTGGCGATCAGGTCGTCGATCAGCAGCACGCGGTCTCCTGCCTTCACCGCGTCGGTGTGAAGTTCGACGGTGGCGCTGCCATATTCCAGCTCGTAGGTTTCTTCGACCGTGGTGAAGGGCAGCTTGCCCTTCTTGCGGATCGGCACGAAGCCCACGCCCAGTTCGTAGGCCAGCACCGAACCGATGATGAACCCGCGCGCGTCCAGGCCGGCCACCACGGTCGGCTTGAGGGCCGGGTCCATGTAGCGGTGCACGAAGGTGTCGATCAGCACCCGGAACACCTTCGGGTCCTGCAGCAGCGGCGTGATGTCGCGAAACTGCACGCCCGGCGCGGGCCAGTCGGGAACGGTGCGGATGTGGGACCGGAGGTAGGCATTGGTGTCCATGCCCGGATTATCCGCGCCGTGCACGCGCGCCCCGACCCTCAGCCGCCCAGCAACTTGGCTTCGGCCAGCGCCAGCGCCGGTGCCTTGCCGCTGAGCACCAAGGTGTCGCCACCTTCGAGCACCGTGTCGTCGTCGAACGGCGCGTTGCGGCCGTTGGCGCGGCGCAGGCTGGCCACGCGCACGCCCATGGCGTCGAGCGCGACACTGCCCAGCGCACGCCCCACCTTGCGCCCTCCGGCCGGAATCGTCACGGTCGACAGCCGCTCGTGCTCGGCCTCCTCGACGCCGTCGTCGTCGGCGCCATGGAAGTAGCCCTTGAGCAGGTTGTAACGCGCGTCCCGCTGGTCCTGCACCACGCGGATCACGCGCCGCATCGGCACGCCCACCAGTGCCAGCGCATGGCTGGCCAGCATCAGGCTGGCCTCGATCGCCTCGGGCACCACTTCGGTCGCGCCGGCAGCGCGCAGCTTGGCATCGTCCAGGTCGTCGATGGTGCGCACGACGACAGGCACCTGCGGCGCATGCTCGTGCGCGTGGTGCAGCACCTTGAGCGCGCTGGCGGTCTCGATGTAGGTGATGACCACCGCGCTGGCGCGGTGCAGGCCGGCCGCCATCAGTGCCTGCAGCCTGGCCGCGTCGCCGAACACCACCGAATGGCCAGCGGCCGCAGCCTGGCGCACCCGGTCCGGGTCCAGGTCCAGCGCCATGTAGGGAATGCCTTCGGCTTCGAGCAGCCGCGCCAGGTTCTGGCCGCAGCGCCCGTAGCCGCAGATGATCACGTGCTTGTCGGCGTTGATCGACTTGCGCGCGATGCTGGTCATCTGCACCGACTGCATCAGCCAGTCGCTACCGACCACGCGGGTGACGATGTCGTTGGCATACAGGATGATGAACGGCGTGGTCAGCATCGAAATCACCATCGACGCCAGCACCGGGTTGAACAGCTGCGGCGGCACCAGCTCGTGCTGGCCGGCCAGCGTCAGCAGCACCAGGCCGAACTCACCCGCCTGGCACAGGTAGAGGCCGGTTCGCAGCGCGGTGCCCATCGGTGCGCCGAAGGCGCGCGTCAGGCCGGTGATCATTGCGATCTTGAAGCCCAGCGACAGGGTGAACAGCAGCAGCACCAGCGGCCAGCGCTCGATCACCAGACGCCAGTCCAGCATCATGCCGATGGTGATGAAGAACAGGCCCAGCAGCACGTCGTGGAAGGGCCGGATGTCGGTCTCCACCTGGTGCTTGTATTCGGTCTCCGAGATCAGCATGCCTGCCACGAAGGCGCCCAGCGCCAGCGACAGCCCCGCGTGCTCGGTCAGCCATGCCAGCCCCAGCGTGATCAGCAGCAGGTTGAGCATGAACAGCTCTTCGCTGCGGCGCCGCGCCACCAGGGTCAGCCACCAGCGCATCAGGCGCTGACCACCGGTCAGCAGGATGCCCAGCAGCACAGCCGCCTTGAAGAGGGCGATGCCCAGCGACTTGAACAGCTCGTCCGGCGGCGATCCGAGCGCAGGGATCAGCACCAGCAGCGGCACCACGGCCAGATCCTGGAACAGCAGGATGCCCACCACCCGCTTGCCGTGCTCGGACTCCAGCTCCAGCCGCTCGGCCACCATCTTGACCACGATGGCGGTGCTGCTCATGGCCATGATGCCGCCCAGGGCCAGCGCCATCTGCCATTCCATCTTCCACCAGCGCGGCAGCAGCCACCCTAGCGCCAGCGATGCCAGCGTGGTCAGAGTCACCGTGAGCACGACCTGAGACAGGCCCAGGCCGAACACATGGCGGCGCATCGCGCGCAGCTTGGGCAGGCTGAACTCCAGCCCGATCACAAACATCAGGAACACCACGCCGAACTCGGCGAGGTGTCGCAGACCGGCCGAGTCCTGGGCCAGCGCCAGCGCGTTCGGGCCGATCACCACGCCGACCACCAGGTAGCCCAGCATCGGTGGCAGCTTGAGCATGCGGCAGCCCACCACGCCGAGCACGGCGGCCAGCAGGTAGAGCAGCGTGATGTCCAGCGAATTCATGGCCCCATGTTAGCGGCAGGTCGACGGCGATAATCAACCAATGAGCAAGGCAATTCCTTTCGAGACCGCGCGCGTGCTCGCGATGGCGCGCGAGACGCTGCAGATCGAGGCCGAGGCGGTGACGGCGCTGGCCGGCCGGCTGGACGGGCGCTTCGCTGACGCGGTGCGCTGCCTGCTGGGATGTCAGGGTCGGGTGGTCGTCACCGGCATGGGCAAGAGTGGTCACATCGGCCGCAAGCTGGCGGCCACGCTGGCCTCTACCGGTACGCCGGCGATGTTCGTGCACCCGGCCGAAGCCAGCCACGGCGACCTGGGCATGATCACGCCGGTCGACATCGTGCTGGGCATCAGCAACAGCGGCGAAAGCGACGAACTCAGCGCGATCCTGCCGCTGATCAAGCGCATGGGCGTGCCGCTGATCGCGTTCACCGGCAAAGCCGATTCGACCCTGGCCCGCCACGCCGACGTGGTGCTGGACACCGCGGTGGCCAAGGAGGCCTGTCCGCACAACCTGGCGCCGACCGCGAGCACGACCGCACAGCTGGCGCTGGGCGATGCGCTGGCCGTGGCCCTGCTGGACGCGCGCGGCTTCAAGGCCGACGACTTCGCGCGGTCTCACCCGGGCGGTTCGCTCGGACGCAAGCTGCTGACCCACGTCAGCGACGTGATGCGCAGCGGCGACGATGTGCCCCGGGTGAACCAGAATGCCTCGCTGATGGAGTTGATGCGAGAGATGAGCGCCAAGGGACTGGGCATGAGTGCCGTGGTCGGCGACGACCGGCAGGTGCTGGGCGTGTTCACCGATGGTGACCTGCGCCGGCTGATCGAAAGATCCGGCAGCAGCACAGACCTGCGCACCCTCACGGCCCGGGAAGTGATGCACGCCAATCCGCGCACCATCGCTGCCGACGCGTTGGCCGTGGTGGCTGCGGACCTGATGGAAGCCAGCCGGATCACCAGCGTGCTGGTCGTCGATGGAACCGGCGCTCTCGTGGGCGCTCTCAACAGCAACGACCTGATGCGGGCGAAAGTCATCTGACCACCCGTTACGATTGCCGGATGTCTTCCGATCTGCCTCCCCTGCGCCCCGCGCTGAACTTCGACCCCGAGCTGTTGCTGCGGGCGCAGCCGGTGCGCGTGGTGTTTTTCGACGTTGACGGGGTACTGACCGATGGCGGCCTGTACTTCAGCGAAGGGGGCGAGACGCTCAAGCGTTTCCACACGCTGGACGGCCACGGCATCAAGCAATTGCAGCGTGCCGGCATCACGCCCGCGGTGGTGAGCGGCCGCGATTCGTTGGCCTTGCGCACGCGCCTGGGCGCATTGGGTGTGACCCATACGCGCTTTGGCACGGAGGACAAGCGGCCTGCCGCCGAAGCCATCCTGGCAGAACTGGGTCTGGCCTGGTCGCAAGCTGCGGCCATGGGCGACGACTGGCCGGACCTGCCGATGCTGCGGCGTGCGGCACTGGCCTGCGTGCCGCCATCGGCCCATCCGGAGGTGCTGGCGGTGGCACACCATGTGACCCGCGCCCTGCCCGGAGCGGGTGCCGTGCGCGAACTGTGTGACCTGTTGCTGGCGGCGCAAGGTGTGTATGCGGCCCAGCTGGCGGAGGCCGCCCGGTGAACATGACCGCCGCGATGGACACTCCTGCGCCACGGCATGGCCTGCGCCGCCGCTTCGCGCGCTGGTGGGACCGCCTTTCCATCTACCTGCCGGTGCTGCTGATGCTGTTGATGGCACTGGCTTCCTACTGGCTGCTGCGCGCCACTCCCGAGCCCGAGACTCAGGGCCCGGCGCCTGAAGTCACGCACGAGCCGGACTATTTCATGCGCCGTTTCTCGGTCAAGGTGTTCGAGCCCGGTGGTGCGCTCAAGACCGAGCTCTATGGTTCCGAGGCCCGCCATCACCCGGATACCGGCACCATGGTGGTGGATGCCGCGCGCATCCGCTCGTTCGGGCCGCAGCGGCAGCTGTCTACCGCCACCGCCCGCCAGATCACCAGCAACGACGCCGGCACCGAGTTCCTGCTCGAAGGTGACGCGGCGGTCGTGCGCCAGGCGAGCCGCGGACCGCGCGGCGAACCGCTGCCGCGGATCGAATTCCATGGCGAGCAGCTGCGCGTGGTCACCGATCCGGAACACATTTCCTCCGAGAAGCCGGTGGTACTGGTGCGCGGGCTGGACCAGATCACCGCAGACACGCTCGACTATCACGGCGATGCCCGCGTGGCCGAACTCACCGGACGGGTCAAGGCCGCGTTCGCGCCGCGCCCATGAGCGCCGCACCGCTGCTGTTCGTCACCGGTGCATCCAGCGGCATCGGGCAGGCGCTGGCCCAGCGTTTCGCGCAGGCCGGCTGGCGGCTGGCGCTGGTTGCGCGCCGCAGCGAAGAGCTGCAGGCCTGGGCCGACGCGCAGGGCTGGGATGCCCGGCGGTGCAGGGTGTACCGCGCCGATGTCGCCGACATCGACAGCATCGTGGCGGCAGGTCAAGGCTGTCTTGCTGAAATGGGGGTGCCGGACGTGGTGGTGGCCAATGCCGGTGTGAGCATCGGTATGGACACGGCTGAGCGGGGCGATCTCGATGTGCTGGCCAAGACCCTCGCAACCAACAACACCGGACTGGCAGCCACCTTTCATCCCTTCGTCGAGGCCATGCGAACCCGGGGTTCTGGCCGGCTGGTGGGAATCGCCAGCGTCGCCGCCATCCGTGGTCTTCCCGGGCACGGCGCCTATTGCGCGAGCAAGGCGGCGGTGGTGGCCTATTGCGAGAGCCTGCGTGGCGAGTTGCGCAGCAGTGGGGTGCGCGTGGTGACCCTGTTGCCGGGCTATGTCGACACGCCGTTGACCCGGCAGAACCGCTACAAGATGCCCTTCCTGTTGACGCCACAGGCATTCGCAGACCATGCTTTCGAGGCCATTGCGGCGGGCACCAGCTATCGCGTCATTCCCTGGCAGATGGGGGTGGTGGCCAAGCTGCTGCGCCTGCTGCCCAACCCGCTTTACGACAAGCTTTTGGCGGGTCGTCCGCGCAAGCACCGTCAAGGCGAAGGGCGTTCCGGCTGAGCAGCAGCCGCTTGTTCTAACGAAGCCGCAAAAAACAAAAGCCCCTCATCGAGGGGCTTTTTGGTGTCCGGCGCGAGGGCCGGACCGGTCCGCAAGGGCTTAGTAGCCGCCGCGACCGCCGCCGCCGCCTTCGCGACGACCGCCATTGCCGTAGGGGCTGCGGAAACCGCCGTCGCCGCCACCGCCACCGCCGAAACCGCCTTCACGACGGCCACCGCCGAAACCACCACCGCCGGTGCGGGGGGGGCGGGGTTCCATCGGACGGGCTTCATTGACCACCAGGCTGCGACCGCCCAGGGACTGGCCGTTCATGCCGGTGATGGCGGCTTGTGCTTCTGCATCGCTGCCCATTTCGACAAAGCCGAAACCCTTGGAACGACCGGTGTCGCGCTCCATCATGACCTTGGCGCTGTTGACAGAGCCGAAGGCGCCGAAGGCCTGCTGCAGGTCTTCATCGCGCACCGAATAGGGCAGGTTGCCCACGTACAGTTTGTTGCCCATCGTAGGGACTCCTAGTGACACTGAGAAAAATAGCGATGGAGCCCCGGCAGCAAACAAACCTGTAGCACGCGAAACCAACCGATCACTTGATTTGCCGACGTTCTGGACGCCTGCCAGTTCATTATGCGCCGTTTGCCAGTTTGCAAGTAACTTTTTTGGGGAGGCGTCAAGCCTTCTGGCGTGCCGGTGCGCATAAGCAACACCGGGGATGACCGGTTCGGGCTCCCATTTCCCGATTTGCCGCCGGCGCCTTCCCTCTATACTGTCCCCCAGCGCCGATTTGTCCGGATTGCGGGCGCTTTACAAATACCGCTAAAGGGGGGACTCCCGGTCTCGCACCTTGCGGCACCGGGATTTCTGTTTTTGGGGGCCTTGCCCGCCCCGAGGTGCATCACCGTGATCGTCACGCCACAAACCCAGCGTTTCGCCGAGCCTCTGCCGCTCAGGAGCGGCGCGGTCCTGCCGGCCTATGAGCTGGTCTATGAAACCTACGGCACGCTCAATGCCGACCGGTCCAACGCCATCCTGATCTGCCACGCGCTCAACGCCAGCCACCATGTGGCGGGCTGGCACGCCGACGCACACGGCCAGCCGCTCGCGCGCAGCGAAGGCTGGTGGCACAACATGATCGGACCGGGCAAGGCGGTCGACACGGACCGCTGGTTTGTCATCGGCGTCAACAACCTGGGTTCCTGCTTCGGCTCGACCGGCCCGACCCACACCAATCCCGCGACCGGCCAGCCCTGGGGCGCCGACTTTCCGGTGGTGACGGTGGAAGACTGGGTCAACGCACAGGCCAGATTGCTGGACGTGCTGGGCATCCAGACGTTGGCTGCCGTCATGGGTGGCAGCCTGGGCGGCATGCAGACGCTCTCATGGACGCTGCAGTACCCCGACCGCGTGCGCCACGCCGTGGTGGTGGCCAGCGCGCCCAATCTCACGGCCGAGAACATCGCGTTCAACGAAGTGGCGCGGCGCGCCATCGTGACCGACCCCGACTTTCACGGTGGGCACTACCTGCGTGAAGGCACCCTGCCCCGCCGCGGCCTGCGCATCGCCCGCATGATCGGACACATCACCTACCTGAGCGACGATGTGATGAACGAGAAGTTCGGCCGGATGCTCAAACCCGCTGATCTTGACGGCGAGCTGGCCAACGACGCTCGCCCTGCCGCCGGGCCGTCCCAAGGCGGGGCAGCCCCCTTGGGGGGCAGCGACCCGCGCAGCGGGGGAGTGTGGGGGTACAGATACTCCACACAGGATGTGGAGTTCCAGATCGAGAGCTACCTGCGCTACCAGGGAGACAAGTTCAGCGAGTACTTCGACGCCAACACCTATTTGCTGATCACCCGCGCGCTCGACTACTTCGACCCGGCGCGCGAATTCGACGGCAACCTCAGCGCGTCGCTGGCGCGCGCCAAGGCCAAATTCCTGCTGGTGAGCTTCACCACCGACTGGCGCTTCTCGCCGGCGCGCAGCCGCGAGATCGTCAAGGCCCTGCTGGAGAACCGGCGCGACGTGAGCTACGCCGAGATCGACGCCCCGCACGGGCACGACGCTTTCCTGCTCGACGACCCGCGTTACCACGCGGCGGTGCGGACCTATTTCGAACAGACCGTGGCCGGGGGTTTGCAATGAGCGATCACCAGTTGCTGGAATCCATCGCCCGTCTGGTGCCGCCGGGCTCGCGCGTGCTCGACCTCGGATGCGGCGACGGCGCCCTGTTGGCCCACCTGCAGGCCACGCGCCAGTGCAGCGGCTACGGTGTCGAAATCGACGACGCGAAGGTGCACGCCTGCATCCGCCGCGGCGTCAACGTGCTGCAGCTCAACCTCGAAGACGGGTTGAACATGTTCGGTGACGACGCCTTCGACGTGGTGCTGCAGATCGACACGCTGCAGCACCTGCGCAACGCCGAAACCATGCTGCGCGAGACGGCGCGCGTGGGCCGCATCGGCATCGTCGCGTTCCCCAACTTCGCCCACTGGCCCAATCGGCTGGCGGTGCTGCAGGGCCGCATGCCGGTGACCAAGCGCCTGCCCTACCAGTGGTACGACACACCCAATATCCGCGTCGGCACCTTCGCCGACTTCGAGGTGTTGGCGCGCAGCTGCGGCCTGGCCATCGACGACGGCTTTGGTCTTCAGGAAGGTCAGGAAGTGCGCTTCCTGCCCAATCTGATGGCCAGCACGGCGGTGTTCAAGTTCTCCAGCTGACCCGGCGGCGGGGCGGTCAGCGCGGATGCTCGCGCTGGGCGTCGCGCGCGAAGTCTGCGTCACCTGCCTCGGGGAGCCAGGTCGGGTAGACCTCGGCAAAGCTGGCGCGGATCGCCTCCAGCGGCAGGTCGTCGAACTGCCCGCGCTCGTTCACATATTCCATGTGCCGCTGCCCCGCTTGGTCGAACGGGTGGTAGAGCGAGTCATTCACGCCGTCGAACTCCAGTGGCAGCAGGCCGAACTTTTCGCACAGCGAAAGGTTGAAGGCCGGCGTGGCCTTGCGCCAGGCGCCGTCGATCCAGAGCGCGGTGTAGCCGTGCCAGACGAACACATCGGTCTTCATGGTCTGGCGCAGCCGCTCGGTCGAGAGGTGGTTGCGCACATCGGCGAATCCCAGCCGGGCCGGGATGCCGGCCGCGCGCGCCACCGCCGCCAGCAGCACCGCCTTGGGAACGCACCAGCCGTGTCCCTGCGCCAGCGCGGTGCTGGCCTTCATGCCCGTCAATGACAGGTCGATGCGGTAGGGGTCATAGCGCAGGCCGTCGCGGACCGCCCGATAGAGCGAGATCGCGCGTTCGCGCTCGGAGCCGCCCTGCCCATGTTGCTCGGCGAACGCGCGCACGGTCGGATGGTCGCTGTCGATGGCAGGGGTCGGTGTGAGGGCGGTGTGCAGGTCCATGGCGCCGTTGTAACAGACGCAGTGCCGCACCGGGGATGCCTGCGCGACCCCCGTCCCAGCGCCCGCTGGTGATGCCAAAGCACTCATTTGCAGCCCGAATTCGCGCCATTTTCCGGCTTCAGGTTCGGGTGGAAACGCCGATAGTGCGGAAAGGCCCGCTCCGTTTCCACGTCCCGGGCAACCCCCTCCGTTGCGGCGGAACTTTCTCAGGAATTCATCGGAACTCAACATGGCCATGAAATTCAGCTTCGGCATTTCAGCCCGGCTTCTGGCGCTCAACCTCGGCGTGTCGATCGCCCTGGCGACGGCAGCGGCGTTTGTCTACGTCAATCTTCACACCGTCGCAGAGGTGGCCAAGCAGACCGAATCGGTGCGCGTGCCCCAGCTGGAGGCCATTGCAGACGTCGAACTCGCGATCACACGGGTGTCTCTGCAACTGCGTCACGCGATCCTGGCCCGCACGCCCGAGGAGCGGGACGCTGCCCTGGCCGACATCCAGGCCAAGCGCACCGTCATCACCGAAACCCTCGGCAAGTACGAAAAGTCGCTCTTCACCGAGAAGGGCAAGGCCCAGTTTGCCGCCATCCCGCCGGTTCTGTCGAAGTTCTGGATGGTCGGCGAAGGCAATTTGAAGCTGATTCAGGCCGGACAGAAGGACGCCGCGTTTGCGTTCCTGGTCGACCACACCATTCCGGCCCGCAACGAACTGCTCAAGCTGCTGGACGAAGGCGTCAAGTACCAGCAGAGCTCCCTCACGGCCGAGATCCAGGACATCGAGTCCCGCACCACGACCACCTCGACGGCCCTGTTGGTGATCGTCGCCGCAATCGTGGCCTCGATGATGGGGGTCTCGGTATGGGTCGGCCGGTCGCTGCGCCGCCGGGTGTCGGTGTCTCAGGCCGTGGCCGAACGGGTGCGCGACGGCGACCTGACCGGCTCGCGGGCCGACGTTGGCAGCGACGAGTTCTCGCCGCTGCTGATCGCGCTCAACGACATGCAGACGGCCCTGTCCCAGGTGGTGGCCGACGTGCGTCAGGGGGCCGACAGCGTCTCCACCGCCAGCGCCGAGATCGCGCAGGGCAACGCCGACCTGTCCGGCCGCACGGAACAGCAGGCCTCGGCGCTGGAGCAGACCTCGGCTTCGATGGAAGAACTGGGCTCGACCGCCCGCCAGAACGCGGACAACGCGCGCACGGCCAGCCAGCTGGCGTCGAGTGCCAGCAGCGTGGCGGTGCAGGGC